>CBDHHF010000001.1:0-429220 GCA_965263205.1 Rhodothermales bacterium
CTGATCACCGCCGGCTACCTGTTCTTCGTAGCCAATATGCAAAAACGCAAAGTCCACGCCTGATCGAAGCCCTAATCGACGCGTTTTACTGCGATCTTTCACCTTATCTGTAACGTTGTTTAGCCGAAACTTATCTCATAGAAAATATTAAGAGAGAGTGAGCTATCTAACGAGGTGAATTATGACTACGGTGTTTCTTACCCTTGCAGTTATGGGGATGTGTTTTGCAATGATTGCAACCCGTATTCTGCTGGTAAAAGATGGTGAGTTCAAAGGCACGTGCAGCAGCAACAACCCCTATCTAAAAGATGACCTGGGTGAATGCACCGTGTGTGGCAAAAAGGTCGACGAACCCTGCCAGATGGACGTCCAGAAAGCCTGATTTTTTACGCTTCTGGCTTTGCAATCCCGCTTTTCCGATTTTCCATCTGTAACGACTGTGCCTCCGGGAAGCCGGAGGTGATTGTTTCTTCAAATCCCTCTGCACCGTCCGAAGTAATGAAGTACGCTTCAATGCCGTCTTGTGCTTCGGCCAACGCTTCCGCTTTTTCTTTCCCTAACACCATAAATGCTGTTGCATAGGCGTCCGCTGTCATGCAATCCGGTCCAATGACGGATACACTCAGCAAATCGCTCTCCTCAGGGTAGCCCGTCGAAGGGTTTATGGTGTGCACATATTTCTGTCCGTTCCGAACGTAGAAATTCCTGTAGTTGCCCGAGGTGGCAAGGGCCTGGTCACCCATATCAATGGCCGCTTGCAATTCGCGGGTGGTGTTGGTCTCGAATGAGGGTTTGTCAATGCCGGCCCGCCAGGGGCGATCATCTGGATGCATCCCTTTTGTTCGTACTTCGCCGCCAATTTCTACAAAGTAGCTGGTAACACCCTGCCGCTCCAGGAGCTCAGCCACAACGTCTACGCCGTATCCTTTTGCAATAGCACTAAAGTCGATTTGCGCCTCAGACACGTGTTTTTTTACGCTACTGTCTTGCAGGACAAACGCATCAAAGCTCGTGAGTTTTAAGAGTGCATCTACTTCTTCCTGCGTGAGCTCAGATGGGGCTTCAGCGCCAAATCCCCATGCAGTGATTAGAGGCCCAAGGGCAGGGTTAAATGCGCCTTCGGTTGCTGTGTGGATAGTTTTTGCGCGCTCGAAAACCGTGACAAAGTGTTTATCCACAGGATGCCACACGCTGGTGTCTGTAGATGCGTTGATGCCGGAGATGATTGAGTTCTCCATGTAGGTTGAAAGCGACTCGTTGACTTTAAGCAGCCAACCGCCCGTCAATACCTTAAGCATCTGTACCTGCGGATCTTCTGCATCCGACACAACAGCAGAGATGTTATAGGTTGTCCCCATCGTCTGCCCAGAATACTGGATGAGCGTGTCTGCCGGGGTAGGGGGGGCGTCTTCTGTTGCACATCCAGCAAGGAAGAGAAGAATAAAAAAGAAGTAGAGATGGCGTAGCATAACGGGTTTTGTGCAGTTTGGGGCGTCAGAAGCGGACAACAAAAAAGGGGAATAGCACCAAGGCCATTCCCCTTTTAAAGACCAGTTTGAATGCTGCGACCAGAAGAGCTGGCAGGCATTCAGCGCAGATCAACCGAAGTCGTCAAACGCAATGTTGCTTGGTGGAACGCCGAGCTCGTCGAGCATGTTCATGACTGCTTTGAGCATGAGTGGCGGGCCACAGAGGTAGTACTCAATTTCTTCAGGCTCAGGATGTTTGCTGAGGTACTGATCGAGCACAACCTGGTGAATGAAACCGACCGGACCATCCCAGTTGTCTTCTGGCAGCGGCTCAGAGAGGCCGATGTGGTACGAAAAGTTCGGGAAGTCTTTTTCGATGTCGCGAAAGTGGTCGGTGTAGAACAGCTCGCGCAGGGAGCGGCCACCATACCAGTAAGACACCGTCCGATCTGTTTTCAACGTGTGGAACAGGTGGAAGATGTGTGAACGCAGCGGTGCCATGCCGGCTCCACCACCGATATACACCATCTCCTTATCGGTGTCTTTGATGAAGAACTCACCATAAGGACCCGAGATCGTCACTTTGTCGCCAACGTTTCTTGAGAAGACGAACGAAGAGCAGAGGCCAGGATTTACATCCATCCACTGATTCTTGGCGCGATCCCATGGCGGCGTGGCAATACGGATGTTGAGCATCACGATGTTGCCTTCAGCCGGGTGATTCGCCATCGAGTACGCACGATAGGCGAGCTCGTCGTTTTTCATCTTCAGATCCCAGAGCCCAAACTTGTCCCAGTCGGGGTGGTATTCTTCCTGGACTTTCATGTCCTTGAAGTTCACTTCGATTGGCGGTACGTCGATCTGGATATAACCACCAGACTGGAAGTCGAGCACTTCGCCTTCGGGCAGCTTAACAACAAACTCCTTGATAAAGGTAGCCACGTTGTCGTTGCCGATTACTTCGCAATCCCACTTCTTGATACCGAAAATCTCTTCTTCGACGTGGATCTCCATGTCCTGCTTTACCTTGACCTGGCAACCCAGACGCCAGTTTTCGCCGGCTTCTTTGCGTGTCAGGTGGTTCATTTCAGTTGGCAGTACATCACCACCACCTTCCATGACCTGACAACGACACATTGCGCAGGTGCCACCACCACCACAGGCGGAGGGCAGGAAAATGTTTTTTTCAGAAAGCGCTGTGAGCAGGGTGTCACCTGGCTTCACAACCAGCGGGTTTTCTTCGTCACCATTGACGATGATCTTTACGTCGCCAGACGGCATCAGCTTTTCTTTTGCCAAAACAAGCAGACCCACGAGGATCAGTGTCAAGGCAACAAAAGCGCCGATGCTCGCCAGCAGGACGGGTACCATATTTAGTATATCCATATCTATCTGCAGCTATTATAGCTTTATAATTGGATACCGGCAAAGCTCATAAAGGCAACGCCCATGAGCCCGGTAATGATAAACGCGAGACCCAGTCCTCTCAAAGCAGGGGGGATATGGGAGTAACGCAGTTTTTCACGAATAGATGCAATGGCTACGATAGCCAGGAAAAAACCGAATCCAGAACCCACACCAAAGACGACGGCTTCGTCAAAAGCATAGTCGCGCTCCATGATAAACAGCGAGCCACCCAGGATGGCGCAGTTCACTGTAATCAGCGGGAGGAAAATACCTAGCGAGGTATACAGTGCAGGGAAATACCGCTCAACAACGATTTCTACAAGCTGTACCATCGATGCAATTACCGCGATAAAGACGATAAACTGCAGGAAGGTAAGATCGACACTGGCAAGGCTTGGCGAAATGGCTGCGAGGGCGCCTTCTTTCAAAACGAACGTGTTAACGATCCAGTTGATCGGCGCTGTGATTGCGAGTACAAAGATTACCGCAAGTCCGAGGCCGAATGCTGTCTTGACCGTTTTTGAAACCGCGAGGTAAGAACACATGCCCAGGAAGTATGCCAGGATCATGTTCTCGATAAAAGCGGATTTTATAAATAAGTTAACCAGTTCCATGGTTCTAATGTGCTACTAGGGTTGAAATACGACGGTGTCAGGAAACATCAACGAGTTTGCTGTTGATGGAACGTTGCAGCCAGATCAAGAGACCGATGATGAACATCGCAGCTGCAGACGTGAGCATGATACCATTGTTTTCATAGCCCATGTCGTAGAGAAATTGTGGGACTACCTGTATGCCAAACAAGGTGCCGGCACCAAACAGTTCGCGGAAAAACGCAACAACCAGCAGAATCGCGCCATAACCGATGCCGTTCCCGAGGCCATCGAGCAGCGAAGGCCAGGGTTTGTTACCCATCGCAAATGCTTCGAGCCGGCCCATCACAATACAGTTGGTGATGATCAGGCCAATGTATACGGACAGCTCACGGCTGACGTCGTACACAAATGCTTTTAGCACCTGGTCAACGAGAATTACGAGGCTTGCAATTACAGTCAGCTGCACAATCATCCTGATTCGTGATGGAATGGTGTTGCGCAAGACTGAGATGATGAAGTTGGCGCTGGAGATAACCACAATCACCGAAAGCGTCATTACAAACGCCGGCTTCATTTGTGTGGTTACAGCCAGTGCAGAACATACCCCCAACACCTGGACCGTAATCGGGTTGTTATCATTAAACGGGTCCGTTATGAGGCGCTTGTTCTTCTTGGAGAACAACGGCTCTTTAGGTTCTGGTTTTAGAACTTCGGCACCCGAGGTTTTATCAACGGTTTCGGTACTCATACCAGATCTATGATTTAATTTTGTTGAAGTATGGGGAGTAGTTTTGCAATTCCTCGTCGAACATGGTGGTGACACCATTGGTCGTCATGGTGGAGCCGGAAATGCCATCTACAATATGGGGCTCTGCTGCAACGTCGTTACCGCTGCCTTTGAGCACGGTAATCGCCGCAAATGCACCACCGTTATCGTAGATTTTTTTGCCTTTGTACTGTTCCTGAAAGCGATCAGTTTTGATTTCTGCACCGAGGCCCGGCGTCTCCTTTTCATGATCGAAAACAACACCGTAAATGGTTGTTACATCATCTTCCAGCGCCACGAATGCACTGATAGGTCCCCAGAGGCCCGTGCCCTGGATCGGAATGATGTAGTTGGTACGCGCGTCATCTTTGTATACAAACAGGGGAAGCAGACGCTCTTCCTCACTCTTCTTGGCCTCTTTTGCGATGTCTACATCAAATGCAACCGCATCTGATACTTCTTCGCCATTTGCATTGACAACAACTTCGGTGATGAAATTATTGTAGTCCGCTTCGAGGGTCTCTTCGTTGACCTCCATAACACTCTGCAAAATAGCTTTGCGTTTGGCCTGGTCTTCGTTGATTTTCTGTAGCGGGTACAGACTTGTTGCCGCGACGGCTAATACGAGCGCTACGAGCGCCGTAAAGCCCATGGCGTAAAGGAACGTATATCTATTTGAGTGCACGGCTCAGCCTCCGTTTGATGTTAGACTGGACAACAAGGTGATCGATGGTTGGGGCAAAAACATTCATAAACAGGATCGCAAGCATCCAGCCCTCGGGATACGCAGGGTTGATGACGCGAATCAGTATGCCAAAGACACCAATAAAGAATCCATAGACCCATTTGCCTCGTATGGTTTGTGAGGCCGTTACCGGGTCGGTGGCCATGAATACCATAGCGAACAGCATGCTTCCCATCACGAGGTGATAGTGTGCGGGGACATCCGGGAAAGGATTGATGTCAGCTACTGCTAGCACCGTTGCAGTTACGAAGGTGCCGATGAGCATGCTCAGCATGATGCGCCAGCTACCAATTCCGGTTGTAAGGAGAACCAGTGCGCCAATGCCAATTGCAATGATTGACGTTTCGCCAATCGAGCCTGGGATAAAACCTAATGTGATATTAGACAGGCTGTATGAAACGTGCTGCATGGCGTCCAGGCCGGCAATACCGTTCTGGAATGCAACAGCCAGTGGCGTTGCACCGGAGAAGCCGTCTACGAACAGGCTCGGGTCGCCGGCAATCCATACTTTATCTCCCGAAATGTACGTCGGATAGGCAAAGAAGATGAACACACGCGCAGTCAGTGCCACGTTCAAGATGTTCATCCCTGTGCCACCAAACGCCTCTTTCCCAACTACAACGGCAAAAATGGTTGCAAGCGCGACCATCCAGAGCGGTACCGTTGGCGGCATGACAAGCGGAATAAGCATCCCGGTGACAAGAAAGCCCTCGTTCACAGAGTGTTGGCGCGAAACGGCGAAGGCAAATTCAACCCCCAAACCTACGGCGTATGACACAATCACGATCGGCAGCACTTTGATGGCGCCATACATGATTTTGTCCATGAAGCCTTCACCGAGCCCAATAAATTCGCCCATGGCGAGGTAGTGCTGGTGCCCAACATTCCAAATCCCAAACAGGAGACAAGGAATCATGGCAACAACCACAGTAAACATGGTACGCTTCAGGTCGATGCCGTCTTTAATGTGTGCTTCACCCTTACCTGTTGCATGGCCAGGGACAAAGAGAAAGGTTTCAAAAGCATCATAAGCGTAGTACAGCTTATTCAGCTTGCCTCCTTCCTCAAAATGGGGCTTGAGCGAGCCCAGTATATTTTCAAATAGTTTCATAGTCAGTCAGAATCTCTTCCCGATTCAAGTGTGTCATCCTTCGATGCGCATGAGGTCAAGACCATCACGCAAAATCTTCTGTACAGGCTGTTTGGACGTGCAAACAAACTCGCACAGCGCTACATCTTCCTCTACCACCTCGTAAATGCCGAGGCCTTCCATCTGGTCAAAGTCCTGGTACATAATGGACTTGATCAGGTGCTGCGGTAGCACATCCATAGGCGTTACTTTCTCGTACTGCCCGGTCATCACGTAGGCACGCTCTTCTCCGTGGTTGTTGGAGTTCACGTGGTACTCGCGATTGGGGAAGAGGAACGAAGGGAAGGTGCGTGAAAGGCTCGGACGCGGGTAACTAGGGAATAACCAGCCCAGGAACTCGTGTGTGTTGCCTTCTTCGATGACTGTAATCAGGTCATCAAACATGCCGACAAAGCCTTCGCTGGAAATCCGTGTACCAGTCAACACGTTGCCGCTGATATAGCGCACGTTTTCCTGGTTGACGTTGTTTTCCACAACGGGCTTGATCGAGGCACCAATACGCGTTTTGAAATAGCCTCTCGTCTTCAGTTCATCGCCGGCAAAAGCGACGGTGCGCTGCGCATCGTAGATGCCTTCAGCGAACAGCTTGCCGATGATGGCCACATCCTGCGGGCGTACGGTCCAAACCGTTTCACCTTTGCTGATGGCTGAAACGTGGTGTATGTGAACACCTACGTTGCCGGCAGGGTGGGGGCCCTTGAAGGAATGAATCTTGACGCCTTCTGCGCGCTTGTACACTTCAGCAGAAGTGGTCGTTACACCCAGATGAACGTTGCCAGTGGTCAGTTTGCCAAGCACGTTCAGACCATGCTGGAAATCTTTCTCTTTGCCCTGGATGACGTAATTCTGATCTGCACTCAGTGGCGCTGTGTCGAAGCACGACACAAAGATGTCGCGCGGAACGACATCGGGATTTGGCACCACGTTGTACGGGCGTTGGCGCATCAGCACCCAGGCACCCGCTTCGAGGAGTCGGTTTACGATATCTTCGCGCGAAGCGCTCGACGGATCCATTTTGCCGAATTCCTTAAACTTGGTTTCAGCATCAGCCAGGATCACAATTTCGCTGATCGCACGTTTTGCTCCACGTCGAACTTCTACAATCTCGCCGCTAACAGGCGCCGTGTAGATGATGTTCGGGGAGGGTTTATCAAAAAAGAGAGGTTCGCCGGCGCGAACCTCATCTCCTTCTTTAATACTTAATTTTGGTATAGGGGCAATGCCAATAATGTCCGTTGGCTTCAAAGCAAACAAACTGGGCTGCGCCACATCAAGGTGCTTGGTTTCGGCAGTTCCTTTCAGCCGAATATCAAACCCTTTTTTGAGATTTTTAACGCCGTTGTTCATAAAGCGTGTGACAAAAACCGAATTATTCCTCAAAATGGATGCAAAACTCAGGGGAAAGCCCCCATGTATTACATCGCCTGCTTAAACGCATTAGTATAGATAATCCTTTCCAGTATCTGCTACATTCACGTATTATTAATACCGCACGATCAAAAAATATTAATTTGATCGATTTTGAATGGCCCGGAAGCGATCATCAAATGCTCAACCTGCTGTGCAGCCAGATTGATCGGGCGAAGGCGCATATCAAAGCCTTCATGCTCGATTGAAAACTGCGTGGCCCCCAGTAAACGGGCGCCTTCTAGTAGCAATTTTACAACCTGTACCAGGAACGCCTCATCTGCCGTCTGCACAACAACAGCGAGTTCAGGCGCCCTGAAACCTGCTCCTTTTTCCAGCACCTCAAAATCAACCTTCTCGGCCTGATCGCCAACGCTGGACGTCAGGAGATCAGCCAGCTTTTGGGTAGAAATATTTGGGATGTAAACTGGAATTCTATATGCCATAGGACGTGCATTCTACCTTGGTTCAAGCAACGCGCATGTCCTGCGGAGCAATTTTTCACACCATGAAATAGGTATGTGAACACATAGTTTCCACTTTTCAACGGTTTCATAATCCAGGGCGAAACCTCTACGGACAAGCTGTCCCGATTGAGCAGAAGTTCACCCTGGTTACGAAACAGAAAAGGAAGTCAGGACGCCGCCATAACGCCCGAACCTAGATCAAGATGCATCCAATCTGGCAAGGGCTTCCAGGTTGGCTTTTACGTGGTCTGCTGAGTTGTTCATCAGCGCTTTTTCTTCGCTGCTCAGGTCCACTTCGATGATCTCCTTGATGCCACCTTTGCCGAGTTTGGCCGGCACACCGAGAAAGATGTCATGCAAGCCATACTGGCCATCGAGGCGCGCAGCGCATGGCAGTACACGGTTGGAGTCTTTGACAATGGCTTCTGCCATTTCCGCTGCGGCAGCACCCGGTGCGTACCACGCCGAGGTGCCCATCAGTTTTACAATTTCGCCGCCTCCAAATTTGGTGCGCTCAACAATGGCGTTAATGGTAGCCTCGTCCATCAACTCTGGCAGGGGAATGCCTCCAACGGAGGTGTAGCGAGGAAGCGGCACCATGGTGTCACCATGGCCACCGAGGAGGAGTGCCTGGATGTCGCGCACTGAACAGCCGAGCTCCATGGCGATAAAGGCGCGGTAGCGGGCGGTGTCGAGTACGCCAGCCATGCCCATGACGCGTTCGCTTGGTAAGCCGCTTTCCTGGAATGCAGCATAGCTCATCACGTCGAGCGGATTGGAAACGACAATCAGGATTGCATTTGGGCTTTCGGCCATCAGGAGCTTGGTGACTGACCGAACAATTTTTGCGTTGATCGAGAGGAGGTCGTCGCGGCTCATGCCTGGCTTCCGCGGGGAGCCGGCGGTAATGATTGCGATATCCGTACCCGCAGTATCTTTGTAATCGTTGGTACCAACGACGCGGGTATCAAAGAGGTGAATGGGGGCCGACTCCTGGATATCCAGTGCCTTGCCTTGAGGCAGGCCGTCTACGATGTCAATAATGACAACTTCGTCCGCAATGTCTTTCCGCGCTACGCAGTCTGCTGCGGTGGCGCCTACATTTCCAGCGCCTATAACCGTGATTTTCATCTTTTATCTAACGGGGTAACATGAACATTTATGTGGAAATAGAACCAACTTTCATCTGCGCTATACTAAGGCCGCCGGCCTATCTGCCGCACGCAAGCTAATCCAAGATTTATCGAATTATTCGCACCGGTAAAACTGTGACGCATCAGTACGCATTGTCTGCACACACTGGCCTTCCCTTCGAACGCAATTGGCGTGGGTTCTATTGGCTGGTAACGTTGAAGGTTTCATCGTAGGTAGAAACAGCCGCGATAATGTCTTGCTCGGTTAGCCCGTCTACAGTCAGGGTAACCTGGTTGCTGTGGTCTTCGCTCTGTCCAATGATCACGAGGCCCCGACTGTCGGCCGTAAAGCTGAAGGTACCGTTGATGGTAACGTGTGGGGTGTTCAGTGAGATGGCATTGAATGTAAACCCGGTATAGTCCATCGGGTCGTTTCGGTGGGTACCGGTTTGGCCGCCAAAAGTAGGAGGGCGGACCTTCCAGGCCTGCGCAGAAATGGCGATGTTCATTGCGTCGGAGATGAGCGACTCAGCGTTGCTCTTTTTCAGGTTGTCTTCGAAGGTGAAGATACCTGCGACAATAGCAACTGCTACGAGGACAATGCCTAATACTAGAAGTAATAGTTGCTGTTGACCCATTGGTCCGGGGGGAAGGGAAGCTGGTCTTTATGGACGCATTGTGTTAGGAATTGGGAAAATACTAATCTTTTCTCAAAAAAAAAGAGCCTCGGATCAACAAATCGCGTTTCCAAGAACTTTTTCTGTATTTGAAACCTGTATATGTTTAAATTATGTAAACGTGTGACGGCGTATTTTTTGTAACCGTACTTCGCCAGTGCCGGCTGGGCAAAGCAAATCATGGAATTATCAGATACCGCTTTTGTAGTTGTAGATACCGAGACGACGGGGGTGCGGCCGGCAACGGAGCGTATCATTGAAATTGCAGCCGTCCGGGTCGTTGGTGGGGAAGTGGTAGATACCTACAGCCAACTCATCAATCCCGACCGGATTATCCCCGGGCGCATCACGCAGATTACGGGGATTTCCAACAGCATGGTGTACGAGCAACCGCTGGCAGATCGCGTGTTGCCCGAGTTTCTTTCCTTTCTTGGAGACGACATCTTTGTTGCGCACAACCTTGGCTTTGACTTGGGTTTTATCAATGCCGAGTTGGCCCGGCTCGCGTTACCCGGACTCGAAAACCCTTCGTTATGTACACTGCGCCTGGCCCGCAGGTTACTGCGCGGATTACGATCAAAAGGATTAACGGCGCTGGCTGCATTCTATGGGATTAAAATAAAAGGCCGGCACCGCGCGCTCGGCGATGCCATGGCAACTGCCGAAATCCTCGGCCACTTTCTCGAGAAAGTCCGCTACGAAAACGATCTGGAAAACCTCGACGACCTGCTTCGTTTTCAATATTCAACCTATGTGAGTAAGCCGGGTGCTAATAAAAAGCTGATCCACATTAAACAAAATGTGTTGCCCCAGCTGCCTCGAGATCCGGGTGTGTATTTCATGCGCGATGGTCGCAACCGGATCATCTACGTAGGGAAGGCCAAAAATCTGCGTTCGCGGGTGAAGAGCTATTTCAATGCCATCGAAGGGCACGAAACCAAAACGCGTAACCTGGTTGATCGCGTAGCCAATATTACGTGGGAGACATTTGATACGGAATTGCAGGCGTTGCTCGAAGAGTCGCGGCTGATCAAAGAGTTGAAGCCCCGTTTTAATAAGGCCCAGAAATTCTATCGCAACCGTCCCTTTATCAAGCTTTCTGTCAACGAGCTTTTCCCACGCGCCTCTTTGCATACGTACCTCGTAGACGATGGCGCAGATTACTTTGGACCTGTTGCTTCGCGCCGGCAGGGAGAATTGTTGCTCGACCTGATCAATCGGTTTTTCTTGCTGCGCGAATGTGACGACACAACGTTCAATCGCCGTACCACCTGCCTGTATCAAGATCTGAAGCGATGCAAAGCACCTTGCGAGCGCATGACAAAAACCGATTGGTACGATGACGAGGTTGAGCGCGTCAGGCGTTTCTTGCGCGGTGAAGACGGCGATGTTATTCTGGCGCACCTCGACGAGGCCATGCGTGCCGCTTCCATTGCGATGGACTATGAGCAGGCGGCGTTGTATCGCGATCATCGCGATCTTGTCACACTGCTACTCGAAAAACAAAGTCACATTGCTTCACCTGTGTTGGAGCACAATGCGGTTGTGATCGACCGTTCTATTGATGATGGGCATGTCCGCTTCTTGTTTGTTTGCCGAGGCCGGCTTGTTGAAACGCTGAAATGTACGCTCCCGATGGATGCCGGCGTAACAGATCAGCTTCAAAACCTCATTGCAACTCACTTTACAACCGAGAACGACGCAGTTGCAGAGCCTACCCGCTACTTCAAAGCCGAAATCGAAGAGATCCGGCTGCTCGCGCACTGGCTGTATGTGAATCGTGAGGCCAGCGCGAAAATTGACTGGCAGCCAGATTGGGGGGGGGAGGATATGGTGAAAGTCATTTTCAATTACCTGGCGGGTGTTACCGAGCAATCATCTGCCTCAGATTAGCATGCAAGAAGCGCAAGGTATACGTGTCTTTTGCCGGCGATACGCACCGCAAATCTCACCTGCAGTTGGCATTCCCCCTCTTTTTGGTTTAATATTGCCTTGCAAATCGCTTTCCCGCCCACGGGAATTGCATGTTTTACAAGCACCCCACGTTTGTCATGCAAAGGCTGTTTGCTGCCTTCATGTTGCAAAGCCCACGTTACGGCCCGCCTTACAGGACCCACCTATCCTGCCATAAAAATTAAGGCTTTAACATGAACAAGTATGTAACGGAGTTTATTGGAACGTTTTTTCTGGTATTTACAATCGGATTGTGCGTCACGCAAGGCGTTGGAATGGCCCCCCTCGCCATTGGCTGTGCGTTGATGATCATGGTATACATGGGAGGACACGTTTCTGGTGCCCATTACAATCCGGCTGTAACGCTCGCCGTTTGGATGCGTGGCTCGCTAAGCTCCAGAGAAGTTGCCCCATACATGATTTCACAGGTGCTTGGTGCGCTTGTTGCAAGCATGGCGGTCAATGGAATTGTTGGGCAAACGTTTGCTCCGGCACCCGCTGCAGCTGCAGGGCCGGCTATTGGTGTTGAAATATTGTTTACCTTCGCGCTGGCGCTTGTGGTACTCAATGTGGCTACGTCCAAGGCAACCGAAAACAACTCATATTATGGGCTTGCAATCGGATTTGCCGTAGTGGTTGCGGCATTTGCCGGTGGCGGTATTTCGGGTGGTGCATTTAATCCTGCTGTAGGGATTGGACCAACAGTTATTGACGCTACCATGGGCAATGGGACCTTCACCAACCTTTGGTTGTATCTCGTAGGGCCCCTTGTTGGCGGTGCACTTGCCGCAATTGTATTCAAATTTCAGGAAAACGATTAAATCACACGATTTAGTCCGATACCTTGCTTACTATCATTCGACCCCCCTCGGATAGCGTGTCCGATGGGGGTTCGAATTTTTCTTAGCTCAGAGACGCGATGAAGAGACTACCTGTTATTCCGTTTTTTTGCATTGTATTCCTGCTTGCTGGTTGTTCTGCAGGTAAAGAAGTGACAACGCCGGCTACGGTGCCCGCAAATCCTCCCCCTACGATGCCGGCTTCTGAAGTGGATGAGGCTACCGAAGAGGCAACAGAAGAAGAGCGCATGAATCACTGGATGCATTTGTCTGGCGATGACGGCGCCTATGTAGGCGTAGGTACAAACCGCGCGTACAGTTCGTTGCTTGCTGAGCGGAAGCCCAAGCAAAAAGTTGTAGTCGCTGTGATCGACTCTGGTGTTGATATTGCGCATGAAGACATCAACGTTTGGATAAACACCGACGAGATCGCCGACAATGGTGTTGACGATGATAAAAATGGCTACGTGGACGACACGCACGGGTGGAATTTCATCGGGGGTGCCTCTGGCGAGAACGTGTACTACGATACCTTTGAAGTCACGCGCGAATACGCCCGGCTCAAAGGCACATACGAAGGCGTATCAGCCGAAACGCTGGATCAAGCCGGACAAAAAGAACTGGCTTATTTCGAAGAAATACGGATGGCGTTTAACGACGAAGTCCGCCAAATGACGGAGATCTACAACAACATCAATGCAGCCGGCGGTATGTTGGATGCCGCCAATTCGATCATGGCCGACTATCTCGAAAAAGAGACGTTCACGATGGAGGATGTTGAGCAAGTGAGCTCTGCTCGCGAAGATGTTAAACAGGCACGCTCAATCCTGATGTATTTTGCAGAACTTGAGCTGACGCAGGAGCAACTTGAAAAAGAAAAAACCACGTTTGAGGGATACCTGCAAAAAGGCCTGAATCCCGAATTTGATCCACGCGGTATCGTTGGTGATGATTACAGCGATAGCGAAGAACAGTATTACGGCAACAACGACGTTACAGGCCCTGATGCATTCCACGGCACGCACGTAGCCGGTATTATTGGCGCCAAACGCGGTAATGCTCTGGGTATCGATGGGATTGCGGATGCTGTAGAAATTATGGCTGTACGAGCAGTACCCAAAGGAGATGAGCGCGACAAAGATATCGCAAATGCCATCCGCTACGCCGTGGATAACGGAGCCGACATCATCAACATGAGCTTTGGCAAAGGCTTTTCACCACAGAAAGAAGTTGTGGATGCCGCCGTAGCGTACGCTGCTGCTAACGATGTATTGATGATCCATGCGGCCGGCAACGACGGTGAAAGCAACGACAGCACAATGAATTTCCCCACGCCCATTTTATTGGAAGATGCGGGGGAAGTTGATCCCTGGATTGAGGTAGGTGCCTCATCGTGGGAAGGCCCGCAGAAACTCGCCGCCAGCTTTTCTAACTTCGGCCGGCAAAATGTAGATGTGTTTGCACCAGGCGTCGATATCTATTCCACTACACCTGGGGATAAGTACAAACATTCAGACGGCACCAGCATGGCCTCGCCTGTAGTTGCCGGCCTGGCTGCACTTATCATGGCCTACTATCCCGAGTTTTCAGCCAACGAGGTCAAAGAGATTCTGCTTTCTTCAGCTGCATCTTACGCCGACCAAATGGTTACCCAACCCGGCACTGAGTCCACCCTGATTTCCTTTGGTGTATTGTCAAGGACAGGCGGCATCGTAAATGCCTACGAAGCCCTCCGGCTAGCTGAAGAACGCGCCGGACGGTGAGGGATTGTGGGTTGCTGATTGTGGAATGGGGAATGCTGATCAGCATCATCAACGTCATCCTGAGCCCCGCGAAGGATCTGGGTTTGGCTGATTGCTGAATGCGGACTGTTGATTGCGGAATGCTGATCTGCTTTACGCCTGTCATCCTGAGCCCCGTGAAGGATCTCTGCCAGGCTTGCACAGCCCCTTGCCAATGTCATCCTGAGCCCTGCGAAGGATCTCTGCCCGGCTACCTCTGTCCTTCACACTTGTCACCCTGAGCGAAGGCGAAGGATCTGGGTAAGCACTGCGTGGCAAAATACCTCTTCGTTGTGGTAATACCTCCTGGATCTCGGATCAAGTCCGGGATGACGTGGGGGGAGATTGCTGAGTGCGGATTTTTGATTGCGGAATGCTGATCTGCTTTACGCCCGTCATCCTGAGCGCTGCGAAGGATCTCTGCCTGGCTTGCGCATTCCCTGGCCAATGTCATCCTTCAACTTTTATCGTGGTTGTAATCCTGGATGACTGTTTGGAGGAACTCCGTGGGGGAGAGGGGGGACTCGGCGTCCATTTTTTTGAGAAGCGTGGTTTTCATTTTCTCGCCGACAGCAGCGGCATGCCTGTCGCGTTGCAGCGTTTGGAGCACTTCTTTGGCCAGGGTGATATCGCGAAGAGAAAGCTGGCCTACGTTTTTGAACGTTGGCGTATAATCGGAATCCGTTGCTGTATAGATGGTGTCGGACAGTGCAACAGGGCGCGAGATTTTAACCACGGCAGTGCCGGCGGCCATGTCACCCAGGCGTTGCCCTTTGCCGCGAATGAACAGCGTCAACAGCGCTACCAAGCCGAACGTTAAATCGAGTTCAACCAGGCGAAACAGCCACCGTATAAGATAATCGCCAACCTGCGGTTCTGTCCCATCAATGCGCGTTACTTTGATCCCTCGTATTTTTTTTCCTATCGTTTGACCGTTAAAGAAGATTTCTGAAAGGACAAAATAGAGGAAGTAGGGGATGAAAATCACAATGGTCGTGGCAAGCGACTCGATTTCCTGCGTGGCGAGCGACATTGTAATCAGATAGGCTACGAGGATGCAAAGATCGAAAATAGTCGCGATCGCCCGGTCTCCGATGCCGGCAGCCTCGTAGTCGATAAGTACATTCTGAGCAGTAGTTATCTTAACCCGGTCCATAACTCAATCCTGTGCCCTTTTCGGGACCCATACAAATGCGCGAAGTAGCGTTTCTTCACCAGCGAGCAGAGCAATGGAAAGCGTTTGAAGCAGCGCTCAATGGTGAATCGGTTTATGATGCTGATCAACTGGCAGATCTGTTTACACAGGTGCTGGAAGATCTATCGTATGCACAAACGTTTTACCCTGGCTCAAATACCACGTCGTATCTGCAGGGCCTGGCAGCGAAAGCGCATCAGCAAATCTACAAGAACAAACCGGAACGTAAAGGCCGGCTGCGCGGCTTTTGGCTGGATGAACTCCCGGCAATTATGTACACCGTACGACGGGAATTGCTGGCTGCGTTTGTGATTTTTATGCTCGCCATGGCCATTGGCACCATATCCGCAAGCCAGGATAGCGGATTTGTCCGCCTGATATTAGGCGATGCCTACGTGAACAAAACGCTGGAAAATATCCAGAACGACGATCCGATGGCCATCTATAAAAGCATGCAACCGCTCGACATGTTTCTTGCCATCACCTTTAACAACGTGCGCGTTTCCTTTCTCGCATTTGCGCTTGGGGTTGTATTTTCTGTAGGCACAGGGTACGTCCTGTTTACCAATGGCGTGATGGTTGGGGCTTTTCAATACATGTTCTATGAACGTGGACTGTTGGGTGAGGCGATGTTAAGCGTGTATATCCACGGTACCCTTGAGTTGACTGCCATCGTGATTGCCGGATGCGCCGGCATTGTGATGGGAAATGGACTGGTGTTCCCCGGTACCTATCCGCGGCTTACGTCCTTTATCATGGCAGCACGTAAAGGAGCAAAAATTGTTATAGGACTTGTCCCCGTCTTTATTCTTGCCGGCTTTCTGGAAGGGTTTGTAACACGTCAAACTGAAATGCCCCTCTGGCTTAGTTTATCGATCATTATTGGGTCACTGCTCTTCATGATATGGTACTTCCTTTTGTACCCCGTTCAAAAAAACAAGGCTACACTGCATGACAACGCATGACTACATCGAATTCAGGAAAGAGCGGGATTTTGGTGATGTAATCAACGTCACGTTCCAGTTTCTGCGGCAAAATTTTATGCTGCTCAGCAAGAGCTTGCTCTTCATCGTAGGGCCCGTGGCACTCATAAGTGGCCTTAGCAGCGTGGGGTACATCGATTCCATGCCGCTGCTATTGGAAGACCCCGACGCGGTACCTGATCCCATGAATTTGGGGCTCATGGGGCTCTATTACATCGTGCTGATTGTCATGGGTTTGTTAGCAAGTTTGCTTGCTGTTACCGTGGTGAGCAGTTATATGCTGCTCTACCAGGAGCAAGGTGTTGATGGGCTCGATTTCGAGATGGTTTGGGCCAAGGTTAAAGAACGCATTTGGGAGATGGCCAAAACGACGATGCTGGCCGTTGTGCTATACATGGCTAGTTTTATGTTTATGATTATCCCGATGACGGTTGCGGTATTGAGTTCGTCCTCTGGTGGAATGGTTGCAGCCGTGTTCATGACCTTTGTAGGCATCATTGTTTGCATGGTGATCTTTTTTTACTTCATCGTTGTGATTGCCTTGCTGTTTCCCGTGCGCATTTTTGAGCGGATGGGGACGGTGGCTACCTTTAGTCGGAGTCGCTATTTGCTAAAGAACAACTATGGCAACTCGTTTGCAGTACTCTTTGTGTCATTCATCCTGATGGTTATCATGGGGCTCATTTTTACTGCACCCAATACGGCGTTTGCGTTTGTAGGTGGATTACATTCGCTGACTGATGTGGATGCCGGCGTGATCAAGTACCCATTGATGGTATTGAGTGTGCTTGGCTCGATAGGGAGTAGCCTCATGTATGCGGTGCCGGCAACGGCCATGAATCTACAATACTTCAGCCTGGTTGAGAAGAAAGAGAAAACGGGCCTTATGGGGCGGATTGATGCACTGGACACGCAAGTTGATGATGGTGCGTAAACCGTCCACATACGCGTTTTTCAGAAGCGTGCTGGGTGTGCTGCTGTTTTTGTGCGCGGCCGGCAAGCCTGCTGTAGGACAAAGCCTTGAGTCACCAGTCGATTCAAGTGTGGTGAGCGTTCGGCAGCCGCCGGCGTCTGTTTTCTCTACCTATCGCGAAAATCCCGATTATCAGTACACGGTACGCACCGATCAGGCGCTCACGTTTTGGCAGCGCATTCGCCAGCAGTTTTTCGATTGGCTGAGCCGGCTCTTTGATGAGAACAAGCAGGGCACCGTTTGGAAGTACGTCTTTTATGTGGTCGCTGGCGGACTCGTGTTTTATGCAATTCTCCGTTTGTTTCGGATGGATTTGCAGTCCTTTTTTAGTCCCCGCCGCCGACCCGTGTATCGTGGGGAAGGTGTTATGGATACATTAGAGCCGGATACTGACTTTATTGCCCTGGCGGCGGAAGCCCGTAGCAACGGCAAACTCCGATTGGCTGCACGCATGTATTACATGCACGTCTTACACGTACTGGATGCCGGCGAAGTGATTCGCTGGACGCCGCGTAAAACCAACCAGGACTATGTCCATGAGTGCGCTACATCACCAGTGGACGCGCCCTTCCGCCGGCTAACCTACCTGTTCGATTATGCCTGGTATGGCGACTTCCCGGTTGACGATGGCGTGGTAACTGAAATACAAGCCCTGGCGCAACAGATAACGGATCACGTGAGGGTGCCGGCATGACGCGCAACGATGCCAAATACCTCAGTGTTTTTCTGGTTGTATTCCTGCTGGTTGTATGGATCAACGCGCGGAGCACTGAAAACCCCTGGGAAGTAACGTTTGAACGTGGGGACTCGCAGGCGTATGGAAGTAGCATGTTGTACAATACGATGCCTTATCTCTTTAAAAATAAAGAGGTTATGCCCGTAGCCTTTCCACCTTACGAGCTGTTGGCCGACACCTCGCTTGTTAACACCAACTACATTTTTGTTACCCGTGCCCTGCCGCTAGATGATGTTGCTGTTGAGGTACTGATGCGCTACGTACATCGTGGCAACCATCTGTTTATTGCAGCCGAGCGCATCCCTGAAAGGCTAGGGAAACGGTTGCGTGTGAGGACAGATCTGGAGTTGCTAGAGGAAACAGAACGCCTTGGTGACTTGCGAGAGATCAGCGTATTTGACACAACCCGGATCAATTTTGTAGATCCATCGCTTGCCCAGTCTGGCGGGTACTTCTATTCGACAGATTGGTTGTTTTCAACGATTCAATCTGCTCTTGAGGAAGAGGACGAAGAAGTAGAGGACGAAGAAGTAGAGGACGAAGAAGTAGAGGATGAAGCGCCAGCGGTTGAACCAGTGCCCATGCCTTACGAAGTGCTTGGCAAATACGAAGGGGGCGGATATAATTTCATCAGGGTACCGCATGGTGCCGGCACCATTTACATAAGCTCGGTACCGCTGGCGTTTACCAATTTTAACATGTTACAGACTGGTAACGAGCAGTACGCGTACGCGGCGTTATCCTATTTGCCAGAACAGCGGACCTTTTGGGACGCTTATCATAAACCTGGTCGTTCATTGGTTGGGACACCGTTGCGCTATATTCTATCTTCCAGCGCGCTCAAAGTGGCGTATTATTTAGCACTGGGTGGTTTGCTGCTCTACATGATCACGGCGGGGCGCAGGCGGCAACGCGAAATGCCCATTGTGGCGCCCAAAGAAAACAAAACGCTGGAATTTGCGACAACGGTAGGTCGGTTGTATTTCACCGAAGGTGACCATACCAATCTCGCGGGTAAGTTACTCGACCAGTTTAAACATTATGTTCACCATAAGCTGCGCTTACCGACGCCTTCGATTAAAGATGTACAACCGTCAGTTGTAGCTGCCCGGTCGGGCGTACCCATTGAGCAGGTTGAAATCTTGCTGAAGCGCTTCACAGGCATTGAGGCCGGCCGCACCATCAACGAAGCGGAGCTCAATATACTGGCTGGCGAACTCGATCAATTTTATAACGCAAGCACCCGATAACTAGAAGGACTTATGCAAGAAGAGCGAAGATTTGAGAACCGTGTGGCGCTGGATGAAATCAGGACGGCTGTCGATCAGGTAAGGCAGGAGGTGCGGAAGATCATGGTGGGCCAACACGCACTCATTGATGCCATGCTTGCCGCTGTGCTTGCTAATGGTCACGTGCTTATCGAGGGCGTGCCTGGTGTAGCTAAAACGCTCGCTGCAAAACTTTTGGCGCGTACCTTGGATGTCGGATTTGCACGCATTCAGTTTACGCCTGACCAGATGCCGTCAGACATTTTGGGGACCGCCATCTTTAATCCCAAAACAACAGCATTTGAATTTAAGCCAGGCCCAATCTTTTCGAACGTCATATTGATTGATGAAGTAAACCGGGCGCCGGCTAAAACGCAGTCGGCCATGTTTGAAGTCATGGAAGAGCGGCAAATGACCATGGACGGCGTTACCCACCCGATGGCACAGCCGTTCCTGGTATTTGCGACGCAGAACCCGATCGAGCACGAAGGCACGTACCGCCTCCCGGAAGCGCAGCTTGACCGATTTTTGTTCAAGCTTAATGTTGACTATCCGTCGATGGACGAGGAGACGCAAATGCTCGCCGGCCACCACGCTGGCCGAACAGGACAAGATTTGGGTAGCGTCAACCCGGTCGTCAAGGCTGCGCAGTTAGTCACATTCCAAGAAACCGTGCGCTCGTTGCACATCGAGCCCAAGTTGCTGCGGTATATCGCTGAATTGGTCCAGGCTACCCGTAACCACGATGCGCTTTACCTTGGTGCATCGCCGCGTGCATCGCTTGCTATGATGGGGGCAGCCAAAGCTTTTGCAGCCATGGCGGGCCGCGATTTTGTGACGCCGGAAGATGTGCAGCAAACCGCTGTCCCGGTGCTGCAACATCGCGTGATGCTGACGCCCGACCAGGAGATGGAAGGTGCAACGCCGGCGCAGGTGATCACGCAGTTGATTGGCAAGGTGGAAGTGCCGCGATGATGAAAACAGTACGCGCCATATTCCTGACACCGCGGTTTTTTCTTGCTGTGGGATTGCTCGCGGTTGCGTTTGTTTTCTCGCATTTTTATCCCGCGATGCTTGTTGCAACGCGTCTTACCCTTGTGGGGTTTGGCGTCATGGTTGCCGCTGAAGTATGGCTGTTGTTTCGGGTACGCGATGGCATTACGGCAAGCCGTGATTGTCCAGAGCGGCTTTCAAACGGCGATGATAACCCAATCGGTATCAATTTGGCGAGTCAGTATGCCTTTCCGGTAGTCCTGGACATCATCGATGAGTTGCCGTACCAGTTTCAGGCTCGGGATAATGTGCGCCGGCTTGGCATGACAGGCAGCAGCACGCACGCGATCAGCTATTCGGTTCGCCCTACTACGCGTGGTACGTATAGTTTTGGGCATATCAATGTGCTCGCCAGTACGCCGTTGCAACTGGTGCAACGCCGCTATCAGTTGGGGACGCCTCGCGAAATTCCTGTCTATCCTTCGTTCTTGCAAATGCGTGGCTTCGAACTGATGGCCGCGAGCAACAGACTACACGAAGTAGGTGTGAAGCGCATTCGTCGAATCGGCCAGGCGTCTGCTTTTGAGCGGATTAAGGAGTATGTGGTGGGGGATGACCCGCGGACGGTAAACTGGCGCGCAACCGCGCGGCGGGGTGAACTGATGGTAAATCAATATCAGGATGAGCGAGCCCAGCCTGTATACTGCCTGTTGGATGCCGGGCGCGTGATGGAGCTACCTTTTGCCGGCATGTCGCTGCTAGATTATAGCATCAATGCAGCGCTGGTCATTAGCAACGTTGCGTTGAAGAAACAAGACAAAGTTGGGCTGATTGCGTTCTCGAATGAGATCCACGAGGCATTGCCGGCGACGCAAGGGGTGCGGCAACTGGGCACTATCATGGATCGGTTGTATGCGCTGGAAACCAACTTTTTAGCAACAGACTACCAACGACTCTTTGGAACCGTTCGACGCCATGCGCGGCATCGGAGTTTAATGTTGCTCTTTACGAACTTTGCTACGATGGCTGCATTAAAGCGGCAATTGCCGTATCTGAAGGCCCTCGCGCGCAACCATTTACTTGTTGTTATCTTCTTCGAAAACACCGAACTGTCAGCACTCGCCTCGACACCACCGGCGCATACCGAGGCTGTGTATTCCCGGACCATCGCAGCCCAGTTCATGTTGCAAAAGCATCAGATTGTCATGGAGTTGAGACGGCATCGGATACAATCGGTGTTAACCAGGCCCGAACATCTTTCGGTGGCAACCCTTAACAAGTATCTCGAACTGAAGGCCCGGGGTTTATTTTAGCGGTTGCAGATAGAAGGAAGCAGATATAGGCAAGCAGGCGCACTGGCATGAAATCCAATTAAATTAGCAGCACCCCCTATGGCAGGTATTCTATTAGACGGTAAAGCACTGTCCCGCTCCCTTGAAAAAGAACTGGCTGTTCGCGTTGAGCGCGTGGTTGCCAAAACCGGACGGACGCCTATTCTTGCTACCATTCTTGTGGGCAACGACCCGGCTTCGGCCACCTACGTCAGAATGAAGGGCAACGCGTGTAAGCGAGTAGGGATGGACTCCGAACGCGTCATTTTGCCGGAGGAGACAACAACAGAAGAGCTGGAGCAAGTGATCGAAGGGCTTAATGCAAATCCAGACGTACACGGCATTTTGTTGCAGCATCCTGTGCCGTCACAAATTGACGAGCGAAAGTGCTTTGACGCCATCTCGATTAAAAAAGACGTCGATGGTGTGACAACGGCCGGCTTCGGTTTGATGGCAATGAAAGAAGAAGCGTATGGCTCGGCCACGCCGGCAGGTATCATGCGCCTGCTCAAACACTACGAGATTCCGTTGGAAGGAAAACATGCCGTTGTTATTGGACGCAGTCCTATTCTCGGCAAGCCGATGGCGTTGATGTTGCTGAACGAAAACTGCACGGTTACCATCTGCCACTCGCGTACACAAAACTTGCCTGAGCATGTCAAGCAGGCAGATGTTATCGTAGGCGCAGTTGGCCGGCCCGAGTTTATTCGCGGTAGCTGGATAAAGCCCGGCGCTGTTGTTGTTGACGCCGGCTACAACCCGGGGCCGGTAGGAGATATCGAAATTTCTGCCATTATCGATACCTGCAGCGCCTATACACCCGTACCAGGTGGGGTAGGGCCGATGACCATTGCAACGCTCATTGCGCAGACCGTCGAAGCTGCTGAAAAGTCTGCTGCAATGGATGTGCATTAATTCTTAATTTGTTCTATATTTCCTCTTCATAAAGCAGGAACGCGTACGTTGAAAAATGGATGATGCGTGCCAACTCTGCTCTAGTCTGCGCCTTGCAGATGCTGGCGAGATCCATGCCGGTGTGTAGCCATCAACCCAGACGGGCCTTCACCTCAGGTGCCGCTGTACACACCAGTATATCGTGCCCACCAGGTATCTGATTGTAATCTGATTACATCGGCGTACGACACTCCTTCTGATTAGAGAAGATCACCTCGGATGAATTTCCATTTATCTGCTACCCTTGGGCTATCTGAACGGATGGGTTCCATGAAGTGCATTCCGCGTGCACTTCAGTTTTTTACGTGTTTTGTGCAAACTAATTTCAAGCGAGTCTCTGTGGAGCGAATGAGTGTGTCGCGTGTTCTTGTGCTTGTCTGTATGGTCTGGGGGATCTCCTCCGTTGGTCTTTCTGATGTGGCTGCGATGCCGCTCGACCCGGCGCATTACGCTGAGGTGGTGGACCAGCCTATCGGCACACCTGTTGCTGAGACGGGTGTAGCGGTTGAGCCGGCCAGTATGCCGGCTGCTGATGGCGAAGCGCCGCCTATCTGGCTGGTTGTCCCGTTCATGCTCCTGCTTATCATGATTGCCACGGGCCCGCTGTTCTATGCCCATCATTGGCATCATCACTATCCGAAATATTCTGTGGCCTTTGGGCTACTGGTTGTAGGCTACTACTTGTTTACCAGCAACAGTTCGCCCGTATTACACGCACTCCAGGAGTATTTCTCTTTCATTGCGCTCGTGGCTTCGTTGTTTATTGCAGCCAGCGGAATTTATCTAGGTATCAATGCGCGTGGGACCCCGTTCAACAATGCGATCCTGCTTTTTGTAGGCTCCGTGATTGCAAACCTGATTGCTACTACGGGAGCCGCGATGTTGTTTATTCGCTCGTACATGCGCCTCAATAAAGGCCGGCTACGCCCGTACCACATTGTCTTCTTCATTTTCCTTGTTGCCAATATCGGGGGCGCACTGACTCCCATCGGTGATCCGCCACTCTTTCTCGGATTCTTGCGCGGCGTACCCTTTTTCTGGACGCTAACCCACGTCTGGTACATCTGGCTGCCAACCACCATTGTGCTGCTTGGGATTTTCTACATCATTGATTCGCGCAATAAAAACCAGGGCAACGTACCTGATGTAGATGCGCCAGTCGTTACCCTACAGGGCACGAAGAGCTTCTTCTGGATTGCGATCATCATCTTCAGCGTGTTTATCGACCCTAACGTGCTGCCGTTTGTACCCAACCTGTACAAGGAATTCCATTTTCCGATTGGTATCCGCGAAATGATCATGTTCCTTGTGGCTTACCTGGCGTACCGGTTTGCCAACAAAGAGTGTTTTGAGAAGAACGAGTTTTCTTTCGAACCGATTCGCGAAGTAGGCTGGCTATTCCTTGGTATCTTCTGCACGATGCAGCCGGCGCTCCAACTCATCAGCAATTTTGCCAAGGAGAATGCTGATAACCTCGGCGTCAGCGTATTCTACTGGGGTACAGGATCGCTATCCGGTATTCTGGATAATGCGCCTACGTATCTGAACTTCCTGTCTGCTTCTATGGGCAAGTTTGGGCTCAGCGTTGATGACCCCGCGCAGGTTAAGCAGTTTGCTGAATCTGCGGCAGCCCATCCTGAAAGCTGGTTCTATTTGCAGGCTATTTCGGTGGCTGCTGTGTTCTTTGGGGCGCTGACCTATATCGGTAATGCACCCAACTTCATGGTAAAAGCCATTGCGGAAGGCAACGGGGTACGCACACCTTCGTTCTTCGGATACCTGGCAAGGTATTCGATCCCCATCTTGCTGCCGGTTTACTTTATTATCTGGTTGATTGTGTACAGTGGCTATATCCTGTAGCGGATCATTCCGTGTGTGGATGTTGTAAAGCTGCGTGATTCTGGCATATAGTTTTACAGGTTTGACTTTGGAAAAGCTCATCCGCGAATACATCCCGCACGATCCCACGCTTGGCCTTTTTGTAGCCCCTGACATTCCGTTTAAGAAGCTGCACAATGCAATAGAGGATTACGCCAAAAAGGTGCGGCGTAAAGAAGTGGTAGCGCTCTATGATGCTACCCTTATGGGTTCTGCCAAAGACGGGGCGCTATTCATGGCAGACCGGATGGTGTTTCAGAATAACAACCTGGAGCCGGCATACGAGGTTATGTACAAGACCTGGTGGAAGTGAACTTGAAAAAGAAAATGATGGGTGGGCAGCGCCTGGAATTGAGCGTTAACAGGGGGCGGGCCACCATTAATCTGGAACTAGACTTCTCGGGTAAAGCCAAAGCTGCACCTTTCGTTGCGCGGCTGCTTGAAGATGTGATGTTTAGAACCACGGAAGAGGAAATGGCGCGTGATGCAGCCCGTTCCAGGCCGCGTGAGTCGATTCGTGCCGTAGACAGAGAGCGGCCGGCGCTTGAAACAGACGTCCGGGTTGTTGAAGAAACTCTAATTGCCCTGGTTCGGGAAGGACACCTGCTCGAAGATGACTTCCGCGACATGATGCGCGTGCTCAATAATCGGTAATTCGCACAAACAACATACAGCATGAAACCCTATTCCATTCGACCGGCTACTGAAGATGATGGTGCTGCGGTGTTGGAAATGGTTAAAGCGCTGGCAACGCATACAGGAGAAGGATTCGAGTCATTTAATGAAGCCCGCTTCCTCGAAGATGCGTTTGGCGTCGACCCACAGTTTTCTTTGTTTGTTGCATCCGACGTTGATGGCAACCTGGGAGGCTATACGCTCTTTTATGATGCCTACGAACCCAGCCACGCTGCCCGTGGTGTGTACATCGCTGATCTGTTTGTAAACCCAGAGGCAAGGAAAACCGGGCTTGGCCGGCAACTAATAGCTGCTGTTGCGCGCGATGCCAAATCCCGTGGCCGGACGTTCCTGTGGCTCGTCTCACCCAACGAAGATGCGCACCCGTTTTATCACAACATAATGGATGTATCGCAAGGCGTAGTTGCGTTTGCGCTTACATACGATGCGTTTGATGCGCTGGCTTCGGCTGAATAAGCCCAATTTTACCCGCTAATCTTTCTTTTCATCGCTCCAAAAGCGGGGCGCCGGCATCCCCTTTTCTAATCCGCGCTCCAAAGGCTGTGCAACGATAGCGGTTTAGCAGTTCGGTATAAAAACATCTCCCCCTTAAATCTTGCTCCCGAAAAGCTGATACACTGATTTAGAGCAGTTTTGACCCAACTATAGATAGACGCACTAATACTAATTCAATTCAGTCTATCCTTAAGTATTAACTAAGCGATGCAGAAGCCAGATTCTTCAGGTACAACAGCGATAAATAGCGCGCAAGGATCTTTTTTGGACTTTCGATTGGGTGACATCAAACTAGGGGATTATGTCCTGTTGGCTTTACAACTGGCGCTCTTCTACGTTGTTGTTAGCCTGTTTGCTATTGAGGAATCCTTTGGATTTGCAAAGATTGTCCCGCTCATCGTAGGCGGTTTTCTTATCCATGCTGTGCTGCCGATGCAGTTCAGAATGCCTTTCTTTACGCTGCTCTCCCTTGGTGCGATCGTCAGCGTTTTGGGGCCCGTAGGTGGGGGGATTCTCATCGGTATTGGGTTGGTGATGATTGGTGTTTGTCATATCCCCATCGCGCGTTGGATGCGGGTTGTGTTGCTACTCGGGATTACCGCTGTGCTTGCACTGTATCGCAGCGAAATTATCGCCTCATCCTGGAGTGCCCTTGTGATGCCTATTTTGGGTTCGATTTTCATGTTCAGGCTCGTCGTGTATTTCTACGACTTGAAAGATGAAAAGCCTGGCACATCAATCTGGACGCGGCTTTCCTACTTTTTCCTGTTGCCTAATGTCTGTTTTCCGCTGTTTCCTGTAGTGGATTACAGAATGTACAAGCGCACGTATTACAACGCAGATCCTGCCACCATCTACCAGCAGGGGATGTTATGGATGATGCGTGGTACGGTGCAGTTGATTCTCTATCGGGTGGTGTATTACCACTTACTTATTGCACCGGGTGAAGTAGGAGGCCTCTGGACCTTCGTGCAGGCGGTGCTTACCACGTACTTGTTGTACCTGCGTATTTCCGGGCAATTCCACTTGATCGTAGGTATACTGTGTCTCTTCGGTATGAATCTGCCTGAGACGCACCACCTCTATTACCTGGCCTCAAGCTTTAGCGATTACTGGCGCCGCATCAACATCTACTGGAAAGACTTCATGATGAAGATCTTTTTCTACCCTGCATTTACACGCTTTCGTGGCATGGGGACAACGCCGGCGCTTGTGATTGCAACCAGCCTTGTGTTTTTGATGACCTGGATTTTGCATTCTTACCAGTGGTACTGGCTCCAGGCCCAATTCCCAATTACAGTTCCTGACGGCTTGTTTTGGGCGATTCTTGGCCTGGTTGTGGTGATAAATTCGCTTCGAGAAATCAAAAACCCTCCCAAACGCGCCCTGGGTAAAAAAGCATTTTCGTTTAAAGATGCCTTTGTACATTCGTCCAAAGTGGTGGGGATGTTTGTGTTTATCTCTGTACTCTGGTATCTCTGGAGTAGCGAGAGCATCGAGGCCTTTTTCCTGGCTGTTGAGGCCGCTGCACACGAATCAGCCAGTGCGTATCTGATGCTACTCGCAGGCCTTGCTGGCCTCGTGGTTGTCGGCGTTGTGTTGCAACTCGCTGCAGCCAAAAACTGGTTGTTTGATTCAGCACCTTCAAAAGGAGCTATCTTTAAAACCGCAGTGTATTGCGCCGTTTCATTCTTACTGTTGATTGGCGTTGATCACCAGGTGTTTAAATCAAAACTAGATAGCGATACACTGGCCTTTGTTGAGTCCATTCAGGCCGAAGGCTTCAACCAGCAAGATCAGACCGATTTTGAGCGCGGGTATTACGAGTCGCTGCTCACAACGAACAAGTATACGTCGGCGCTGTGGCGCACGAACATGAACAAGCCGGCCGGCTGGGCTGGTATTCAGGACTCAGACGCGGTGCGGCCTACAAACGACATCCGCATCTACGAGCTCATTCCATCGATTGAGACGGAATTAAAACAAGCCAAACTGACCACAAACCAATACGGGTTGCGTGATCGGGAGTATCCTGTAGACAAGCCGGCAGATACGTACCGTATTGCATTATTAGGCACATCATACGTGATGGGGTCTGGCGTTGCTGACGATGAGAACTTTGAAACCTATGTGGAAGAAAAGTTGAACAGCCAGGGGGATGGCATAAACTACGAAATCATGAACTTCGCGGTAGGGGGGTATGGCCTCTTGCAGCAGGTTGATGTAGCTGCCAAGCGCGTATTCGATTTCAAACCGGATGCCCTGTTTTATGTGGTGCAGCCTTCAGAAGTGGAGCGGTCTTACCTGCGCCTCATTAAGCCCATCCGCTCGGGTGTGCCCATTGAGTACGAGGCGCTGCAGGCCATGATTGACGAAGCAGATGTACGTCCGGATGACGAGCCACAGAAAGTCAACCAGGCGTTGAAGCCGAAGGCGGAAGAGATGGCGCGTTGGGCCTATGATTACATTGCCGGCCTTGCCATTGAACATGGCGCAACACCTGTGCTGGTGTTCTTGCCACAAACCATGCGCGCGTTTGAAGAAGGCGAAATTGATTACCTGACTGAGATGGGACGTGAGGCCGGCTTTACACACGCTATTGCCTTGGACGATGTGTATGACAGCGTTGAGATCGAATCGATCTTGCTCGCCCCGTGGGATTATCACCCGAATGTGCGTGGACACAAACTGATTGGGTCACTTTTTTACGAGCGGTTGAGCGAATCTCCATTAGCAAAGGAAATTCAACAATCTGTACAGACAGCTGCCTTGGAGACAAGACAGTAAACATTTCTTTGCGCGTCAACCATGGGCAAACTTCTCTGTATTTCTTACCGATTTGCACCGGAAACCTATCCGCTTGCCATTCGGGTAGATAACTTTGTCAAACACCTCAGCCAGTCGTTTGAAATTGAAGCGATCACGGCTGCGGAAGATGCGCAGGCGCCCGCCAATGTAAACATCCATCGGGTGAAGCCACGGGTACCCAACAAGCTGATCCGCCGGCTGCGTAAAATGCGCCTCGGGAAGCTGGTCCCTTTTCTGTTCTGGCCAGATATGTTTCTGTTCTGGATTTGGCCGGCGTACAAAAAAGCAAAAGCCCTGATCAAGGCGAATCGACCCGACGCCATTGTTGTGTTTATGATGCCGTACTCGCAGGGATTGGTCGGCATTTTGCTGAAACGTGCGTTTGATATTCCGCTGATCTTGAACCTGAACGATTCGCCAACGTGTTCGTCGTTGCATCCCGTCTTTCCGTCACGCCTGCATTTTTACCTCGCCAAAAAGCTCGAGTCGTTGTACATCCGATCTGCTGATGCCATTGTGTACGTGTCGAAGCAAAACCTGGATCGGTTGAAGGCCGGCGTGCCAGAAGAGACCCGCGAACACATGTACCTGATTCGCCGCGGTGCGCCTTCCGTTCAAGTGGACACATTGCCTGAAAAGCAGGATGCGCATCTACACATCGTGTATGCCGGCGGCATGGGAGGATGGTATGCGTTTACGGAGCCCGAGAAGCCTTCGCTTGCCAAGCGCATCTACACAGCATGGGAACGGTTAGGTACCTACCGACTGGTAAAGCTTGATCACCGGAGTCACAGTCCAGTGTATCTGGGCCTCGCCTTAAAGCAACTCCTTGAGAAAAAGCCGGAGTGGAAGGGGCGGATTTCGCTGGACATCTATGGCAACAAGTACCCGATGCCGCTTGTGAATGAGGTGTTGGAATCACATGGTATTGATCATTTGATCAACATCAGCGGCGTATTGCCGCACAAGGAGGTCTTGCAGAAGGTATTTGGCGCAGACGTATCTGTTCATGGCATTGCCCGAGCGCAACGATGGCTCGCCGGATGCACGTATTTCTGCCAAAACGTACGAGTATTTGATGAGTCAGCGTCCCATCATTGCCGGCTTGTCAGAAGGGGAAAACACCCGATTCCTTTCCCGCTTTGACGGCGTACACATCGTTTCGCCGCGCGATGTAGATGCGATGGAAGTTGCCATTGAAAAACTGGCAACCCGATTCTTCGCAGGCGAATCCCTCACCGCAAAACGCAGCCAGCATTTCGATGCCCTCGGCGTCCCGAGAAAAGCGAGTGACTTCGAAGCCGTTGTGCGCCATGCCATCGAACCAACCGCCTACCCGCGCCCGGATACCGAAGCGGAAGAAACCACGCCGGCGCCTGCTACGGCCTGATTGCTGAATCGGGATTGCTGAATTCGGATTGTTGATTGCGGAATGCTGATCTGTTTCACCCATGTCATCCTTAACCACGCGAAGGATCTCTGCGGGACTTGCAGTCCCTCGATTGCTGAATTCGGATTGTTGATTGCGGAATGCTGATCTGTTTCACCCATGTCATCCTTAACCACGCGAAGGGTTTCTGCCGGACTACCTGTGTCCTTCACAATTATCATCCGGAGCCCCGCGAAGGATCTCTGCGGGACTTGCAGTCCCTTGATTTTTGATTGCGGATCTGTTCCACCCATGTCATCCTGAGCCCCGCGAAGGATCTCTTCAGGGACTTGCAGCCCCTCGATTGTTGAATGCGGATTTTTGAATGCGGATCTGTTCCACCCATGTCATCCGGAGCCCCGCGAAGGATCTCTGCCAGACTACCTCTGTCCTTCACAATTGTCATCCTGAGCGAAGCCGAAGGATCTGGGCGAGCACATCCCGTTGCTTTCTCTATGTGCATATCGCTAGTGCTTCCTGGGCCCCGGATGAAGCCCGGGGTGACGTGTGAGGCATGGCAACATCCCTCTCCTATTTCATCCTGAGCCCGCGAAGGATCTCTGCCAGACAGGCACACGCTTTTTAACAACCACTATCGAGCAAGGAACACCGAATTTCGAAGGAAATACCCTTATTCGACATTCGACATTCGACATTCGACATTCGACATTCGACATTCGACATTCTTTTAATTAAGCAACCATTTAAGAGCCGTAAAACCGCGCCGATAATACAGACTCATAGCTAAACCGATCACTTAAAGGTATATATCATGAGTCGGATTAAACCTGAAGATTTGCCAACGCCAAAGAAAGTCTCCAGGAAGCAAGCCCAGCAGTTGCTTGCACAATTCTCTGTTAGTGGCACCAGCAAGTACGACATCTACGTTGACGCAGCGCAGAGCCTGATGCCAGGCGAGGCACTGGACGTTATGGTGCTGCCAGAAAACGTCATCACAAGCATCCAGAAAAAATTCCGCGAGCAGGGCCTCAACCGCAAAAGCGGATTTTATGTGATCAGCAAATCTACGGGAAAAGAAAAGAAAGGCTTCAAATCCCTGCTGATCGGTCGTTATGCTTCAGTGTCTCGTTCAACACGTGCTGCCAAGCCGGCTGCGCGCAAAACGACCACGCGTTCAACGGCTAAAGCCAAAACAACGTCACGTCGAACGTCTAAAGCTGCCACGGCGTCAAGCGCCAAGAAAGCTACGAAGGCCTCTGCTACAAAAGTAGCCAGAAAAACTTCGACGACGGCCAAAAAAGCAGCAACCAAACCTGCTGCGCGTAAAGCCACGGCTAAAAAGGTAACAGCTAAAAAGGCACTAGCTAAAAAGGCAACGGCTACAAAAGTAGTTGCCAAGAAAACGGCTGCTAAAAAACCGGTTGCACGGAAAACAACGGCCAAGAAAGCAACGGCTACAAAGGTAGTAGCCAAGAAAACAACTGCCAGAAAAGCAGCGCCTAAAAAGACGGTTGCTAAAAAAGTAGTTGCAAAGAAAACAACAGTGGCTAAAAAGACCACTGCTCGGAAGACAACAGCTGCTCGCAAAACAACGGCTACCAAAAAAGCCGCTGCTAAGCCAGCAACTGCTGAGAAAAGAACAAACGGCGTGGCTGTGGTTGCATAAACCACGGCCCGTTTTTTTGTATCCAAACCCGACATGGATCAGGCAGTGCCTTTCTGTGTCGGGTTTTTTTGTGGAAGTTGATGCAAGTGCAGCCATGCCCCCACATCATGCCGGACTTGATCCGGGGCCCAGGAAGCATTAGCGATATGCATAGAAAAAGCAACGGGATGTGCTCGCCCAGATCCTTCGGCTTCGCTCAGGATGACAATTGTGAAGGACAGAGGTAGTCTGGCAGAGATCCTTCGAACGGGGCTCAGGATGACAAGGAAACAGATCAGCAAGGGAATCCAACACTCCGTCACTCAGCAATCAGTCACTGAAGAGATCCTTCGCGGGGCTCAGGATGACGTGCGTAGAACAAATCAGCATTCCACAATCAACAATCTGCAATCAACAATCCGTATTCCTCACCTGTTGCGAACCCAACTCCGTTTTGGACGTACGAAGGCGGTCTTACACCTGTAATCACCCAATAAACCAAGAATAGACTTATGGCATTCTCGCTTCCAGATCTGCCCTACGCACACGATGCATTGGAGCCACATGTGGACTCCCGGACCATGCAGATTCACCATGGTAAGCACCATCAGGGGTATACAAATAAATTGAACGCTGCGCTGGAAGGGCATGCAGACCTTGAAGCTAAATCTATCGAAGAACTGCTCAGGGGTATCGATGATTTGCCGGAATCGGTAAAAGGTGCTGTACGTAACAATGGCGGCGGATTCGCCAATCACAGCCTTTTTTGGGAAGTGATGTCGCCAAACGGTGGCGGTGCTCCAGGCGGCGATCTTGGCGCAGCAATTGACGCTGCTTTTGGTTCTTACGATGATTTCAAAGCCAAATTTGCTGCTGCTGCCGGCACGCGCTTTGGTAGCGGTTGGGCCTGGCTCGTTGTAAACGCACAAGGTGGCCTGGAAGTATACAGCACCGCTAACCAGGACAGCCCATTCATGAAAGGCGATACGCCAATCCTCGGTCTCGATGTTTGGGAGCATGCGTATTACCTCAACTACCAGAACCGCCGGCCTGACTATGTCGCTGCTTTCTGGAATGTTGTAAATTGGGAGCAGGTAGCTGCCAACTACGCCGCCGCTAAGTAAGTCGCGGTTGCAACATGACAGGTGTCATGTTCATGGTTTTCGGAGTGGGCAGTAGGTAGCTACTGCCCACTTCTCGTTTTTATATGGTATTGCCCGAGCACATAGCATACACCCATCGCCGGATGCAAGACGTGGATTTGCGTTTGGCCGGCAGTATATTGTCTCCGCGTGAGCTCGCCTACCTTGATACCGTGTCGCATGCCGGCCGGCAAACGGAGTATACCGCCGGCAGAATTGTGGCCCGCCAATTGGCAGGAGAGGCCCTCCAGCTTGCACCGCAAGACGTACCGCTCGATGTGGCTGAAGATGGTTCGTTGGTTCTTACCGGGCACAACGTTGGTTTATCGCTCGCCCATGCGCATAATGGGGTATGCGCTGCGGTGGCACAATCAACCCATGTGGGTATCGACCTGGAACGTATCAAACCTCGCCACCCTGATCTGTATCGCTTCATTCTGCATCCGGATGAATACCATTTGCTCGATGCACTGGATCTGGAGCGAGACCAGATTCTCATCCTTTGCTGGGCCCTCAAAGAAGCAACGCTAAAAGGGATGAAAACGGGCTTTCGCTGTTCTCCAAAAAAGTTAAAACTATCTGTTGATCTTTCCGCGCAGCAGGCGCATGTGACCGCTGATGGAGGATCCGCATGGCAATTGGGATTTGAAGAGGTGGACGGTTGTTACCTGGCTATTGCCTACCCGGCCGGTACCAATACGGACTGATTTGATCCAAGACAAGACAACCAACATGTCTCCAGAAAAATATCAGCCAAAGCATAACATTCGATTTGTAACGGCTGCAAGCCTTTTTGACGGGCACGATGCTGCGATCAATTTGATGCGCCGTATTTTGCAGGGATCAGGTGCAGAAGTTATCCACCTTGGGCATAATCGATCCGTACAGGAGATTGTCGATACGGCCATTCAGGAAGATGTGCAAGGCATTGCCATCTCGTCTTATCAGGGCGGGCATATCGAGTTTTTTAAGTACATGCACGACCTGCTCCAGCAGCAGAATGCCGGCTACATCAAAATTTTTGGTGGCGGTGGTGGTGTAATTGTTGATGCTGAAATCCAGGAGCTCGAAGCCTACGGGATCACCAAGATATTTTCGCCAGATGATGGCATGCAAATGGGGCTTCAGGGCATGATCAATTACATGCTTGAGTCGTGTGATTTTGAAACGGAGTCGCGCGATGCACAATTGCTTGCTGAACCGATCGCGCATACAGCGACTTCCTTCAGGAAACTGGCCAGACATCTCACCGCTGTAGAGCAGGGGGTAGGTAAATCGTTGTCTGTTTCTGCAGATGGCGTGCTTGAGTCTCCGCCGGCAGTGAAATCAGACAAAAATGTCCCCGTTGTTGGCATTACCGGCACAGGTGGAGCAGGCAAGTCTACGCTTACCGATGAGTTGGTGCGGCGTTTTATGAACGACTTCCCCGATCTTCGGATGGCAGTCCTCTCTGTAGATCCCAGCAAGCGTGTTACGGGTGGTGCATTGCTCGGCGACCGAATCCGGATGAATGCCATCTATGGTAAGAACGCGGAGCGCGTATACATGCGTTCGTTTGCGACGCGCCAGGCACACCGTGCTACCTCGCAGGCGATGGCCAATAGCATTGAGATTTGCAAAGAGGCTGGCTTTGACGTGGTCATCCTCGAAACCGCCGGCATTGGTCAGAGCGATACCGAAATCACCGAGCTCACCGATACCTCAATCTACGTGATGACCCACGACTTTGGCGCGCCAACGCAACTCGAAAAAATCGGGATGTTGGATGTGGCTGACTTTGTCGTCATCAACAAATTTGAAAAACGGGGAAGTGCAGATGCTTTGCGGGATATCCGCAAGCAAGTCCAGCGGAATCGTGGACTCTTTCAGCTTGCACCAGACCAGATGCCCGTTTTTCCAACGATGGCCTCGCAGTTCAACGATCCAGGAGTTACGAAACTGTATCTCGCGCTTTTGGAACGGTTCAATGAGGAGTATGGGTTTGACCGCAAGACCGACGTGTATGGCGGTGAGCTTCCCGAGGTGAATCCAAACGAGCTTTCGATCATCCCACCCAAGCGCCAACGGTATTTGGGAGAGGTTGTCGATACGTGCCGCGATTACAGAAAGCGCGCTGAAGAAGAAATTGAGCACGCGCGAAAGTGGGGCGAAGCGCGTGGGGTGCTCCAGCAATTGGATGCTTGGAAAGCCGGCGACGAAGGCGAAACGCGTACGCGGCTCGAGCAGATGCGCGATCATTGGTGGAATAAAATCAGCTCTCGAGGTCGCCGAATTCTCGAAGATTGGGACGAAATGGCGCAGAAGTATACGTCCGAAACGTATACCTATGAGGTGCGCGGTAAACGATTCACGGTGCCGCTTTACACAACCTCGCTTTCTGGCCTGCAAATTCCCAAAGTAGCGATTCCTCGTACACTAGATGCCGGCGAGCGCTTGCGGTTTGCGTTGCTGGAAAACGTACCAGGGTTCTTTCCTTACACGGCGGGCGTATTCCCGTTCAAGCGAGCCGGCGAAGATCCAACGCGCATGTTTGCCGGCGAGGGTTCACCTGAACGCACCAACCGCAGATTTCACCTGGTTTCGCTGGGCATGCCGGCGCGGCGGCTCTCAACGGCGTTCGACTCGGTAACCCTCTACGGTTTTGATCCGCATACACGCCCCGATATTTATGGAAAGGTGGGCAATTCCGGCGTTTCAATCTGTACGCTGGACGACATGAAAAAGCTGTATTCTGGCTTTGATCTGTGCGACAAAGCAACCAGTGTGTCGATGACCATTAACGGGCCGGCGCCCATGATCTTGGCGCTGTTCATGAACACTGCCATCGATCAGCAAGTGGAGTTTTACCTGAAAGAGCAGGGGACGTGGGAAACGGTTGCTGCTGCTATTGCAGAGCGGGTGAATCAGGATGAGGTGAAATACGTGCCTTACGGGCCGCAGGGGCGCGAAGACGGCCTGCCCGAGGGCCACGACGGCAGCGGCCTGGGGTTACTGGGTACGACTGGCGAAGAACTGGTCCGTTGGGAGCTACTCGATGCAGCCACGTACGCTGACATCAAAGCGCGTACGCTCAACACTGTTCGGGGCACTGTGCAGGCTGATATCCTGAAAGAAGACCAGGCGCAGAATACGTGCATCTTCTCAACCGAGTTTGCCTTACGTATGATGGGAGATGTGCAGCAGTATTTCATCGACCACAAAGTACGCAATTACTACTCTGTGTCGATCTCCGGGTACCATATCGCAGAAGCCGGCGCCAATCCGATTTCGCAACTTGCCTTTACCCTGGCAAACGGACTCACCTTCGTCGAATACTACCTGTCGCGGGGCATGGATATCGACGATTTTGCACCCAACCTGTCATTCTTCTTTTCGAACGGCCTCGATCCAGAATATACCGTCATCGGCCGGGTTGCACGCAGAATTTGGGCGGTGGTGATGCGAGACAAGTACGGCGCAAACGAGCGCAGTCAGAAGCTGAAATACCACATCCAGACTTCGGGTCGCAGTCTGCACGCCAAAGAAATCCAGTTCAACGACATCCGTACTACGCTACAGGCACTCATCGCCATTTACGACAACTGTAATTCGCTGCATACCAATGCTTTTGATGAGGCGATCACTACGCCCACTGAAGAAAGCGTACGCCGCGCTATGGCGATCCAGTTGATCATCAACCGTGAACTTGGACTGGCCAAAAACGAAAACCCGAATCAAGGGGCGTTTGTGATCGACGAACTAACCGACCTCGTAGAAGAAGCCGTATTGATGGAGTTCGAGCGGATCAACGATAGAGGTGGTGTATTGGGGGCGATGGAGACGATGTACCAGCGCGGCAAAATTCAGGAAGAGTCGCTGCTCTACGAGCACAAAAAACACAGCGGTGAGTTGCCGGTGATTGGTGTCAACACGTTCCTTTCGAAAAACGGGAAGCACGAGGAAGAGGAAGCAACTGTTGAACTGATGCGCTCAAGTACAGACGAGAAGCAGCATCAGATTGATAACCTGGAACGGGTGCAGCGCCGGCATACCGACGCTGCACAGGTTGCGTTGCACAGGTTGCAAGAAACGGCCAGGTCCGGAGGCAACCTCTTCGAAGCACTCATGGACACCGTGAAGGTGTGCTCACTCGGTCAGATTACCGAAGCCTTGTTTGAAGTAGGCGGGCAGTACCGGCGGAATATGTAGCGGTTAGTTTTTGTTGCAATTGTATTTGCCCTGACCATTCTCTGCGCCTTTGCCTTTGGCGTTCACGTTGCCGCATGTGACAGGATTGCGCGTGTCGTTTGGCGACCAGTGCGCGGTCCAGGAGCCAAGATGAATGGCGCCGGCGCCTTTTGCACCGTCACCCATTAACATGCTAATGGCGCTTACGTCGTTGGTGATCGTCGTGTTGGCACCCAGGTCTATGTCGAGTCCATAGTCAGCAGATTTTAGATCCGAGACCAGGTCTTCCATTTTATCGTTGTACTTTTCGATTTCATCCGTTCTGCGGTGCCAGTACATCGAGGCTTCGTAGATTTTGTACTCTGATCCGCCAGATACTTTGTACAAAGCCAGGGTAAGCGACAGCATACGGTTGCGGTTATAGCCCACGCATAAAGGTCCACTTGTGCTGGTACATCCTGGGTATCTACTTCCGGTATCCCACATCTTCTTCAAGGAACTCAGCCGGAGGATATCCAGGTGCATGTATTTCAGTTCGTTCACTTTGAAAGTGCGCGAGCGGTACTGATTGGCGGAGTTTGCAATGCTGGTTTCGAAGCCGGCAGCAACCGGATTTGAAACACGCGCTTCACCATCAAACTCAAGGGTCAGACTACCGCGGCCGTGTGCCGCTGTATTGTAGACCTCAAAGAACACTTCATCGTTGCTATTTAGCTTATTAAGCGTTTCGTTCAGGTGGATCTCGCCTTCATGAACCCGCTCGCTACTGTTGGTAGAAAAGTAGGTGATCGCATTGCCGTATTTCGAGGTGAAATCGTGCTTGTGGTACATGCACCAGTTCCAGTACCATAGTTTTCTGTCGGGACCCTGCGCCTGTGCCCACGTACCGTTCATGTCGCGGAAGGTCGTGATGTCCATGTGGCCCGAGTTGGGCATGGCTTCGTGGAGTGCCACAAGGCCGCCGTTGATGTTGACGGTGCCGGCAAAGTCGATGCGCGGGCTCTGGTTTTCTGCCGGCGGTTTGACGATGACCATGCCATCCCAATTAAACGAGGCGCCATCTGGGACAATCAGGCTACCCTCGACCACCAAAATGCCGGAGCCCGTGAAATCACCGCTGATGGTGAGGTCATCTTTGACGCGGAGCACTCCTTCGCCATTTCCTGAATCGAAGCTGGATGGAAGGTCTGCACCTTCGCGGATAGTTGTTTCGATGCCCGGGTTGGCGTTGATATAGCTGCCAAGTGCCGACTCAACCTGGTCTGGGAAGAACATGCCCGTTTCCTGCTCTAGCCTCAGGCGGTCCGCCGTGTCAATCAGGTCAATAACAATGTCCGAGTTTCCACTGTTACTCAGCGCATCTTCCAATTCTGTATTGACATTATCCACGCCAAGTCCCATTTCATTCAGGTCGTTGGCAAGCCCCAGGTCTTGAATAAGCACGTTATCGAGGTCTGCCAGAGCCTGATCATCAAGTGTGATCGAAGTGATGTCGAGCTCTGCATTGTTGTTTATATCCAGATCAACTTTTGCAGCTTTAATCTGAAATGCATTCATGGCGCCACCTGGATTCCACTGGTACTGGCTCCGCAAATCATGCACGGCGCCCTGGTATTCAGCGCGAACGGTAAGATCGAGAACGCCGGAATCAACCTTGTAGTTCATGATCTGAATTTCGCCACCGCCTTCAGTGAGGCTTTGGAACGGAGCAGCGCCGTCTTCGCCGCCTACAGAGATCCAGTTAGCAAGTGCCAGTTTACGTCCCTGTACAGCCAGGTCGCGTGCCATCTGGTTGGAATAAGCCTCTGTCTGGGCATCCTGCGTATCCCTGTTGGTTTGCTGCATAGAGGATGTCAACCATACCGTTGTGATGGTTGCAGCAAGTGCAAAAAGTAGTGCAGCTTTACCCATGTTCTTATGTGTTTATGCTGTTAAGGGGGCGGTTAATTCATGTTGGGCAGATCGACGGTTGCGGCAAATCTGCTCAGGTTTGTTTGGCTTGTAGATCGCTGGTCCTTTGTGGCAAATTCAACGCCGCCGGTTGCCATTTTGAGTTCAAAGCGAATTTTGGAAAGATCAGCTGAACAGGCCGCTGAATTTGCGCTGAATTCTGGCGTGGCTTTGTTCAGAAATTCCACCAAAAAGTGCGTCACAAATTGTGCACTCTCGCCGGTTGTTTTGCTATCCACAATCCGAGCGATTGTATAGACGGGTACGGTTTCCGTAGAAGTCTCTTTGGGAATAGTGATCGTTTCGCCACTGTCAACCAGGATATAGCTGACCAATTCTACATTGGCTTCAGAAGGATTCGACGAACTGTAATCCGAATAAGGATCTGCAAGCGTAGGGAACGTGAGTACGGTTGTCACATCGCCGGTTTTTGTAATGCTGCACTCATATGCTGAGCCGCCTTTGAATCTACCGGCTGCAATCGCATCATCTGTCTGTGTCTGATTACGCATATTGCTGATGTCGACCTGAAGAATTTCGCTGAAATTGGCGGCTTCCTCGTACACCATGTTGTTGATCACGGCCTCTGCGGCGCTTTGGGTACCCCGAACCTGGATGACGCCAAAAATTAGCAGCACGCCGGTCATGCCAAAAAAGGCTGCCATATGGTCGAAAATAAACTGCATTGTTCGATTTTCTGGTTATAGAGTGCGGCGAACTACTGGATTTCAGAGGCAAGAATAATTTTAGTCCCGGTATACTGCGCTGCCCGATGACCTATAGAGTCGCGCGATACAACCGCCACGGTAAGTTCTTTGGCCATCATTGGGGACGTAGTTTGCTGTGAGGGTGCAGACGGATTGAGGTAGCGAACGGAATAGGTAACGTCGAATCGGAAGGTGTCTGCGCTTAGCGCATGGCTAACCGTCTCGCTGTAATTGTGGAAGTCATCAACGTCGTCGTATGCAGATTCGTCGTTTTCTCCCGTGTCTGGCCCAAAGGTATTGCCGTCGGAAAGGGTGCCCAGGTCGGGTTCAGAGCCGTCCGTAGTGGCTTCGTCGTAGGCGTAGCTGTTTTCGATGTTCTCAAGGCGCATCGACGCATAGTCAAGCGCAGCGCTTTCTTGTTCTCGCAAATAGATGCCCTCAACAGCGATGTAATTCGCGCGTTGTTGGTTGACGGAGACCATGGTGATGATCATCAGGGCGCCGAGCGTCATCAAAGTTTGTTGCATGGCTGCTTCAGTGGGTATGCTGGCAGGAGGGGAGCATCAACGATGATGGTTAGCGTCAATGCTCATGCGTTGGTATCGCAGATTCGACAAAAAACTTTAATCGCTACCCGAAAAAATCTTAACTTGGCCGGTAGATGCAACTTGTATGTGTTTACGGCCCGTATACAACCTGTATTGTTCAACAAATTTGTTAGCTACATGAAAGCCACGTATACCTCGTCTATTTTTGCCATGTTTTGTATGATCGTGCTGGTGCTAACCGGCTGTACAGGCAGTGAGGGCGTAGATGCTGAAGATGAGGAATGGAGTACCGCCACCAGGCAAGAACGGAAGCGCAGCGATTCGCGCAGCAACAACGAAAACGACAGCAGAAATTCGGACAACAGTTACAATTCCGACAAAACGTACAACAGCCCAGAGGGGGAAGAACTGGGTGAAGCGTTGAACGAACTGGGTGATGCGTTGGAAAGTCTTGGTGACGCTTTTGGCGGTGGCAATAGCGTTGAAGCAGTTGATTTCCGCGAATTACGCACCATCATGCCGGATCGTATTCGTAACATGGAAAAAGGCAAGTCGAATGGTGAACGCACGGGAGCGCTAGGTTTTCGGATTTCCCAGGTAGACCAGATATTTTACGAAGAAGATGGTAACGGCGAAATCGAAATCTCAGTGGTCGATCTTGGTGGGCTGAAGAATGTAGCCTCCATGGGACTCGATTGGCTCAAACTCGATGTAGACCGCGAAACAGATGAAGGGTATGAGCGCACCCGTACCTACCGCGAACATCCGGTGCTCGACAAATGTGATAACATGAGCGGCACGATGCGTTGTGAAATGACGGCCTTTGTGAGCCGGCGCTTTGTTGTTTCGCTCAAAAGCAAAGACATGGAAGCCGGCATGCTCGAGCGCATCCTCGAAGACATGGATATCCGGAAGCTGGAGCGGATGAAAGAAGAAGGGATTACACAGGAAGGTTAGTAGCCGCTAGATAAAACGTAAAAAGGGCCGACAGCTGTTGCTGCCGGCCTTTTTTGATTTCAGATTGTTGATTGCGGAATGCTGATCTGTTCCGCCTGTGTTGCCCTGAGCCCCGCGAAGGATCTCTTTGGGGCTTGCGTCCCTCGAATAACGAATATCGAACAAGGAACCAGAGGTGTTCAGAAAAATCTTTATCCAATGTAGGTGCTCATGGCCATTCCAGCGAGAGATACGCATCTTGTGCAGTAAGCGACTGCTCCCTGGTGTAGGTTGCGTACGTTCATTTCTTTTGCTTGCCCAAAAGAAACGAACCAAAGAAAAGGGCACCACCAAATAAAACGCGCGCTTTTATCTCCTTTCGCGCAGATCCTCCTGAATTTTATTCAGGAAAACGCTTCGATAAAAGCACCCACCACACATCGCCACGCATTTGGTGGACATCCGCGCGCTAATTTGCTTAATAACGAATGCATCTTTGCTACCTCTTGTTTTTCTGAGCACCCCTGACAAGGAACCCCGAATGTCGAAGGAAAATTTCCTCACTCCTCACTCCTCACTCCTCACTCCGCTACGGCTTCAACGCGAGCAGCGGATTGCCCGGCTCATCGGGCTCCCAGTGTCGGTGCCAGGTGCCAAGGTTAGTCATACCAAAAGGCAGATTGCCCATGCCGCTCAACATAGCAGTAGCATTGTTATTGATCGAGATCGTTACGTCGCTGCCGATGTTCAGGTTGACACCATAGTCGGTAGACTGGATATCGCTAATCAAATCATTCATCTCCTGCTCAAATTCTTCTTCTTCGTCTTGCCGACGATGCCAGTACAGTGAGGCGTCGTAAAGGTGTTTTTCACCGCCATCTACAATTTTAAAGAACCGGAGGGAGAGTGCTCCAAACCGGTTGTAGTCTGTGCCTACACATCGCGGACCGTCCCAATAACGCGAATCGTTACAACCCGGGTAGCCTTCCGCGCTGTCCCAGAGCTTCTTCAAGGAGCTGATACGTGTCACGGCAATGTCCATGTGCAGCAAGTCACTCTCATGGAAAATTTGGGAGCGGTACTGGTTGTTGACGTCTGCAATTTGTGGATCAAAGCCGGCAGCCAGCGGATATGAAATGGGTCCAATCCCAGTAAAGTCTGTGGTGAGTATTGCCCGGCCATGAGATCCAGCATTGTGGATCACCATAAAGAGGCTGTCATTGTCCGGGTTTTTGAGTGCCTTTAGCAGATCGTTGAATTTGGTATGGCTATGTGTCTTGAAACCGTTGATGTTGGAGAGAAAGCCCACTTGTGTGGTTTTTAGCCGGCCGCTAAAATCGTGTGTATGTCGCCACCAGGGGTATTTGTCGCCGTACTGATTCCCCCAGGACGCGTCAGCATCATAGTTGATAGTGAGGTCCATATGGCCTGTGTTAGGAATACCTTCTTGAATGATGACGAGGCCACCGTTGATGTTGACAATGCCGGAAAGGTCGATGTTAGGGTTCAGGTTGGTTTCTTTTGGTTTGACGAGAATAATACCATCCCAGCTGAAATTAACCCCCTGTGGGACCTCAAAATTCCCTTCGATAATGAGTACGCCTTCACCTGAGAAGTCGGCACCGAAGTTTGCATTGCCGTCGATGCGTAACACGCGATCTGTGCTTGAACCAAATTCACTTGGTATGGAACTACCATTTATGACCGTTTCGGCGGAAGGGTGGGCCACCAGGAAGTTGTTAATGGCCTGTTCAACCTGGCTCGGGAAAAAGAGTCCGTTTTGCTGATTTAATGATGTACGGTCTGTTTCTGTAACCGTTGAAACACCCAGTGTATTGCTGTGGCCACTGTTGGTAATTTCTGTTTCAAGGTCGGATGCCAGTGTAGAAAGGCCGAGGTTGAAGTGATCGAGATCATTGGCCAGTTGCAATTCATCTATAAGGACCTCGTCTAGCTCATGTAGAGATTCGTCATCCAATGTGATGGAAGGAAAATCCAGAGTAGCTGCAGGATCAATCGTTGTGGTCATATCCGGCGCGGTGATCTGCAGTGGATTCACAGTAAAATTATTCCAGGCGTAGCGGGTTCTAATTTCGTGGACGGAGCCTTCATACACGCCGCGTACTGTAAAGTCCAAGACGTTTGCATTCGTCGGATCCGCACCATACGATTCTACGCTGATGGTACCGCCGCCTTCGGAGAGCGTAGAGAAAGGCTCTGTGCCCGTCACGCCGCCAAGCTTGATCCACTCAGCAATAATCAACTTCCGTCCTTTCACAGCAAGCTCGCGTGCAAGCTGGCCCGTGTGGTAGTCGCTCTGCGCTTCATTGGTCTCGCGTGTAGCCTGTTGCATGTTGCCCAATAGGATATAACCAATCAGGGAAAATACAATAGCTGCGATGATGGATACTTTACCCATTTTCTTGTTTTAATTTTTGTGTCGGGGTTATTCCCAGTTGGAAAGGGTTACGGTTGATCCAAAGCGGACAATATTCTGCTGGCTCGTTGAACGCTGGTCGTTTGTAACAAAACCAACGCCTTCAGCGGCAAGCTGGAATTCGAACCTGACTTTGGATAGGTCGGCGCTGCAGTTTTCGGTAGCAGTGGGTAGTGCGCTGGCCGGGACAAAAATATTGGAGCCTCTGGATCCAAATTGGGCTTCAAAAGCAGTGATATATGGCTGACTGATAGCCGTTATTTTTCCGTCAATGATTCGCCTAAGCTCAAACAACGCGACGTTTTGCATAACATTGCCAACCGGAATGGCGATGGAGTCCATTGTGGCAACAAGTTGGTAGGTAACTTCGACAGCTTCTGCGTCGTTCGGGTCGCCGACAAAAGTAATTGAACTGTCTGCGTGAGCGATAGTCGGAAATGTCAGTGATGTTGTGTAGCCACCTGACGTACTCAAACTGCACGCGAATGACGAGGCACCGGTATAATTGCCACCGTCGATAGCGAGTTGCGTCTGTACTGACGTAAGCATGTTTTCCAAATCGCGTTCGAGAAACTCATTTAGCTGTAATGCCTCGGAATACACCATATGATTGATGGTGGCCTCAGTGGCAGCTGAAGAACCTCGCATCTGGATGTAAACGAAGATGAGCAGTACGACGCCGGAGACCATGATGGAAATTATATGGTCAAACAGAAACTGCATGGTGCTAAGATGGGGCTAGAGGGTTAAAGATCGTCTGATACGATCGTCGTTTTACTCCACGTTGCCTTCGCAACTCTTGTGCCGATCGTGTCTGCGGAAACAACGTCAGCGGTAATTAATTTGGCGAATGTCTTGGTACTGGTTGTGTCCCCTGTGGTCGAGTTCACATAAGCCACGGAGTAACTGATATTGAAATTGTATGTGTTGTCACCTACTGTGTGCGAAACGCCTGTTTCGGTTACGTTGTGGTAGTCATCAACATCATTACGTACGGTATTACCTGGCTCCAGACCAAAGTCGGAGGAGGCGGTTAGTGTACTGGGATCTGTTGGCAGGGTCGTTTCACCGATACGCGTTTCGTCGAAACCGGTATCATTGAGGATAGCCTCGATCCGAAATTTCGCCACATCGAGCGCCGCTGTTTCAATCTCCCGGATGTACGTAACCTCCTGGATCAGGATGACAGATTTTTGATGATTTAGCGCCGTGATCATGATGATCATGAGCGCGCCCAGTGCAAGGATGGTTTGTTGCATGATGCGTAGTTACAAACAGATGTGTACCGGTGAACCGGTACGTGAAGGGCAATAAGTTCAGCAAGGTGTCTTAAGCGTTGCTGTACGTGGGCATTCGCAAGATAAATGAGCCATTATCAGGAGAAATGCCTAAAAAGCCTTTTTGAGAGTCGCTAGTGGCGCGCGTAATAGAGGGGGATTGGATAAGGATAGTGCGCCATAGGCATGAATGGCAATCTCCATTAGCGCAATTAACCGGTGACGTTTGCGCCAAAGGTGGTGATGATGCGCAAGCCATTTATATGCGCCAGTGTTTGATGGGGCCGACTACTACAGCGAAATTTAATCGTACAAAAAGCTGAACAATCAGAAGCGCATTGTGAAGCGATTATTGGGCGGCTTGCGTGATAAAATTACGCATTGGGCCCGAAAATGGATGATTTGGTCAATAGGCCTGAAATTCGCTGTATAGCAGGTGTATTTCATGTTTAAAGACGCACAACACCATGAAACAGACTGTTTTGTTTGCCCTGCTTCTTTTGCTGGTATTGCCGGTGGCACCTGTATTTGCACAGGACGCCTTTTTTGAGTTTTCTACCGCCGAAGACGGTTTTGAGGCCGCAAAAGAACGAGAAAAACTCGTTGTATTGTACTATTTCGACAGCGAAGCGGAAGGGGCCGTCCAGTATAATCATATCTGGCGTGATCCGCTTGTGAACAGGTTTGTCGACAAGCTCGCTGTCCCTGTTTCCGTTGCCTCAGGCACAGAAGCTGAAGAAGCGCTACAGAAGCTGAAACGTAAACGCCGGCGCAAAGCTGATCCCTATACACCGGGCATTTACTTTTTCTCCTCAACAGGTCGTACGCTCGGTGTCCTGCGCGGCGAACTCGACGGCCAGGAAGGCATCGGGCAGTTCATGCTCATGCTCGGCGCCGCTGATTACGCCCGGCACGAAAACAAAAACGACCACGGCCGCCGCCGCTTTATGCGCTACCACTAAGCAAACAATAATTTATTGTTTGGCTGGTTGAAGGTTAAAAGTTGAATGTTAAAGATGTTGGTCGGGAGTACGCTGGACCACAACATACCTTTCAACCTGTCAACTTTAAACTTGTCAACCAGCCAATAACTTTAGTTATTGGCGCTTATCCGGCCTGAGGGGGCGGTTACGATGAGGCGGCCTGAGGCGTTTCGGCCGTTTATTTCGGGCTGGTACATCAGTTCGGAGCGGACGGGTGGGTGCACAAAGGTGCCTGGGACCGTCGCACGGGCTACGTACGTGTGCGTGTGCTCGCCGCGCGAGAGGTAATCTGCAAATAACAGCACCTTGTCGTCGTGCATTTCTGTGTGGTTAAACGAGCCCCACCAGCGACCACTACTTTGCGCAGCATATTCCTGGTTTGAGGTAGCAAACGCATCGTTAACAGGCTCCAGGCCCGCAGGGAGCGGGTCCTCAACCACAAGGTAGTTACGATCTGCCGGACTGTTTAGGCGGATTGTTACGCGCACCAGTTGGCCGGCTTCCAGGGATAGGTCACCGTCGTCCGATGTGATGACGTTGCCGTACGGTTGACCTGCATTGTCGAGAAGCTGAATAGTTCGCGTAACACTCAGCCCGCGGTTCATCGCTTCAACGGGCCCGCTACGGTACGATTCGAGCGAGAGTGCATAGTACAACGAGCCTTCGCCCGTTTTGGAGATGTCTACCGGAATCGTTGTATTTGCCGCAAGGTCCTGGAGCGGAATGCTTGCTGAGTAGACGTTGGTTGATGTCCCGCGAAATGCCTGCTCCAACAGGGATTGGCCGGCCACAGCGATTGCTGCATTAAAATCAGGCGCTTCTGATTCGTAGCGTTGCTGGAAAAGGCTAAATGCATCGACCACGGCAGCGTTCTCTTGTGTAGATGCCCAATGTGATGCCTGTCGCGTGTTGATGAGGTATCGAATCATCAAGTCAGCAAACTGACGAAATGCAGGGTCTTCTGATGTTTCAAGCAACGCGGTGAGTCCGTAGGCCGTCGAGCGCGTATCGCTGGCGAAGATCCAGCCGGCGTCCGGGTCCTGCGATGCGGTCAGGTAGGCGCTTGTCCCTTCTACCCGTAGCAGTGCGATCAGGTCTTCATACAGCGCCTGCTGATATGTTTTGAGTCCACTGTTGGAAGAACGCCACAACGTACGCAACAGATGGCTGCGGCCGTCCACGCTGATAGGGGTGCCATTTTGAACGGTTTGTCGCACCAGTTCATTAATTTCGCTTTCCAGAAATACGCCATGCCTTGCGAGCGCGAACAGCGAAAATGCCCGGGTGTCGTTCCAGGTGCGGGCTCGGTAATACTCAGGTCGCTGGCTGGCATTGCGCACCTGCCGACTGAGCGCCTCAACGGCCAGGCGGGTTAATTCTTCAGGCACTTCAAAGCCGGCATCGCGTGCATCAGCCAGGGTGAGCACAACATAGCTGGATACGTAGGGATTGACGTAATAGCTTCCTGGCCACAGGCTAAAGCCATTGCCCATCCAGAACTGTTTCAAGCTTTCGGTCCAGTCTGCAATCAGTGAGTCGCGGTCGCCCCCAACCACTTCCAGATCAAACGCATCCAACAACGCGTCGCCGGCTATCAGTGGACGGATGCGCGAGGTCCGTTGCTCCAGGCAACCATACGGATAGGTGAATAGATACTTGGCTGCTCCATCAATGCCAACCAGCGCTGTACTTGCGACGTGTGCTTCAAGCTGGCCCATGTTTGGGATGATATCTTCGGGCAGTTGCAATGCCTCGGATGCCGTCTCCTGTGTCGAAGCAAACGTGGCTACTTGCTCTTTAATGGTGGGCAGCAAGATCGGGAGGTCGATCGCAAACGCATCAGATTCCCGGTTCAGGCCGGCTGAGAACTGCAAGTTGGCAGCTCCTGTTGTGCTACCATCCCATTTGAATCTGACCTCCTTTGTTTCGCCGTCTGCAAGGGCAATGGTTTGCTCTGCGTTGCCCGTCAACGTGATGCCTTCTGCAACAACCGAAACGGTTGATGCGCCATCGCTACCCGTGGTGTTGGTTACAAGCACGCCGGCTTCAAACGAATCGCCCAGCCGCGCAAAGCGGGGGAGCGCTGGTGCAAGCACGAGGGGTTTGGTAACAACGATATCCTCCGCGCCGGCTCCGTACAGATTGTTGCCTGTTAATCCAACAGCCATCAGCCGGAAGGTGGTCAGGCTTTCTGGTAGCTTGAATGTGACGCGTGCTCGTCCGCTATTGTCGGTTTGGATGGCGGGATCCCAATGCGCGAGCGGCCGGAAGTCTTTTCTGACATTGTTCTTGCCGCTTTCGTCGCCGCCACCGCCGCCTTCATCTTCTTCTTTTTGGCCATAGTTACGTTGCCGAACCAGGTTGGCAAGTGATTGTGCCGTATTTACTCCCAGAGGGCGGGCGCCATAGAAGGTATCGAAAGGGTCCGGCAAGGTGTACCCAATGAGGTTGAGTACACCGGCGTCAGCTGCGCTGAAAGCAATCTCGCCGGCAACCCCGCGCCCTGAAGCGTCGGTAAGCTGGAGGTCAACGGTGATCTCTTCACCTGGCTCGTAGGTTGTCTCGTTGGCTGTGATAGCCACGTTCAGGTGGCGCACGTCCGGATCCACAGCAAGCGCTGTGTAGCCCATTTTGAATGAAGGCGCGCCGGCATCAAAAGAGCCTTGCGGTGGTGCGGTGCGTCCGTTGAGCAACATCACGCTGACGTAAATATTAGGCAGATGCGCTTCGGTAATAGGAATTTCAATTTGCGGAGCGCTGCCCACCAGCGTTTCGACCCGGCTTGAAATGATGCCTTCGCGCTCAATGGTAATTAGCGCCTGTGCCGATTCATAGGGCGATTGCACCATGATTTTTGCGGTCTCGCCCGGGGCATACTTCGGACGCTCTGGCGTCAGGGTAATCCGGTCGTCATCTGACCGTTCCCAGGCTACGTAGCCACTCCCTGTAGCGTAGAAATAGGCTTCCGACTGGATGGCATTGCCTCGCAAATCACGTGCTTTGGCGCGGATGAGGTAGCTACCCCCGAGTGAGACAGGCATGGTGAGCCGCTGCGCACGGCCGGCTTCGATGGTAAGCGATTGGGTGCCATGGTTCTCCTCAATTTGCTCGGTACGCCAACGGAGCCGGCCATCCGAGCCCACTTCACGCACGCTGTTCCATTGCCGGCGTACAAGTTCCACTTCGATGTCGCGCGCTGCAACAGGCACACCAGCCGGATCGACCGCAATCACATCAAACATCATGTCTTGTTTGGATGACAGGTCGAGGAACGTAGTCTGGGGTTTCAGGCCGATATAAAAGAGGCCGGGGTGTAAGGTGATCTCGCGGCGCGATGCTCCGGTTTGCCGGGCCGGGTCGGTTACTTCCGCATTCCAAACGAGTTTGGCGGTTTGTCCCTGTTCATTTCCTGGAAGCTGGGTACGTACTGCTATTTGGCCCTCTTCATTTAAAGTCGTTTCTTCAGAGGCCAGGGATTGGTACAGACTGTAATCATAGCCGCTTTTGCCAAAGCGGTACCTGTCAAATCCTGGTGGGCTGTAACGGTGGAATTCCCGATAGAGTGAATAGCGAACCGGCTGGTTCTGCATCGGTGCACCAAAGAGATAGCGGCCGGTTGTGGTCCCCTCAAAGAAATCGCCGGCTACATAGCTGCCGGTTGAGGCTTGCATTTCAACATCGAACGTAGCGCGACGGAATGCATCTACCCTAAAATAAGCTTGGACAAGGTCGCCGTTTTCCCACACGTCGCGTGTATCGGCCTCTGCATCTGTGGTTAATACGACGCGAACGAGGTAGGACCCGAGATCATCGTTTTCGGAGCCAGTCCAGTTAAAGTTGAATGTACCCAGTGCGCTTGGTAAGAGGCGTGTTTCAAATACTTTTTCCTCCAGCGGCTTTGAATGATCACGCGAATGCTATCCGTAATCGGTGTCCATTCACCGTCGGTTTTTTGACGTAAGATGCCTTTGAAATGAGCCGTTTCACCGGCTTTGTAGAGGCCCCGGTCTGTGAATACCGTACCTGTTTGCTGGAGAGGTTCCGGATTCCATGCATAGGAGATTCCATAGCGGTAAGGCTCCAGGCCATCGTCGAGCGTGCTGCTGGTGAAGGCCAGGTCGGTGTTGTGTTCAACAAAGATGTACTGCGTGGGTGCTGTCCATTCATCTGGTTGCTCCAATCCGAGTGCGTACCAACCCGGTGTTTGAGCGCGTCCCAGTTCGTCGGTGATGCCTTCCCAGCGTACTGTGTTATTTGCATCGCGCAACGACACGCGAGCGCCGGCAACAGGGGCTGCGTCGCTGAGTGTAGTAACAAAAATCAGGTTTTGATGAGGGCTGAATTTTGCAGAGATCCCCATATGCGATACCTGCGCAATAGCCTTGAAGGTGCGCGGTTGTTTTTCACCTGCCAAGACCGGCGTTTTGACATGCACAGCAACCACCCCGGTGCCGGCTGTGAGCTGGCTATCAAGATGCAGAGGCACTACTTCCGGCTTGTTCTCTGCTGCAGCAAGATTCAGGGTTTGATCAGTTGGAATAACGGCCGGCGCTGTGCCTTCGAATGGAAACGTGTGCCACAGATCGTACCGGGACAGGTTAGGAATAATCTCATCTACAGATAGCTTTTTGAGGCCATAAGGGGTTGCGGCGACGTTGGTCGCACGAATTGGAATTGCCGGCTGCTCGCTTGCTTCGATAAGCAGCAACCCCTGCGTCATGGCTACGGATGGCTTGTACGAAGCGGTGCGGAACCGGTGGCTACTGTTTGCGAGCACCTGGCCGTACACATCTTGCAGGTTGTTGAGCGTGAGTGCGTATTGTGTGTTGGGTGCCCAAAGGAGCGGCAAGCGATGGGCCGTGCTTACAAAATCATCGCGTGATTCGATGCCGGCTGGCATGGGTAACGCCGGATTCATCGTCAGCGCTTCGCGCAGGTCTTTAAATGCCACAGGTGTCGAGAAATACAGCGTGATGCCTTGCGATGGATCGAAGTTATCGGTGATTTCTTCGTAGTAGCTGGCTGACTGTGCAATACGATCCAGCGCGAGCGGTCTGTACGTTGTGAAGGAGACAAAGGCATCGTTTGCAGCGCCTAACGGGCCGCGAGCGCTGGGAAGATCATAGCGGACGGCTATTTCGTACGACTGCCCCTGTTCAAGTGGTTGTTCCGGTTGCAGGACTACAATACTGTCTGCTTCAAAAGTTACCGATGAGCGGATACTGCTGCGATCATTCGGTTTGTAGAGGGAGATGAAGTTAGCGGCTTGCGCGGTATCGAGTGCTTGATTGAAATACAGGCGGAAGGCCTGGTTTGTGGCAACAGCTTGGTCGCCGGCTGATGGATCCGAATGCATGAGGTTCGGACGCGGCGTTTCGAACTGCCAGGTGAGCTGTTCGGCTAATACATCACCCGAAACAGCCTGTAAGCCTGGCGCAAGGGAAACTTCGAACGCTGTAGCCAGGGGAAGTGGGGCAGCGGGTTGAAAAACGAGCGTATGCGTGCCCTCCCAGCGAAAGGCGCCGTTAACCGCCGGCTGAATAGCAAATCCGGCTAAAGCTGTTGGATCGGGGGCACCCAGCGCAACCATGGGTTGACTAAACGTAATGCTGATGGATTGATCAGGCTGAAGCCGTTGCAAGGACCCCGAGGGGGCGACACTCAACGGACGTAGGGGGCCATCCAGGGTTGGATTGAACGCATTGGCTGCCTCCACCGGCACATCGAGTGCAACACTGGAAATCTGAAAGCCTTCGGTTGTTGATGTTGTCTTGCTGCAGGATATGATCCAGCAAGCCATGGCAAGCATCAGTATGTGTGTAGCGTAAGAACGGGTATTCATTAGAATGCGGGTGTATGCGCTTCGTTGTAGGGTAAAACGCGGATGGATACAGGAGCGCTTGCAATGGTGCGGCCCTGTTGGTCCTGTGCGCGAAGTTCGATTGTGTGGTGGCCAGGAGCAAGTTGCCAAAAGGCGCTTTGTATCGGGCCGGAAACGGGTAGTTCGTCTATCCACCACTGGGCATTGGTAACCTGGGTGTGTGCTGTACCCTGGAGGCGGATTTGCTGGAAGCCGGCTTTTAGCACGGGGTCCATTTGAAAAATCATGCCTGCTTTGGGATAGAGGATCTGAAGCTTTGTAGATGCCTCCTGTACTGCGTAGGCTTGCCGCATTGCGGCCGGCCTCGATGCATTTTGGGCAGGCTGGGGATGTTGTGGTTTTGCAATACCGTTTGCCATTGCCCAGGCATCGTAAAGCGGAGGATACACCGTAAATAGCGTCGGTTTAACAAATTTAGCCGGCGTATCCGATTGCGCAACAAAGCCACTGCGGGTATCGATATTCCACATTTGATGGACTGTGCAGGTATCTGAGGCAAGCGTCTGGGGAAGGAAGTATGCTTTCCTGACTCCCGGACAGTTTTTACCCGGTTTATGGCCGCTAAGCGGGCAGATTGTTGCCGTCTGCAATTCTTCAGGAACGGCAAAAGAGCCGCCTGAGCCGAGGGTCTCCATGATGGCGTGGTACAACGGTCCCGCACCACTGACACCGCTCACACGCCGCATAGGAGCCCCGTCGAAGTTGCCCACCCAGATCGCCACCGTATGTTTGGGGGTATAGCCAATGGCCCAATTGTCACGATAGTCTTTTGACGTGCCCGTCTTGACAGCTGCCGGGAATGTCATTTCAAGGGGACCGTAACGTCCAAATGCAGGCTCGCGCGCTTGCGGGTCTTGCAAAATATCTGTGATCAGAAAGGCCGTCTCATGCGATAGGACCGCGCTCTGCATTGTGTCCCCTACGCTGTGTTGTGTACGGCCATCGGGATTAATCGTTGAAAGCATCGTTTGCAAAGGACGCAATTGGCCGTTGTTTGCAAGCATCGCATACGCAGCAGCGAGTTCGAACAGTTGTACTTCGCCATTACCGAGTGTGAGGCCTACGCCATAATGATCAGCTCCTTTTGTGAGCGAGGTGACGCCGGCTTTACGTAGCAAATCAAGGAGCGCTTCCGTGCCTTGTTCTCGCAGCAGCCGAACGGCAGGTACATTATAGCTGGAGGCAAGGGCAGTCCGAAAGGGGACCGGTCCGTGGAATTTCTTGTCATAATTCATCGGCGAAAAAGCGCCGCCGGCTTCCGGGATGTGGATGGCAATATCCGGTAAAATTGATGCCGTGGTGTAGTTACCCGAGTCTAGCGCAAGCGCATACGTAAAAGGCTTTAACGCAGAGCCTGGTTGCCTGTGCATGCGGACGCCGTCGTTTTGTCCCTCGATGTGTGCATTCCAAAAGTCGGCACTGCCAACGTAGGCAAGTACATGACCGTTGCTGTTGTCAATGACGAGCGCAGCCGCGTTTGTTGCGCGGTCATTCCCAAGGCGTTTCAGGTGCGCGCGAGTAAGGGCCTCAACTTCTTCTTGTAGCGGAAGGTGAAGGGTTGTGCGGATGGTTGCCGGCATTTGAGGCCAGGTTGTTTCTGCAGCGTGTTGCTGCAAAATGTAGTTGACGAAATGCGGGGCTTTGAAGGTGTGCTCCGGAGGAATGACGGCGATAGGGAGCGCGGACAGGGTAGCGTATTCCTCCTGGGAGAGCACATCGGTTTCAAGCATTGCTTGCAGTACGAGTTGCTGCCGCGCTTGCGCCGCCTCTACATGAGAATACGGATTAAATGCATTGGGGCGCTGCGGCAGCCCAACGAGGAACGAGGCCTCCGCTTTATTAAGATCGATGGCCGGCTTGCCAAAATAGCGCTGTGCTGCGGCTTCAATGCCATAGATTTGGTTACCGAAGTATACCCGGTTGAGCCACAGTAAAAGGATTTGTTCTTTGCTATGTTGCGCTTCCAGCCGCACGGCAAGCATGGCTTCTCGCACTTTTTGATATACAGTACGCGGTTGATTTCCGCGCAGTGTGCGGGCAACCTGCATGGTAAGCGTTGAGCCGCCCCGTACCACCTCGCCGGCACGGAAGTTCTCGACAACCGATTGTAAGATCGAAACCGGGTTGATACCCGGATGGCGATAGAAATAGCGATCCTCGATTGCAACGACCGCTTTAAAGACAAACGGATCGATCTCCGTTGACTGTACGGGGATGCCCTGCCCATTTGTGCGGACGGTGCGCAACAGCCGGCCATCCCGGTCCACTACGTTGGTGCTGGTAACCGGCTGTTCTGAAAGCAACGCATCTGAAATAGGCCAGAAGAGGAAGCCGAGGCAACAGCAAACCAGCACAAAGACCAGGCGCAGAGAAAATGAAGAAAAGACGTGTTGCATCGGATTACCGAGCCAAGGTTGCTGCGGCTACGCGGGGATGTATGGGGATGTTGGTTGTGCCGGCTTACAATATAGTCGTCGCGTTATTTAAGTGCTTTCGTGATTTTGGGTTTTCGTGATTTTGGGTTTCCGGGTTTTTTGTGTTTGCTGTTTGAAATGAACTACAGCACCCCCAAAACACGAGATCCCCAAAACACGAGATCCCCAAAACACGAGATCACGAATACACGAATCCCCCCATCTTGAGATGTTTTGAACCCTTAAGATTCTTACCTTTGCGCTACTCACACGATATTAGAGGAATGTTGCATGGCGACCAATCTATTTGACTATAGCAAATACAACGTATCTGGCTCCCGGTTTTCATTGCGTTCAATGCGTAGTGATGATGACCAGGGCGTGTCGAAAGGAGATGCGAAGGCATTGGTGAAAGAAAACAGGGAGCGGCTTGCTGAATTGCAGGAACGGCTTTATGCAGAGGGTAAACAATCGGTGCTGCTTGTTTTACAGGCCATGGACACGGCCGGCAAAGATAGCACGATCGAGCAGGTGACGAAGGGCATCAACCCGCAGGGGTGTGTGGTCTCGGGCTTTAAGAAACCAACCCCCGAGGAATTGGCGCATGACTTTCTCTGGCGCGTGCACAAACGGACGCCGGGCAAAGGCATGATCGGCATCTTTAACCGCTCGCATTATGAAGATGTGCTCATTGTGCGCGTCCACGGATGGGCATCCCCGGAAACGCTAGAGGCGCGTTATGATCACATCAACAGATTTGAAAAGCTGCTGGCGGATAACGGGACGCGGATCATTAAGGTGATGCTAAACATCTCGAAAGAGTATCAACTGGCTCGCTTGCGCCGGCGCCTGGAGCGGCCAGACAAGCTTTGGAAATTTAACCCCGGCGATCTCGATGAGCGTAAGTTGTGGGACAAGTACATGGAATGTTATGAAATTGCCCTGCAGCGTTGCTCTACTGATTATGCGCCGTGGTACGTGGTGCCGGCTGAAAATCGAACCTTCCGGAACGCCGTGATTACCCAGATGCTTGTGGATACGCTGGAAGACATGGATCCGCAGTTTCCTGAGCCAGATTTTAATGTGGCAGACTATCCACCTGAGTCGCTTGTCTAAAAGTTTGGCGGTTTGCTGGAAAATGCAAAGCCGGAGTAGTATTCTGAGGTGCCCGCTTGGGAAGCGGTCCCAGCCCTTTGTTTAACATGTTTATTGAGAAGTAGCAGATGTCTTCAAACGACCAACTCACCGCAGCCTATTCAGGCAGGTCTGAAAAATACGACGCGCCGCAGGCGTACAAGGATAAAGCATATTTTGGCTCGATGGAGGCCTATCAGGAGCTTTACAGGCAGTCGGTTGAAGATCCTGAGGCGTTTTGGGCTGAGCAGGCCAAGCGGATTGACTGGTTTGAACCGTTCACCAACGTGAAAAACGTTTCGTATGCCAGCGACGACGTACACATCCGCTGGTATGAAGGTGGCAAGCTTAATGCCTCGTACAACGCATTGGATCGGCATTTGGCTACCCGTGGAGATCAAGTTGCATTGATTTTTGAACCTGATGATCCCAATGACGAGGTGTTGCATATCACGTACAAAGAGATGCATGCCCATGTCTGTCGCTTTGCCAATGTGCTCAAGAAGCACGGCGTGAAGAAAGGAGACCGGGTGACGATCTACCTTCCAATGATTCCCGAGGCTGCGTATGCCATGCAGGCTTGTGCCAGAATTGGTGCTGTGCACTCTGTCGTATTTGCCGGCTTCTCTCCCGATTCCCTGGCAGATCGGATTTTGGATTGCGACTCAACCGTACTCATTACAGCCGATCAGGGGGTACGCGGCAAGAAACTCGTACCACTGAAGGTAAACGCTGACGCTGCCCTGGAGCGGTGCCCGGACGTGTCGCACGTGTTTGTTGTGCAGCGTACCGGCAACGATATCAATTGGGTTGATGGCCGGGATTACTGGTATCACGACGAAATTAAAACCGTCGACGCTAACTGCGAACCCGAGGTAATGGATGCTGAAGATCCACTTTTCATTCTCTACACATCCGGCTCAACAGGAAAACCCAAAGGGGTAATGCACACAACCGGCGGCTATTGCGTGTATACGTCGCTAACGCATCAATACGTGTTCGATTATCATGATGGGGATATTTTCTGGTGTACGGCTGATGTAGGCTGGATTACCGGGCATTCTTACATCGTTTACGGACCGCTATTTAATGGTGCCACGCAGGTGTTTTTTGAAGGTGTACCAACTTACCCGGATGCCGGCCGATTTTGGGATGCTGTTGATCGCCACAAGGTGAACATTTTCTATACAGCGCCAACCGCTATCCGCGCGTTGATGAGTAAAGGTGATGATTTTGTCACGCGCTCAGATCGTTCCTCGCTTCGCTTGCTGGGGACTGTAGGAGAGCCGATTAACCCCGAAGCCTGGCGCTGGTACTATGAAGTGGTAGGTAAAAGTGGATGTCCCATTATCGATACGTGGTGGCAAACCGAGACGGGTGGGATCATGATCACACCACTTCCTGGTGCTGTGCCGCAAAAGCCCGGTTCAGCTTGTCTGCCGTTCTTCGGAATCCAGCCAGAAATCCTCGATCAGGAGGGCAATATCCTGGAAGGGCCTACGCAGGGCGTGCTGGCCATTCGCGACTCCTGGCCTGGCCAGATGCGCACCGTCTATAAAAACCACAAACGATTTGTAGATACGTATTTCTCGACTTTTGAAGGCAAATACTTCACAGGAGATGGCTGCCGGCGCGATGAAGACGGCTATTACTGGATTACAGGCCGCGTTGACGACGTGCTCAACGTATCCGGGCACCGCCTTGGAACTGCCGAGGTCGAAAGTGCGCTTGTGGCTTACGACGACGTAGCGGAAGCTGCTGTTGTTGGATTTCCGCACGATATCAAAGGGCAGGGGATCTACTGCTATGTGACGCTCAACGCCGGCACCGAAGCAACTGAAGAACTGCGTAGCACCCTCGTTACCCATGTGCGCGCGCAAATTGGTCCGATTGCAAAACCCGACTTTATTCAGTTTACCAGCGCACTACCCAAAACGCGATCCGGTAAAATTATGCGGCGTATTCTCCGTAAAATTGCAGCCAATGAGCATGAAGACCTGGGCGATACCAGTACGCTGGCCGACCCATCGGTTGTTGAAGCGCTTGTTGAATCACGCTTGAATCGCTAGGGAGGTACTTATGGATAAGAAGATGGACAAGAAACAGTACTGGCAAAAGCAAATTCGGCGGACAATTGGTTTGCTGGTTATTTGGGCTGTGGTTGCTTTTGGATTTAGCATCCTGGGTGTCAATTATTTCAACCAGTTCGATTTCAACGGCGTACCTTTTGGCTTCTGGATGGCCCAGCAGGGCTCGATCATCATTTTTGTTCTGCTGATTCTGGCGTACACGCTCTTGAGCGAACGCGCTGACAAAGAAGCCGGCCTCTAACCTGGCTGATATAGCCGGCCCTTTGACCGGGCCACAGGTTAACCCCACCTTGTACACACACCAGAGTAGTATTCATGGACATTCAAAGCTGGACATGGGTTACCGTTGGGGTAACCTTTGCCGTATACCTCTATATCGGTTACCGTAGCCGCGTCGCTTCCACCAAAGGCTTTTACGTAGCGGGGCAGGGGGTTTCTGCCATCGCCAACGGTGCAGCCACCGCTGCCGACTGGATGAGCGCTGCCTCGTTTATTTCGATGGCCGGCCTCATTTCGTTTATGGGGTATGATGGCTCCGTGTACCTGCTGGGTTGGACTGGCGGTTACGTGCTGTTGGCGTTGCTGCTTGCACCGTACCTCCGGAAATTTGGGCAGTATACGGTCCCAGACTTTGTCTCTACCCGCTTCTATTCCAATGGCGCGCGTATCGTTGCTGCTGTAGCTGCCATCTTTGTGTCGTTTACGTACGTAGCCGGCCAGATGACAGGTGTTGGCGTAGCGTTTAGTCGCTTTTTGGAGGTACCGCTTGCGGTTGGGGTGATTATTGGGATGTGTATCGTTGCCTTCTTTGCAGTACTTGGCGGGATGAAAGGCATTACGTACACACAGGTAGCACAGTATTGTGTGTTGATTTTTGCGTACACGGTGCCGGCTATCGCCATTGCACTGCTACTCACAAACAACCCCGTTCCACAGGTTGCTATTGGAGAGATTCTGCCCAAGCTAAATGCCATCCAAACGGACCTTGGATTATCCGCATATAGCAGTCCGTTTGCCAATTTATCCATGATAAATGTGGTGTGTATCGCGCTGTGCTTGATGGCGGGCACAGCCGGTTTGCCGCATGTGATTGTGCGGTTTTATACCGTGAAGAGTGTAAAAGCAGCGCGCTGGTCGGCGTTTTGGGCGCTGCTGTTTATCGCCATTCTCTACACAACAGCGCCGGCGGTAGCGATGTTTGCCAAGTACTATATCCTTGAGCAGTACAATACGCTGGGACCAGATTTTCAAAACGTGGAATGGGTGAAAAGCTGGGCCGCTACAGGACTCATCAATTTTCCTGAAGGTGGGCCAACGAGTGCGGAGGAGTTACTGGGGGGGATTAATCGGGATATCATCGTGTTGGCAACACCTGAGATTGCTGCGTTGCCGGCCTTTGTGGTTGCGCTTGTAGCCGCTGGCGGGTTAGCCGCTGCGCTCTCAACAGCCTCTGGCCTGTTGCTCGTAATTTCTTCTTCGCTTGCGCACGACATCTATGGCTCCATCATCAAACCTGACGCATCTGACAAGCAGAAGCTATTTGTAGGCCGGATGATGATATTCCTCGCTGTAATTCTGGCCGGCATTCTGGGTATCTACCCGCTTGGCTTTGTGGCTGAAGTGGTGGCGTTTGCCTTTGGGCTTGCTGCAGCTTCCTTCTTCCCGATCATTGTGCTTGGTATCTTTTGGAAACGCGCCAACAAGCAGGGCGCCATCGTCGGCATGAGCCTTGGTCTGGCTTTCACGTTCATCATGATTGTACTCATGCGTGCGCAGAACGTCATCCCTGGTATGGAAGAACCGATCATCGATTCTTTCCTGGGCATTAACGCACAGGGCATCGGCGTCATCGGGATGTTGCTGAACTTCACAGCAACGATCGTAATTTCACTCATGACCGATGAACCACCTGAAGAGGTGCAGGAAATGGTTGAGGAAATTCGCTACCCAAACGAAGCCCCCGAAGCCGTTGATCACTGATGATTCACGGATTTTTGATTGCGGATTTTTGATTGCGGATTTTTGATTGCGGAATGCTGATCTGTTCCACCCCTGTCATCCTGAGCGAAGCCGAAGGATCGCTGCGGGACTTGCAGTCCCTCGATTGCTGAATGCGGATTTTTGATTGCGGAATGCTGATCTGTTCCCCTCCTGTCATCCTGCGCCCCGCGAAGGATCTGAGCGTGCGACACGCGTTGTGATATCGCTACGCATCGCAAATGCCTCGTGGGCCTCGGATCACGTCAGTGATATTAAAGGGCAGGAGTACTATGACGGCAAGCTGTACGCCAACTCCAGCGCTGCATCAGCGGGGGAGCGTGCCGGCTCAACAAAGACCATCTGGGGAAAGCGCACGCGAACGACGTGCAGGAGTGTCTTCCTAAACCAGCGGTTTTGACTCAACCCGCCGATGAATGTCATGCGCTGTTCAATAGCATCATGCTTTTCCAACAGCCAGGCGAGCCGATCAACCAATAAATTCAGCTGTTGGTTTACAAGCTCCAGAGCAACTTCATCGTTTGCTGCTGCTGCCTTCAGCACAAGCGGGGCTATCCGCTGGATCTGTGTATGAGGCGCATGTGCAAAGTTGATCAACTTATCGGGCGTGTCAATAGCAAAAGACGCCGCGACGTCCTGTACCAGTTGAGTTTGGGGACCACCGTCCATGGCGTTGGCTACTGCAGCTAACGCTGCCTGTCCTAACCGATAACCGCCGGCCTCATCACCAAGTAGGCGTCCCCAGCCGCCCGTACGTACCAGGCTGTTTTCGTGCGTTCTGGCCATAATAATTGAACCTGTACCCACAATCAGCAACAAACCGCTTGCTGCCTTATGCGCGGCGTAGAGCGCGAGTGCTGCGTCTGTTTCAACTTTTACAAGCGGTGAATGAGGTGCAAAGGCAGCTTCGAGGCCGGCTTCCAGTGCTTCGCATGCCTCTTTGCGGCCAGCGCCGGCTATGCCGGCATACAAGACGAGCTTTTCCTGAGGCTGAATGGTGTCAAGTACCGAGGTCATCAACGCCTCGATTGTAGCGATGGCGTGTGCCTGACCGTCTTTTGTAAGATTGATGCCAGGCCCATCGCGATAGACAATTTCCTGGCTTGAATCCTCGTTAACCTGTTTAAAAGCAAGGCGCGTTTTGGTGCCTCCAGCATCGATACCCGCGTAGCGCATGCGTTGCTGTGTCATGAGGCAGGAACCAGGATGGTTTTTTTAGAGGCCTCCCCATTGGCATTGAGACGAAACTCGACTGAAGGCCGATTGGATATCAGATAGCGTTCGAGGAACGACTGTGGCGTTACGTTCTTTCGCCAATACCAGGCGTTCTTGTCCATGCGCGTCGTTTGCCAGGATTCCCATGCGGTAGAGATCGGAGCACCTGTTTCAGAATAGAACGACCCAGTACAGAGGGTTGATGCGTCGCCTTTGCCTGGAAATAGCAAGGGCGCATAGTTGGTGCTGGATAGCGGCGTTTTATCAGCGCTGTACAGTGAATCAGCAGCCCAGGCTGCATAGTAGCGGTAAACGGGACTTGTTTGCTCCAGGCGCCACTGGCTCAGATCCTCGCCAAACCGGCTGTTCAGATTGTCAATGGTTTGGAGAAATGTACGTTGTAAAAGTGCAGCATCCACGGAATCGGGCATTGTCAGTCTACTGTTGGCATCTGTAAAGCCAAGACTTGTCAGCCACGCTTCAAAGATAGCTGCACCAATGCTCGATGAACCATACGTGTAATCCCAGTTTCTCAGATACGTTATGGCATCCTGATACACAGGAGCCTCCAGGCTTGGCGCACCCTTGATCCCTTCAAACAATCCCGGCGCATAAGTAGCTGCCCAGGGATTATAACATGCTGAGGGCCACATTTTGGGGTTGAGCTGTTCAGGCAATGTGGCAAACAACGAATCCATGTGCGTTGCAATAAACCCAGTCCACTGCGTATTTCCGGTTAGCAAGCCATGCGCTAATGTGTCACGCCGCGCCGGACTGCCAAGGATACTGATTGCATCGTTTTGCGACCATAAGCCATCACCCGATAGTAGCTTGAAGTTAGTTGGCGGTTGGTTTTGCAGCACGCGCCAGGTTTCGAAAGCATCCGATGTCGTGTCGAAGCCGTTCCAGTTTAACGCATACGTGGTGGAGTCGTCTGGTAGTTCTGGGGCTAACGAGAGAATGCCCGCGTAATGTTTAAACGTTGCCAGGAATTCTGTGCCATCCCGGTTGGTGATGCGCTCATGGACCGTCTTGGCGGTAAGTCCCGGCGTTTGTGGGGCTACAGCCAGCGTACTTCTTGGCAACAGGGCCCAGTTGGTAGAGGGGCCGTGGGCAGCAAGAAGCAACAACGAGCCGGGCAAGGTTACGACCAGGCGATCTGGCTGATTGTTGTAGGCTAGATTGATTTCGTGGAAAATGGGATTGGCAGAAGCGCCGTAGGCGAGGCGTTGATAGAAGTAGCGATTAGAAGAGGGGAGGGCACCATCGTGCCATGCGCCGGCAAAGCTGAACTGGAAATCGTAAACTTGCAGGAACTGATGGAGGAGCAGATCATCGTTAACAAGTTGCTCCCACGCGGTGCTTTGTGCCTCATCAAGCCCTTCTGTATCTGCATCCCAATTTGTTGACAGCCAGGCAAAAAGGCGTTCAATCAACAAGCCGTGCCAGGGAGCCCATGGGGAAACGTCAGCGCCCAGAAAAGCAAAATCGTCATGGGCCATGAGCTGGCGCTTGCTTATGGCCTCGTTCACGCCGGCAGCATACGCCTGCAGTAAAGCTTGCTGATCTGCAGGGAGTGAATTGAACGTTGCTTCCGAAACACCGGCGAATCGCAGTTGCTTGTTAAAACGGTCCAGGCTGAGCAGACTCGGGCCAAACCAGGCCGACAATTCGCCCATTGCCGTTTGTCGCCAGAGCATCATTTGCCACGGATGTTGTGTAGCGTGCGCATAGCCCAGCGCAGCAGCGGTGGCGTTCATGTCGGTTGCTTCGATTCTGGTAAGCCCGCTTTCTTCCCAGGTTAGCGATGCCGGCGATGTCATGCCATTGATGCTAACCGATTGCGGAGGAGCAGCCCCAAAGCCAAACGAAAGGTACCAGAATACGCTGCCACAAATGCCCACAGTCAGCAACGCTAATGCGGTGACCGTCGCTACATAGGACCACGAGATCGAAACGGACTGTTGTGGGCCGCGTCGCGAACCTGGCAGCGAAAAGAAGAACTTTGGCGTACGCTCCATGATAGTTGGTTTGCTCCAGTTGCGCTAGGCTGGCCGTTTGGCCTTCTGCGCAGCCACCCAGGCTTCAAATTCGGCCAGTGGCATCGCATTGAGGCAGTGCGCTGGTGTTAGCCACCCTTTACGAGCTACTTCGGTACCCCAGTGCATGTCGTGTAATCCATCCATGGCGTGGGCATCCGGATTGATCGAAATCAATATACCCATTTGCGTGGCTTTCCGTATATATCGCCAATCGAGATCCAGGCGATAAGGGCTTGCATTCAATTCGATCGCTACATTGTATTGGGCGCACGCCTTTAGAATGACATCGTAATCGAGTTCGTAGCCTTCTCGAACGAGCAGAATGCGTCCCGTTGGGTGGCCCAGAATAGAGGTGTAGGGGTTTTCAATGGCCTTTAATACACGCGATGTTGCCTCTTCCTTTGGCATGTTAAGCCGGGTATGTACACTGGCAACAATGAAGTCGAAGCTGGCCAATACGTCGTCCGTGTAATCCAGCGAACCATCATTCAGGATATCACTCTCAATGCCACTGAAAATCTTGAATGACCGCTCCTTTTCGGTTGTGTATCGGGTGTTGAGCTGATCGATCTCTTCTTGTTGCTCCGCGACGCGCTCCGGGGCGAGACCGTGTGCAACAACCAGGGATTGGCTGTGGTCGCAGATGCCAAAATAGGACAGACCCATGTCGTACGCGCGGTCTGCCATTTGCTCGAGCGTATGCGCGCCATCGCTGTACGTGGAGTGATTGTGCAAGGTGCCTTGCAATTGATCGGTTTCAAGCAACGCCGGCAATGCATTGGCAGCAGCTGCTTCAAGTTCTCCTTCACCTTCGCGTAATTCAGGGAGTACAAATTGAAGGCCGGCATTGGCGTAAATTGCTTCCTCCGTGAGGCTCTCTGCAGGAGCGCCATGCGTATCCGCGAACGCGGTCACATGGGCTTCGCTGCCCGTTTCTTGCCAAAGCGTAGCGCCAAACGAAGCTTCGTCTACAACTAGGAGACTAAATGGAATACCATCTGCAACGGTGCTTGTGAGGGTGCTGGTTGTATCGTCGTAGGTTGCTGGTTCGTCGAGCCAGGGCGTCAAGGCCTCGCCAAGGGCATCAGGCGCTGTGGCTACGGCAACCATTTTTACCGAGCCAATCGTTTCCAATTTGCGGCGAACTTCACCAGCAAAGGCTGCTTGCGATACATCAGGCAGCGCTACCAGCGCAGCAGGAATGGATTCAATGAGTTTGTAGAGGTCTGCATAGCGCCGGCGGGTGACATACTTTTTGAGCAACTGGATATTCTCTAGCACGTTGGCTTGTGTTTTCTCGGCAAACCCATCAAGCGAAGCCAACCGGCCGGTTGTTGCCATTTCTTCCAGCTCTTTGATGGTTGTTACGCCCAGCTTTTGCCAGAGCATGCGCACTTTTTTTGCGCCCAACCCTTTGATCCGCAAGATTTCCATAAGGCCGGCTGGAATCGCACCAATCAGATCCTCGCGTGCCTGAAACGTACCGGTAGCGATGATCTCGTTGATCTGATCAGCCAACCCGTCCCCGATCCCCTTAATGGATTTTAAGCTACCCGCTTCAGCGAGCGCAACCACAGCGGTTTCTGAGCGCTCGATGTTGCGTGCGGCATTGGCCATGGCGCGCGATCGATACGGGTTACCGCCAGTCAGATCGATCATGGCAGCCGTGTTTTTCAGGATTTTACCAATGTCCTTATTCGTCATGCGGGGATCACGTCAATTGATACTCATGGAACGGGAAGATACAATCTTGCAAGCACTATTTTGATCCGAATACATGCCTGTAAACCACAGCATGATCCATCAGATTTATTGCCTATCAGGATTCGATAAACATCGCTTCGATAATCTGCTCGTACACCGCTGTTGCATGAGCCTCCCCGTCGGGGTGAAGTCGGGCAAAATGCTCCATCATGATACCGGCATTCACCTCCAATACGTGCACACCGGCTTCCGCATCAACCACAAGATCGACAGCGGCCACCTGCAAGTTTGCTGCCTGCATGGCACGCGCTGCGAGGGGGGCGAGAGCAACGGTTTGTTCGAGCGGCAACAGGCGCGGTGTAGCACCCTGGCCCAGGTTATGCCGCCAATGTTTTTCAGGTGAGGCATGGCGTTTCGCCGGTCGGATCTTCTCGTAGGCCAGCAACGCTGTCCCCTGCAGCATAATGACGCGATATTCGTGATATATCTCCACATAAGGCGACAGACTCAGCGCGCGGCTTGCCCTGAAAATCTGTGCTGCTGCCCGGTCCAGTGCTGCAGCATCGGCCACGCGAAAAACGAGTTTGCCGCCAGATCCCTGATTTACTTTACAAACCAATGGATAGCCAAACAAAGCTGCAGTAGTATGTAATTGCTCATTCAGTATGTCTGCACAAGCATCTGGTGCATCTGTCAGAACTGTGGGAGAGAGGACGAGCTGGTGAGGGATATGCGGGATTTGATTGGCTGCGAGCAGACTGCTCATACCAGCTTTGTCATCCGCGATGTATGTAGCGCTGCCTGAATTCAGATCAAATGTATAGCCATAAACGAACCGATGCACATCGCGATGGGTGAGCTGGATAATCCAGCCCTCTGCGTGTAGCGTACACGCGATCTTTTTGTTAGCGGCTATAGCTTGCAGGAGTTGAACAATTACCCGCTCACTTACAGCAGCAAATGGAGCTGACATGGGTGGGATAGCTGGTAATAAAGGAATGGGATGAAATTACCAGCCGCAAGATACTCTCAATACGATGGGATGTAAATACGCAACATGGTTTAAACATTCAATATGGTTCAAACACACAGGTACGATGTGTTGAATCCATGTTTAAGAATGTTAATTAATTGATAATCTTAAAAAAATTAGACATAAATGTTTGCATGTATAAAATATTTAGGTATATTGCTGATGTTTCATGATAAGAAGAACACCTCCTGCTGGGTAAGGCGGGCTGCGTCTGGTGGATGCGCGGCCCGTCTTCTTTTTTGCCCGTACTTTTCTGCGATGGCTGTTGTGTGGGCTTTGAAGTGGCTAGCTTATAAAAAACGTCTCCCGCGCTTTTGCGCTGGAGACGTCTTCATCCATTTCAATCTTGTGAAGAAAGCCTAGTGTGAGCGGAAGAGGATATCCGGTCCGCCGGCCATGTGCAGGCTGTGGCCTCGTACTTCGATAGACGGGCTGGTTTCTTCTACCTCAAAGGGCGCATAGCGGTCATTGATGCTTGTAACGCGCAGCCGGCCACCAGGTAGTCGTTGAACCTGTTTAACCATCTCGCAGCCGTCCAGCGTGATCACGTAGACACCGTCATAAAACACGTGGTCTGTTGGGATGTAATGATATACTTCGCCCGGGCAGTACTCTGGTACCATGCTGTCGCCTAGTACTGTGATCGTGTGGTCTACGCGGCGTGCCAATGCGGATGGTGACTTTCTTCTCAATTCCATTTCGAAATCTATCGCGGATAAATGTGCAGTACAGAATGTAGGGAAAACTTTTGCCTGAACGTGGTAGGTTAAGCGCATGCTTCATAGTGCTTTTGGGGGTACTTGCACCAGATGAAAGCGCGTGAAGTGGATGACTTACCTGTTGCGGTGGACAATCATCCGGATGGGTTTGATCAGGACATATAAGAATTCCAAGTATCGGGGCAAAGCAACAAAAGCTTTATCCTTGGTTGAGGGGCTGGTCCAAAGCTGGAAGAGGTGTTTGTAGTAAGGAAGCCGATCAATGAAGCGCTCTTGCATGTTGAGATGGAAAGTGACGGGGTCGACCTCATGCATGCCGTCACTTGAAAAGGCAAAGTACGAGGCGGTGACATCAGCCACCAGGAGTGCCACGTTTTTGTCTTTCATCACCTGCAGGCGTATGGCATCGGGAAGCGGTGCATCGAGCAACTCATGCGCCAATCGCAGGCCCGTAAACAGCATCCGTTTGCTCCGGCTCACGCGGGCAAGGAGTAACACGTTTTGCCAGAAGCCCTCATCCTGGTGGCGTGCAACCAACTCTGCTATATCGCATACCCACCGCATCCTTGCCCAGAGGCTTTTGGATCCGTGCGCGCACAGGTACACCAGGAGGTGTGCCGGCGAGAACATATCAACCGTTGTATCAGCGATGTGTAGCGGGATGCGATCCGCCCATACGTCTTGCTCAGGCAATTGAAACGCATGAACGGTATTCAAAAAAGACCAGTGTACCTCTACCACACTACGCTCATCTTTGCTTACAAACTCGAAGCCCATTTGCGTGGCCAGGAAACGTTCTTCTTCCTCCGGAGAAAAGGTTCTGTACGGCTGGTAGCCTCGTTCGAGCAGAATCGTTTTGATTTGGGCGAAATCCTTTCTGTGTATGAGGATGTCGAGATCGCCAAAAGGACGGAGGCCAACGTTTTGGTAGAGGTATTGACCGAGGGCTGGCCCTTTGAACGGCATGGCTTCAAGACCGGCAGCGTTTATGTCGCCAAGGAGCCCGGTTAATTCTGTTGTTTGAAAGAGGTTGGCTACGGCAAGATTACTTGCCAGTACTTTGATTTTTGCTGCTACTTCTTCCGGGACTTCGATGTCGGGATTGCTGCGCAGAAAGAAATAGAGGAGGGGGATAATACGGTGGTGGTCGGCCAGGTCGTAGACATACAGCCAGTCGATGGAAGCCTGGGTGTAGGTTTCATCAACTTGCGTCTGGTACCCTTGTGTTTTTGCACACGCCAAAATTAGGCGATGTTCGGCGCGTTTAGGCTGAAACATAGGAGAGTTGCTGTAGCTAGGGGGCCGGGGCACACGGCACGAGGGACTGCTGCGCCTGGTATCTGCATGCCCTAGTTACTCATTCCACTTCAAGAAGTTGACAGATTTAGTAGATGTAATACAGTTTGGATTGAATGAGCACAGACCTGTGACATTTAAAAGCCAAATCGACTGTTAAATACGTCGGTCCAGAAAATCCGTAAAGGAGGTTGGTACGCCGCCGCTGGTAAATAGGCAGTATGTGAGACGAGAGAAATATTGATAACATAATAAATTGTTATCGTCTCACATTGAGATGTGAAATCAGCCGAAACGCGTGTTTTGCTCCTGGGTGGATGGACAACCTGGCGCTATCCAGATAACCACAGCAAAGAACTGATTTAGAAATAGATTCGATATTTATGAACAGATTGTGGTATATATATCTGTATACATAACCGCTGTAGCAGGTTACAGCCATTTGGTATATTAGGCAGTTCGCCTGAAGTTCAAATGGCTGTAATCCTGTTATAGCAGCCTCACACATTACCTGCTATACAATCAAGCCGAATGCTCCCCGGATAATAAATGGCACAGGCTTTGATTCAAATGGCGGCCAAGTACGTGAAGTAAACATACCCGGCGTCTATGGGCGCGGATGAACTGCTTTTCTACCTGCCTGCCAATCTGAATCCAAAGGTTGTTCTGTTGCTGAAAGACTATTATTCATTCAACCTCCGAGGCTAGATTTGGCTTTACATTCTGGATTTGAAGCCGGCTGCTGGCAGCCGGACGTGAAGCAGCGGCTATTAAGCCGTCGTGAGCGTCGGTTTGTACAGTTGCTTTTTGGCGTAGCTGCTGCAAAACGCCAGTTCTACCGAAATAGCGAGAGCAGTACCTCTTTCAAAACGGTACTCCAATCCTTGGGTAATACCATTGGTGTAGATCGTGTCATTTTGGCGCGGCACATCCACGGCCGTCCCGAGGCGTTTGTCCAGCATCGAATCAGAATGCTACATGCCTGGAAGTCTCTCAGGTTCAGGCAGAAACATATAAGTACAGAAACGGCCAATCCTGTTCGTAAACGCTACGCTTCCTGGTACCATCAGCTGTCGCAGGGTATTCCTGTAGGTGGGGTGCGGCACCCATTTGATACGCAAGCCCATGCGGCATTTGATCAATTGGGCGTAAAGTTTGCGCTGTTGCTGCCGATCATGATTAATGAGACCTATTGGGGTGTCTTGGGACTCGAAGCCAGGGATGCCCGTCCTGATTGGTCATTTCATGACGAGACAGCATTACAAAGGATAGCTATGGAATTGGGAAGCATTATTGCCCAGAGCGATTTACACATGTCCGCTACGGAAACAGAAGACATTGCTATTCCTAAAGGTGCGTTGCAGCGGCTCGAGCTTGAGTCGACCATTTTGGCGCAGGTGAGCGAGGCGATCATAGCTACAGATCTGGCCGGCCGGCTTGTGTTCTTCAATGCCGGCGCCGAAATCATTTTTGGCCTCACCTCCGACGAAGTAATGGGGCAACACGTTTCCGCTCTGACGCGCAACAAAACGCTTCAATTTGCCACCGATCCGAATATTCTCGATGCCATCCGCGAACGCGGTAACTGGTCGGGGCGCGATGCGCTGGTGCTAAAAGACTGGCGTACACGCGAAGTGACGCTCACCATCACGCCTATGCGTGAAAACCAAAAAGACGTCGGCTACATTGGCGTCTATCGCGATGTGCTGCGGGATGTAACGGTGAATCGTCAGCAGGAATTACGCATCGAGCACCGCTTGCGCGTTGAGAGTGCACTCGTAGAGGCTTCGCAAAAACTGGTTTCCGATGAGCTAATCGATTTTGAGAAGTTGCTCGGACTGATGGGCGAGGCTGTTGGCGCTGAAACCGTTTACTTTGTTGAAATTCCTTCAGATAAGCTACTCTTGCAGGAAGTACCGGTTGACGAGCACGGCGTCATGTTGCCCCGTGTGTGGAAGCGCAAAGCGGAAGCATCTGAAGAAGATATATTTATTGATTTGGGCCCTGGCGTTGATAGTACGGTACAGCGCCTGGTGTGCAAGTGGAACGGGAAAAAGTTATCCCGCACCCTTTCAGCTGGTGAGCAGACAACGCTCGCAGTTCCTGTTCTTTCGCCACAGGGCAAGTTACACGGATATCTTGGTGTCGAATACGGTGGCCGGCCACCCGAGTGGCAGGAAGCTGATAGCCGCGTACTGAGTGTACTCGGCGATTTGCTGTCCACCTACTTTGAACGGCAGATTTCAGAAAAAGCATTACGTGATAGCGAAGAACGCTACCGAACGTTTGTTGACACCACGTCTGAGGCGATTTGGCGTATTGAACTTGAAGAAGGGGTGGATGTTGGGCTCTTGCACGACGAGCAGGTTCGCCTGGTTGCTGAAGGAGGCAGTTTGGCTGAGTGCAACTCGGTGATGGCAGCACTGCTTGGTACCGCATCGCATGAACGCCTGGAAGGCAAACCCATGAGCCGTGTGATGCCGCATCTCGAAATCGGTGTTATCCATGAGTTTGTACGATCTGGATATCGCCTGCTTAACCACGAATATGCAGCATCAACTGACGGCCAGGAAGTGCGTCACTTTGTAATCAATGCCGTTGGTACGGTGGATGAAGACAAGCTGGTGCGCATCTGGGGTAGTTGCATCGAAGTGACAGAGCGTATCCGCCTCGAACAGCAGATGGTTGAGACCCTGGAAGAGCAGCAGCAGACTATCGGTCGGGATTTGCACGACGGGGTAGGGCAGTTGTTGACCGGCGTACGGATGCTAAGCCAAAACCTCGCTGAAAAACTCAAAGACGAAAGTGACAGCTATGGTCAGGCCCAAAAGGTGGCGGATTTTGCCGGCCAGGCATCACAGCGCGTACGCGAAATTTACCGCGGCCTGACGCCGACTCAGCTATTCTATGAAGGATTGGCTACCGCCCTCAACGAGCTAGCGCACAATACCAACGCGCTGCCAGGCATCACCTGTCAGTATGTAACTGACGGAATGATTGATGTGTGGGAGCGGGACACCAAAATGCATTTGTATCGCATTGTTCAGGAAGCAACCAACAATGCACTCAAACACGCAGAAGCAACAGATATCACCATTTCCATGGATTTGCATGGTAATGAAATCGTGCTTCAAGTGGCTGACAATGGAAAAGGATTCGATCCATCTATTCGCACAGGGAAATCGCTTGGGCTGAACAGCATGGCATATCGCGCCAGAACCATAAAAGGTGGCTTCGAAATTAAGTCAGAGATAGACGCCGGAACGATAGTACGGTGCACCTTGCAAGAAAATATAATAAGACAAGAATTAACCCAGATTGTACACAAGGAGGACGTGGCTAAAAACGGCGCATCTTAATGATGCATGAATAGCTCCGATACTAACCCATGATCGCTGGTTGCAGACTGTAGGCTATTGCACAACCGACTCCGGATTGCCGGCAGCCTGATAACAAGCATCGGTCGAAGAGCTGGGCCACGAATAATTATTGATTCGTTCTAAAAATAATTCGTGAGGCTAACAGTTCGCGTGAAACGCGACAATTAGAGGTAATTTGATGTACTCTCCTGATAGCAATATACAAACTATGGATACTAATAAGGCTTCATTAAGTCGGATCCGCGTGGTAGTAGTAGATGATCATCCAGCAATTCGTGAAGCTATCGCGGATATTATCACAGACAAAATGGGCATTGAACTGGTTGGCCAGGCCAGTACAGCAGACGAAGCATTTCAACTGGTCGAAAAACTCCAGCCCGACGTTGCTGTAATCGACATTTCTTTGGAAGATGCGCACGGCTTGGATCTGGTACAAAACATTAAGGCGCAGTACGCCAATGTACAGGTTGTTGTATTCTCTATGTACGACGAAAGCGTGTACGCAGAGCGTGCCATCCGCGCTGGCGCATCGGGATACCTGATGAAAAGTGAACCGACGCAAAGCGTTGTGGAAGCGATCCGCAGCGTCATGCAGGGCGAAGTGTACTTGAGCCGTCGCATGGCCTCGCGCATGCTCAGCAAAATCGCCACGGGCCGCTCTTCAAGTCCTGGTTTTGCCATTGATCAGCTGACGGACCGTGAAATGGCGGTATTCCAGATGCTGGGCGAAGGGTACAGCGTACAGGAGATCACCCAGCGATTGAACCTGAGCCGCAAAACGGTTGAAACGTACCGCCGGCGTGTAAAAGAGAAACTGGATTTCGATACAGTAGCAGAGTTGCTGCAGTATGCCGTGCAGTGGCGCTACGGACAGGGTGATATCCCTGGCGGTGGTCCTGCATAACGATGCGCTTGCGTCGTTAAGACTACTGGCGTGGATTTTTGCCGGCCGATTGCATCAATGCTTGCTGATGCGGCCCGCAAAGATCCACGCCTTTTTTTGTTTGAGGGTGGAGGTATGCTGGCAGAGATCCTTGGCAGAGTTCAGGATGACATGGGGGAGGGATGTCGCTATTCCTTTTACTTGATCCGGGGCCCAGGAGGTTTTAGCGCAACGAAGAGGTTCAGCGCAGGAGAGTGCACGCCCAGATCCTTCGGCTTCGCTCAGGATGACATGGGTGGGGAGACAGAGCTAGTCTAGCAGAGATCCTTCGCATGGCTCAGGATGACAGGATTGAGGCAGATCAGCAATCCGTAATCAACAATCCGCATTCAGCAATCAAAGAGCCCAGATCTTTCGACTTCGCTCAGGATGACATGGGTGGGGAGACAGAGCTAGTCTAGCAGAGATCCTTCGCATGGCTCAGGATGACATGGGTGAGGGGATGTTACCATTACCCACCGACTTCGATATTCAATATTCCTTGCTCGATATCAGGGGTGTTCAGAAAAAAATAGTAGCTAGCAAAGATGCTTTCGTTTTCAGCAATTTAGCGCGCGGATGTCCACCAAATGCGTGGCGATGTGCGGTGGGTGCTTTTATCGAAGCGTTTTCCTGAATAAAATTCAGGAGGATCTGCGCGAAAGGAGATAAAAGCGCGCGTTTTATTTGGTGGTGCCCTTTTCTTTGGTTCGTTTCTTTTGGGCAAGCAAAAGAAATGAACGTACGCAGTCTCCACAATGGAGCAGTTGCTTGCTGTACAAAATGCGTATCCCTTTTGGAATGGCCATGAGCGTCAACATTGGATAAAGATTTTTTCTGAACAGCTCTGGCTCGATATTCGATATTCAAGAGATTTAAAGCCTCCCAGTCCTCCTAATATCCAATTGGCGCATAGTGATCCCCTATACTTTAGCACATTTATATGCGCTAAAACTACATACGACCTTTCCACCAAAAGTCGCGTCTTTGCTGGGGATGATCGAATAATTTGACACATGCCCAGGATCTGGCAACGTTCACATGTCCCAAAGCGGGCGTTGATCCCCCATCAGATCTGACTTCCTGTCCATGGCGCCTCCTTATGCGCCGGCCAAGTTACACCAGGGGTTTCAATCCAATGAATGACCCCGATATTGAGCGGACAGGGCAATGCCTGGTTGTCTACTATAAAACCAGGCGGCTATTTTTCGATTCCTCTCCAGGATCAGGGAATCTCCGTAATCGAGTAAAAATCTGGTCGTTTCCGCCATGTCGATGTGCATGCAGCCCGGGCCACTACGTTTTTAAAGAACGATAAGGTCGGGGGCCGGCAGCAAAAGCCGGTATCTTAAGCAGGCAAGGCATCCAGTGCTGATACGACCGTGTCAGGAGTGTGAGTGTGAATACTACTTTCGGATCAATGGCCCCCCCGCAAACAAAAAGCATTTTCTCGCGCCAGATCCGGATCATCGTTGTAGATGATCATCCGGCGATTCGCGAAGCTTTAGCTTTCACCATTCGGGATAAAATCGACATGGAATTGTGCGGACAGGCTGGCTCTGCAGCGGAAGCACTCGGGATGATTCCCGACGCACATCCCGATGTGGCGATCGTCGACATCTCATTAAAAGATGCCCATGGACTCGATCTGGTACAGACCATCCGGGCGCAGCACCCAAGCGTCCAGGTGTTGATCTATTCCATGTACGACGAACTGGCCTACGCGGAACGCGCCATTCATGTGGGCGCACTCGGGTACCTTGCCAAGAGCGAGCCAACGCGGCACATTGTTGAGGCTATCCGAAGTGTGATGCGGGGGGAAGTGTATCTGAGCCGACGTATGACGTCGCGGATCCTTGGTAAAGTCGTCAAAGAACAGCAAAATGGCTTCATTGTTGGTAAGCTTACAGATCGCGAAATGGCCATTTTTCGGAAGCTGGGCGAAGGCGCAGATATCAAGGTCATTGCCAAAGATCTGAACTTGAGTCGCAAGACGGTTGAGACCTACAGACGGCGGGTGAAAGAGAAGCTCGGCCTCGACTCTGTATCGGCGCTTATGCAGTATGCAATTCAGTGGATGCATGGCCAGCAGCAACAGCAAAATTCGACCGTGTCAACGCTGCATTAAAGCCAATTCGCATCAGCGGTATTTTTTGCCTTCACGCCGGCTGGTGAAGGGGAGGTTTGGCGCACGGCGCCTGTAGCCTTTGGCGCACGAAAGTGCCCTTTTTGAAGCCATTGAGGCATATTTTAGTGTCCAGATCCGTGCCTGCTACAGCATCACCTTTTTGTAATTTTCATGTAGCTGCAAAAAGCACAAATTGCCAAAAAAAACGCATCACTTCCCTTTTCTGGCTCCTTTTGTGTTACACCTGCTAATGTAGCGTCCGTTCGCCAACTAAAAAGAGCACATTTTTGTGACACACTCAGTATAGAATCGAGACTGAAATACCCGTGTAATGTCCGAAGTTTGCAGAGATGAGTTGCGCGTGAACAGTATGCTGGTTCGTGGCACAAAATTCGACTTTTTTGTCTTTCAAGTGACATTTTTTCCGACTGTTTAAGACCCATGTACAGCGACGTTCGTCTTATGAATGTACCAGAAGCGGTTGAGCCAGCATCTCAGCGGCTACAGGTAGACAGTCAGGTCCTACCCAAACATCTGCGTACCGCAATAGTTCACGACTGGTTGCCGGTATACGCCGGCGCAGAGCGTGTGCTCGAGCAGATGATCAATGTGATCCCGGATAGCGAACTCTACAGCCTTATCGATTTTCTGCCCGACGACCAGCGCGCATTTCTCCAGGGCAAATCAGTCAACACCTCGTTTATCCAGCGACTCCCATTTGCGCGCTCAAAGTACAGATTTTATCTCCCTTTTGTGCCTTTTGCAACCGAGCAATTCAACCTCACACAATACGATGTTGTGGTGTCTTCTAGCTACGTTGCTGCCAAAGGCGTGCTGACAACAGCAGACCAGATGCATGTAAGCTACGTGCATAGCCCGGTGCGATATGCCTGGGATCTCCACTTCCAGTACTTGAAAGAAGGGGGGCTGGAAACGGGGCTGAAGGGATTGATGGCGAAAATTATCCTGCACTACATGCGGATTTACGATGTGTCTTGCTCGAACAGGGTAGATGCTTATATCGCCAATTCTCGCACGGTTGCCCGTCGGATTTGGAAAACCTATCGCCGGAAGGCAGAAGTGGTATATCCGCCAGTAGATACCGATGCGTTCTCACTTTGTGAGGACAAAGAAGACTTTTATATCACGGCATCTCGCCTGGTGCCTTACAAGAAGATAGATCTGGTTGTTGAAGCGTTTGCTGAGATGCCAGACAAGAAGCTGGTCGTCATTGGTGACGGGCCGGATTATGATAAAATTGCAGCCAAAGCCACACCGAATGTCGAGATGCTCGGGTATCAACCCTTTGATGCACTCAAAAGCTACATGCGGCGCGCAAAAGCATTTGTTTTTGCAGCAGAAGAGGACTTTGGCATTGTCCCCGTTGAGGCGCAAGCCTGTGGGACACCTGTGGTAGCCTTTGGTAAAGGCGGTGCCACAGAAACGATTCTCCCCGGAGAGACTGGGATTTTCTTTTTCGAGCAAACTACCACGAGCTTGAAGGAAGCTGTTCAGACTCTAGAAAACACATACAGTAAACTAAGCCATGTTCGCATTCGTGAAAACGCGCTTCGATTCTCGATCGAGCGTTTTCAGGAGCGTTTTGAAGACGCAGTGGCCAGGGCTTATTCCGAGTTTTCGTCAGCAGATAGCAACTAGAAAAGTTACGTGAAAGTGTACGTTGAAGATATACTAGCTGCTCCCATTGCCTCCGCTTCGGTTACGGATACCAAGACGGCCCGTCGGTCGGTCTTGAACAACAAAAAGTTGTCGACCCGCAAGCGTCTGACCCAGGCTACGCTTGTATTTTCAGATATTGTAGCGCTTTGCACCGTCATAAACATTCTAATCATCAGTAGCATGGTGCTTGGATTGAAATTGCCGGCTGTAAGCGCTGTTGTCTATGCATTCTCGCTGTTTCCTTTGGCGTATATGAGTTTTGGTCTATACCGACCCGTACTCATTCGTCCGGAGCGCGAGATTCTGTCGCTTTGCAAAGCCAACCTGGCGGTCATTGCCGGTCTTTCGGTGCCTGTCTTGTTTGTGCCCGAGTTTCGGGTGCACATGGTGTTGTGGCTTGGCATTGCAGGGCCTTTGTTGATTCTGCTTGTGCCGTTTTTCCGCGTACTCGCGCGCATTATGTATGCACGAGCCAATTGGTGGGGACAGGCGGCGTTCATTGTGGGGAGTGGCAAAGAAGGGCTTGAAGCGCTGACTGCATTGCAGCGCGCACCCGAATTGGGTTTGAAAGCAGCCGCGCTTCTTCAGGACGACTTAACGCTAACACAGCGCATTGGTGTGCCGGCGTTCTCAAGCCTGAAATTGTACCGCTCGCTCGCCAAAACACATCAAATCGACCATGTAGTTGTCGCATTGGAGCCCGAACAGGAAGCCAAATTCCTGCAAGAGCACGCTGAGCGTCCGGTATTCAAAAATATCTATGTTACGCGCCGCAGCAAAGAAGGGCTGCTCTACCTCAAAGGCCTGACAGGCAATAAGCCCGTCGGTACAGGTATCACGGCTACGAGCTTCTGGACGATGATCCAGGCTCTGTTCAAGCGTACACTCGATTTTGTCGGTGCATTTATTGGGCTCATCCTCCTTGCGCCACTCTTTGCATCCATTATTCTGCTCAACAAGCTGACGTCCCGCGGCCCTGTTTTCTTTAAGCAGGAGCGCATGGGTAAAAATGGTAAGCTGTTCAAGGTTTACAAGTTTAGAACCATGCATGTCGACGCTGAAAGTAAGTTGCAGCACATCCTTGAGACGGATCCCGTTCGTCGTCAGGAATACGAGATTTTTCACAAGTTGAGAGATGACCCACGTATCACTCCTATCGGAAGCGTGTTACGCAGGTACAGCCTCGACGAATTTCCACAACTGATTAATGTGTTGGTTGGTGAAATGAGTCTGGTTGGCCCGCGGGCTTATCTCCCAAGAGAACTACCCAAAATGAGAGGTCTCGAGAAAGAGGTCCTCAAAAGCGCCCCCGGCTTAACCGGATTGTGGCAGGTCTCTGGTAGAAATCAACTCAGTTTCGATGAGCGTGTTACGATCGACGTTGATTATCAGAAGTCTTGCTCACTATCCCTTGACTACTACATTCTTCTCAAAACCATTCCGGTTGTTCTGACCGGTAATGGGGCCAGCTAATTCAGCCGGCAGGAAAGGTAGCCTGAGGTGGGGGCAAAACCCAATACATGATTTGTTAAACCAATAATTGGTGCTTGAATGCAAAATTGACCCGTTACAATGCCATCTTAGCCTGATAGAAGCTTCATTGCGAAGCCTGTCTCCAGGTTAAAGCTTTGGTCGACTTATCCGATACCGATGATTGAGTAGTACATCGTTTGATTCGTTTTTGGTTAAACGAATCGCAGGAAGACGCAACCGTAACGAGTTGAATTATACATGTATAGCCCTCGGGGTTTTGATCCAAAACCATGAATAATTTAGAACCTAGAAAACGCTCAAATCAGCAGTTTTTGCCCGTCGACAGGCCACTGAACGGGCACGCTGCCGCCATCCCGCCACAGCCGGTCGCGGGTGCTGAGGCCACGTCTATAAATTTTGGCGATATCCTGGGGACGATCCTGGATGGCAAATGGATTATTCTTGCCACGTGTGTCCTCATTTCTGCTGGTATTGCGGCTTATAAATTAACAGAAACCAAGGTTTTTGAAGCCTCAAGTCTTGTCTCTATTAGTACCGCAAAAAGTGGCGCTTCTCCGATTGATCGATTGAGCCCGTATGGTGTAGATGGCCGTACACAGGCTGATGAACTCAGTTTTCTGATCAATTCGGGTGAATTGAGCAAGCGTGTGGCAAGCCGGCTCCGTGATGCTGCCATAAGCCTGGGTTCTGATTCACTGTTTACCGCATTGCAGCCGCGTAACGGTGGCTCAACAGCAACGGTTGAAGAAGCTGCCATTCGATTGCGCGGCATGGTGTTCTTCATGCCGGCTGAGCAGAGCATGATCAACATGAAAGCAGTGAGCCCGTCGAAATATGAGGCGGTGCGCCTGGTTAATATTTATGCGGAAGAGTACAAAGCCATCGAGAAAGAGCGGAGCCGCGCCCGGCTGGCAAATGCTCGCGACTTTACCCGTGCGCGCCTGGACGAGCGTCGCGATGAACTCACGGCTCTCGATTATGAGTGGGAGGCAGTTGTAAGCGCCGGCGATGCCGCGACGCAGGGTTCAGCTGGGGAATTGCTGTTGCAGCAGTACGGCCAGTTAACCGCCAAGCTGCAAACAAACGAAATTCAGCTCGAAACCGAGCAGAACCTGCTTGAACATCTGAAAGGGGAGTATGCACGCGTCTCGCCTAACCTGGTTGCCACGGTTAGCTCAGGCGCAGACAAAGAAATTGAAGCGCTTCAAGGGCGGATTGCCGACCTGAAAATGGAGGCGGAAGAGTATTACATGCGCGATCCTTCGCGCCGGGGCCGGGAAGATGAAATTCCTGAACTCAATGATATTGTAAAGAGCATAAATCACCTTGAAGGCCAGAAAAACGCGCTGGCTGAGAAACTGGTTGCTGAGACGCTTTCTACAGGCGGTGGATCTTCCAGTACTGCCAACGAGCCGCTGAGTTATGCCAAACAGTTGAGCGGGCAGATCATCGAGAAAGAGTTCAAAATCAGGGAAATTGTACTCAATATTAGCTCGATACGGCAGCGTATTTCCGAGACCAAAGACAAGCTTGACCAGGTACCTGGCAAGATGCTGCAGCAAAACGATGTAGAACGCCGGCGGGCGGTTGTTGAAGCCGGATACAAAACGCTGCAGCAGGAACTCCAGCAGATGGAAATTGCGCTGGAGCATGAAATTGGCAATGTGTCTGTTGTACGCGAAGCACAGTTTGCTTCACCTGTGGGCAACAACCTTACGCAGAGCCTTGTACTCGGCCTCATCCTCGGACTTGGTTTTGGCACCGGTATCGCATTCCTGCGCAAAGCTGTTGATCGCCGCATTCAGAAGCCAAGCGATATTAAAGAGATGGGCTTCAACCTCATTGGTGTGATTCCGGAGATGCATCCAGAAATCAAAGCATCTTACGGTGGCGACGAACTGGTACAGTACAACGGCGGTACCTGGAATACACATCTGATTTCCGTGTTGCAGCCAAGTTCTTCCATTGCGGAGAATTACCGGCTGACGCGTACAAACATTGACTTCCTGTTTGAAGATCAGCCGCCTCAAGTTGTGCTGATTACAAGCCCTGAATCGGGTGATGGGAAGTCCGTAACGTCGGTGAACCTTGCTGCGACCATGGCAGAAAGTGGCCGGCGTACCCTGCTGATTGATCTCGACTTGCGCCGGCCTTCGTGCCACAAGTTGTTGGGCATCAACCGCGCACCGGGATTTGTAGATTTGCTGATGAACCCTGGCGAGTTCTTGTTGGAAGAATTTGAGACGTCGGTGCGTGATCTGCACTTTATTCCTGCAGGAAGCTCCTCCACACGGGCTTCTGAACTGGTTGGTTCTTCAGTACTCCGCGATGGGCTCCACAGCCTTCGCGAGATGTTCGATACAATTATCATCGATTCCCCGCCCGTGCTTGCTGTTACAGATGCCGTGGTGATTTCCACGCTGTGTGACGCAACCATTGTTGTAGCCAATGCAAATGCAACGGATAACCAGTCACTTACTGTGACGAAGCAAACGCTAGAAGCTGTTGGCGTAAATGTTGCTGGGGTAATCCTTAACCGTTTTAACGGAAAGAGCGCCAATATGCGTGCGTATTCTGTTTACGGCTACGATGGTACGTATGGCTATTCTCCTCAAATGGAAGGAGCCGCAAATTAGGATTTGGCTGCTTGCTGTATCTGCTACTATGCGACACGCGGCGCCTTACAACTCCTTTGTTTGTTGACAACGGTTTGAGCCGGCTGCTATCCAGGTATCGCGCATACATGCGCACTCTGTTGATGCACCAGTAAATGTTGTCGCTAGAAAAAAGCCCGTCGTTCAATTCTGTGTTGGTGGCCTCTTATCGTTTATAGCCTGTCGTATTTGCCAGCAGTCTCGCGCATGGATGTGTTGAGGAAAAATGACTGCCAGGCATCTAAAAAGCTACCGCGTACGGGGGTAATGACTTGACGTATTGACCCAATATTTATTGTTCAAATAATCAGTACAAATGACTAAAATTTGCAAGTTTGCCTTTCTGGGCTTTTGTCTATTTGCCCTGGGCCACATGGATGTAATGGCGCAGTCGGAAGAACGCATTACTGACTTTTCCCGCCCGGGCCGGCCTACCATGTTTGTCTACGTGTGGGGGACAGCAAACACCCCGGGGATTTGGAAGGTAGAGCAAAACGTTGACCTCATCGATCTGCTTTCCTCTGCTCAGATTCCCAACTTCGGCGAGACGGACAATACAACAAAAAGTACGGTTACCGTTCGATTATATCGCACCACCGGAGGGGCACGAAATGAAATCTTCAGTTCCGAAATGAACGATCTGCTTAAAAGTGGCAAGTCTTACCCGGCGCTGGAGGAAAACGACATTATTCTGATCGAAACGAAGAGTAAACAACGATTCAACTTGCAGACCGTTTTCTCAGCGATCGGTGCTGTTGCTTCGCTCGTATTGCTTGCTATTCGCATCCGCCAGCTATAAAAGCAGGGTATCTGGTCGAATAATCTAAAGGAGTACCACTATTAAGCTATTCAGCGCAAGCCTGTTGAACAAAAGGCATTATAAAATTAGCCTTTGCTTAGCCTATTATTAAGCGCTTCGGAAGAGTATTAGTACATGAAGCGCTCATTTGATTTTTATAGTTGTGAAGCATGAACTTTCGTTCAATCATTAATAGAACGATCAGCCGGCCGAGTCGCATCCTGCTTGGGGTATTTCGCAAGTACTGGTATTACCTCATTATCACCCTTTGTTTTGCAATTCTGGCGGCGATATGTGAGGGGTTTAGCATTGGTCTTCTGGTCCCGTTTCTCCGCAATATCGGGGATTCTGGCGAGGCGTTTAGTACAGGTTGGACTTTCGTTGACCAGCATATCCTCGGGGTCGACAAGTCGCAGCTGGAACGGTTGTATCGTATTTGCGGCATTATCCTGGTTGCTTCCTGGGGACGTTCAGGATTCAGTTATCTGTCTGAAGCTTTTGCCACTGTGGCCCGCGTTAAATACGTCATGGAACTGCGTTCGCGCGTGGTAGATCAGTTATTGACTGTTTCACTGAGCTATTATTCCCGTACCAAAACTGGTGAGCTGATCAACAGCCTCACAACGGAGATTAGCCGCGTAATTCAGTCGTTCCAGGTAATCAACGTATTCCTGATTCGGGGTACGCTGATGATCGTCTACATTGCGTTCATGTTTTATGTCTCGTGGGAATTGTCAATGATCATATTGACGTTCTTCGTGATTTTGTCATTGACCCTGACGCGTTTGCTGCGCCGCATCCAGCATGGGGGCAAAAAAGTAACCAAGGCCGCCGGCCACTTTACTTCGTCGCTTACTGAACTCATCAATGGCATCCGCACCATTGCTGCGTTTAACACGCAAACCTACGAGCGCGGACGCATGGGCAGCGCCATTAACGGCCTTGCTGATTCCATGATCAAAAACGGCTGGCAGCGTTTGAAAGTGGGGCCGCTGTCGCAGGGATTTGTGAGCACAATCCTGATTGGTATCATTCTCGTCGCCACGCAATATTACGTATTGCCCGGCGAACTGGATATTGCGTTACTGCTTGCGTTCCTTTTTGCGCTGCTTCGCATGATGCCGCTTATCAACGAACTGAACAAGCAACGCGGTATGTGGGCGAGCTTGCGTGGTTCACTCCTAAATGTAGCCGACCTGCTTCGTACCGATAACAAGCCGTATTTGTCAGATGGCGAGCGCGTTGTTGAACCCCTCAAAGAAGCAATTGAATTCGAAAACGTAACGTTTGGTTACGGCGAAGACATTATCGTCTTGAAAGATGTGAACATCACGATTGAGCGTGGGAAAACGACAGCGATCATTGGGGCTTCGGGGGCGGGTAAATCGACGCTAGTTGATCTGATTCCTCGTTTTCATGACCCAATTGAAGGGCGTGTATTGTGGGATGGCGAAGACTTGCGGGGCGCGCAGATTGATTCACTTCGCCCGAAAATTGCCGTGGTGAGCCAGAGTACCTTCATTTTCAATGAGACAGTATGGGCGAACATCGCGTACGGCCTGGAAGACATCCCCAAAGAAAAGATTTATGAGTCTGCCCGCCGGGCCAATGCGCTCGACTTTGTCGAGCAAATGGAAGAAGGCTTTGATACCGTGCTCGGCGACCGTGGCGTCCGACTTTCAGGTGGTCAGCGGCAACGCGTAGCCATTGCTCGTGCGTTGCTCCGTGATCCAGATATTCTGATTCTTGACGAGGCCACAAGCGCCCTCGACAGCGTATCGGAGCGGTTGGTGCAGCAGTCATTGGAAGAGCTTATGCAAGGCCGTACGGTAATCGCGATTGCGCACAGGTTGTCGACCATCGAAAACGCAGATAAAGTCGTGGTGCTCGAGCAAGGGGAAGTTGTAGAGCAGGGGCCTTACGAGGAGTTGCTCAAGAAGAAAGGCAAGCTGTGGGAATACCACGCGCTGCAATATCAGCTGGAAGTTGGTGAGGACCTGTTGCCGGCCGATGTTTCGCTCTCCGAGTCGTCTGCCTCGGCGGCCGGCCAGGAAGACTAACCAACAAGACTGGGTGTGTCCGGCACATGGGAAGCCTCAAAAAGAAGATAGCACGTCAGGCCGACAGGAAACTGACCCAGGTTCAGGGCAAACTCCGCCGCATCCTCGAAGGAGAAGCCATTGCGTATCGAAAGGCCAACAAGCTTACGCTAGGCAAAGTTTACGGTGAAGAAGGCTGGGAGAACATGCAGTGTGTCTTTATGCTCTCCACCGGGCGTACGGGCACTCAGACGATGGCAAATGTGCTCAAGCTGTCAGGCAACGTGTTAGCAGAACACGAACCACGCCCGCGTTTGGTGAAGTCGTCGTTTGATGCCTATATGGATGAAGGCATGCACGAAGCCAGTGCTGCCTGGATGGAAAGATGGACAGCCTTTATGCTTGCTGTGCGGGATGATTTTGTGTTGGAGGCGAATGCAAAAGGGCAGGTGTATGTGGAATCGAACAATCGGTTGACCTATTTGGCGCCGGCGGTGCAAGCTGCGTTTCCAGCCAGCAAGTTTGTGTTTTCGCACCGTAATCCCTACCAGGTGATCCAGTCGGGCATGCGCCGTGGTGCATATGCCGGCCCGAACATGGCGTGGAATTTTGCACGCATCCGGCCACGCGCTGGAGAGGAATATGTTGACACCTGGGATGCTATGACGCCACTTGCCAAAGAAGCATGGCGCTGGGCGCGCATCAACAAGATGTCGATGGACTTTATGGCAACACTGCCGGCATCCCGCGCGATGGAGTTGCCGGCCAAACGCTTGTTTGGTGGATCTGACGACGTGATCCGTGAGATCTTTGAATTTGTCGGCGTGCCTTGTCCCGATATGGCAGACATAAAACGGGTGATGGGGAAGAAAATGAATGCTCAGGCACACTATAACGGCCTGTCGTTCGAATGGAGCGATGACGATTACAAAACGGTTCGTCCTTACATCGCCTCCGTGGCGGAAGCCCTCGGCTACGAACTTAAATAAGCTGCTTTTAGCAAGATCTGTCGACGCATGACCCAACCTGCGCAACATAACGAGACTGCCGTGCTACCGGATTTGCCGGCCGGGTCAACTGCGCGTGTACCAATTTTCATTCTGGGCATGATGCCCCGTAGCGGCACCAATTTTTTGCACCGGCTGCTCTGTCAGCATCCCGATTGTGGCGCCATCAATACGACGCCCGTGCGCGAAGATTATCTGGTGCATCACATTAAGTGGCTGCGGCGGTATGTAGACCGACTGCGCTGGCAGTGGGGTAACTGGGGGGCGGATGAAGCATTTGTAGCACCGTTATCAACCGCTGTTGGACATGGATTAACCGACTTCCTTGGTTCGCTGTCCGATGCAAAACGCATCGTCACCAAAACACCCAGTGTCGAAAACCTGGACGCCTTTTTTAATTACTTCGCGGATGCACATCTGCTTATCATCGTCCGCGACGGGCGATCTATTGTCGCGTCTGGGATGTCGGGTTTTGGTTGGAATTTTGAAACTGCAACCCGAAAGTGGCGGAAGACCGTGCGGGAGATCACTGCGTTTCAGCAAAAGCACGCTGCTTATGCGGATCGGTTTAAGCTGGTGCATTACGAGGCACTGAATGCAAACACGGTCGAAGAATTGGGCAACGTGCTGCAGTTCCTCGATCTGGATGCTACCATTTACGATTTTGAAGCTGCACTGGATACACCCGTTTATGGCTCATCCTTTATGAAGGGGCAGGGGATAATGTGTCTTGGAAGCCGCAAGAAAAGAAGAAAGACTTCGATACAAATCAGCGGTGGAAGTCATGGGGGGCGTTCCAGCATGCACGATTTAACTGGTTGGCCGGCAAAGAACTTGAAGCACTTGGCTACGCACCTGAGGGTAACAAAAAGCCTGGTCTATTTGGTCTGCTGCTCCACAAATCACTGGATGCCGGCTACGTGCTGCGCAGGCTTCCCGGTCGTACAATCAAAGCTATTCGAGAAGGCCTGCGTGCATTTGTGGATAGCATGAAGGGTAAAGGGCGCGGCAAAGTAAACCTCAAAAAATAGGTCTTGGAAACATGGGAGCACCTTTTTTTATCGTTGGCGCCAGCCGTTCCGGGACCACCATGATGCGATTGTTGCTCAATGCGCACAGCCAGATAGGTGTGCCTAAAGAGATGGCGTATTTTGAGCGTTGTGCCATTGCCGGCGATCTGGATACTTGGGAAGATCCGCGCTTCAAAAAAGGGACGTACGAAGATTTTGTCCGTGCGTACTTCAAAAAGAAAAGCGTTGCCCTCGAAGGATTGGACAGAGACCGGTTGACCGAAGAGGTACTCGCTGAAGCACCGCGTCTGGATGTGCCCATTCGTAAAGCCCTGGATGCCTGGGCTGAAAAAGAAGGCAAAACGGTTTGGGGTGAAAAAACACCAAAGAACCTGTTTTATGTGGACTACATCCACAAAATGATGCCTGACGCGCGGTTCATCTACATCATTCGAGATCCCCGTGCGGTGGTCAATTCCATGAACCGGTTTGCGCGGTTTGTAGATGATAGTGTGTTGAACGCTTTCAACTGGCTACAGGCTGCGACGTACGGTTATGACCTATTTTTGTCTTCCGTTCCGGCAGAAAAACGGCTGGTGATTAAGTACGAGGAGCTGGTTTCTGACGTGGAGCAAACTGCCCGCACCATTTGCAGTTTTCTTGATGAGCCATTCGAAGAAGAGATGCTTGCGTTTTACCAGAAGTCGCAGGGCGATTTGCACCCCAATGCGAATGAATTGGGAGGCGTTGGTACGCTGACCAAGCCTATATCAACGGTGAGTGTGGAGAAGTGGCGAAATCAGTTGAAGCCGCGTGACATCACGCTGGTAGAGGCCGTTTGTGCGGAGGCAATGAAAACGCATGGCTACACGCCCGTTGGTGAAAAACCGGGCATGAGTGAGCGCATGGAAGTAGCCTTCAAAATGAAGTATTGTACCTGGCAACAGGAAAAGAACAGCCACCTTCGTTCGTATCAGCTTGCCTTCAAACCTTTTGAACGCACGTTGCGAAAAATTGGCCTCTCGAGCAGATCGTAGCATGGAATCACCCATATTCATTGTAGGCGCCAATCGTTCGGGTACCACGTTGTTGCGGCTGATTCTGAATGCCCATCCCCATATTGCCATTCCCGAAGAAATTATCTACTTCGGCTCGTTTATGGCCGGCGTACCAATTGGACAGTGGCGCAACCCAGGCTTGTCAGCAGATCGATATAAGCACTTTATTACGGATTTTGTAGATAACAAGTGCAGCGTTCTGGATGGTATCGACCATGGTGCACTCAAGGCAGAAATTCTGGCAGATGATGCGCAGAACTTCTGTTTGCCTTATAAAACGATGCTCGAAGCGTGGGCAAGTCAGCATGGTAAAAAGCGGTGGGGGGAGAAGACGCCGGGAAACCTGTTCTATGCTGATATCCTGCTCGACATGTTTCCCGATGCGCGGTTTATCCACCTGGTGCGCGATCCCCGCGCCGGCGTCAGCTCGATGATGAAGACTACTTTTTTTCCGGACGACATTACATTTAATGCGATGAGCCGGCGAAAATTTATGCAGCAGGGGCGGGCTATTTTGGAAGAGGCTGTTCCTGAGCCACAGCGCATGTTATTGCGGTACGAAGACATTGTGACAAAGCCCGACGAGACAGTTCGTGCCATTTGTTCGTTTATCGGGGAATCGTTTGAGCCGGCGATGCTGTCGTTTTACAAAGATGCAAGCCGGTATATGAAAGCTGAAGCTGCTTCGTCATTCAACAAAGCAGCAACCCGACCCATTTCAGCGGATATGTTGGATAAGTGGAAGAAAAACCTGTCGGCTGAGGACGTTGCGATGATCGAATCCGTGTGCAAAAAAGAAATGGCAGAATTTGGGTATGATTTTTCGGGGCAAGGATTGTCAGTATCCCAGCGCATTGAGCTTTTGCTGAAAGAATGGTATTGGAATATGCAAGAGCGCAAGCACAAAGAGATCCGACATTTTACTGTGAAATCAAAGATGTTTGCCCGGTTTATGAATAGGATTACCCCCGGGCGCCAGCCACGCAGGCGACCTGCGCAGCAGCCTGGACGTGCCGGCTAAACGCATGATGTGCGGGTAGAGGGCTTTCTGCGTTTCTAAGGTGTTGCAACGAATTTAGATTATCCAAAAAGCAGCCAAAGCACGTATAAAGGCGCTATTTTATTGCAATAATTCAATGCAAAAACGCTGTATTCTATTGGCATATACATCGATAAAAGCATTGGCTAGTAAGCGTCCGTTCATTTCTCCCCTGCATGTGCTTCCAACAATATTCTATGATTGGATTGTGGATTCTCCACATCGTTTATGAGAGTTATCGCTTGTAGAACAGCTTACGGTAAAGGGGGGCTTGGGCAGCATTTTGCTCAGCTGGTGGAAGAGTCGCGTGCAAGCGGTGAACTAACTTCATATTTGTCCCATACCCTGAAGCCAGGTGATGAAAAAATTGCCCGTACAGTAGATTTTGTAAAACTACGTTTCCTGAAAAAATATACGCCGCTTCGTTTTAGTCCACAGTGGGCTGCTTATGTTGGAGAACGCATTTTCGACCGACGAATTGCAAATGCGCTGGATATCAAGGCGGAGGCTTTTATGGGATTTGTTGGCAAATCGCTTTACAGTTTTGAAAAAGCGCGTTCGTTAGGGTATGGAACCCTCGAATTGATTGCAGCCAACAGTCATGTACGTAATGTGCAACGCATGCATGCCATTGCAGCAAAACGCCACGGTGTACGTGATACGTGGCTTAACGAAGCACTCGCGCGAAAAACAATGCGCGAGTACGAAATGGCAGACCTCATTTACACGCACGCAACATACACGCGTCAGTCGCTAATCGATGAGGGCATATCACCTGCTAAGCTGCGAAGCACAAACTTGACGGTGCATCCCAAGTTTGTTCGGCCAGCACAGAAGCCCAATGATGGCATTTTTCGCGTTGTGTATGCCGGCCGAGTAGACGTAACCAAAGGCATTCCGTTGCTCATCAAGGCTTTTTCCAACCTGTCTACGCAGCAGGCCGAGTTGACCCTGGTGGGGGGGTGTGCTACGCGTAAAATGAAAACCTGGTTTGGTAAGATGATCAACGGCGACCCGCGCATCAAATTTGCTCCGGGTGATCCGCTCAAACCGTTTCAGGAAGCGGATGTGTACGTACATCCCAGTTATGAAGATGGGTTTGCCTATGCCCCGATGGAGGCGCTTGCGTGCGGTGTGCCGGCCATTGTTACTGAAGACACGGGGATGAAGGAGCACATTGTACCTGGCGAGAACGGGTATATCGTGCCGACAGGCGATTGGGAAGCCATGTTGGAGCGCATGGAGCAGATAAGAAAATATCCACTTGCTCGCATCGCAGAGCCTGCATCCGAAACACTGACTGAACGCTAAACCGCCTGATGCTGTGAAAAAAATTGCACACTACGCACCAAATCTCTGGGCCAAAGGCGGCATCGCAACCTATGTTCGTCGTCTTGGTGAAGCCCAGACCGCTGCCGGCATGGATGTCGTTTATTTCTCACGCGATCCTTCACATGCTGTAGGGCGCGATGATACCGAAATTGTGGCGGACGACGCAACGCTCTTTGCGCGCGTGAAAGCCTTGGGATGCGACATCCTGCATCTGCACAAGCCTGTGTATGTGTTGCCAGAAGACCGCGTGACTACCGTGCGCACGATGCACGGTAACCAGGGCTCCTGTCCGACGGGGACGCGGTTTTTGTCGCGTTCGAGCCGGCCGTGCAAGCGCCATTATTCTGTAGCTGGCTGCTTTGTTACGCACTTGACAGAACGTTGTGGTAGCCTCAAAATGGCGAAGCTGAAACGCAACTTCGGCGGCATTAAAAATGAATTTCGATTAGGTGCTGCGGTTCATACGTTTACCGTGAGCCACTTCTTAAAAGATTGGATGATTCGCACGGGATTCGACGCAACCATGTTGCACGTGTTGAAATCACCTGCACCTGATCGTCCTGCGCCGGAGCAGGCCATGCCGACTACAGGCAAACCGCGCTTTGCATTTATGGGCCGCCTTGTGCCCGAGAAGGGTGTACCCTGGTTATTGCGTGCATTGCGGCACGTAAAGGCAGATATCCAGGTAGACATCGCCGGCGATGGACCGCTGCGTAGTGAACTCGAAGCCTATTGTACGCGCAACGACTTAAAAGATGTTGTGACGTTTCACGGCTGGGTCGATCAACCGAAAGTAAGGCAACTCATGGCTGATGCACGCAGCATTGTTTTTCCCTCGGTGTGGGAGGAGCCGGCTGGCTTGATTACGCTCGAAGCTGCTGCAGCAGGACGTCCCGTTATTGCTTCCAAGGCCGGCGGCATCCCTGAGTACGCACTCGATGAATTCTCGCTGCTCGTTACGCCAAACAATGAGCAACAGTTGGCCGAAGCTATCGACCGACTCGCAGATGATCGCGAGTTGGCCGAACGCATGGGCGCCTGTGGCCTGCGCAATGCGCACGATCGGTATTCCATGTCACGATTTTTTGAGAAGCAAAACACATTGTACGAACTGGCTTTGAGTGAGCCGGTACTCGCATTGTCATAAAACCTATAGATATAGTTGTGGAAGTTTTATCCTTTGCAGATTACGAAGTAACCGTTCCGCGTCCAACCAGAATGGACTATGGTGTTGTGCTGGGATGTCCGCGTTCTGGGACAACCTATCTTATGCGCCTGTTGAATACGTTGCCGCAGGCTGAGTGCCTGATTGGTACCGTGATTTCAACCTCAATTCCTCAGATTGCGCGGCAGGATCTTTCACCCGAGTTATACAATGCGTTGGCTGTTAGCTTTGAGCGTTCGCTGGATTCGTACCTGCATTCGGCGCAGTTCAATTCGCGCGCCGCTGCGCTTCAGAAGTGGTTCAATGCGCCAAACGGTATCGGCAACCTGATCGGTGCTGCACGCGGGAATCGCACGGTAAATCGATTCATCTTCAAAGAGCCCTTTCTTGCATTTGCACCCGACCTTGTCGATCACGCCGTGCCAGATGCAAAGATCATCTACATTTATCGCGATGGCCGGGACGTAGCCAGTTCACTTTTGCGCACGTATGATGTGCTTTCAGACAATCGTCTGCAAAATCTCTTTGGCTCTGAAATGCGCCTGGGGCGCAAAGTTGATCATCGCTACGTGCCGTGGTGGGTAGAAGAAGGCGAGGAAGACCTGTTTCTGTCGAGTGTGCCTTACGTGCGTGCCATCTGGATGTGGAAGCACATGGTGAGTTATTGCAACGCATTTTATGACCAGCCGCACATCAAAGAGTCTGGCAAGGTGATGATGCTGAAATACGAAGACCTCATGCGCCAGCCAAGGGAATATGGTATGGCCATATTGGATCACCTGGATGAAGTCCCGTCACCGGGGTATTACAAAATGCTCAAGAAGGCGCACGCGAAGTCGATAGGTAAACATAAGAAGCGTGACAAAGCTGAAATAGCTGCAGCAGAACGAATTGCCGGCAAAGAGCTCAGCGCGTACGGGTACCTCTAGGGTAGATCCATCAATCCTGAAGGATTGATAGGGTTGAAGGTTGTAAGTTAAAGGTTGAAGGTTTTTTGGCCTTAGCCGTTTGATGATGGGTGTTTTGGTGGATGAGGCAGTGTTTTTGCTTGTGATTTTTTCTCGTGCGCGGTTCAAATAATACAAGGCATGCACGCGCTTATCATTTTAACACATCAACCAGTTTGCAATTCAATATGAAGTTGTAGCGGGGAAAATTCACAGGATTACTTTTTTTCTTCCTTCGTTGCAGCGGAACGACAGTATTGAGACGACAAGGTGTTTCCGGGATGTCATTTAATGCCGGCTGACAACACCATCACGTCCCGTTCCAAGGTAGCAAGTATTTCTACGTATGACTACGCTCAGCAATTCATATAGTGGATCCAACTCGATTCATTTTACACTCGGCATAATGCTGTTGTGTTCGTGCATCGTAGCCTCCTTGTATTGGACAAACAACGCCGACCTGCTGATTTTCCTTTTTCCATTTCTGTCCATCATCGTCGGCGGCATGTTGTACATCGCAAAACCTGCGATGTACCTGGGTTTCACGTTCTGGGTGTGGTTCGTTACCCCGTTTATTCGGCGCATTGTTGATTACCAGCTTGGCGAGTTTACCGCGGTTAACATGATCATGCTGACCCCGTTTCTGGTGTCGGTAATCACGATCCTTTCGTTTTTCAGGTTTGGTCTGCTCCTCAAAAAACGACTCTATTTGCCGTATCTACTCACCTTCCTTGGTGTCATGTACGGGTACGGCATTGGCATCATGAAAAACGGCCTCTTTGGTGCCACGTTCAACTTGATGGAATGGATCGTGCCATTGCTGGTCGGCTTCCACTTGCTTGTGCACTGGCGCGAATATCCTGAGCACAAACGGGTGATCAAATCAACCTTTACCTCGGGCATCATTGTCACGGGGCTTTATGGCATTATACAGTTTATCTCTCCTGCACCTTGGGACGTGTTTTGGATGGAAAGTTCAGGTATGACGTCCATTGGACACCCTGAGCCTTTCCGTGTGCGTGTATTCAGCATGTTGAATGCACCAGGTCCGTTCGCCATGATTTTGATGGCCGGCTTGATGTTGCTCTTTGACTCAAAAGGGATGATGTCAAAGGTGGCTTTAGTGCCGGGGTACGCAAGTTTCTTGCTCGCAACCGTACGTGGCGCGTGGGGAGGGTGGCTGCTCGCATTGCTCTTTGTCGTCTCGAAAATGACGGGGCAAATGCGCACACGCTTGTTGGGGCTATTGATTTTTGGTGTCATCATGGTCATCCCGCTCCAGTTGTTGAGTCCGTCCGATTCGCTACAACGTGTTGATGACCGCATGGCGACCTTTGGCAATCTGGAAGAAGACGGAAGCCTCAATGCACGCATGCATATGTACCAGGATCGTGGGTTGACTTTCCTCAAGAATCCTGTTGGTGAAGGCCTTGGGTTTATTGGTGGGGGATCCCGAAATGAGGAAGGCTCAACACGTAACCTGGATAGTGGCATCCTTGCCGTTTTTGTTTCGCTGGGATGGCTGGGTGCTGCCCTCTATCTCGGGGGCATCGGTGTGATGCTTCGTGATATTATGCGCCGGCGCAACTGGTCGCAGGATCAATTTGTGATCATTGTTACCGGGGTAGCCATTTCATACCTCACACTTTTGATTATGGCGAATCAGCTACTCGCGATCAAAGGCATCATTGTGTGGTCTTTTCTAAGCTTTGGACTTGCAGCACGTAATTATTACGACGAGCAGTCCAGGTATTACAGGTAGTGAGACGAGGCGTCATGGGGCTGTGTCAGGTGATTATTTCGATAGGGGCATGCAAATGAAAATTGCACTGTTTCATACAACCCTCCCCGAACCCGGCCGCAAACCAGGCGGCGTTGAAATCGCTGTGCATCGGCTGGCCAACGAATTGGCGAATAACCCGCAGGACGAGGTGACGGTGCTGAGTCTTACCGAGCCGCCGGCAGACGCCAGGTATAAACACCAGCATCTCTTCCCGGAAAAAACGGGATTGCGCGACAATCAAATCAAGCGGCTGTTTGTCCTGCCGTTCATGCTCAATTTTGTCGACCTCAAAGCATTTGATGTGATCCATCTCCATGGCGATGACTGGTTCTTGTTTAACCGAGGAATCGCGAGTGTACGCACGCTGCACGGGTCTGCATTGTTTGAGGCGCGGTCTGCAACATCGGTAAAGCGGAAAGCATCGCAATACCTGGTGTATCCACTTGAGCATCTTGCAAAGAAACTGGCCACGCGCCCGCTGGCAGTAGGGCCCGAAACCGCAGAGGTGTACAGCATTCCCGACCTGGCAAACAATGGCGTGAATCTGGACCTGTTCAGCGTTGGAGAAAAAGCCCCGCATCCTCAGATTTTATACATCGGTACCTGGGAGGGGCGGAAGCGGGGTGGATTTATGTTCGAGCAGTTCACAAAACACGTGCTGCCGATGTGTCCAGAGGCTGAACTTGTGATGGTCTGTGACCGTGAAGTGGACCATCCCAGTGTAACCAATTATCACTTCCCGGACGATGAGACGCTGGCCGGCTTGTACCGACGCGCCTGGGTATTCGCTTACCCAAGTGTTTATGAAGGCTTTGGTATCCCTTATATCGAAGCCATGGCAAGCGGAACCGCTGTGCTTTGTTCTCCCAACGATGGCGCCAACTATGTTCTTGATGGCGGTACGTACGGGATGATAGTAAAGGACGACATTTTTGCAAGCCAGCTTGTTTCTCTACTGACAGATGCATCCTTGCGCGATCAAATGGTAGCAAAAGGATTGGCGCGTGCAAATACGTTTTCATGGCAGGCTGTAGCTGCGCAGCACCGGAGCATGTACGCTGCGGCAATCAATATGCACAACAATGGGCACGCAAGTCAGCCCGAAGCGGAAAAGATTTATGAGTTCTGATTCCAAAATAAACCTGGTCTACATCGCCAGTATCGGTCGAAGTGGCTCAACCCTGCTGGAATCGATGCTCGGCGCGCATTCTAAAATGCAGACCATGGGGGAGTTGCACATCTGGCCCCATGAAATTGAAGGCGGTGGCATTCGGCGGTGTGGCTGTGGTGAGTATGTGGACGATTGTGTGTTCTGGTCGGAAGTCCGCCGGCGCGTTGATCCGATGAAACAGCCTTCACCCGGGATCTCTTTTTTCAGAGAAAAACATAACGCCGGCCGCACGCTGCGCCTTTCGCGTCTTAGCTCTTTCAACCCTGATAAGACCATCAGCGCCAAAGAGCGCAAAGAAATCGACATTTATGGTCGCAACAACTACGAGATTTTTAGCAATTTTCTCGATGTCATGCGAGAGCAAGAGGGCGAGGCACCTGATTGGATCGTTGACTCCTCAAAAGACCCGTACCGTTTGCTTTGGCTGGTGCATTCGGGACTCTTTAACATCAAGGTCATCCACATGGTGAAAAATCCGAAAGCGTTTATTTATTCGGTCACCAAATCGCTGATCCTTGACGAGAAAGGCTTTAACCTGCACAAACGGCTGTATTATACTGCGCGCCAGTCGGTAGCATGGAATATCCAGAATGTGCTGTTTTCCAGGATTGCTGCAAATCTCCTGGATGAAAAGGACTATCTGCTCATTAATTATGAGACGCTGGCAACCGATCCTAAAGGTACGTTTAAGCAGGTATGTGACAAAATTGGATGTGCGTATGAAGTCAATGCTGTGGAGAACTTCCGGCAGGGCAGTGTGCACACCATCGCTGGCAATCCGATGCGCTACGAGAAGCGAGGGATTGTTCTCGATGAAAAATGGAAGACCCGGCTTCCGCAGTCAAGCAAAACGCTCGCCAGCATGCTGACGGGCATCACCAAGTCGCGATATGGCTACTCCTAGGTGTCGCTATGATGCCATGCCCTTCATTTGCCTGTCGCACGTAATCGCAAGTCTTTTGCAAGCTTAGGACAATTACCGTGGAAATAGCTGACGTTAAAACGATAAAGTCCCTGCAGATCGGTGTAGGTTGGCTGCCGGAGGAAAAAGGCAACGGCCTGGATCGTGTCTTTTATGCGCTGAGCCGCAATTTGCCCGATGCCGGTGTTGATGTGCGGGGGCTTGTGGTTGGATCCGAAAATGTAGCAGCCGATTCCCGGCAAACGGTGCATTCGTTTGCTGCCAAAGACGAATCGCTGCGCCGGCGTATTGGCTCATTACGCAGTACACTGCGCGACGAACTGCGGGGCAACAACTTTGACCTGGTGGCTTCACACTTTGCCCTGTTCACGTACCCGATTCTGAAATACATCCGCAATTACCCGCTGGTGATGCATTTCCATGGCCCCTGGTCTGCGGAGTCGCAAGCGGAAGGGGAAGGCCGGCTTGCCGTAAAAGCAAAGTGGGCGCTAGAACGTACCGTGTATAAAAGTGCCTCGCGCTTTATTGTGCTTTCTGATGCGTTTCGCGACTTGTTGGTCAACAGCTACCGGATAGATCCCGGCAAAATTCGTAAGGTCCAGGGAGGCGTTCAGGCAGACCGGTTTGATACAGGACTGACGATGGAAGGCGCGCGCGAAAAACTTGGCTGGCCAACGGATCGGCCCATTGTATTTGTTGTGCGCCGGCTGGCGCGCAGGATGGGACTGGAAAATCTCATCGCTGCGATGGTACAGGTACGGCAGCAGCACCCTGATGCCTTGTTGCACATTGCCGGCAGCGGACCCATTCGGGCTGAACTTGAAGATCGAATCAAGGCTGCTGACCTGAGCGACCATGTGCGTTTGTTGGGGTTTGTCCCTGACGCAGATTTGCCACTTGCCTACCGTGCTGCCAATTTCTCGATTGTACCGACCGTCGCGCTCGAAGGGTTTGGGCTCATCACGGTTGAGTCCATGGCTGCCGGCACGCCGGTGTTGGTGACCAACGTGGGCGGCTTGCCCGAAACTGTACGCGATCTGTCGGCTGATTTGATTCTACCCGACTCGGAGGTTAAAACCCTGGCAACGTATGTCAATGACGCCATTTCTGGTGCATTGCAATTGCCCTCGAGTGAAGCCTGTCAGGCGTATGTGCGCGAGCGGTTTGATTGGCCTGTCATTGCACGACAAATTAGAGACGTTTATGCGGAGGTGCTTTCCTAATGGCACGTACGCTTTTTGTAGATCACGCAGCGGTTTTGGGGGGCGCGGAGCTGTATCTGCTCGACATTGTCCGCCACATGCGTCACAATTCCCAGGTTGTACTATTTGAAGATGGCCCATTTATGGAGCGTCTGAAAGAGGAGGCGGTCCCGGCATCAATCCTTGAAGCGCCGCCGGCGGTGATGGGGGTGGAGCGCGACGGGGGCAAGTTACAGGATTTGAAGGCCATCCCCGGCATTTTTCAGATGGTGATGCGCTTGCGCAAACTGGCGCGCAAATTTGACGTCATCTATGCAAACTCACAGAAAGCACTCATTGTGAGCGCCCTGGCGCGCAAAGTAGCCATGCGGCCTGTGATCTGGAATCTGCATGATATCCTGACGGCAGATCACTTTAGCGCCTCACACCGGAAAATTGCTGTCATGCTGGCCAATCGTTTTGTTGACCACGTCATTGTGAACTCTGAGGCTACGCGCGAAGCGTTTGGTGCCTGCGGTGGTGATTTAAGCAAGACAAGCATTGTATACAACGGTATCGATGCTTCGCGCTTTCAAGCCGTAGATGCCACTGAAGTACAGGAATTACGCGAGAGTCTGGGATTGCGTGATGTTTTTGCCGTTGGCTTGTTTAGCCGGCTCACAACCTGGAAAGGACAACACGTGTTGCTGGAGGCCATTGCAAAGTTACCTCACGTGCACGCGGTTCTGGTCGGTGGTGCGCTTTTTCAAGATGATGCTGCTTACGAGAAGAAATTGCGGGGGATGGTAGAGCGTCTTGGGATCAGCAAACGCGTACACTTCCTCGGTTTTCGTGACGATGTGCCTCGTCTTATGAAAATGGTCGATGTAGTTGTGCATTGCTCTACTGCGCCCGAGCCGTTTGGTCGTGTGATCGTGGAAGGCATGTTGGCGCGGAAGCCAGTTATCGCTGCCAATGCCGGCGGTGCACGCGAAATTATCACAAACGGCGAAAATGGATTGTTAACCGAGCCAGGTAACCCACAGGCCCTGGCTGATGCCATTGCATTGCTTAAAGACAATACAGAGCGATCAACGCAACTCGCACAAGCCGGCTACACAGACGCCTACCAACGGTTTGCGATCGAAAACATCGTAAAGCAAATCGACCATCACATTAGAAAAGTTATTGGAGATCCAAATGCCATTGCCATCACTGAAACGTCTGCTTCTCCAGTTTAAGTTTGAGGCACGGTCTGTTGTGGCACGCGAGCCTGCGCTGGCGCTGTTGCACAAGCCGGTGATCTGGTGGACGAAGCACAAAAATAAAGGCATTATCGACGTGCGTGAATGCAATGTCGACGATACTACTGCGTTTGTGATCGATGGCTTTCAAGGATCGGGCAACAGCTTTGCCACGGTTGCTTTCAAGCGCAGCCAGCCGTCGCCGGTCCGGTTGGCACATCACCTGCATTCGCCGGCACAAATCATCAAAGCGGCGCAACAGAAGCTGCCTACACTGATTACCATTCGCGAGCCCAAAGGCGCTGCCATATCACTCGTAAGTCGCTGGCCTTACGTATCGCTGACACAGGCGGTGCGCGGCTACATCCACTTTTACGAGAAAATTGAGCCTTACGCCGAAGCGATGGTTGTTAGCCCATTTCACTTGACCACGCGCCAGTTGGATTTGGTCATTCGAGCGGTGAACCAGCGATACAATACCGACTTTGGCCTCTTTGGTTATGCCGATGCAGACATGCAGGAACTGCGTGGCTCGGAGAAATTGCAATCGGACAAAGAAGTGCAGCGCTCAGCGTTGAAAAAACAAATGGCTGCGCAGTTCGATCAGGAGGTAGATCCCGACACTGTACAAGAAGGCGCTCGAAGTATACCACCGGATTGAGCAATACAGTTTGGAGAAGCGCGACATGCCGGCACCCGCACCAGAAGAAGCCGGCTCTACGTCCTGAGGCAAAAGCGCGTATCCCTATTCACCGAATGCGCGACATAAACCCACTAATTTAAGCCAAAGCGACATAGGCTAATTGGGATAAGGCATAAGCGATTTTCTTGAAAAAAGCGGTCTTTACCCGATTAAATAGCTGGAGCATGAACGGGTATATGGGGTGAAATCGAGTATTGATTTGAGAATAGGACGATTGGCGACAGGGCACAATGCGTCTATTGGGGCCAAACAACAGGAATTACCCATTGGCACTATTCTTGAAAAAGTACCTGGTACCTCATCCATGTTTTGCAGGCTTCTGGTCTAAAAAAACAGTCCCATCCCCCGTTCCGTACCTCCGAACCGGTACGTTGCATGCCCAATGCACGTGCCCGCTAACGCTATCATTGTTGGTTTGCTTCCCCGTAGATCCTCGTAGGCAATAATTGTATGCGCGTGGATACAGGGAGCGTAAAAACCTGAATCGCGAATTGATGTCTACAAAGCCCTTGCACATAAAACCCGGACTAGAGCCGTACATCCCTGCATTAACCCGCAGGGAAGTAGCGCACTTGCTGCGTCGCGCGAGCTTTGGTGCTGATCCGGCAACCGTAAACGCAAACGTAGGCCGAACCGCAGCCGAAATTGTCGACGAACTGATCAGCTTCGCGACAGATACCAATGCTAATCCGCTGCCGCAGGAGCCATCATGGGCCAATGAGTCGCAGCCTAGCAGGAAAGACGAGCCTTCTGAAGTTGTCCGCGCCTACAATGAAAACAACCTGGATTGGCTTGATGAATTAACCAGCCAGATGCTCAGCCTTTTCAGGTCGGGCGGGTTGCGTGAGCGCATGGCGCTCTTCTGGCACAATCATTTTGTGACCGAACTTGAGGTCTACGAGCTGGGGGTCTACGCGTATCGATACCTGAAAATTATCCGTACGCATGCGTTGGGAGACTTTAAGGCTTTTGTTAAAGAGATAGGATTAACGCCGGCGATGCTTGTCTACCTCAATGGCGATACCAACGAAAAGAGTTCACCTAACGAAAATTACGCGCGCGAACTGTTGGAGCTCTTTACCATGAGCCCATCGGATAGCTATGGTAACCAGAACTACTCACAGACGGACGTGGAAGAAGTGGCGCGTGCGCTTACCGGATGGTTTGTCAATCGGGATACCATTGCGGCTGAGTTATTCAGTAAAGAATACGATGAGGGTCAAAAGGTCATCATGGGGCGCACGGGTAGTTTCGATTACAACGGGGTCAATGATGTCATTTTTGATGAGCGCCCATTTCAAATAGCAGAGTTTATTTGTACGAAGCTCTACCGCGAGTTCATCTATGAAGAACCCGATGTTGAGGTGGTTCGCGAACTGGCGGAGGTGTTCCGCGAGAATAATTTTCAGATTGCGCCGGTGCTGCGTGTGCTCCTGGGCAGTACCCACTTTTTTGAGCCGCAATTCATTGGTGCAAAAATCAAAAGCCCGGCAGAATTGATCGCCGGCTCGCTTATCGAAACCGACCTTCGCCCATCCGACGATATTCTGTTGGCGATGACGGTGTACAGCAAAGACCTCGACCAGGAAATTCTTGACCCGCCCGATGTATCGGGTTGGCCGGGGCAACGCGCCTGGATTTCGACAAACAGTCTCCCTGCACGCTGGTCGTATGCAGACTTTCTGCTATTTAGCGGCCGGAATAACCAGCCTTTAGACCTTACGGGAATCGCCGCGCTTTTGCCCGATGCGGACGATCCGTTGGCGGCATTCAAGTTACCCCTGTCCATCGCCTCACACTTTTTAGCCGTTCCACTGGACGAACTCGACATCGCATCGATCGACGATCCGTTTAGCGGTGACCTGGTTGCTTTTCCTATTCCGCAAGAAATACAGGATGGGCCGGCATTTCAACGCGATTTGGCCAAGCTATTCCTGGGGGATGTGCCCTGGTATGAGTGGTCGCTCGCAGAAGATGGGGCAAATGGTGTCCTGTTGAACTACGTCCAGTTTCTGATGCAATTGCCAGAATTCCAATTAACATGAGGCAGCGCAGCCCGCGTCGATCCAATGAGTAAACTGAAGATCTTTAAGAACTTGCGCCACGGCAGCAGCCTCGAACATGGGGAGGCCCATGCTGCAGACCACCGATTGTGGTCGCGGCGCGACTTTTTGTCGAGCCTGGGGGCGTTGAGTGCCGGCGCGATGATGCTCGGTGCAACGCCTGTACGCGCCATGGGGATGTCTCCTCTGATGGCCGGCATGCAGCGCATGGAAGAAGAACGTATCCTTGTTCTCATTCAGCTTAAAGGTGGGAATGATGGACTGAATACGGTCATTCCTTTTAACGACGATGTGTATTACAACCTGCGTCCAGGCATAAGTATTGCAAAAAACGAAGCTTCAGTATTTAGTATTACAAGCAACCTGGGATTACACCCATCGCTCTCGCCGCTCGAATCGTTGTATGGTGATGGCCAGATGTCCGTCATTCAGAACGTGGGCTACCCAGAACCTACACTGTCCCATTTCCGATCAACAGACATTTGGCAAACCGCTACGGATCACGATGTGATCAAAGGCACGGGGTGGCTTGGCCGGTACCTGGATCAAGTCACACCGGACTTTTTGGAGCGACCGCCAGAGAAACCGCTAGCTGTCCAGATTGGCAGCGGAACCGCGCAGTTGTTTAAAGGACCCAATGCCAACATGGGCATGCAACTGATCAGCAATGAATTCTTGCAACGCCTTGCTGACGGTGAGTTGTACAACCAGAATGCCGTACCGAATACGAAGTACGGCGATGAAATGTCGTTCTTGCGATCGATCACAAACAACTCGTTCCGGTATGCAGAGGCCATTTCAGCAGCTTCGCAGGATGGCGAAAACGATGTGGATTACCCGGCCGGCGAAGGCAAACTGGCAACCAACCTGGCAACAGTAGCGCGCCTGATCAAAGGCGGCCTCGGGGCACGGATTTACCATGTGTCGCTACAAGGTTTTGATACGCATTCCAGTCAAACAAGCTCACACGGCGGATTGCTTAACACGGTGGCGAATAACGTAAGCGCCTTTTTGCAAGACATAGCCGGCGTCAACTCGGATACTGAAATTCTCACCATGACGTATTCTGAGTTTGGCCGACGCGCGGAGCAAAACGGTTCGGGGGGTACCGATCATGGTGAAGCAGCACCGCTTTTCCTGTTTGGACCGGGGGTGAAAGGTGGGCTAACTGGCGGCGTTCCTGATTTGCGTAACATCAACAATGGCAACGTACCTCACGAAATTGACTTCAGAAGTGTGTACGGTACAATTCTGCAAGACTGGTTCGGATTTAGCCAGTTTGTTGTTCAGGAAATGCTTTTTGGTTTTCCCTACCAACGGCTCGACGTCATCGAAAATGTGGCCCCAGTGAGCGAAGAAGGCGGTGAACAGCCGCAGCAGTTTAAGCTCTCGCAAAATTACCCGAATCCTTTTAATCCGACAACGACGATTGACTATACGTTAATGAAATCTGGATCGGTGAAGATGGAAGTGTTCGATATGCAGGGCAAGCGTATTAGCGTGTTGGTAGATCGATCGCAGCCGGCAGGATTTCATTCCGTGCAATTTGATGCTGGGAATCTGCCAAGTGGGACGTATATGTACCGTTTGAGTACAACGGAAGGGATTGTGACAAGGAAAATGGTGTTGTTGCGATAGGGCAATGTGCCTCAAATCCGCCGTTTGCAACCACGCATGGGTAAACACCATATAAGGGCATACAGGCTATAAGCCTTTTGTATACCTTTCACCATCCGGTATCACTCATGCAGGATCAACTCGCTTCTGATAAAACGGTTGTCGTTGCCACCTTTACTTCCCGGATGGACGCTGAAGTAGCGCGGGAATACCTGGAAGACCTCAATATCGAGGCGTTTATAAGTGCAGACGACGCCGGCGGCATGCATCCACAACTGCAACAGGTACACGGCGTTAAACTGATTGCATTAGATTCTAACGCAGAAACAGCGTATGCGCATTTGCAACAAGCGCACCTGTTGACAGAACCCGATGTTGAACCCAAAGTAATTGCAAGCGGCGGTCTGCCAGCAAGAATGGACATGATTTTGCTGGTTGCCTTTGTCCTGGTGATGCTCATTGTGAGTTTTATCGTCTCAATGGCTTAGTACGATTGGGATGGATACTTCGTGGAACGTTGGGCCGGCGCTGCGCTATTTGCCGATCATTATTGCAATTGGAATCGGTATAGGTATTGCCAACCACGCGATTGGATTTCGTGCTGTGTTGTATGAAGCCATGCTGCTCAATACCGTGACCAGTATTTGCGTGGGATTTCCGCTCGTCCTGATCTATACGAATGCCGACTTTTTGTGGCAATATCCACCCTTAAAAGATTCCGCTGAGCGCAGTGGTTTGATTGCGCTAGGGTTAGTGTTTGCACTGATTGGCGTGTTTGCTTCAGAGGTGGAATTAATCGTACGTACGCTTGGTTTGCAAGACGGACCCTACGTGCCTTTTTCAGGTGGCGGCACCTACCTGGCGAATGCCATTATCAGTATTATTCTTGGGTTCAGTTTCATGAATCCTGTGCAGCAGCGGATGGAATCTGAGGCAAAAGAAGTTGCTGAAGATGTGCCAGTTGAAGAAGAGGCAGGTGATGACGTACTCGAGACCATCCCTGTTACGATGGGGACAGCTATCCAGCTTGTGCCTGTAGCCACGCTTGGTTTGCTTGAAGCTGCCGACAAGTACGCATACCTGTACACCGTGTCAGGAGACAAACATCTATGCGACTATTCGTTGTCGCGGTTAGAGGGGCGGCTGCCTGGTGGCTTTGTGCGGATTCATCGGAGCTACATCGTTAACACGCGGCAGATTGCGCAAATAAAACCCTTCGATAAAAAGCGATACGTGATTGAGTTTTCCGATCGCAATATACCGGCCGTAAAAAGTAGCGCAACCTATCAACATGTGCTTCGTGATTTGACCCGCATTTCCTGAATTTCGCGCAGCCAAAGGGGCGATTCGCGCCTCCAATGGCCTGCTTTACGCCTTTTTGCTTCGTTTAAGACCTTTTTGCATCGACATTGCCAGGGTTCTTTTTCAGTAACCCGATAGTGTCATGCAAGGATTAAATATCACGATCCATGTTGTCGCCGGCATCCTGGCTATGCTGGTTGGCGTCTTTTCTTATGCAACTGTCAAAGGCGGTACAGCCCATGCCCGGGCCGGCCGGTTCTTTCTATTCCTCATGGGCTGCGTTGTTGTGACTGCAGCGATAGGCGTGTTGTTTTTTAGAGACCGCCCCTTTTTGACTGTGGTCACCATCCAAAGCTTTTACATGGCTGCTTCGGGGTACCGGGCGCTGTGGTATAAAACGCGGGGGCCAGGATGGCCAGATTTGTTGTTGGCGCTTTTCCTGTTATGCGCAGGAAGTTTGTTTCTGTATAGCTCAAGTCGTGCCAACGTGGTGTGGCATGGCAGTATTGTCTTCTACCTCCTCCTTGTTCTATTTGCGGTTGGCGTGTACGATTTGTTGCGGATAAGCAACGTGCTCAGGCTCCCACATGCGTGGTTACCTGAGCACTTTTTAAAAATGACAAGCGCGTACTCTGCTTTGGTGTCAGCCGGGTTAGGGACGGTTTTCTCTGGTTATGGTCCTTATAGCCAGATTGTGCCGGCTGCACTTATGAATCTTCTTTTGATCGGTGTCATCTGGCGCTTCAGACACACGTTTCGAAGCAAAAAAGCTACAACTACTTGATGCGCACGCCATAGTGCATGGAGAACGGCTGTTTGACGCCATCCTGGCGGTTCTTTACACCAAAGGGTTGTGCTTTGTCACCGGTAACCAGGCGGAGCCAGAATTCCCGAGATGAAGCATCGTAATACCAGCGGTGCGCGGTGTCTTCCGTGCTGGTTGTGATGACTTCTTCGATGGAGGTTGCTTCAGCAACCCGGTCTCTTCGCGTGTTTGGTAAAACGTCGGGTTTTTTTCGAACGTCGGTAAACTTGAGCACCATGTACTCACCCCGGTAGCCCTCGCGTGTGATGTACTTCTTACGCGGTGGTCCATCGACCTCGTAGATCCGGTTGGTTGGCATGTGTAGCGAGTTTACCTCGTTTGGGCGGTAGGTAACGCCATCAACGGTAATGTGATGCCCTTCCAGACTGGCAAATCGCCGGCTGCGGGTGTCGCACTTGAAAATCGGCTGCCCAAACTTTGTGTCGTGATACGCACAGCCGGCTGCTTCATCCGTCAGGATTTTTGGTCCTATGCGGACTTCCTGATAGCGTCCCTCGCCTGTGAGTGTGCCGTCAAAGTCGATGATCACAACTCCCTGTTTGCCCGTACGGCCGCGCCGCCGGCGTTCTGCAGGGGAGGGGACAAATGCATCAGAATCAATCATCGTTGAGCCCTCGAAGAACACCGGTGCATCAAAGCTGGCGCCGCCTACGCTGGCTACACCCCGCTCAAATATGTCGTCCGACTTGTATCCGATAAACGTATTGTTGATGGAAAAGCTTTTGCTGTAAAAGCCCATAATCGCAGAAATCAAATTGACATGCGATTTGCCAAACTGTGGAATGGTACGACCCAGATCACGCTCTGCTTCTGTTCTTGGCGTACCTACATTGTCGGTATGTGCAACAAACAGCGAGTTGAAGCTTCCGTCTCTACGCTGCCACATACTGGAATGTGCGTCGGAGAAGGTAGCATGTTGCAGTTCGAAGTCGCTGCTCTCATCTGCCCAGAAATTGAAGACATTTTTGTATGCTGTGAGGTTGTGGATTGTGCCAATGCCGCCTTCGTACATGAAGCCGATACCACCTTCTGTTTCTGGATCGCCCGAGTCATCGAGACTTCTACGATTGCCCAATGCATGCGAATGTACCACGTTGTCGCGGATTTCGCCCATCGGTACCTTTGCGTTTTCATTGTGGCGATTGCCGCCTGTGTCGCGGAGATCAATCCAGATCCCAATGCCGTAAGAGCCGGCGGCCACATTGCCTATCAAGTGATTGGTAGGGAAGGATACCCAGAAAATAGACGGTACATTGTCGCTTTCGATGAGCTCAAGCCGCTTGTCCGGGAAGTAGTTCATCACCGCTCCGATGTTGTTCACGAGCCGGTTGTCTTTTTCGACAAAGCTCTCAAGGAAGTAGCAGTGCCCGACAGAATTGTATGCGACGTTGTTTTCGAGTAATGTGCCAAACGTGCCATGCACAGCAATGCAGCGCTGATAGGAGTCGTATACCGAACTGTTTTTAACGTAAGCGCCTTCAGCATCTCCAAACATGTGGAAGTGCATCGGATAGCGGCCCATTTTGCCTGTCTGACCCATTCGTGTAAACTCCACCCCTGAGATATGGGTGAGGGATTCGGGTGGGTTGTCGAACATCGGATCATCGAGCCGTTGCTGCCACTCTGCTTCGCTCATCTCCTCGTGCATGTGATGGATGTGATCAGACATAACCATCACGTGCCCGCCAAACATGCCGTCATCGGTGGCTTCATCTCCCTGAATCACAATGTTGCGATCGAGGTGCATGACTTCTGCACGCTGATCAACTTTATGGCCGTTGTAATCCATGATTTCACCCCAGTGCATGTATTGCAGGGGAGTGTCAAAATGAACGGTGTGTCCATCTTCCGAAACGTGGCTGATGATCCGGCGCTCAGCCTGGTTCGGGTCGAAATCTGTACTTACAATGACGATCTGATCACCCGCTCGCCAGAAGACAGGTTCTTCGAGTGTGATCTGGGCTGCGCCTATGTGGGCGGTTTGCCCATCAGCAAGACGTGTCCATGCCGGCCCAGCGAGATCGCCGTGGAGTTCCAGTTTACCACCCACCGCACAAAGCACCTTGGTGCCGCACGTCTCGATATCGGTTTTGCGGTCTGTGTACGCTGTGGTCAGGTTGATCGTAGCATTATGCTGGAACGGATTGTCGGGTGTGCCAATTTGGAAGAGGCCGCCTACGATGATGTAATCTGCTGACAGATACAGGTCCTGTTCAGCAAAATGCATTTCTCCGTCGACAAAAATCCCCTTGAGCTGGGGCGGGTTTTCGTCGAGCAAAATGGCGGTACCGGCAGGGATCCTGACCTCGTCGCCTGCGACTGGCTTTGCACGACCGAGTGCTTGCCAGGTTTTAGGATCGCTCCAGTGCATCAGGTTGGCCGGCTTGTCTACCATAGTAGACGACGTATGCCCATCATTGTGTGAATGCGCAGCGTGTTGCTGGCTGGCACAGGCCGGCGTCAGTGGGAGAATCAGGGGCAGGCAAAGCAGGAGGAAAACGGCAGAAGCCGTTCCTGCAGCCCGTTTATCGGATTTTGGAGCGTACAACATGTAATAAGAGGAATTAACGGAAGCATCTGATAAACGAGGGGCAATCCAGTATAAATCAAGATGCGTGCCTGACCCTCACTCCGTGCAGCTATGCGCTACCTTTTGCCATTTCGACAATCTGCAGGTAGCTGTATTTGCGCGTACCGGGGACCAGCGTGTAAAGAGAAGCGTCAAGCCATTTGTTGACTTTCAAGAGGGGCGAAAACAGTTTTTTATGACGAAAGATGTAGGTGTCAAGTTTCTTGAAGAAAACCAATTCGGGGAAATGCTGGGTGACGCGGTTGAAACGCTTCTCAATCATTTCGATTTCAGCCTGTTCCAGCGGATATTCTTCATCGTCGCCGTATTTGGGGATGCCCATTTTGCCGGCCAGGTTTTTTCTGGCAAACATAAGCATTGGGTTACGCGAGTTGTTTTCAAAGAATACCCCGCGTCCCGATGCATTGAGCACATCATGCAATACATCCACAAACTGATCAAACGGTTCGATGTGATGCAATACAAAGCGGCCAACGATCAGGTCATATTTTCTGTTTAGTGAACGGAGGTCGAGTCCATCAACCTGTGCCAGTGTAATGCGGTCTTCTACGCCGTTGTGCGCGGCAAGTGCACGCGTATTCTCGAGGGCGTTTTTTGTAAAGTCGGTTGAAGTTACCCGCGCACCCTGAGTGGCGAGGAAAACGGATAGCTTGCCCGTGCCACAACCTACTTCGAGGACTTCTTTGTCTCTCACATCCCCAATAATCTCGTAAAACGCCTGATGCGTTTTGTTGCCTTCTTTGGCAAAAGAGGCGTCAAACTTGGTTAATTTCCGTTCTTTGGTGAAGGCACTTTCCCAAAACTCATGGGCGGTACCCGTCTCTACAGATTGGGTCATGGTAATCAGGCGTAAATTCTGAATGGCTTTGTCGTGGGGGACAGAATAGGCTGATGTCTTCGGCCTTGAATTGAATGTCGATTAAATACCGAAGTACTTATCAATCATTACAACTCACCTGTAATACGTAATGAGGCATGTGCCGTGCATTTTTGGCAACCACGGCGCAAATCATTCATCTACGGGTTTGTGGTGTATCTATACAAGGTATTGTGTTTGGTATGCCTTGGTATGAGGTTGTGGATATACGTGGGGAGACGCTTTGGAGCGTCTGTTGTAGCGTTTTAAGTGGGTAGGTACTGCTACATTAAGAAGGTTATGCCGATCGGGCAGGCAGCCAAAGTATCGGCGTGTTGTAGAGGATATTAATACCCTTTGTACCTGTGGAATCTCTAACGAATCAATCAGTCACGTATTCAGTACACTAAGCGCACATTCTGACAATTAAGTCTTTTCGTATACAGGCTTTATCTGTAACGATTTAGGGTAGCTGGATATATCGCGGGCTCATCATAAAAAGTGCCCCATTTAATCCGATACATAACTTGTTCTTGGTATTTGCGATTAATAAAGGCGATCGGTTCACACTATAAATGATCGATGAATTAGAACCGACCGTTTAAATAAATACGAGGTGCTTGCCAGGGGCATGCACAAGGATTACAACTATGGATGTTGCGAGTATAAGTTGGGAGGCCTGGTTTACGCTTGGGGTGATTGTGCTCGTGGTCATCGCATTGTTGCGGAATATAGCCAGACCAGAACTCATTCTGCTGGGCGCGCTTGGGCTCTTGCTGTTTGCCGGCGTTGTGGGCCCCGATGTCGCTTTTCAAGGCTTTGCAAATCCGGCTGTATTCACCATTGGCGCCCTGTATGTAGTTGCTGCCGGCGTACAACGTACTGAAGCACTCAGGTTTCTGGATCGGCATGTCTTACCGCGAACATCTGGTCTGGGCGGCGCAATGCCCCGCCTGATGGGATTCACTGCATTGCTCTCTGCATTCCTGAACAACACCCCGATTGTTGCTATGCTCGTGCCACGGGTGCAGCAGTGGTCTGAGAAAACCAAAATTCCAGCTTCGCGACTGTTGATGCCGCTTTCGTATGCGGCCATCATAGGGGGCATGTGTACGCTGATTGGCACCTCGACCAACATTGTGGTTTCGGAGTTGTTGATTGCAGAGGGGTATGAAGGGCTCGGCATGTTTGACCTTTCGTGGGTAGGGCTGCCGGCTGCCATTGTGGTCCTTATATATTTCACGACTATCGGGCATCGCCTGTTACCTAAGCGCTCAGAGGCAGGTGAAATTTTTGAAGATGGCCTGAAAGAGTGTCTTTTCGAGCTCAAGGTGGCAAACGATGCCGACATGATCGGGGAGAGCATCGAGAATTCCGGTTTGCGCGATCTTGGGGGAGCTTACCTCGCGCACTTGCAACGCGGCGAGCGCATTATCCCTACGTCACCCGAAGAAATATTGTTGGCAGGGGATACGCTCTTATTTACAGGTAGCGCCAGCGCACTTTCTGAGTTGATGGATATTCCAGGCCTGACGCGGGGTACTAAACCGCTTGAGCAAGCCCAACAGCACGTGACGCTGCCATTGTTTGAGGCTGTTGTCTCTAAATCTTCCGATCTTGTTGGCAAATCCTTGAAAGACGTAAAATTCAGGGAGCGGTATCAGGGAATTGTACTTGGCATTCAACGTCAAAACGAGAAGGTACGTGGTGGGGTAGGCCGGACGCCGTTGCAGGCAGGAGACTTGTTGCTTATCGAAGCGCCCAGCGGTTTTGACAAGCGCTGGAATGAAAACAGGAATGACTTCTATTTGGTTGCTGCACGCACGCCCGAGAAGAAAAAGCCGATCACGCAGCGTGCGCCTATTGCTTTGGGGCTGTTGTTGTTGATGGTGATTGCGTTTACCACACAAATTATCCCGCTGGTAACCGCTTCTTTTGTCGCAGCGCTTGGCATGATATTGACACGCTGTATGCGGGGGAGTGATGCGCGCGCTGCCATCAATTTCTCGGTTTTGGCTGTGATTGGCGCAGCGTTAGGGATAGGACAGGCGGTGCAAGACTCCGGATTGGCCTTTGCCGTGGCCGACATGATCAAAATTGTAACACAGGGCTTGAGTCCTATTGCCATTGTTGCTGTGATCTACATCGCAACCAATTTGTTAACCGAGTTGATCACAAACCAGGCGGCGGCCATTTTGATGTTGCCCATTGGACTTGCTGTTGCAGCCAGCGCCGGCTTGCCGCCGGAGGCGATTGCGATCACCATCTCTATTGCTGCTTCTGCCAGTTTTATGACGCCGTTTGGGTATCAAACAAACTTGATGGTGATGTCTGCCGGCGGGTATCGTTTCCAGGATTATCTGAAGACAGGCATGCCCGTCAGCTTCATTGTCATGAGCATTGCAGTGGTCATGGTGTACTTCGTCTGGATGGCGTAAACGGAATCAGATCTCTTTCCGTACAAGGACCTCCAGGCTGCCACGCTCTTCATACGAGGCACTGGCTACTGTTACCCTGAACTGGATCTTGAATGATGTAGCGTGCTCGAACGAATTAAAGACGATGTAGAGGGGATTGAACGCAACACGCTCGTCTTTCTGTATTTCGCGCATCGAGTAGATTACATCCCAGCCTTTATTCCAGCGAACTTCCATGGGAGCCAGGTTACGACTACGCATTTTAATGTCGTTCTGGGAAGATATCTCACCAGGTACTGGCACGCTTGGTAGACGCATCTTGTCGAAGATCGCGTCGAGATTGGGCTCATCGGGTGGTGTTGGACCGACGGGTTTCTCGGGCAAATTATCTTCTGAGTAGACGCGTAAGTTGCTCGGAAAATGGATGGAAATGTACAGGCTTTTCAACGCATCAGGCAATTCGTTGATCAGCATCAGGTCCAGTTGGGCAGACCGCCGGCGAAGGTTGTCAAATTCCGCTACCTCGCTGAGGTATTTTTCAGCATTTGCGTAGTACGACTCAAGGGCTGCGTTATAGCGCTTGATCCTTGTGTTGCGCCGCTGGAAAAAGACGTCTTCCGTGCCAACGGTTACGGGCTCGTCATATCCCGACATGGTTGTACCCAGGCCGTCACCACTGGATGTGCCCAGTAGTGCAAGTTTAGGGTAATTCTTCCGCAGCGAAGCAATCGTCTCCGTGACTTCGTCAATCGAAGGATATTCCGGGTGATGGATAATCAGGCCGCAGCGCTGCTCGTCACCTTCGAATGCGAGGCGAAGTTCGGGCTTTTCGTCAACAGGTTCTGGCTCAGGTGCTGGCGGAGGTGCTTCAGAATCCGCATGTGTACCTTTTGAGATATTGGTAAACGAAAAAGATGGCGTAGGACGCGCAGGCGTCTCTGTCGGATTTACAGCGGGTACTTCGGGTGCCGCATGGGGCGTAGGAGCAATGATACGCGAGGTAATTGGTGGCAATGCTGATCCATCTGCCGGTGCATTGGGTGCTTTGGCAGCGGGGGCAGGTTGCGCCGGCTTTGTCTGAGCCGGTTTCTTCCTGCCTGCAATAGCATCAATGCTGAATTTAGGCTTAACTGGTGCACCTGAAGGGTGATACGTGTCGCGTGTGCTGTGATCTGGTTTGGCTGGCTCCTGAATAATGTCTACGAATGGTGGTGCTGGCGGCAACTTAATTTCAATAGGCGGTTCTTCAACTTCCTCAGGCGCAAGGTCTGGGGTAGGTTGTTCAACTGCTGCCGCTGTTGCATCGGGCACCTCGTCAGGATTGATGACCTCGAAAAGCTTGTTTTCTTTTGTAGAAGCTGTGTCTTCAGCTTCTACCTCAGTTGTAAGATCAGCTGTAACAGGAGGAGGCACGTCGGCTTCGGGCTCAGTAGCCGGTTTGTCATCCAGATGTTTGTTTTTGAAAAGCGGTGTTGGTGTAGCCAGTTTCTTAGAAGAGCCTGAAAACAAGCCGGGTGTCGTGCGTGGCGTTTCCTGATCTGTTAGTTCACCGGGTTGTGCATGGCTGGGCGCAGCGTTTCGCGAACCCATGAGAAAGTCACGTGACAACGAGGCAATTTCGATGCCGGCAGCATCCGCTTTCTCGCACGTTTCTGTGTCGTCGGAGAAAAGGACGACGTACTCCAGCGCTTGTTTGCGCTGGTAATCGATAATCGTTGCGACCAGCAAATCAGCCATCGAGTTTGGGTCGAGTTGCTCGCGTTCAAAGTCGAGCTCGGGCGCACTTGCCTGGATGATTTTCAAATGATCGGGCATTGAACGCGTTCCTTCGAGCAACGCATTAATGACGCGTAAAGAGGCCTCAGCTTTACGGGCGAGCGTGGGTGAGATATCCTGGTTTTTGATATCCTCAATTTCTTGCAACATCGCTGTTGTTAAAACCAGCTTGACGTGCCTGACTCCCAAAACCTTGCGCCAGTCGATCCGATCAATGGACTGGTACTGAATAAGAATGGTTGTGTCAGGAAATATGGTAGCAGAGGTCATCAAAATTGGGGCAAGTTAAAATAACCGACGGCGCCACCTCGCCGGTTGCTTACTGTACAGTGACGGGCATCAAACGGAGGGGCAGGACACCCCGGAGAAGCAGTTGATGCTAAATTAACCTTGGTTTTAATTGCGTTGCACGCGGTACCCGTGTCAGATGCATGCGTATCAACATGTAATGTGCGCCAAATGTGCTTTTGACAGGAAGGACACGGTGCATTTGCTGGTACCAGCGTACACGCTGCTTGTTCTTCAAAACCTCTCCTTCTTGTCGATTTAGTTTGCAATATAAGGTAAGGGATCCAATAAGCCGAATAAAATTCGTGATTTATGTAACGAATCCCTTCCGTGACCTACCTACCCCTGTGCCGATCCATCAGCAAGAAAGTATGCTACCTTGATGATGGCAGATTTGCAGTGGATGTACTTGCAAGCTCCTCCTGGTAATCCGCTTACGTTTGAAAAGACATAAATTATGATGAGCAAGCGTTTATCGTTCGTACGCGTGTTGTTGAGCGCCTTTGTTTTGGTATTAGCCGGCTGTGATTCCGGCACAACTGATGATGAGTTGGTTAGTGCAGACGAGTGCATTATTCCGGCCAATCAAATTGTGAGTGGTGGAGTGCCCAAAGATGGCATTCCCTCGCTTCAAAATCCCACACTGGTCGATGCAACAAGTGGTGGGGCAGACTACCTCGAACCCAATAGCCGTGTGATTGGTGTGATTATAGACGGCCAGCCGGTTGCCGTGCCACACAATATCCTCTGGTGGCATGAAATTGTGAACCTGGATTTGAATGCATCGCAACTTGCTGTTTCTTACTGCCCGCTCACTGGCTCAAGTATCACCTTTGATCGCGCCCAGTTAGGAGGGGCAACGCTTGGCGTTTCAGGGCTACTCTGGCAGAATAACCTGATCATGTTTGATCGCAATACCAATGAAACGCTCTGGCCTCAAATGCTCCGAAGCGGAGGGTGTGGCGAAGATAGCGGGCAGCCGCTGACACCGTTTTCGTCATTTGAAATGACCTGGGCCAGCTGGCAATCACTGTATCCGGACACGCGCGTTGTGGCTAATTCGACAGGTCATATACGGAATTACACGCAGACGGGATATCCCTACGGAACGTATGAGGAGCCTGATAATGCGGCAACACTTTTCCCTCAAGACGTAAATGATGATCGTCCGCCAAAAGAACGCGTGCTTGGCATTCCAAATGGTGATGGTGGGAAGTTGTATCCGTTTTTTGAGTTAGACAATGACGATCCGGTGGCGGTTGTCAACGATATTGTAGATGGCCGGCAGGTGGTTGTTTTCTGGGACGATGCCGCTGAAAGTGCTGTGGCATTTGAATCTGTGGTGGATGGCAGTCGGTTTACATTCGAGATGCGTGGTCAGAACTTTGCGGACGTTGAGACGGGGTCGACCTGGGACTTTCAAGGGCGTGCCATTGCCGGCGAAATGATGGGGGCGCAGTTAACCCCGGTTACGGAGGCATATGTCGCATTTTGGTTTGCCTGGAAGGCATTTCACCCCCAATCTGAAGTCTGGCTTGCCAATGCAGGGAGTTAAGCGTAGCTGCTTATTGTTGTGGTGCATGGTACTGCTTGCGCCGACGGTTGGTTTTGCCCAATGGGTGCAAAAGCCTGGGACCGGCTGGCTACAAGCAAGTTTTTATCATCACGACACGCGGGAACGGTTTGATGAACAGGGCAACCAGGAGCCCCTGTTTAATGAGGGGGGGCGTTCGATCACCACATCACTATTTCTGACGGGTGCATACGGCGTGTACCGGGGGATAGATGTATGGGCGCAGGTGCCTCTGCACAGGCTTGCGTTCAACGATGTGGCAGCTGATCGCGAGAGTTTTGGCCTTGGGGATCCGTTATTGCATGTAAGGGTGGGGCCATCGCTGATTGGGGTTAAGACGCCGTTTGCTGTTGCTATTCGTGCCGGCGTGAAACTGCCTTTTGGTGAGTTTCCAATTGATTCTGAGATCGTGCCTTTGTCTGAAGGGCAGCGCGACTGGGAGGTAATGCTAGAACTCGGCCACTCTTTTTATCCGGCTCCTGTTTACGTTATGGGCTGGGCCGGCTATCGCTGGCGCGAAACAAATGATGACATCGAAAGGAAGCCGGGTGACGAGCGTTTTGCGTTTATGGCAGTAGGGGGGGCGTACAATCGGTTGAGTTGGAAACTGGCGCTGGAAGCGATCTTTGGCGAAAAGTGGATTAGCTTCACGGGGGTGCGTATTCCGCTAGCGATGTCGGAACGCGAGCTTGTTCAGGTATTGCCAACAGTAGGATGGGCACTTAACAGAGGCACGGTTGAGTTGGGCGCGCGGCTGCCTGTAATGGGGCAAAACCTACCGGCAGGGCCCGCGCTGTTTCTGGGATATTTTATCCCGATTGGCGGTCAGTAAAGCCATCAGGTGCCGGCTGTTATATTGCGTCAGCATTAAGAAATAATTGCTGCTGATGAATTTATGCAACTCGGATGGCACGCGGGTGTACTCAAAGGTAGGGGCCGGCAAAGGGCCTGTGTAATGGTGTTGAAATAGCAGGCTTTTATTTCGTACCATATGGATGCCCTTCCACCTTATCTTTGATTGAAGATCGCCCTGTTCACTTAAATCAAGAGGAACTTGCATTCAGCGTATCTAGCAAAGCATCTGTAATTTCCGCAAATCCTGACGCAACACGAAGTACCCATGTTTGGGGAGGTGTGTCATGACCGGTCATGTTCTTGTACTCAACCAGGATTATCGTGCCCTGACCATTTGTAGCGTAGAGCGAGCGTTTATCCTCGTGCATCTACAAAAGGCAGAACTTGTCGAGGCATTGCCCGACCGATTTATGCGTTCGCCGTCGTTGCGTTTCCCATGGCCCAGCATTGTGCGTTTGAAAGCATATGTGCGTGTGCCCTACAAGCGCATTTTGTTATCGCGCAAAAATGTCCTGCGCCGCGATGCCTACCAGTGTCAATATTGCGGTAGCCGGGATAACCTGACGGTTGATCATGTATTTCCCAAGTCGCGTGGTGGCAAAGATACCTGGGAAAACCTTGTGGCTGCGTGTACACCCTGCAACAATCGAAAAGGGAATCGGACACCTGAGGAAATAGGTATGCCGCTCAAACGGAAGCCCTTTAGGCCCAGCCAAGTGATGTTCATCCGTGATTATGTGGGGAATGTTGACGATACGTGGAAACCTTATCTCTTTCTGGCGTAGCAGGGGAAAACGCGTGTAGCGTGTGGACAGCATGTTGGCCATGAACGTACGCGTATGACTTCTCAGCAAGCCAAGGTTTTCCATTGAAAAAAGCGCTGGTATACCGCGTGGCCAAGCTCATGTGGGCTTTGCCTACCGTACTTCTTTTGCTCGCCCTGAATCAGGCTAAAGTAGCCTACGATTTACACTTTACGCTCAACAATGGCATTCCTGCCGTAGCCGATGTAATTGAGGTAGAGGTTAATGATCGGGTAGATATCCCTTATGGATTTGTGAGCCTGCGAGTGGCGTTGGAAGACGGTCAGGAGATTGTGCAGGAGAAAATGTCGTTGCCTTATACCTTGCTCCCCAGTGTGCGGTACGAAGAGCAGCTCGATGTGCGCGTCTTTCTGGAAGCAGACCAGCAGATCGTTATACAGCAAATTGCCAGTACGCAGTGGAAGATTGCCGCCATTCAGGCGCTGATTCTTTTTGTCGGCATGCTCATGGCCGGCACCGGCGTGTTTGCATGGAATCGTTACCTCAAGCAGAAAGGTGATCCTGCCCGTCGCGCAGTCACCCTGGAATGAAGCAAACATTTCATGTTTGCAGGTGAAGGTTAAAGGTTACAAGTTGAAGGTTCTTTTGCCAAGACCCGTATTCTTATGTTTGTTGTAAAAAGTTGAAGGTTTAAAGTAAGTTTGATGATAAACACCTTATAACTTTAAACCTTCAACTTTCAACCAAAAAAATCCAAATGGATTTTTTACGACTTCGGCTCTTCCGGATACATGCTGGCTACCTGTTCAGCGTATCCATTGAACAGTTTGGTTGGCACGCGTTTGTTGTTCTGGCCGATTAGCCGCTCCGAAGCCTGACTCCAACGTGGATGGGCTACAAACGGATTAACGTTGGAAAGAAAGCTGTACTCACTTGGCTGCAATTCATTCCAGAACGTTGGCGGCTGTCTGTCCATAAAGACAATTTCAGTAATCGCTTTGGCGCCTTTGTACCCATATTTCCAGGGCAGTACCATGCGCATAGGTGCGCCATTCTGTTTTGGTAGTGGCTCACCATACATGCCTGTGGCCATAAATGCCATGTCATTCATTGCTTCATCCATGCGCAAGCCTTCAAAGTAAGGCCATGGATACCAGGGGGCAGCACCGATACCCGGCATTTGCTTGGGCCGGCTGGCGCTTACAAACCGGACGTGTGTGGCTTTCGAGGTTGGTTTACAGCGCTCAATCAGTTTCCTTAGCGGAAAGCCTGTCCACGGCACCGTCATCGCCCAGGCTTCAACGCAGCGGAAGCGGTAGATGCGCTCTTCAAGCTCCATTTCGTTGATCAATTCACCGATGTCGAGATCAAAGGATTTCTCAACGTGCCCGTTGACTTTGATTTTCATCGGGAATGGTTCATACTTACCCGTTAGCGGCCAGGCTTCCTTGAGTTCACCGCTGTTTTTGAACTCGTAGTAATTTGTATAAGACGAAGCGATTGTGCGATCTGTAATCGGGCGCTCGGTAACATCGAATGCGTTATTGCGCATCGCTGGATATCCCGCACGCGGTGCGTTGGCCGGGATGGTGTCAAGCGGACCATCTGGCGTAATTAGCGGTCCACCCGTGGCAGCCCCCGAATTATTAAGCATGCATCCGGAGGTCATGCCCATGCCGGCAAGGCCAATGGTTCCCAGGCCCAACTGCTTCACAAAAGCGCGCCGGTTTGTGTAAACGGATTTTGGCGTGGTCTCATTTTCTTTGATCCGCCAGGAAGGGGGGAGAATAATATTGGCCATGATAATTCGGCTAAAGGCTATACGAACGCAAAAGATTACACCCCTTAAATACGCACGTTTAACGCGATAAGTCTCACAGAAGTGTAAAACGTAGATAAAAAGAGTTCACGCGAGGGTAACACATTGACCACCGCGTTCTAGGCTAAATGCCCGAATACTAAAAAAAGGTCCACTTCCGGTTTCGGAAGTGGACCTTTGTCCCTTAATAGCAGGAAAATGGCAAGACCTGAGGGTTCAGGATGCCATAGGGTTACTGCATATCGATTACCTGACCAGGCATCGTGAAGATGGAATCTTCAACGTCAATGTTGGTCACGATTTCGCTCATGGTGATTTTCTGGAAGGTGGTACCATCCATTTTTACTTCCATGAGGTGTGCCATCTGCACGCCGTTCACGAGGCGGTAATCGCTCATGAAGGTTTCGGTCTGCGCTGGCTCGCCTGTTTGCGGGTTCACCCCTTCGCCTTCGAGTTTTACTTCGAGGTAGGTTTCTTTGTCGATATAAACAACGGTATCAGGCTGGTCTTCGCGCGTCACTTTCAGTTTGTGCGCCGGCTTGTCGTTGACCATGCCTTCGCCAAGGTACTCAAGGGTAATGCCTTTATCTTCATAGTTCATCAGCATGCCGTCGATGTCCGCCTGGTCTTTCATGCCATTGGCGAGCTCTTTAGGCATTGGCTGTGGGCTTGAACCTGGATTCTGCATCCAACCCATTTCTCCATCAAAACCCTGGTTGACTTCAGCGTTCATCGCTTTGATGACAAGCATGGAGCGGATTTTATTCGGGCGCTTGAGGTAGTTGGTCATGTCGATTTCCATGCCCATGACTTCAACCTTGCCCGTCATTTTGACCGTCTCAACGGCTTTGATGTTGTCAACACCACCGCGTGCTGCAATGTGCTTGTCAATGAGGGCACTGACGTCCATGTCCATTGATGCGGCATCGCCCTGGGCCATGGGTTCGTCCATTGATTTATCCATGGCGTCTCCTGCCGGCATGGCATCTGCAGCAGGCGCAGGCGTGCTGTCGGTCATGACTTCAGACGATTTACAGGCGCTAAACGTTAACATCACTGCAAAAATCGTCAGCACAGTGCGTAAAGAAGTATTCATATTGTAGTGTTAAGCAAGTGAATAGGTAGGGTAATTACACCCTGCATATACATCTTGCGCAGCCGAAGTGTTGCGTTTTAGGAGAATATGTTGGCTGTGGTGGTGTGTGGGGCGGCTGAAAAAGCGGTTTTAGCGCTGTTGTAAGGAGAGGCGTTTGGTTTATTGTGTGCGACACACCCCTGTCCGGCTTGGCCGGACTGTCTCCTCTCGAAGAGGGGACGAAGGTTTGGGCTGATTTAAGCACGTCATGCCGGACCTGATTCGGCAACCAGGTCGCATTCGTTGATTTCTGGGTACTGGATCAAGTCCGGTATGACGTGGATGGAAAAATCCAAAGAATAGCTTGCTAATAACCAGCCGTTTGAGGGGAGATCAGATTTGCGGTTTCGACAAAATCGATGTGCTTTCCTTTGTGGTTGATCATTCTTGAACTGAGAAGCCGGCGCTCCGCTGAGAGCTTATTTACTTTCGCCTGCCAGTTAGGGCCAAACCGTTCCAGGTTCTGCTTTTCGTAGGCCTGTTTAACAGCAGCCCTGTCTGGTGCTACACCTGGTTCAGGTGTATAGGCAAAAACCATTTTTCTGTATATCTCAGCTCGCTCTGTCATGATACTAGACATTGCAATATTTAGCTGGTAATCGGTGCTGTCTACTTCAATCATTTCTCCCAAGTTATACAGACGAAGTAAAGCCGGCCCATCCGTTGTTTCAAACGTATGCGTAATTTCGGCCCGATATTCCCGTGGCTTTACATTTGTAAACTCGTAATACCCCTCCGCATCCGTGTAAACCGCTTGCATCGTACCAATCTCCAGCCCTTGCTTGTTTTTGAATTGTACACGCACTCCTTCCAGCGGCTCACCGGATTGAAGTTCGTAGACGAAACCGGAGAGTTTGGGTTGTGCCTGGGCCGATAAAGCAAAGCAACAACAGAAGTAAAAGAAAAGGATGCGTTTCATGGTCTTTCTCTTGTACTGGTTGATGAAAGTGCAGCCACTTGAATTGGGTTAGCAAATACCTTTGCTCGTATTTCTTGTCCTTCATTTCCAAGAATTTGAGAGCTCGCTAACTTCTCCTCAAGAAATATTTTGTAGAATTTGTTGATCCAGTCCGACTCAAGTCTCCATATCAAGGTTAGCATCTCCGGACTGAGTTGATGTTCGTATGACTCAAAAAATGTCGGATTCTTTTCTTTTTGAATCAGATGACCCAATGCCATTGCTTCGCGACGGATTTTAATTTCTCGCTGCGAAAGTCCAATTGTTAATGCGTAGTCGTCAGACGCAACTGCAATGACATCGTTGTTTGTGAACAATTGCAGGCCCATAGGGCCGTCGGGCGTCTCAAACGTGTGTGTGATTTGGGCGCGGTAATCGCGTGGTTTCACATTGGTGAATTCGAAGTAGCCCGCCGCGTTAGAGTAAGTCGCCGGCAATGTACCAATCGCTAGTCCTTGCCGGTTCTTCATCTGAATCCGTACCCCTTCCAGTGGTTCGCCAGACTGGAGTTCGTAGACATAGCCTGATATGCGATGCTGCGCCTGCACGCTGGTTGCTGAAAGCAGGAAGGCGCATAGTACTACACTTGTTTTCCAATTCATGATATGACCCATCATTTATGAAGCGAGTAGCTTTTTTTGGGCCAGCATTTTTTCCATGACTTCTTTTAAGCCTTTTAGCTGGGTTTCAAATGCAGATTGCTTGATCTGGATTTCTTGAAGCTTCTGCTCTATAACGAGCGCTTCATCTTTATTCACCCTGCTAACTTCAGCAAGCCTGAGTTCTAGCAACTGCTTAGCCGCCTGGCTTTCTTGCATTTTGAGCTGGGTTTCCGCCATCATTTTTTCGATCTGCATAATATGCGGCGTAAGCGCATCGGCTGTTTCTTCCGTCAGGCGAAAGGTAACTGGCAGCGACATCTTGACCTTCACGGCCTGCCCGCGTTGCCGGCCCGGGACAAACCGTGCCTGGCTTACAGCTCGCAGTGCTTCTTCATCACAGCCGGCGCCGATGCCGCGTACAATCACGGGGTCGGTCACCTGGCCATTTGTATCAACCACAAACTGAACAAATACGCGGCCTTCTACGCCGGCTTTTCTAGCGATATCGGGATATTTTATGAGTGCTTGTATACTAGCGACGCCACCAATCAACTGCGGCATTTCCTCAACGATCATAAATACTTCGCCTGAAGGATCTGCTTGTTGTTGTTCGATGATAAGCTCCCGTTCAGCAAGTTGTTGCTCTAGGATTTCTGTCTCCGTGGCTCCATCAGGTGTGGTGATGACGGTTACACTGTTGTCGTCTACAAAATTGACCTCGCATGCAACGAGTATCGATGTACACAACAGGAGTAGCATCGCGGCATAAAATGCTGTTCTACGCTTTGAGGCAGAAAATAGCGAGTAGTTTTTCATGGCACTGATTCTGTTTTTTAGGCTATGTTTATTGGCTGACATGCTGAGGGGAAGGGGGGCTGGGACGGGCTGAGGAGCTGCAAAATTGAGGAGTAACGAAGCATACTGCCGTGGTGAAACATCCCGCCGGCTCAGTACCTCCTGGTCGCAGTTCATTTCACGAAAATGCGCCAGTCGGTCTACAAGTACATGCACCAGGGGGTGAAAGAAAAACCACGAGGCCGTAAAGCGCTCGATCCATTTCCGTGCAAAATCAGCATTGCGGATGTGTGCCAATTCGTGTAATAGCGCGAGGTGTAGATCGTGTGGCTGATTACGTAGTGTATCTGGCACAACGATGACGGGGGAGCGCCAGCCGAACGTCATTGGTGCGGTTTGTGTGTCAGAGAAAACTACCTTGATTTGATCACTCAATCCCCATGCTTTTCTAACAGCTTCACCAGATGGACTAACTGCCCCCAATGTGTCTCCACGGAGTGTTTGCTCCATCCAGCGGAGTTGCAATGTTTCCCGTATCAACACCATCATTTTGATGCCCCCGCCGATACCAAGCAGCAGTACCAGGAGCCCTAAAGCGTGGTAGATATTCCAGTGAATAGCCGGCGTTGCAGGAGCAGCAGCTGCCAGATCTGGTACCTCAGTCAGCGGTGTAACTCCGGGCAAAGCCAGATACGTGGGCGTCGGGGCAGATACAGAAAGGATTGCTGCGAACGATAACACAATCCCAATGGGTAACGCCAGCAACAGGGCGGTGGCTATCTGATAGCGAATTTGCGGTGCTTGAATGACATTTGACCTGTCGGCGAAATAGAAGAGGCCGGCAAGCATGGTCCAAAAAAGTAAGGGGAGCCAGAGGTGTTCGAGGCTCAAGTGGCCCGTTTGGAAAAGAAAATCTGCAATCTTAATCATGGGTGTTGCCTGCTGCGTCGTGGTCGTTAAGGTCTTCGATGAGTTTTAAGATGTCTTGCCGCTCTGCGTCCGAAAGCGCCTCTTTCTTTACCAGCGTTTGGATCAGCGCTGCTGGCGAACCTTGAAATGCCTTCTCCACCAGACTGCTAATGAGTGACTGCTGCACATCTTCCTGGGTGCGAGCTGGTGCATAGACATAGGTAGCGCCATCCTTTTCGAAAGACAGGTACCCTTTATCTGCCAGCTTTTTCATCACCGTCATAATGGTGGTATAAGCCACTTTGCGCGTTTCGAGCACGCGCGCGTGAACTTGCGCAACCGTGGCATTTTTCAAAGCCCAGATATGCTGCAAGACTTCCATTTCAGTTTCGCCCAATGGGGAAAGGTTTTTCTTTTTGCGCATCATTTCTCCTGTACTACGATAGTAATACTACTAAGATAGTATTTGTGTCGATAAGTTTCTCACCCGCGCAAATTTTTTGGGATACAAGGATAAAGGGGTTTTTGATTGTCGATTTTCGAATGCCGATTTTCGAATGTTTTGAGTTCAGTGCATTGCTAGTCCCGAAGGAGCCAGGTATATGCATGAATCCGTGCCAATCAAAGATCCTTCACTTTGTTCAGGATGACAAGTTGGTAGCGAATTGCTATTTAACAGCGAATTACTGTCCCTAAATCGGCATTCGAAAAGACAATTATCTCAAGATCCTTTGTTGCTCTCAGGGTGACATGGGTAAGCAATGCCGCCATTCTTCATACATTCGAAAATCGGCATTCGAAAATCGGCATTCGAAAATCGAAACCCCCATCCTCAGCATTTTGTCTCTTCCGACGCGTACGGATACAGGTGGGCAAGCTGGCTGGGCGATGTGCCGAGCAGGTAGCGGGTCCATAAATAGGTATTGCGGACTTGTTGCCGGAAGACGCCGTGTTGTTCGAAGCGCCTGGCGGAGGTGGTTACGTACGCGTCCAGAAACAAAAATGAGCCACTTTTTTTGAGGCGGCCGGCGAAGTCGAGGTCTTCGAAGATCGGCACAGGTGCAAACCCGCCAATGGCATCAAAGCGCGATTTTGTGACAAATAGGCCCCGATCGCCGAAGCTGAAATGAGCGCACTGGAAGCGGGTAAAGAAGCTATACAGATTGAGCAGGGGAGAGCGGGTGTCAAATTTGAGTCGGAAGTTGCCGGCCTGGATACCGCTGGACACGGCATCGCGAATCAACGCAAGGGCATTCGCAGGGAGTCTGGTGTCTGCGTGGAGAAAAAGGAGCACGTCGCCATTTGCCGCCTGAGCGCCGGCATTCATTTGATTGGCGCGGCCCCTGTTAGCTTGAACCACATGAGCAAGGGGTGCAGCAATGGCGGCTGTGTTGTCTACAGAGCCGCCATCAGCTACCACAATTTCAAAAGGGGGTGTTTGTAGTTGGAGTGTGCTGAGCGTGTGCTCAATACAGGCTGCCTCGTTGAGGGTAGGGATAACTATTGTAATGAGCACGGGCTAGGGGTAACGTTACCAAAACATCTGCTTCATACAGAAAACGGACCCGCCAGATTTGATGTACTCGCTGGTGTCTACTTCAACGGGTACAAAGCCGGCTGCTTTAAGCTGTTCGACGGTAGCGACACATCCTTTCTGGATTACGACGTGCCGCTGGTCGGGGCAATGCGCGTTGCAGGCAAATAACTCGCGGGATTCATCTTCTGGACATTCGATCACATGATCGAAAAAATGATGGATCAAGTCCAGTCCTTCTTGTGTGAAGGCACCGGGGTAAATCATTACAGTTTTGGCATCCAACACGCTAAAACAGGTATCGAGATGGTAGAAATCGGGATCCAAAAGCTCTAATGCGAGCACCTTTACGTCCAGCAACGAAGCAATGTTGTTGTATACCTCAATATCAGTACGGAAACCGTAGCCGCCCCAGAGCAACTTGTGGTCGGGATGCCAGATGGCATCTCCCATGCCTTCGAAGTCAGAATCGAGTGCTGCGATTGACTTTACCGTGTATTGTTTGTTGTCGAAAAAAGACGCCAGATGGTCTACCTCACCTTTACGTTGATCAGCGTGCATGTTGCTAAGAACGACGCCTGGTTTTCCACCCCCATTTCTGTAAAATGGAAGGGTTTGATTGGCGCAGAACACCATGTCTGGATAACCTGCAGCGCCTTCCAGCACGTGTGTATTCAAACCAATGTTCTGGTAGGCATTTCTGAGTGCTTCCCATTGGGTACGGGCTACCGCCGAGTCGATGCTTCCAACATGATCCGCCATGTGTGGGTTGATGACGTACGCAACATCAAAATGGTCGGGCGACGTAAAGAGTACATTATTGGGAGAGGGGATGCGTGGCAACGAAGCGAGTTCAAAATCGACTTCCTCAACACGTTTGTATACCATAGTTTTCCTGGTTTAAGTAGTGAAAAAGGGCATTTGGTCTCGATGTGCTACATGCTAAATGTATCGGCCAAACATTCGTGAGAAAAAACGCCAGCAGTTTATGGAAAAAGCGCTTCCAGTGCAATCAGTTTTTGGATTAAAATTGATTGCCTTTGGAGATAGGTAGATAGGACGCAGCCCGCAGCCTTGTTGAAGCTGTTGGGTGGGGCAGGGGGCGCCTCCAGGATAAGAACGAAGCTGGCTTTAGATGATCCGGCTATTGCAGCGTGTTGGGCCTGGCTTACGAGGCTTTGGCGGTAAGCGCATCAATACCAGGAAGTATCTTGCCTTCGAGAAACTCAAGCATGGCACCGCCACCGGTTGAAACGTGGCTTACCTTGTTTTCAAAGCGCATTTGTTTGATTGCAGCAACTGAGTCACCACCACCAACAACTGTAAGCGCGCCAGCCGTGGTTGCATCAGCGAGGGCTTGAGCAACCGCAAGCGTTCCTTTGGCATAGTTGGCCATTTCAAACACGCCCATCGGGCCGTTCCAAACAACTGTTTTTGCTCCGAGGATGACATCGCGGTAGCGAGCCGCGCTATCTGGACCAATATCCAGCCCCATTTGTCCATCTGGAATGTCACCCGTTACAGCGCTGTGGGGCGCATCGTTGTCGAACGCGGTGGCTGCGATGTGATCGGTGGGGAGCAAAATTTTGCCTTCAGCACGCTCAAAGAGCAATTTGGCATCAGAGAGTTTGTCTTCTTCAAAAAGCGAAGTGCCAATGTTGTGACCCAGTGCTTTGAGGAACGTATAGCTCATGGCGCCGCCAATGAGCAGTGTGTCAACCTTTTCCAGGAGTGATTCAATAACGCCGATTTTGTCGGATACTTTAGCACCGCCAATAATGCCTACAAACGGCTTTTCAGCGTCGTTTAAGATCTTCGACAGGTAATTGACTTCTTTTTCGAGCAAGTAGCCCATCGCAGCCACGGATACGTGCTCGGTGACGCCAGAAGTAGAGGCGTGAGCACGATGCGCTGTGCCAAAGGCATCGTTTATATATACATCACCGAGTGAAGCAATCTCTTCAGCAAGAGCGGCGTCGTTTTGTTTTTCACCCGGGTAGAAGCGCGTGTTTTCGAGCAAAATCACGCTGCCGCCAGGCATGCGATCGATGACCTCTTTTACTGCATCTCCTGTGAGATGGGAGGCAAACCGGACGCGCTTGCCGAGGAGTTCTTCCAGCTTGAGTGCTACAGGAGAGAGGCTAAAGGCCTGGTTCGGGACCCCTTTGGGCCGGCCAAGATGGCTCATCAAGATGGCTTTGCCATTTTTATCGATGACAGACTTGATGGTGGGCAGTGCTGCGCGGATGCGTGTATCGTCCACAACCTTCCGGTTGCCAGCTTCATCTTCTTTAAGCGGGACATTAAAGTCTACGCGAATCAGTACGCGTTTGTCTTCGATGTCCAGATCAGCAGGTGTATAGTAACTCATATTGAATCGTCAGGTGCAATTACAGAAACGAACTGTACATGCCATTGAGGTAGTATCCTGGGATTATCGATGTGCTTAAGTCGGATACCGTAGTAACCGACGATTGCACACATGCACAGTCGTAAGATGCGCATTGAGGGTAGTGGCATCAGGAGGTGCCGGCGCATCGTAACAGTCAAAGGTAAGTAAGCGTGTCGTGAAAAAGTAGACACCGAGGGTTAAAAAACTTGTGAGCGCGGGATAAAGCATATCCCGCGCTCACATCGAGTGTCATTCACATCGGATTTTACACGTCACAGCAAAACGATGCCTAGAGAGCCATCAGTTTCTGTGCAACGTCAACAGCTCGGTTGGAGTATCCCCACTCGTTATCGTACCAACCTACCACTTTGATAATATTGCCTGATACCATCGTCAGCGGCGCATCGTAAATACAGGAGTGCGGGTTGCCCACAATATCGCTTGAAACGAGCGCGTCTTCGCTGTACTGTAGCACACCCTTCATTGGGCCGGCCGCGGCAGCTTTGAAGAGGGCATTCACTTCTTCGATTGTAGTTTCCTGACCAACTTCAGCGGTGAAGTCGGTGATAGAACCATCGGGTACAGGTACACGGAGGGCGAAGCCGTCAAGTTTGCCAGACAGGTGTGGCAGTACGAGGCCAACAGCTTTGGCAGCGCCTGTTGTTGTCGGGATAATATTGATTGCAGCAGCACGTGCACGACGGAGGTCAGCGTGTGGTGCGTCCTGCAGGCGCTGGTCAGCGGTGTAGCCGTGAATGGTGGTCATCATGCCGCGCTTGATGCCAAACGCATCGTCGAGCACTTTCACCATCGGCGAGAGGCAGTTGGTGGTACAGCTGGCGTTTGAGATAACCTCTTCGCTACCCGTGAGGATATCGTCGTTTACACCAAGTACAACCGTTGCATCAACAGTACCTTTTGCAGGGGCAGAAATGATCACTTTCTTGGCGCCGGCAGTGATGTGCCTGGACGCAGCTTCCTTGGTACGGAAAATACCGGTTGATTCGATGACAAGATCACAACCGAGTTCGCCCCATGGCAGATCTTCAGGGTTTCTTTCGCTGAATACTTTAAACCGGTCCCCGTCGATTTTGAGTGAGTCGCCGTCGACAGTCACTTCTCCTGGGTAAACACCGTGTACCGAGTCATACTTAAACAGGTGCGCAAGGGTAGAGGCATCCGTAAGGTCGTTGATACCTACAACATCAAATTCGTTCGACTTCCGGGCGAGAATAGAGCGCATAACAAGGCGACCAATTCTGCCAAACCCGTTGATTCCCAGCTTAATAGCCATAGTTTGTCGTTGTTCTTGTCAATTTTGTTGGTTAAGAGTGGGCTTCTAAGCCCAACTCCTGAAAGAGTTCTTGCGGATAAATTAATTTAACTCGAACCATTAAATGCCCTTTTAATTTTAGCTTTTTATGAAAACGGCGGCCTATCCGGGGTGATTGATAGGGGACCGCTAACCTTTGGCCGATACCCTGTAGGAAAGTTTGCGTGCATAGGATTGGAGAATTTGTGTATAAAAAAAGCCACGCGGGATATCTTGCGGCTTATGCGCGTTAGAGGGCTCCCGTAACGGCGCAATGCATCCGATAAAGAGCCAAAATCTGGTTGCACCGCACCGGGACGGTTGTCCTGAAAAACATACACCGGGTGCCAACCTGGCAGGACAACCCTGAAGTTTTTTGTACACACATTTTGATCATTTAACATGGCCACCTACAAAGCACCGAAACGCAAAAATCGACGCACAGAATTGCGCGAAGACAAGGTTGTAACGTTCTATACGCAGTTTTTAGAGTTTTTTGAGTCCAATAGAAATCTGGTATTTGGCATCCTTGGCGGCGTCGTATTGCTGATTATCATGGGATTTGGGTATGGCGTTTTCAAAGATCGTCAGGAAGACCAGGCGCAGGAAGCGCTGGCGGGTGCCGTTCGCTTGTATGAGAAAAACGACTGGCAAGCTGCACTCGACGGTTCTGATGGCGTAAAAGGCCTGTTGGAAGTGGCTGATGACTTTGGTTCCAGCCAAGCAGGTAACCTGGCCTTGTACTACGCGGCAGATGCCTACTTTAAACTGGGTGACAACGAATCCGCTTTGAAATACTTTCGTCAGTTTGACAACGGGGATGATGCACTGGGTGCTGGCGCTTACGCCGGCGAAGCTGCTATCCTCGAAGTCAACGGTGACTATCGCGCTGCGGGCGATCGCTACAAAGATGCTGCTGAAGCATACAAAAGCGACTTCACGTCAGCACGCTATCTGCAGAATGCCGGCCGCAATTATGAGCAGGCTGGTGCATTCAACGAAGCACGCGCCGTTTACCGCATGATCAAAGAAGATTTCCCGGATTCAGCACAGGCCAACGACGTCGACATGCTCATGGCGCGTGTTGACCTGAAGGAAAACCAGGGGTAATTCTGCCATTACGATGATGCTTGTTTAAAACACGATCCTGATTATGGCAGTTGCGAATATTCTGGTTGTTGACGACGAAGCCAGTATTCGACGTACACTCCGGGAAATCCTGGAATATGAATCGTATGAAGTTGATGAAGCAGTAGACGGCGAAGATGCCCTCGCCAAGGTTAAAGCCAATGCTTACGACCTGGTGTTGCTTGACGTAAAAATGCCCAAACGCGACGGCATGGAGGTCTTGCAGGTCCTCTATAACGAAATGCCTGAACTGCCGGTAGTCATGATTTCGGGCCACGGCAATCTCGAGACGGCTATTGAAGCCACAAAACTCGGTGCTTTTGATTTTATCGAGAAACCACCCGATCTGAACCGCCTGCTGGTTACCCTGCGCAACGCCATGGATCGCGCTTCGCTGCAGGAAGAAAACAAGCGGATGCGCCAGGCTATCGTTGAGCAGCGCGAGCGCAAGCTCACGCCGATCATTGGCGATAGCAACGCGATAAACAGGATTAAAGACACCATCAAACGGGTTGCGCCAACCGAAGCGCGCGTACTCATCACAGGCGAAGCCGGCACGGGTAAAGAGCTCGTAGCCAAGTGGGTGCATCACCTTTCCGGCCGGAAAGATGGTCCGATGGTAGAAGTGAACTGCGCCGCGATTCCAAGTGAACTCATCGAGAGTGAGCTCTTCGGCCATGAAAAGGGATCGTTTACAGGTGCTACAAAACAGCGCATTGGCAAGTTTGAGCAGGCGAATGGCGGTACGCTTTTCCTCGACGAAATTGGGGACATGAGCCTCTCGGCACAGGCCAAGGTGTTGCGCGCGTTGCAGGAGAATCGTATCAGCCGTGTTGGCGGTGACCGAAGCATCCCGGTTGATGTGCGCGTTGTGGCTGCTACCAACAAAAATCTCCTCAACCAGATTGAAGAGAATGAGTTTAGAGAAGACCTCTACCACCGATTGAGCGTTATTCTCGTACACGTACCACCCCTTAGAGAACGTCGGGAAGACATCCCCAAAATTGCTGTAGCTTTTTGCGAAAATCTGTCAGTTCGCAATGGTATGCCGCAAAAAACGTTCAGTCAGAGTGCACTGGAGCGCATGATGCAGTACGATTGGCGAGGGAATGTACGCGAACTGCATAATGTGGTCGAACGGCTGCTTATTTTGAGTGAAGGGGACCAGGTGGAAGTGCGGGATGTAGACCGCTTCGTGCAGCCGAATGGCAACGCCGCCGGCTCCATTACCGGACTCGTCGACCAGTACGAAGCATTCAGCGATTTTCGTGATCACGCCGAGAAGCTGTTTATCCAGCACAAGCTCGATCAGTACGACTGGAATATCAGCCGCACGGCCGAAGCCATTGGTATTCAGCGCTCCCATCTTTACAATAAGATGAGTAAGTACGAAATTGCGCGCACGTAAATGGTGCGGGTTTAACATGGCGCTGGTATAACAGAGAACAACATCGTATGTCGCAATTGCTTGCAGTCGAAGATCTGCGCAAAGCTTACAAAACGGGAGACGGCGGAACGCTTGAAGTGTTGCGCGGAATGTCGTTTTCAGTTGATAAAGGGCAGGTTGTAGCTGTGGTGGGGGAAAGTGGCGCCGGCAAAAGCACGCTGCTGCATCTCCTGGGTGCACTAGATCGCCCAACCTCGGGTACCGTGCGATTTGGCGGCGAAGACATCTACCAAAAAGATGACGAGGCCCTGGCTGCATTTCGAAACCGGTCGATAGGATTTGTTTTCCAATTCCACCACTTATTGCCAGAATTTACGGCACTCGAGAATGTCGCAATGCCGGCGCTCATTCAAAACAAGCCGCTCGACAAGGTGCAGGATCGCGCAGCTGAACTGCTCGAACTGCTTGGATTAAAAGCACGCATGGGACACCGGCCCGGTCAAATGTCGGGCGGTGAAAAACAGCGCGTAGCGGTTGCGCGGGCACTCATGAATGAGCCTGGCCTCGTGTTGGCTGATGAGCCAACCGGTAACCTCGATGTCAAAACGGCAGAAACACTGCACCACGAGTTGATCCGTCTGAGCCGTGCGTTCCAACAGTCTTTTGTCATTGTCACACACAACCCTGCGTTTGCGAATATGGCAGACCGTGTGTTGACGATTGAGCAGGGCTTGTTGAAAGAATATGCCTGACGGGGAAGATGCCGTAATACCTGGCAGCAGAAATAGACTTAAGAATATCCGACCTGTTTATTGCACCTGCTGTATAGCAGCGCGCTGTACGGTTAAATAAGGGGGTAAACTCATGAATGACACCATGTTGCTGGACTTGACAGCCGGCTATGTAACAGAAGACATAGATCCAACCCTGGATGTCTACGAGGAAATAGAACGTCTGAAGCGTGAAAAGAATGCAATCATTCTCGCGCACTATTATCAGGAAGCTGAAATTCAGGATATCGCAGACTACATCGGCGATTCGCTTGGGCTGGCACGTCAGGCCGCGCAAACTGATGCTGATATCATCGTTTTTGCCGGTGTTCACTTTATGGCAGAAACGGCCATCATCGTGAATCCATCCAAGAAAGTGATTTTACCGGACCTCAATGCCGGCTGCTCACTTGCGGATTCTTGTCCGCCTGATGCCTTTGAGGCCTTTGTCAACGCTCATCCAGGGCACACGGTTGTGTCGTATATCAACTGTTCAGCTGCTGTGAAGGCGCTCAGTGATATCATAGTCACGTCTTCGAATGCTGAGCACATCATCCGGCAGATTCCGGAAGATCAACCGATCATTTTTGCCCCCGACAAAAACCTGGGCCGCTACCTGGCTAAAGTAACCGGGCGTGATATGGTGATCTGGGAGGGTGTATGTATTGTACACGAAGTATTCAGCGAGCAAAAGCTGGTTCAACTCAAAATACAGCACCCACAGGCCGAAGTGTTGGCACATCCCGAGTGCGAAGAAGCCGTGTTGCGGCATGCTGATTTTATCGGCTCTACCTCCAATATTTTGCGGCATGCTACCGAAAGTCCAGTAGATACGTTTATCGTGGCCACTGAAGCAGGCATTCTGCACCAGATGCAGAAGCAGAATCCGGGCAAAACCTTTATAGCGGCGCAGCCAGACAATGGCTGTAGTTGCAACGAGTGCCCGCACATGCGACTCAATACAATCGAAAAACTGTATCTTTGCCTCAAACACGAGCAGCCGGAAGTAAAAATGGAGGAGGCGTTGCGCAAGCGCGCATTGCTGCCGATCGAACGGATGCTTGAAATGAGCGCGGCTATCAAGTAGTCGCTTATGCGTTGTGAAGACAGCATGGATCGGTAGACTCCCGGTCCATGCTGCCGCCACAGAACCAAACCCCTCACCTTCATGGCTCTTGTTGACTGGCTTGTTGTTCTGTGTTATCTCGTCATCACAGTTTTTATTGGCATTTACCTTTCCCGCCGCGCGTCCCGCTCTGTCGAGGACTTTTTTGTTTCTGGCCGATCGTTGCCCTGGTGGCTAGCCGGCACCTCGATGGCTGCTACCACGTTTTCTGTTGATACCCCGTTATACATTGCGGGGGTTGTGGGGAGTCGAGGCATAGCAGGCAATTGGGAGTGGTGGGCGTTCGGGGTAGGGCACGTTGTGCTGATCTACATCTTTGCCCGGCTTTGGCGGAGAAGTGAGATCGTAACCGATGCTGAATTAATCGAGTTGCGATATGGCGGCCGGCCGGCGTCGGTACTGCGGGCAACCAAAGCATTTCTGTTTGCGGTGCCGATTAACTGTATTGCTATTGGTTACATCATGTTGGCTACGGTCAAGGTGGTGGGGACGCTTGGTATCTGGGAAGGGTTGGGGATATTGGAAGGCGATACGGTGATGGGCATGGACCCCAAGCTGCTCTCTGTGATTGCAGTTTCAGCCCTTGTGCTGCTCTATACCAGTTTTTCCGGGCTGTGGGGCGTGGTCGTTACAGACTTCTTCCAGTTTTTCCTTGCGCTCTTTGGCGCTATTCTGGTTGCATACTTTGCTGTATCGAGTCCGGAAATTGGTGGGCTGGCCAATCTGGTAGCCGGTGCCCAGGAAAACACGTCGTTTGATGTGCTTGCTTTTGTGCCGCTCACGTTTGATGCCGATACGCTGTTGGGCATTGGTTGGAGTACCTTCGCCGGCATTTCAGCAACAACGTTTGGCGCCTACGTATTTCTGCAGTGGTGGACGTTTCGTCGCTCTGATGGGGGGGGTGAGTTTATCCAGCGCCTTGCTGCTGCAAAAGACGAAGACGAGGCCGTAAAAGCAGCCTGGTTATTCAACGTGATGCACTACGTGATTCGCACCTGGCCCTGGATTCTGGTGGCATTGGCTGCGCTCGTGCTCTATCCGGAATTAGAAGACAAAGAGTTGGGTTATCCCATGTTGATGCTCGATTTCTTGCCGGTTGGTTTGTTGGGTTTAGTAGTGGCTTCGCTCTTTGCAGCGTTTATGAGTACGGTATCTACCAATATCAACTGGGGTGCTTCGTATGTCGTCAATGACCTCTACAACCGATTTGTGAACCCGGATGCTACCCAGGCCGAGTTGATTCGTGTAGGGCGCATTGCTTCAGTAGTGATTACTGCATTTGGAGCGCTGGCTGCACTTTATGCAGAGAGCGTGGGGCAGGTCTTTCGGCTTGTGATTGCAATCGGTACAGGTCCGGGGGTTGTGCTGATTCTGCGGTGGTTCTGGTGGCGAATTAATGCCTGGGCTGAACTATCGGCGATGCTGGCCGGCTTTTGTATTGGCCTTTTTACTACGCTGGTCCCTGAGCTTATCATTGCAGATTTCGGGTTGCGTCTTTTTGTTATCGTTGCCATAACCACAGTGATTTGGGTGACGGTCATGTATGCCACCAAGCCAGAGGACGATGCGGTATTGCTGAAGTTTTATGAAAAGGTGAAGCCGGCTGGACCCGGCTGGCAACATATTAGTAAACGGGCTGAAGTTGAAAGTGAGCAAACATTGGGTAAAGACCTGTTGCGCGTGCTGGCAGCGACCATGCTCCTGTTTGGCGTCATGTTTGGCGTGGGAGGTGCCTTGCTGTTAAAAACGGGTGTGGCAACCGTGATGTTGCTAATTGCCGCTGCTGGTGGCTTGCTGTTGCGCAGGTTGCGCTGGATGTAAGTTGCTACCAAGAATTAAAATTGAATGTCTGAAGCCACAAAAATACCTGTTTTTCCGCTTGAGCTGGTGCTGTATCCGAGCGAGCAGTTGCCGTTGCATATTTTTGAGGAAAAATACCGGGAGATGATTGCGTATTGCCTGGAAGAGGAAGCGCCATTTGGGATTGTGTTGGTAAACGAAGGCAAAATGGCAAACGTAGGGTGCACAGCCCACATCGAGCAGGTTGTTACACGGTATGATGATGGGCGCATGGATATCATCGTGCATGGCATGCAACGGTTTCGGATCGAGCAGGCTTTTGAGGAGCAATCCTACATGACGGCGACCATCGAGTATTTACGCGAACCCGATGAACCGATCGAAAACGACATGCGTGAGCGCGTGATTACACAGCACATGCGGCTGCTCGAACTGGCCGGCCGAAAGGTCCGTCCATCAACGTATCAAAACCTGACAGGTGTTTCGTTTTTTATAGCCCATAATGCCGGCCTCAAGCCAGACCAGAAACAAGAAGTTCTTGAGCTCAATTCGGAGAACGAGCGGATCAACTACCTCGCAGACCACCTGGAGATGTTGATTCCACGCGTTGAGGAATTTGAAGGCGTACGCAAAAAGGTGCAAAGCAACGGCCACTTCAAAGATTTTCCATCGGAAGACTTGCCCCCGACAGAATAGGAAGACAGCATAAATCGCCCGAGATTCAACCCTTAAAGCCCAACACAACGTACTATGCCCAAGATCGGCAACTATACGCTTCACACGATCGAAACAGGACGCTTTGGACTCGACGGTGGTGCCATGTTCGGGATTGTGCCCAAGCCGCTCTGGGAACGCAAAATCCCTGCTGATGCAAAGAACCGGATTCCGCTTAATATGCGGTGTTTGCTGATTGAGGGAGAGGGCCGGCTCATGCTGGTAGATAACGGCCTTGGTGACAAGTACGATGAGAAATTTGCCAGCATATTTGCCGTGGATCATGAATATGCATCGTTGGATCGGTCGCTGAACGCGCTTGGTTACAGCGTAGATGACGTAACTGATCTGATCATCACCCATCTCCATTTTGATCATTGCGGCGGGAGTACCCGCAGGGTAGGAGATACCCTCGACGTGGTCTTTAAAAATGCACGCCATCACGTGCAGCGTGAGCACTGGGATTGGGCGCAATACCCAAACGTCCGGGAGCGCAACTCCTTTCTAAAAGAAAATCTGCAACCCCTCGAACAGGCAGGTGTCCTCAATTTTCTCGACGGTAAAACCCAAATAGCCCCGGGTATTGAGGTGTTTGTAGCAAACGGGCATACCGAGGCGATGCAACTGGTCAAAATAGCTGATGCATCAACAACCCTGGTGTATGCTGCTGATCTGTTGCCAACCCATGCGCACATTCCCTCAGCCTGGAATATGGCGTACGATTTACAGCCGATGGTCACAATCAAGGAAAAAGAAGCGTTCCTTGCAGAGGCTGCCGCCAAAAACTGGCATCTGTTTTTTGAACACGATCCAGAAGTAGAAGTCGCGAGTCTCACGCAAACAGATCGTGGTGTGCAGGTTGTTGAACCGCGGCCTCTTTCGGAACTGTAGGGCGGAACTGTCGGTTCGTATCCGGGTTTCGAGACCAATCATTTCTTACTAGCTGCTACACGTAGTAGCCCTCCTCTCAAGCCGGCATGTAGTTGCAAGCATTTTTGTAGCAGCCTGGTAATACAGTTCTCTACTAGCCATTTCTTTCCAGCCATTTCTTTCCTGATTGCTGTTATGCACACCGTTTCGCTTGTGCACGCTGATGACGTATCTCTGTTGTCTGACGTGCCCGATTTTCCTTGCATAGGTCTACTTTTTAACGATGATGCGTTGTTACGCATGGTTACCACGCAATTGGCTGATCATGTGGCACATATTCCCTGTGTAACGTTGCAGCATGGCGATGGGACACATGACGTAGATCCCGCAAAGCGCGTACTTGCTGCCAACATGTTTCTGATTACTGATTGGCCGTTTGAGCGATTGGATGTCCAGTTTGAGATTGCTGCCTTTTTATCTGTGTTGCTGGTAGGTGCGCTGGCGGCTCCTGAAGAAGCGGAGGTATCATTGATTCCTATTGATGATACGATGGGGAGCTGTATTGCCGCGGAGATGCGTAGCCGACTATTCCCGGGCAGCGATGCGCAAAAACTACAACTTGCCATTCAAAACGAGCAACAGGAAAAGTGGCTCGCACAGATCGGGAAAGAGCTCTCTGTTTTCTATCACAACATTAGCAATCCGCTCACCATATTGTCGGGCAACATCCAGTTGTTACAAATGCTCGCAGATTCCATGCACGTCTCGGCTGACCTTATGAAACCCATCACGGATATTGCTACGGTGAGCGCACGTTTTGAAGAGGATTTGCAGGTCATTGCTGTGCTCAAAGAAAAAATCAAAGCCGGCAATCTTGAAAAAGACACATGACGTGCCGATACCTGTAGCAGGTCGGGTAGTCCAACGCGCCTTCATGGCGGTGTTGATCGTACTCGAATTTGCCGTCTATGGCCGTAGCATAAACTTAATATTCTTTCCTGCAATTAAAGGAACTTGCAAGGAGCCATAGATGTTTTTAAACTCTATCACGCATTTTGGTCGGGAATTTGCTGTTTTGTATGCAGATTTAGCACCCGGCCCTGCGCGATCTGTCGCTTAATTACGCGTAACCTACATTCTTCAAGTATCCTGCCTATCGATTCAGACTGTTACGAACAACCTTCGTCTCATTTTTGAGATTACTATCACCTAACCGTAACAGCAAAGGAGTACATCGTACGTTTCTCTACGGTACGTTTTCCTGTTTATACCTTTGATGTGTATAGGGAATTGAACTCCATTGTCAGCCTGAGAATCTGACTCAATCATGCGCTTGAAGAAGTACATAGCTCTTCTTTCCCTGGTTATTGGCTTGATATTGCCCGGTATTGCATCGGGGCAACGTACGTCTGTTGTTGTGCTTGACGAAAGCGCGTCTCAAACCACGTATGAGTTACAAGCAACCTGGCTTCAGCCTTTACAAGCAGCCATCGATTCTTCTCGTAGCGTAGCACTCACCAATCGAAGCGCTTATGCTGCCGTGGCCGGCACATTTGATGTAAGCGAATTGCTCCGATTGCCAACGCGTGGCATGCCGCAGGTGAGTGTCGTAGCAGCGGATTACGATGAAATAGCTTTGCCACTGGCCGCTGGTGCTGATTCAGTAGCGCTAGCGCTTGAAGGTACGCCGGCGTATGTGTCCAATCCTGGCACGTTCCGGAAATCGCCTGTGGCGTCGCTTAATTTCCGGTTACTCACGTACGAACCCGCAGCGGGTGCATTAAAACGGTATCGCCGGCTTGTTGTGCGCGTATCACATCCGCAGGGGAATAACATCAGCGCTGCTTATGCAGGTGCACATTCAGGTTTTACGCGTGTACGCAGAGATCCCATCGTATTAAATGCGCATCTTGCCGTTACCGAAAGTGTATTGGCTTCGGGCGATGTGATTAAATTCCCGGTTACGCGTGAAGGTATGTATCGCATAGACCGCACGTTTCTTAGCGAAGCCGGCCTGAATCCGGACACCATCGATCCCGATCGGATCCAAATATTTGGCAATGGCGGTGCACCCGTCCCTGGACCAAACAGCGCGGACCGGCCTGCAGATCTTTTGCAGAACCCCGTCTTTTCTCGAGGTGGCGGCGATGGCTCGTTTGATGATGCGGATGTGGTATTCTTTTACGGTGCCCCAACCACAGGCTGGAATTATAATGCTGAAGATGAAGAATGGGAGCACTACGTAAACCCCTTCTCTACCCAGAACTTTTATTTTCTCAAGGTAGGCGCTGAAGATGGCGCTCGTGTTGCCGCGCCGGCATTTCCTGACTACCCGGATGCTACCACCTTTACCGAGGTGACGGGACGGGTGTTTGTTGATTTTGATGATTTTAACTGGAGCAAACAGAATGGCAGTGGCCTCACATGGATCAGCAGTCCAATTGATCCCACCGGCCGGCTTGATATCCTGACAGACTCGCTGCCACCTGGTTTTAATGGCGGTGAAGTTACGTACCAGGGACGCGTGGCAATAAAATCAAATCCTTCTGCTTTTGCTCGATTCAACAACGGCGGCACACAACTGGGACAGGTTCGGACGGGGACCGTGCGTGCCGGCCAGGAAGAGCCTTCTGCTCGGCTTGCTGAGACGACGTTTCGCGAAACCATCGCTGCAGGTAGTCCCCTTAACCTGTCGATGACGCTGGAATCACAGCCGAATAGTCCTGAAGTTGCGCTCGATTGGATGCGCGCATTTTATCCGCAGGTGTTGACGGCGCAAAATGGTATTGTTCGTTTTGCAACACCCCTGGGTGAATCGGGCCGGCTTGAATTTCAGTTGACTGGATTTGGCGCTGAGCCGCAGGTTTGGGACATTACAAATCCAGGCGAAATTACGCGCCTGGGTGTTGTATCCGCTGGCAATGCCTACCGGGTACAACTCGAAGCCGGCACAACGCCACGTGAATTGATCGCGTTTGCCGAGCAGGCTGCGGTGAATGTCGACGGTAGCACTGTTGTGCCTGTTGAGGCACAAAACCTGCACGGACTAACCGATTATCCAGACTTTATCATCGTCACGCCGGCAGCTTTCAAGCCCTATGCAGACGAGTTGGCTGCAATTCGCACAGCGGGTGGTTTGAATGTGCGCGTTACGCTGATCGAGCAAATATACAACGAGTTTTCTGGTGGCCTGGTAGACATGCGCGCTGTCCGCGACTACTTCCGGTTTGTGTACGATAAAGCACCATCGGATGACCAGCGGCTGCGTTATGCATTGCTTTATGGGGACGGCCATTTCAACTACCGTGGCCTCGGAGGCGATGCAATTAGTCTGACAAACTGGATTCCTCCGTATGCAACCGTCGATTCTTTTACGCCGGATCGCACGTATACAAGCGATGATTACTTTGGGCTGCTCGACGAGGATGAAGGGGAGTGGATATACCGTGGATTTGGCATCCCTTCGGTGGGTGGCGCACTCACAGAGCCGGTTGATCGGATGGATATTGGCGTGGGCCGGCTAACCGTGCAGACCGAAGAAGAAGCCCAGGTATTGCTCGAAAAGATCAAACATTATGAAAATCCTGTAACGTATGGCGCGTGGCGCTCGCGTTATACGTTTATATCTGATGACGGTCCTACTGGCTTATCGGGTACAACAGACGACGAGGATCTGCACCTGCAAAATGCGGATGTTGTGGCCGAGCTGGTCAAAGGTCAGTTTGCTGATGTGAACGTAAAGAAGATTTATGCTTCGTCTTTTGACCGCATTTTCAGAAACGGCTTCAAAATACCAGGTGCACGGGAAGAGATCATTAACAGCCTTGAAGAAGGCACGTTACTGGTAAACTACAGCGGACACGGTGGGGAAGAGGGCCTTGCACAGGAGGGCATATTCACTGCTGAAGACGCTAAAGAGCTCGATAACTATGATCGGCTTGCCATTTTTGTGACGGCTACGTGTTCTTTTGGATGGTGGGACCTTGCTAACTACCAGAGTGGTGCGGAAGAACTGTTGTTGAACCCGAATGGCGGTGCTGTTGCTTTGCTAACCACGGTACGGTTGGTGTATACGTCTTCAGACATTAACAGCCTTAATGTAGGCCTCAATCGCCAGTTGGCGCGCGACATGTTTGAAGCAGATGTTGATGGCCGGCCGCGGCGCCTGGGCGACGTCATTTTGTTGACCAAAAACACCCGCGTAGGCTTGCAGGGCAACAACAGAAAGTTCAACCTGCTCGGTGATCCAACCATGCGTTTGGGGCTTCCGGGGCGCAATGTTGCTGTTACCGAGGTCAACGGTGTTGACGTTGATGCATCGCAGGCACAAGTGCAGGCGCTTGATAAAATCGACATCAAAGGTGAAGTTCAGACCCTGAATGGCACGATTGATGATAGTTTTAACGGCGTAGTAGATTTGACTGTTTTTGATGCTGAACGACGCGTACCAATCGATAATCAGCGGCATCTAGGTACACCATATTACACCGTAAGACAAGATTTGATATGGCGCGGCCAGGTACAGGCCAACAACGGCGCGTTTAATGCAACGTTCGTTGTGCCAAAAGATATTTCGTACAGCAATCAAACGGGACGACTTTCAGTATATGCCTTTGGTGATAATTCCCATGCACTGGGGTATAACGAAAACTTCCTGGTGGGGGGCACATCGGCCAACCCGCCTAATGACAACGATGGACCACAGATAACGCTATTCCTGAACGATACCACCTTTGTTTCAGGTGGACTCACGTCTCCTGAACCTAAACTTATTGTTAAGCTGTTTGATGAGAGCGGAATCAACACCGTAGGCGCGGGGGTTGGTCACGAAATGCTGCTCGTTGTTAACGAAGATGAGCAAAATGCCATTGATATTAGCAGCGGCTTCAGAAGTGAAACCAATTCCTTCCAAAACGGCATAGTAGAGTGGGAGTTACCGCAGCAACAATTAGGTTCTAATTCTTTGTCATTACGTGCCTGGGATGTACTCAACAATTCCTCTTCCGCGTCGCTGGATTACTTTGTGGCTGCGGATGAAGACCTGGTGTTGAAAAACGTATACAACTATCCCAACCCGACCGCGGGAGATACCAAATTTGTGTTTGAGCACAACCAGCCTATTGGCACCAGTGCTTCAATCCAGGTTCGGATCTACACGCTCAGTGGCCGGCTTATTCGCTCTATCGAGACGGACGAAGCCCTTGCTGGCGGAGTTATCCAACTACCGTGGAACGGCAGAGACGAAGACGAAGACCGCCTTGCAACAGGGGTATATCTGTACAAACTTCGGGTAGAAGTCGAGCGCCAGGATGGCGAACGCCAGGTATCCGAGAAAATTGAAAAACTGGCCATTATACGATGATGGCTGCGAACATGACATCTTTGATGTCTACATAAACGGTATTGTGCGCCGTGCCCAACCATAGGCTCGTAGCTCGCAAAAATTGCTTACTCATTATAATCTTTCTACAATCATGACTTCTGATTTTGTTATCCGTCTGGCCTCCTTTGTTAAGCGCCGCAATGCTGTTACGGCATCTCTGGTAGCGCTGCTCGGGGTATTAGGATTTGCTGCTCCTGCGCAGGCTCAGGTGGGTGGCGCAGCTGTTGTCTTCTTGAAGATTGAGCCTGATAGCCGCTCTGCTGGTATGGGTAATGCCGGTGTAGCCCTGGCTGACAATGCCAGCGCCAACTTCTGGAACCCTGCTGGTCTTGCATTCCAGGAAGGTACCGAACTGGGCCTTACGCACTCGAACTGGCTGCCTGAATTCAACGCCGGCCTGTTCTATGAGTATTTCATGGCAAAAAAACACTTCCCAGGTTGGGGTACGTTTGGTGCCCATGTGACCTACCTGTTCCTCGGTGAGCATGAAGGTCGTGATGGTCAGAACAATCCCACGGGAACGTTCCGTTCGTACGACCTCGCTGTAGGTCTATCTTACGGTGTTAAACTGTCCGAGACGTTTTCTATCGGTACCAGCGTTCGCTTCATCTACTCCAACCTCGCACCGGGCACCCAGGTTGAGGGACAGGAGACAAAAGCAGGTGTTGTTGGCGCGTTTGACCTCGCGGCACTCTACCGTACGCGTCCTTTCCCGCTGGGTAGCTCGCAGGGTCAGTTCTCTGCCGGCTTCAACCTCGCCAACATGGGACCGAAAGTACAGTATTCTGATAGCGAGCAGGCTGACCCCATCCCAACCAACCTGCGCTTTGGTTATGCCTTTACAGTTGAGTTCGACGAATTCAACAAGTTGACGCTTGTAAACGACTTCAACAAAGACCTTATCAAAGTTGATGAGAACAACGTTGCTGATCCATTCTACAAAGCCATCTTCTCTTCATGGTCACCTATCGAAGTGCGGACCAACGCTTTCCAGGATGAAGATGCAGAGCTCGAGACCCTCGGCGTAATCGATCAGTTGACGATCGGTGCTGGTCTGGAGTACTGGTACAACAACCTCTTCGCACTGCGTACAGGTTACTTCTACGAGAACCCATACAATGGTAACCGTAAGTTCCTCACGCTCGGCGCTGGTATCCGTTACAACATCATCGGTGTAGATTTCTCTTATATCTACGCTGTAGAAGAAGATTCGCCACTGGCCAACACCATGCGTTTCTCTCTGTTGTTGAATCTGAATCGGTAAGTAAGGGTTAGAGATCGTTCCAGGTCATATAGGTCATTTAAAGAATACTTTAAAGAATACAGAGGCTGTGGTTAAAGCGAAGCGTATTGACAGTGTTCTGGAACGATCTCTCTTACTTTTTCTGGCACTCATCCTGTGGGTGCCGGCTTCGCTTTATGCCCAGAACGGGATAGACGAAGCACCAGGGAGTCGGCAACTGAACCTGTCTTCTTCCTTCCTGAATGCGCGCGCGGCGCTCAGTCGCGACCTCCCTACATTTCCCGTTGATCGGGTTGCCGGCGGCTTATTACAACAGCCGGCTGCGCCGCAGTACGACATCGTTGCCCTCCGCGTCGCTTTCCAGCCCGACACTTCCCGCTTTACCACAGGCACTGGCACGTTCACTGGTGCACTATTCGACACGCTACAAAGCAAAGTAGACCCGCTGCCACACGATGCCGCCTACTTCGAGGCACACCTCCAGTTTCTAGAAAATTACGTCGCCCGCGTATCCGACGGCCAGACCACGTTGACTACCCATTTGGTCCCTGAGGTCATCACTGTTTCGCAGCAAATGGCAGCGTACAGCCCAACCGGGTTGGAAGCCAGTTCAGATGCTGAGCTGAGTAAGCTGGCCGGCCTGGTTGAAGAAGCATGGGGACTTGCAGATGCGCAATCATCGTTTGATATGGCGCAATTCAACCCGGAGACCACGGCGTTTGTGCTGTTTCATGCCGGCGTAGGACGCGATATCGAACTTGTGGGCACCAGTCTGGACAAAACACCGCAGGATCTGCCAACCATTTATTTCAACGAGCCATCGCTACAGCGCCTGTTGCCAGGTACGGCAATTTCGTTTAACAACTTCCCCGTCAACCACACCATTTTGATGCCACGTACCGAGTCCCGGCTCGGATTTGATTTTATTCAGGATGTCCCATTTCTGGTTGAGTTTTCCATCAATGGGCTGCTGGCAGCCAGCTTTTTCAATTTTCTGGAAGTCCCGGATCTGTTTGATACCACAACCGGCGAAAGTGCTATTGGGCCGTTTGGTTTGATGGATCCGCTTGGTCTCTTTGCCTTTAATGGGCTCTTTCCCCCTCAACCTAGCGCGTGGACCAAGTTGTACCTCGGTTGGGCAGACCCGCCAGTTGTAGAAGGGGCAAATCCTCAAACCGTCACGCTCGACGCAGCCGGGCTTGCTTCGGGTGACGAAATGGTCCGCGTACCCATTTCTGCATCGGAATACTTCCTCGTAGAAAACCGCAACCGTGATGTAAACAACGACGATCTCACAATGACCATCTTTCAGGATGGCGCGCTGGTTACGCAAACGGTAGAAATGGGCCAGGAAGACTTTAATTCTTCGTCCATTGAAGCGTTTGTTGGCGGGGTGGTGGTAGACGTGGACGACTACGATTGGGCTGTACCCGGTGGCCTGGATGCAGATGGCAACCGGCTCGAAGGCGGGATCTTGATCTGGCACATCGATGAACGGTTGCTGGCAGCGCGCTTACCCCTCAACCAGGTAAACAACGATGTGAACCTGCGCGCGGTCGATCTGGAAGAAGCAGATGGCGCGCAAGATATCGGCTTTCCCTCAGACAATATTTTTGGTCCGCAAGCCTTCCTGGGGACGCCTTTTGATTTCTTTTATGAAGACAATCCGGTTGTGGTGATCAACGGCGCCGGCGAAGAAATCCGCCTGTACGAGAACCGGTTTGGCGTGGATACCTACCCGAACAGCAATACCAACGCCGGCGGGGCAAGCTTTGTAGAGATTGCCGACTTCACGCCGCCGGGAGCTTCGATGGCGTTTACCTACAGCCGGCCCGAAAATGAGCTGGTTACACCGGTAGATGGATTACCCTCGGTTGAATCGGCTAGCGTACCTGCTGGTGCCTACTTTAAGGCGTTACCCGATGTGGCTGATGGAATCGCAGTGCAAACGACAAACAACCAGCTTGCTGTTTTGGCACCAGGGGTGACCGATCCTTTCCTTGTAGAACGTGCCGTAGTTGACGCGCCCGTCATACTGCCTGGCAACAGAATTGCTGTGTTGGGAGCTTCGGGAGATGCACAATCTGCCCGATTGATTGTGCTTGAAAATGGAAATGAAACAGAAGTTACACTGGAGAACATTCGCGTACGTTCTTCGCGAAATCAGCTCGTCTATGACAACCAGCAAAATAGACTTTTAGTGTTGCTGGTGGCGAATAGCGGACCATCCTCTTTGCTTTCGGTTGATCTCGATCCCAACGCAGGATTTGCAACGACCGTTTTGCCAAGTACAGAAGACTTTGCTATAACATTGAACAATCGTGGCGAGGTTGTCCGTTTGCACGCGAACGGCGTGACATGCGATGCATGCGGCGTGACCTGGCCATACAGCATATCAGGGGGCGCAACTGGTGTTGGACAACTTGTCATGGGACAGGATGCTACAGGACTCGTTGGGACATTTACTGATTTGAGTAGCAATAAGCTGGTTTATCTGGCGCCAGATGGGGTGACGCGGGTTATTGATCTCAGCGAATTTCAGCCGGCTGGTGCATCCTATGAACCCAATGCGTTTCCGCTATTGGTCGATATCAATGCAGATGGCCGATTGGAAGTCCTGGTTACGTACGGACCCAACCTGCTTGCTTTTCATGCCGGCGGGGGTGTGTTTGAAGGCTTTCCGATTCAGCTGCCGGCTGAGGTGCAGAGCCAGCCGCTTGTTGTATCATTTTCTGGATTCGAAGCTCCAGTAGTTATGGTTGCGGCTACCGATGGTAACATATACGGCTACACGCTGAACGAAGATCAGCTTTTGCAATCAGTGGCCGGCTTTCCGCTTGCTGCAGGCGCTGAAGTTGTTGCCACACCCATTGTCCGAGGCAATCGATTGTACGCAATTGACGGCGAAGGTAATTTCAAGGCCTGGGAAATTGTGAACCTTTCGGGTACGTGGTGGGCCGAGCAAAATGGTAATCCTTATAACACCAATTTTGTAGAAGTTGAGGGAGTCGTTGAATCGACAACAGGTGACAGAAGTAGTAGCCTCTTAATTGAGGACGAAAACTACAACTGGCCCAACCCTATCCGGAATGGGGAAACCCATTTCAGAATTTCGCCTTCGCAAGATGTACGGGTGACGATTACCATCATCGATGCTGCCGGCGGACTGGTGGACAAGCTCGTGGTGGAAGAGGTGGTGGGGAATACAGCAACCGATATCCGCTGGCAAACGGAGGCCAGTAGCGGCCTGTACTATGCGCGCCTGGAAGCGTTGGCTGCTGATGGTACCCAGGAAACACAGATGATCAAACTCGCGATTATTCGCTAACCGGGTAAGACACTGAACTACAAATTCTACATATCGCTCTGTTGCGCACTACTCGGGCTCTCATTTGGAGGCCAGGCAGTTGCGCAGATCCCCCTGTCGTTTTATGACTATGCGCGTCCTGAATTGAAGTGGTACAACATCGAGACCGAGCACTTCAATATTATTTTCCACGCTGATGAACAAGGGGAGGGCAGTGGGCGGACCGGACAGGTTGTAGCCAGGATTGCCGAAGAAGTGTATGGGCCGATTACAGCGCTCTACGACCACGAGCCGGATACCAAAGTTGCCATCATTCTGAAAGACTACGAGGACTATTCCAACGGAGCCGCTTATTTCTTCGACAACAAAATCGAAATATGGGCGCCGAGCCTGGATGCCCCCTTGCGTGGCGATCACAACTGGCTTCGAAATGTAATCACACATGAGTTTGTGCACATCATCCAGGTGCAGAAGTCGATGAAGGCCAATCGCCGGCTGCCGTTCATGTACTTCCAGTTGCTTGATTATGAAAATGTGCGCCGGCCTGATGTGCTCTACGGCTACCCGAACGTCATTGTCACCTATCCAATCACCACGCTGAACAATCCGGCGTGGCTGGCAGAAGGCACGGCGCAGTACCAGCGCGAATGGCTGAACTACGATAGCTGGGATAGCCACCGCGACATGCTGCTTCGGACGCGCATGTTGGAAGATGAGCAACTATCGCTCGAAGACATGGGGGGCTTTTACTCGCACAACAGTCTGCTACGCGAGACGGTTTATAACCAGGGGTTTGCCTTTACGCATTATCTGGCAAAGCGCTTTGGCGAGGAAACGCTGAAAGAAGTAAGCGCGGCACTGGGCAAATGGGAAAACTGGAATGTAGAGCGTGCAATTAAAGACGCAACGGGTATTTCTGGAGAGCAGGTGTATCAGGATTGGCTGCAGGAAATGCAGCGTGCGTATGCAGAGCGTACGCGTGAAATACGTCAAAACCTGGTTGAAGGCGATTTGTTGGAGCCGGCTGGCTTTAGCAACTTCTATCCGCACTTTTCACCGAATGGCGACCGGGTTGCCTATGTGTCCAACAAAGGCAAAGATTTTAACGCGCTCAGTCTGTACATCAAACACCTGGATTCGGGTAACATGGCATCGATCGACCTGAGAGATGTGGCGACTGCACCGATGCATATCCATACGTGTGCCTTTGGACATAAAATAAAGTCAGGGGTTGGTCGTGCTTACAGTTGGCATCCAGGCGGCGAAAAAATGGTGTACGTGCGCCGTAAAGACACTGCTGAAGGCTATCTGTATGCTGATCTGTACGAGATCAATCTGGAAACCCAGAAGTCGGAGCGCCTGACCACGCGGCTGCGGGCAACGTCGCCGGCATATAATCCAGTTGGCGACCAAATTGCATTTGTAGGCCAATCAGATGGCTCTACCAACTTGTTTGTGCTAGATGTAAACACAGGCAGCACGCGTCAGCTTACCGCGTACAACGACGGCTCTCAAGTTACCGATCCTGTATGGCATCCCGATGGTGCGATGTTGTACTATGGTTTGCAGAATGCCGCCGGCCGCGATTTATACCGTGTGGGTGCAACAGGCGGAGAGGCTGAAGCCGTGTTGACCACCCCGCACGACGAGCGGAGTCCCGCATTCGACGAATCCGGTGCACTGTATTTCTCTTCCGACAAAACGGGCATCTACAATATTTACAAGCTTGATGTGGATGCTGCGGATGCCGGACCGGAGCAGATAACAAACGTGTTGGGTGGGGCGTTTATGCCTGATGTGCAGGACAACCGACTGGTCTACGCCCACTATGCGTATGACGGCTACAAGATTGGCTATTTCGATCAATTGCCAACGCACGCCGAGTCCATGCCGTATTCACCGCCGGCTGCGATCCTGAAAGATGCCGCCGAATACACCGCTGCGCCAGAAGCAGCACAACTCAATGCGTTTAACGATACCGATTTGCAATCGCCTTCGGTAGCTGAGATTAGAGGCGGACAATTGACCTCCGTTTCAGAAGAGGCATTGGAAGTCACTCCGTACAAAAATCAGTTTACATCGTGGAGTATTTATCCGGTATTACGTCTCGACCAGTATGTGTCGCGTCGGCAGCGTAGTCTTGATGTACGGCTTGCGGATCGGGGCCGGCTCGAAACGCTGTTGCGCAACACGAAGGTAGGCATGCTGGCGTCGTCCCGCGAAATCCTTGAGGGGTTGAGCATCTTTGGTGGCGTAATGGTTGGCCTGACATCGCGAGACGCCTCGTCTGTAGGCGACTTTTTCTCACCATCGCGACTGCTGAAACTTGAGCGCGATGTATTCTTCCAGTTTGATTACAGCAAAGGCCTGGGCATCATTCCCAAACGCTGGTCTCCGCAGCTATCGCTTGAGGTGTTTAACATTCGGAGAAATGTAGACAAGGGGCTTTCCATCGAAGAATTCCCTTGTACAGCGTGTCTGCCAGATACTACGTTGGCTAATCTCTCGTACAACTTGTGGGAGGCAAGCTTGACGGCGCGGAGCAAGGTTGCGCGATTCGCCATGCTGGAAGCCGGTTACCGTTACAGTCCATATAGCGTCACAACTGAACGCTTTTTCTCCAAGGAGTTTGATGGATTTGTGGACGATTTTACTTCGAAGTACTATATCGGCAGTGCCTTTCAGTTTACGGGCTACCTGGAGTGGTTGGCACCACACCGTCACAGCAACGTAGTGCCGAATGGACTACGAATAGAAGCGAGGTTTGAACGTGAAATAGGCCGGCTGCTCGAGCGATTTGACCTGGAAGACGGTATTTTAGAGCCTATTTATGAACGGCACCGGGTCAACAGACTTTCGCTGGATACCAAGTTTAATATGGTATTGCCCGGCCAAATCATGCATGCTCCGCATGGGTTTGGTTTGCGGGCCCGTGGTTCTACCATTCTTGGTAAAACGGTTGATGATTTCTTCAATGACTATGTAGGAGGGCTTGTCGGCGCCCGGGGGTATCCATTTTACGCGCTTGGCGGCAACGAAACGCTTTGGCTACAGGCCAGCTATACGCTTCCGCTCGTACCTCGCATCAACAAACAATTTATGTTTGCTTATTTCGATAAGCTATATGGCCGGGTCTATACCGATTTCTCCGCAGCCTGGAATGGTGGATTGGGAGATATGGGGGCACTGCGCAAAGACGTTGGTGCAGAGCTTCGCCTGGGTATGGGTTCGTTCTATCTGTTACCTACGGCGCTATTTGTGAGCGCAACCTATGGCCTGGATACTTTTGATTTTCAACTGGACGAAGGATTTTTGACCCCAACAGGGGAGAACACAGTGCAGTATGGACAAACCTGGCAATGGCATTTTGGTGTCCTGTTTGGGTTCGACCTATAGGTTGGGGACAACCCCATAAATCCTGAGGGATTCATGGTGTTGTTGTTGAAAGTTTAACGTTTCAGGTTGAAGGTTTTATAGCATTAACGCTTGCTAATGGAGAATTATACGGCTCATAGGAAGACACCTTTAACATTAAACGTTTAACCTTAAACCCTAATCAAATCAATCCCTCGGGATTTATTTCTTTGCTGTCAAACCCGTTCCAGGTTTGTGGCGTAACACTCCACGGATTTATTTAACGAATAAAATATAGACATGGACCTGAATACGCTGATTGCGTCTGCGATTGTGATGTTGCTCGTAGGGCTTGGGTTTATCATCATGATTACCCAAATGCGTAAATCGAAACAACGCACGCCGGCCGAGTGGATTGGTGTGGGTTTATCTGTTGTTTTGGTTGTGCTTTCGGGCATGTTACTCGTGATGGGTTTTACGATTGGCAATACCGTTAGCGGCCCATTTTCCGATCAAAAATCGGCAGTAGGGAGCGCTGCGCCTTCGTTCGACTTCACGTTACTTGTAAATGATGAACCGAAAGCACTCGCTGACTACAAAGGAGAGGTGGTGTTGCTCAATTTCTGGGGAACGTGGTGTCCGCCTTGTCTTGATGAGATGCCCGATCTGAACCGTTTACATGCGGATTATAAAGACCAGGGACTGCGGGTGATTACAATTTCTGATGAGAGTCCGGAAGAACTGGTTGCGTTCACTGAATTTATTCCGCTTGATACAGAAAGCGGCTACATCGAAGACGGCATGGCGCTGCCGCTGCCTTATGTTAAAATGATGGAAGGCCGGCCAGAGTCGTACGTAATCGATCGCGACGGTACCATCCGCGAATTCATCCTTGGCGCTAGAAATTACGAGTTTTTTAAAGCCTCCATTGCCCCCTATTTGTAGGCCCCGTATTTGAACATAGATAAAGGGTTGCGCATCATGAAAGTTGCTAAGCAAACCTCCTTTTTGCTTGTATTGTTATTGATCGGCTTTGGCGGCATGTCAGTCGAGGCATCGCCCGTTATGGACGATGACGACAAAAAGAAGAAAGCCAAAAAAACAACGGTCCACACACAGGCCACTTTGAAAGCGGCATTGTTGTATGAACAACCTGCTGTTTTACCTGTCGGCGGCAATACATTTCCCGAGAAAGTGAAAAAGAAACGCAGTGTAGGCGCTGCGTTTGGGATGTCTGCGCTTGTCCCTGGGTTGGGCCAGGCCTACAACAAACAGTGGGGCAAAGCCATCGCGGCTTTTGCACTTGAGGCAGCTGTAATTACAGGTGCCATTGTGTGGAATAACCAGGGGGCCGGACTCGAAGACGATTACCAGTTGTACGCACACGCGTTCTGGGATCCGGCCAAGTATGCAAGTTGGCTAAACGATTACAGCGGCTATTTGCAAACCAACTTCAACGCACAGGTGGCAACGCCAACCATTGAGATTCCGGGCCAAATCGACTTTAGGAATCCCGACGGCTGGAGTGACATGGAATGGGCCGTGGTGCTCGATTTCTTTGGCGAAATTCAGTCGATGGAACGCGAGATGTTTCACCTCGAAACGCTGGCTGCGTTCTCGCACACGCTGCCTGATTTTAGCGAACAGCAGTACTATGAACTTGTTGGCAAATACTACCAGTTTGCGCCGGGTTGGGAAGACTACCCTGATTGGCGCTCAGAAAACGGCGAGATCAACGCAGCGATTGATCCGTCGATGACAGGGCCAGACGATACGCGCCCCAATGTTTCGCCACGCTTCTTTCAATATGCACGCGATCACGCCCATGCCAATGATGTGCTCCGCCGTGCGTCGCGTGTAACCACGTTGCTCATCGCTACCCACTTTATCTCTGCGATTGAAGCAGCTGTTTCAGCCAAGCTGCACAATGATCGGATTGTGCCTTCTATGGAGATAGGCAGCAATGGTCGTGGCGAGCCACGGGCGATGGCCTCGTTGCGGATCAAGCTGAACTAGGCGGTTGTCTAAGAATCTAGCTGTAGCAAACAACGCCGTATCCTGAGCGAATGCGTGGATAAATAGCTGCATGCACCTGATACTCAATAAAACAAAAAATCCCCTGCCGGCCTACCGGAGGGGATTTTGTTATTCAGATAGCATTACTTATTTCAGCAGAATCAGCTTCTTCGTTTCGTTAAACCCGCTGGCTTCGAGGCGATACACGTACATGCCACTTGGCAGGTTGCCGGCATTAAACTGGACCTCATGAATGCCTGGTGCCTGAATTCCATCAACAAGCGTAGCAACTTCGCGGCCCAGCATGTTGAAGACCCGCAGGGTGACAACTTCTGCTGTTGGAATGCTGTACTCAATTGTCGTGACCGGATTAAATGGATTTGGGTAGTTCTGTGAGAGCGCGTACTGGAAAGGCAATTCTCTGTCTACATCTGCCCGAATCAGTGGCTCCACTGTAATTGACACGGTTGCAAGATTAGACTCTAACGAAGGCTTAAGCTTACCTGTAGCAAACAGGGTGCCTTCAACTTTTAGTTCAACGTCGGTGCCGCTCAAATCAAAGGCTTCTTCCAGAAGGACAGGCATCTCGGCCGTCAATACGGTATCCGCAACGGCAGTCTGAACCGTGATGTCGGTTTCTGTTTCTGTGTCAAATTCCTGGGGCTCATCTGGGATTTCGCCTGCGATGAGGCCTGTACCTTCGAGATCTACAATACCCAGTACACTGATTTTATTACCTGTCTGAGTGAACAAGCCATCCGTCACATCCGACGTGGGGCCGCGCTCTGACATATTCAGGTTAAAGGCTCCCGAGTCCGCGTCGACAAAAAGCCGGCCCAGGGTAATAAGGCCTCCAAACCGAAATGCAAGTTCCAGAGAGTCCACCACAACAAGATCGAGTTCGTACAACTGTGCCTGCGTGAACGGCGCATTATCAGGTTGTAAGAACATCGTCGTCATGCCTCCGATACGTGCTGTTACGTTATCGTCGTCGGTGCCGATGGGGAGGGAGACCTCCATGTCGAAATTCAAATTGGACAGCGTTGGATCGATGGCTAGCTCCTGCTTGGGGAGTGTTTTGAGGATGTAGGTAAACGAGTCCGTTCCATCAAAACCCAGGTCTGGTGTATAGGAGAAGGAGCCATCTTGTGCAACCGTAACTTCACCGTTGGACGGTGGGTCAACCAGGACAAGGAAAAGTGAGTCGGCCTGCAAGTTGTCGTTGAAAAAGAGACCGGGTGCCGCAACGGTTAGCGAACTGTCTTCGCGCACGTTGTAGGCGTCGTCCCCAGCGCTTGGTGCGTCCTGAGCCTGGAGGCTGTGTGTTGGTATGAAAGGAGATGCTAGAAGAAGAACCAGTAGAAAAACGCCTGAACTTATCGCTTTACGATTCATGTTTTTAGGTACATTAGGTAAATCGGGGAGAAACTGAAATCCACGCAGGAATTTGCAGTCAGGGAGAATTGCGTAACATTAAACCTGAAAAAAAGAGATATCTCCGTAAATATCCTCTCCAAATAGCAGAGAGAGTGTGTAGATATTGCAGGTCGCGCCGGCCGATGTCCGCAATTTGCTGGTAGTTTGTTTGTTGAAAATAGGTGGTTATGGAATGCAATTGGCAGAATATAAGAATGATGAAGGATAAATGAAGATTTTTTTGTATTTCGCCCTTTGTACGTTGTTTGTGTTGGTCTGCTACCGAATGAAATGGCTGTCCTTGGCCGGCGGCATCACAGCAGGATTGTTCGGGTTTATGTTGCTGGTATACGGCGGTTTGCCCTGGATGGTACCGGTGCTTTTTTTCTTCGCTACGTCGAGTATCCTTTCGAAAATTGATCCGTCGACTTCCCGAGATGCCGAACATGGGGAAGATGTGCGCGACGCGTGGCAGGTGTTGAGTAACGGAGGTGTTGCGTGGGTACTTTTTGGCTTCGCGCTCCTCACGCAAGAGCAATCGCTATTTTTTGCGGGCTATGTTGGTGCTATGGCTGCAGCTACCGCCGACACGTGGGGTACCGAGCTTGGCCGGCTTAGCAAAGGTGTAGCGCGTTCGATACGCACGGGGAAAATTGTCATGACGGGTGAATCAGGGGGGATGAGTTGGCAAGGTACGCTGGGAGGTGCATTGGGGGCTGCATTAATTGGAGGATTGGCCTGGTATTTCTCACCTATAGCTACCCCAGAGCTGTTGCTGGTGATCACATGTGCTGGCGTTGTAGGTAGCCTGGCAGACAGCTTGCTTGGTGCAACCCTGCAGGCCCGATACAAAAGAGACGGTTCGGATGAGCTTAGTGAATACGCTGATGAACAAAGCTACCTGTATTCCGGTGTGACGTGGGTGACAAACAATGTGGTCAATTTTAGCTGTACGCTGATCGGGGCAGCGGTGGCGATGGCGTTATACCAGGCATTCTGATCATCCGCAAAAATCCACTCAGAGAACAACTTTTCCCAAAGAGCTTCCGTACGCCCTAAAAGCAACCTTTAACCAGCAACACCAAAAGACCACGCAGCCATGACACGTCGCGAAGCAAAAGGCCTTCTCGCCTCCGTAAAAGACCGGGTTAATCAAATCAAGAAATTTGCCTTTCATGCAGGAGCTTTTGCCACGATCAATATGGCAATTTTTTTGATGAACGTGACGCAGGGCCCGGATGGACCCATTTTTATGTTACCTCTTTTGACCTGGGGCGGGATTCTATTTGTACACTGGAAGCGCGTGTTTGGTCGGAAAGGCAAGGTAGAGCGACAGTGGGAAGAAGCGATGTTGCACGAATTTATGTATGGGGAAGAACTCCCCGAGCAACTGTCAGAAATTGAAATTGCCCCTGTAGAAAAGCGCCGGCTTATCAATATCTCCGGTGCAAAAGACGAGAAGATCAAGAAGCTGCAGCGCCGGCTCGAAAATCTCGAAGCCATCGTTACCAGTCAGAAATGGGAAGAACTCGAAGACGATAAAGAACTTGAACGCGTTTCTGCGCTTCAGATTGCCAAAATGAGCAAGAAACTGCGTTGAGTGTGCCGCTATCGAGCCATTAAACGAACACCAAGCCCCAGGTGGCGTCCGTGTATGGGGCCGTATACATAGGAGGTGTCGAAGTTGGGCCCAAATGGGTTTTTCGGGTCAATTAATGGTGCTGCCTGTGTGTAATCGAATAGGTTTTCGATAGCAAAATAGGCCTGAATCAGGTTTCCGCCACGGGTGTCAAATTCACGCGACACCTGCACGTTGTGCACGCTAAACGTGGGCGAAACTTCAGGACGGGCAAATGGTGCTGAGAAGGTGGGCAGGTGCATGGGGCCCTTCAGGTTCGCTGTGTAGTCAATTGTAAGATTTGCTCCGGGGATGTTATACGTAAGGTTTGCGATGCCTTCAAAATCAGGTGCAAATTCGAGTGGGGAAGTGATGCCATCTTCTTTGGTGAATACATCCAGCAGCGTACCGCCCAGCGTATAACTCAGGCCGGCACGCGTTACGTTCTGACGCAAGGCAAGCGAAAGCCCGCGGGTTGTTGCACTGCCGTCCAGGTTTGCGTAGCGAATCAGGCCCGGCGTCTCATAGTCTGGCGTGATTTTGTTGGTGAAGTACGAGTAAAACGCATCCAGATCAAGCGTGAGCGGGCCAGCGCCAAGAGAGAAAATCTGCTGCAAGCTAATGGTGCCATTTACGGAGCGCTCGGGTTCAATTTCCTCCAGTAGAACTGTTGCGCGTGCGCCGGCATATGCTGCGTGATCTTCTGTGAACAGATTAACGATACGAAACCCCGTGCCGCCATTAAAACGGAGCGTTGTATTATCTGATGGATTTAGTTTAAGGCTAACGCGTGGGGAAGGAATGATGCCATGGCTTTCCTGGTAATCGAGGCGCAAACCTGTGAGGAATCGAAGCTGTTTTGAGGATACAATTTCGTGTTGGGCAAAAATGCCGGGAATGTATCGAACATCTGCCTGATTTTCTATCAGTTCTGTGCCATCAAATCTGCCTGTTGCTCCGGTATTATCATCATATGATTGGATACGGATTGCGGCGCCCAACGTCATCGAATTTGTGGCGTTCAAGTGCATGGGCAGTACAGCTTGGGCAAAACCAACTATTTGCCGGGCATCGTACTGTTCGTCACCGTAAAAACTTTCCTGGATGTGTGTATTGAAGGCTACGTCGAACCTCAGTGGTAACTCGGTAGGGACGTAGTAGCTACCCAGCAGTTCAATGCGTTCCGTTTTAATTGTTTCGCCATACAACTGGTCGGAGCCGCGCAGTGACGATGAAAACTGATTGAGGAAGTCGCGGGTGCCGCCCAGGCGATCTTCAAAATAATAGCGCGCTGAGAAGGACAGTTTTTTAAAGCCGGCGTTATCGGTGAGCAACCCTTTTCCAAAAATAGATGCGCGTTTGTTTAGCGTCAGGTCGGCAAAATTATCGTCGTTTCTGTCTACAAATCGTGCGTTGTAAAATAGCGTACTCGAAATGAGCGTTGAAAGCTTGCCGCGGGTTGGGACTACACCCAGGTCCATGGCATATTCACCGTCGCTCGAACCATAGGTATTCACTGTGATTCTTGGTGCCGTTTGGGGTTGCTTTGTGATGATGTTAATTACCCCGCCCATTGCCTCTGAACCGTATAGTGTCGACATCGGTCCTTTAACCACTTCTACTTGTTGGATCAGTGCCGGACTAATGCCATTCAAGCCGTACACGGTGGCAAGGCTGCTCATGATTGGCATACCATCAATGAGCACAGCTGTGTAGGGTCCATCCATGCCATTGATGCGAATATTGTTGGTGCCGCATACGGCACAATCGATTTGCTGGGAGAGCCCATTTACGTTTTCAAGGGCCTCCATGATGTTAACAGAAGGGATTTTTTCCAGGTAGCTCGCTGAAATGACGTCCACTTTAACAGGGATGTCTTTGACGTGTGTTTCAATGAGGTTACCTGAGACGACAATGCCATCCAGTTCCACAACGGCTTCCTCTAATATAAAGTCGACGTGGTAGACGTGCTCCGTAGTGAGTGTGATGGTTTGCGCTGAAGACGAAAACCCAATAGCTGCGGCTACCAGCGCAAGTGGTTTAGTGTCTGCAATGTCGAGCTTTAGACTGTAGGTACCATGGATATCTGCTGCGGTACCAACTGTAGCGCCCTTGACGGCAATATTCGCAAAGGGGATGGGTATGCCGGCTGCTGTTTGCACCTCTCCTTTGAGTTCGACGCTTTTGATTTGTGCCAGGGCCGGCGATGCTGATGCGGCAACGCAAATCACAAGTGTTGCCGTCAGAGCGATAAAAGCAAGCGAACGTTTCATATGCAAGACGTATGCGATGGAATCTCTGGTGGGATGGCGCTCAACCATGATTGTGCAAGTAAGCGGCAAAAGAGGCGTGTTTGTGTGCGCCTGTCGCTACGTAAGCGAGTAAGAGGCTGAATTCTTTGGTGTCTAGATAGCCTGTGTACTGCGCAATGATATTGCCTTTTTGATCTAAAATTGCGAAACCCGGTGTCGCCGTAATGCCCAGGTGGCGAGCCCATTCAAATGGCGTCAGTTGCTGATCGCCTATGCGCAACGATGTCTCATGATCGTCAAAGCGTAGTTTTACTTTTATAAATCGATGGAGGAGCGGTGCAGCATCAGGGAAGACGTTCTGCTCCATGGTATGGCAGGGACCACACCAGGGCGCGCTGATATACACCAACACTGGTTTGCCATCCGCTTTAGCTAACGAAAGCCCCTCAGGCAGCTCGTGCCAGTCATCTGTGGGAATGGCCGGTATCGATAGTAATATGAACGCGAAAACTATAAGCATTTCTTTGTCTAAAATAATTATTAGCCAAGACTAAAACTTGTTTTTGTGTAAGCTGTTCCTTGGTAGCTATTTTGTGATCTAAGCTGGATAGCGCGTTAAATCGTGATTTTTTGAATGAGGATATTTGTGCAGGTAACACATCTTTGCCTAAGTCACAAAAAAGCAGTAAGATGACTCCGCTAATTCACAGAATGGAAAAAGGAAGAGTTATGCCCTGGTATAAGAAGTTGCACTGGCAGATCATTATTGGATTGCTGTTGGGCCTTGTGTATGGCATCATCGCCGCCTCTGCCGGCTGGACTGAGTTTACAAACGATTTTATCAGTCCATTTGGGACCATATTCCTGCGGCTTCTGCAGTTGATTGCTGTGCCACTGGTATTGGCCTCTCTGATAACCGGGGTTGCTTCACTCTCTAACTTGCAGAAACTGTCGCGGATAGGCGGGAAGACCATTGGTATTTATCTGGCAACGACCTTTGTAGCGCTGATCATCGGTCTTGTGTTGGTCAATGTAATGGAGCCAGGCAGTACGGTACCGCCCGATGTAAGGGACCAGCTACAGGAGACGTACAGTGAAGATGCTGCTTCCCGGCAACAGCAGGCTGATCAGGCGAAAGAGCGTGGCCCGCTACAGATTTTAGTGGATATTGTACCTGCAAACTTTATCTCTGCAGCATCCAGCAATCGCAACATGCTGCAGATTGTGTTCTTCTCGATTTTTGCCGGCATTGGCCTGATTCTACTCGAAAAAGCCAAAGCAAAACCGCTGCTCGATATATTTGATAGTTTAAATGAGCTCATCATTAAGCTCGTGGATCTCATCATGTATACAGCGCCGGTTGGCGTGTTTGCGCTGCTTGCCGGGACCATTACATCGATAGCCAGTGGCGGGGCCGTCCTTGAGTTGTTGACGGCGCTGGGGTATTACTGCATTGCCGTTGTGCTCGGTCTCGTCATCCATACGGTCATTACATATCCAACACTTATTAAGCTATTTACACCGTTGAGTCTGAAGACATTTTTCAGAGGCATTGCGCCGGCCCAGCTGGTGGCTTTCTCAACTTCATCGAGTGGTGCAACGCTGCCCGTAACAATGGAATCAGCTGAGAAAAACATCGGGGTATCCGAAGAGGTATCGTCGTTTGTGTTACCACTGGGTGCTACCATCAATATGGATGGTACCGGATTGTACCAGGCCATTGCTGCGGTCTTTATTGCCCAGACAGTCGGCATGGATCTCTCGCTTACGGCACAGTTGACCATTGTCTTTACCGCCTTATTGGCCTCTATTGGTACGGCCGCTGTACCGGGTGCCGGCATCATCATGCTGGTCATTATCCTCGAAGCGGTCGGGGTGCCAAATGCCGGCATCGCACTGATTCTGGGCGTTGACCGTATTCTGGATATGTGCCGTACCGTAACCAACGTAACAGGGGACGTGACGGTCGCAACCATTGTAGCGGCAAGCGAGGGACAGCTCAATGTGCCAGCGGCTGTCGAAGCTTGAGTACACCTAAATAATTCTTCTAAATAAAAAACGGGAGCTGCATGCTTGTTTGCAGCTCCCGTTTCGTTTTACGCTTTTCGGATTTTTGCCACGTAGTCTGTAGCCGGGTATATCTTATTCATGCGTTGAATGAGCTGCAACAAGTGTTCGATGCACATCCATTGCACGTGCAGATAGCGATGATCTTTTTTTATAAGAACAAAAACCACGTCTTTACTTGCGCATTCGGCGCAGGATTTCATAGCGACCTCTTTACAATTAAGGATGAGGCCTTGGGATGTGGTATACGCCAGTGTGGAGCTGGCACGTCAGTGGGAGGCAGCTAAAGATAAGACAGTCGGGCCACTAAAGACAGTGTTGGGAGTGAAGAGTTGGGAGTGAGGAGTTAGGGATGTGGGGCTAGGGATTTTTTTAGTCCGCTTATGATGGCTATTGTCTCGTCAGAAAAGATAAACAAGGTCTTGAACTCCGTTTCGTTGATGTAGCACAGGTCCTTTGCGACGTAGCTTAAAGATTGTACTTCGGCGGTGGAGCCACGGCTAATATCAAGAAAGTGGCTGAACTGCTTTGCTGAACCTCTCGCATAGCCTTCGGCAATATTGCTCATTGCTGAAACGGCAGCCCGCTGGATTTGTGACTTCAATCCTTTGTCACGCATAAAGCCCAAATTACCAGTTACCACGTAAACTTCTCTAGTCAGCTTTCTTGCGAACTGCCACGCATACAAGTCCTGAAATCGTTTTACCCTAGCCATCATTAAATCCTTTTAAGATTAATGACACCATTTAGGGTAAGCGCATAACTTCTCCTCACTCCTCACTCCTCACTCCTCACTCCTCACTCCTCACTCCTCACTCCTCACTCACAAGTATAGCGCAAGCCCAAATTTTGCAGCGGCACTGCGGATGGCCGCCGACTCGGCGAGTGTACTCGGGTCGCCTTGCGCATTGGGCTCCATGGTGGCGCTGCCCGTCGCTTCGCGCGAGAACTTACCTTCCTTGGCGTGTATGGTAATGCGGTAAGCGATGTAAATACGGTCGCGTGAACTGTAGATGTTGGTAATGGTGCCTTCCCAGCCTGGTGCATACTGATCGAGGATGGCAATAGTATCTTGCATCGTCAAGTACTTTACGCGGCGGCCGGCTTGTTGCCGGGTATGGACGATGTGCCCTGGAATCGGGCGCCGCAAATCACTCAGGATCTGAGATAGCGGCCGACCATACGTTTCATCGTTTTCGCTGATTTCCAATTCGACAGGGGATTCTGATGCGTCTCCGGATTTCTCTAAAAACATAATTAATGGATTATAGTCATCATGCCTTCACCGTAACGGGTAGTGCCCTGGCTTTGGGCGGTGATCCGGTAGAAATACGAGCCGGCAGGCATGCGTGAAGCGTCTAATTTGAAAAGTTGTTTCGCGCCAGCCGCCAGGGGGCGAGGCGGGTAAAAACCTTGTCGTTGACCTGCTAGATTGTAGACTTCAACAGATACCAGAGCTGCGTCTGGAAGATCCATGGATAGCGTGGTTGCGTCAAAAAATGGATTCGGATAAACGTGGGACAACAGTGTGCCGGTGGGCACAGCACCCGGATCCTCCAAGCTGGCCAGGCTAATGTTGCGAAGCCGGCCGTTTTGCGCTTCAACCTCTACTGAGTCAACTTCGAAGTTTACTTTATCGAAACTCATTTCACTAGAGCCGTCCTTCAGAAAAGCAGCCTCTAAATAAAACAAGGGCCCGGCACCGGTAAGCGTATCTACGCCGGCCGCCGCAATCGCGACTTTGCCATCCAATCCGAGGTTGTTCGAAAAGAAGAAGCCGGCAGCAATGCCTTCCAATGTTGCCACATTGTTGATTTGGATGACTTCCGAGTCAAATGCGATCGTCATATCGAACGAAATAATGCCCAGCGTCGATACATCGCTGACCGTTACTGGTATCATGACGGCCTCGGTTTCAGTGACAAACGTATCGGGTAGTGCGACACTAATCGTTTGGCAATAACTTGCCTGGATCAGGCAGGGGATCATGAAAAATACTGCTGTTAATGCGCTTTTCAAATGTAATTGCATGGATTGTGCTATAAACCTAAGAGGTGCCAGGGTTATGGAATTTGATGTGGTAAAGCGTGGGCGCATAAAACCGAAGGGACGTAATTGTATATACTTCAAAGAATGGACCACTAATTTTTACGTTAGCAGAGGGATGTCACAAAATAGTCGTCTACTGGCTGGGCCGGCCTTGTGATCTACGACACATTTTGCTTATTTGTGGGAAAATGAGACCCATAGCCACCAACCCGCCACGTACCGTGCTATCGCACGCGGACCTTGACCATGTCTATTAAGCATACAATTAACATACTCTTGCCTGTCTTATTCATCGCGACCGGTTGCAAAATGGAAAAACAGGACACCAATATGTTGCCAGATGCAAAGGCTTTGCCCCTGCAAACAAGTCTGCCTGATCCGTTGATAACGCGTGCTGGCGAAGCGGTAACGTCGGTTGCTGGATGGGAATCTGTGCGCCGGCCTGAAGTCACCAGGCTGTTTGCACATTACATGTATGGCGCAGTACCGTCTGCGCAGGATGTATCGTTTACCCTGGACGCTGTCGATGAAGACTATATGGATGGGCAAGCGATCAAGAAGCTGATCACGATCGATATGGGGAGCGCTGATTTATCCATGCAGTTGCTCCTGATCGTACCCAAAATGATTACAGGCAAAGTACCGGTTTTTGTTGGGCCTAACTTCCATGGCAATCACACGGTGCTGGAAGATGCCAACATTCCGATTTCAACGCATTGGCAGCCGGCACGAGGAGAAGGTGTTGAAGCGCATCGCGCAACCGAGGCATCGCGTGGGACCAGCGCATCGCGTTGGAGCTTCGCCCAGGCTATTGACCGCGGATACGCCCTTGCTACATTTTACCACGGCGACCTGGATCCTGATTTTGATGACTTCGCTAACGGGGTGCACGCCGCAATTCCTCTTCCAAATGGTGCCACTCGCAACGCTCATAGCTGGGGAAGCCTGAGTGCCTGGGCCTACGGCATTCATCGCGCAGTAGATTACCTCGTGACAGATCCGGATATCGATCCCGCGCGTATTGCAGTGATGGGACATTCCCGCAATGGCAAAGCAGCTTTGTGGGCCGGCGCTACCGATCCAAGGATTGCGCTGGTGATTTCTAATCAGTCAGGCTGCGGTGGTGCGGCGCTGAGCCGGCGGCGGCAAGGGGAAACGGTAAAAGCGATCAATGACCGATTCCCGCACTGGTTTAACACGACCTTCCGCTCCTTTAATGACAACGAAGATCAACTACCTTTTGATCAGCACATGCTCATTGCGCTTATGGCACCACGACCCGTACTGGTCGCCAGTGCCGAAGACGATGCCTGGGCGGACCCGGAAGGTGAGTTTCTTGCTCTTAAAGAAGCAGATCCCGTCTACAACTTGTATGGTGTGGCTGGACTCACAGAAGAAAATATGCCGGCTACCAATACCCTGATAGGCGCCGAATTGGGCTATCACATCCGACCCGGTGGGCATGGCATTGGGGAAAACGACTGGCGCGTGTTTATGGATTATGCCGATCAGTTTTTTGTACCCGAGCGCACGGCTGATGAATTTGGTGGCTAAATGCACACATATCAATCCTGTCCGATTGTTGTATTTGCTGTTGAATGTTACAGGTTTTAGGGCCTTATACTATGGAGTTTGCTTGATGTGGACTACGAACTACCCATAAAATTCCTGTAATGGCAATTCCTGTAATGGCAATTCCTGTAATGGCAATTCCTGTAATGGCAATTCCTGTAATGGCAATTCCTGTAATGGCAATTCCTGTAATGGCAATTCCTGTAATGGCAATTCCTGTAATGGCAATTCCTGTAATGGCAATTCCTGTAATGGCAATTAGGGCGTAAAGACCAGCGTTTCAGTTCGGCTAAACGTACGACCGCGTACCTGGACGAAATACAGTCCGCCGGCCAACTGTGATCGGTCTATTTCGATCAGGTGTGGGGTATTGGGCGGGAGCGTATTCGAATAAAGGGTTCGAATACGCTGGCCAATGGCATTAAACAGGGTGACTTCAATATCGTCTCCTTCTTCGACAAGCAGGTCCATGTACGCCGTATTGGTAGCTGGATTCGGATACGGCACCCCAACAAGGAGTCCGTTGTTTACCCCGGTACGTACTTCGATCGATATGCTGTGGCTTGATGAGCCATTGGGTAAGTCTTCCCGAATGCGGTAGGTATGTACACCCGGTGGGCCGGCAATCAGTGAAAGCTCAAAAGGAGATGCTGCATTGCGCAGGGTAGCACCGTCAACGCTACCGGCTTGCACAAACGTGTTGCCCACTTTTTTCTCTACGTAAAAAAGTGAAGCCGGGTCTACAGAGGTTGCAGACCAGGAAATGATCACCTGATTGCCTTCAATTCTTGCCTCAAAATTGCTGATGCGAGCAGGTAATGGTGCACAGCTTGCACTCAGGGGAAGCTGGCAAATGGGATTGCGGCCGAGATCGCGATACTGCTCGGTTTCAGGTATACAGAGGCCAGCGGAGTTGGCCGACAAGCTGCATGCATTCAGATTTGCACCCAGCGCAGCGACTGAAAAAGGCAGGGTCCCGTCTAATTGGTTTTGCGACAAATCGAGGGTTGTTAAACTGGCAAGCTGGCCGAGCGCATCAGGGAGGCTGCCTGTCAGGTTGTTGTTTGGCAGCGTGATAGAAGCTACTTCATCATTCTCACAACCAATGCCAAACCACTCACAAGGGGAGTCGTTCACCAACCAATTGTTGTCGTTGTCCCATGCATAGCCTTTTGTGTCGAAATAGAGGGCTTCGAGTCCTCTGCAGGTCCCTTCATCTGTTGCATTGTTGCCGTCACATATACTACACGAATCGGAGAGCGAAACGCCACAAAACAGGCCGGCTTCATCTACCTCGTATACGGCTCTGTTGGGCACGCACAGGCTGGCACTATTGTCTGCCAGCGAACAGAAAGACAACTGCGATGACAATTCCGTAATGGCAGGCACAACAAGGCCCTCCAGCGCATTGCCGGATACATCGAGCAAGTTTAGATTTGGCAGGGATCCAAGCGATTGCGGGACGCGGCCGGTAAGTTCATTGTTTTGCAATCGCAGACTGCGGAGTTTTTGCAGATTGCCAATGTCTTCAGGGATATTACCATTGACTTTGTTTTCGGACAAATTCAAAAACTCCAGGTTGTCGAGGGTTGTCCATGTAGGTGGTATATTGCCTTTAAGGTCATTCTCGCTCAAGTCGATTTCACGCAGATTGGGCATGCGGCTCAGTGAGTCGGGTAAGAAGCCATCAAGCAAGTTGTCGTGTAAGTCGAGTACTTCCAGGTTTTCCAGCCGGCCATACGTGTTGGGAATGGCGCCACGGATAGCATTTTGACCCAACCGAATCACGCGTAAGTTCTTGGCAAAGGAAAGGGTGGAAGGGAGGATATTCTCGAGTTTGTCAAAGCCACCCCGGCCCGATGTGTTTTCTATAATCAGCTCCTGTAATTCGGAGAGATTCCCAAGTTCTCCGGGAAGGCCGCCACTTACGTTGTTGTCGACCAACTCAATCTTGATGACATTCAGCGGCCACTCTTTCGAATTACATGTTACGCCAAACCAGGTGCAGGGCTGATTTTCTCGAAGCCACCCGGTGCGGTTAAACCAGTCTAAACCGCCGGCATTTTCAAACAAGCGCTCGAGCGCAATACATTCGTCTTCAACCAACTGCTCAATTTTCTGACACCCCTGGTATCCCGGCTCTTGCGCGTACGCTGTGGATGTGCCGAAGCACAGCCCAATACACGCCAGGATGATAGTTATACGGAATAGCATACAGCAGCAGGTTTGTCTGGCTGGCGCGAGAATCCGAGAAGCGCCGGCCTATCTATAAGATTTACCCTTCGTTAACAAGATATGACTAAATCTAACCGTAAAAGATCTCCATTCAAATTAGGAATCAGGCCTCTCAAATTAGCAATCAGGCCTCGGGGCTTCCTGTTCAGCACTGGTGAGGAGGTAGTCTTAATCCTTAACACATAAATATTCTAACAGGATTTCCCTGTTTACACCAGATCTCGATAATTAAGCGGGTTAATAAGTTTTAAAACACCTAAAAATGCGTGAAGTTGGCCGCGATTGATTGTGCATTAAATGTTATATTTATTAAGTTTACGGCCTGTACCCTCCAGGTTTGTGCTCCGTATGCGTGATTAAACGTAGGGCGCCTCCTAAACTATTGGCTGAAAATACGATGATCCTAGCGAGAAATATCGCAACCTTTCTGCTGTTGGTGGCAGTTGTGTGTCTATTTGGTGGTTGTAGCGGCGGACTGACGTCGGGCACTTTTACGCCCCGGATCATGAGTGGTACCAAAAGCTGGGAAATTGCGCTGACGCGTTTGAAGGTGCTCGATGCGCAAGAAGATCGTTCGTTGCTTGGTGTGCCGATCAGTGATGGCGATGAGCCCTATCTCATTATGTTCGGATTCCAAAGCACCTTTGGTACATCAGGTACGACAGAAATAACGGTAAACAGCTTTGAGGATGATGAGTGGGCCGGACACCTGAAGGCTGGTCAACAGCGCAACATACCTGTAGGCATGGGCTCTATGCGTTTTAACGATGTATCCAACTCGGAAGTGGTTGGCGTTGTTGTGATCGCACTGGAATCTGATCGGACCCCCTGGGCCATTATTCGGAATAGAATTGAAGAAGTAAAAGAAGCGCTGCAAAACGCAGTGGCACGCGCTGTTGAGGGGCGTAAAGAGCCAGATCTTGAAACGACTGCGTTTATCGATGAGCTTCACCAGGCCATGCAAGAGTCCGTTGGTGCACTCGCAAAGCCTTTAACCACGGGACAAGCGATAGAAAACATTGTGTTTTCAGGTGTCGATACCGATGAAGTGGTAGGCGTAAATTCGCTAATCTTTATGCGCCGAGAACCCTCCCGGGCATTGCGCTATCCGCACTACCGCCCGCCGTATCTGACGGATGTGTTTAGTAATCGGGATTTTGTGTTTAACAGCAACGCCTTGCAGTTTTCCAATACAAACTTAGGCGCAAGGTATGAAGCTGAATTGCGCGTTCGTGAATTCTAGAATTGAGGGACGCATCAAAGGGCGTCAGTTCATGTAAATCGGGCCTGTGAACTTGGTTACCACGTAGAGTCTGAGTTCTTCCCGTTCGCCCTGCACACAATTCTCAACTTGCTCTACATCTGCACTCCAGTACACCCTGTCACAATCAGGTGCACATTCTAGAAACTCCATGTAGTCCATCACCACTTTTTCTTCGCACACGAGTCCTACTACATGCAGGTTACCAACTTGATCTTTTACCCAAATGCTCCAAACCCCAGTTTTTTGACTTTCCATAGAGTATCTGTTTTGCTTGAAGGGGAGCAGCCAACCGAAGTGAATCACACACAGGTGATGATTTCATTGTAGTAAAAAAATGTTTGGGTAACAATAGGGTAATGTAACTTATGCGCTGTTTTTGGCGCACGTCGTATTGTGGTTGTAGAAATGTAAGCTAAGCCGTTTCCAGGGCAAGTTCATCAACGTCTTGTTCTTCGTTCTCATCCGCCCCTTTTGATTCGTCTTGATGTTCTGATACTGTGGTTTGCTGGCTTTCCAGTTGCGCTGTTTCGTCTGTTACTTCTTCATCCACTTCTTCATCTGCTACGTCTAAAGCAGCCTGCGCCAGCGTCTCTGATTCTTTTGGTGCGGAATCGTTAGGAGAATCCGTTCGAAGTTCGTCCGATGGTTCAACCGATGTATCGGTCGTAGTGTCTGCATCCTCTTTTTCAGCCTTGGCTACAATTTCGCCGTGTACTACCTCAAGATCGCCAGGTTTGGATTGGGCCATGGCTTTGAGCGCTGCGACATACGATTGCAGTAGAACGTGCGTTGGCGAATGGGTCGAGAGGTAGGTGTTCAAGCGAAGTGCCTGGGGCTTATCTTCTGCTTGTTGAATGGCAATGCGGCCTTTATAATAAACACCTTTTTCTATCGCAATACGCCCAACTACCCAATGCCAGCCCTGTGCTTCAATTGCTTCCTGGACTGCACATTGGATTTCAGCATTAACCAAGCGGTCTGAAATTTCTACTTCCTGAGTGAGTGTCCAGCCGCGAATGGCAAACATGCCACCGATGTAGCTACACCGATCAGGTTCAATCTCAGACCATTCTTTTAGCAAGGGGACAATTGGCATACAAACCAGATGATTGTGGGGAAATCTGGTGAGTGGAGCTTAGGGTATCGCCAAAGAAAGCTGAAACTTAAACCGTGCTTGTCTGTGAGCTGGTGGATTACGTACGTAAAGGCTGCTGCAACGCAAGAAGATAGGCGCTTAGCATGGCAATGCTGGGATTCAGCGAAGACTGGCCGGCAATGCTTTGTTCATCGGGTAGCCCAACATATGCCGTAAATGTTTCTGCATCGCGATCAAATGAAAGGGTAATGGTCCAGCCCTTCCGATGGTCCACTCGTTCCTTAATCAGGTCCTCAATAACAGCTGTGCCATGAAAGGATACGACGTCGCACGCAAGCTGGGAGCCATTGCTGAATGTGAATTGCCAGTTGTCACCTTTAAGGTGTTTACAACAGATGGACTCCAGGACCGACCAGCTGGTAAGGTATGGATGAATGTCCATCCCTTCAGGTCCGTCTGGAAATGTTTGATTATCTTCCTTCATCACTGCGAAAATGCACAAATTACAGATGTGATAGTGTTGATTTGCATACAGGTGCACATGCAATATAACGTGTACGTTAGTAACTGAGGTAGTTTTAATGTTAGGATTTGCAGATTCTGTTTCTTTTTCGATGAAGCCGAACGTGCAGGATTATGGTGCCGGCGTCTATCATATAAAAGGGTTGCTTACATACAGCAAGCAGCAAGTGGGGGTCGAATACAAATTAAACGGTCACGGCGTTGTGCCCGTTGTGGTGGGAAGTGATGCTGAGCCTGTGAAGCCCCCGGAAATCATCAGGCATGTCTTTGAGCTTGAAGACTTACGTGAACTGTCCATGAAGGCCAATATCTTTGCGTGCAAAATAATCGCGATAGCCAATAGTCTTTCCGTATTTGAAAACGTCCATGGTGCCCGTGACGAGAAGTTGATTTTGCAGATTAATCGTAGTGAACGTAAAAGTGCAGCGTCACTGGTCTCGGTTGTTCAGGCGGATCTTTCCGAGATGAAACTTGGCCGGCTATCGGGAGACTAAACGATGCAACAACAAGATGCGGCGCGTTCTTTTGAAGCCGGCATACGTGGGCTTGTGCAGGTAGATGCTGATCTGGGCCGGCTTGTTGAAGCCGACGGGAATCCACCCATGTGGCGACGTACCCCGGGATTCCCGACACTCGTGCATATTATATTGGAGCAGCAGGTTTCTCTTGCCTCAGCGCAGGCTGCCTTCGATCGACTAAACAACGCGCTTCCAGCGTTGACACCCGCGAATTTTCTGCGTTTATCTGATGAGCAGTTGAAGCGCATTGGCTTTAGCCGGCAGAAAACGCGCTATGTACGCGGCTTGTCAGAATCGCTCCAACGTGGTACATTGTCTTTGGAATCCCTTTCATCACAGGAAGATGACGTAGTTCGCACAACACTTACGCAATTAAAAGGGATAGGACGCTGGACGGCAGACATCTATCTGCTCATGGCTCTTGGGCGGCTCGACATTTGGCCGGGGGGAGACCTTGCGCTTATCAAAGCCTTACGGCATGTCAAACAATTATCGCCGTCCGTTAAAGCGGATGCATTGGCTGATATCGCGAAGCAGTGGCGTCCCTGGCGTTCTGTCGCTGCTTGCATTTTGTGGAATCACTATCTGATTCACATGAATCGACGTTCTGTTACGAATACTTAACGCAACATTCTAACCATTCACTCCTTGGACATGAACAACAGGATCAACATAAAATTTACGGGCCTTTTGCTTGTTTGCATGCTGGCTTTTTCCGGCATTGCCAACGCACAAACCGTGCATTACAAAACGGAAACCCGCGTCAAAATGCACATGCTTGGTGCCATGAGCAACATGATCGGCAACAAGCCGCAAGTAAGCGAAGTGTATGTGAGCGATCAGCATATGCTCACGGTCGATAGCAAGCGGAGTTCTACGCTGCTCGATGCGAGCACGGGCACTTTTGCGACGATGGACCACAAGAAGAAGACATATTTTGAAATGAGCTTTGATGATGTGGCTAGCATGTTTGATACCGCTTCACAAGACGCTCAGCAGCAAATGGGTGACGCAGGCTACGATCCTGCCGACATGCAGTTTAGTGTCAAAGTAGAAGACATGGGCAACGGCGGGGAAGTGGCAGGCCATCGCACAGAAAAAAAACTGATGCTCATGGAGTTGACCTACACGGCTGAAACGACTGATGACGCCGGCAATGCCCAGGAGGCTTCGGGGAAATTCTACACGATCACCGAGATGTGGATCAGCAAAGATGTGCCGGGCTACGAGATTGTGGAAGCCTTTGGCAAAAACTATGCAGAAACTGTAGGAAGCGCGTTTAATAGTAACGCCGGCAATCGTATGGCAGGCATGCAGCAGATGTTTATGGCTGATGGCCGCATGGGGCCAGCCATGGAGCAACTGGCTGAGGAAATGGAGAAACTTGAGGGTGCACCATTAAAAACAGTGATGTACGTGGTGCTTGGTCCTGAAGGCCAGGAATTAGACATTGATGCCGTGCTGAACAAGAAAGAGGAGAAAAAGAAAAAACGTCGCGGCGGACTCGGCCGGCTTGCCAAAAACGCGCTCAAAAACCAGGGCGTAAACCTTGGTGGCGATGATGAACCTGCAGCGCAAGGCGAAGCCATTACCGAACAAACTATTCTGACCGAAACAGAAACGGTTTACTTGATGATCGATAAAGTGGGTGATGACCCCAACCGGTTTGTGATTCCCTCGAACTACAAGCAGGTTGATGCCCCGTCGTACTTTGATGACGGTGGTGAATAGGGGGAGCAGGAGTCGATCCAGTAATGTTATCCAATCGTTGGTTTAAGAACAGCGGTGAAAGTAAAAAGCCGGCACCTGTAAATAGGTGTCGGCTTTTTTATCACGGAGGTACATTCGATGTATTAACTAAACGTATCGCACTGATTGATATCTCCCGTCTCAAGGCCCTTTCTGAACCAGCGTGCACGCTGCTCTGATGAGCCATGGGTAAATGCTTCGGGTTGCACGCGGCGGCCGGCCATTCGCTGCATCCGATCGTCACCAACGGAGGCAGCTGCGTTAAGGCCTTCTTCTACATCGCCTTGCTCAAGGATTTGGCGCTGCTGATGGGCATGATGTGCCCAAACACCAGCATAACAATCAGCTTGCAACTCCATCGCAACCGAAAGCTGATTAGCCTGCGTCTGGCTTACTTGCCGTTGCATTTGACGCACCTGTTGAGACGTACCAACAATGGTTTGAATATGGTGACCTACTTCGTGTGCAATTACGTAAGCAACCGCAAAATCGCCATGGGCACCAAAGCGCTGTAGCTCTCTGAGGAAGCTAAGGTCGAGGTAAATTTTCTGATCTCCAGGACAATAGAATGGTCCGGTTGCGGCTGTGTTGTAGCCACAAGCAGAGTTTACAGCATCAGAAAACAGCACCAGTTTCGGATTGATGTAGCGTGAACCTGCGGCAGCAAAAAGGCCTTTCCAGGTATCTTCGGTGTCTGCGAGTACGACAGATACAAAGTCAGCAGCTTCATCCTGAGCGGCGTTTGCCTGCGTGGGTACAGACTGCGTTTGTTGTTGGCTCATTTGATCGAGGATACCCGTAGGATCCTGACCGAGGAGCAGGGTGAGTAGTAAAGCGATAATGGCAGTGCCGCCACCAATTTTGACACCCCGCCCCATGGCGGGACGGCTCCCGCGGCGGTCTTCGACATTGCTGCTGCGTCGGCCTGATTTCCAGCGCATTGAGATTAACCTCTATACAAGTATGACTAGGATTTCCTTTTCGGTGGGTCAGTAGCCAGGCCAGATGTGGGTAGGTGTGCCTGGTAGTGCAGACGTTCTGGCGCAGGTCTATGCTGTAATATCAGGAATCAGCGCGGCAAATTCTACAATTATGCCGCTAACACACAGCAAATTAATTATAGAAAGGATGCGAGCATCGTAGCCTGCCAGCTTTTGGGCTGGTGAATGGTGGCATGTCGCGGGAGGTCGGGCGTTTCATGTTCGACCTGGATGGTTACCTGACCACTATCTGATTGCCAGGAGCAAGCGCGGCCGGCAGCGTCGAAAACAGTAATGCGATCCTCGACGGCTTTATCAGTCGTTAAGATCTGGTATGCTTCCCGTGGGGCGTACGATGTGCTTACATACCAAATATGTTCGCTAATCGGAATGGCTTCACCCAGGGCATTGATATCATAAACGAGATCCTTGTTTGCGCCGTTGTCGTGGCATACAAACAGATTGGACTTGTTGTGCCAATGCTCGACGAGCACCTGGGATATATCGCGGCTGAGGTACCATTTTGCTTGCTGTTGGCTAGGATCGAGGATGAGGAGGCCAACATCGCTGGGAATGCCTGGGTCAATAATGCTTTTGTTGACCCGCTTGAATACCTCGTCAATAGACAATGTGGTGGTGAGGTAGAGCAAGCCATCATTAAAATGTGCTACTTCTCCGAGTTTTGAAATCTCGTGGGTGACCTGGCGGTAGCCAAGATCACCGGCACGCATACCCAGCACAATAAAGTAGGTCCCAACGTCCGTCTTCACGCGGTGTTGATCTGCCATTTCCTGTTTCAACTGTTCAGCCGGCAGAACAATACGACGAGGTAAGACGGTTTCCTTCATTGGTTTTCCTGTCTGGGGTTTAACAACGCGGACCGTGCAGGTAAGGGGAGTAGATCAGCAAGGATCCCTTCTACGTTTTTGAAGGTGTTCACCTGTACCGTGCAATGGTTTAACGAACGCCAAGCAGACAGTATTCGTACGACCTGTGAAAGAGTTGGAACGATTCGATCTGCTCATATGGTGTACATAATATAATGTGTGATATATGTGCGGTCAAGACATGCATACATATTTTTTGTTTTTTGGATTGCCCGGGATGCCAAAGGAGAATTTTTCTGAGCGAGGATTTTACCAAAAAACGGCCCTTATGATGGTGTTTGGGCCGGCGCACTAGAAACGGCGCATGCGAACATTTTTTTATTGGCGAGAAGCGCTATGCGTGAGCCAAGGGGCGAAGTATCTTGGAAACGATTATGACAAACGCGCACAGCGCAAGACAATACTGAATTCTTTTATCGGGGGGCAAAGGAGTCAGTAACGTTTTGAGCAGTGCGCGTTTAGTCATTTAACGCGTTTTGTAAGGGCGCCTCTTTCTTGCGTCATCACAATGAGAGGCAGCTTCAGCTAATTCCGCATGCCAATCTGCATACGTGCAATATCGTTCAGTGCATTGGTTTTATTATTCTGCCCCTCGCGTTCACGTGCGAGGCTTGCCAGGAATTGGCCACGCGCCAGGCTGTCTTTTGCCCGGATACGTTCCAGCAAGTTGGAGCGATGAATCTCTACATTAAGTAGCGCAGCTTCATGCTCTGCTTCCAATCGGGCTCGATCCACCTTGTCTGTCAACTCACGTCTGTACGCGGCTTCCTGATTGGCATCGATCATGGCGTGAATTGCTTTCTGCCGGTCTACCTTGCGCTTGAGTTTGCGAACACTGTAGGCATTCATAATGTCGCGATCTGACTTGCGGCTGCTTTTCATGACTTCATAAACGCCGGCTTCGTACACGCTTTTGCCAATCATAATGCCCAATACGAGCCGGAACGCCCAGCCGGCTGTACCCTCGCCGTTGATGATGCCAATGACCAGCAAGGCCACATAAATGGTTACCAGGGTAACCGACCAGGAAATTTTCATGGCCATTGGTGCATTTCGCTGTGTATCAAGCGCAAACCAGGTTAATACAAAAGCACCTTCTACAAGGATAAGCGCCCCAAAGGTGACGATGTTTTGCCAGGGAAGCTCAATATGCGAGAAGGTACTGCTTGCAACCTGGTACGTTGCTACCGAGGTAAGCACAACACCCGCAATCTTGATCATCAGGTCTATCAAGCGTTGGGTGAAATAGAAGTCTACTGTCTTATTCATGGATCTCGAAGTGTTTGATTGGAGAACTGACGCTGCAGGAGGTGTCTGGCCTGCTGCAGCGGTAGTGGGGGAGTTTGCGCGCTAGTGTAATCGCTGTAGAATAATCAAAGGCTTACATGCAGCGATTTCTATCGGTAGTGGCGCGTTGCCGTTGTTTAGAAAGCACAAAGCGCTGTAGAGGAATTTGACTACAAATATCCCCGTTAATGCCGGCTAAATCGCAGCATCTTACTGTTTGCAGCATCCAGCATCATACTTTTCTAACAAAGGAAAAAGGCCGGCATAGGGGTGAGTGATCAGGCAGGTGTATTGTATAAGGAGATCAACGTTGGACTACCGATGGCGAGGAATGTGTGTGAAGAACGTATTGACTTGCAGGACAATGCGTTCCAAAAATGAGACTTGAATCTTCACGCTTGCTGCTAATTTGCTTGATGTGGCACTCGCTTACCAATCTTGCGCTATCTGACTCGCATGGCATGCTTATTGTAAACACACCTGCTGCCTCCCATTCCACAGTATCAATCATCCATCTCATACGCATTATGGATTGCCAGACCGCTCATGTTCCATGCAGGTCTGGGAGGCGTTTTGTCGCCCCCTCCTCGTTTTTTGGCTTATTTGACCGCTTCATGTACACTCGAATTATGTTAGGCAGCTTCTTGCTGCTCACGATGGGTTTCGTTACGCCATCAGCTTTTGCTCAAGACTCCGTTGAGGCACGTGTTTGTACGCGTGATGCCAGTGGCAATGCGCCGCTGCAGGGTACAACTATCGTCGCCCAGGTAGCCGATCAGCAACCTGTCGCCGGTACAACCGCATCCGACGGTTGCGTATATATCCAGATTGAACCTCCAACGTCTACGAGTACGGAAGATGAACTTCCAGTACGTGGCTTCCAGGTTGCTGCTCCATACCCTAATCCCGTACAGCAATCGGTAGCCATTCCTTTTTCCTCTGATCTTAACCAGCAAATTTCACTCGCGCTATACGATATCACGGGGCGCGAAGTGTTGCCGGCATTTGACAGGCAGGTGACGGCCGGCTATCACCGGTTCAATATCGACATGGGCGGACTCGTCCCTGGCCTGTATATCTATCGCATTCAAACCGCAGGAGGAATGTCGTCAGGTAAAGTGATCAAAGCGGCCGGCGGTAGTGGGGGGCCTGTGGTAGCTACGCTTGATGCCGGCTATGAAATTGTCCCTGAATTTCCCGAAACGCAGTCCAGTGCTTCGGGACAACCGCAAGAAATGACGGTCACGTTTGATGCTGTCCGTCAAGGTTATCTTTCTGCCCGCGTTACGCAAGACATTTCGAACGGGACCGAAATTCAGTTGCAAATGGAGCAGCTACTGCCCGGCGTGCCATCAGCACCTCTGTTGCTGTCGCCTGCAAACGGTGCGGTAGGCATCGAAGAAGCCGGCGTGGCCGCCGTGTGGATCGGGGATGACCTCGCCAACTCGTATGCCATTCAGGTATCGCAAAGCTCCGATTTTTCAAGCGTTGATTACCAGCAGGAGAATCTGACAAACACGTCAGCTTCCATTACAAGCCTGTCTGCTGCATCTACATATTTCTGGCGCGTGCGCTCAACCGGCGCAGATGGCACCAGCGAGTGGTCGCTTGCCTATCGCTTCACGACGGTAGATAACGGCGTGCCTGCGCCTGGTGTACCGGTACCAGAAAGCCCGGCGAACGGTGCCAGCAACGTCGTACTGCCGACGGCTGAACTTGTCTGGTCGACGGCAAGCAACGCGCTTAATTACAATGTACAGTTGGCTACCAGTAGCGACTTTACGGGGCTAGTGCTTGATGCTGCGGCTTTGCCTGCAACATCGACAACGTCGCCAGAATTGGCCGGCGGCACAACCTACTTCTGGCGAGTCCAGGCAAATGGCGAAGGGGGGACAGGCGACTGGTCGAATACCTACTCCTTTAGCACCGAACAGAATGGCTCGGTACCAGATACGCCTGTGCTGAGCGCTCCGATGGATGGGGCTGTAGAACAGGCAACGTCAAACCTCTTACTTTCCTGGCAAAATGCAGCCGGCGCCTCGACCTACAACATGCAACTGGCTACCACTTCAAATTTCTCCACGATTGCACAGGAATCGGGTGGCATTAGCACAAACGCAGTTGCGCTGTTTGAACTCAGCAGTGGCCAGACGTATTTCTGGCGTATCCAGTCCAGTGGACCGGGTGGGCTGAGTGAGTGGTCGCAACCATACAGCTTTACAACGGGAGGCGGATCTACTGCCTTGTTGCCGCCAGTATTGCAGGCCCCTTCGAATGGTGCAACGGGTATCACACCTTCGTCTTCCGGATTTAGCTGGGGCGCGGTTGACGGTGCATTGAATTACACGCTGCAAGTGACAACCGTTAGCGATTTCTCAGTTGTTGTGCATGAACGAGGCGAAGTAGCCGGCACCGCAGAGGTGGTCACCGGTCTTGCTGCCAACACAGAACATTTCTGGCGCGTCCGTGCAAACGATGCCGGGGGCTCCAGCGATTGGTCGGCTATTTACAGCTTCACAACGGGCGAAGGCGGATCCACAAACCAGATGATTGCGCTCGACTTGATGAGCCCATCTGATACGTACTATGGTCTGCACGGTGGCCTGGTCGATAACGGAGAGCCAACGGTTACGGCGACAAACGGTAAAATTGTGATCATTGCTATCTCCATGAGTAACGGTTTCCAGGAATACAATCGGTTCATCGAGTTGTATGAAAACCATCCAGATATGGCGGAGCAGATCCATCTGATTAACTGTGCCGTTGGTGGCAGTGCGCTGGAACGCTGGTTGGAAACCAACACAGATTTGTGGAGCCGGTGTAAAGACAAAATCACCAACAAGCACTCGCTGGATCAGGTGAAAGTTGTGTGGGCGAAAAATGCCGACCAGTTTACCGAGCACGGCCTGACCTTGCCGGACCCTGGTGCTGACTACTACGATCTGGTTAACAATATCGGCGGATTGATGCAGCGGATTCACGCTGAGTTTCCTTCGGTACAGGCTGTCTTCAACTCAAGCCGTATTTGGGGTGGCTATGTGAGCGATAACAAGCAGGCCGCTCGCGGCGAACCCATTTCTTACGAAGGTGGTTTTGCCACGAACACAGTTATTGAGCAATTTCAGCAAGGTCAAATTCCGAATGCGCCACCGTGGATTGGCTGGGGCCCGTACATCTGGGCGAACGGTACTACGCCAAACGCAAGCGGCATTTTCTGGGACCTGTCCGACTTCCAGGATGGCGGTGTCAATCAGCATCCGTCTGCAAATGGAGCGAAAAAGGTAGCAGACGCCTTGCACGAGTTTTTCATGGAGTTTGACTGGTATCGCCGTTAAACCAACTGAAATTAACCCGGGAGGCCTCGTAGGTGAAATACCCTATGAGGCCTTTTTGTAACCTGTCGCCACGGTCTGGTGGGCCGTAACGCGCGAAGTCTGAAAACTTCGTCCGCTATTGCAAGTAAGTCTATTACGTTCGCATACCTTCCCCGCAACACAGCATAGCTGAGAGTATGTCATGGCTGTTAGCAAGAGTAGAGGTACGCCGGCACTGAAAGCGATCGAGCAAGAATCAGCCGGGGTACCGGATGTTTATTGCCATCCCGTAGTTAAAGAGACTGTAGCACTGCACGCAGCATTGTTGTCCGTGTATCCGGGTAATTTACGCGTTATCGGGGTACTCGAACACCAGGCGAGGGTGTTGCTTTCGCATTTCAATATTAAAGATGAGGCGGTATGTGTACAGTTGAGTAACTGGCTGCCCGAGTGTGTTGGTCTGAATCCTGCGCAAATCTTTAAGCAAGATCTTACCATCCATCACATGCGGCTGACCGTTGCCCGCGAACACGGATTTGAATCCTGGACAGACGCGCAGCTTGCCGGCAACGTACGGCTCGATGCAACGTTTGAAGCTGCCGTTGATGCGGCGTTGAGTGGCAACTTGAAAAAGCTTGACCAACTGGTGCGTGAAAATCCTGACCTTGTTACCCAACGCTCGCAATTTGGCCATGGCGCAACCCTCTTGGTTTACATGGCTGCAAATGGTGTCGAGACCTGGCGTCAGGTGGTGCCGGCCAACGCGGCCAGTATTTTGCAATACCTGCTGGATGCCGGTGCTGATCCTGAGGCCAAGATTTGCGTCTATGGCGGGCTACATTCTACCCTCGAATTGTTGCTAAGCAGCGCCCACCCCAGAGATGCCGGTGTCCTGGATGAAATGGCGGCTGTTCTAAGCCGCGAAGCATGATTTAGGCTGCGCAGGAGAGGTCTCGCTTCCTTCTTTTGATCGCTGTATATTTCGGGCACATCGTTTTTGATGCGATTCTATTCGCCACCATTCCATACACTGCCCGGTGCTGTTCTTGTCTGTCAACTTGCCTTCCAAGTCGTCTTCCCGCTTCGTTGTTTTTGAAGTGCTGTCTATTTTTCTGGCTGTATTTTTGGCGTATGGCGTCAACGAATGGCGTGAGAGCAGGAAAAATAAAGCGTTGGCAGCTACAGCGCTTGCATCGATGGTCGACGAAATTGAACGCAACAAACGCCTCATTGAGTTCATTCTGCCTACGCATGAGCGCGTGCAGTTCCACGTTAATCAGGGCAAAACACTGGACGAAATCCCGGCGGACTCGTTAAACTTTTCGCCCATCATCCTGCGAACAACAGCCTGGCGAACGGCATCAGAAACCGGCGCGATGATCCACATGGATTATGATGATGCCACGGCACTTTCTGAAGTATACATGTTTCAAGAAACGTACAACAAGCTAACGGAAGACATGATGGCGTCGTCGTTTAGCATCAACAACTATGGCGCCGGCAAAGAAGACGCAAAACTTGCTGTTCTGCAGTGGATCAGCTATGCCTTTGTCGAAAATGAAAAGCTGCTGCTGGATGCCTATGAAAATACCCTCACAGCGCTGGCAGATACGCCGGCTGTGAGGGCTGAATAAGCAGGGTATACTGCGTGTTTAGCCTGCGCGTACGATGTCGCCGCGCTCAAACCCATTTCCTTCGATAACCGTGCAACGCGCTGCTTTGCCTTCGCCAAGTTCGTTATCGTTCACTTCAATCACACCAACTGTCGATTCTACTGATCCGAGGTTAAGGCCCGTGTCCGGGTCGATGAGGGCTTCGCCGGCACGATAGACAGTGAACTTCATGCCTTTCTTGACGCCGTGTTTGGAGCCGGCATTGATAAACACCTGGCCGCCGTTCATCGTGACTACTTTGGCCTGCCAGCGGACTTTGTCCGAGTTTTTTACTAGCAGATCTACAACGCCATCAACGGCGTCGCGAGCAGCTTTCCCAACAATCGATTCGTCAAATTCATTGCGATTGCCCACTTTGATGTCTTTGACGCGGACGCTCAAGCCTTTTTTGCTTTTGCTTTTCCGGATGTTCTCTGCGGCGATGATTTCGCTTGTGCTCGGGTCGACGATACGAACGTCAACAGCAACCGTTGCTTTTGAATTGTCGATGCCGACACCAATTTTGCGTGTACTGCCACCTGTTGTTCCTTTAGAGTTGCCGAACTCAGAAACGGCCCCAATGATCACAAGCTCTGCACCGAGGACTTTGCCCATCTGTGCAGCAGATTCCTGGGTAACAATGCCCGTTGCGCCTAGCCCTTGTTCTTGCAAGAGTTGCTGTAATTCGTTGCGCTCAATGACGATGTAATTTCCCGATTTAACCAGGGCAGTCGTGAGCATTTCTGAAAACGCATCGCCGGCGTCTTTGCCCATGAATCCGTAAGCATAAGCCTGGCTGGTTTTGTCTTCAAACGTGAGAACGGCGAGTCGTTTTTTCAGTTGCTGCGCCTGCGCTTGCTGGGCGAAGCCGGCAGCAAAAAGCAGGAACGCGAAACCCGCTACAAAAAACGAACGCGTGTATGTATTAAAACGGTGCATGATGTAAAAAACCTGGGATGAATATGTGGAATACTGGAAGATACGGGATGTACGATAAAATTGTATCAGTATTTGGACTACCGCAAAGTAGACCGGTGGTGTATATGCGGAGACCCTTCGAAAACTGGTGCGCGGCCTTGAAATTGGAACCGGGTTGTTTAAATTTGACCGATCAATAGCAGTACTATTTGTAGGTCTTGATAACCGGTTTAAGGCGCGAAGAAACCTTAAACTTTCAACCTGCAACGAGTAATCCGCAACAGCGCCCTATAAGGAGTCCTTACATGAAAGCTATCCGAGTGATTTTATTTGGTCTGGCCAGTCTTTTTTTAGGCGGTCAGGTAATTGCACAAGTTGCTACGCCTGAACATGACGGACGATTTGCCTTCGATCCCGAGCTATCTTATGACAGCGCCATTCCTTCGCCGGCATCCTTTCTGGGCTATGAGTTGGGCGATCACTTTACTTTGCACGCGCATGCGCTCGACTACTTCGAAGCCCTCGCTGCGGCATCAGATCATGTGACGCTGCATGAATACGGCGAATCGTACGAAGGGCGTAAACTTGTATACCTGGTTATTACATCGACTGCAAACCATGACCGAGTTGATGCTATCAAGTGGACAAACCATCAGCTAGCCGATCCGGCCACAACGCTGAATGCCAATGCCCTGGCAGATCAGCCGCTTATCCACTGGATGAGTTATAACGTCCATGGCAACGAACCGTCGGGCACCGAAACAGCCATGCAGGTGGCTTACCGACTCGCCGCCGGCACCGATGCCCGAACGCAGCAAATGCGCGATGACCTGGTTGTTATTATCGATCCCTGTCTGAATCCCGACGGCCGCGATCGCTATGTGTATTGGTACAAGTCGATGCGTAGCAAACACCTCAATACAAGCCCTGACGACATCGAACATAACGAACCCTGGCCTGGTGGGCGTACCAATCACTACTGGTTTGATCTGAATCGCGATTGGGTATGGCTCATTCATCCGGAATCGCAGGGCCGCATCAAGGTCTATCAAGAATGGTTGCCGCAAGTGCACATCGATTACCACGAACAGGGCTTCAATAACAACTACTTCACCCATCCGGGTACCACCCCTCGGAATTTGAATTTACCCGAAGCCCATTTTGAGTTTGAGGCAAAATTCGGGAAGGCAGATACCGAAGCATTTGATCAAGAGGGGATCACATACGCTACCAGCGAAGCCTTCGACTTTTACTATCCCGGGTATGGGTCCTCGTATCCATCGCTGATGGGGAGCATTGGTATGCTGCGTGAGCAGGGGGGGCATAGCCGAGGTGGACGTGCTGTGGAGGTGAATGACGGGTATGTGCTTACGCTACGCCAACGCGTGTATGATCATTATCTGACTTCTGTCGCCGGCATGGAGACTTCGCTCGAAAATAAACTTGAATTGCAACGCTATTTCCAGGATGCACTCAATCCGGCGAAGAGCAACAAACGCCCTGAGCGCCGCTATCTGATCGAAGACGACCCGAACAGCTATGCGAGGGACCTTGTCGACATCCTTCTTGCACACGACGTGGAGATATCGCGGGCTACCGAAGCGTTTACAGCCCCTGCCGTGTACGATTACTGGACCCAGAAGCCCGAACGACGCACGTTCGAAGCTGGCACCTTTGTCATTGATACTGCGCAGCCTCGACACCTGTTTGTAAATACGCTGCTGCAACGACAAATGGCCATTGAAGACTCGATTATGTACGACATGGCTACCTGGTCGGCACCAATCGCCTACAATCTGAACGCCGGCTGGGTGACGAACGAGCGCGGCTTACAAATTGAAGCAGCGCCCTTGCAAAAAATGACGCAAACGTCAGGCAAGGTGGAAAATGCCGATGCGGGGTATACCTACCTGATCGACTGGTCAGAGCGACACGCGCCGGCTGCGCTTGCTGCACTTTGGAAAGCCGGGTATAATGTTCGGAGTATCAAGAAACCAATCACCATTGAAGGGCAATCTTTCGGACGGGGAAGTCTCATTGTGTTGGTTGGCCGTAACCGCGCGAAGATACCGCAGATGGCGGATGATATGCAGCGGATTGCCCGTGAGACGGGTGCTTCGATTCATGGCTTCGATTCAGGTTGGGCTGCTGAAGGAAGCATCAATCCAGCGTCGCGTGAGAGCGTTCCGGTGAAGCAGCCCAGGGTAGGACTCGCTGTTGATTCTCCGTTTAACAGTTATACGGCTGGGCAACTCTGGTTTTTATTCGAAGAGTGGACAAATCTACCTGTCAACCGGGTGCGGATATCTCAGTTGCCAGCGCTTGAGCTGAAGAAATATGACGTGCTGATTTTGCCGGGTGCCTGGGGGAGCCTGAAAACCCGCATCGATAGTGTCACGGTTGCTTCACTGCGTGCCTGGGTGAAAGCAGGCGGTACGCTGGTGGGTACGGAGAACAGTGCCGTTTTTTTGAGTGAATCTGGCGCTGGTATGGCAGATGTTGCGCTTCATAAAGAGAAGAAAGAAGAGCAAGGAGACGGGGAGCCGGCGTTTGAAGCGGGTACACTCGATGACCCGTATCTGGGACTTGAGGCGCGGGAAGACTTGCGTGACCTTGAGAACATCCCGGGCTCTGCATTGCGGAGCTATCTCGACACAACGCATCCACTTGCGTATGGCATGCCGCGTACGTTGTTTAGCCTGAAATTTGGTAACCAGGCGTTTGAACCTACGACAAAAGCGCAGGTCGTGGGGTACTATCATACCAGGCCAGATTCTATCCTGGCCTCTGGCTATATGTCGGTCAAAAACAGAGACAAGCTGGCCGGCAAAGCGTTTGCTGTTGTAGCGCCTCAGGGGAGGGGAAAGGTGGTTATGTTACTCGATAACACACAATACAGAATGTTCTGGATGGGTTCTGCCCGCTTGATGCAAAATGCGGTCATGTTGGTGCCCTCACTGTAACATGCTTTCAAATTCAATGCATACTGATTGTTCAACCCATGAAAAAGTTTGAATACGAAATACTGATTGGTAAATCGGATCCGTCTGTTTCCTCCGGTGTGGTTTGGTATCGATCAAGCGACCTTAAAACTTCGCTGGGTCCCAATCTGCCCAAAATTTTGAATGATATGGGGCGTATGGGATGGGAAGTTGCGGCGACGGGTGATGTAGGATTCGACTCAAAGACGGAGATCATCCTTAAGCGAGAATACCAGGGCTAATCGTTTACGCCCGGCACGTTTGACAGGTCAGAGTTCGGTGATCCTGGTAACGCGACCGTTTTCAGCTGTTGCCTCTACCTGAATGAGGCTGTCGTAAATACAGCGCACAATGACGTCGCCGTTATTGAGGAGTTGTAGCTTGGTTTTAGAGAAGTTCTCTGCGACAATGGAGGCGTCGAGTCGGTATTGGTTCTTGCCTACTCTGTTGCGATAATGGATATCGAGAATCGAGCCGTCGAGTACAAAGCGATCAATGTCCGGATTTTCATTGATGTAGTCCTCAAACGAAGCCAGCACAGATTTTCTGAATTGCGGGCTAAATTCACCTTCCAACGTGGGCTCTTCTGGTTCCTGCGACGTGCGATACAAATTGTATATGGCAACACCAAGTACAAGCACAACAATAATGGTAAGACAGGATCGCAACATGGGGGAATGAGTAAGTGTAAAGGTGATTTAATCTACGAGAATAGAACGTAGCAAGTTTAGCCCTTCTGTAAAATATGAAGTATATACAAGGATTAGCGTTATTTTTACCTGTTCGCCGGCAATGTATAGTTGGGTTGTTCGGGATATGCGTTTGGGTCTTTGCGCAAGTCCAGTGGGTACAGGCTCAGAATACGCCGGCTTCTGATTCGGTCCGGGTAGATGAGCGAAGCTACGCAGCAGATTCCTCGGCGATCATGCAGGCAATTGCGGTATTCTTTGACGGACTCGCTGCTAAAGATTCAACGGCGATGCTTTCCGTATCTGATCCAGGCATGCGGGTAGTGCTAACCTCCACAAAAGCAGATGGTGATCCACTCATGCGCGCCATTCCGATAGGTGATTTTGTGGCTTTCGTTGTGGGTCAGCAGGATACTCCCATGCGCGAAACCTACTGGGCGCCCGAGGTCAAGGTCCACGATAACCTGGCTACAGTTTGGATCGAGTACAACTTCTATTTTAACGACACACTCGATCATTGTGGTGAGGATACGTTTCAATTCTTCAGGAGTGCAGCTGGCTGGAAAATCATTGCACTTGCTGATACCCAGCGTAGAGATGGGTGTGTGCCTGAAGCAGAGTAACCTGCTTTGAGTCCGTCTCGTAGGGGATGGCAAAAGGATCGGCCGGCAGGAAAGAATTGCCTGGCTGGAGCACAGGACGCCTGCTGAATAAGCTTTATCAAATTGTGAAAAGTGATGGTTTTTGCGTCCCGTGCACTTGTCCAAGGGTTGTGTCTCGTACCTTTGTAACAGGACCTGGTTAAGGTGTCACTTATTTTTAGGGCGTTCCCATGCTCTTTCAATACAAAAGTAACAAACCTTGATACCTGGATTGCTTACTTTATGGGCCGCTTAAGCTTCAAAGCGGCATGGCGCTGGCTCTACAGCAGGGGTCGTGCTCTACGCCGCTTGTGTCGTGCTGGGGAGCAAGACTAACATTCGATAGCCGGGACGGGTGTACACGCTTCCTGGTCACCCCAAATCTCTACCTTTTCAATTTATGAGCGAACTGACAAACTCAGCTGCCTGGAAGGCGCTGGAGCAGCATCGTGCGTCGATGGAAGACGTTACGATAAAGGATCTGTTTGAGGCTGAAGCAAACCGGTTTGATGCATTTAGCAAAACCTTTGCCGATACGTTGTTCGATTTCTCGAAACACCGCATCACTAGCGAAACAATCGCGTTGCTGATCGATCTTGCAAAACAGGCCCAGCTGCCGGCGTTTATTGACAAGATGTTTAGCGGAGAACGCATCAACTTTACCGAAGATCGTCCGGTACTCCACGTTGCATTGCGTAACCGGAGCAACCGCCCGATTCATGTTGATGGTGAAGATGTGATGCCCGGTGTCAACGCGGTGCTCGCTAAGATGCGCACGTTCGCCGAAGGCGTTCGTTCGGGAGACCGCACGGGCTACACGGGCCGGCGCTTCACAGACATCGTGAACATCGGTATTGGTGGTTCAGACCTTGGCCCTGTGATGGTTACTGAGGCGCTCAAGCCGTGGTGGCAAGAAGGGCTGAACGTGCATTATGTGTCGAATATTGATGGGACTCACGTCGCAGAAACGCTGCGTCATCTGGATCCAGAAACGACGCTTTTCCTGGTGGCTTCCAAAACCTTCACCACGCAGGAGACCATTACAAATGCAACCACGGCACGCACCTGGCTGCTCGATGCCTTGAAAGACGATGCCGCCGTGGCATCACACTTTGTGGCGCTCTCGACAAACGCAACGGAAGTTGCGCGGTTTGGCATTGATGTCAACAATATGTTCGAGTTTTGGGACTGGGTAGGCGGGCGTTACTCGCTCTGGTCAGCCATCGGACTTTCTATCGCCATTGTCATTGGCCCTGATGCATTTGAAGAACTTCTTGCCGGCGCGCACGAAGCAGACGAGCATTTCCGAACAGCTGCTTTTGAAGACAATCTTCCGGTTTGGATGGCCCTCATTGGCATCTGGTACCACAACTTCTTCGATGCCGACACGCACGCCATTCTACCGTACGATCAGTATTTGCATCGATTTGCCGCTTATTTCCAGCAGGGCGATATGGAAAGCAACGGGAAATGGGTCAATCGTCAGGGAGAAGCGATTCGCGATTATACAACGGGTCCTATTATTTGGGGTGAACCTGGTACAAACGGTCAGCATGCGTTTTACCAGCTCATTCACCAGGGGACACGCCTGATTCCTTGCGACTTTATTGCACCTGTGCATAGCAACAATCCAACGGGCCGGCACCACGACATTCTCATGGCAAACTTCTTTGCCCAGACGGAAGCGCTGATGCTGGGTAAAACGCCTGAGGCTGTGAAGGTAGAGCTTGCGGCAATGGGCAAGGGCGACCGGGTGGATCTGGTGTCACACCGTACGTTTGAAGGCAACCGCCCGACAACTTCAATTTTACTCGACCGCATTACCCCGCGTTCTTTGGGCCGGCTGATTGCCTGCTACGAGCACAAGATTTTTGTGCAGGGCATTATCTGGAATATCAACAGTTTTGACCAGTGGGGCGTTGAACTCGGCAAGCAGCTTGCTAAAACCATTCTCGGCGAACTTGAGGCCGGCGACGTGGTAGCAAGTCATGACGGTTCGACCAATGCGTTGATCAATCATTACAAAAATAAAAGAAAGCAACATACATCCATGAGCAGCTCACTTTATGACCAGCTGGCCAGCATGACCGTAGTCGTAGCTGACACCGGCGACATTAACTCGATCAAGACCTTCCGTCCGCAAGATGCAACAACCAACCCGTCTCTGATTGCCAAAGCGGCGCAGATGGAAGAGTATGCTGAGTTAATCGACGAAGCGCTCCGCCAGTCGCATGACGAAGTAGGCGGCGATACCAAAAAGGTGGTAGCCCGTGCAGTAGATCGCCTGGCTGTAGAGTTTGGCAAGCACATCCTCGAAGTGATTGATGGCCGCGTTTCTACAGAAGTTGACGCCCGGCTTTCTTTTGATATGGAAGGCACTATCGCGAAAGCGCGTGAAATCATCGGATTTTACGAAGAAGTTGGTATTTCTCGCGAGCGTATTCTGATTAAAATTGCCTCTACCTGGGAAGGTATCCGCGCGGCAGAAGTGCTCGAAAAAGAAGGCATCCATTGCAACCTGACGTTGCTCTTTGGTCTGCATCAGGCCATCGCCTGTGCTGAGGCCGGCATTACGCTGATCTCCCCGTTTGTAGGCCGTATCCTCGACTGGTACAAGAAAGACACGGGTCGCGATAGCTACCCTGCAGCTGAAGACCCAGGCGTACTTTCGGTTACGGAGATCTATAATTACTTCAAGAAGTTCGGCTACGAAACCGAAGTGATGGGTGCAAGCTTCCGTAACCTCGGCGAAATCCTTGAACTGGCCGGCTGCGACCTGCTGACCATCTCTCCAAAATTCCTCGCAGAACTGAAAGAGACCGAAGGCCAGCTTGCACGCAAATTGGAGCCGGAAGGACCAAAGTCACTCGACATCGAAAAGATCAACGTGACCAAAGAAGTATTCGACGAAATGCACGCTGCCAACCGCATGGCAACCGACAAGTTGCAGGAAGGCATTGATGGCTTCTCGAAAGCACTCGAGTCACTCGAAGACCAGCTGGAAGCACGCCTCGGCGAACTCGCCCTCGGTGGCGAGACCGTTGGTGCCTAAGCACGCGTATAGCGAAGTTCTTAAGGGCCGGCAGCAACAGCTGCCGGCCTTTTTTATTGTTGATTGTTGATTGAGGAGCGCTGAATGTTGATCTGAACCTTCCCACACGTCATCCCGAGCCCCGCGAAGGATCTCTAAAGGGATACCACAGCACCCGAATCACGTCATCCTGAGCGAAGCCGAAGGATCTGTGCGAGCGCAGAGCATTGCCATACTCGCACGCCTCACTAACGCCACCTGAGCATCGGATCAAGTCCGGGATGACGAGGCGAGAGGTATGCCTCAGCGCCCAATACACGTCATCCTGAGACCCGCGAAGGATCTCTAAAGGGATACCACAGCACCCGAATCACGTCATCCTAAGCCACGCGAAGGATTTGTGCGAGCACAAAACTGTGCTGCGTTTCCAAACCCCGCCAAGGCTTCCTGGGCCCAGGATCAAGTCCGTAATGATGCGAAGTGGAGAAGGATTGTCGTCAGGCTTACGCATTCCTGTTGAATATCGAACACCGAACCAGGGGTGTTCAGAAAAAATCTTTATCCAATGTCGGCGCTCATGGCCATACCAGCAAGAGATCCGCATCTTGTACAGCAAGCAACTGCTCTCCGGTGTAGGTTGCGTACGTTCATTTCTTTTGCTTGCCCAAAAGAAACGAACCAAAGAAAAGGGCACCACCAAATAAAACGCGCGCTTTTATCTCCTTTCGCGCAGATCCTCCTGAATTTTATTCAGGAAAACGCTTCGATAAAAGCACCCACCGCGCACCGCCACGCATTTGGTGGACGTCCGCGCGCTAAATTGCTGAAAACGAAAGCATCTTCGCTAGCTACTATTTTTTTCTGAACACCCCTGACACCGAACAAGGAATTTCGAATGGCCAAGTGTACCTTCCATCAACCATCAACCATCAACCATCAACCATCAACCATCAACCATCTTGCCTTCCCTAATCACGCCAGGCGTCAGACTCATGTTGCTGGCCGCGTTGTTTTTCGCGGGCATGCAGGCGCTTGTGAAGTTAGTGGATGGGCTGCATGTCTTTGAGGTCGTGTTCTTTCGATCTGCAGTCACAGCATCACTATGCATCGCCTATCTAAAGGCACGCAACATTCCCATGTGGGGAGAACAGAAGGGGAATTTGTTCTTGCGGGCGTTGTTTGGTGTTATCTCAATGACGCTTTTCTTCTATACCATCCAGCTTATGCCGCTTGGGGCATCGGTATCGCTTAAGTACCTGTCGCCAGTGTTTGCGGCGATCTTTGCTGTGCCTTTTCTAAAAGAGCAGATTCGGCCGATGCAGTGGCTCTTTTTTGTCGGTGCATTTGCCGGCGTCCTGCTGTTGCGTGGATTCGACACCCGCATTGAAACACTCAGTTTGATTCTAGGGCTTATTGGTGCTGTGTTTGGAGGACTTGTGTATGTCATGATTCGCCGTATTGGCCATGCGGAGCACCCGATGGTAATCATCAATTACTTCATGGTTTTATCTAGCATTGTGACGGGCTTAGGCATGATTCCCTTTTGGGAGATGCCGTCTTTGTTGGAATGGACGTATCTCGTTATCATTGGCATCCTTGGTTATTTTGGGCAGGTCTACATGACCAAATCGTTGCAATTGGAGATGGCAAGCCGGGTAACACCGATTAAGTATGTAGAGGTCATTTATTCTCTGATGATCGGCTTGATTTGGTTCGGAGAAGGGTATGGATTATTGAGTCTTATCGGTATCTTGCTGATCGTGGGCAGCATGTTGGCCAACCTCGCGGTAAAAGCACCTCGCCTGCGAGTTTCTTCTTGATCTACTAACGACAACTCATTCATGGCAACCCCTCAAATCGTTCCTGATACACTTCGCGCAGCTACTGTTCAATTTCAACATCATCCGGGTGACAAAGCCTACAACCTTGCCCGGATCGGTGCCTTTTGTGAACAGGCAGCCGCAGACGATGTGCGCATTCTTGCGTTTCCTGAAATGTGTATTACCGGGTACTGGCATTTACGCGATGCTGATGCAGTGCATCTTGAAAAATTGGCAGAGGTGATGCCTGATAGCGACAGCTGCCGGCAGCTACTCGCCTGGTCGCAGCAATACAACATGGTGATTGGCGCCGGCCTTATCGAACAGGCGGCCGATGGCACGTTGTACAACACCTACGTGGTTGCGCTACCCGATGGCCGCATCGAAAAACACCGCAAATTGCACTGCTTCATCAATAAACACATGGCAAGCGGCGATGCCTTTACGGTGTTTGATACGCCCTTTGGTGTGCGTGTAGGCGTACTGATTTGTTATGACAACAACATCATTGAGAATGCGCGTATGACCGCCTTGCATGGTGCTGATATCTTGATGGCACCGCATCAAACAGGGGGGACGGCATCCAGGAGTCCACATGCGATGGGTGTAATTGAGCCGGCCTTGTGGGAGAACCGCGACAACGATCCCGAAGCTATAGAAGCCGCCTTTAAAGGTGATAAAGGCCGTGGGTGGCTGTTACGCTGGTTGCCTTCCCGTGCACACGACAACGGGATGTTTATCCTGTTTAGTAACGGCGTTGGCCTGGATGACAACGAGGTGCGGACGGGTAATGCGATGATTCTGGATTGTTACGGCCGCACGGTAGCGGAGACGTGGCAGGCGGCTGATAAGATGGTTGTTGCTGATCTAGATCTAACCCTGTTACCCCTTTGCTCAGGCCGGCGCTGGATGCGTGGCCGGCGTCCCGAGTTGTATGGCGACATTGCACGTGTGCAAGGCTCCGAAGTTGGGGCCCGCGAGGCGCGTTTCTCGGAGGCGGCTACTTCACGGTCTTGAGTTGATCCCAGCGCGTGGTGTATTTGTCGGATAACCAGGCTTGCTTCATGGTCCATGCAGGATCTGTTCCTTCTGCAGCCATTTTGATTTTGCCACGACCGTACCGGTAATTGATGGCATCGAGGGCTTGCATCAGGGACGATTCACGCACGCGGTCGCGATCTACAAAGAGGTCGAATTGCTGGGCTTTATTGTCGATGAGTCCAGAAAGGAAAACGCCGGCCTGTTTATACCGCAAACCCGGTTTAAACAACGCATCCAGGGACGCAAACGCGTACTCGGCAAGAAGGGGAGTATGGTCGGATGGTTCGGGTAAGAGTGCCGTGTGGCTTCGGTGGAGTCGCTCACCTTTGCTAAAGCGCCCTGTCGAAAGGAAAACAGAGACTTGCGTGGCCAACTGCCCGTCATCCCTGATTCGGGTGCCAAGCGTGCTGCAGAAAAACGCGATCGCTTTTCGGATATCCGCAATATCAGTTAGCGGCCGTCCAAACGAACGGGTGCATGCTGCGTTTTTGCGATCTTGTGCAATATCATCCAACTCGATGCACTGCGTGCCACGCAATTCGCGCACAATGCGTTCAGCAACGACGTTAAACTTTTTCTTGATGATGATTGGCTCTTTGTCCCGCAGGTCGCGTGCTGTTTTGATGTTCATTTTGTCCATTCGGCGTGCCCAGCGGTAGCCGATGCCCCAGACATTCTTGACCGGGATGTGCGCCAACACGTTATCCCATACTGCTTGATCTGGTGCATAAACGCCTTGCCGGCGGGTGTCCTTTTTTGCGATGTAGTTGGCTGCTTTGGACAGTGTTTTGGTGGGCCCGATACCGACGGAAACGGGCAAGCCCAATTGTTGCTGCATAGCACACCGGATGGCCGTCGGGTCGATAAATGCCGGCAGGTGCACAAAGGCCTCATCGATCGAGTACTTCTCTACATCGGGGGAGAACTGCTTGAGGACGCGGTACACGCGGTCGCTCATGTCGCCATACAACTCATAGTTGGAAGACAGCACATGCACGCCGTGTTGTTTGATAAAATCCCACCATTTGAAAACTGGCGCCGTCATCGGGATACCAAGCGCCTTTGCTTCGTTAGATCGAGAAATCACACAGCCGTCATTGTTCGAAAGCACAATCACCGGCTTGCCTCGAAGCCTTGGGTCAAAAACGCGCTCGGCAGAGACATAGAAATTGTTGACGTCTACAAGGGCTATGGATTTTTGCGTGTTGATTGTCCCGTGCCACGATTACATTGAAACATGTGTATGCATATGTGTTAGTGTGCGACATGTTTCTCATTTCTAAAATCAGCAAAAGTTTATGAGTTTTCCATCGCCGGCTCGTGATTGGAAAGAAGCACCTCTCTCGCTTGATACGCTCTGCGATATCAAAAACCCTGCAGTATTTCTCTTTCGGTATGGAGGAGAAGATCGCACGTTTGTAAAACAGCATGCCGTGCTTGTCGTCGACAAGAGTTTGAGTCCGCAGCAAAGCGACCTGGTGGTCGTTGTTGCTGGCGACGATATGGAGGTACGCCGCTTTAGCGATCTTTCGCAAGCAGGTGATTTGGCTATCGAAGGCGTTGTGACCCGCGTGCTTAACTTTATGCGTTAAACGTGACGCTTTGGCCGCGTTTTTGTATATTGCTGCTATATCTCTCCTTAATCGCAACGCTTTATGCGGCCGCAGTTAGTTTCCATCATTTGTTTATTTGGCATTTTTGGTGCTGTTGGCAGCATTGTATTTGCCTTAGCTGCAGACGACCTGACGTTTGGTTACAAGGCGTGGATGTTGCTGATGGCCGGCATACAAATCAAAGCCATCCAGGGCATTTGGAATATGAAGAAGTGGGGAGTGGTGTTGTACGCGGTCAAGTTTGCCCTCGTGCAAGTTGCGCTCATGGTTGGCGGCGTTTGGTCCGTCATGCACCTTGCCTTTCCAGTGCTCATTCTGCTCGGGCTGAGCCAGTATTACAGCGACATGCGTTAGCGTACACCCCATCTGCATACGCAACCTGTGCAGGTTGATCTGGTATGAGATGGATAAGTTACATCGTCCAGGTACATTGTCCCAGGTACATCGTGAGCAACCTCGTTTATTCCACGGCCCACGGCCGCATGTGTCCCGATTGTGATCGGCCAAAGTCGGCTTGTAATTGTAGGGAAAAGAAGAATGCAAAACGCCAGAAAACCGACGGCGTGGTTCGTGTGGGCCGGCAAACCAAAGGGCGGAAAGGTAAAGGCGTCACCATCATTACGGGCTTACCGCTTTCGCCAAATGATTTGAAAGATGTCGCAAAAAAATGTAAACAACTTTGTGGCAGTGGGGGTACTGTAAAAGATGGTGCCATCGAAATTCAAGGTGAGCACCGGGACAAACTGGTTAAATTTTTTGAGGGGCAGGGCTATACGGTGAAGCGTTCAGGTGGTTAGGTTTTGTTGCTAAAATTCAGCTTAAGCAGAGACAAAACCATAACCAGCGCAAATACGAAGGATCTGATACATACGGCTTGATCGAATCCGAAATCTCATGCGTTTACTGCTACTTTTGGTTTTTTGTGCTCCCTTTGTGTCTGCATTCGGACAGGCACCGCCTATTGTAGCTGGCGAGAACTTCCGGTTCGTCAGGGTCAAGTATACGAGCAACACGTCAGGAGATGGCAGTCGATGGGGGCGCTGGCGAAGCAATGCATGGGCAACCGATTGGCCGGCTGCAGAAATGAACCTCCATCAGGCCATTGAACGAACCACGCGCATTCCACTGGGAGGCGAACCAATTGTGCTGACGCTAAAAGATGCCAGCATTTTTCAATACCCGGTACTCTATATCACAGAACCCGGGTACTGGTCGATGGATGATGAAGAAGCAGAAAACTTACGGTTATACCTGGAGCGCGGTGGATTTTTGATTGTTGACGATTTCCACGATTATGGCCGAGGCATGACGGGGCCGCAATGGGATAATTTCTACATGAACATCAAAAAAGCACTCCCCGATAAAGAGCCCGTAGAATTACCACAGACACACCCCATCTGGTCCATTTTCTATGACATAGATCCACTGGCAGCCATTAGCACCAAGCGTGGGTCGTGGGCTGTGGACGATGATGTATATTATGCCATGTATGATGATCAGGGCCGAATGAACGTTGTGATCTGTTACAACCAGGATATAGGTGATGGGTGGGAGTGGCCCGGGCGTAATCTGGGTGAAGCGTCCACCGTGAGTTTTCAAATGGCTATAAACTTTATCATGTATGCACTTTCGCATTAGAAATTTGAACTGGTCAACAGCCTGGGTCGTGTTGTTCGTTTTGATGCTGAATAGCTGTGCCAAGCAAGCCAAAACTGTGCAAAATCAAACTGAAGGCGCCGCCATACACCAGACGATACTCGAAAGTCCGATTGCGTGGGAAATGGCCGGCAAATCTGTTCAGGGACGTGATATTTACCTGAAGACGTTTGGCGAAGGGGACAACACCATCATGATCATTGGCGGCTTTCATGGTGATGAGATACGTAGCGTCGAATTGGCCCTGCGCTTTGCAGAATACCTCCATGAGCAACACCTGCAAGAGGATGATGTACGTGTCGTAATCATCCCTGTATTGAGTCCGGATGGCCTTGTTATGCAACAGCGCCCTAACGCCAATGGCGTCGACCTAAATCGGAATTTCCCGACTGATAATTGGATAGCTGAATCAACACGGGGTGCGCGGTACAACCCGGGCCCTTCACCGGCCTCCGAGCCAGAAACGCGCCTGATGATGGCGCTGGTTGATCAATACAAACCCGATCGTATTATTTCCATCCATGCGCCGCTCGAAGTGGTGAACTATGATGGTCCAGCCAAAGAACTGGCTGAAAAAATGGCAGCGCATACCGGGTATCCTGTTAGTGGTGATATTGGATACCCCACACCAGGGTCTTTTGGAAACTACGCCGGCGTAGAACGCCAAATTCCAACGATCACGCACGAACTCCCCGCCGGCCCCTTCGAACCCATGTGGCTGCCGAATCGGAATGCCTTACTGGCTGCAATGGAGTTTTGATTGCGGAGTTTTGATTGCGGAGTTTTGATTGCGGAGTTTTGATTGCGGAGTTTTGATTGCGGAGTTTTGATTGCGGAGTTTTGATTGCGGAGTTTTGATTGCGGAGTTTTGATTGCGGAGTTTTGATTGCGGAGTTTTGATTGCGGAGTTTTGATTGCGGAGTTTTGATTGCGGAGTTTTGATTGCGGAGTTTTGATTGCGGAGTTTTGATTGCGGAGTTTTGATTACGGATTGTTGATCTGCATCAGGCCTGCTATCCTGAGCCATGCGAAGGATCTCTTTGGGGCTTGCGTCCTTAGGATTGCCGAGTGCCGATTTTCCAATGGATGAGGGTTAGTACAATACCTTAACCACGTCATTCTGAGCCCTGCGAAGAATCTCTACCAGATTAACTCCGTCCTTTAACAACGTCATCCGGAGCGAAGCCGAAGGATCTGGGTAAGCACTGCGCATCGCCGCACCGCTAGCGCATTCTGGGCCCCGGATCAAGTCCGGGGTGATGTGTGAGGTAGGAATCCCGAACGTCGAAGGAAAAAATTCTAGCACACCGCACACCAGTTTCAAAACTCTCCGTCGTTAAATCCCCAAAAACGGCTAAAAACGAGCAATTGAAGGAAAGTTATCCACATGTATTTACATATGTGTATTATATGTCTATATTTTGCGCAGCTGAATATCGATTTCGATATAAAAGGAATCACCACTTAGGTAAACCAAATGCCCTCTGGGATGGACAGACAAATGAATCAGGGACAAATGGATCAGGAAAGATTACTTGACCCCGACGTTGTAGAATATGCCTTGTACATGCAAGGTGAGAAACTGGGCTTCAGCCGGCATGAAGTTCTGGAATACGCCCGGGCAGGGCAGGTTGTCGAGCATATCGATGAATGGGGTAACCGCACCTGGAGTATCGACGGTGTTCACGTGCTCTACTATAACGCAGAGAGCAACATGTTCGAATTACCAACCATGGAATTAAACGAGAAAGCATATGAGAACTAACTTGAAGTTTACCATTGGCATGACCCTCCTGATTATGGTTGCGTTCCTGATGAATGTACCGGCCTAATTACTGGCCCTGGCCCCATACTGGTTGACAGGAGGAGATGTGCTGTTGGCTGCCCAATCAAATCGGCCATGAACGGGCAAGCCGGTTAACGATACCAGCATGGATTGCACTCATGTTGTATTGCACTCATGTTGTATTACACTCATGTTGTATTGCACACATGTTATGCAGGGCAGCTTAACGGGAGTTGCTCCGCGTGTCTAACAGAAAACCCGCTACAGCCAGACTGTAGCGGGTTTTAGTTTTTTAATTGAGGGGTGCGCATTCACCCCTGAACGACGGGATCTTCTGACGCCTGCATTAGTGCATCTATCCAATCAAACAAGGCGTCTGGTAGGAGCGCCATCAGAATGATGACAACAAAACACGTAAACAGGCCCCAGACCAGGTATTTCTCGTTCGAAGATACCGGGTCGGCCGGGTTCTGGGTTTTCATCATGGGTATAGTGAAGAACGTAGCGTAGGAACAGCGGAGGGAGGCGTGGGGAGAGATCACGCGGAACGGAATGGGATGTGATCAACAATAATTCGTCGCATCACCGGCACGTAACGGTTTTTAGTAAACCCCTGTCCATTCTTTTGACCAACACAAAAACGTTTTATGGTATCCGGTTCAGAAATTATTGTCGGACCCAATGACAACCTGCACGAGGCCATCAAAGATGCCGGCTCAACACCCATCTTGCTTCGTGCCGGCATCTACAGAGGCGGATACAAAGTGCAAGATGGCACCCAACTGCGTGCCTACCCCGGTGAGCAGCCTGTTTTTATGGGAGCGCATCCCGTGCAGCATGCAGCCTGGGAGAAGAATGGCAATGCTTATTGCCTTAGCTGGGATAAGCCGTTTTATCAGCATCCGGCGAAACAGGTTGGCCTGGGAGAAGCCGGCCTACGGCACCGCGACGCGATGCAACCCCACATGATTATCGTCGACGGCCAGCCCCTCCAAACAGTGTACAATACAGCCGACCTTATGCCCGGCACGATGTATCTCGAAGGCAAAGCCGACAGCCCGAGGAAAATCTGGGTACGCTTTATGGATGATCGGCCGCCGGATGAATTTGATGTCCTTGCAGCCCACTACCAACAAATCATCTCTACCAAAAACAACGCAGCGGCTGGTGTTGTGCTCGATGGATTGCATTTCAGATATTGCGCCAACACGGGCTATCAAGGAATGGTTAGCCTGCCGGAAAAAGCCGATGGGTGGGAATTGCGTAATCTTGATTTGCAGTGGTCCAATACCGAAGGGTTACACGTTATGGGGCGCAACCATACCATCAGTAATGTGGTGCTGAACAACCACGGGCAAAACGGCCTGTCATCGCGTGAAATGCATCGATGTACACTGGAGCACATCGAAACGGCTTTCAACAATTGGAAAGGCTTTGATCCGAAATGGGATGCCGGCAACAAGCTGCGCAACTCTACCGAAAATACGCTGCGCCACATCAAAGCGGTGGGCAACCCCATCTGGTGGGATATCGAAAACCAGGGCAACTGGATGGAGGATTTTGAAATTCTGGATGCCATCTGCTGGGGGCTCATGGTAGAATACTATAGCAGCAACAACAGTTTTGTAAATGGAGTGATTCGCGGGACGCGTCGGTATAACGGGGACGAGGCAACCGGTTCTGGACTGCGTATCCAGAGCAGCATTTGGGGCTGTGAGTTTGTAAACATCCATTTAGAGGCGAACGAAGGCGGGGCCGTGTACTACAAGAAGACAGAAGAACGGCACGGCGAGAAAAACTTCAGCGGCAACAATACCTTCGACGGCATCACGCAGAAAGACAACAGTCGCAACGGAAAATGGGTGATTGAAGGGCACCCAGACGACAAGCCGGACCGGTATCGGAATATGGATGTACCCGATTTTGAGGTAAGAAGGCGGTAATCTGGTGTTTTTGCCCCATGTCTGCCGGCTGGTTCTTGCTTACATTGTGTCAATTTGATCCTAGACGTAAAGCAGGTACATCATGTCTGATTCGAGTTCGATGGTCTTTTCGCCGATGGCTGTGCGTAAAGTCATTGGCATACTGGGTACATCATTGCCGTTCATACTGGCCATTGGTGGTTTGTTTATTTTTGATTTTGGCATCCAGCGCACGGTCAGTTTGTACTACCACACAGACATGCGCGATGTGTTTGTGGGGATGTTGTTTGCCATATCTGTTGGCCTGCTCACATATCGAGGCTATGATTGGCGCGACAACGTGTTTACCAATGTTGCGAGTGTGCTTGCCATCGGCGTAGCACTCTTTCCAACAGATGCAGACCCTGATGTGTATACAACCATTGGTACCATCCACCTCGTTTGCGCCGGCGGCTTTTTTGCTGTGTTGATCTACATAGCCGGCTGGCTGTTTACCAAATCCAAAAACACTACCCCGCGCAAGCGTTTGCGCAACCGCATTTATAAGCTATGCGCCTGTTTCATGGCCGGCGCTTTGCTTTTGATGTTTACGTATTACCTTTTGCCAGAAGACATAAACGCGCAACTCCGTGTATACAACCCTGTGTTTTACTTGGAAGCCCTTGCCATTGCTGCTTTTGGTTTTGCCTGGCTTGTAAAAGGAGGTGCATTGTTGAAAGACAAGTCAGTAAGCGTAGCTGCCTGAAGTTGAGGTTGAAGTGGCTGGATTGTAAGTTGATATAGAACTGGAAGTTCAGTACCCGCCACTTACGTCATCTTACAGTCATGAAAAGACGAGCTTTCCTCCAGCAAGCAACAGCAGGCCTTGGTGCCAGCGTATTTCTCCCGTCGTATTTGCAAGCCGCTCACAAGGCGGGCGCATTCAAAATTGGTTTCCAAAGCTGGGTAGTGCGCAAACCGCTCAATGAAGACTTTGCCCGTGGGCTCAAGAAAATGGCTGATCTAGGGTACGAGACCATGGAGATGTGTTCGCCGAAGGGATATGCACCTTACGGTTTTGGCGGATTGGCAAAGATGTCTGTTGGCGAAATAAAGAAAACCCTTGCCGGAGAAGGCATTGAATGCATCAGTTCACACTTCACGTACGAAGAACTGGAGCAAGACATGATGGCAAGTATCGAATTCGCCCATGAACTTGGTCTGCAGCAAATGATAGTTTCAGCAACCAACGTCGAAGAAACGGGCTCACTGGACGATTGGAAGAAGGCGGCGGACACGATGAACGCGTGGGGACTAAAAACCAAAGAACATGGTATGCCCTTCGGTTTTCACAACCATCATTTTGAGTTTGTTGAACGCGACGGTGAACTCGTATACGACGTGTTGCTTGAGCGCCTTGATCCAGACCTGGTAGCGATGCAGTTCCAGGTGGCTGTAGTGGATATTGGTTACCACGCCGCTGACTATTTCAGGGCAAACCCGGGCCGGTTTGTCTCTGCACATTTGGCTGACTGGGGCGGCAGTGAAGCGGGCCGGGTGCCGCTTGGACAGGGGAAGGTTGATTGGCCGGACTTTTTTGAGGCTGCAAAGGTTGGGGGATTGAAAAACATATATGTGGAAATGGGACCACCCCTGTTGCCTGATAGTGCAACGTACTTGCAGGCGTTGCTGTAAGGCGGGTAGGCTGATTATATAGGAAGTCTGGCTACAGTTGGGAAAGAAGTACTATTGTCGTGTGTGCAGGTTTGTGTTATGATTTAGGTAGCTCAACTCACTGGGTGTTCCTGCGGAGATGCGGCAACTAGAACCGCAGAACATCTTCATACCTAAATCAAGAGGATAACATGAAATCAATCTATCGATTGGTCCCTGTATTGGCACTTTTCTTCCTACCTGGTGCGATTGCACCGGGTGAGACTGCTTTGCCGACCATGCATGAAGCAAGTACGCTTCCCATTGTCAATAGTCCACAATTCCCACTTGTTACGCAAGTTTTTGGTCCAAGAAGTAGCCACTATATCTACTTTAACAGCACGTATTTTTATGAACGCATTTCGGCTCCCGTTCCGGGGGCGCCATACCCCTCAAGCTTCTCCCGAAGTTACACAGCGTGGGGCGTGGGAAACGTAGATATTTTGGTTCAGCCACAATATCTCTGCGAGGGGTTCAAAATGAACTTGAACGTTCAGGTTGGTAATAACTCCTATTTTATATCGGGTATTTCACCAGGGAGTCCATTTCCGTTACAATACCCACATTTCAACTCTCAGGTGAGTGTTGGCGGTTGGATTTATGCTTCCCAGTGGCCTGCACCAGCCGGCTGTTCTAATGGCGAAAATCGTGTTTCGGTCACGATTTCTTAACCTTTTTGACCAATTCAAAGGTCCGGCTCCAGTGAGTCGGACCTTGTTTGGCTACGCTCCCCATAAGTATCGTGTATCCTTTAAAGCAGGTCTTTGTATCATCGGACATCAATTACAGCGTGTATACCTTTCCTACCTCTTCTAACGGCACACATCCCTGATAAGGCCCGGGAATAGGATCATAGTTAGTCACATTTTTGCCCACCTCTTCCGATGAAAAATAGGCCCACACCATGAGTGACTTCAGCGAGCGATAAAAACCAACGGGCTCTTGCTCACCCACGGCTGTACCCCATACACCGCCGTTGAACTTAGGCGAACGGGCTTCTTGCTCTTGTAACCATTCCGTTTTCTGGGCGTCGTCCAGTTCGTGGAATACAGCGCCGTATTTGGCTTTGCAATCGTCATTGAACTGATTCATTTCAGCGACTTTCTGTGCCTGCGTATCTGCATCCATGGTTTGTGCAAACACGAGATCTATAAATAGATCAGCCTTGACGTCGAGTCCGCCCGGTGTGTCCGTTTTTGGCAGCACAGTATCGACCAGAGCAGTAACAAGCTGCGCATGATCTGTACTGAGAAACTGTGGACTCCATCCAAGCCGGGGTTGTTGTTGGCAACCTTGAAGCAGGCCAAGGAGCGACGTTGAAACGGCGGCGGTACCACCAAGTACTGCGGTGCGTTTGAGTGCTTCTCTTCTGTTCATGGTCTTATAAGTTTTGCTTTTTGAGCTCTGAAATAGCGTGATCAGCCGCGCGGGCCGTTAACGCCATGTAGGTGAGGGAGGGATTAACACAGGAATTGGAGGTCATGCAGGCCCCATCCGTCACGAACACGTTTTTGGCAGCGTGAATCTGATTGGTACCATTCAGTACGGATGTTTTTGGATCGCGCCCCATGCGCGCCGTGCCCATTTCGTGGATTCCGAATCCAGGCTCGTGACGGTTGTTAAACCCGACTATGTTTTTCAAGCCGGCTGTTTCCAGCATCTCAACAGCATCCACTTCAATCTGTGCATTCAACGCCAGCTCATTTTCTTTCCATTCACAATCAATGGCAAGCGTTGGCTGTCCCCATTTATCTAGGGTGTCGGTATCGAGGGTAACTTTGTTTTCATGGTATGGCAGACACTCTGCAAATCCGGTAATGAAAAACTCCCACGGGCCCGGATCGTTGATGAGCGACGCTTTAAAATCACCACCGAAGCTGTCGAGATTCGCGCCGCGTCCCCAACCTGGCCGTGAAGCCCCGCCCTGGAAGCCAAAGCCACGGACAAACTTGTCTGATTTTGTCTCCTCGTTGATATTCCAGTAACGGGGGATGTAGATGCCATTGGGCCGGCGGCCTTTGTAGTATTTGTCCTCGTGCCCCTCAAACGTACCCATCGCGCCAATGCGGTAGGTATGGTCCATCAGGTTGTGACCCAACTCGCCGCTGTCATTGCCCATGCCGTTCGGGAAGCGACTAGACGTTGAATTCAAAAGAATCCGCGTGGTGCTCAGGGTCGATGCGTTGCAGAAGATGATTTTTGAGAAGTACTCCATCATCTCGCCACTCTCAGAGTCGATCAGCCGCACGCCGGTGGCTTTGCCTTGTGCTTCATCATAGATGATAGAGTGGGCAATGGAATACGGACGAATGGTCAGGTTGCCGGTAGCTTCAGCTGCCGGAAGCGTAACCGTGGTGCTGTTAAAAAACGCGTTATAGGGGCATCCCAGACTACATTTGTTGCGCGATTGGCACTGCCCTCGTCCATTGTGCGGCACGGTCAGGTGGGCTACGCGGCCGATGATCATGTGCCGGTGTGCGTAATTCGACTCAATGCGTTGTTTAATGTCTTTCTCAACGCAGTTGAGCTCCATCGGTGGAAGGAAGTGACTGTCCGGAAGTTGCGGAAGCCCTAACGCCTCACCACTGATGCCGGCAAATTTCTCAACATACGTGTACCATGGCGCAAGATCGTTGTATCGAATGGGCCAATCGACACCATGCCCGTCTATCGCATTGGCCTCAAAGTCCATGGCGCTCCAGCGGTAGCTTTGCCGGCCCCACAACTGCGAACGTCCACCCATCTGATGCGCGCGGACCCACAGAAACGGTTTTACCTCCGTATACGGGTTTTCAGCATCGTTGGCATATAGATGTTTATTGCCCTCGCCAATAAAACCAGTCCGGATGTTTTTGTAATACGTCTTCCGGTCTTCAGGCGTAAGGCTCCCGCGGAGTTCATAATCCCAGGCTTCTTTGTGCATGTTTGGGAAGTCCTTTGCGGGGTCCATGATGCGTCCGCGTTCGAGAACGAGCGTTTTGAGGCCGGCTTCACACAGTTCTTTTGCCGCCCAGCCGCCGCTCATACCCGACCCGATGACAATCGCATCGTAGGTCATGTTACGCTTTGCATCGATGTTGTAATTAGGCATGGTGAGAAGGGGGAATGGTTCAGGGTGTGCTTAATCTAATGATTATCACACTTTACTGCATGCGGAGTGCGGAGGGGAGATTTTTTATTGCGGAATGCGGATTGGTGATTTGGGAATGTTGAACTGCATCACCCATCCCATCCTGAACCCTGCGAAGGATCTCTGCAAGGCTGGCACTGTCCCTAACCCACGTCATCCTGAGCGCAGTCGAAGGATCTGGGCAAGCACCAGGCATCATTGTACCTCTGTGCATAGTCAAGGCAACTGGGTCCCGGATCAAGTTCGGGATGACGAGGAGGCGGATTGCTGAGTGCAGATTGGAGCTTGTCGAACAGCATCATCCATCCTAGAGCCTTGCGAAGGATCGTTGCCAGGCTAGCGCTGTGCTCCACAAATGCCATCCTGAGCCCTGCGAAGGATCTCTGCCAGGCTGGCACCGTCCCTAACCCACGTCATCCTGAGCGCAGTCGAAGGATCTGGGCAAGCGCCAGGCATCATTGTATCTCTGTGCATAGTCAAGGCAACTGGGGCCCGGATCAAGTTCGGGATGACGAGGAGGCGGATTGCTGAGTGCAGATTGGAGCTTGTCGAACTGCATCACCCATCCAGAGCCTTGCGAAGGATCACTGCCAGGCTGGCACCTTCCTTTGAATATCGAACAAGGGAATGCGAATGTCGAAGTTTACGTTCCTTCAACTTGCCGTAAGTCCTCGAGCAATACTGCTTTCTTGTGATAGAGCGGGTGCTTGGGCTCGCCCGTCTTGTTTAGCTTCAGGCAGTGTAGGGCGATGCCTTTCAAGGCTGCCTTTACAACAGTACTCCGCTCCATGTGCTGCCCATCATTGCCCCAACAGGCAACCACGAGGCCGGCGTGCCGACTTATCCATTCAATCGCTGTCAAATTCTCCGGATCGCCCGTTGGATCAGCGTGCGCCAGCATGGCAGATGGATCGGTGGCGCGGTAGCTGAACAGGTTGAGCATGACGAACCCGTCAAACCCCCATTGCTGTGCCCAGTATTCACATTTGCTGACGGTTGGATCGAGTTTTTCAGGCGTGGCAGTGGAGGGGTTGAGTCCGATGAAGGCCGCCATGCGAGAAATATCTGCGCCGGCTTTGGTACGACGCCACAAGGTATAGCGATGTGGCTGAATCATCGTTAGCGGACTACTTTTGCTAATTTTCCTTTTCTCCATCGCTCCGCCAAACACTGCGCCGCGATCTTCATCTGTAATCCAGGTCATGATTGTTGAGCGCCGAATTTCGAATGCCGATTGTCGAATGGGTTAGGAAAAGCACGATGCCTCATCCTTGTGATCCTATGGCCGGCGAAAGATTGCTGAAAAGAGACATCGCTGTCCTTAATTGATGTCATCCTGAGTCCTGCGAAGGATCTCTTCGGGGCTTGCAGCCCCTCGAATATCGAGCAAAGAATTTCGAATGTCGAAGGTTAGCTTCCTTAAACCTTAAACCTTAAACCCAAAGGTAACCGTCCAATCAATCAAATTCACCCTCAAAGCAAAAATCCACCTGAGCAAGGCCTCAGGTGGATTTTTCTATGCTGCATGTATGGGAGCAAGAAATCGCTCGACTGTGTGTCTACTGGAGATCAAACCGATCCAGCTGCATCACTTTAGCCCATGCATTAACAAAGTCATGGACAAACTTGGCTTCGCCGTCAGCGCAACCGTACACCTCGGCGAGCGCGCGTAATTGCGAATTTGAGCCCAGCACAAGATCTACACGAGTAGCGGTCCACTTGATCGCACCTGTATTGCGGTCACGGCCCTCAAACTGTTCATCGTGTGCATCGGTAGCCCGCCACACGGTACCCATATCCAGCAGGTTGACAAAGAAGTCATTAGACAGCGTACCTGGACGATCCGTAAACACACCGTGTTTGGACTGATCGTAGTTGGTATCCATCGCACGCATGCCACCGATGAGCGCCGTCAGCTCGGGCGCCGTCAGTTTTAGTAACTGCGCTTTATCGAGCAGCAGCTCTTCTGCAGATACAGCGTACCGTTCTTTCTGATAGTTTCGGAAACCATCGGCAACAGGCTCTAGCAGGGCAAAAGAGTCAACATCTGTTTGCTCCTGTGAGGCATCCATCCGGCCAGGTGTGAAGGGCACACTGATGTCGTGTCCTGCACGTTTTGCTGCCTGCTCAACACCAACACCACCAGCGAGGACAATCAGGTCAGCCAACGATACCTTTTTGCCATCGGATTGGCTGTTGTTGAATTCCTGTTGGATGCCTGCAAGCGTCTGCACCACCTTTGCCAGTTGTGCCGGCTGATTGACTTCCCAGTCTTTTTGCGGGGCAAGCCGGACCCGGCTACCGTTGGCGCCGCCACGCATATCGGAGCCACGGAAGGTAGATGCAGACGCCCAGGCGGTAGAAACCAGTTCAGAAACAGCAAGTCCTGTTGCAGCGATTTGCTCTTTCAGCGCTGCCACATCATCTGCATCAACCAGTTTGTGATCAACTGCAGGGATAGGATCTTGCCAAATGAGTTCTTCTGCTGGGACTTCCGGACCCAGATAGCGGGCACGTGGCCCCATGTCGCGGTGGGTGAGCTTGAACCATGCGCGGGCAAACGCATCAGCGAGCTCATCCGGGTTCTCGTAGAATCGGCGCGAGATTTTCTCGTACGCGGGGTCAAAACGGAGTGCGAGGTCCGTTGTGAGCATGGTTGGGCGGTGGCGCTTGCTGTTGTCAAAAGCGTCAGGGATGATGTCATCCGCGTCTTTTGCAATCCATTGCTGTGCACCGGCAGGACTCTTGGTGAGCTCCCACTCGTATCCGAAGAGGTTTTCAAAAAAGTTGTTGCTCCACTTCGTTGGCGTTGTCGTCCAGGTTACTTCGAGGCCACTGGTAATTGTGTCAGCACCCATGCCCGAGCCGTGCTGGCTGGTCCAGCCGAGACCTTGTTCTGTGATGCCGGCAGCTTCCGGGTTAGCCCCAACAAGCTCTTCAGCGCCCGCACCGTGCGTTTTACCAAAGGAATGCCCACCCGCAATCAGGGCCACCGTTTCCTCATCATTCATGGCCATGCGGGCGAACGTTTCCCGTATGTCATGCGCTGCAGAAATAGGATCTGCGTTAGCATTGGGGCCTTCCGGGTTCACGTAAATCAACCCCATTTGGACAGCTGCCAGTGGATTTTCAAGATCACGTTTGCCTGTGTAGCGTTTGTCGCCAAGCCAGGAGTCCTCCGCGCCCCAGTAAATGTCTTTTTCGGGCTCCCAAATGTCTTCCCGGCCGCCGGCAAAGCCAAAGGTTTTGAAGCCCATGGATTCGAGGGCAACGTTTCCGGTCAGGATCATCAGGTCGGCCCAGGAAATCTTGCGGCCATATTTTTGTTTGATGGGCCAGAGGAGGCGACGTGCTTTGTCGAGGTTCACGTTGTCAGGCCAGCTGTTTAGCGGCGCAAAACGCTGGGCGCCTGTGCCACCGCCACCGCGGCCGTCGCCTGTGCGATAGGTTCCGGCGCTGTGCCAGGCCATACGGATAAAGAACGGGCCATAATGCCCAAAGTCTGCTGGCCACCAATCCTGCGAGTCTGTCATGAGCGCATGCAGGTCCGCTTTCACTGCAGCCAGGTCGAGGCTGTTAAAGGCCGCTGCGTAATCGAAGTCCTCGTCCATCGGGTTGGAGAGGTTCGAATGCTGGTGAAGGATATCAAGTTGAAGTTGGTTTGGCCACCAGTCGCGGTTTGTTGTGCCGCCGCCGGCTGCGTGGTTAAAGGGGCATTTGCTCATTGCATTCAGTCTCGTTTCGTTCACACGATTTGCTTAAAAAGATGAGGAATAAATATACCAAGAAAGAGGCCTCGCCCGCCAATACATTATAGCTATGACAGTCATAGGCTGTGTCGATATGCAGCGTCTATAATCAGCATTTATCTGGCGGGTTCGAAGCCGGCTTCGTTGGCCTTCCATATAACACATAGTTGTTGTCAAACAACCTATCGAAATAGAAGAGGTGCAGGAGCCTTAAGAAGGAAAAAAATACCTGCTGTATCCAGAAACTTCCCTGGTGGTAAGACTTGAACCGGGAAAATTAGGCTGGAATCGATGATTGTTGGTCTGGCAGCGGATTTGCATAGCGCGCCAGGCGTCAGTCTATCAAATTATTGTACTCCTTTGGTCTAGATGCGTTCGATCAAATTTCGGTATGCAGGAAGCATCTTTGTACTGATTGCTACTATTGTGCTATTTGTGGATTTGTATTTTCCGGCACAACAGAGGCGAACGTATATCGATGCGTTTGAAAAAGAGCTCTCAGTGGTCAACGAAACGCTGGGACTAGCGGTTGCTATCGGGTTACGGGATGATAACTACGAAAGCCTGCGTTTTGCGTTCGACTATGCAAAAAGTGACGAGCGGCTCGTTGTGGTGCTCGTTACGGGCGCGGACAATCAACCCATCGCTTCATACCCCGAAAACGTAGTTATTGACCCTGAGGCCCTGTCAGGGAATACGTTTAATGGAGAGCCGGTACTGGTGAATCGATCAAGAGTCGAACTGCAGGACGAGTTCTACGGCCATATATACATGGCGCATTCGCTGCAAGAGTTAAATGCGCAAATCAACGCAAGCCACAATCAGACGCTTAAGGTTGGTGGCCTGATTCTGTTGCTTGGTTTGTTGCTCGCTTACGTAGTTGCTGTCAGATTAACACAACCAATCAAAGTATTGACCGATGCAACACGTGCATTGACGGAAGGCAACTATAACGTACAGGCACAAGTGGTTACACGCGATGAAATTGGGGCACTTGCATGCAATTTCAACGAAATGTCGAAAACAATTGCATTGAAAACGACGCAATTGGAAGAGCGTGCTGAGGAATTGACGCAAACCGTCAACGCGTTAGAGAACGCGAAGACAGAGATCCAGGAGGCACACCGAGAGACAGAGCAACTGCTGTCGTCTATTTCTTCGGTTGTCATCGGTGTTGATGACGATCAGGTGGTCCATCGCTGGAATGCGATGGCAGAGCGGCTTTTGGGCATTGATGAAGCGCGTATCATTGGGCAGTCGCTGTCGTCGATCAGTGAACTGTGGGGCCTGAAAAAACTGGCGTCATATTTCGATGGCGATGATCATCAGGGCTATGTCATTATCGATGATGTGAGCTACAAACGTCCTGATGGAAAATCGGGCGCGTTACAGGTAACAATAAATATCGTGCAGGATGGAGAGGAGCGGGCAAAGGGTTACCTCATTTTGGCGGTTGATGTTACAGATAAAAAGAACCTGGAAAGTCAGCTTGCTCAGGCGCAAAAGCTGGAATCTTTGGGACAGTTGGCCGCCGGCGTAGCCCACGAAATCAATACACCCATTCAGTATATCGGCGACAATACGCGCTTTCTGGGAGTTGCATTCAAGCGGCTGGATACGGTGCTCGATAAAAGCCAGCAACTGGTGGAAAGCTTCAAAGAGGGCGGTACACTCGATCAATTGATCGGCGAAGTCGAAAAAAGCATTGCCGCATCCAAAATGGCGTACATGCGCCAGGAAATCCCTTTTGCAATCGAAGAATCCCTTGGCGGTGTAGAGCAGGTGGCTTCCATTGTGCAATCCATGAAGCTGTTCTCGCATCCAGGCACAAAAGAAATGGACCTGAACGACATTAACCAGGCACTGGAAAGCACGCTTAATGTAGCGCGCAATGAGTGGAAGTATGTTGCTGATGTTGTTACTGAATTTGACCCCAATCTACCCCAGGTGCCCAGTTTGCAGAGTGAGTTGAATCAGGTGTTTCTGAACCTGATTGTGAACGCTGCACACGCCATTGAACCAACCATAGCTGAGAAACCCAATCAGAAGGGGACGATCACGATCAGCACCAGTATGGTTGATGATTTTGTTGAGGTGCGGATTCAGGACGACGGGACGGGCATTCCCGAAGATATCCAGGCCAAAGTATTTGATCTGTTCTTTACCACAAAAGACGTGGGTAAAGGTACAGGCCAGGGCCTTGCGGTGGCATTCAACGTGGTTACAGAGAAGCACGGTGGCTTTATCACGTTGGAATCAGAAGTCGGCAAAGGGACCACGTTTATCATCAAATTACCACTTGAGAAGGCCGAAGCCCTTTCCTGATCCTTGGAGAAACAACCAATGGCATCGCCTTCACTACACTAAATCATCGTTTAGAATCAGGATATCAATTCTACGCGCATGATATCAATTCAATATAAACCAGCAGCTTATGCGTACGTTATTTTTGGTCTTGCTGTTTTGGGGGCTTATCGGGCCTTCGAAAAGCACAGCACAAGACACCCATATTCACGGGTTTACCGACTTTTCATTTGTGACCTCGAGTCGCGATGATACCAAGTCGGCTTTTCAATTAGGGGAATATGTACTCTATGTGGTCTCCGATTTATCGGATCGGATTTCATTTCTAGGTGAAACAACCTTTGAATACCATAGCGGATTTGAGGTAGACGTTGAGCGTGTTGCCTTTCGGTATCATCTCAATAACTATTTTAACTTTGAGATTGGTAAACACCACACGCCCCTAGGTTATTGGAATACGTCGTATCACCACGGCACAGTGTTGCAGCCTACCATTGGCCGGCCCATTATGTTGAGCTTTGAAAACAGGGGCGGCATCATGCCAATTCATACGGTTGGTGTTTCTTTATGGGGTAATCTCTCTTCAGGTTTGTACTACGAGTTTATGCTGGGCAACGGGATAGGCTCTACGGCTCGGAGTGATAATGATGAGTCCAAGTCTATAGCTATCGCATTGCATAAAGACCTGAATGAGTCGCTCCGGGTGGGGATTACAACCTACTTTGATCGCATCGCAGCCGGCTTGCCTTCGTTTCGCCGTAATGAAGACGGGAGAATACCGCTGGCAGCTTCGGTTCGGCAAAACTCTATTGGGGGCAATGCCCGGTTTAAGAAAAACAAAGTGGAATTACTTGGCGAGTTGATGCTTGTGCGCAACTCTAGCAGCATCGCAGAAGGTGTCACGCTTGCACACTACATCTACGGCGGATACAGAATAGGACAAGTCACGCCCTATTTTCGATTTGATCAATTAATGTTTGATGACAACGAGCCGTATTTCCTCGCTGAAGATGTAAACCAGTTTTTACTGGGATTAAGGTTTGATCTCAATTTCCTGGCTGTGATCAGGGTAGAGTACCAGACCATCGGATCGGATAACGCCGATAACTTCAATCGCTTCATATTCCAGGTAGCACTTGGTTTTTAGCGCCCTTTCATTTCAAAAAATACCGCGATGAACGCTTTGAAAAAATATGGGCTGCTACTCCAATTCTTACTGGGGCTTCTCATATGTACCCCGGCGAGCAGCCAGGACATTAAAATAGTAGGCCACCAGGATGGGCCACCCGATCAAATGGACGCCAGCGAACTACGGTCCGTGTTTATGGCGCAGCGGCAATGGTGGGGAGGGGATACAAAAATTTCGATTGTCCTCCTCAAAAGCTCCGTACCTATTTCCGAGGTAGTTGCCGACAAAGTCTTTGACATGTCCCCGAATGATGTGAAAACCTACTGGATTCAAATTGTATTTAGAGGTAAGGCAAAAACACCCAAACACTTTGACTCTGAAGATGCACTGATTGCCTATGTAGCCAGAACACCCGGTGCAATCGGGGTGGTGAGTGCAGAGGCTGATACTGCGGCTTTGAAAGTAATAGAGGTCGATGGTAAGTCGGTTTGGTAGCAAGAGGATGGAGGTGCACCGTTAAGCCTGGTTAAATTGCGCAGAAACTAGACGATACACTTGAAAATCACTTCAGTGCATGCGTATTCATGTGTTTTCGTCGTCCTATCCTGATACTTTCGTTGCTCTCGCTGTGGCTGGTAACGTCATTTTTAGGTGCTACCAACGTTTGGGGGCAGGCAGAACTATCGGAGGGAAGCCAGGCGGCGCAAGGATGGCTTATCTTGGATAGCCATGCAGATCAAGGCGTGGTAACCGATGCTATACTGGCGTTAAGATCGCCACAGGATGGTGATCATTTTATTGCGCCATCTGGCGATACGCTGACCTGGCGATATCGGACATTTCCCACCGAAATCATCGATTTCAGGCGATATTATCGCGAGACACATCAGGCGTATGCGATCACAACCATTGAAGTGGATGAGGCGCAGGATTTTCCTTTCAGGTTTGGCAGTACCGGGCCGGCTGCTGTTTGGGTAAATGGGATCCGCTACTTTGAATTTGGGCAGCCGCGCGACTACGCACATTACGAGGACACCATTGTTGCGCCTTTGAAAAAAGGCACCAATACGATTCTTGTGTATGTCGAGGATTGGGTAGGGGGCTGGCGTTTTGCGTTATCCCAGCCACATAAAGATACCAATCTTGTTCGTGGTACCGTTTTAGCCCCATCTGGCGCTCCGGCTGATGGGGTCGCGTTGTTGCTCTGGTGCGAAAACAACGTTGTAGCGCAAACGAAGAGCAATCCCAAAGGAGCGTTTGTATTCGATTTTGCCGGTCAAGAGGAGACGTGCTACGCACAGGCTACCGATGGTGATACAGGGGCATGGCAACCTGTTTCGAATGATTTAGTCGGTGGGAATACGCTGCGCATGCGTTTGCGGCCTGCATCCAGCATCAGGGGCAAAATCTATATGATGGATGGCAAGACCCCGAATCCTGGTGTTTTTATTGAGGCAATCCGCACGAGCGATCAGCGATTGACGGGGACTACATCTACAGACGACCTTGGGAATTTTACGTTTACCAACCTCCCACCAGGGCAATACAGCATCCGTGTAAGTGCTCCCTGGGGGTACGAATATGTGACAGAACAGACACCTGGACTGTTGGAGGATGTCTCGTTGGCACTGGGAGCGAATGAGACCATCTCTAATTTGACGTTCAAATTTCCCGAAACGACCAAGGGCAAATGGCTGTCGCTCGGACCACTTGATGGATTGCCTTATCACGTGGTGCATGATCTCCATATAAATGACGATGGGCTGCTTGCCTGTGCTACGTATGGTGGTGGCGCTTGCTTATACAACGGTCATGACTTTCTTACATATACAACGCGCAGCGGCCTTCCCTCAAACCAGGTGAAACGCGTTATTGAGGCATCGGACAGCAGCCTGTGGTTTGCAACAGAACATGGCCTCGCCCGACTAAAAAATGGCGAATGGCACGACGTGCCCAATAGTCCACCTGACGTTGACGATAACATTACCGCGCTTTTTGAAGACAGTCGCGGCTTTATCTGGGTAGGTACACATTTTGGTCTGTATCGCATTGAAAGAAGCAGCGACGAAAAAGCCAGCGACGAAAAAAAGAGTGTCAGATCCCTGTCGGCTATCAATGCGCTTTTACCAGATTTAGAGGTACTTGCATTTGCTGAAGATCAAGAAGGGCGTATATGGATTGGTACAAGGAGTGGTATTGGGTATGTGCAGGATGACACGTTTATCCTGGTGCCACAGTTCACCGGGCAACGTATAGAGGATATCTATTTTGCCGTCGATGGTTCAATGTGGTTGGCAACTAGAAGGGGAATATCGAAGGTAGAAGGAAGCGAACTGACCCATTTCTCGACACAAAACGGGCTGGCGCATAACGAGGTGCGCGAAATATGTGAGAGTCCTGATGGTTTACTCTGGTTTGCGACGCTAGGTGGTTTGTCTTCCTACAATGGTACGCAATTTACCAACTATACAACAACGCAGGGACTGGCGCATAACGTCGTGGGATCGATTGAGTGTAGCCAGGAAAAAACTATATGGATAGGCACAGAGAATGGTGTGTCGCGCTTCAATTATGCCATTCATGCTTATGATGCTACGAATGGCCTCGTGAAGGACGATGGAGGTGGGGTAAGCGTATTTGACATCGTACATGGTTCAGACAAACAAACCTACATCGGCACGGCCTGGGGAGGGATATTTAAGTTTAATGGCAACCAGTTTACACGCGTATTTCCTGAGTCAGGAGATCTCTACATTCGGAATATGCTCGAGATTGAGCCATCCACGTATGTGCTGGGGACCCATGTTGGTTTATTGTCTTATTCAATGCAAGGAGAGGCAAACAATCTTACCGTTTATAAAAATAAAGAGTGGAATATTGCGCTTGAAAAAGATGCAGATGGCTTTTTGTGGACGGGGCAGGGGTTCACGGGCGGTGGTCTGTCGAAATATGATCCAGCTACGGGCGAGCGCTTAGAGCGGTATTTCATGGAAGATGGCTTACCAAACAATCATGTTTGGTCGTTAATGCATACAGCTGAAGGGCTTTGGGTTGGGTCTGGTGCCGGCATTGGACTATTACAGGATGGTGCGTTTCGGAATTTGCACAATGAAATGGGCCTCGATGCTGCCGACATTACTGCCGACATTTACGACATGCACGAAGATCGGGCCGGCCGGCTCTGGTTTGCTGGCTCGGATGGCATCTTCCGTAAAGACGGGGATGCCTGGGTACACTATACAGTGGAAGGGATTTTTGATCTGGAAGACGACAACTGGGTACAACGCACCGATCAACTCAAGTTATCCGATAACTTTATCTGGTCCATGCACGAGAGTGCGGATGGCGTCATGTGGTTTGGTACGCAAAGCCGGGGTGTGATTGGGTATGACGGTACCGCTTACACGCGCATCGATGCCAGGGACGGACTGGTAGGTGGGCACGTGATGAAAATTCTTTCCGATTCGACGGGAGCTTTGTTGATTGGTACGTTTGATGGGGGACTCACCCACTACGAGCGGGTTGACAGGGCGCATGCGCTCGAAATCACGGGCATTCATAGCGGCACCGCGTCATTCTCGGCTACTGAAATTCTGCCGGCGTTTGATGTGGATCGCACAATCACCGTTGCGTACAGCGAAACAGACCTCTCTACAAAACCCGAAAACAGGCAATTCCTCATTACCATTCGCGGCACAGCAGGCCAGATCGAAACACAATTTGTCACCCAGGAGCGCGCGTTCAACTGGACGCCGACAAGTGCTGGGCAGTACCTGTTTGAAGTCCAGTACATCGACCAATATTTGAAATACACCAGCTCCAGAACGCGTTTTGCTCGATGTTCGGCTGCCCTTGCTCAAAAATGCGTATTTCATTTTGCCGGCCATTTTATTACTGGTGGGTTTGGCAGGCTACTCGTATCGCGTACGGCGGAAGTATATCCATCAGAAGCAAGCTGCGCGTGTGTTGGAGAAGAAAATGTTGGAGGCAGAGATTGAAGCCAAAGACAAACTCATCAACATAAACCAGGAATTGCTGGAAGCGAATCATAAGCTGGAAGGGCGTACCGATTCGCTTCGAGAGGCTGTTGAGAAAAACAAAGAATTACTGGGTATTGCCGCACATGACCTTAAGAATCCGCTTGGGGGCATTATCGGGTTGGCCGACATGATTTTAGAGGATATGAAAGACGGGCTACATGCGGCGTATGAAAGCGTGGCTGAACATGTCCCGCTGCTTAGAGATGAAGCTGAACGTATGCTACTCATCACCAAAAAATTACTTGAATCGCAACAGCACGATGAAAACATCGAACTGAATAAAGTGCCTGTAATTCTTGGTGATATTGTCGCCTCCGTGCTACGCTGGAACGCTGTGCAGGCGGGTAACAAAGGAATCAATTTGCATTACGATGCCTGTACAAATATCATTGCTGAAATCGATGAGATCGCTATTCAGCGCGTACTCGATAATTACGTCTCAAATGCGGTAAAATACAGTCCATTTGGGACAAACGTGTACATAGAAGTCAGCGCAGCAGATCAAGACCATGTATATCAAGGAAACCTGATGGCGCGCGTTACGGTGCGGGATGAAGGTCCAGGCCTTACGGAGGCAGACAAACTAAGAGTATTTGGCAAAATGCAGCGCCTCAGTGCCTTACCAACAGCCGGCGAGCATTCTACAGGACTTGGTCTGTTTATCGTCAAGTCACTCATCGAAGCGCATGGCGGCAAGGTCGGCGTGGATAGCACCCTGGGACAAGGGGCTGCATTCTGGTTCACCTTGCCGTGCCTGGCAATTGGCGATGTAAATCTTGAACAGGCATTACCAGTCAGTTTAGAAAAAGAGATACGACATTAAAAAAGCCTGGGGATGTAAGGCATCCCCAGGCATTTTTTTAGTTTGAAGTCTACTGGCTGCTAGAGGTCGTAGGTAAGTCTAGCGATGACCCGGCGGCCAATTTCTGGGAAGCCGGGCAGGGTTCTGAACTTGTTGTCGAACAGGTTCGTCGCAGATACACCCACGTTGAGGCCGTTTGTCAGGCCGTAGCCTACCGAAAGGTCTACAAGCGAGCGCGCATCTATTTTGCCGGGGAAGGTGGAGTTGTTTGAGGTATACTCCTGGTCCCATTGGTACGACAACGTACCGTTCCAGCCTAGATCTGCGCCGTAGCTCAAGCCGGCACGGATTTTATTCTGCGGGAAGTTCAGATCGCCCGGGTTACCCGTGGGCCGGTTAAACCAGGTGTAATTACCATAGAGCGTGAAGCTATCCGTAAAGTAGTACCGCGCGTGTGCTTCAAAGCCCCAATCGTCGCTGATGGCATCCGGATCGCGGGTAGGATAGCCAAAGGCAAGTTGTGGGAAGCCGGTGTCGGGTACCTGGTCCGATTCGACGATGCCGTGGAACGGCAGGCCGGCGTTTGATAATGCGGTAAGAAACGCCTGACCACCAAGGGCATAGGCATCGTTCAGCAAAGCGCCTACATCGCTTGCCAGTGCTGCCGCAGTAGCTGCGTCGAAGCCCATCTGGAGCAAGCCGCCTTCGATCTGGGGTTGGAAAGTGCTCTGCACGCTGTTGCCAAGGTCACCCGGTAGGCTGGTCATGGTGATGATTGGACTAACCTGCGAGAAGCCGCCAGCGCTCGTCTTTCTGAAGTAGTACACGTCAAAGCCGACGGCAAGTCGTTCTGCAATCAACCCTTTGTACCCAAACTCAAACGCCGACAGTTGGGAGATCAACTTGGTTTCAGCTGAGATGGGCAGAAGTTCGTTGCCACCAAGGTCGGTACTGGCGATGCCCCCCGAGAAGCCATCTGGTGCTTGTGATCGGAGTAGCGCAACCAGCGTCGGGACAAACGGTGCGAGGGTAGGGTCTTGCGCCCCGAGTGCCTCGATGCTTGCAATCACGTCTTCGTTAATCGCAGCATAGGCCGCGGCAAGCGGGAAGCCGACGTCAAACGGTGTATCCGGTACGCCCGGTACCAGCCAGGTGATCATGGGGTTGTCAAACGTCTGTGGTCGAATACCTCCCATATTCCACACGTTGAAAACCGGTGTGGTCTGGATGGGGAGGTCGAAGTAGATGTCCGATGCCGGAATCGGATTGGCTGCGCGGTTGTAGCTCAGGCGCAGCGAGTGCAGCTCATTGGGTTTGTATACAAACGCAGCACGTGGGGAGAAGGTGTTCTCGTCCGTGAAGTTGTATCCATCCACGCGGCCGGCCAGGAAGAGGTCGAGTTTATTGTGAAGCTTGAGTTTACCCTGCGCATAGCCACCAAAAATCCGATAGTCGTCGTCTTTTTCGTTCCGGCCGTAGACGTGGTTTTCAGTGTTGGCGCCGGCATTTCGGAAGTCCACGCCGGCGGTCCACTCTGCATCAAGGAAAGACGGCGTTTCAAAGTTGTATTGCGCCTGTGCCTCAAAGTGGGTACGCTCGAGTGGTACGATCAGGCCTGTACGATTGAGGTATACCGGGTTATCATCATCGCCGCCATCGTTGCGGATGTAGTAGGTTTGTGCAAAGAAGCCTTTGTGGTTTAATCGTACCTGTCCCCATAATTCGTTGGAGTGGTTATACCCCTCGCCGAGTTCGTTATAGAAAATAGAGCTCCCGGCATTCCAGCCGCCTGCGCCAACCACTTCTGTGTCATCGGTGGGGCGGAAATGCAGCTGTCCGTTTACCGCAGAAGCCCAGTATTCCTGGTCTTGTACCTGGCCTTGCTCAAAGAGTAGCGGGCCTTCCTGCTGCGGATCCACAAAACCTTCAGCCGTAACAAAACCACGTCGGATGTTGTTCTGGAAATTGGCAAGTACCTGGTCATCAATCGGGTTGCCGGGGGTGAGGGCAAAGTCGTCGCCGCTGCCATACCGCGCGTTGATTTTGTAGCCGAAGGTTTGGTCTGTGTTGTGGCCGGCGTGTCGGATGGCGGTTTTGAACGTGCTGTTTTCGCCGCCAACCAGTTCAACCGTCGTGCCGGGGTAGCGAAACGGATCTTTAGAGATAAAATGCACCACGCCAGAGGTCACATCCGGACCGTAAAGCGCTGAGCCCGGGCCGAGGACAACTTCGATACGTTCCAGGTCGATGTTATTGATAGGGGAGTTCTGTGAGTCAAAAAACTCAAGTCCTGGAGAGATAAGCGACCGATAGTCTAGCATCGGAAACACATCGGTTGCAAAGACACCGCTGCTGCCGCGTAAGGCAAGGTTGATGCGTTGTCCGGTTTGCTGCTGCAATTCAACGCCCGGTGTATTGATCAGCGCGCGGATGGGTGTTACCGCGGCGCCTGAAGCAGCGAGCTCTTCATCACTAATCACAGATACAGCTGCCGGCGCCTCCTGGAGTTTTTCTGGCCGGCGGGAAGCAGACACCACAAGCTCCTGGCCTACAATGACCTGGCCGACCAGCTGAATTTGTAAGTTATCTGTCGCTTGCGTGAGCGAAATTTCCTGCGTCTCGAAGCCGATATACGATACAATCAGGATAACCGGATAATTACCACTATAGGCAAGGTCAAATTCACCTTCAAAATTCGTGGTTGTACCGGTGGTTGTACCCTGGATGATGAGGCTGGCACCGAACAGGGGAGCGCCGTCTTCGTCGGTGACAGTACCTTCGATGTTTTGGGCGAAAACGTTTGCAACGAGCAACACAGTACTCAGCAGCAAACAGGTAAGTGTTTTGTTACGCATAGGGTTGGTGGTTGTGTAGATTTCAGAAACTGATCAGAATTAATCTCAACAGTTTCTCGGATCTTATGGTCTTAAGTGATGCCCTGTAACTAATACACAGCAAAACTGCAGGTGTGGGCTTACTGCAGGCGAGCGGATGGCTGAAGGGATTCATCCACTTCGAGGGTTTTGATCCATTCACTGATGAGGGCAACGCCTTCTTCGTGGATCAAGCTGCGCCCAAGCTCCGGCATCATGGCGCCTGGGTCGGTGGAATTCATGCGGTAAATCATGATAGAAGATTCGGGGTCGCCGGGCACAACCGAGTACGTGTGGCCCCCTGTGCCGGCGCCGGCGGATACCGTGGCTTTGTAAATGCCAAGCGACATGTCAACCGGTGCATCCGCCAGGAGGGTAAGCCCGGATGTATTGGCTGAGCCATCGGGGTAGTGGCAGTGGCCACAGTTAATGTCGAGGTAGGCCAGCGCACGTTCTTCAAGGGTGCCGCTGCTTGGGTCGTCCCAGGTTGGAACGCTGGGGTGCTCAGTCGCTGGATTGTATCCTGTGAGGTAGCCCACCGCTGCCCACTTATCCAACTGGTTCATTTCGCCATCTTCATACACAAAGGGTTTGTTGAGATTGCGCGCTTTGGGGCCGATGGGTACCTGTTGTTTGCCGGCAAGGTGACAGCTTTTACACTGGTTTTTGTTTGGGATGATGTAGTTGATGTTTTGGGTGTCGCCGGCTTTGTCCACCCAGCTAATTTCCTGAATGTCGCCCACCACTTCGCGGTACGCCTCGGTACGATCCTCATTCCATATATAGCCAACGGCTTCCCATTCATCCCCACGATTGATCAGGAGCCGCGTCTCGATCATGTTCTGGCCTTTCGATGCGTCCGTTTCGTCGTTTTCGTAATAAAAGTTTTTAATCAGGACGGTCTCTTCGGGGAAGTCGAGTACACCCTCCGCGTTGTAGGTGGCACTAACCCCTTCGGGCATCCATACAAACCGCGCTTTGTGTGCGTAGTCGGAAAATAGCGGTGAGTTGAGGTCATACGGCAGCACACGATTGGCCGGCTTCAGGCTCGCCAGTTCTCCCTGAAAGAAGTTGTATTCGGATAGCGTCTCGTACGGCTTATCGGGTACGGTGACCCCCTTGGGTTGGCAGCCGATAAGTGTAAGACTTGCAAGCAATAAAACAGGTAAGCGCATGGTATGCCTGTTGGTGTCGTCTATTTGTTTCTCATCCCCACACGTCATCCCGGACTTGATCCGGGATCCAGAGTGCTGCTCGGATGGGCAGAGGTAAAACAATGCCCTGTGCTCGCCCAGATCCTTCGGCTTCGCTCAGGATGACGGGGATTGTGTGCGGTGCCATTCTTCAAGAGATCCTTCGCAGGGCTCAGGATGACATGGATTGTTAAGATCAGCAATTCCCGATCCGCAATCCGCATTCAACAATCCGTAATCAGCAATCATCAACCGGCTTCAAGCCATGCATTGTGCTCACTCGTGTCAAAGGTCGGCAACTCGCAGTCAAACGGCGACAGGTCATTGTTCATGTTCTGCATCATTTGTTCGGGCTCAGCCCCCTGGCCGGCGTTCAGGTTGATGAAGGACAGCTCTTCGCCATTATCGCGGAAGCAGTAACCTTGCGGTTGGCCGTTGTCATCGTAAGATGCAGGGTGGAAAATGCCATCTGTGAGCAAATCAACAGGTTCGCCGCCGGTGAGGGCGGTAAGTAGTTGGCCATAATCGGTGGTAACATCAGCCGGGCCGGCGTTGTCGCTGATGACGTTGCTGTGCAGGTGAATATTGGAGCTGAACGGGTCAAACTCCTCCGACTTATAGGGTACGCCCGTAAAGAGCCAGCTGTTAACCGCAACGCCAATGGTCTTATGATTTTTGATGGTGTTGTTGTAGGCCTCAATGTTGGAGTGCGACATGATAATCATGCCTGACCCTGGCGGGATCGTACTGACAACCATGCCTTTGGGGGCAAAATTTTCGCTGTTGTTGTCCTCCATGAGGTTGTTGTAAAACTTGATCCGATCACCGTTGACCTGGGGCAGGTCGGGCATGTCGAAGATGAGCATGCCGCCGGTATTGAAACGTGCGGTGTTGTTGTAGACTTCCCCGGCAATGGTATTTTCAATTTCGAGGCCGGCCACATTGTGATGTACATAGTTGTTTCGCACCACCACATTGCGCGATTGCCCCACGTAGATGCCGGCGTCCATTGCATACGAGGCTTCACACTCCTCAATCAGCACGTTGGTGCTGCTGACAGGGTAGAGGCCGTAAGCGCCGTTGGTGGATAGCATGCCGCCCGTCCACGTCACTTCAAGGTCGCGCATGATCACGTTTTCGCTGCCTTGCACCTTGATAGCGTCGCCTTTGGAGTCAACAACAGTGAACCCTTCGAGGGTGATGCCGGAGACGTTTTTGATAAGCATCCCTTCCGCACCTTCAATCTGGTCTTTGAAGTTGAGGACGGTTTTCCCTTTGCCGGCTCCTTTGATGGTAATGCCGGGGGTATCGTTTAGGGAGAGGGAGCGTTGGAAGTCGAAGGTGCCTTCAGGCAGCAGGATTTCTGTGCCGGCTTCCGCTTCGATGAGGCGTTTTTGCAGTTCAGCTACCACCGTATCAGGCGCCATTGGTTGCGGGCCGGTCTGGCAAGAGGAAGCAAGGAGGAGTACAAGTACAAGAAGGGTAACGGCACGTGCGTGCATGATTGTCTAAAGCGTATGTTCAGGAGGTCTCAGATGCACCTGTTTTGTTGACAGAAGGTGCGACTGAAGAAATACGCAATTTGACGGAAAGACTCAACCGGGAGTGGGAATTTAGGGTGAGGAGTCAGAGGTGTTCAGAAAAATCTTCATCCAATGTTGTGGCCATTCCAGAAAAAGATGCACATCTTATGCAGCAAGCAACTGCGCCCTGGTGTAGGTTGCGTACGTTCATTTCTTTTGCTTGCCCAAAAGAAACGAACCAAAGAAAAGGGCACCACCAAATAAAACGCGCGCTTTTTTCTCCTTTCGCGCATCCCATCCTGACCTTCGATCAGGAAAACGCTTCGATAAAAGCATCCACCACACATCGCCACGCATTTGGTGGACGTCCGCGCGCTAAATTGCTGAAAACGAAAGCATCTTTGCTAGCTACTATTTTTTTGTACACCTCTGGTGAGGAGTTTGGAGTTGGGTATAAAGGGTTAAGGGACTTCTATGAATTTGCCTGTGGGGGTAAGTTGGTAGAATGTTTCGGTGCGGGTGATGCAATTCAACGATTCGTGGCTGATGGCATTGTCGGGAGCCGGCGCTTCATCGCAATGATAGTCGCTGATGCGTTCGATGGTTGCGATGCCAATTGTATCCGCATGATCCTCAGATAGCACAACCTCGAAGCGGTGTGACTGGTACCTCGAATGATCTTCAAAAGCCACAAAAGTATCCAACTGCCAATCCTCCGTTTTGCTGGAAAATGCAAGTCCGTGTAGCCGGTAAACCTGGTCTTCCTGAAGCGTGCCGTCGCGTAACGTGTCGTTTTCTGCGAACTCATAGATGATCACTTCGCTGTCAGAAAGCGTCCCTTGCCAGAAGCGTGACACATCGATGGGGCCGGCGGTTTCTCCGTGACTCAGCCTGAAATCGAGTTTTTTAGCCACTACATCGAAAAGTTGCTGTTGTATTTGATCTGTTGGCTGCAAGTCGGGGGCCCATCTGAGTACGGGTTGGGCAAAAGCAGGAGGGACGCAGCACAAAAGAGATAGCAGGATCAGGCAGAGCAGGCGCATAACTTCCAGGTTGTGATCAGACGGTTACCTGTAAGTCTTCACATTGAAAACCAGTTGATGAGCCAATTCAAAAAACGTAGTAGGAATTGGTAAGCAGCATACTGGGGTAACTGAATGGCGTCAGACCAAAAGACTTTCAACCTGTAACCTGCAACTTTCAACCAAAAACAACCAAATCCGTGAGGATTGCATTGTTTGCACTCACGTTAATTGGATGTGCGCCTCGCACCATGCCCTGCCTTCCCAGGCTGCCCACCAGCGCAGAAACTGCTCGTACTGTGCCTTTGCGTGGGCCTTCTGGGTGTCAGCGAGTTTATCGGTTGGAATAAGGCTATGTTCGAACTTCTCGTAGCCGGCAAGCACCATCAGGTATTTGTAGTACAATACCAGGTCGGGGCCTTCGTCGTATTTTGCAAGCGTACCAAAAGCCTCTTCCAACTCCAGTGCATAGCGGCGAGCAAGCGCGGCATCTTTGCCATCTGATACAGCGTGCTCGCAGAGCTTGATCATGTACAGCACTTGTTCGGGTAGAATGTTGCCGATACCTGTGATCGCGCCCGTTGCACCGCAGTTGAGGTAGCCATAACAAACCGCCGTATCTACGCCCACGGCCAGGATCAGATCGTCGTTGCCGCTTGTGATGTTTGTCGCCGCGTAAAACAATGCTTCTGCACCGCAGAATTCTTTAAACCCAACCAGGTTTTTGTAGCCCTCACGCAGCTTGGAAAAGAGGCCGGCTTTGACCTCGAAGCCATAGTATTTGCTATTGTAAATCACGCACGGCAAATCGCTGGCTGCTTCGAGGATGGCGCAGAAGTGGGCATACTGCGCTGGCTCACAGGCAACCCTTGAGCTCTGCCGTGGAATTATCATGAGTCCAGCCGCGCCCACTTCCTGCGCGTGTCGGGCAAGCTCAACGGAGACCAGCGGGTTCTGGTGTCCTGTGCCCACAATCACCAAGATGCCAGCTTCGACGAGCCGGCGCACCCCTTCTTTTCTGTCAGGTAGACTGAGGTTGGGCCACCCACCCATGGAGCCGGCCCAAATGACAGCTTTCATGCCTTTTGCAACGAGGCGTTTGGCCACGCGGACCAGTTCATCAAAATCGGGCTGACCGTGTGCGTCGCAGGGCGTCATAATGGCCGGCGCGCATCCTGCAAAAATGGAGGCTTGGTGGGGCATAGCTTCGTTTATCGAGTTGGTTGGGAGGGGTACGATACGAAGGGTAGGGGGGATATTCAATGGGGTAACGCCCATCAGACATTGTGTATGGCAGGATGCGGTTACCTAAAACCAGCCTGTAATAAAAGGCTTATTTTCTACGGCCTTTTTTCTTTCTGCGCCTGGGAGGATTCGAACCTCTGAACTTGAATTCGACATCCAAACAGTGACCAAATAAAAAAGGAAGCACTCAAATGAGTACTTCCCTTTCAGACGCGCGCTTGGGAGGAGTCGAACCCCCGGCCTTTGGTACCGGAAACCAACGCTCTATCCAGCTGAGCTACAAGCGCTTGTGGAGAGCAAGAAATGACTTATTCGCCGGCTTGTTCCGGTTATTTTGTGTTTGCGAGTTTTCGCGGTTTTGGGTTTTCGATCTTTGGTTGATGACTGGCGCTTTTTTGAAGGCAATCAAGGCCGGCAAACTTCGTGGCTTGTCTTTGGTACAATGATGGAATTTGAGCCTTGACCACCGAACGCACGAAAACCCGAGATCACAAAACTGTATGGAAACCGAGCTGCGTGCTGAAACCCCACCCCGACCGCAATACGCCTCGCTGCCCGATGCCTGGGAGCAGCCGGATCGGGCTATTCCACTCAATGGCCTCCTGGAACGGCAGCAGTTTGCGCCGTGGCTTACCGCGTTTTTTGGGATTCTTCTGGCGCTGATTCTCTTCCATTTCATCGTTGGACCTATCGCCACCTTCGGCATCCTTATGGCGCAAGGGATTCCGCCTATGGATGTAGTCAATTCCTTGGAAACAGTGATTGCTGAGAATGCAAAGCCACTGCTCATTGCTAACACAATCGGACAGGTACTTGCGCTTGCGCTGCCATTTTTAATCATCACCAGCTGGCATACGCGCAAAAAATGGGCGTTTCTGCGGTTCCGTACACCGGATTGGTCGCTGGTAGGACTCTCGGTATTTGGGCTGGTCGGACTCACACCCATCGCCTGGTGGCTAGGTAACTTAAATGCGCAGATCCCACTGCCGGAAGCCATCAAAAACCTCGAAGAGTCGCAGTTGGAGCTGATTGAGCAGGTGCTGCAGCAGGATTTAGGACTTGTGTTTAGCCTGGCTGTGATGGCGGTTACGCCGGCCATCTGTGAAGAAATCCTCTTTCGTGGCTACCTGCAACGGCAGTTTGAACGTGCGATGGGGATTATACCGGCCATTATTACCATCGGTGTGCTCTTTGGCTTTTTCCACCTTCGTTTTACGCAGGTGATTCCGCTTTCGGTAATTGGGATTTACCTCGCGTACATCACCTGGCGCTCTGGTTCGCTCTGGCTGGCGATCATCATCCATTTTTTGAACAACGCGTTTGCGGTTTCCCTGGGTATGTATCTGTCGGGGCAAAGTGACGTCACCCTTGAAGAATTGGAGCGGATGCAGGTACCTGTGCCTGCATTAATCTTTGGTTTTCTTATCTTGGCCGCCGTCTTATACATGATGGAAAAGATTGCGCGGGACAGGATCGGCGCTGCGGACAACGCACCGTCGGTAGTTTCCTAACCCTTAACTACTGCTGAATATGGAGCATCGCAGGTACGACAAGTGGAAAACGGTTTTCAAAACCGGTCTCGACTATGAAGCCGGCCTTGTATGTGATCGGTTGCGCAACGCCGACATCCCGGCTGTTATCCTCAACAAACGCGATCATGCCTACAACCTTACCCTGGGGGACATGGCGCAGATCAAGGTGATGGTGCCCGAAGAATACGAGCAGCAAGCGAAAGACTTGCTTCAGGAAGCCCCGCTATCCGACGAAGAACTCGAACAAGCAGCACTCTCCGCCAGCCCCTTCGATGAAGAGGAGCAGGAAGACGAGGAGGATCAAGAAGAAAACGAGTAAGGCAGAAGGTCCAATCCAAAAACCTTCAACCTGTAACTTTAAACCTTCAACATCTCAGTGTAAGACACCGATTTAATTCTATCCGGTGTAGTTATGTCTAATTTGTCCAAACGCCTGCTGACGGCCCTGGTAGGTATTCCCATTGTTGGTTTTTTGACGTACATGGGCGGCTGGTGGTTTGTCGGACTCGTCGTTGTGCTCGTGCTGGGCGCGCAAAAAGAGTTTTATGATATGGTGGCCGTAAAAGGCCGGCATCTGTATGTTGGGCTCTTGTTGGGGATTGCTGTGGTGTTGCGGCAGGAGTTACAGGATGACTTTGAATGGATCATGCTGCTCTCCATTATTGGCCTGATTGCGTACGATACGTTTGATACCAAAGGCGCAGACAACTGGCAAAAACTAGCTTGGATGGTTGCTGGGATTGTGTATCCGGCTTGGATGTTTTCTTTCGCCTTGCACCTCCGCGAAAATCTTTATTTCAACGATCCGTATCAGGGTTTTTTGCTGATTGTGGCTTTGCTGCTCATCGTATGGGTGACGGATTCGCTGGCCTATTTCACGGGCAAGGCATTTGGTAAGACGCCGCTCGCACCTGCAATCTCTCCCAAAAAGACGTGGGAAGGCAGTTTGGGAGGCTTGGCTGGTGCTGTTGCCGTGGCATTGCTTTTAAAGCCACACCTGTATCTTTTCAGTTGGGGAGATGCCCTGGTATGTGCTGCGATCGGTGGGATTGGTGGACAAATTGGCGACCTTGTGGAAAGCCGACTCAAACGCCTGTTTGGGGTCAAAGACTCTGGCAATATTTTGCCGGGACACGGTGGCGTGCTTGACAGGATTGATGGCCTTATTCTAATAATGCCGCTTTACTACTTTTACCTCACATATTGGAGCTCGCTTATCATATATCCCTTCATTGATTGATTGTGATGATAGCGTGTTTGTGTTTTTGCACACCCCGATCAGGATAAATCACGATCGAGCTTCTCAAGAGGGTACTTCGTATCCGTGTTAAAGCGAATTGTAATTCGATCGACAAAGCTTTTTGTCGCACGCCAGCATCTGGATCTTCGCTATATCGTTTTGTGGTCTGTTTTAACGAAAATTCGGAAATACAGCATCCCGAGAAAACATCCACCAACTCGTGATGAATCGAAAAAAACGAACCCCTCAACGCTGGCTTATTTAACGGAACGATGGGCAGCAGGCACTGTATAAAGTATGCTACATCAAAACGTGGATTGATGTAGATTATCAGCATTTTTAGCAGGCGAAGAGGTACTTTGAATGGGCATCATTTTTAATTCGAAGCGCGCAAAACACCGGCGGTTTGATTACCAGCCGCGGTTCCACGATCCGGAGAAAGAAAAGAAGCTCCGCGAACGCATCCGCATCCGAAGCCGCGCCAGCCGCAGAAGAAGCCCGGTCGGGATTATCTACGCGCTCGTCCTGTTGTCATTTGCCTTTTTCCTCTACTTCAATTTGACGGGTTAAAGGTTAAACGTTTAAGGTTAAAGGTGGCTTGAGACCATCCTTCTGCTTTAAACCTGACCCTGAGCCACTTTTAACATTTAACCTTAAACGTTCAACCATTCCTTTGGAAGCAGCCGGCATCATTCAAACCATGCCCCTCTCGTTGGCGAATAAAATTGCAGCGGGGGAGGTGGTGCAGCGTCCCGCCTCAGCAGCGAAAGAACTGATCGAGAATGCCATCGACGCCGGCGCTACAGAAATTAAGCTTATTCTCAAAGCTGCCGGCAGCGAACTGATTCAGGTGATCGACAATGGCTGCGGGATGTCGGAAGCTGATGCCCTGGCCTGTTTTGAGCGCCACGCAACCAGCAAAATCAAGTCGATTGACGATCTCGATTCTATTCGTACGCTAGGGTTTAGGGGAGAAGCATTGGCTTCAATTGCGGCGGTATCGCAGGTGGAGCTCAAAACGCGGCGGATGAACGATGATACGGGTATGCGTATCCGTATGGATGGGGGGGCATTGGTAGAGCAAGAGCCATGCGCTGCGCCTGCCGGCACCTCGATTGCCATCCGTAACCTGTTTTACAATGTGCCAGCCCGGCGTAGTTTCTTGAAGTCGCCGGCTACCGAGTTCAAACACCTCGTCGAGACTTTTCAATTTCTTGCGTTGTCGCATCCGGTGATCTCGTTTACACTGATGCACGACAATAACGAGGTCTATCACCTGCCGGCATCTTCCGATACTGAATTTTACAAGGCTCTGAAGACGCGCGTCGTGGCGCTTTTGGGAAAGCAGCTTGAAGGCCAGCTCATTCAGGTTGAAGAGAAAACAAGCTATATCTCCGTAGCCGGGTTTGTATCAACCCCCGAGTTTTACCGCAAAAGTCGCGGTGAGCAGTTTCTGTTTGTAAACGATCGATACGTGAAAAGTCGCTACCTGGAGCACGCCGTACGGTCGTCATATGAAGAACTTCTGCCAGAAAACGCGTACCCGTTTTTTACCCTGTTTCTTTCCATCGATCCGAAGCATGTGGATGTGAATGTGCATCCAACCAAGGCTGAAGTGAAATTTGATGATGAAAGTGGCCTCTACGGGTTTATTCGCTCGATTGTACGTAAAGGCCTTGGGTCAGCAATTCTTTCGCCACAGTTGTCGATGGAAGCCGGCATGATGCCGCCGGCAATGGATTTGGGTACCGCGACGCCGGCTGCAACACCCTCCGTTGATTGGCCAACTGATCCTGTTTCTATGCCTGCTGCAAGACAGGGAGGCACAGGGGGCGGTAGCAATTGGTCGAGCGGTAGTAGTAACTGGACGGGAGGCCGAAGTACAAACGTACCTTCGGGTATTTCGCCGGGCGATGTGTCGGCTCGCATGTACAAGAGTGGCCCGCCGGCTGAAGCGCCTCGCGAAGAGTTGCTCATACCCTCAAGCACCAACCCGAAAGACGAGCGCATTCATACGGGCGACAAAGAAACGCTCCTCTGGCAACTCCACAACCGCTACATCCTCACGCAAATCCGCTCGGGGATGATGATCATCGACCAGAATGCGGCGCATGAGCGCGTGCTGTATGAGAAGGCGCTGCACAGTATGGAAAGCGGGTTTGGGCTCTCGCAGCAATTGCTCTTTCCCCATACCATCGAGTTTAATCCGGCTGAGTTTGCGCTCATCCAGGAGCTGATGCCGAACATGAAAGCGCTCGGCTTTGAGATCGAATTGTTTGGCGGTAATTCCGTTATTGTAAGAGGCGTTCCTTCAGAAATACGGGTAGGGGATGAGCGAACCATCCTCGAAGAAATTCTGGAGCAGTTTAAGACGAACCTTGACGGACTCAAGCTCAAAGGACGGGAGAACCTGGCCAAGAGCATCGCGCGGAAGGGCGCGGTACAGGCAGGTGCTGCTTTGGACGTAAAAGAAATGCGCTCGCTTGTAGATCAGCTCTTTTTGTGTGACGCGCCGTATGTTTGTCCGTATGGCCGGCCGACGATTATCAATATTTCTGTAGAAGAGCTGGAGAATCGGTTCGGGAAGTAGGATTGATTGTCGATTTTCGATTGCCGATTTTCGATTGATTTTGGTTGCGGTTTGGACCACACGCATTAGATAATACCTCCACCTCGTCATCCTCAGCTTGACTGAGGATCCACAAGCATAGCAAACGGCTCCTGATAGGCACCAAGCACACACCATCCCAGTGGATACCCAGTCGAGTTCTGTCTATATATCACAAATAGAAAACTATCATCCTGACTTTGATTCAGAATCCAGACATCTTTAAACGGGCTAATTTACCCAATCGTTCTCTGGATACCGGATCAAGTCCGGCATGACGTGGAGGAAAAAAACGGGCACGGTATCCCTTTTGAACGGATGATGTTAATTGTGATATAGAGACAGTATCGAGTTGGGCATGACGCCCAAACGAAAACCCGAAATCCCACACAAAAAACCATGCTCTCCAACCTCCGCCAAACTATCCAAACCAACTCGCTGCTGCCCGCTGCAGCACCTGTGCTGGTTGGCGTAAGTGGCGGAGTTGACTCCATGGTGCTGCTTCATACGCTACACGCACTTGGCTACCAGGTGCAAGTCGCCCATGTGAACTATCGCATGCGGGACGATGCATCAGATGCAGATGAAGCGCTTGTGGTGTCGTATTGTGACAAGCTTGGTGTGCCCTGTCAGGTGCATCGGGTATCAGATACGTTTCTTCGCCAGGCAAAAACCACATCATTTCAGGCCGCTGCCCGCACTGAGCGGTATACGTTTTTTGAAGAGGCAGCACAAGCAGCCGGCATCAAACACGTTGCAGTTGCCCATCATCAGGACGATCAGGCAGAAACCGTCTTACTCAATCTGATGCGCGGGAGTGGGGCCGAGGGGCTTGCAGGGATGCCGTATAGCCGGCCATTAGCAGCCTCATCGGACATTGTGCTTGTTCGCCCTCTTCTCGGCTTATCCCGCGAACACATCCTTGCTTATGCCACGACCCACGAAGTCCCATGGCGAGAGGATATGTCGAATGCATCTACCCAATACGCACGCAACAAAGTGCGGCATACGCTGATGCCGGCCATCCGGGAAGCGTTTGGCGATGGAGCGGTGAAAAACCTCGCGACCAGTGCCAACCTGTTGCAGGGAGCTGTTGCACACGCCATCAAACCACTGCTCGAAGAGAAGCTGCGCGAAATCTTACTGCCAAATCACGCGATCAATGCAGATCTGCTGGCGCAAGAGCCAGTGTTTTGGCAGACGCGCTTGGTGTTGGAAGCTTGCAAGAGGTGGTTTGATGATGTAGCGTTAGGGCGTCAGCATGCAGAGGCAATCTGTGACTTACTGGCACTGCAGGTTGGCCGTAAAGTGGTGTTTGGTTCGCTTGTCGTTTGGCGGGAGCGCGAGCAACTTGTATTTACCCGCATCGCTGATGCCGGGCCGGTTGAAGCTGATGCCTATTTCCTCGATGCGCCGGCTACCCTGGCATACCCGGGTGGCAAGATGTCGACTGAGATTCTCGACAAAGCGCAGGTAGCAGATTTTTCTGCTGGAGCTGATACGTTTTACGCAGATGCTAACACGCTCTCATTCCCGCTACAACTGCGGCGTTGGGAAGCCGGCGATCGCATCGTTCCCTTCGGCATGAACGGGCAAAAGAAAGTGAGTGATTTGCTAACAGATCTTAAAGTACCATCCTACGAGCGCAAGAACGTTTGGGTGTTGTTGTCGGATGATGAGATTATTTGGGTAGTTGGACATCGTGCTTCTGAGCTTGTCAGAGTGGGGGAAGCCACAACCCGGGTTTGTCGCTGCACGCTAAGCCGGCGTTAAAAATCATCAAAGACGCACCGCATGCTGTGAAACGATGCGGCTAGCTGTTACCTTTGGTTGCAAATCCGTATTTCCCCACTGAAGTTTACCATCACGATCCCGTCACCATGGAAGAGTACGCAGGCCCTGCTGTATCTGATCGTAGTGTCATGTGCCGCGAGGAGCGGTTTCGCCTTTACATTGATGCTGATACCATCCAGCAACGCACCCGTGAGTTGGGGCAACAGATTTCTAAAGAATACGCCGGCAAAAAGCCCATCTTTATCGGTGTGTTAAATGGCGCATTCATGTTTATGGCCGATTTGCTGCGCGAAGTGTCCATCGACTGCGAAGTCGACTTTATGAAATTGTCCTCGTATGGTGACGAGAAAGTATCGAGTGGCAAGGTAGATGAACTCAAACGCGTAGACGCAGACCTGAAAGGCCGGCATGTGATCATCGTGGAAGATATTGTAGATACAGGCCTCTCGATGGACTATATGCTGAAGCGCCTCGGTGCCCAGGAGCCGGCATCGCTTCGCGTAGCAGTCCTCCTCCACAAACACGAAGCCACCAAAGCTGATCTCAAGCTGGATTATGTGGCTTTCAAAATCCCAAACCTCTTTGTCATCGGCTACGGCCTGGACTACGGCCAACTCGCCCGGAATCTGAAAGAGATTTTTATCCTCGACGAAGGGTAGGGGGAATGTCGATTTTCGATTGCCGATTTTCGAATGTGTGAGGCATGGCGCCATGCTTAACCCATGTCATCTTGAGCCAAGCCGAGGGATCTGAGGTTGTTTGATTGCTGAATGTTGATTGCGGAATGTTGATCTGCTTCAATCCCGTCATCCTGAGCCGTGCGAAGGATCTCTGCTAGGCTAGCACTGCACTTAATCCATGTCATCCTGAGCCGTGCGAAGGATCTGGGCGAGCACATCTCATGGCCTTGCTACCACGGAATGACCATGCACACAGGGTCCCGTCAAGTCCGGGATGAAGTGGGTGATGGGGGCATCCTGTACCCGGAGAAAGATCCCTGCGGGGCTTGCAGCCTCTCGAATTTCGAATATCGAGCAAGGAACGCCGAATATCGAGGGCAAATTCACTCCTCACTCCTCACTCGAAAATCAGCAATCCAGTAGGTACTCCTCGGCCTTGAGGTGTAATTAAGCCAACACCACCCCACAACTTGTTTACTTAACTGTACAGTTGTTGGTCGGGAAATGGACAGCGGGCCAATAAAAAAACGCTTTTAGCGTAACAATCCCACTCAAAATCCCGTCATAACAATAAAGTTGATTCAGCAAGCGTTGAAATGCCAAGTCTGGAACTGAGTTTGCAAGCTTGATCATCAGTTGAATCGACGAACTGTAACCAAAACATGCGAGGACGTCATGTATTATCGAGTAGAAGATTTTCGCGTTAAGACCAATGCCGCTTTAATCCTGGCAGGTGCCATGACGGTACTGCTCGGCTTTGCAATGCTGATTGGTTAATCGCACCGGTTGATGAACATAACCCTCATGGTTTCATCCACATTCACGACAATCTCTCACTCGGTCCTGTCAACTTGATAGGGCCTTGACCCTGTTGTGTCTCTGGCACACACCCTCGTCAATTTCATTATCGGTATCGTCATGTGCTGCACACTTCGCGTCAGCACATTTTTTATTCCCTTCAACACAGAATACAGTAGCCTGCTAATTTGCCGGCAGCATAACCTTGGTCCGGCTTTTTCGTAGTGCAAAAAGTCTGTCCACTTTGCCATTTGTCAGGAACGGTATGAAGATGGCTGCATAAACAAAAAAGACCATAGATTAGGTTTTTCTTATCCGAGCGTCGAACCAATCAGGAAAAAAAGATATGCGTAGTAAAAAAATTGCCATGGTAGGAGTTGGGCTTCTGGTTGTCGGTGTCCTGCTCGGCATGCAAATCGGCGCAGCCATTTCCAGCGACGATACCTACGAGTCGATGGAGAAAGTGCAGCAGGCTTTTGCGATCATCAACCAGCGCTACGTGGACAATGTCGACCCATCGAGTCTTGCTGAGGAGGCAATCGATGGCATGCTCGATGAACTCGATCCACACTCCATTTACATCGACGCGGAACGCATGCGCGATGTCACCGAGAATTTCAATGCGTCGTTTGAAGGCATTGGCATCTCCTACGAATTTATTGAAGGGGACGATGGCGGCGACACACTGGCTGTGTTAAGCACGTTGCCCAGTGGGCCAAGTGAAAAAGTTGGTCTGTGGTCGGGCGATCGCATTATTGCAGTGGATGACTCAACGGCTATTGGCTTTACCCAGGCAGACGTAGAGCGGAAATTGAAGGGCAAGCGCGGCACACGAGTGAACGTAACGGTTGTGCGTCCGGGCTATGATGAATTGCTTGAATTTACTATTACACGCGATAAAATTGCGTTAAATACGCTCGATGTAGCGTATATGCTCGATGAGCAAACGGGCTACATCAAGCTCCAGCGGTTTGCACGTACGACGTACAGTGAGTTTATGGACGCCTCGCGGGAGTTGAAGAAAGCCGGCATGCAGCGCATGGTCCTCGACCTGCGTAACAACACCGGTGGCTTCATGGACATGGCCATCCGGATCAGCGACGAATTCCTCCCTGACAACAAAGTCATCGTGTCTTCAAAAAGTAGGCATGCCGACTTTAGCACCGAGAGCCGCGCCCGTGTTGATGGCATTCTCGAAGATATGCCTGTCATTGTGCTGGTTAACGAGCAATCTGCCTCAGCCAGTGAAATTGTGGCTGGTGCATTGCAAGACCACGACCGTGCTCTCATCGTGGGCCGGCGGACGTTTGGCAAAGGGCTGGTGCAAAAACAATTTCCTTTTAAAGATGGCAGCGTGCTGCGCATGACCATTTCGCGGTACTACACACCTTCCGGGCGTTCTGTACAGTCACCTTACGATGGTGGCGACAAAGAGGACTACTACAATTCGAAATTGGAGCAGCGGCAGTCTGAGCTTGCGCTCTCTGCCCAGGATATTCTCAATGATATTCCTGATTCGCTGAAATATCAGACGACTGGCGGCCGGACGGTGATTGGTGGAGGTGGTATTCTTCCGGATTATCTGATCCGTCGTGATTCTATCAGCCTCTACGTACAGGCTGTATTGGGCCGGCAGTTCGACCTCGACTTTGTGCGCAACTGGATCAATGCCAATGGCGAATCGCTGCACGACAACTGGGAAAATCGCCGCGAGGCCTTTATCCAGGACTTTAACATCAGCGATGTGATGATGAACGACTTTGAGGCCTACCTGGAAGAGCAGGGAATCCACATTGTTGCTGAAGATGCCATGCAAGAGTCGACCAAAGAGGAGCGCTACTTTACACGGGCTGAGGTGGATGCTGAGCGTGCGTGGATGAAAAACCTGCTGAAGGCACGCATTGCGACGCGGATGTTCGATTCTGCTGCGTGGTATCCGATCAGACATAAGCACGATGTGACCTTAACGGAAGCTATGAGCCTCTGGATTTCTGCCGAAGAATTGATGGCGATGGGGGAATAGCGTAGGCTGTTATTGGCCGCAAGGCATTACACGTATAAGAAATGAAACAGGCGCTGCACCTGTTGGCTGAAGACAAAAGCCGGCAGGTGCAGCGCCTGTTTTGTGGCCATTCTACTTGTTAAATGATGGTAAGTAAACCGTGAAAAAATGCGCACAAGAACGCCATTCATGCGATTTTGGCGCAAGCGCTTGTTAATAAATAGCATCTCGGTTTTCTGTTTCTTAGCTTAGAGCAACTTAGTAGTATTGCGGGTGTCCATTATGACAGGATCCCCGTGCACCTAAATAACAGAAAAACACAGTTTTGATGAATCCCCGCTTTTTGGGGTGGACTTAATGTGGAAATATCTGTTTATTACGGGCTAACTTCACGGACCCACCAGGTTTTCGTTAGTCAGAACCTAATTAACCATCAATAAAACTTCTTTTACGGGAGGCTTTTGTCCATGCTTTTGAACTTTCTAATGCTCCTTCCTCAGGAGGCGGCAACTGAAGGCAACCTGATCAATGTGCTGGTAGAGAGATTTAATGAGGGAGGCGAATATATGTGGCCTATCCTCATTGTTCTTATTATCGGCCTGGCTATTGCTTTTGAACGTATTATTACGCTTAATCGGGCTGATATCAACACCCGTAAATTCATCGTCGACGTAAAACGTGCACTTGAAGAAGGTGGCGTTGCAGCAGCTGAGGAAGTGTGTGCCAATACACGCGGTCCTGTTGCTTCTGTATTCCAGGCTGGTCTCCTCCGGCAGGATGAAGGGATCGACGCTGTTGAAAAAGCAGTAATCTCTTATGGCTCTATTGAAATGAGCTTCCTCGAAAGAGGCCTTGTATGGCTTGCACTGGCCATTTCACTCGCTCCGATGTTCGGCTTCCTCGGTACGGTAATCGGGATGGTTGAAGCGTTTGACGCTATTGAGACCGCGGGTGACATCTCACCAAGCCTCGTTGCTGGTGGTATCAAGGTGGCGCTCTTGACGACTGTATTCGGTCTGATCGTGGCTATTATCCTGCAGGTATTCTACAACTACGCTGTTTCTAAAATTGACCGCATCGTTGTAGAGATGGAAGAAGCTTCCATCGAACTGATCGATTCCCTGATCCTGATGCAGGCTGGCAAGCCAATCTCTGCTCCTGCAGCAAGCAGCTAACAGAGCGCAGATAAATTCTCTCGGCTGGACAAAAAAGGAGGAGGCTCCACCAGCTTCCTCCTTTAAAGCCCCAGCTCCTTGTGAAATCTATCCCTCTAATCTGGATTTGATATTATGGAATCACTAGTTCCACTGGCTGTATGGGCAGTTGTTATTCTAGTAGGTCTCGGTGCAGTCAGCATTGTGTTGTTTGGACTCCGCAGCCTTATGAATGGCAAAGTTGACAAAATGAGCACGCTGTTTATCGGCTTGCCGGCTGTCATGCTTGTTGTCCTTGGCCTTGTTATGGGTGACTGGGCCGAAGCCGGCATCATCACCACCGTTGTAATGATCGGCCTGGCTGTCGTTGCGATGTTCTGGACAAGTATTCAGGGTGTGTTTCGCTAGTCGGAATGCGCGTTTTGTCCTAATTACAACCGAAATTACTAAGACAACATGGCATTACTAAAAAAGAAAGAGCGTAGCGAAGCTGAGATCCCTACAGCATCTATGGCTGATATCGCTTTCCTGCTTCTTATCTTCTTTCTGGTAACCACGACCATCGACGTGGATACCGGTATTGGTATGGTACTGCCTCCAAAACTGGAAGATGACGTAGATCCTCCTCCGGTTCAAGAGCGCAACATGCTCAAAATCCTCGTCAACGAAACGGGACAGGTGCTGCTTGAAGACAAGCCGTCTTCAATCGACATGATCCGCGATGAAGTGATCAAGCATGTGACCAATATGGGTGTTGATCCAAACTACTCGGATCGCCCCGGTAAAGCCGTTATCTCTATCAAAACCTCTTCTCAAACACCGTACAACGCGTACATTCAGGTGCTTGATGAGGTATGGATGGGCTATTTCTCGATCTGGGATTCACAGGCCCGTCAGAAAGGTGCAGCTGATTACAAAACGTATACAGATGCGCTTGGCGATGGAGTTAACGAAATCAGGAAAGAATTCCCGGCAGCAATCTCGATTGCAGAACCCGACGATGCCTAGGCATTGGCCGGCTGCATCTTGCGCGTTGCCTACTTTCGCTACAAACAAGTTTAACATAACAACCTGATGTCACAGCATTTTAAGAAGAAGAGCGCTAAGTCTGGTGCTAATGATATCCCTACCGCTTCACTGCCGGATATCATCTTTATGCTCCTGATCTTTTTCATGGTAACCACCGTTCTCCGTGAAACAACTGTTCAGGTGCGTACGCAGCTTCCCAAAGCTGAAGCGCTGACTAAAATTGAGCAGAAAAGGCTGGTGTCATACATCTGGATTGGTCCGATGAAGCTTGGCGCTAACAAGCTGGGACCAACGGCAGTGCAGATTGATGATGCATTGATCGAAGATATGCCTGTGGTTCGGACGATCATGTACCGTAAATGGAGTGAGCAGCCTAAGCTGATCGTTTCACTGCGTGTAGATGAAACGGCTGAAATGGGTACGGTTACCAAGGTGCAGCAAGAACTTCGTGAAGCGGGAACTTTGCGCATTAACTATTCTTCAAAACGCGACCTTGGAAATTAGTTACCTTCTGCAAAACCTCGATTTTGTTTGGAAGAAGCTCTGCCATGGCAGAGCTTTTTTCGTTTATATAAAGAGCTGATCATGAAGCATACAGTTACCCTTATCCCCGGCGATGGAATTGGCCCTGAAGTGGTTAATGCGACCCTGATCGCCCTCGAAGCCACAGGCGTGCAATTTCAGTGGGAGGAGTGCCTCGAAGTTGGAACGGCTGCGGTTGATGCCGGCAAAGAACCACTTGCCGGAAGACGTACTCGCGTCCATCCGAAAAAACAAAGTGGCTCTCAAAGGCCCTGTGACAACACCGGTAGGGAAAGGCTTCAAAAGTGTCAACGTGCAGCTCCGTCAAAAGCTGAACCTGCATGCAAACGTCCGCCCCTCAAGCTCGCTCCCTGGCGTGGAAACGCGCTTTGATGGCGTTGATCTGATCATCTTCCGGGAAAACACCGAGGGCTTGTATTCCGGTATCGAGACCTTTGATGAGCGGCTACAGATTGCCGATTCTACAGCCCGTATCACGCGGACTGGCTCAGAGCGGATCATTCGCTTTGCTTTTGATTATGCCCGCGCACAGCACCGTAAAACGGTTACGCTGGTGCATAAAGCAAATATCCTGAAGAAGTCATCAGGGATGTTTTTGGCTATTGGGCGCGAAATTGCCCTGGAATATCCGGATATCGAATTTAACGACCGCATCATCGATAATATGTGTATGCAGATGGTGACGGTGCCTGATCGGTACGACTGCATTGTTACGACCAACCTGTTTGGCGATATCCTGAGCGATCTCGCTGCCGGCCTTGTTGGGGGCCTCGGTGTTGTGGCAGGTGCTAATATTGGTGACGAGTGTGCCGTATTTGAAGCGGTTCACGGAAGCGCACCCGATATTGCCGGCCAGAACAAAGCCAATCCGACAGCTTTGATTTTGTCAGCTGAGATGATGCTGCGCCACCTGGGCGAGATAAGTGCTGCCGCTGCCTTGCGCCGGGGCCTCTACGATACGTTGCGTGAAGGTACGCACCTGACCGCAGACCTTGGGGGAAGCAGCTCAACTACCGAATTTGCCAAACGCGTCGCAGATGCCATCGCTGAGCATGTGACGATTTAACCAATTGACGATAGACCGATGATTCAGCGGATTCAATCTATTTTTTTGCTGCTTGCTGCGCTGGCATCGCTGGGCACTGCAGTATTTCGTACCGAACTGGCTGCAGAAACTCATACATGGCTGTTGCCGGCTGTCCTGGGGATTCAGGGACTCGTGGCACTTGGCGCGCTTATCGCCATCTTTCTGTATAAAGACCGAAAGCAACAACTGAAGACCACAACATTGTTGCAATACCTGGCTATTGTTGGTTTGCTGGCGGCTTTTGGGGGACTTTACCTCGCAGGAGGCTTGATGGAAGTGCCGGCGAACTTGCAGGCCACTGGCCTTTTGCTACTGCCTGTAGTAGGCTACGTCTTCATTCGCCTTGCGCATGGACGGGTCAAAAAGGATATCGAATTGGTTCGCTCTATGGATCGCTTGCGGTAGGGTAAACCTGGCAATCCTGCGGATTGATAGTTTACTGTTGCAGGTTAACGGTTGCAGTTTTTGGCCTTAACTGCTTTACTTGACTTAATTGGACGTGGCTTCCCACCAGAAAATACCTGCGACCGCATACTGGATTATTTTATTTGGGCTGATGAGCTTTTCAATCAGTCCGATTCTTGTGCGGTTTGCCGGCGATACACCTGCCTTGTCGCTGGCTGCGTTACGCAATATCATGGCGATCCTTATCCTGACGCCTTTTGCACTTCGCGATCCCAACGTCACGTTTGTCAGATTGGAGCGCCAGGATCAAATCCGAACGGTAGCGGCCGGCATCATGCTAGGTCTGCACTTTTACCTTTTTTTTGAGGCCATTCAGCGTACCACCGTTGCAAGCGCAACCGTCTTTGTATCCGTAACGCCTATTTTTCTGGCTGTGCTTGGGTACGTGTTCTTGAAAGAACGGCTTTCCGGCCGCGTCTTAGCTGCTATTGGAATTGCCGTTGCTGGCGGGCTCATGATTGCCTATGGCGACACAGGAGCCGATAGCCAGGCTGTAGACCCGATGTGGGGCAATGTGTTTGCTTTAGGTGCCTGCTTATTTGTGAGCATATACCTCATTATCGGAAGGGTGAGCCGGCAAAAGCTGTCGTGGTTAGCGTACGTGTATCCGATGTATGCCAGCAGCGCTGTAACGGTGCTTGTATTGGCGTTTGCTACAGGCACACCACTGTTAGGATTCTCCGGTAAGGTATACTTGCTTTGTGCTCTGATGGCCATTGGGCCCCATATCCTTGGGCACGGATCGTTCAACTATGCGGTGAAGTATTTTACGGCTACGTTCCTTGGGCTCCTGTCGCTTACCGAGCCCATTGGCGCAACGGCGATGGCATTTCTACTGTTCGATGAGTTGCCCAGTGCTATCTCGCTGGCAGGCATGGTGTTGACACTGGTTGGCGTTTGTGTCGCACTGTACCCGGGGCGCCGCAAAATTAAGCATCTTGCGTAAAAGCGTCCTGCGGCAAGTCCTGGAATCGTTTCTTGCCGCGTAAGAAGTAATCAAGTACGATGCTACGTTTGTACGTAGGTAGCGCATGTTCATCGATCGTCGTCGGCCGCTCAGTGATATGTTTTCTGCTCATGGTGTGCGCATCCAGATAAGCTCTGAAAATGGCGCTGAACTCGCCGAATTGCCACGTTAACACCGCCCGAGCCATAGCAATTCCATCTAATAACGCCCGTACAGCAAACCGCTTGCGCCAGATATGCGGCGGCAAGTTTTTGTAGAGCATGACCAGGTTATTTCTGAAATTCAGATACGTTTTTCTTGTGTTGCCCTGCGGAAGCGACGCACCGCCAATGTGATATACAACACTTGCCGGCACAGCCTTGATCTTGTAGCCGGCCCGTTTCAGGCGCCAGCACAGGTCGATCTCCTCCATGTGCATGAAGAACGTCTCATCCAGTAATCCGACTTTGTCCAGCGCAGATTTTCTGAACATAACGGCAGCTCCGGTAGCCCAGAATATCTCGCTGGGTTCATCATACTGGTGCGTGTCTTTTTCCATGGAGAAGAATAGCCTGCCCCGGGTAAAGGGATAGCCATATTTGTCCAGGTGTCCGCCTGCGCCGCCAGCATACTCAAAGGTGTCGCGATCCGTATACTGAAGCAGCTTGGGCTGTACCGCTGCTACGGAAGGCTGATCCTCCATTACATCAACCAGAGGAGCCAGCCAGCCTGAGGTTACTTCGACATCGTTATTCAGGAGCACAATGTATTTGCCGGAAGCGTGGGGGATGGCTTCATTGTTGCCTTTGCAGAACGCCCAATTCTCGGGATGCTGGACAATTTTAACCGAAGGATAGGTGTCTTGAACCCATTGGACGGAATCGTCGCTAGAAGCGTTGTCAGCGATGATGATCTCAAACTTATAAAGCCAGACGCAACAACAGAGGGCAGGCATTGCTTGAGCAGCGCAAGCCCGTTCCAGGTTACGATGATGATAGAGACCAGTGGGGGAGATTGTGACACGCGGCTGGTTTTTTACTCACTGAAGGTATAGACTTACATCAAAAAGCATCTTATACACGAGAGAAGCGTTGGTTCTTCGGTAGATAAAGTATCCCGTGTACATGGATAAGAATCAGCAACAGGAGCAAGCCGTTGCCGTGTTGCGGCAATATTGGGGCTATGATGCCTTCCGCGCCGGCCAGTGGGAAGTGATTTCTGCTGTGCTGAACAAGCGTGATGCACTGGCTATTTTGCCTACAGGGGGTGGGAAGTCTCTCTGTTATCAGGTGCCGGCCTTGATGCTGCCGGGCATTACGCTGGTTGTGTCGCCGTTGATTGCCCTGATGCAGGATCAAGTCCAGCGGCTCGAGAAGCAAGGTGTCGCTGCGACATGCATCAACAGCACGCTTCGGGCTTCTGAAATCGACCAGCGATGGACCGACATCGAGCATGGTCGCTACAAGTTAGTGTATCTGGCGCCCGAACGGTTGCAGAACGAGATGTTTTTGGCGCGAATCGAGCGGATGAATGTGCAACTGGTTGCTGTTGATGAAGCGCATTGCATCAGTGAATGGGGCTATGATTTCCGGCCGGCGTATCTGCAAATTGCCAGCTTGCGCGAGTTACTACCCGATGTGCCTGTCGTCGCGTTGACTGCTACTGCAACACCACCTGTGCGCGATGACATTCTCTTCCATCTCGCGCTAAAAAATCCGTTTGTGTTAGTCAGCGGGTTTAATCGTCCGAATCTTACCTGGTCCATTTTTCAGGTAGAAAACAAAAAGCGAAAAGTTGCCGATGTGTTGCGCGGTGTACCCGGGACCGGGGTGATTTATGCGGCAACCCGTAAAGCCGTAGAAGAATGGCAGCAATGGCTGCAGGCTGAAGGGGAGCACGTGAGTGGGTACCACGGCGGTATGAGCGCTCGTTCACGCGAAGACAGTGCTAGCGCGTGGCTGGCCGGCAAATCACGCATCATGGTGGCTACCAACGCTTTTGGGATGGGTATCGATAAACCCGATGTTCGCTTCGTGATCCATGTCGACTTGCCCGGTGCGCTTGAGTCGTACTACCAGGAAGCCGGCCGCGCAGGACGCGATGGTCTCAGAGGGCATGCTGTGTTACTGTACCGGCCGGGTGATGAAGACACGCAGTCAGGACTGATTCACGACTCGCATCCAGCAATCGACATTATCCAGCGTATTTACGACGCTATTTGTATGCAGGCCCAAATCGCATTGGGCGATATGCCGATGGAGCCCATTGTCGTGCAGCTACCCGTTCTCGCCCGTCAGAGCCAGGTGTCTGTTTCTTCCGTAAGGGTAGCGATCGATACGCTTGCAAGAGAGGGCCATTGGACGGTCATTCGTGGGAAGCAGCACACTACGCTGATTCGTTTTCGTCAATCTGCAAAATCGATTCGACATTACATGCGGTCGGTGAAAAATCCGAAAGTGACCGAGTTTGTGGAAGTGTTGCTGCGGACCGTACATGCTGATGCGTTTACGGATTGGTGGGATATGGACCTGCGGTTACTTGAACGAAAAACAGGCCTCACGCGGCCTCGTTTGCTGGATGGCTTTGCCTTTCTTGAAAACCGTGAGTTGCTGTCATGGGTGATGCCTGGTGATCAGCTCAAACTGATGTTTGCGCAACCGCGTGTGCAAAAGCTGCGACTGAATGCGAAGCAGATGGAAATGGCACGGAGTCGCGCTCTGCGCCGGCTCAACGACATGCTCCGGTATACGCATTCGGTCACATGCCGCCGGCATTTCTTGCTCAAGTACTTTGGTGAAAACAGTCCTGAGCAATGCGGGACGTGCGATATCTGTCTGGGCCGTCATGAAGCTGTTGTCATCACGCCAGCGGATGAACCTGTGTTGCGGCAATTGCTTAAGTACATCCGAGACGATGTACCACGTACCATGTGGTTTGAGCATGCGTCTGTACCTGAAAATAGAGTGCCTGAGTTATTGGCCTGGCTTTATCAAGAGGCCTATGTGTTAGCCGTAGACCCGATTGAGGAGCAGTACAGAATTACGGAGAAAGCTGGCTTGATGCTAAAGGATTGGGAGCCGCGCGGAGACGAGTCTTAGGGTAAGATAGGCACTTCCTTCGCGTCTTGCCGGACTTGATCCGCCAGGCAGAAATTATTGTCGAATGCCGATTGTCGAATGATTTTGTCGAGTGGAGGGGGCAGAACAATGCTAGCAGAGATCCTTCGCGGGGCTCAGGATGACATGAGTGATACAGATCAACAATCTCCAATCAACAATCCGAATTCAGCAATCCGAATTCAGCAATCAACCAGCCCCAGATCCTTCGCTTCGCTCAGGATGACACGGGTGGGGTATAGCGATTACTCTCCTGGCTGAAAGCGTTCTTCGCTAATTTTGTCGAGGACTTCGCTGTAGATCTTGTGGTATTTGTCGGGGTTTTGGCGGTAGTAGGTCATGTTGGCTTCGAAGTCTTTCCGCGACATTTGGTAGTGTGCGAGCACACTGTCCTGGAGGCCCTCGATGGGGCGTTTCAGGATTTCAGCGTGCGCTTCAGCAAGATGCATGTCGATCATGAGTTGCACCATGACACTGTCGGATACAGACGGCTCGATATCTGCAACACCCTGGTTACTACAGGCAGCAAAGCTGAGGGTTAAGCTGAGCAGTAATACTTTAAGCATATGTGGGGGAGCGTTCATATGTGGTAGCGACGCAAGTTTATGAACGTTTCGACGACAATCACTTTTACGATAGCCGTAAAGGGTACCGCGAGCAACAAACCCACGACGCCAAACAGTTTGCCACCAACCAGGATGGCAATCAGAATTAACATGGGGTGTAGTTCAACGTTTCTGGACAGTATGAGTGGCTGGAGCAGGGTGTTGTCGAGCGTCTGGATAAGGGCAAAGGCAATGACAATCCCGGTGATGGTATCAAATGAACCTGTCGTTACTACGGACACAATAATGGCAAGTAGGCCACCTGCAAGGGGGCCGACATAAGGTATCATGTTAGCAAGGCCGGCAAGTGGGCCAATGACCATAAAGAAATCTACGTCCAGAAACCAGAGAATCAATGTAGCCAGTGAACCAATGATTGCCGCTACAAGGAATTGACCACGAAGGTAATTCCCAAGCTGCGCATCCATTTTCTGGAGTACGTTCAAGGAAAACTCGAAGTACTTGTTGGGCACAATATCGATAAAGCCCTTCTTCATTGACCGCGCGTCTTTGATAAAGAAGAACATGAGGAAGGGAATAATGGCGAGGTTACCTACAGTAGAAAGCAGGCTCGGGAAGTAATTGATAGAGCCGCTCAGGAATTCTGCTACGTTTGCCTGAAAGGAAGACTTCAGATCCAAGTCAACGATACCAATACTGCTTAGCGGCCCTTCAAGCCGGGTCTGTATATCGGTTACGAGCAGATCAAGTTGCTGGACAATTTCACCGGTTCTGAGCATGCCAAATTGTTGGATGGCAATGGGGACAACAAAAAACGAAAGAAGCCCCAGAAGCAATGAGCAGGCCGCAAAAATACTGAGTGTGGCAGCAAGTCGGGAAAAGCCATACGACTCGAGCGAACTCGCAAACGGATCGAAGAGATAGGCTAATAAGGCAGAGATGACTACCAGTTTTAGGATGTCGGATAGCTGGTAGAGCATGAACATCACGCTGAATCCAATCAGCATGAGTACAGCAATGCGGCCCCAGGAAGTGTTCTGTTGCATGTTACACCCCGGCTACGCTATCGGCTTCGCTGTCGTCCGGTTTGTGGGCGGAGAGTGCTTCGATTCTTTGATGGAGCGACAGGACATCGTGATCGAGTTGAATCACGCGTTGGCCAGTGATTTGCGAAAGGGGGAGGAGTACTTTGTAGGCAAGCTTCGGGTTGCGTTTGAAGAGCCCAAGGAGATCGGGTTGGCTTACGCAGAGCAGGGTGCAATCGGTTTTTGCAATGGCAGCAGCTGAGCGAGGTGTTTCATTGAGCAGCGCTATTTCGCCAAAGAAATCGCCGGCATGTAGTTCTGCCAATTCGTGATGTGCCGGCATCTGTACAATAGAAATGATGCCAAACTGGATAATGTACATGCCGATGCCGGGGTCGCCCTGCTGAAAAACAGTTTCCCCGGCATCATAATAGCGGCGATACATGATACGGTCGATGCTGTCCAACTCCCGATTGGATAGCTTTGCAAAAATCTTGGTATGCTGTAGAAGTTTGCGTGTGTCTTCTTTGGGGCCGTTGCTCTTGAAGAGGTTAGCCCATAAACCGTGCATTAAGGAATTATCTTGTTAAGTTCGTACTCAATGATGCCTTCGGCGCCGGCGCGTTTGAGTTCGGGGATAAGGTCGCGAACTTTGCGTTCTTCCACCACCGTTTCGATGGCAACCCACTCCTCACCAAAGGCAAGGGGAGCGATCGTTGGCATGCGAAGCGCCGGCAAACATTTGACTACATCGTCAACGCTTTCCCGCCGTGCGTTCATTTTGAGGCCAACACGACCTTCAGCACGGATAGCGCCTTCCATCAGCATAGCAATTTTTTCGATCTTTTGCCGCTTCCAAGGGTCGTTCCACGCAGCTTTATTGGCGATAAGTTGCGTGTTGGATTCCATGAGCACCTCAACAATTTTCAATTTGTTGGCGCGCAGTGAAGCACCCGTCTCTGTGACTTCGACGATGGCATCAACCAGTTCCGGGCACTTTACCTCTGTTGCACCCCACGAGAACTCGACATCCGCTGTTACGCCATGTTTGTCGAGCCACTTCCTGGTAATATTGACCACTTCGGTCGCAATCCGCTTTCCTTCGAGATCTTGCACAGAATTAATGGTGCCGTTTTCAGGCGCAGCCAGTACCCAGCGTACAGGGCGCATGCTGCTTTTGGAATAGATCAGGTCAGCTACAGGCACAACATCTGCATCTGTTTCGATCACCCAGTCTTTGCCTGTGATACCCACGTCGAAAACGCCGTCTTCTACATATCGTGCCATTTCCTGCGCGCGCACAAGCATTGCTGATAATTCTTCGTCATCAATAGAGGGCAGGTACGAACGATGCCGTACGCTAAAGTGGTAGCTGGCGCGACTGAGGAGCTCAAACGTAGCTTCCTGCAGACTGCCCTTGGGGAGGCCGAGTCGTAGCACTTGTTTGGTTGCGTCTGAGGTGTCGAGTACGGAGGTTTCGTTTTCGGTGTGCATAGTGGGTTACTGCAGCGATATTGATCGCCGTTTATGTTAATTGCTTGAATCAGCTAAGGGTAAACATTGGATGTAAAGCAGGTATAAAGGCCAGCATAAGGTAGAAGGCCAAACAATGTCGACCTTCAACTGGTACCCTGCAACAGCAAAAAATCCTCAAGGATTTTTTGCCCTCAATTTGTCGCGTTCTCCGCGAGTTCGCCCCCATCGTTCAGCTCTTCCTGCGATCTGAAGGTATGGGCGATGACTTCCAGTTGGCGTAAAAACTCGCGTTTGGGGAAATTGGGTGCAAACACCATCCCGTCGATCAGGTAGTTACGTCCGCTGTCTTCATCGTAAAACGCATACGTGACAAAGGCGCCGCCCATGCCCATGGGAAGCTTCTCGCCGTTTTCTTCAATGACCATATGCCAGAGGCCCCGGGTTTCGAAACCGTAGCGGTCAAGGAAGTTGATGTTTTCAGTTTCTAATGTGCGCCGGCGGTCAATTTCGACGTAGCCGGCCAGTGTGCCCTGAATATGGTGTTTTGTCAGTGAATCGCGCGTGGTGTATACCCACTCATCAGACAGATCACCGGGGTTGGCATTGTCTTCAAAGTAGATGAACAGGCTGCGCCAGGTTTCGGTGGAAATCACGCGGCGCATCCATACAAAGTTGGTGGTGTCCACTGCAACGAAGTAGTCGTGCTGCGCATTGACGGCAAAACCGTGCTTTTCGAGCAAACTTTCTTCTATCTCCACCTGCCGGCCCTTTTCAAACATCTCCACTTCTGTGCGTTCGCGGGTGATGTTGTTGTAGGTATAGAGCAAGTCATCTTCTTTGTCATAAATAGCAGCGGCCAGTTCTTCAGGTGTTTGAGCCGTGAGATACACCACCATCTGGTTCTTGCGCCACAGGTTTGGGCGGGGAATGGTGGCTGGCTGTCCGGAGGCAATCAGCGCTTTGACCGATTCATCGAGCCGGCTTGCGAGGAATTGCGAAACCACGTTGCTGGTGTCTTCCAGCGGTGCGGCAAAGACAACGTTTTTCTGCTTTTTGATGACTTCGAGGGCTTGCTGCGAAGTTAATGCAGCCGGCTTCAGCTCGAAGGCCGGCTCAGGGACCGGCAAGGTCTGAATGTAGCCGCCAAGTGTTTCCCGGATAGCATCGCCAACAACCCCATTCCACTGGGTTGAGTCGATGACTACAGTAACAATGCCTTCGGGGCCAACAGCACGTGGCCGGTAGTCAGCATTACCGGAGCAGCCGGCAACAACGAGCAGGCATAACGTGGCAATGAGGGTCCAGGTCGAGGTAGGATGCATGTGGGTGGTCACGGTTTGCCAGGACAATCGGTTCATGTAAACAGGTCTCTTTAATTATGCTGGGACGGAAGCATCTTTGTTGCCATGCTTCAACTGCTGCACGAAGGCCTGAAGCTGGCTGAGCCGTGCTTCATCAGTCAGCGACGCGTCTTGCCAGAGTTTTTCCAGCAACTTGATGACCGCTGAGCCTACGATGAAGCCATCAGTATGCTCGCTCAAACGCATGGCATCTTCAAATGATTTGATGCCAAATCCTACCATCAGTGGGTTATTGTTCACAAGGCTGCGTGCCCGCTGCAGGTAGGAAGATACAGCGTCCATTCCATTAATAGCGGTACCCGTCAGGCCCGTCATAGACACAGCGTACACAAAGGCCGTTGATAACTCGTCGGTTTTTGCAATACGAGCGTCAGGTGTATTGGGGGCAATCAGGAATACCAGGTTCAAATCGTGGGCCGCAGCCGCTTCTCGGATCAGGTTGCTTTCTTCAGGCGGAAGATCCGGTAGAATGAGCCCATCTACACCAGAAGAGTGCGCATCTTTGCAAAAGTTGCTCACGCCATAGCGGAAGACAGGGTTCAAATACCCCATCAGGAGCAGCGGGGTATCGCTCTTTTTGCGGAAATTTTCAGCGGTTTTGAACGCATCTGTCATGGTAACGCCGTTCCGCAATGCCTGTTCGCTCGACTGTTGAATCGGTAGCCCTTCTGCCAGCGGATCGCTAAACGGCATGCCCAGCTCGATGAAATCAGCGCCGGCTGCATCGATGGTTTCGAGGATGGCATTGGTTGCGTGCCGTTCAGGAAATCCGTTCGTCACAAAAATGCCCATGGCCTTTTCGCCACGCGCCTTCAGTTCGGCCAGGTGTGTTTTGATTCTGTTGTTTTTGATGGCTCCTACCTCGGTTAGGCGTTAAATAGATGGCTAGAAATGGTCCCCATGTCTTTATCTCCCCGGCCCGAGCAGTTAAGCACTACAACGGCGTCTTTAGGAAGCGAAGCAACTACCGGCTCAATGCATGCGAGGGCGTGCGCCGTCTCGAGGGCAGGGATAATACCTTCGGTTTGTGAGAGCAGCTTTACGCCGTCGAGGGCTTCTGTGTCGGTAACCGGGTGGTATGTGACGCGATCGAGATCTTTGAGGTACGCGTGTTCGGGGCCCACACCGGGGTAGTCGAGGCCGGCAGAAATCGAATGCGCCAGCTCTATCTGTCCGTCATCGTCTTGCAATAGGTAGCTCATGGCGCCATGTAGGATGCCCCGGCTGCCTTTGGTAAGCGTGGCAGCATGTTTGCCGTTCAGGCCTTCGCCAGCGGCTTCTGCGCCGTGCAGTGCCACGGATGGGTTGTCGATAAACGGATAAAAAATGCCCATTGCATTCGATCCACCACCCACGCAGGCGATAACGGCGTCAGGTAATTCGCGACCTTCCACGGCAAGCAACTGCTTCTTCGTTTCGTCGCCAATAATGCGGTGGAAGTTTCTAACCATCATGGGGTAGGGGTGTGGTCCCACCACTGAGCCAATGATATAGAAGGTGTCTTCTACGTTGGTAACCCAGTCGCGAATGGCTTCATTAGTGGCATCTTTCAGCGTTTGGCTGCCGCTCGTTACGGGTCGCACTTCTGCACCAAGCAATTGCATACGCCGTACGTTGAGCAATTGGCGTTCGGTATCTTCCGCACCCATGTAGACGATGCATTCCATCCCAAACTTGGCACAAACGGTGGCCGTAGCTACGCCGTGCTGACCTGCGCCCGTTTCAGCGATAATCCGTGTTTTGCCCATCCGCCGCGCCAGCAAAATCTGTCCAATGGTATTGTTGATTTTGTGGGCGCCCGTATGGCACAGGTCTTCGCGCTTCAGGTACAGCCTGGCACCGCCAAAGTGGTCGGTTAGCCGGTTGGCGTACGTGAGCGGCGTGGGCCGGCCAACATAGTCCGTCAGCAGCGCTTCAAACTCTGCCTGAAAAACAGGATCTGTTGTAGAAGCTGCGTAAGCTTCTTTCAACTGCTCAATGGCAGGAATGAGGATTTCGGGTACAAACGTGCCGCCGTAGGGACCAAAATGGCCCAGCGTATCCGGCGCAGCGTAGGTTGCTTCCAATGTGTCAGACATAGAATTACTCACTTTCTGGGGCTCTGAATGCATCGTACACATCGAACAGTTCACCGAGTTTGTCGAAGTCTTTTACACCTGGGCTCGACTCAACACTACTCGAAAGGTCGATGGCAAAAGGGGAGAGCGTTTGGATTACTTCTGCAATGTTGTGGGCACCAAGGCCCCCTGCAATAAAGATGGGATACGCCGCTGTTAGATTGCGGGCGATGTCCCAGTTAAAGGTTGCGCCTGTGCCGCCATACAAGCCGGCTTTTGCTGTATCGAGGAGGAAGTAGTCCACTGCATCTTCATAGGTAGCCAACTGGGCTTCAAGCGAGGCCGGTGTGGTTTCTTCCGAAACAGCCAGGGCCAATATGGTTTTACACGAGATGTTGGCGACTTCGTCCGGCATCATCTGCCCATGAACCTGGGCTACATCAAATCCCGTCTCTTCAACAACACGGTTGATTGTTTCGGCGGTTTCGTTGACAAACACACCCACCGTTTCAGGACCGTACAGCCACTCGATGATGGCTTTTGCCTCGCTTGGCGGAATGTAGCGCGGGCTGTCGGGGTACTGGATAAAGCCGAGGTAGTCCACGCCGGCACCTGCACAATAGCGTGCGTCAGCCAGTGAGGTAATCCCGCAGATTTTAATTTTTGTATGGCTCATGGGTTTGCCGCTACTTTTTCTGATAGTTCGTGCTGCATGGCCGCCAGCTTTTCGCCGGGATCATCAGCACGCATAAACGTTTCGCCGATCAGCACGGCATCGCTGCCGTGGGCAAGCAAATAGGCCAGGTCATCCGACGAATGAATGCCGCTTTCTGACACGCGGACCACGTTGGCCGGCGCATCTGCAAAAACATCCACGGAGTGCTGTAAATTCACCTCGAAAGTGCGCAGGTCACGGTTGTTTACCCCAAGAATGCGCACCTGGTCAAAATCGATGCGGTCCATTTCTGATGCATCGTACACTTCTACCAGACAGGCGAGGTTTAACTCGTTGGCGGCTTTGTGCAAGTCGTATAGCTGCTTCTTGTCCAGGATGGCTGCAATCAGCAGAACGGCATCCGCACCGTGTGCCCGGGCTTGCTCCAACTGGTACGTGTCGATGATAAAGTCTTTTCTGAGCAGGGGCAGGTTTGTGGTCTCTCGTACATCGGATAAGAACTGCAAGCTGCCCTGGAAATGGAGGGGTTCTGTGAGCACGGAGATGGCATTTGCACCGCCGGCAGTGTACTGAGCAGCGATGCGGGTCGGATTAAAATCTTCCCGGATAATGCCTTTCGACGGCGATGCTTTTTTGACTTCCGCGATGATCGAGAGGCCACTTGTACGCAGCGCTTGCTCGAAATTCTTTCTGGGTGGATTATAAAGCGGACTTCTTTGCAGCGCGCCAATCGACACCTGCGTCTTCTGTTGGGCAACGAGCGCCCGCGTATCCGCCACGATGTTATCCAGAATACTCATGGATCAGGCTTTCGGGGCTTTTTGTGAGGCCTCGATGAGGCGATTGAGGGCATGGCGCGCCTGTCCCGAATCGATGCTGATACGTGCGGCCTGGTAGCTGTCGTCGAGGCCGTTGAATCGGCCTGTTGTCCAGAGGCCGAGCGCTGCATTCATCAACGCGATGTCACGATGCGGCCCTTGTTTGCCGTCCAATACATTCAATAACAAGCCGGCGTTTTCTGTTGCAGAATCACCTTTGATGGTGTCGAGCGAATTATTGGAAAGCCCAAACGTCTCAGGCGAAATCTGCTGTTCCGTTAATCCATTACCTGAAGCTGCATCAAACTGGAAGGTATGCGTTGGCGCGGCAATGGAGGCTTCGTCGAGGCCATCTGCAGCGTGCACGGTAATGATCCGCGTTGCGTCCAGCGCGCGCAAGATCTCACCCATTGTTTTGGCTACCTCCAGGCTGAAGGCACCTACCAACTGCCGCTTGACACCGGCTGGATTACAGAGTGGGCCGAGAATGTTGAAAAACGTGCGCGTACCCAGCTTCTTTCTTACAGGCATCACGTATTTCATGGCCGGGTGGAAAAACGGTGCAAAGATGAACGCAATGCCGGCTTCTTGCAGACAGTGTTCTACCCCTTCTTTTCCCAATTCGATGGCCACATCGAGTTCAGCGAGTACGTCGGCAGATCCACATTTTGAGGAAATGGAGCGGTTGCCGTGTTTGGCAACGGTTGCTCCAGCGCCGGCGCATACAAACGCTGCTGTTGTGGAGACGTTAAACGTACCGCTTGAATCCCCGCCGGTACCACAAAGGTCGATGGCATCGGCATCTTCCAGTACAACGGGCACGGCGTATTCCCGCATCACGCGTGTAAATCCGATCAACTCGTCCAGGCTTTCGCCGCGTGCGCGGAGGCCCATCAGAAATGCGGCGATCTGTTCAGGTTCTGCTTTACCTTTCATCATCAGGTGCATGGCATCCGCTGCCTGCTCCTGCGCCAGTTGCTCGCCGGCTGCTATAATTTTTAAATACTCACGCATGGTTGGGAGGAATAGGGTCGGGTGTTACCCTTGGACCGTTGTGGTGGCAAAATTGGAAACCTGTTTGAGCCAGTTGGCAATCATGGCTGCGCCGGCGGTTGTTAGAATGCTTTCAGGATGAAACTGAATGCCCTCGATGGGGAGTGTTTTGTGCTTTAGCCCCATCACAATGCCGTCTTCAGTCTCTGCCGTGATTTCCAGCATGTCGGGGATGGAGTCGCGATTTACTATCAGCGAATGGTACCGTGTTGCGGTAAATCCATCTTCAATACCCTCGAAAATGGACGCGCCATTGTGGTAGATTTTGCTCGTTTTGCCGTGCATCAGCGCCGGCGCATAATCTACCTTAGCGCCAAATACTTCGCCAATGGATTGGTGCCCGAGGCACACACCAAGCAAAGGGATATGGGGCCCTGCGCGTTCGATGAGCGCTTTGGTGATGCCTGCATCTTCAGGCCGGCCCGGACCTGGCGAAATGAGCAGGCCAGTTGGTTCTTTGGCCAGGACTTCGTCAACCGTGAGCACGTCGTTACGGATCACCTCGATATCTGTCGTGTGTGCGCCTACGAGGTGGACCAGGTTATACGTGAACGAGTCGTAATTGTCGATAACGATGATCATTTATACAAAAACCTGTGTTCTGTCTGGTTGAATCGGTTTGGGTCGAAAACTTCGTTTTAGCGGGTTGTGATCAGGCCTGTTGCTGTACGCACCTTTTCCATAAACGCTTCTGCTTTTTCGCGTCCGCGTTTGCCGCCTTCTTTTAGTACATCCATCACGTAGTCAGGTCGTGCTTCCAGGTCGCGGCGACGTTCGCGCGCTTCAGCAAAGTACGCGTTGATCATACCGAGGAGTTCTTTCTTGGCATGTCCGTAGCCATACCCGCCGGCGCGGTATTTTGCTGCTATTTCGGCAGCGCCGGCTTCGTCTGTAAACAATTTGATGAGGGCAAACACATTGTCGGTGTCCGGATCTTTGGGCTCTTCGAGCGGCGTAGAGTCCGTTACGATGCCCATGACCTTTTTCTTGAGTGCCTTCCCTTCGTCAAAAATACCGATCGAGTTGTTGTAGCTCTTCGACATTTTTCGGCCATCTACGCCAGGGACTACTGCTACTTCGTCCATAATCAAGGGATCGGGGACAGGGAAAATAGGATCGTCTTCCTCGCAGTACGTGTTATTGAACCGCTGGGCGAGGTCGCGCGTGATCTCAATGTGTTGTTTCTGATCAGCGCCTACGGGGACCAGCGATCCGCCATAAATGAGAATGTCAGCAGCTTGCAGTACAGGATAGTTCATGAGGCCGGCATTAGACGTGAGCCCCTGGGCCACCTTATCTTTGTATGAGACGCCTTTTTCGAGCTGGGAAACCGGCGTCAGGTTGTAGAAAATCCAGGCAAGCTCGGTAACCTGCGGCACATCGCTCTGCATAAACAGGCTTGCTTTCTCAGGATCGAAGCCGAGCGCGAGGTAGTCGAGCGCAACATCAATCGAGTACTTGCGCAGCGCTTCTGCGTCTTTGAGCGACGTGAGCGCGTGGTAGTTAACAATGAAGTAGTACGCTTCGTGTTTTGTGTGCAGTTCGATATGCTGGCGAAGCGCGCCAAAATAGTTGCCAATATGCAAAATACCCGACGGCTGAATGCCAGATACCACCACAGTAGGGTGGTTGGCATTGGATTGCCCCTCGGCCTTTGCTGCTACAGATTCCATGATCAGATTATCTAAGTACAAACAAATAAATTGTTGAGCTTATGCTCAAAGCCCACGCGGGAGCATTAAATAGTTAAAGGCCCAAAACCTTCAACCTGTAACCTTAAACGTTCAACAGCAAATCTATAAATCCTTCAGGATGGATAGATTTGCCCTTACAGCAGGTCCGTTGCGGCTACATGAAGCGCTTGCTTCAAAGCACGGGCCTTGTTTTCAGTTTCTTTAAATTCAAGATGCGGTGCGCTATCAGCGACGATGCCGGCGCCGGCCTGGATATAGACCATGCCATCGCGCACAACCATCGTGCGAATCGCAATACAGGTGTCAATGTTTCCTGAATAGTCGAGGTATCCAACAGCGCCCGCGTAGACGCCACGTTTTGATACTTCTAACTCACCAATTATCTCCATCGCCCGCACTTTTGGTGCGCCGCTAACGGTGCCGGCTGGGAAGCAGGCTTTGAGTACGTCGAGCGGACTCAGGCCTTCCCGCATCTGGCCGATGACGGACGAGACGATATGCATCACGTGCGAATACCGCTCTACAAAGGCATAGCGGTCGACTTCAATTGAACTAAACTCACACACTTTCCCGAGGTCGTTGCGTCCCAGATCGACAAGCATCAGATGCTCAGCGCGTTCTTTCGGGTCGGCAAGGAGTTCTACTTCGAGTTTTTGATCTTCTGCTTCGGAGCGGCCGCGTTTGCGGGTGCCGGCGATCGGCAATACCTCAGCTTTGCCTTCTTCAACGCGTACCAGCACTTCCGGTGATGAGCCCACCAGGGTAAAGTCTCTGTAGTCGATGTAGAACAAATACGGCGACGGGTTCACCTGGCGAAGCGAGCGGTACAAATTGAAGTGGTCGCCTTCAAACGGTACCCCAAAGCGTTGCGACAACACAACCTGGAAAATGTCACCTTCGTGGATGTAATGCTTGGCTTTTTCAATCGCGCCCTCGAATTGGTCTCGCGGCGTGTTGGATACCAGCTCGGGTGCCTGGAGTTTGACGCGCTCTGGGATGTCGAACGTTGCGTTGCGTAGCTTTCGTTCGAGTGCAGCCAGTTGGTCTGATGCGTTGGTAAACGCTTCTTGTAAATCCGTCGACTCATTCACAAAGACGGACGCCATGAGCACGAGTTGGTGCTTCACGTGATCGAAAGCCACCAATGAATCATAGAAGCACCACGCCGCATCGGGTAACGCAAGGTCATCGGGCGGCGGGGGCGGCATGTTTTCAATGAGCGCGATGGTATCGTAGCCGAGGTAGCCAACAGCGCCGCAGGTCAAGCGCGGCATGTCGGGCAACTTGACCTCTTTGTAGCTGCTCATGATGTGTTCGAGCACCGCATAGATGTCGGTTTCAGCCGGCGCCGGTAAATCAAACGGCAGGGTATTGGTGCGTACATCGTAATGCACAACGCCATCGAGATAATCGACGCGCAAAAACGGGGTGCTGCCCAGAAACGAGTAACGGGCGAGCTTTTCACCACCTTCGACGCTTTCCAGCAGGAAATTACACTGATCGAGGGTGCGAATCGTCAAAAAAGCAGAAACGGGAGTGAGCAGGTCGGCGCTGCACCGGCGTGCGAGGGGAATGATCACCCGTTGCCGGCCGGCAGCCCGCTCCGCTTCTACAACATCTATAAATTCTTCGTAATTCATACCAATTCAGAGAAAATAAAAAACCCGCTGCCTGAATAATGAAGCAGCGGGTAAATTCTGTAGTGCGCTATGTTCTTAAGCGAATAAGTGCATCTAATACAGCAAGGACCCCTGCGGTAGAACGTGCCACCACAGTTTCTGGGTATGAGCTATTTGCTGTACATGTAAATTCATGACGCCAAAGATAAAGCGTGATGTAAGGGGATGCAATACGTGGCTGGAAAAAATTCAATGAAGTTCTTCCGGTTAAGTCTGTATTGCACAGGCTGATACCTTACAGGTGGCTTTTCATAAACCCGGCATAAGGCAGGCGAATGCGGATTTCTTTTTTGATTGTTGGTGTGCTATTGTTCATGGCATCCGGGTGCCGGCATGCTGCCTCGGTGTATGAGCAGGACGATCTGGTTACCATTGCGCACAACAAATACAGCGAATACACGCTGCTCGTCTACGAAAATACAGACGGCCGTACCCGCAAGGTATTGCGTCGCAAAGGCGTTTGTGAACTCGTCCTCATCGAACAAGATAACGGTGCATTTCTCCTCAAAGAACGCGGCCACGATGCAAAACTCCTCTCCCTCGCATCACTGCAAGCCGTAGAAGCACACCTGGAAGCCCTACTGTACAAAAATAACCCAACAGAAGAAGACCGGGCGGCTTTGGGAGCGTCTTAGGAGTGCCGAATGCCGAATTTCGAGTGCCGAATGGTTCGGGAATGGCAACACCTCTCATCCACGTCATTCTGAGCGAAGCCGAAGAATCTGGGGCTGTTAGATTGCTGAATTCGGATTGGTGATTACGGATTGCTGATCTGCTTCACCTATGTCATCCTGAGCCCTGCGAAGGATCTCTTTGGGGCTTGCAGCCCCTTGAATATCGAATATCGAGCCAGGGGGGTTCAGAAAAATTTATTAATCCAATGCGTGTGGATATCCTATAAAACAAAACGCATTTAATAGGTATACCATGGGGCCTATTGACCGCACTATGACGCAATAGTTAAAGTTACATTTCTGAATTAAAGGTTACGTACGTTCATTTCTTTTGCTTGCCCAAAAGAAACGAACCAAAGAAAAGGGCACCACCAAATAAAACGCGCGCTTTTATCTCCTTTCGCGCAATTCCTCCTGAATTTTATTCAGGAAAACGCTTCGATAAAAGCACCCACCGCACATCGCCACGCATTTGGTGGACGTCCGCGCGCTAATTTGCTTAAAAACGAATGCATCTTTGCTAGCTACTATTTTTCTGAACACCCCTGATATCGAGCAAGGAATCTTGAATGTCGAAGTTTACATTTCCTTAAACCCATACACGACCTCCGAGGCAAATGTCCGCTGACTGATGTACTCCCTGCTTACTTGAGCAAAGCCGGCTTCCTCGAAGTAGGACTTCATCTTCACGCCGCGGCAGCCGCCGAGCAGGGCGGGGTGGAGGCGGTAGAGACCTTCCCACAAAAAGTTGTACCAGGCCTCGCCCGGGGTCATGTTGATTTGCACAAGCCGGCCGCCGGGCTTTAGGACCCGGTGGAACTCTTTTAGCACAGGGACAAAGTGGTCCACGGGGAGCAGGTCGAACATGTAGCTGTTCATAACCAAATCGAAAGACGCATCGGGAAAGTCGAGCGCGTACGCGTCACCCAATTGTAAGGTGTAGTTGTTCGCCCCATATTTTTTTGCGCGCTTCTTGGCTTTCTTCAGCATGGCGGGCGTGAGATCCACACCCGTATTGCTCCCGTTGGGGTTTTGCTTGAGGATGTGTTTAAAGGAGAGACCTGTGCCCACTGCAACCTCGAGAATATCTTCACCGTCTTTGATGCCGGCCAGCGTCAGGCCGCGGGTGCGGGCCTCAGCTCTACGAGGACCGCGAGCCAATCGTGGGTTGGGGCAATCCAGGTGTACATGGCCGGAATATGTGCCTTTGACACGCGGGCTGGTAATATCTCGGGTATCGTGGTTTCCAAGTTCTTGACCGATTCTTCAGTAAAGGAAGGCCCTTTGGGGCCGAACCTCCGTAGCAGGAGGGCGTATTGAAGCAGGTCTAGTATACCTGCGCGTAGCACCGAACACAACGTACTCTTGTGCGATCTCCCGGTGGGACGAATATACCAAGGTATCAGTTCAATAATTTTCCTACCCTGCCCATAATAGCGGAATGGCACGCAAAACCAGAAACGAACGTAAAGGAGGGGCGAAGCGTTCAGCCTCTTCGAACTCCACCTTACTCAGTACCTACCGGCCCTTTATCGATCAGGCGCTTTTTGCACTTGCCATTATTGGCGTGATTGTGACGGTTCACCTTTGGATTCAGCAGGGGCGCGGATTTGACCAGGGATGCTGGGGCTTTAATCCACCTTCAGCTGAAGAAGCAGCCACCTTTAACTGTGAAGCTGTTGTGACAAGCGACGCTGGCAAACTGCTTGGCATTTCCAACGTGTACTGGGGGATGATCTTTTACGTACTGCTCTCAGTGATGGGCTTCCTGGTTGCGCGCGCGAAAGGCGTAGATGTAGCCAAATTCAAGAAAATCCGCGCCGGCATGATCGGGCTTGGCTTCCTGTATTCGGGGTACCTGGTTTACGTACAGACGACCAGTATCGGTGAGTATTGCGCCCTTTGTCTAACGTCTGCCGCCATCATGGCCATCATGTTTGGCATTATGCTGTACGATGTGTTTACATCGCGTAGCGCGGCGGGACAAGGGGATGCAGAGCCCTCGATGCAGCTCTATAAAATTCTCGCCGGCGTGGCTGTGGTTTTGATTGGGGCAGATTTGCTCTATTTCAACAACCTCGCCGTTGAAGCGCCACCGACCGCCACTGCTGCTGCAACAACAGCCGCTGCCGCTGGAGGGGCTGGTGCTGTTGACCCGGCGGATGCCTGTCAGATCGATGATCGCATGCCGGCGTTGAGCGACTACCGGAGCCTGCTTTCTTCCTTTGATCCTGTGATCGGACCTGAAGATGCTGCTGTGACAGTTATTGAGTTTTTTGACCCCAATTGCCCTTCTTGCCAACGTACCCACCCGGTGATGAAAGAGATCATCGCTAAATATCAGGATAGTGTTCGCTTTCACCTGATTCCTTTCCCATTGCGCGAAAGCTCGCTTCCGCAAATTGAAGCGTTGTATGTAGCCAAAGAGCAGGAGAAGTTTTTCGAGATGCTGGATGCACAGATGGCGATGCAGGAAACACGCGGCCTTCCCGTGGAGCAGGTGCGTGAGTTGGCCGGCATCTTGGGGCTGGACGTAGCGCTGTTGAACAACCGCTGGCGTTCACAGCTGTACAGACGCGTCATTCTGGAGCAGCGTGAGAAAATCTCTGCTACAGGCATGTCGAGTGTACCTTCAGTCCTTGTAAATGGACAGTACGTACTCCAGAAAACCCCTGAGTGCCTTTCCCAGTTTATTGATAACGCATCATAGACAACGCAGCTTCTTAATAGTTTAATATTAGCGGTTGCTAATCTTGCCTTATCTTTAGCCGATATCTGACAGCAAAGCGCTGCCTTTGCGGGAGGCTGTTATGTCCCTGCGCTTCAGGTAGCACATGCTTAATTCAGTTATCTACTACCTTACCCCGAAATAACCATGAGCGTCGTTGCGCAGGACACAAAAGTGACAGAACAGAGCATAAATTCCATTCGATTTCTTTCCGTTGATGCCATTCAGAAAGCCAACAGTGGCCACCCTGGACTCCCGATGGGTGCTGCCCCGATGGCCTATGTCATCTGGAAACGATTTCTCCGTCATAACCCGAAGAACCCTGCATGGGTAGACCGCGACCGCTTTGTGCTGTCTGCCGGCCATGGCTCAATGCTGTTGTATTCCCTGTTACATCTTACAGGATACGATCTCTCGCTAGAGGACCTGATGGAATTCCGCCAGTTGGGCAGCAAAACCCCTGGCCACCCTGAGAATTTTGTTACCAAAGGTGTTGAAACCACTACCGGTCCATTAGGGCAGGGGTTTGCAAACGGTGTCGGTATGGCCATTGCTGAGGCATTCCTCGCTGCGCGGTTCAACCGTCCGGGCCATACAATTGTTGATCATTATACCTACGCCATTGTTTCTGATGGCGACCTGATGGAAGGCGTTGCTGCTGAAGCTGCTTCCATGGCCGGCCACCTGGGACTCGGCAAGCTAATTTATCTGTATGATGACAATGACATCTCCATCGACGGTAGCACGGACATCACGTTTACTGAAAATGTTGGTGCCCGTTTTGAGTCGTACAACTGGCACGTGCAGCATGTAGAAGACGGCAATGACCTCGATGCGCTGACGGCTGCCATCGAAGCCGCCAAGCTGGAGACGGGCAAGCCATCCATGATCATCGTGAGAACCGTCATTGGATTTGGTAGCCCCAACAAAGCAGGCACTGCCGGCATCCACGGTTCTCCGCTGGGTGACGAGGAAGTTGTGCTTACCAAGCGCAATTTGGGCTGGCCAGAAGACAAGAAATTCTACGTTCCTGACGAAGCCCGTACGCACATGCTCGAAAGCGTCGAGGAAGGTGCTACGCGTGAGCAGGCATGGGATGACGCATTTGCTGCCTATGAAGCAGCGCATCCTGAATTGGCTGCCCAGTACAAACTCTGGATGAGCGGCGAATTCCCTGAAGGCTGGCAGGACAATTTGCCTGTATTCGAAGCCGGCAGCAAAATGGCTACCCGCGCATCTAGCGGTAAAGTGATCAACGCGATCGCCAGCAGCATCGGAAACTTTGTGGGTGGCTCAGCCGACCTCTCCGGTTCAAATAAAACGAATATCGACGGCAGCACCGACTTCCAAAAAGAAACACCTGAAGGCCGCTACTTCCGCTTTGGTATCCGTGAGCACGGCATGGGCGCCGTTGTAAACGGCATGGCGGTTCACGGCGGTATGCGTCCGTTCTGTGGCACGTTCCTGGTGTTCAGCGATTATATGCGGCCATCTGTACGTTTGAGCGCCCTGATGAAATTGCCGGTTGCGTATGTGTTCACCCACGATTCAATCGGGCAGGGTGAAGATGGCCCAACGCACCAGCCTGTTGAGCACGTGCTTTCGTTGCGTGCTATTCCAAACCTGCTCGTTATGCGCCCAGGTGATGCAAACGAAGTATCGTATGCCTGGCGTGCAGCCATCGAGCAAACAGAGCGCCCTACGGCGATTGTCCTCACGCGTCAAGGCGTACCAACGCTTGATCGTTCAACACTGGGTGATGCAGCCGGCACCCTGAAAGGCGGCTATATCCTGAGCGATGACGAAGGTACACCTGATCTGATCCTTATGGCAACAGGTAGTGAAGTCGCACTCATTATGGATGCTGCTGAAATCCTGCGCGGAGAAGGCCACGCGGTGCGTGTTGTGAGCATGCCGGCATGGGAATTGTTCGACGAACAGCCACGCGAATACCGCGAGAGCGTACTGCCACCATCCGTAACGCACCGTATGTCGGTTGAAGCAGGCACAACGATGGGATGGGAGCGCTACGTAGGCGCAGAAGGCAAATCGTTTGGACTCGATCGTTACGGTGAGTCTGGTCCTGGCGGTGTCCTGTTTGAGCATTTCGGCTTTACACCTGAAAACATTGCCAATGAAGCCCGGGCGCTGTTGAACAGCTAATCCCCGAGGTTCATGCCAAGATTACCAGGTCCCGTCAGTCAGCAGATTGACGGGACTTTTTTGTTTTGTTGATATTTGCGCCGGCGCTTACGTTCTGCCCCGGTAATTATCTGCCGTTTTTGCTATACTCAAGGCTGCTGATTTCCATTTACTAGAGCTTGGGTATGGCTTTCAATCGACGCGGTTTTTTGCAGTATTTTGCGGCTTCTGGCTTGTCCTCAACGCTGTTTCCCGGTGCCCTGTTTGCATTACACCAACAACAGGAGGAAGCAGCAAGCATCACCGTGGAAATGATCGCGGAGGCTGAGCAAATTGCCGGCCTGGAATTTACGGATGAGCAACGCCTGCTCATGCTGGAGGATCTGAATGAGCAACTCGACCAGATCATCAGTATGCGCGAAGAGGTATTGCCAAACAGTGTGATGCCGGCTGTGCAGTTGAACCTGCGGGCTGCAGGCATTGAGGTGCCATCAGTGTCGATCAGCCGCACTACATGGGAGCCAGAAGAAACCGTACTACCCGACAATGAAGAAGATATCGCCTATTTGCCGGTTACAAAGCTGTCGGGCTTGATTAAATCGCGGGCAATTTCGGCAACCGATCTGACAAAATTGTATCTCAAGCGGCTAAAGCAGTACAATCCTGTGTTGGAAGCCGTTGTGACGCTCACGGAAGAACGTGCGTTGGCGCAGGCTGCCGTGTTGGACAAAGAACTGGCCGCTGGCGTGTGGCGCGGCCCTCTGCACGGCATCCCCTGGGGGGCAAAAGACCTGTTGGCAGTGAGCGGCTATCCTACTACCTGGGGCGCAATGCCTTATAAAAACCAGGTCCTTAATACTGATGCTACCGTGGTGCGGCAACTGGATGAAGCCGGCGCCATTCTCGTGGCCAAACTCACCCTTGGTGCACTCGCCTGGGGGGATGTGTGGTACGATGGCGTTACCAAAAACCCCTGGAATATCGAACAGGGAGCCAGTGGTTCGTCGGCCGGCCCCGGCGCTGCTGTTGCAGCCGGACTCGTTGGCTTTGCAATTGGCTCTGAAACGCTGGGTTCAATCGTCTCTCCCAGTACGCGGAATGGCGTGACAGGACACCGTCCGACCTACGGACGCGTGAGTAGAGACGGTGCGATGGCACTTTCCTGGTCAATGGACAAGCTGGGCCCCATGTGTCGCTCCGCCGCAGATTGTGCGCTTGTATTTGATGCCATTCACGGGGCTGATCCTGCTGATTCAAGCTCGATCGCTGCTGCGTTTACCTGGCCGCCTAAAGATCTCGCCTCAATCCGCGTTGGGTATGTCCCATCGGCATTTGAAGGTACCTACAATGGACAAAAAGCAGATGCTGCAACGCTTGCTGTGTTACGTAAGATGGGGGTCGAGCTGAAAGAAGTGACCCTGCCCGAACGTGATGTTCAGCCATTGTTAATGAGTCTTGGGGTTGAGGCTGCCGCAGCATTTGATGAGATCACCCGGAATGGTGAAGTGGACACCATGGTGCGCCAGGTTCGCCGTGCCTGGCCCAATGCGTTTCGAAGTGCGCGATTTGTGCCGGCTGTAGAGTACGTACGGGCCAATCGGTACCGTACCTTATTGATGCAGGAGATGGAGGCTGTGATGGCTGATGTAGATGTCTTTGTTGCGCCTTCTTTCCGTGGCGGTGCGCTGCAAATTACCAACCTGACAGGGCATCCCGCCGTTGTTGTGCCCAACCGATTCGACAAACTGGCAGACAAGCCGGCGTCTCCCCGTCGTGCGCCAGGTAGCATCACCTTTACAGGCGGCCTCTTTAAAGATGACTTGACCTTAGCTGTTGCCCAGGCCTACCAGCAAGAAACAGATTTCCACCTGCGCAAGCCGCCTATCCGCTAGACATGCCGGCTAGCGCTTCGTAATGCACGCTTTGTAACCGGCAAACAGACGTATCGACAACTGAGTTTTTGTGTGATTGATGAAAAAAGCACTGCAGTTCCTGGTTAATGAGTATCTCGTAATAACCATCATTATCCTGAATACTACTGCGTTGGTGCTGGATGGCTTTCCTGCTATTCATGCGCAGTATGGCGACATGCTACACCAATTTGATGTGTATTGCATGTTGTATTATGTGTTTGAGGTGATTGTTAAAACCGGACTCCTGGGCTTCCGTGGTTACTGGCGAAGCGCCTGGAACAGGTTTGATTTTTTTATCGTCCTGCTTGGCCTGCCGCTGCTCGTGGACCCGTTTATCGAGGGAGAGTTTAAAGGCGCGGAGATCGTACTCCTCTTAAGAATGGGGCGCTTTCTGCGGTTCTTCCGGATGCTCCGATTTATTCCGCATGCGGCTCAAATTTGGAAAGGTGTCATTCGTTCGTTGAAAGCATCCGTCGGTGTCTTTTTGGTACTGATTCTGCTCAACTTGATCCTTGCCATGGGCGCGAACATGTTGTTCAAAGACTATTCGACGGAATACTTCGGGGATCCTTATGTATCGTACTACTCCATGTTCAAGGTCTTTACGATTGAGGGATGGTTTGAGATACCAGATGAACTTGCGAGTCAAGGATTGGCTGATTGGGACCTGCTACTCCTGCGCGGGTATTTTGCGTTTTCGGTGGTGATTGGTGGTATTTTGGGATTCTCCCTTGCTAATGCTGTGTTTGTGGACGAAATGACAGCAGACAATAACGATGCCCTGGAAGAGCTTGTGGTAGAGTTGCGTAGTGAACTCGCTACCTTTCGTGAAGAAGTGCTGGCGCTCCAAAAAGCACAGCAATCGCAACTGGAACAACTCAACCGTACAAACGGAAATTCACCACAAGAAGAGTGATTTTTATTAATGTGATTACGGGCTTTCGTGCTTCCGTATTTTCGAATCCCTTGAACATGGAATATCGGATTGTTGACGCAAAACACCGCCGACTTATTGGGATGCGGTTGGAAATGTCGCTTGTCGAGAACAAAACCGCTGCGTTGTGGGGTAGCTTTATGCCGCGCAGGAAGGAGGTGAATAACCGGGTTTCGGATACCTACATCTCGATGCAGGTGTACAAAAGTGGTTCTAATCCGTTTGATCCAACGACTGTTTTCGAGAAATGGGCCGTTGTTGAGGTTACGGATTTTGAGACCGTACCTGCCGGCATGGAGACATTTGAGTTAATCGCCGGCCAGTATGCGGTGTTTGACTACGAAGGTCCTGCGCGAGGTGCACCACAGGTATTCCAGTATATCTACGGGGAATGGTTGCCGGCATCGGGTTACACTTCGGCCAATCGACCGCAGTTTGAAATATTGCCTGAAGGCTACGATCCAAACGACCCAAGGGCCAGAGAGGAAATTTGGATTCCTGTCGACGGGGGAGACGTATAGTGCGTTAACGCCCCACGTCGCGCTCGCCGAGATACAGGGAGTCCAGAATGTTGAGGTAATTCTTGTAGCGGGTAGGATGGATCTCGTCGTTATCAACCGCTTCTTTGACAGCGCATCCGGGTTCGTGGTCGTGTGTACAGTTTGGGAATTTACACTGGTGGAGGTAAGGTTCAAATTCTGGGTAGAAGTGTCCGAGGTCTTCAGCGGTAATCCCTAAAAGTCCATATTCGCGAATGCCGGGCGTATCGGCGACGTAAGACGTGGCGTTGATGGGGAAGAGGGCCGCGTTGGTTGTTGTATGCCGGCCTTTCTTCGTTTTTAAGCTTACCTCGCCCGTTGGTAATTCGAGCTCGGGTTCCAGGGCATTGAGCAGGGTTGATTTTCCCACGCCCGAAGGTCCAGCGACGACAGAAACCTTGTCGTTGAGGAATCCGCGTAGTTCATCGAGCCCTTCGCCTGTTTTTGCGCTCACGAGGAAAATGCTATAGCCTAGGTCTTCGTAAATATCTCGAAAATAAGCCACAACCGATCGGTTGCTCTCTTTGTTTATATCTGTTTTGTTGAGGATAATGCCGGCTTCGAGGTCGTGGTACGTTGCCATCACGAGAAAGCGATCAACAAAACCCGGATTGGGTTTGGGTAATTCAACAGACTGCATCACCAGGGCTGCATCGATATTCGAGACGATTACGTGCTCTTTACCCACGCGTCGTCCGGCAGCACGCCGACTTAATTTATTGCGCCTTGGATGGATTTCGGTGATCAGGCCTGTTTCATCTGCATTCAGGCGTAAAGAGACATGGTCGCCTACGGCCACAGGATTTGTGGCATCGTCCTGTCGAAGCCTGAATTTACCCCGCATTTTTGCTGCAACAATACCCGAGGGGGTGCGCACGTCGTACCAACTGCCCGTTGATCGAATGACTATGCCGTCTGCGGTAGAGGGCGGTGATACGCTTGGTGCTTCGTTATCGGGCACGCTTGCCTGGGAGGTTGGTGTTAAAACTGATGTACAGGGAGGGCAATAGTTCTGTGGGGTGAAAAAGCCATGTATTGCTACATACCATACAATTAAGGGCGTATTTAAAGGAAAAATGAAACATGGGCTTTAAAAGTCTCGTCTACCAGATTGTTCATCGACCCTTTTTCATTTGTGCAATCCTTCTCATAGTACAGTACCGTGCGCAATGCGCCGGGCTATAAAGATATGGCAGAAAAAGCGAAAAATAATAAAGAGCAATACCGTCAAGCACGTGATGAGTTCGACTCCCTCAAAATCGAGGAAAAAGCAATCTTCCTGGTCGAATCCACATTCGCAATGCTTGCCCATGGGATCGAAGCAGTTGGTAATGTGTTTGCAGAACAGGTAAACAACATGTACAAGGACGAAGAGGAGGCTGAGGAGGCACCCAAACCTGCTCCCAAAAAGCGTGCTTCAACGCGAAAAAGTACGACGACCAGAAAAAGTACCTCCTCTACACGTAGCCGTAAATCGAATACCAAGAAGGACGAATAAGTAAGGGGCGAATCATATGGCCAACCAGCAACAAGCCGGCTCTCAAAAATCTGGCGCCAACCATTCGGGTGGCGAAGATCGCGGAGATAACCGGATGATTCAATTTGAAGACTTGAATTTGCTGGGCAAGGCCGTATTTGTAGGAGGATTTCTAACGCGGGCCGCAACAAAGGTCGTTGATGTAACCATCAAAGCTAGCGTTGATATTGTGACGGAAGCTGAGAAGGCATTCAAACAGGGATTGGATCCCAATATTGAAGACGCCAAAATCCTTGAAGAGCACGACGAGCCGGGAAATAACAAGCAACGGACGCGAAAAGGCTGATCTGAGAAAGTGTCGAATTTCGAGTGCCGAATGTCGAGTGATGTGGGCTAAGGGGATACGATAACACGATCTACATCATGGGCACTGCGTTAAGACCTGCTATTCTTTGGTGTAGATAAACGTAATCTCGTCAAAACCTCCTTCTTTGTTCTCTGACGCCAGATAGATGTTCATGGTGTTGTCATCTACGCGCTGAAAAGTAATGCCGTCAAAGAAGGCTATTCCATCTTCCAGTGCTACAAGCGGCATGGATACCGTCTCGTCTTTCTCTTCCCAACCCGTAAGGTCGCTATTGAAGTGTTTGAGACGGAAGACGAGGCTACCTTCTTCTTCGAGCAAGGTCAGTATTTCATAAAAGCCCACTTCGCCGCCTTGCACAAGCCTGAACATGCCCATCATGGCGCCGCCGGCCGGCTTGCTCCACACCTCCTCAACCTGTCCGCCAAACGCTTCCCCATGCCAATGGCCTGCAACCCAGGCAACCTGGTCAATAGAAGCTGCCGGTGATGCACTGCCTTCATCGAGTGCAAGCGTGTGCGGGGTTTTCTCCGATTGTGCGAAGGCGATCGAAGTAAAGGAAAAGGTCAGCAGAAAAAAACAGGTTGTGTACTTCATGGGAGTGCAGGAGCTGTGGTACAAAAAAACTCCCCGTAAATACGAGGAGTTTTATTAGCAAAAGTTAAGTAACGGCAAGCAAATCGGAAAGGCCCAGACCTTTAACCTTAAACTTGCAACGTTTAACCACAAACACGTAAGTGTTTGCACCTAATTAGTAACAACTTTCTCTTCGCTCAGCATGCTGCTGCCATTGCCGTTCACGGCGCCCTGTGCCGGCTTTTCAGACTCAGGTATTTTGAACAGTGCAACAGGATCCGTGTCGGCTTCAAGTAACAGCACTTCGTCAAGTACTTCGTTCATGCGCTTGACATAATTGATCTTCAGCCCTTTCAGAACAGTTTTATCGATTTCTTCGATGTCTTTTTTGTTCTTCTCGGGCAACAGCACCTTTTTGATGCCGGCACGCTTGGCTGCAAGCACTTTCTCCTTGATACCGCCTACAGGCAACACCAGGCCGCGCAAGGTGATCTCACCCGTCATCGCGATGGTATGCTTAACGCGTCGCTGCGTGTAAATCGACACCAGCGCTGAAAGTAGCGTTACGCCGGCAGACGGGCCGTCTTTAGGCACAGAGCCGGCGGGAATATGTACGTGCACGTCCCAATACCTGAAGGCATCATACGGGATGTTCAGTGACTGATAGTGCGCTTTGACATAAGAGAACGCAGCCTGTGCAGACTCTTTCATCACGTCGCCCAACTGGCCTGTCAGGATAAGCCGGCCTGTGCCGCGCAGTATCGAGGCCTCGATAAACAGGATGTCTCCGCCCACCGGAGTCCAGGCAAGCCCAGTAGCAACACCCGGCACTTCGGTCCGCTGGGCGGTATCCGAAAAGAACTTGCGGGCATTGAGGTATTCTTTGATGTCTGAAGCTGCAATAGTAGCCGATTCAATTTCTTCTGTGGCTACTTTCTTGGCAACGCCACGCGCCACAGCACCAATGGTGCGTTCAAGTTGTCGCACACCCGATTCACGCGTGTATCCGTCGATAATCAGGTTAAGCGCATCATCTTTAATCGCAAATTGCTCTTCTTTCAGCCCATTGTTCTCAACCTGGCGCGGCACAAGATAGTGGCGCGCGATGGCCAGCTTCTCTTCCTGGGTGTACCCCGTAATTTCGATCAACTCCATTCGGTCGCGCAGGGGGGAAGGAATCATGTCGAGGTAGTTGGCTGTAGCGATAAACAGCGTTTTGGACAGGTCGTAATCCAGTTCGAGGTAATGGTCGTTAAACGCATTGTTCTGCTCCGGATCGAGTACCTCAAGGAGCGCACTACTCGGGTCGCCGCGGAAATCGGAGCCAAGTTTATCTACCTCGTCCAGCATGATGACCGGATTCGAGGTGCCGGCGCGCTTCAACGCTTTGATGATACGGCCGGGTAGGGCGCCCACATACGTTCTGCGGTGTCCCCGGATCTCCGCTTCATCACGCACACCACCCAGACTCATGCGAACAAACTCGCGTCCTAGTGCGCGTGCAATTGATTTGCCCAGGCTCGTTTTACCAACACCCGGAGGGCCATGGAAGCACAGAATAGGTGCTTTCATGTCGCCTTTTAATTTCAGTACCGCGAGATACTCCAAAATTCTCTTCTTGACCCGCTCAAGCCCATAATGGTCTTCATTAAGCACCTGGTCTGCACGGTTAATATCCAGGTCGTCTTTGGAATACGAATTCCAGGGCAGGTCGAGAATCCAGTCTACGTAATTGCGGGTTACCGCGTAATCTGGGGAGGCCGGGTTGGTCCGCGAAAGCTTGTCGAGCTCTTTGTTGAGCGCTTCGCGTACCTGCTCAGGCAATTTCTTTTTCTTGGCGCGTTTGCGTAATTCGCCAATCTCCGCTTCGCCACCTTCAGCTTCCCCCAGTTCCTCCTGGATGGTTTTCATCTGCTGACGCAGCAGGTATTCCCGCTGCTGTTTGTCAACGTCTGTCTTAACCTTTGAGCGGATTTCTTCAGAAAGTTGGAGGACCTGCAGTTCACGATTCAGATGCTGGAGTACCAGTTCTGCCCGATCTGCGATAGGAATCGTTTCGAGCAACACCTGTTTGTCGTCCACTTCCACCTGCAAGTTTGATGCGATGAAATGGATAAGGAACGTAGGCGAGTCGATATTCTGAATAGCGTACGCCGCCTCGCTGGGGAGGTTGGGCGATAGATTTACAATCTGAATAGCCAGTTCTTTGATCGAACGGATCAAGGCATCCAGTTCAATCTGATCGGGCGATTTCTCTTCAGTGATGGGCTCTACATTTGCTTTAAAGTAGGGCTCCGTCTGTGTGTACGACGTTGTGCGGAAGCGGCGCTTCCCCTGAATAACAATCGACTTTGAGCCGTCCGGCATTTTGATGAGCTTCAAAATGGAAGCTGCTGTACCATACTCATAGAGGTCGTCGGGGGTGGGATCTTCGACGTCGCTACTTTTCTGAGCGATTACACCAATGAGCGAATCATCGCCAAACGCATCTTTAACCAGTTTGAGGGAGGCATCGCGGCCAACAGTAATTGGCAGCACAACCCCGGGAAACAGCACCGTATTTCTCAACGCCAGAATCGGTAACGATTCTGGAATTGAGGATGTACTCATCTCCTCTTCTTCCTCGGCGGTGGGGAGTGGGATGGACTGTTCCGGATCATCCTCAATCAACATGTACAGGTCAGAATCTATCATATAATGCGTTAAATTGAAGCTATAGCCAATCTGAATCACAAAAGATTACAGTATCCAGCTCTTAGTCTGCCATAATGCCGGATAAATACTTAAATCAGAGCATTTTGGGCGGGTTCAAAAACTAGGCCAAAGGGACGGCTCTGCCAATGTGTCGCACTTTGCCACGCACAAGTGATCCATCACACGCCAAGATAGGTATTGGCGCTGCCTATTTGGACGGCGGAAGTACTATTCGTTATAAATCCGTTTGCTAATTCTGCTGTGTACTACTGGTAGCTACAATACACGGATATCTGGTTGCTAAACCAACTCGTTTATAACTTTTTGTAGATCCTCCAGGAGAAAGGGCTTGCCAATGATGGCATTGACTTCTTCCAGTTTTTCTTCAAAATCTGTGTCGCCTGTAATTAAGACAACAGGTAGCTCTGGGGTAGATTGTTTTATTGTCTTGGCCAACTGCCGGCCATTCATCCCAGGCATGCCGTGATCCGTAAAAATGATGTCAACTTTCGACTCGTTTAAGAGGTCTAATGCCTCATGTCCCGACGCTGCAACCTGCACCTCATGGCCTTGCAGAGTTAACAAGTTGGCCAGTACATTGCGGACCCCCGGTTCGTCGTCGACTGCTAAAATTTGGGCTAGTTTTTTCTCAGTCGAGCGGGTGGGTTGTACCACTTCCTCTTCGAAAGCCACTTGTTGCTTGAAACGCATACGGAACGTTGTGCCCTGGCCGAGGGCCGAGTCGACATGCATGCGTGCATCGTGATTTTGGATAATGCTGTAGCAAAGTGACAGTCCCAGGCCTGTGCCCTGCTTGCCCTTTGTGGTAAACATGGGCTCAAAAATGCGCTTCTTGGTCTTTTCCGACATGCCGTTACCGGTATCCGATATTTCAACCACTACATCATCATCTTCTTTGTAGGTTTTGAACGTGAGTCTGCCGCCGCGCGGCATGGCTTGCACGGCGTTGGTAATCAGGTTGATAAAAACTTGCTTCAGTTCAACAGCAGCACCCATCACACGGGGGACCGAGGACAATTCAACAAGTGATTCAATGTGGATGCCCTGCCGGCGTGGCTCATTGTACCAGTATGGCCGCGTAAACGAAATACAATCTTGCAGCAGCGTGGAGAGATCGATCAGTTCAAAGGCTGACGACTTTTCATTGCGGATGTATTTCTTGATGCTCCGCGTCATTGCGGCTCCGTCGTGCGCAGCTTTTCGGATGGTATCCATGTATGCACAGAGCTCTTGCTCTTCATCCGGATAGAGGTCTGACTTGTCGATCACCTCAAAATTACCCAGAATATTGGTGAGCATGTTGTTGATTTCGTGGATGAGGCCGAGCGTCATGCGCCCCACGTTTTCAATACGATTACGCTGCGTTTGGCTGAGGACCCAGCTCTCAGGCTCTGCAAGAATTTCGCCAGTGACCGTTACGCATACGGCTGTATCATCCGACTGATCTTCGGGCACGACAGGGATAAAGTGGAGGAGAATAGGGAGGGGTTGGTCCCTGTTTTCAATGTTTACGAAGAAAATCTGGTTGGTAACCAGTGTGCCGGCCACCGCTTCGCTGAGGTATTTGTTGACCATTTCCTGGTCATTACTGGCCATGTCTTCCCATACTGCGGTGTCTTGACCGAGTAATTTTATCCAGGCTTCATTTCGAAATGTGACCTTACCGCCGGGTGTGAAAGTTGCAACAAGGAGTTCTGTTGCCAAGGGAACGGCGGATTCTTGTAGCTGTGCCATAGAATCTGATGTGCTTGATCTGATCTGTAGAAGGGTGAATGTGGACGATCCGCACGCTGGCAGTAGAAGTTGCCCGATCTGTCCCGAAATCCTGGAGAAAGAGAAGAATTGCTGTGTACGCTCAGGATGATCCTATCACTCCAAGCCGGAAGCAATGTTTCGCATGCTCGCTGCTATAACAGACTGAACATCGAGCAACACGTTGCTTTTGGATCCGAGGAATCCGCATATCGAAACCAGAAGAAGCTAACCATGCCCTGCATCCGATATTTGCATGAGAAAATGGGGCATGCAAGACGGGGGTTTTCCCCACGGTTTTGGGCCTCGAAATGGACTACGACACAACTTTGCAACACAATTGTCGCTGATTTGAGAGGACAAATCGGGTGCGTTAACCTATAATTAGTCATTCCCCGCTACGAAGTCCAAGTTGTTAGTAGCATTTTAAGAATAATGAACGCGCAAATTAGCCCACTTACGCTCTCCATGATCAGCGCCGATGCTGACTATATGTATCCTTGTTTCAGAATGGATGAGGTAGAGAAAGCACTGGCACGCATGACCAGAAAGCTGGGATTTCAGCGCGTTTACAATTTTGAGACGCCCGCGGTATTTACTTTCGAATATGACGACCTCAAATTACACGTCATGACCACCCCGAAAGTATTTCACAACGATCGCCTCTGTTATGCACTAAGTGGCGTGCTTATCAAGAGCGACGAATTGACCACCGAAATCGAACCGTTGGGAGAAGAACTGGCTGAAGTATCCACATGGCGTAATCATCCTAAAGACTTTTATCAAGACTTGTTGGAAGCTGTTGCCAAGCTGCGTCCTAATATGTGGTTGCCAGAGAGAAAGCAACGCCTGCTCGGGCCGGCAAAACTGGCTGCTTAATCTTGCCGTCCACCATAAATTACATTTCGTGTTGGTGGCTCGTGAAAGAGCACCTTACGTGCTTTGGTTGAATTCTTTCCCTAACTTCGGTGCATTCTTGTAGTATTGGATGCCTGAGGCTCATGAAAGAACGAACGCTATTTCTCGTCGTACCCGGTGTTGGTAGCGAAGAAAAAGGAGCTACGGTCAAAAACTTTGCAAGTAGCTACGCTGTGGCTTCAGGGAATCCCATCCTGGCGGGAGAAGATCAACTGGTTTTACCTGTAGCAGTTGAAGAAACGCAAAAGCCAGCCGATGCTTTGCAGCCTCGGACGGATATTGACGTTTTTGGTGTGCCTATCCTTTCCAGCAAAAATGAAAACGACGAAGCCATTTTTGCAGAGCTTTACTGGGATGATCTGTCGAATGTAAAGCAATCGCTCTGGGGGATTGTCCAGGGCATTTTTGATGTCATTCTTGGTATTCGATTTCTTGTGCCGCCATTGGAAAAGTACGGCGATGCCCGCTGGCCGGCCCGGTTTAGCAGGGTTTTTTTCTGGCTACTCCGCGGTCCCATTCTCGCATTAAGCCTCGTTTCGTTCCTCGTATGGGTGGTCATCGATTTGGTATTTATCGCACGGGAGCAATTTCAGCGTAGCGGGGCGGGAGATGCCTTTTTTGCTGAATCGAGCCTGATAGATTTGCTTGGCGCCTGTTGTGCCATTGGAGCATTTGTCCTGTTGGTATTGATGCTGCGCGGGAAACAACCGCTATTTCGCGGATGGACCTGTAAGGTCATGGTCGTCATGCTCTTGTTTTACGCGGCGGTGCTCATGATGAAGCCGGCGTGGGGTAACCTGGACTACACGGATAGCATTGCGTTGTATGCACTGCTCTTTGTTGCACCGGTCCGTGTTTCGTGGTTTGTTGCCAACCTGGTAGTCCTTGTAATCCTTATCGTCGTTTTGCCACTGTCCTTGCTGCCACGCAAAAACGTGGTAAGTCAGATCGCGTGTAGCCTCGTCCCACTGATCAGTTTGATGTTCTGGGTTGCGCTCATGCCGCTGGTGCTGGTGGGCATGTACCTTGCTACGCCAGAGAGTATGCAGGTTGCCGTCCAGCAGCAAATTGTAGCGCGTAGCCTGCCAACAGCCGGCTGGATCTATTTATGTTTGTTCTTTGTGGGTTTTGTGGCCGCAATTGTCTGGGTAATTCGCGCGTACAACGTGCGACAAATGTTGGCGGCTGCATCTTCCGGTGGCGCAGGCTTCACGGAATCAGAGCCGATGCGTGTAGTACTGAGTCCCTATGTTTCAGTGGCGCTTTATGCCGCAGCTGTCGTATTGACTCCGCTTGCACTGATTGTGTTGTGGAATACAGAATTTAAGTGGCCGGAATATTTCCAGCAGTTTATTTCAGCTGATCTTTCCGACACACGTATCGCAATGAATGCCTGGCTCGAGTCCACGTTACTTATGCGTGTGGTGCGCTCCTGGACACCCATGATTAGTGGGTATGTGATTGTGCTTGGGACGTTTCTCATACCGCTATTGAACTACAAGCGTGAAAACATCCAGCGCGGCCTCGGGATTTTCCTCGATGTTATCAATTACTTCAGGCCTTTGCCTGAACAAGACTACGGTCATGTGCTGCCGGCGTATGACGAACTCTCGTTTGATGTGCGAACGCAGATTTTGCAGCGATTCAAACAAGTGACAAGTCATTTTGGTCGGCAGTCGGGAGAGAAGCAAGTGGATAGACTCGTGTTGATAACGCACAGCCAGGGGACCGTTCTTGCGTTGGATTTCCTGCAAAACCCGTCATTTAACACTGCGCTTTCCCGCTTCAAAAAGGTGCAGCTTGTTACTATGGGCTCGCCGTTTTGCCACATCTACGGCTACTATTTCCCGGGTATCCATAACCAATGCATGGCGTTTGATCGGGAGCAGGAAACCGATAAGCCACTGGGCAACTGGCTGAACATTTATCGAACGGACGACTATATCGGAACGCACATTCAGATAAACGATCCAATCGCAGCGCCTTCTCATGTTGGTTTGCCGAAAAATGTAGAGATCGGTCCTGGTGCGCATACCGGTTATTTCCAGGATGCACGGGTCATTCCACGCATTCATGCCTTTGCGGCTAAGTAGTGTGCAAATAAATGATGTACAAGGCGGGGCAAGGATTTTGTGTGATCGAGATGATACGGCACGATAGTGTTATGATTTGATGAGGTTGGCAGACATGCCAGCCGGCGTAGAAACTCCCCTCTTGATGTTGAGTATGTACGCTTTCCTTCTGGCATAGCAAGATTTGCTGGCCCGTATCCGCGTCTGCATGCGGCGGGTGACGCGCAAATTGCATTTATATACATTTCTATGTGGCACGACAATATTCTGGGGACAATCGGTAATACGCCGCTTGTTAAAATAAATAAATTGGCCAGGGATTTTCCCTGCACCGTATTGGCAAAAGTAGAGCTGTTTAATCCGGGTGGATCTGTTAAAGACCGGATTGGCGTTTCGATGATTGAGCAAGCAGAGGCAGATGGCCGGCTTAAGCCGGGAGGGACGATCATTGAAGGGACAAGTGGCAACACCGGAGCGGGTCTGGCGCTGGTGGCGATTGCAAAAGGGTATCGCTGTATCTTTACAACAACGGACAAGCAGAGCAAGGAAAAAATTGATGTGTTACAGGCTTTTGGTGCGAAAGTAATTGTTTGTCCAACCAATGTTGAACCCGATGATCCCCGATCGTACTACTCTGTAGCACGCCGTCTTGCAACAGAGATTCCCAATTCTGTTTACCTGAACCAGTATGATAATCCGTCGAATGCGGTTGCGCACTACAAGACCACCGGGCCCGAGTTGTGGGAGCAGACGGAAGGTAAAATTACGCACTATTTTGCCGGCGCGGGTACGGGAGGGACAATCTCTGGTACCGCAAAGTATCTGAAAGAGCAGCGCGATGATATCAAGGTTGTGGGGGTTGATCCGTATGGTTCGGTATACTACAAATACTATCATACAGGAGAGTTTGATCACGACGAAATTTATCCGTACCTGACAGAAGGAGTCGGCGAGGACATTCTTGCCGAGAACATGGATTTCAAAATTGTGGACGACTATGTGCGTGTTACCGATAAAGAGTCCATGGTTATGACGCGCCGGTTGGCGCAGGAAGAGGGAATGTTTGTGGGGCAGTCTTGTGGGATGGCAATGGCCGGCATGCTGAATTGGATGGAGGCCAATCGTGAGAGCCTAACCGCAGACGATGTGCTCGTTGTTGTGCTACCCGACTCTGGTTTCCGTTACCTGTCGAAGACCTACAACGATAACTGGATGCAAAACAATGGCTTCCTCGAACGGGATACGCGATTGACCGTGCAGCAAGTGATGTCGCTCCGGAATAGAGACGAAGCTATGGTAACCGTGTTACCTGTTGACACCCTGGGTGACGCTATCTCTCAAATGACGGAGTATGGGATTTCCCAGATTCCTGTAATGGATGGCGAAACCGTAGTGGGTAGTTTAACCGAGACCAGCATTCTCAACCGTCTTATCGAGCAGCCGGAAGCACGCAACGAGCAGGTGTCTGAGATCATGGGGGAGCCATTTCCTGTAGTCGGGCGTTCACTGCACATCGAAGATCTTTCCTCGTACCTTGATCAGACCTCTGGCGCTGTACTCGTGGAAAGAGATGACGCCTCATATGAGATTATCACCAAGAGTGATCTGATCAGGGCACTGGCCGCAACGGGAAAATCATTAAATCATAAAACAAACGGGCATATTAATGAGTGAGCCGCAAGATCCAAATCGGCAAGGACAGCAGCAGTTAAACATTGAATTGAGCGAGGAGATTGCCGAAGGGGTATACTCTAATCTTGTTATGATCGCGCACTCTGCAGAGGAGTTTATTCTCGACTTTATTCGGGTTGTGCCCGGTGTTGCCAAGGCAAAGGTCAAGACACGCATCATTATCTCGCCATCTCACGCAAAACGGCTCCTGGCGGCGCTGGCAGACAACGTTAAGCGCTACGAAGCAGCTAACGGTACCATTACGGCGACCAGCCATCCCGGACAGGGGGTACAGTTTGGTGGACCTTCTGGAGAAGCGTAGAAGGTAATCGTGTAGACGAGCTTATTTCTTGGCTCGAATCAAGAGAATGATTCCTAAAATCAAAAAGAGGAGATGGGGCAGCCACGCAGCTACGGCAGGCGCTAACGTCTCTTCATAACCGAACGGTTCTACCAGTTTGATGGTTGCGAGGTAGAAAAACGATACGAGCAGGCCAATACCCATCTGGATAGCTTGCCCACCACGCCGGCGTACAGACGCCAAAGGGACCGCAATGAGCACTACAATCAAGTTCGCGAGGGGATAGGCGAACTTATTGAAATACCCCACTTGTGTTCGGCCGGTGCTGTTTGCGCCAGAACGAAGCAGCGACTCGATATACTCACGCGCATCTGGTACGGTCATCGATTCCACTTCACGCTGTGTTCGGGCAAAATCGCGTGGGAATACCGTTAAGGTTGTATCTAGGTAGTCGATTTCACGCTGCACAGGCCAACTACTGTTTACGAAGTGACGCTCTACCACGCCCTCCAGTCGCCATCGCTCAGTAGAGTCGACCCAAACCATTCTGTCAGCATCCAGCCGAAGGATAAGCCGCTGGCTCTCCTCATAGTCCTGAATAGACACTTTGTTGGCTACCTTGCTGAAGCGGTCGTAATAGCCGACAGTAATGACACTGCCCGGTTTGCTCTGGCGGTGTACATCATGCAAATCTATTTGTACCTGGTTGCCTTTCAGGTAGCGCTGTTCAAACTCAATCACTTTCTGATTCGTGACCGGCACAACCCAGCCATTAAACCAAAACATAAACCCTGAAACGAGTACACCGACCAGGAGAAAAGGCACCATGATCCGGTAGAGGGAAACGCCACTCGTTTGAAGGGCAGCAATTTGTAGTTTTTGGGATAGCTTTCCCGTCAGGTACACGCTCGAAAGGAATACAGCTAAGGGAGAGGTTAGCTTAACGATCTCCGGGAGGTAATTCAGGTAGTACACCATGAATACATCCTTCATGGTAGCGCCGCGATCGAAAAAGTCATCGATGTATTCGACGTAGTGCAAGACCACGAAAAACACAATCAGGGACAGCGTGAGGTAGAGAATGCCCAGCAAGAAGCGCCTGATGATATGGAGATCAATGGTTGTCAATTAAACAACTTGTATTTTCACGTAGAATAGATGTAATGCTGTAAACTTATGCGCTTATCTTAGGTTCTATAGCCATCTCGTGTAAATGTCACTATTGAGAGCTACTGAAAATTTAACATTTCAAAGCCGGGCAACTGTCTGATTGGCCGTTTTCTGATCAACTGAGGTGCCGGCGCGATTAAACTGAAAATAAATGAAACTGCACGAATATCAAGCGAAAGACGTTCTGGCAAAATATGGGGTTGCGGTCCAGCCAGGCATTGTTGCCTATACGGTAGATGAGGCTGTTGCAGCAGCCGAAAAATTGAAGGAAGACGAAGGGCTCGACCTGTTTGTTGTGAAAGCGCAAATCCACGCCGGCGGCCGTGGCAAAGGCGGCGGTGTAAAGCTCGCCAGAGGTATCGACGAAGTACGCGAGAAAGCCGAAGCCATTCTGGGGATGACGCTTGTCACACATCAGACCGGTCCTGAAGGACAGCTCGTACGCGCTGTCCTGATTGCTGCAGCAAGTGATATCGCTAAAGAATACTATCTTGGTATTACGCTTGATCGGCAGGCCAATGCAAACGTAATCATGGCCTCCACAGAAGGTGGTGTGGACATCGAAACGGTAGCAGAAGAGACACCCGAGAAAATTCAGAAAGTTTGGATTGATCCTGCCGTAGGGTTGCAGGCGTATCAAGCGCGCCAGGTTGCATTTGGCCTCGGTTTTGAAGGCGATGCACTAAAGCAAGCAACCAAATTTGTGAGCGCGCTTTACAAAGCATACGAAGACACGGATTGCTCAATCGCGGAAATTAATCCGCTTGTGTTGACAGATCAGGGTGACATCATTGCGGTCGACGCCAAAGTCAACCTCGACGAGAACGCGCTCTACATGCACAAAGACCTTGAAGAACTGCGCGATGTGCACGAAGAAGATCCGCTTGAAGTAGAGGCAAGTGAATTTGGCCTGAACTACATCAAGCTGGATGGTAACGTGGGGTGCATGGTGAACGGTGCCGGCCTGGCTATGGCTACCATGGACATCATCAAAATTGCCGGCGGTGAGCCTGCTAACTTCCTTGACGTAGGGGGTGGTGCCAATGCCCAAACAGTAGAAGCCGGCTTCCGGATTATCCTCAAAGACCCCAACGTAAAGGCGATCTTGATCAACATCTTCGGTGGTATCGTACGTTGCGACCGTGTTGCCAATGGCGTTGTTGAGGCCGCGAAGAAAGTTGAGATCAACGTGCCGCTTATTGTTCGCCTCCAGGGGACCAATGCTGAAGAAGGCCAGAAAATTCTGGATGAAAGCGATCTGGAAGTGCAGACAGCCATTCTGCTGAAAGAAGCTGCGCAGAAAGTAACGCAAGCATTGGCCTAAATGCAGGTCAAGGCTTAGATTTGAGAGGTGTTGTGCCGGCGCGTTGTGCAAGCAACAGTCGGGGCAGCACCTTTTCTTTTGTGGTATCTTGCTAGGGCGTCGACATAGTTGTGCGCCCAATCGAGAATAAAACAACGAGCTTTATGCCCCCGGTACAGGAGGAAGCAGGCGTTTCGCTGCTAAACATCACAAAGCAGTTTGGACAGTTAATAGCTGTCAATAACGTAAGCCTGGACATTAAGCCCGGGGAGTTCTTTTCCCTGCTTGGGCCAAGTGGTTGTGGCAAAACAACCTTGCTACGGATGATTGCCGGCTTTGAGCAGCCAGATACAGGGCAGATTACCATCGCTGGTGCGGACATCACGCATGCTTCGCCTCAGCAGCGGCCCACAGCGATGGTCTTTCAAAACTACGCACTTTTCCCGACGATGACCGTTGAGGAAAACGTTGCGTATGGTTTAAAAGTCCGTAAGACACCCGATACTGTGCGCAGACAGCGTGTTGAAGAGGCACTCAAGCGAGTTGACCTGTCCGGATATGGTCCCAAGCCCGTTACACAGCTTTCGGGGGGGCAACAGCAGCGTGTGGCTCTGGCGCGCGCCCTGGCAGTACAGCCGGCAGTGTTGTTGTTTGACGAGCCCCTGTCAAATCTCGATGTGGCGTTGCGCGAGCAAACACGCCGTGAACTGACCTTGCTCCAACGCGAACTCGGCACAACAAGCATCTATGTAACCCATGATCAACAGGAGGCGCTTGCGCTTTCTGATCGTATTGCAGTGATGCGGTCTGGCAAGTTGATCCAGGTAGGCCGGCCAGAGGACCTCTATAGAATGCCGGAAACGGCGTTTGTGGCGCGCTTCCTCGGTGGAAGTAATATTGTCGAAGAGCGGGCTCTGGCAACAGCATTAGCCGGCGAAGCACCGCCGTCAGCGAATATGGTACTTGCTGTTCGGCCAGAGCATCTTGTCTTCAGTCGAGATGCTGGTGTAGCCGTTGCTGTCAAGTCGCGACAGTTTCTGGGGGCTTCGGTTGAATGGTGGTTGGGTGCCGGCGAGGATGCTTCCATTCGAGCCTGGGTTAACCCGGATACGGCGTATGAGGAGGGGATGAAAATAAAGGCACTACAATTTCGTTGGGTGCTTGCAGAAGAGAAATAAAGGTGGTACCCTAAAGGTAGCTTTCATCAAATCATCACAAATCTCCCCTCAACTACACATGGAAGTTATGACCCCCGCCAGTGCCCGCAAAACCAAAATTGGGCCACTGGAATTTCAGGAAGGATTAGAAGGATTAACCCCTTCTCGCATTCTTACGCTTTACCGACGTGCACCACTGCTGCGTCCGGTAAGCGATCCGAAAAAAGTGTGGCACATGTTTGAGCATTCATCGCTTGTGCTAACCGCCTGGCACGAACGCCAACTGGTTGGCATTGCCAGGGTGATGACGGATGGTGTACTAAACAGTTACCTCTGCGACCTTGCTGTAGAGCCCGATGTGCAAGGGCTTGGTGTAGGGCGTGCGTTGCTCGATCAGGTATTCGAGAAGTGCAAAGGGACGGAACTGTTGCTGCGCGATTCGGATTTGTCTACGGACTACTATGCCCGTCTTGGCTTTAAGCGGGTATCAAACGCTTGGTTTCAACTTTGTCGTTGAGTAGCAGGAAGATACGTGAAGGCTCTTCTTTGTTCACGTCTTTCACAACCTGCATTTTGTCAACAATTGCTTTCAGGCCAAAAATTCTACCAGCCAGCTTGATCACCATTTCGTGATCATATTCTCTGAACAGGGTGCCGTAAATCGTTACAATGCCGCTTTTAACATAGAAGCGGAGTCCGTCTATTTGTGCACTTTCCAGTTCTGACTCGAATGTCTCACAAAGATATGCTGCGAGTTGTTTGTCAGAAAACGCGCGCTTATACAGATGATGCCAATATGAACGTACGCGATGTACCAAGGGAATCTGAAACCTCATTAATCCGGGGTAATTAATGCTGGATTGATTGTGAAAAGGAAGGAGGACTAGTTGACGATTAAAGATAGTAGCTGGTTACAACTAGAAGCTACATCATCATGACTAATCTGGGGCAACTATTGCTTGAGATGTGATGGTACTTTCGTACCATATTGGTATGTAGTTTATGACATATACACATAAAGCGAAAGGTAGCGTAGGCAAGTGTTTGATGCGCTTTCTGCATGCGTTTTTGTGGGAAAAAAGACCCACAAAAGGTAGGCATTAAGGCCGGAAACACTGGGGTGCGCCTGAAATTCCAGTTCTACTTTGTAAGAATTTTCGCGTGTGCGCAGGATAGACGTTGTCGCTCCTAATTCTGAATTTTTCAGACAAAGCCTAAATCAAGCCATCAAATCTGCCTTGCACATCGGATCGGGGTTGCTGAATCCGAAGGAGGTCTTTCAGGTGACCACTCTTAACCTGCAAGTTGAATCCGAAGGATTGGAATCTGCCGAAGGGCACCCAGTTGAGGGACATTTGCCAGCATTCGAAGTCACGGAAAAAACTAATATTGGTTGTGACTACTTCCTTGCGTTCAAAATCATAGCCGGTACGCCCCTGAACCTTCCAGTTGGGCGTTAGACTGAAGTCAAATCGACCGTTAAGGGTCATGGTACGGGTTAGCGAGGCCAAGGGTTTCTGAATACTGTAGGTCAAATCGAGAGAAAGTGACCAAGGAATGTTAAAATCGACCAAATCACCCGTTGGATTGACCAGGCTATTGGCAATAGCTGCGTCAGGATTGAAGCCCGGTGAGTTAAAGTCGGTGAGATCACCAGGGCGTGATCGTGTCGATTCGATGGGGCGGCCCGGGCTACCGTTCTTGCTCCTGAACGAGGTGCTGGCAGTGAGACTGGCACGGGTTAGTCGGCCAAATCGCAGGCGGAGTGGGTTGATGAAGTAGTCGTCAATGACGCGTGTTGTTGTGCTGTCGCTAAAGACTTTATACGGGGAGAACGACGATCTGAAATTAATCGACATTTTGTTCTCGAATAACGTTGTGCGTGCATTGAGTGAAATATCAGACAGTTTGAGTGAGTCTGCGGCAAAGTTGTAGCGGGTGCCGGCGTCCAGATTGAGCAGCTTTATCGTTTTGCTTTGCTCGGTACCCGTTGAATCCACCGTGACTCGTTTTGCCTCAAAGATATTCGCCAGGTTCAACGAGAGCGATTGCTGCAAGCCACGCTGCACACTGTTGACGATGTTGTACTCAACTTCTTCATCTGTACGTTCATCAATATAGGTTCTTGTGTATCCCCAGAATGAGCCTGTAAAATCCGGGCGATAGGTGAACGATAAGGTTGGACGTAAGGTGTGACGGAAGCCCTGAAGCGAGCCGGCCTTGAAAGGGAAGAGGCCATAGATGGTTGTGTTGGCAGAAAGGCCCGAGCTAAACTGGCGGAGTGCAAAGAAGCCCCGATCTGCAAAATTTTCTACGCTGTAGGTAGAGTCAGCGGCATCGAACAGTTGTGCCTGACGTTCCGTCCGAAGAAACCAATCTTCGGTGTAGTTGATGTTTGGCGTAATATTCAGGCTGATGCGTTTTGCCGAAAACGACGCATTGATCGGAATACGGTGCGTTGCCCGGAAATCAAACCGTTCGTCATCCCCTGTGGCCAGCTGGTAGTCTTCGAGCGAGGTAAGGGCATCAAACCAGGTGATGTCGCTTGCTCCCAATGAGTCCAGCACAGCTTCGTCCTGAATTGGGCGAAAATTGAAGTTGTTATTCAACGAGAAGTTGTACGTGTACGTGACTTTCTCAAACCATTTTTCGTTTTGTCCGGGCGCTCGTGTTTTGCGTTTAAAGGGCTTTCTAGAGCTTTGCGAAAGCGTCAAATTAGGCAGGGTCATGGTTGTTGTATTGGTCGAGAAAACCTGGCGCTGGTTGGCGTTGAGTTGTAATGACCTGCCCGTGGAGGCCCAGCGTTTTTGGAAACGCATGCTTGAAGACACAGACTGTGTTACCCGGTCGTCAAACTGCTCTGAAACAGCGCGTAGATACCCCTGAGTCGATAAGTTAATATTCGAACTCAGGGAGGTTGATGGATCGATGGTGTGCCGGTGTTGCCACTTGAACGACGTTGTGTTGCGGATTGAGAAGTTGACGTCGTTTGCTTCGCCATTTCGAAGCCTGGAATAGTCAAAAAATATGCTTCCGCTATATTTGTAGCGCCTGTTGTAGCGCCAGGTAGTAGAACTTTGCCAACTGCCGTTGGTCCAGATACCGCCGCGGAGCTGCAAGTCCATGTATTCGCTAAGTGCAAAATACCAACCAATATCACGCAAGTAGAAGCCAAATTCGTCTTCGCCATACGTAGGGGCGAGAAAGCCGCTTCGCCTGGTGTTTTGCGCCGGCAAAAATCCAAACGGCAGCCAAAGAGGGGTAGGTATGTTGAACAGAAAAAGCTGGATTGGGCCGGTGAAAATTTTGGTCTGATCAACCACTTTCATTTTTGACGAGCGGAGCGAATATGACGGGTCATCGAGGCAGTCGCAGGTGGTATACACGCCGTCTCTGATAAACAGGGTACTATCTTCCCGTACTTTTACAACCCCCCCTTTGATTTGGCCGTCGTCGAATCGTGTCTCGGCCCCTGTGACACGTCCGCGTTCGGTGCGTAAGTTGTACGCCATGCCATCGCCACGAAACGTTTCTTCACCCTGGTTAAATTGCGGCCGGCCCACCATGCCCGTGTCTACCGGCATACCCTTGGCACGGAGTTCATCGATATCAAACAGGATTTTTACTTCGTGGGCAGAGAGTTTCGTTTCACCGTAGTCCACCTCAACACCGCCGAACATGGCACCAGCATCGCCGTCATCACCATTGATTTTGATGACAAGTGAATCGCGCGCAGAAAACGCTACGGGGCTTTTAAGGCTGGATTCGCCAGGGGACGCAGGTTGTGTAATAGCCGGTTGATTGCGTGCAAGAGAATCAGGAAGGGGTAGGTTCAGCGAGTCGCTGCGTAGTGAATCCGGTTGAGACACGTCGATACGCAACGTATCTGCTTCCTGGGCAAAACTCGATTGTGTGGGTAGTGCAATGAGGAAGAGCAGAAAGGCCAGAGGGAGAGCAAAATGAGGCCGGCAAGCGATGTGTAGACTCGTGACTGCGCGCAGGCAGTTTCTCATTTTAGCTAGATGGAATAGTAACGCGACACGCAGTGGGATTTGAAGCTTGTGTCCTCCCGTCCGACATCGCTCAAATGCGGGAATAAGAATGCTCATCCAGGTATTCAAAAACAAGATGGGCTGCTCCTAACATACCCGCCTCGTTACCGAGGGTTTCCCGGATGATCTCCAGTCCGTCCCGCAAGCTCGGCATCACAAAGTCGAGCATAGTTTCTTTAGCCGGTCCCAAGATAAGGTCGCCTGCAGCCGAAACGCCTCCGCCAACAATAATTTTGCGAATGTCGAGGAGATTAACGGCTGAACCCAGGACACAACCCAATTTGTGACCCGCCCATGCGAGAACGTCGCGTGCAGCCTGATCACCTGCAAGTGCTGCTTCGGAAAGTAGCTTGGGCGTGATGTTGTTCAGATCGCCTCCTGTCATCTCGTGGACAAGGCTATCCTTTGCCCAGAGGCGTGCTTTGGCATGGTGTGAAAGGAATCGCTGGCCGATGTAGGCTTCAATCGAGCCGGCTACACCTGCGTGATCAATGGGGCCCTCGTAGTCAACGGTCATGTGGCCAATTTCGCCTGCACCACCTGTTGAGCCCCTGAACACTTTGTTGTTGTAAATAATGACGCCGCCTACCCCCGTGCCAAGCGTGACCAGGATGAACGAGGGATAAGGAATACCCGCACCATAATGCGCAGAGCCCAAGCCGGCTACGTTCGCATCATTCTCAACGATTACGGGAAGCTCCATGCCAAGTCGCTGCGTAAGCTCCTTGTGCAAGTCGACGACCCCCCAGCGATCGAGATTTGGTGGATGGTTAACCGTCGTGCGTTCCCAATTTACCGCACCAGGTGCGCCAATACCGATACCCGAAATGTTGCCCGCGGGGGATAGGGCGCTTAATTCACGTACAACGTCAGCAATCCTATCTATGACGCGCGCGGGGCCTTCATGCGCGTTGGTAGCAATTTTTCGGTACTCGATGATACCATCGCCTTCTTTAACGAGCGCTGTTTTAACAGCGGTGCCGCCGAGGTCTACACCGACTGAGTAATGCGTCATATAAATGCTGGAATGCTGGCCTAGTCGACCTGTTCTACATGGTAAACAGTTTCACCTTCTTTGCGCATTCCATACCGCTCGCGGGCAAGTTGCTCGATCACTTCGTCGGGCAACTCGGCGTTGAGCTGGCGCTGGAGATCTTGGATCGCTTGCTCAAGCTCCAGGTTTCGCTCCATAAGCCGGGTTGATTCCTGGTGCCACTGCCACCGCTTCTGCAGGCTGTGGCTGTCGAAAAATGTCAGCCACACCAGCAGAAGGGTAGAAGCAAAGAAGATCATACTTTTACCGAAGTATCGCTGGTTGCGTAATTTCTTAAGTAACTCGCGTGGATAAGAAAACTTCATAATGCAAACATAATACTTGGGTCCAAATCGAACGATCACATACCAAAATTCAAGGCTTAAAATTTAAGCGCTTAAAATTTGAATGCGTCGCGTCCGGGGTAAACGGCTGCGTCACCGAGGTCTTCTTCGATACGCAGCAGTTGGTTGTACTTGGCGAGGCGATCGCTTCGGCTGGCAGAGCCGGTTTTGATCTGGCCGGCGTTTGTTGCAACAGCCAGGTCAGCAATCGTATAGTCCGCCGTTTCACCGGACCGATGGCTTGTAATCGACGCAAATTTGTTGTTATGCGCCATTTCGATGGCTTCTAGCGTCTCCGTTAGCGTACCAATCTGGTTTAATTTAATAAGAATTGCGTTGCCGCACCTGTTTTTTATTCCTTTTGATAATCTTTCTGTGTTCGTCACAAACAAATCATCGCCTACAAGCTGCACCTTATCGCCAACAGCTGTAGTCAGATCGCGCCATCCATCCCAGTCGTTTTCGTCCATGGCGTCTTCGATAGAGATGATGGGGTACTGGTCTACCCAGCTCTGCCAGAATGCAACCATGTCGTCGGAGGTGCGCTTGTTGTTTGGGTCGCTTTTCCAGAATACGTAATGGCCGTCTGTAAACATTTCACTGATGGCAGGGTCGAGTGCGATGAAGATATCTTCGCCTGCTTTGAAGCCGGCTTTTTCAACGGCTTCCAGGATAACTTCAATGGCTTCTTCGTTGCTCTTCAGGTCGGGTGCAAACCCACCTTCATCACCTACAGCGGTGTTGTACCCTTTCGCTTTCAATACGCTTTTCAGGTGATGGAACGTCTCAACGCCCATCTGCAGTCCCTGACTGAAAGATTCAGCGCCTACGGGCATAATCATGAACTCCTGCATGTCCACTGTATTGTCAGCGTGATGACCACCGTTGATGATGTTCATCATTGGGACAGGCAGCTGGCAGGCGTTGGTGCCACCGATGTAGCGGTACAGCGGTGTTTTCTGTGTTGCAGCAGCAGCTTTGGCAAGGGCAAGTGAAACACCAAGCAGCGCGTTGGCGCCGAGGTTGCCTTTATTGTTGGTGCCATCGAGCGCGATCATTTTCATGTCGACGGCTTTCTGGTCGAATACGGAGTCGCCGCGAAGTGCTGGTGCAATTACATCATTTACGTTGGCTACAGCTTTACGAACACCTTTGCCCAGGAAGGCTGATTTGTCGCCATCACGCAACTCAACGGCTTCATATTCACCAGTAGAGGCTCCACTTGGCACGGCTGCGCGGCCCATGACGCCTTCATCGGTTATCAGATCAACTTCTACGGTCGGATTGCCACGGCTGTCGAGAATTTGGCGTGCGTGAATATGCTGAATTTTGGACATATGTGTGTCTGGGAAAAGGGGTTAAATAAAAACGGCCGGTGGACTGTTGATTTCCACCGGCCGTTACACGCATTGCCTTAAAAAAGAATCCCGTTAGGCAAAATCTTTATGGTTTTCTAACTTTCGTGGTTTCATTGATCCACGAATAGCAACCGTAGTTAACCGCATATGCGTCTCCTTCTTTCCAGCCTTTGAAGAAGAGGTCTTCAGCTGCCGGGAAATAAGGCTTGTACTGCTGGAGATTACGTCCTGCAGCGCTGCGTACAGATGAATCTTGTGAGCGGGCACGCTCGAGATAGTCTGCAACGAGCCAGTATACAGCACGGTCTTCGCGTTCCATTTTTGAGCCACCACAGTCACGTACTGCTTCAGCATATACGTTGGCAATTTCCATATAAGCCTGTCCGAAGCCCGGATCTGCTGAAATGGCGCGGCGGTATGCGGTGCGCGCCTGGCGCAGCTGGCCTTTTTCGCGGTATGCGTTCCCCATGTTAAACTGCACAAGTTTGGCATACTGGTCGCCACCTTCCATGGAAAGCGCACGCTCAAAATCTGCAATGGCGCCGTCAGCATCACCATCTTCAAGTTTCAAAACGCCGGCTTCGATAATCACTTTTGGTGTTGGTGCCGTTTCAATCAGGGTTGCCAACATACCGGTGAGTTTGTCGCGCTCATCCAACTCTTTGTAGATGTCGATTAGCTCTTCGATGATTTTTACATCGCCAGGCTTTTTCGCGAGCTGGTCTTCAAGGAAAGCCATACGCTCTTCAGGTGAGTCAAACAAGCGGTCGCGCCAGTTTGATACAATACCCATAGCGTCGCCATCACTGCCAAACTGGGCTTCAACGTCATCCATGAACTCAATCGCCATGTCTTTTTCGTCGTTGCGCGCATAGTCTGCCACAATTACGTTGATGTAGTATGACAGAGGATTGAGCTGTGTTGGTTCATTGTCATAGACCTCTTTGTAGAGACCACCAACAACGTCCTGCATGTCGTCGAGAACAGCAGCGTTTTTCTGGATGAAGCGGCCTTTGTTGAAGGTCCACTCATTCGGATTAATTTTAGCTTCAGCAGCCTGTAATGTAGGAACGGCTGTGTCATAAAGCGCAAGTGCTTCTTCCAGGAACGCGCGTTTTTCTGTGGCGTCTTCTGTGCCATCAGCAAGTCCCTGGTAGGCTTTGACACCGCGTTCGAAGTTACGATCGTCATTTTTGCCAGGACCGGCAAAGCCGGGCGCGCATTGTAGCATCCACTTAAGGTAGGGGAGTGCTGAGGCGTAATCTTTGTTTTTGTACGATTCGTAATACAAGCTGTAATTTTGAAGCTTTGCATTCGAATCTGCTGCATCTCCACAGTCAATGTCTTGTGCCATTGCCGGAGTGCTCAGAAAAGCGGTTACAAGCAAAAGTAGTAGGCTTGTGCCGCCAATATTGGTCATGTTTTTGATCTTTTTCATCGAGCCCAAAAGGGTTGTTAGAGCGGGCGAAGTACGCCTAATATAACGATATAGACAGTCAGACCTCAACCAAGTTTCCGTCTTTCAAACCACCGTTCGCCAATATTCACATTAATATGAACTTTAAAGAACGACTCTCTGACAAGACTTTGGCGCGTGCTTCCACGACGGCCGACTTCCAGGTTTACATCAATGCGTGTGCCAGGAAAGAGTGTGGGCATACTGACACCGCCGGTAAACGCAAAGCCATTCAGGTCTACATTGTCATTCAAGGTGATGTACCCTGAGTCTGTGTAAAACCCTAATCGGTAACCAATGCGCCTACCATATGGGTCGAGAGGGTTGGCGGAGGGGAGGAACGAAGCGCCAATGGAGAAGCGGTTGCGATCCGTTAAAAACGATGATTCTCCGGGAATAAAGCCAGGAATTACAAGTTCGCTATCAAAATCAGACCAGCGCTCCATCGAATAATTTGCTACAAAGGTCCACTTGGCGTTGGCATGATAGGAAAGCCCTAGATTCGCGCGAAGCGGAAGGTCGAGATCACCTTTAATGGCGACACCCAGCGTATCCTGGGAGGTGCCTTCGCCGATAGTTTGTGTCTGTGTACCAGAGAGGACAGCCGGCGTAGAAATGCTTAATCCAATGGACAGTGCGTCCGTATTACTCAACAATCGTGGTATGGTATACAGGGCACCCAACGTGGTGTTGAAGCCGGCAAGCCGCGTTGAACTCCGGAATTCGGTACGTATAAACTCAGCAGTATTAAACTCTGTTGCGCGGGTTTCACCAATAATCCCGAAGATAAAATCTGCTGATGCACCGACGCTAAACACGGGTGATGGACGAAAACCAAGCCCGACGGTCGCTTTCTGTAGACCACCTTCACCTAGGAAAGAGATCGAATAAGCTGTTTCTGCACCCAGCGTGGGGTCGGCGGTAATCCCGATTTCTGCCTGCTGGACGCGATGTGCGACGCGCGAATAGGGCACATACGAAACTACAGCGCCTAATCGACCAGGGCGCAGTGGAAAGCTAAACTGGAAAGCCTGGAGGAGGCTTGAGTTGAGCCGGCTTTCTTCACCAAGTGCATTGGATGCCTCAAGCCCTTGAAACTGAACGCTACCACCCAGCCTGGTGAGCTGTTGGTCGGCCCAGGTGGCGGGGTTGCTCAGGTTCACATAGTTCAATGAGGTCAGTGCGGTACCGCCGCCTCCCATGCCTTGAATCTGTGAAGACTGGAAATCATAAAGATCGCCAATGCCAAAACGAGAGTAGAGGGAGCCGTCGCCGCTTTCTTGAGCAAAAGCTAAAGGCGTTGTGCAGAAAAAGAGCACAAGAGCGGCAACAAGCGAATAAGTTGATTTACGAGCGTACATATGCAGTTTGATGCTTATGATGATCTGTGTCGAGCCCTTGTGTTATTGTAATTCGGTATAAGTAACAAATATCTGCGGTGTAGACGATTCTGAATCGTTGTTGTGCAATACCACAGCGTCGATCGAATTGGCAGAAGTACTGGAGAAACGGATTTCGTACCGTTCATACGGTTCGGTACCCAACAAAAACTGCTGTAGTACCGCATGGAAGGTCTCCGAAACGAAGCGATAGTTGCCCTCATCGTTGATGGTGCCGATCGCAAGTAGCGCAGAGCTGGAGTCGTTGACCACACCGTGTAGTGCGAGTGTCTCGATGGTTGGGCGGAAGAAGTTTGTCGGCGTTTCGAGCGCTTCGGTATCTGGTGTGAGCTGAATTGCAGCGCGGTTGAGTGACACGCCTTGTAGGCTATCAATGGCAAAATTGAACCCTATTTTGGGGCCAATACCGTCCTGAATTCCAACGCGACCTGGAGGTAAAACGCCGTCAGATTCTTTTTCGAGGGTCGTGATACTTTTTTCGGCGACAAAGTTGACGGTATCCGATCCTACGATGCTGCGAATTCTTGTGCTTCGCGTTACGAGGTTGTGGAAGCCGACAACGGCATTTCCTTCAAGGTAGCGGACCTGAAAGCCGGCAAATGCCTGCCCGAAGTCTGGTGTCCGCAAGTCAGCGTCGTATTGGTCAACCCAGCTAGCAGGGAGATCAATGGTGACGATCGAATCGGTTGGCATCATCGAAAATTGCAGCAGTTCTGGGCCGACGGTAGGAATCGAGTCTTCAGTAGATTGGAAGCCGGTGAATTCGTCGAGGACCTCGTGAAGCGCAAATCGCATTTCTGTCAGTGTATCGCCGTAAACGTAGCTGGTCTCTAGTTGGAGGAGGGGCGCGTTCCACGGTGCCATTTCTGTATTCAGTGGTCTGGTTCGTGTTGGTACGCACATCAAAGTATCCAACTGCACTCGTGATGCCGAGGCTGGGGTCTTCTACGCGACCTGCAAGGACCTGCCCGAGGTTATCTACAATGCCAACTTCCTCAACGGGGGTAAATGTGTCGAGGTCGATTGATTCGGTGAGGGGCTGGCCTGAATCATCACCTACGAGGCCAAGGCCTACGTTCGTTGGGTCTTCACAAGCCATAAAAAAGCACATTAAGCCCAGGGCCAGTGCAATGCGGGAAACGTCTATAAAACGGGATCGCTGGATCTCCATATACCTGGTGCAATGGGCCGGCTCCAGTGGTGGGCTGGGGAGCAGGCGGTTTTTCGAATAACGGTGTAGCCTTGTTATAAACGAAGCAAGCGTCAGATTCGTATGTGTACTCGATAATAAAGTCAAACCCCAGTCGACAGCACCCTGTCGATGGGGTTTGGACGCGTAGTCAATGCCTTATTTTGCAGGATGTTTCAAGCGGGGTTCCTGCCGGCGTAAAAGCTAGCGTATGTACAGGTCGGCGTGTGTCGAACAGCTAAACAGCCATTGCAGACATCACCTGTTCGTACACGTTGATGAGTTCGCCACACATGGCTTCCATGTCTTCCGGCAACTTCGGATTGTCTGCATTGCCGTCGGCCTGAGAAGGACCATAGAGCACCATGTCAGCGAGTTGTTCACCGAGGGCGCTAATGGCGGTGTTTTCTACGTCTACACCGTCGAGGGCCGGCAAGTGGGCATTGAAGCCTTCCGTAATCAGATTATCTGAAGAATGCAACCCTGGCGTATACACGCTCTTTGCCTTTTCAAAGACCGGATCCTGGCTAAACTCGGTGCGAAGCAGGAGGGGGGTAAGTGAACTCATCCAGCCAAAGCAATGCACAATGTCTGGCGTCCAGCCAAGATTGTGGATGGTGTGGAGGACGGATCGCGAGAAAAACAGGGCGCGTTCAGCATTGTCTGCAAACGGAGCGCCCTCTTTGTCGGCATGGATGCCTTTTCTCTTGAAATAGTGGTTGTTGTCCATAAAATAAACCTGGAGACGAATCCCAGGTATGGAGGCAACTTTCACTTTGAGTGTCTCTTTATGTCCGTCAATTTCGACTTCATTGCCAGACAATCGGATCACTTCGTGCAGGCGGTTTCTGCGCTCGTTGATGAGGCCGTATCGTGGCATCATAATTCGCACTTCAAAATCTCCAGATTCTTGGAGTTGCTCAGGGAGCATGCGCACTAAATCCGCCGTTTCGCTGCTACAGGTAAAAGGTGCGACTTCTTCAGAAACAAAAAGAATCCTCATAAACCTAGACTACTTCTGCTACAAATGGGGTTTTGATCGAGAACTGCACGCGTGTTCTGCTCACATAGGTGGGTAAGCGGGGTAACAGTAACAGGGCCATACCAGATAGCTGCGCTGTAAACGTGTTTGCGTGTTATAGCTGCTTAATTTAAGGAAAATGCGCTTCCAAGACAAGTTCCTTCGGTTAATCCAGCCTGTAGCCTATGGTAATGGCAGGTTTTGGAATCCCGATTTGTGGCCGAACGTATGAATAACCAATGGTTCTACGCAGGTAACGGGAAAAATCACCGTTTGTAAGAAATCATGCAGCAATCAACCAATATGGCCCCGAAGGAAGACCACGTAATCCTGTTTGATGGGGTGTGTAACCTGTGCAACAGCAGTGTTAACTTTATCATTGATCGAGATCGAGCCGGCCGGTTTAAGTTTGCTGCATTGCAGTCTGATGAAGCGGTTGCTTATTTAGGCATAACCGATTCGCTGGGAGCTAACGATCCAGCACTTTTGCAGAGCGTCGTTTTGTACGAAAACGGCCGACTCTATACAAAGTCTACTGCTGCGCTCCGTATTGCGCGTCACCTCGATGGGGGATGGCCGTTATTTTACGGATTTATTGTGGTACCTCGACCGATTCGCGACGCGGCCTACGACATCATTGCCCGTAACCGATACCGATGGTTCGGCGAGTGCGACGCCTGCCGCCTGCCAACACCCGCGTTGAAGCAACGCTTTCTTGCTCGTGCTACACCTGAGCCGATGGGGCGAGAGTAGTGTTGCATGCTGATCGAGTTTATTGCTCTTCCTCAAGCGAGCGCTGTTGTAGCAATTCGAAGTAGCGCTTGATGAGTTCCTCATAATCGGGGGCGTATCCGCTATCAAGAGCTTCGATGAGTGCGCGTCGCAATTGGTCTGCTTGCTCGGTTGGCGACAAGTCAGCAGGGCTTTCTCTGAACTGATCTTCGCCGGCTTGCCCTTCCCGCTTTTTCTCTTTGCCGCGTTCCTGGAGCGATTTGGTTGCGTCGAGCATACGGGTAATAATTTGCTGTTGCCGCTCCATGGTACGCCGGCCAGGCCGGCCCCGCTGCAGTTCCCTGATCGTTTCGTCCATCTGGTCGGAAATACGATTCAAATCGCCCATCACTTTGCCACGCAGTTCGCGCTGCCGGCTGAGCGATTTGATTTGAGAGCGGATTTGCTCCTGTTGCGATGCCATTTGCCTCAATCGCTGTTGCATATCCTGCGAAAGGCGATTGCCTTGCATCTCATTAAGCATCTGCTGAATCTGCTGGTTGAGTTGCTGTTGCTGGCCGGCCGCTTGCTGCATCTGCTGAATCATCTGCTGCATCGACATGCCGCCGCCACCGCTGCCCTGGCTGTTCATCATTTCGTTGAGCAGATCCGAGAGCAGCAAGGCCAACTCGTTCAGGTGCATCATCGATTCTTTCTGATGACCACTGGCGCGGGTTGGCACGCGGTCTGTCATGGCCTCTACCGATGAACCCATCTCACGCAGCGCATCGCCAGCGTGTTGTTGCACTTCGCGGCTCATTTGCGGGATTTTGGCCGACAGCTTTTGCAGCGTATCGCTCACCACACTCAAGCCTTCGCTTAATTCCACCTGTAGTTGGGCATTTTCGCGCATCACTGGACTGTCTGCTGCGAGGCCGCGTACATCTTCACGGAGTGATTCCTGAAGTTGCGAAAGGGTAAGGATATCGCTCAATGCCCGCCTGAGGCCGGCCAGATTGATTTGCATTTGGGCGCCCTGCATGTTCTGCTGCATTTGCTGCATTTGCTGCTGCATCTGCTGCAACTGCTGCTGCATGTTTTGCTGCTGCTGCTGTGCCTGGTCGAGTTGGTTTTGACGCAGTTGTTCAGCGTTTTCCTGCATCTGCTCCGGGATCTCCTGATCTTCGACCTGCTCCATCAGCTCCTGCATCTGTTCCTGGGGCGCGTTCTGCACATCTTCCATCTTCTCCATGATTTCCTGCAGCTGTTGTTCAAGCTGCTGCATTTCTTCTTTAGAGAGCTCCTGTTGCTGTGCCAGTTGCTCATTCTTTTGTTGCTCGCTTTGTTGTTGTTCCCCATTTTGCTGCTCACCTTCCTGCTGCTCGCCCTCTTGCTGCTCGCCCTCTTGCTGTTCACCTTCCTGCTGTTCACCCTCTTGCTGTTCACCCTCTTGCTGTTCACCCTCTTGCTGTTCACCTTCCTGCTGCTCACCTTCCTGCTGCTCACCTTCCTGCTGCTCACCCTCTTGCTGTTCACCCTCTTGCTGTTCACCTTCCTGCTGTTCACCTTCCTGCTGCTCGCCCTCTTGCTGTTCACCTTCCTGCTGTTCGCCCTCTTGCGCTTCATCATCCTGGAGCTTTTCCGTTTCTTCCTGGATTTTCTCTTGCTGTTCAGCGAGTTCTTCCGCGCGTTTGGCTACTTCTTCAAGATCTTGCTGCACCCGCAATTGCTTGAACAGCTCGAGGGTGCGTTCGAGGCGTTGCTGGTACTGATCTTCGCTAAATTCAAAGTTGTTTAGCGACTCTTGCATTTTTTCGAGATCGAGTTCCTGCATGGCCTCTTGCAACTGATTGAGGGCCTCCATCAATTCAGGGGAATTGATTTCTTCGAGCACCTGCTGCATTTCCTGGTACATTTCCAGGGTCTCGTCTGAAACCAGGTTGTTCTCTTCCATCTGCTCGGTCATGGATTCGAAGCTTTCAGACAGCTCTTCTACTTTGCTCTCAAGTGCTGACTGCTTTTCCTTGACCTGCTCGAGCTGGCGCTGGTCCTCCCAATCGCTTTCTTGCTTATTGCGGAGTTCATCGCGTAACTCCTGGAATTGCTCCTTGACTTCCTGTGTCTCACGCAGCAGCTCTTCCATTTCGTCCTGGGCATCGTCTTCTTTTGCTTCCAGTTCTTTGTACTGCTCTGCCAGCGAGGGAAGGCGCAATTGATGCATTGCGCTTTGTGCTGCCTTAAAGCCGGCAAAACTATCGTTATCGCGCACGGTCAGGTAATACTCCACTGCATCCCCCGGCACCAGGTCGAGACTGGTTTGCTCCCGGATGATCCAGTTGAAATTGATTTCCTGATCCAGTGACGCCCGGCTTTGTAGCGGCAAGTCGATGCGTTCGAAGTCTTGCATGGTTTCGCCAAACCGGCTCTCGGAAAGACGGTAATAGAGACGGAGCGTGGCAAAACCGAAATCATCCGTAATTCTGCTGCGGATAAATGCCTGTAGCGATTCATTCAGTTCAGCAAGGGGAGCCGGCTCCAGAATTACAACCGTCGGGTAGGCATCTGGCAGTACTTTTAGAGCGTATTTAATAGGCGTGCTGTTTTCAACGCCGCTTTCGTCGCGCAATAAAATCTGGTAAAACCCTTCTTCGCGAAGCGTGAAGCTTCCTGTTGCCTGGTTACCGTTTATAGCCAGCGTATCTACCGAGCCGTTGTTTTGTTTAATTAGCGCTTCGCTGACGTTGCGCCCGCCAATGCCAACATCGACCGAAATGCGCGTGCCGGCAAGTGCCTGTACATCACCCACGTTGCGTTCAAGCCGTTGGGAGGGAATGCGCGTGTACCGGGGGAAGTCGAGGGCTACTTGTAGTGAACGGATGATAGGGCGTTCGACGATGGATACGATATAACGCTGGGTCCGCACAGGACCAGAGGTAAGTCGATACGAGAACGATCGACGCACATTCACAAACGTATGACTGAAGAGGCCGGCTGAGTCTGCGCGTAGTACTTCGGTATCGATTTTTTCTTCACCCTCGGGCTGAATTTCCAGATTGATCTGGGATGGCAGTGCTGTGCCGGCAAGTGCCACTTCGATGGTAAGCGAGTCGCCGCGGATCAATTCTACCGAACCGGGTAATACATTAAACTGGAAAGGTGCCGGGCGTTGAAATTCTGTTGTAGGGGAGAGGAGGCGTACCGAGGCGTCGCGGAATGTCCCGGGCGCAGCAATGAGGAAAATCAACAAGCCAAGGATCGGTAGCGATGCGAGCCGGGAAACGCGCTGTGTGCGCTTAAACGTTTCCATCTCTTCGAAGGCTACGTGGTTTACGTCGCGGCTGAGCGATTGCACCGCGTGGTCTACAAGATGGTCGGGGGATGCGCTGCGTTTGCCTTCAGCGAGGTGCAGCAGGTTGGTCAGTTTGTCAGAGATCTGGGGAAAGTGCTGACCAACATCTGCGGCGATACTGTGGTTGGTGGGGCCAGGGACGATACCCGTCATTTTGAGCAATGGCCGGATGACAAACCATGCGAGTAAACCAAAAGCAAGGACGATGACAGACCAGAAGGCGACTTTGCGTGCACCAACGCCGAGCCAGAAGCCGGCCTCGATGGAGGTAACCAGCAGCCACGCGCCGGCGAGTATGCCTACCAAAAGGATCAGGCCGAACGTCATGTCGATCAGCGATCGACGCCGGGCAGTTGCCCGCAGGCGCTCCTGAATACGCTCAAGTAACTGTAAACTATGCTCGCTCATGGTGACGTGAGGCCGGATTTTTTGTGCCGGTTTGTAGGTCGAAACGTCCCGCAGGAGGACGTCAACTAGTTAATTCAAAATTCAGTTTTAAAACTATTCGCTAATAGCTATACTACGGGAGTTGCTCCAAGTTTTTCCATCCTGGTTTTTCCACCCGGCTTCTTGGCCCAAAGCCCTCCGCTTAGATGAACGAAATAATCTCCGTAATATTGGGAGGCGGTGCAGGATCTCGTTTGCACCCGCTGACCTATCGCCGTTCAAAACCCGCTGTTCCGCTTGCTGGCAGATACCGTCTGATCGATATTCCAATTTCAAATTGTATCAATTCAGACATCAATCGCATTTTCGTTCTTACGCAGTTTAACTCTGCAAGTTTAAATAAACACGTACAACGCGCGTACCGGTTTGATCGATTTGGATCCGGTTTCGTGAACGTTCTTGCAGCAGAACAGACGCCAATTTCTAAAGACTGGTTTCAGGGCACAGCGGACGCCGTGCGCCGCGTAATGATGCATATCAAGGGACACCGGCATTCACATGTCCTCATTTTGTCTGGTGACCAGCTCTATAGCATGAATTATGCGAAGATGTTTGCGCATCACAAGGCGTTGAACGCCGATATTACCATCGCAACAATTCCTGTTACCGCGAAAGATGCTCCCGGTTTTGGCATTCTAAAAACGGACGATAAGGAAAAAATTACCGAGTTCTACGAGAAGCCGTCGCTGGAGGAATTACACGACAAAGCCAGTCCTGTAGATGCTTCGCTGGAAGCCGAAGGACGCGTGTATCTTGCATCAATGGGCATCTACATCTTCAGTAAAGAATTGCTAAGCAGTATGCTGGAAGAGAATGTTGGGATGCACGACTTTGGGCGCGAAATTATCCCGGCAGCTATCAAAGATCACCACGTTGTCAGTTATCCTTTTGCTGACTACTGGAGCGACATTGGTACCATTCGGTCGTTTTACGAAGCAAATATCATGCTTACGCAACCGCGACCGCCGTTTAATGTGTACAATCCAAAGGCACCAATTTATACCACAGTACGTACGCTGCCGCATGCCAAAATCAGTAATTCGGTTGTTCGGAATTCAATCATCGCAGAAGCCAGTGTCATCGTAGACAGTGAAGTGGAAGACTCCGTGATCGGGATTCGTTCGTATATCGGACGCAAGGCAGTTGTGAAAAAAACTGTTATGATGGGGGCCGATTATTTCCACTGGCATGATTCTGGTCTGAGAGAACCTAGCCAGGGACCGGATCATCCGGGTATTGGAGAAGGGTCGTACGTTGAAGGCGCTATTATTGACCGTAATGTTAGCATTGGTCGGAATTGCAAAATTTTCAATAAAGACCATGTACAAGAAGGCGGAAATGGCGATACCGTGTTTATTCGCGATGGCATCATTGTCCTCACGAAAAATGCCCGGTTTGAAGACAATACCATTATTTAACGTTTGAATTAATCCTGAAGTTGTACGCAGCGAGAAACGATGCGCTCGTTTGTCCATATGATGGGCGTATGTCCCTGGGACACCTTACAGGTTTAAATAGATTTATTGTGATGCATAAACAGCTTTTTAGCCGACTTTCAATTCTCGTTATTTTTCTGATGCTCGTCGGCTGCCGCACGTACGGCGATTATGGCACTGAGCAGGCTTCGTATGATCGTATTGGCGAAATCAACACGCAATTCGCACAAACCCTTAATAAAGCCAAAGCAGAATTGGAAACGCTGCAGCGTGCAGCTGCAACGGATAGCGATTTGAATACTGCGGTTGCGCAATACGAGGAGATGTTGGCCCGTCACGAAGATATGGTAACGGCTCACGGAGAGCTGGCTGCAACCCTCGAAGTGAAGACGGGTATGCTTGGCAAACTCAGTACTTCATACCGCAACTTAAATCGTGCGCTTGGTTATATCACTGCTGATCAGTTGAGCATGCACAAGCAATACAACCGGTTTGCCGCCAGCTTGCTGGAAAATACCGACATGCTCATGGTAGAAGCAGAGCAAGGACGATATCAGATTGCGCCCCCGTTTTATGAGCGTATTCGTTTTGAACTTGCTGAGAAATCAATTGGAGAGGCGCTTTCGGCCCGTGCCGGCTCTTGAGCGTTAAGCTACTAAGCTGTCCCACTCGACAGCTCCAAGTCAAGTTTGATTTCAGAGAAGCCGGTCCGTTCCGGCTTCTTTGGTTTATACATACTGGATATTGCGGCAAGGCCACCGATACTGTAACAGAATGGCTCTGGCCCGTATCGTAAGCCCGTATAGTAGCGTAAGGGCCCTGAATACCCTCAAGAATCTGGCACAGGGTTTTCTATACTATTTAGGCTCATTGTCTCGTTTGTGTGGAAAAGGATTGGAATTGAATGATCACGCGTCAACTAAGGCGGTCATCATGGCCTGCTATGCTCGATAAACTGTCTATTTTTGCCCTCCTAAACACGTTTTTGCTGTGTGGTTTGTCTGCGGTTATTGCACCCCGTGTGATGGCGCAAACTCAGCCGGATGTCGAATCTGACTCGCTGTTGTATTATGATCTGGCCGAGATAGTGGTCAGTGATGGTAGTGTATTTGAGGCAGAAACCAATACGGTCCAGCGCGTTACCCTGGCAGAAATCGCCCGCGTAAACGCGACATCCTTCAGTGACCTGGGCCGGCTGATACCGGCAGCCCATATCCAAACCAACTCACGCGGCGAGTCCCTTATATACCTCAGAAATGCCGGCGAACGACAGGTTGGACTCTACTTTAATGGCGCCTTGTTGAATGTCCCCTGGGACAATCGGATGAACCTGGATCTGGTGCCGGCCAATGTCATCGGCGGCATTACGGTCACGAAGGGCGTGCCGTCTGTGCTTTATGGGACCAATGTGCTTGGTGGTGCGATCAACATCACAACCCGCGCCATCGATTATGATGGGAGTCAAACAGAGATTGGCGGCCAATTTGGTGAAGCCTCTACGACTAACCTGAACCTGACACATCTCTACACAAAGGGGGCATTCAAGTTTACGGGTGCCCTCGGGTATAGCACGCGCGACGGACTGACGTTACCTGACGTAAATCTGTTCAGCCAACAAAGCAGCACGTTGCGCGCCAACACAGACCGGGCGTTGTTTAATGCGTTTGTACAGTCCAGTTATCAATTGAATAGCGGTGCTGAGGTTGGCCTTTCGTATATGTTGATTGATGGCGACTATGGCATCGCACCCGAAGGGCATGTCGATCCTAATGAGTCCAGCGTCAGGTTTTGGCGGTTTCCTGAATTCTCCAACGCTACCGTTGTGATGAACGCCAGTGTTCCGCTTGGGGCAACATCGATTATCAGGGGTGCGGCATGGGGGAGTTGGTTCAGGCAACATATCAACGCATATGCTTCTGCAGATTACAACCTGCTTGAGGACCAACAACGCGACGAGGACAATACCTTTGGAAGCAGGATTACAATTAACCAGGAATTGGGTGATGGTCTGTTAAGTCTTGCGTTTAACGGATTGCAGTCAACACATCGGGAAAAGACGCTGGAAACGCTGGAAGACGGTTCGTTGCCGGCTGCCGGGTCAGTTGATAATGAGACGTACGAACAGTTTGTCTTCAGTGTAGGCAGCGAATATGGTTTGCCCGTTTCCGATATACTGCGTTTGACCGTGGGGGCCAGTCTGGATGGCATTACAACACCACAAACGGGCGATAAGCCTGCGCGGGATGCACAGACGGCGTTTGGTGCATCAGGCGGGATGCAATACCAGTTAGCGCCGGCCTGGCTTTTACGCGCCTCAATAGGACGCAAAGTACGCTTTCCGACCATGCGCGAACTCTTTGGAGTAGCGCTCAATCGTTTTCTGTTAAATCCAGACTTGAAGCCGGAATCTTCGTTTGTCTCCGAAGTGGCACTGATTACCAATGGCAACGTCGTAAGCGGTGAAATTATTGGGTTCTACCAGCGTACGTTTGACACGATTGATCAGGAGCGCGTGACTGTGGACGATGTTTCGCTACGCCGGCGCATTAACCTGGATGGCAGTCGTGTGTTTGGTGTAGAGTTGGTCGGAAGTGCAAGGCCTGTACAAACGGTGAACCTGACCGGACATCTTACGATTATGAAGCCTCGGGGTATTGAAGGCGATGAGACCGTGTTTCTTACGGAAAAGCCGGCTGTGCTTGGTAGTCTGGGGATTGTACACACAACCCGCGCCGGTCTCTCGTTTTCTGTAGAGGGCACCTACACCGGTCGTGCGTACGGGAGAAACGATGACAATGAGCTCGTGCCACTGGTGAAGTCACTCGTAGCCGATCTAAAAGCTGCGTATCTGTTCTCTTTGCGTAACGGGAGCGTTTACAATGAAGTATTTGTGCGTGTCGATAATGTGTTCGATACCGAAACACTCCCACAATTGGGCCTGCCAGGAGCTGGGCGGTTTATCAGTGCCGGCCTGAACGTTTCGTTTTAGGTGTATGGTGGTTTTGGTGCTTCCGGGATTCCGGTTTTGGGACTTCCTTTCATGACGAAATCCCGGCATCCCAAATACACAAAATGGCTAGCGCTACGACTTCGCCACCTTCAGCCCATCCTAAACTACACCGTCATCATCATTTCGATGTAGGAGAGTGCTTCGTCGATATGGCTACTGACAAGTTGGTCGAGGGCCTCAAGTTCTTCCTGGTTGCCGCCGGCCAATTGCATAAATGCTGAGGGGAACGCAAATTCGATGGGAGGGAATTCCATTTCTTCGGTGTCGCCGGCTGCCTGCTGGGCGTACTTTCGTTCATCGATAGCGGTACAAAGCTGTGTTGCGATGCTAGAGCTGGCAGATAGGACGAGGGCTATGGTACGGTGATCCTGTTGGGCGATTTGGCCAGGGTCCTGATATGACTCGATCAGGGTACTGACTAACTCGGGGAAATTCCAGTATTGTGCAGCAAGGGCTCCGATAGCAGAATGATCGATGCCCAGTGCGCTAATTTCGTTGGTTGAGGAAGGGATGTAGTGATCGTTATTCTCGCGGAAAAGCTGCTCGTAGGCTTCGGGTAAATTGAAAAGCAGCACAAAACGGCCAATGTTGTGGAGCAATCCGGCTGTGAATGCTGATGCTTTGTCGGGCAGGCGCAGGTGCTGACTGATCAGGTTTGTGAAATACCCGCTTCCCACACTCACGCGCATGATTCGGTCAATCATTTCGGTCTGCGTTCGCGAGTTAAACGTCTTTTTGAGTCCAATGTAGCCTGAAGCCAGCACGATATTGCAGACCTCAATGAACCCGATCATGAGAATGGCTTTGCGGATATCCTGAAAGTGCTGACGCATTCCGTAAAATGCTGAATTAATTCTTTTCAGCACGGAAGCGACCACAAGGGGATCCATATGCACAATATTGATCAGGCGATCCGTATCGGGCATGCCGTTGGTATTCAACAGATCCGAGATTTCAGCTACTGTACGCGACAGGGGCGGAAACCGGAGGTCAAAATCGAAGAATAATCGCGGTTGCTGGTCGATTTCCATGGAGGCCTTCAGAATTAGGTAGATGCATACAAGACGCTTAATCGTCGTTATCGACCTTGAGGAGGATTGATTAAGAGCCTGTCCGAAAACCTGCTTTGTGTCCCCGAGCGCGAGCGAACGAATCATAGGCAAGGCGCGCGAAGTCCAAATGAGGTTTTCGGATAAGCTCTAAGTAGCAGCTGTTTCCTGATGCGTATGTAGCCCGACGAGTTCGTATCGGATTATTAAAAGTTCTAACGCTACAGCTTGAAACCTGCAATTTTCAACAACAAGTATCCAATTTTTCAGGATTCGTATGGTTGCGCTTATGGTAGCACATGAATTTGCCGGCAACTAAACGCAACGGGTGGGGCGGCAAACATATCTTTGGTCACCGGCCAAACTTCGTTGAATAAGGCGCTGTTGCGGTAAGCATTTAGCGCTGCTTCGTTGGTCCAGCGCGAGTACGTCGTTACGATGTTTGGATGCCGGGTGTCTTGCAGTAATTCAAGGTGCAAACAGCCGGCTGATCCGCGAATTCTGGACTTGATGGTGTTAAACATCTCCATGAAGTCATCCAGTCGTTCGGGGGCGAGCGTTAGCCTGACAATGCGAATCAAGTGTTCATGTACTGGTTGAGCTTCCATTTAAGTAGTGTGGCTTAAGTCTTTGTAAATCAAATGTTTACCTATTTTGCAGACGGTGCAGCGACCCCGTATACAATACGCTTCGTGTAGTTCATGTAGACCTTGACTTATACCAGCATGCGGCGACGGAAGTGCCAGGCCATCGAAATGCCGCGTAATTTCATCGCGCTCAAACTTCAAGTACTGCATGAAGTCTGCAATTTGGTTATCCAATACAGGGTTTTCGGTGTGTTCTGCATGTACGAGCATTACAGGGCAGATGGCATTGACTAGTAGCTTGCTGATTCGCGTGCGTCCAATGTTGGTTACTGGTAATGCCTCGGATGACGTAACAGGTGGCTGAAGCAACTTTTGAATGAATCGACGCCACGCAGCTACGGGCTTGCTGCACATGATGCTATCCAGCATGCCGATGGCATCGGTATGGAACAGGGCATGGCTGCAAAAGAGTGAGGCAGCCTGTAATAGACGTTGCGTAGGGAAATTTGATGGACGAAGCCTGAAAAATTGCCAGGCTGTGGCGGGCATTGGGACGATCTCTAGCTGTTCAGTTAGCTGTACAAAGCGTTGTTTCTGCAGGGTACGCAAGCCCAGTCTTTCGCAATATTTGGTCGCCAATAAACCCGAAACGGTCAGAAAGACACCAGCCCGATCGGCTCCGTTGATGATACTGCGACCTGTAGAGATGGGAATCCGATTAGCGATATCCAACATGGGTTGGATATTTTTACCAAACCCGAGGCCGGCCATAACAAGCTTGTAGAGTAGGACCTCGAGGTTTGGAGTTTGAAGAAAGGACGTGGCAACCTGTGCCTTTTTTCGGTATAGACGCTCTCGGCCAAGGGTATACAGCCATGGGGTAAGTTGGATGTCCTGGCAATCTGTTTGCAGCTTTTGACATGCTATGCTTGCGGTTGGCGCTGTGCGGTGGGCATAAAGTAGTTTCCGTAGCGTCGTACGCAGGTAGGCGCTGAGGATTAACTCAGGTATCAGGCTGTTGTCTGCTCGACGGATGGTGCCGGCATAGGCGTCTGGAAAAAGGGATACATGAAGAATGGTGCTGTTGTACCGTGGATTGGTTTGGTGTTGGTGTGCAAACCAGTCGTGCGGCGTACGGTGGATTTCAATATCGCCGTGCCAGGTCATGCCGTTTATATCCAGGGTGGCGCCAAGAAAGTCGGGGCCGGCATCGCTGTTGAGCCGGCCGGGATTGATAATTTTCAGCGCCTTCCCGCAATGAGTAACCAGGTGATCGGTTGCAAAGGCCTGTTTTGCCCAGATGGATTGAACGAGAGATTCCGGTAGTTCTAGCCGGGATACGTCAGGTTCATAAACCGAGAGTTTGAGGACCGAAGAGTTAGTACCATAGAATAATAATGTGCAGTTGGATGCATCGATAGGATGTATAGAGCCGGCGGCGTCAGTGGCGTGTTTTCTACGCTGTAGTTTGGATGTTTTCGATCCGTCATCCATCGTAAGGGGCATGTAGCTGCTTTTTCGTCAAGTCAAATAACCAGCTAGACGGTTTCACGCATGCAGTCATACCCCTAATTCGTGATTTTATTGGTGCGTTTCTATCCTTCTGTCATGATGTTAGGATCTTTGGGATAGTACTACAGCATTTCTTTTATCAAAAAAGTACCCACCATGAACATCATGTATCGACTCTTTCAATGCTGCTTTTTGATTGCATTGTTGGTAGCATTGTTGGTAGCATGCGATCAAAATGATCCTACAGAAACACAGCCTGATCCCAGCTTTAACTTTAACCAAGACCTAATTGCGTTCGGAAGCGAACGCGACGGGCAGCGCGAAATATACCTCATTACGCCGGATGGATCTGCATCTGTCAATATTACAAATCATCCAGCGGCAGATGACGATCCCGCATGGTCGCCAGATGGTTCAAAAATCGCATTTGGATCTGAACGAGAAGATGGCCAATCCGACATTTTTATCATGAATGTTGACGGAACAGACGTGGTTCGATTGACAACGCATCCTTCAGATGATACCGATCCTTCATTTTGCGAAAATGGAACCAAGATTGCCTTTCGAAGCCGGCGTGATGGCAACTCGGAAATCTACATCATGAATATTGACGGATCCGATCAACAACGATTAACCACCGATCCAGGTACGGACAATGAGCCCGTTTGCTGCCCAAACGAAAACAAAATTGCATTCTTCTCAAATAGATCGGGCGATGGAGAAGTATGGACGATGAACACAGATGGTACGGAGCAAACAAACGTGTCGAATAATGCCACGTTTGACTGTTCACCGGGCTGGGGGCCCAATTGTCAAAATCTCGTTATTGTTACAGACCGCGCAGGCGGCAGTGATGACATCTTCTTGCTGCCTTTAGATGGATCAGAGGCTACAGCTATAGCTAATGGGCCCGGTGATGAATTCCAGGCTTCATGGTCGGGTGACGGGGCGCGCATTGTTTTTGATACCAACGAAAATGGTAATTGGGATCTCTACACGGCAAGGATAGACGGTACAGATCTTACCCGTCTCACTACCAATGTGGCTGATGATCAATTGCCTGTCTGGCGTCCCTAAGTGCAAACACAACAATCCTGTCGGATTGCTGTATTTGTAGTTGAAAGTTGCGGGTTTGGGGATCGTTAAATTTGATTTAACGTGCTTTAAGAAGAGCTTAGCTCAATTCATGTGACTTGCCTGAGATTTTAAACCCGCTAGACTTATGAAATATGCTACGTTGTTGATGTTTCTTTTCTTAACAAGTGCCTGCAATGGGTTCTTTGAGGGGACGGCTTGCACTGACGCGGGGTGTTACAGTGGATTCGAATTAAGCTTCAATGCCGAAAATGATTCGCTTTCACTGGGCAACTATGAAGTACATGTCAGCCAAGAAAACGGACAGGTGATGTCATGCGCTTTTACGCTGGTTGACACGGGTACGAACTGTTTGGGCATAGATTGCATTCAGAATAGGGCGTGTGATTTATTTGAAATGGAAGTGTCACCATTTGGGGATGATGTGATTTATTGGCCGGAAGAGGAAAAGGTGGTGTTGATTTTTCCACAATTAGAAGGGGCCTTGCAGATTACGATTGTACAAGATGGCAAAACGCTGATTGGTTTGAACGCGGAGCCGGCATATGAAATGAATCAGCCCAATGGGCCAGGCTGTGATCCCACGTGTTTCAACGCGGCAACCGAGATTACGTTAAACCGTGATTGACGCACAGGTACTACCACTTGCTATGTGTTATGCGCATTCAAGACAATCACGCTTCGTTTTTGTCTAGGTTGTTTCCTCTATGACAGGCTCTTTGTGAGAGAAGGCAAATCGGGCCAGCAGCATGGTTGCAAGAAGAGCTATAACCGCGGGCGCTACAGAAGCTGGACCCTTGTATAGGGCTGTCCCCACAACCGAATCGGATGCTTGAAAATCTAAATACGTATAGTAGAGGTGTGCCACCAGGAGGGCGCGTGAAATCCACAGCTTAAGGGCTTTTTCTTTTGCAAATTGACCGATGACACACATCACCATGCCAAGCACCAGCATATGCGTATAGACCCACCAGATCGCGTTCTCGTAATAAGGTGAATCGAGTACATCAGTTGGTACACCAAACGGCTCCATGCTGGCAGAAACACCTTGTAGCAGGATGTTCGCACTAAGCAAAACGTAGAGGCCGCCAATCAGCAGGTAGGTGGTTCTAAACCTGGGAAGGCGAAGTTTGAATAAAGACATTGCAACAGATGGCTTAGGTGAACCGGTCGACTACCAGTCAAGATAGCGCATTGCCGAATTGGTTGTTCAAGGAGCGTTGGCTTTCGGGTGTCTGTTCCGGCTACATAAAGGCAGCGAGCGTAGTTTGCAGGGTTTCGGCAGCAGCCGCCGCTGCATCTGCAAAGGCTTCGTCGGTGCCGGCATAGATAATCCCCCGGCTACTATTGATGAGCACAGCTGCCGGCGCATCGTACGCGGCGTGCATGACCGCCTGGGCATCGCCGCCCTGGGCGCCTACGCCGGGGATGAGAAACGGCATGCCGGGGACAATAGCGCGAATGGCTGCAAGGGCGGTTGGACTCGTCGCGCCCACAACCAGGCCGGCTGCCTGTTTTTGTTCAACTGGTAAGGCTGCAATTTGACTGGTAAGTAAATGGTAGAGTGGTGTGCCGTCCACGTCGCGTTCCTGCAAGTCCGCTGCCCCGGGGTTTGACGTACGTGCGAGAATGAACGTCATTTTGTCGCCATACTCAAGAAATGGCACGTACGAGTCACTGCCCATGTAAGGCGCTACAGTGCAAGAATCAAAGCCGAGTGTCTCATACACGGAGCGTGCGTAGAAGCGCGTCGAGTTGCCTATGTCGCCACGCTTTGCATCGGCAATTGATACCACATCATCAGGCAGGAGGGAGGCGGTCTCTTCGAGGACCGTCCAGCCGGCGCTACCCATTGCCTCATAAAAGGCAAAATTGATTTTAAATGCGCAGGCATATGGGGCCGTTGCTGCAATGATTGCCTTGTTGAATGCAAGCACGCGCCTGGGGAGTGGTGCATCGGGCAATAACGAAACTGGGAGTCGCGCAGGATCCGGGTCGAGGCCCACACACAGCACGCTGTTTTTTTGTTGTTGAATGGTGGCAAGCTTCTCTTGAAACAGCATAGTGGGGAATTTTTTACCAGGTGAGTAAGTCTGTTTTTGGGCAGACAAATGGGCCTATATACCGCTCATAGTTCACTTAACGATGTTACGTTCCGGAGGCACTGTTTTTGTACGCTTTGAACGGGGTATATTGGTGGAACAGAAGGCCATTATAATGGGTAGGTCGAAGGTGTCTGGAAGCGTTTTTTTGGGCGGTAACCTAGGCGTTTATTGCAATACTGCCCCACCAAACTGGATTACAATCTCCATAATAAGGGATCGATAAATGGTCCCGTTTTCTATAGAACATTGAATAGCAATTATGTCCCAAAATAGCTTAAGCAACCTGAAAAAGGTTTCGGCTGAGGATCGAAAGATGATCCGCGACATCGAGAAGATGTTAGGGCCCGAGCCTTCCGAAATAGAGTTTGTGAAAAACCTTTTCGCCGGCAGATTCAGATCAGATCTTGTGTTTCCCTACCCACGCGAAAGCAAGAGCGAACGCGAAAAATGTGACGCACTTCTCGAGGCGCTCGAGGAGTACATGAAAAACGAACACCCATCGGTGCTCATCGACCAGGAAGAATACATTCCTGAATGGGCTCTGAAGAAGCTGTTTGATTTGGGTGTGATGGGTATGACGGTGCCGGAAGAGTATGGTGGCCTGGGCCTTGGGGTAACCAGCTACAACCGTGTGCTCGAAGTAATTGGTAAGTACTGCGGTTCTACTTCCGTGGTTGTGTCTGCGCATCAGTCTATTGGTTGTAAAGCGATCATGCTTTTTGGCTCAGAAGAGCAGAAGAAAGAATTCCTGCCCAAAGTAGCCCGCGAGTATCTCTCAGCATTCTGTCTGTCAGAGCCTCAGGTTGGTTCAGACGCTGCAGGACAGGAAACCCGTTGTGAACTGAGTCAAGATGGCAGCTATTACATTTTGAATGGCGAGAAGAAGTGGAGCACCTCAGGCGCCATGGCCGGCATGTTTACGGTAATGGCCAAGCAGCAAATCAAAGACCCGAAGAGTGGGAAGCTGCGTGAGGCAGTAACGGCCTTGATCTGTACGCCAGATATGGCCGGCATCGAGATTTTCCAGAAGAACCGCAGCAAGACAGGTATCCGCGGTACGTGGCAGGCCCGTATCCGGTTCAACGACGTAAAAGTACCAAAAGAGCGGTTGCTTCACATCGAAGGCAAAGGCTTGAACGTAGCTTTGACGTGTCTGAACTACGGCCGCTGTACGCTTTCTGCCGGCATTTTTGGTGGAGCCAAGCGTGCGAAAGATCAGGCGATCAAATGGGTGCAGACGCGTTACCAGTTTGGCCGTGCATTGGCTGAGTTTGAACTGGTACAGCAGCGCATTGCGCGTATGTCAGCGTACTCCTACGGTATGGAGTCCATGCTGTACATGATGACCGGGATGCTGGATCGCCATGACAAAGACATCATGGTTGAAACCGCCATTACCAAAGTATTCTGCTCAGAATTTGGCTGGCGCGTCATCGACGATGCCCTGCAGATCATGGGTGGTGAAGGGTACGTGACGGAGAACGAACTCGATCGCATCTGGCGCGACAACCGCATCCACCGCATTGTAGAAGGCTCTAACGAAGTGATGCAGTCGTTCATCTTTGCCTACGGCGGCAAGTCGCTTGCTGAGTCTATGGTTGGCATCCAGCAGGCGCTGACGTGGGACGCGGACGAAACGATGTCTGAAAACCTGGCGCGTATCCTGGGCAACAGCCTGCGTCCGGAAATCATTTCACGTGCAATCCCATTGGGTGCGCAGCTTTTCCTTGGCGTTATGCCGGTGAAGCCCGAGGTAAGTGGTTTTCATCCGTTGCTGGATAAATTCACGGGCCGGCTTTCGAACCTGATTCAGCGCCATGGGCACTACTTCAAAATGGCGAGTAAATGGCACCGGGAAGAGATCGTGAAGCGCCAGGTTGTACAGGCGCGTATAGCTGATAACGCCATTTATCTGTTTGCACTTTCATCTTCTTTGTCTCGTATGGATATGCAGATCCGCAACGGCGACTATGGCCTCAGCTACGAGCGCGATAGAACCGCACTGGCGCATCTGTTTGACCTGCTCGAGCTCGAGATCTACAAAAACATTGGCGAACTCAAGAAGAACGCTGATGCCAGCATGCGCAATGCTGCTGATGCTGCGCGCCGGCATAGCGATTCGCTCGACAACAAGGACTTCTATATCCACGAAAGCTCACCTGTTGCCAAAGGCACAGGGAAGCCCGTGGGGACGGAGCATATTCGTCAATTTCCCGGAGATGTGAATGTGGCTTCTGGTGGCGACGGCGCTGCTGTTACACCTGAAGATACCCAGTTGAAGGCGACCAAAGCCAAAACAACGTCGAGAAGAAAGAAAACGACGAGTTAGGCGGTTGCTGTTGGTTGAGATTGAGCCCGGTCTACATCCGTAGGTCGGGCTCTTTTTTGTTTGCGCTGTACCTGAACAATCAGCCCCGATTGCGATCTTGCACACATCCGCTAGTTTTCCGGCCAGGGTTGCCAGCTTGCGCCTTTGCGTTTGTTGGCTGATTGCTGAAGCGTCGTATCTGCGCGGCTACTATCAGATTCTAATTGTGATGCTGTACTGTTTGCAGCCGGCAACGTGATGTCCGGGAGGTCTTTTTGCTGACGCCCTAACGCAAACAAGATCGCCAACACAATCAAAAAGCACACAACAGACGTAACCAGGGTACGGAGCGACAGGCCTTTTAGTACAGCAAGTGCTGCGTCCATTGTGGTATTGCGGGCTGCTTCATGTCCGACGTATTGTGTAGAGGAGGCCTGATCCAATGTTTCGTCCAGATAATACAGCGGTTGGCTTTCTGAACGTACTGACGCCTCAACGAGGTCGGGTATTGGTTGAGACCATGTACCCGTCTTTTGATTGCCCGCTTGCACGTATTAAGTTTGAAGGGGAGCACGCCGGCCTGGGCGCCCGTTTCCCGCTCGGCATTACCCACCTGCTCGCACAAGAACCCATCGATCTTTTTTTCGAGTTGGCTCCTGTACTGAATCTGGGTCCTGATACAGGACTTGACCTGGAAGGCGGTATTGGTATCCGCTACTACCTGAAATAGCAATCGCTACTTCTCGTCCAGTGAATAGGTAAATACGTTGTCCAATGAAACGTCGAAGACGTTCGCAATTTTGAATGCTATTTCAAGCGAGGGCGCATATTTACCATTTTCTATAGCGTGGATGGTCTGGCGTGTCACGCCTACCTGATCTGCGAGTTCTTTTTGCGTCATCTCGTTTGCATGAAAACGCAGCGTACGAATCTGGTTTTTAATATTTGTACCGGATCCCATGGCTATACACCCATGCGGTAGTAAGCGATCTGCAATACATATTTCACGGTTTCGGATAAGAAAAGCGAAAGCAAGAGGACGTGGGCAACCCACACAGGTTTGGGGAAGACGATCAGGCCGATAATTGAGAGGATTACGCCTACGCCCAGAATCCATGACGAGTTGCTTGATGCGCGCCAGCCGATCAGTTTATCGCGTTCGTCCGTGTTTGTGTTGCCATCTAAAATTACGGCAGCAATGTGGCCGACGATGTTGATGAGCACAATGAATACAACCGCGATGGTGAACAGGGGGACGTAGAAGGGGAGCGCGTCAACGCCGGCAAATATCATGCGGCCGGCCAACACAAAATAGGCGCCGAGGCTCAACAGAATACTGGTTAGCTGTATCCAGATACTTTTCTCTTCAAATGAAGCATTCATGGCTTTATGCAATTGGCAATGACTGATTTTGGTGAACTTATATGAATGGCTTACGAGAGACGTGTAAACAAAGTTGTACTTCGTGTAAAAAATATTTTACATGACTAAAGCTGGACGAATACGGATTGCGTAGCACTTCATCGTCATGCCCAACGCGATTGGGCATCCACCCGAATGGTACCGATAATAAAGGATGAAACTGGCATGGCGTGCCAAACCGGTGGATCCCCAGTCAAGCTGGAGATGACGTTGTGATAGGTAGACAAAGGCTGATCATATCCCCATTCCCCGAAACCACGCCCCCAATCAACATTCAGCAATCAAAAATCAACAATCAAAAAAGCCCGATCTACCACCATAGATCGGGCTATAACTCTAAGACTTCTTCGCCAGAAGTGAAGGCACTGCATGAGGCAATGGGTAGTCGCTCGCGTACGGGGAGAAAAAAGAAGGGAGCAGCACAATCGGCATTTTAGACCCAAAAAGCACGCGTGCTGCTCCCCTGCGTTCGCCACCGTGATAGTAGCGGTATGACTACCACGACTTTAATACAACCCAACGGAAGGCGATGCGTAACGGTCACGCATTTTTTTTTACACAAGGGAATTGAAGGCTATTTCGCTGCGTCTATATAGGCGTGATGGAGCGCCCCGTGTACTTGCCTGTGTATTTATTGGTGTTATAATTATTTGTACAGGGCAATACGCATTGCAGTTTATTGATGTGTAATATGGTTGAACCGTTGCGTAAACGGCTCAATTAATCCCTGGAACGGAAGGCTCAATGGGGGAGAACGTAACACCCAAAAACCGATTTAAAGTATGGGCGAGTCAACTTCGAGACTCTGACCGGGGAGCGTACGCCGCTGTGTTCCAAGACATGAGTGCCCAACTTGTGCGTTATGCTAAAACCATTACGCGCGATGAGGCGAGTGCCTGTGATGTAATACAGGATGTTTTTTTGAAATTGTGGGAGATCCGAGAACGAATCAATCCAGATTCTTCTTTGCATGCGTTGCTTTACACGATGACGCGTAATGCTGCGATCAACATGAATCGCAAGCGCGCACCGCTTGTGTATCAGCAAGCAGATGGGGAAGACGTCTTTGACCAGGCGCTTGCCGGTAAAAGCGTTGCATCGGATGCTGTGTTGCAGGCCAACAGGCTTGCGGCAAAGCTACATACCTGGATTGATGAGTTGCCCGAGCGCAGGCGTGAAGCTTTTGTGCTAAGCCGGCACCACGATCTATCACACAAAGAAATAAGTAACATCATGGGATTGAGCGAGCGAACTGTGAATACTCACATTTTTCTCGCGCTCAAGCACTTGCGCACCCGATTGGATGCACTGCAAAACGATAACATCACGCTGTGAAAACACCCGATAAACAACATATGCCACCCGAATTGGACACATTGCTGTCAGATTTACCTGCTGAGCAGGTAGCTGGCCTGCAAGATGCCTGGGCTGTTAGTGATCAGGCACGAGAGCCGGTATCGCAGCCTGCATTGGATGCCGTTTGGGCCAATATTGAGGCAGCATTGGACAACCCTTCTGCTGAAGCGAAGTCTACGGCTACAATCCACACGATGCGCCCTGCTGCCCGGTTAATTCCTATGCGCTGGATGGCTGCTGCTGCAACCATTCTGCTGGGGGCGGTCGCCATTGCGTATCTGTTAAACCCTGTTTCCGTAACTGCGCCGTTGGGTGAAGTGGCTGTTGTCGAGTTGCGCGATGGGTCTACCGTTGAACTCAATAGTGGTGCCACGCTGCACTATCCACGATTCTTTACTGATACTCGCCGCGTTTCACTCACTGGAGAAGCATTTTTTGATGTAGAAAAAGATACAAAGCCGTTTGTTATTGAGACGTTTAACGCATCTGTGCGCGTGTTGGGGACCTCCTTCAATGTACGTGCATGGGAAAATGGGCCCGATGCTGAAACGCGCGTTGCCCTCGCAACGGGCCGCGTGGCGCTTTCCGCAGAAGGGGAGAGCGATATGATTGAGCTTATTCCCGGTCAAACAGGTGTTGTCCGTGATGCTTCGCTACAAGCCAGTGAAGCAGATACCGTGCAGGTACGCAGAGCATTGGCCTGGCGCAGTGGCAACTTTTTCTACTCTGATGCCGGCTTGGGCGCCATCCTTGATGATGTTGCGCGTCGTTTTGATACACAGGTAGCACTCCAGCCAACGTCGCTTCGCGATCGCCGCATGAAGCTTGCGCTTGAGCAGCCTGCTTCGGCTGAAGCCATCGTGAAAGACATTGTGCTTACGCTTGGCCTGGCATACCGCCAAACAGCAGCCGGCTTCGAAATTTATTCTCCTGAACAAAATTAGTCCGTATCGAGAACGATTTTGCTTACGCCTTGTACATCCATTAACGCCAAAAATATGCGTTGATACCAGACCGCAACTGATGCCAGCTAATCTGCATAACAGATCGCTTCAAGGCCTGGGCGCACTGCAATTTTGCCGTGCGCTTGTCCTGTTTATGGTCGTTGCTGTCTGTTTGGGACAAATCCAGCCTTTATTTGCCCAGGATGCGACGGATAGAACCTATTCTTATGCGGCAAACGATATCCCGCTTAGTGATGCGTTTGACCAGTTTATCGAGCAATCCGGGATTAGCGTCGCGTTTGATATTGCGCTTGTTAAGGGCAAAAGAACATCGTGTAGAGCAGTTGCGCTCGATGCTGAAGCTGTCCTTCGCTGCCTGCTCAGAAATACGGGACTGACCTACATTCGTCTCTCTTCGGGGACATATGTGTTGATGGCTGAGCAACAGGTGCCCGTTTCCTGGGGAGAAATTACGGGGCGGGTTGTAGATGGCGATTCTGGTGAGCCTTTGCCGAATGCCCACGTATTGCTGGCTGACGCTGGTGTAGGTGATGTTACCAATAGCGCCGGCCGTTTTGCCTTTTCACAATTGCAGCCAGGAGCGCATCGTGTGCGCGTCTCATACATCGGGTACCAGGATAGAATTCAGACTGTCACGGTGCGCTCTGATCAGAACGCAAGCATCGAGCTTGGGCTACGCGTGAAGCCGCTCCTTACTTCGCCTATTGTGGTGAATGGGCTGGTGCCGCAGTTTTCATCTGAGCAACTCCAGGCTCCGGACGTGCCCATTGATGGTGCAAACGCCGGCAACGCGAGCCAGGATGTGATTAAAAACCTGAATACCATTATCGGCCTGCGCAATGGCGATGCGGTTTCAGATGTGCATGTGCAGGGCGGCAGTGCGGGCGAGCATCAGTACCGCCTGGATGGCGCACCGGTTTTCTTGCCCATCTCTAATGGCGGCATCGTAGGACCGTTTAGCCCGTTTGCACTCGACAAGTTCACGGTACACAAAGCCGGCTATGCTGCGTCTGTTGGCAGCTCGCTTTCTGGTGTCATTGACGCAACACACCGACTTTCATCTATTGGCGGAAGTATTGTTGATGTACAGGTTGATCCCATCAGCGCCAATGCTCGTGCGATGGGATCTGTTGGTGACCGTTCGGGCGTGCATGCCAACTGGATGGTCTCGGGGCGCAAAGCCCTGTGGTCGCTGTACCAACACCAGGGATTACAAACCCATTTTGATAACTGGAGTGCTCCCGATTTGCATGCCATGAACATCATGGTGCCTCATGATCGGCAATCCGGGGAAGTGTACGGCGGGGCTTCAAGCAGGCCTCATACCTGGCAGCAAATTGACGAAGCTGATCGGGGTGCCTTCCGGTCAACTGACTTTGAGAACAATTACGACTTCTATGATCTACACGGTGCAGTGCGCCTGACGTTCGATCCTTCGAGCAGTCTGCATGCTTCGTTCTACCGCGGTGGTAATACGCTGGGGGACGACCGGGTTGTTCAGGGACGTTTTCAACAAGCAACTGAAGCTGGTAGTGTGGAAGAGGGGAATGGCAGTGTTGATCAGCGGCTGTTTAATTTTGGCAACAACTATAATTGGACAAACACGGTTGCGCAAGTAAGCTATGAGCGCATCGTTGGCCGTAATACGTTTGTCAAGTGGGGAGGCTGGTTTAGCCAGTTTAATGGCGAGCAATCATTTAATCACGATGCATACGATGGTGATTACACAGGCACGGGCAAACCATTGCCAGACTCTGTAAAAGGCATGCCGCCGCCGGCTGGTTTTGAATACTCTGAAGCTGCTCTTTCTGCCCTCAAGCTTGGCTATGAAGATGTGAACCGGATTACCGAATGGGGTTTGCGGGGGACGTTTGATCAGACACTCGGTGCCCGGCACTTCTTGTCCGGTGGCATTGAGCTTGCACACGACAATAGCCGTTTTGTGCTTAACATGCAGCGGCCACGTAGCGAAGAGCAACGCGAACCAAGGCAGGCTGACATCGACGGCCAGCAACTACGTCTGGCGTCCTTCCTTGATCATCGATATAGTATTTCCGACAAAACGACGCTTGATTTAGGGCTTCGTCTCACGTATCTCGGTACGCATCAACAAGTATTTGCAGAACCGCGGCTTGCAGTGCGGTATGATGCCCCTTCGGGTCCACTTGGTCCCTGGGCATTCCGTGGCGCAGTTGGCCTCTACCGCCAGTATGTAAACCAGTTTGATGTCTCTTCGGTCAACATCAATGCGTTGGTGTCTACACTGCGTTTCTGGTTGCCGGTAGATGCGTCTCAGCGACCATCAAAAGCGCTGCATGCGAGCGGGTCGCTGCTCTTTATGCCGCATCCAGAATGGCAACTGCAGGTTGAATCGTATTACAAAGCCCAGCCGCATTTGTTGGTTATTGATTACGCCAACGAAGCACTCGCCGGCCTCTCGAACACGAACCTCTCCACACAAGACGCGCTGCTTACTGATGCGGACGGGTTTGCGTATGGTGCCGCGATTTCTTTGGAGCGCAAAACGGCGCAGTTATCAACCAGGCTTCAGTATGAGTACAGCGTAGCCGAGCGGCGCATTGAGAATCGGTTTGATGGTGCGTCTGTTTCGGTGCCCTGGAATGTACCGCATCGAGTTGTTACGTCGTTGTCGTACCGGGTCACGGACCAGGTTACTATTCTTGGCCGGCTCGAAAATAAAATTGGGCAATCCTGGGCCTTCCGGCAAGCATACTACAATTTCCTCGAACCCAATCCGGAAACCCAGCTATTGAGTGGCTACAATCTGTCTGATCCCGGTGCCCACAAACTGCCCGTTGTTTCCCATCTCGACTTTGGCATTTCATTCAGCCAGCAGTTGAAAAACACTTCGCTACAAGTCCGGTTTGACCTCGCCAACATTCTCGCCTATAACAACGTGGAGGAGTGGAGCCTGTCGTACAATGAACAAGTTGGCGGCGTATTCAAGGTAGAGCGTCCGCTTACGCCGTTCCTGCCTTCTATGGTTGTGCGCCTTGGTTTCTGAAAACTGGTTGAAGGCTTGGCATTAACTCACTGGTGGTGTGACCGCTATGCTCTCTCGTCATGCCCAACTTGATTCTGTCTCTTTAGCACAAAAAAGCAGACTGTCATCCTGAACTTGATTCAGGACCCGGATAGCTTTAAAAAGGGCTAATTTACCTAATCGTTCTCTGGATACCGGATCAAGTCCAGCTTGACGTGGAGGAAAATGAGATTGGTTATTGAGCAGGGCTTTGGTTCAAGAAATCTGGCAGGCAAATCTATAGTGGTTTTTCTTTCACTTTTTTGATCGGCGACTTACGCGTTGGATTGCTTTCATCTGTATTACCAGTGATGCCTCTACAAAACCCCGGTGACGCACGCAGCAAGCATGCATGTACCCCGGTTATCCCTTCAATCGAGAGATAGGATCAAGGGATGGGAGATCGCTACCCGAGCCTTTAGCGATCTCCCTTTTTTTATGCCGTTTTTTACTGCCTGTTATATCAGAAACGGCCCATTCGCTATTAAAACGCAAGAAATATCTCATCAGCTTACGCATAGTAGGTAGATCAACTGTATTAAGAGCGGAGGCACCTCATCAGTACCCTGGCTATATCGGTAGCCAGTTTTAGCAAGCGCATCGTTCGCTAAATCAATATCCATTAATACAGAAAGTCCATGTTTGTAGTCCGTCCGCAGCTATGGATGGGTGCCCTGTTGATGCTTCTGCTCGGCGTCCCTTCCGCTCAGGCCCAGTACTTTGGCCGTAATAAAGTGCAGTACGATGATTTTGAGTTCAAACAATTCGAAACAGAGCACTTTGTTTTTTACTTCTACCCGGAATCCGAAGAAGCTGTAAAAGACGCTGCACGGATGGCTGAGCGCTGGTATGAGCGGCATAGCCTTGTGTACCTGCGTGAGTTTGCCGATAAGAAGCCCATCATTTTGTATGCGAATGACGCAGATTTCCATCAAACCAACACAATCAACGCTACACTCGGTGAAGGTGTTGGTGGATTCACAGAGAGCTTGAAGCAGCGCGTTGTAATGCCGTTAACCGGCCAATATGGTGAGACCGATCATATCCTTGGTCACGAACTGGTACACTCCTTTCAGTATGACATTGCATTTTCTGAACAGGGGGGAGAAGAACAGGTACGCTTCAATCTTCGCAACTTGCCACTTTGGTTTATTGAAGGTACCGCAGAGTACCTGTCGCTCGGGCGCGACGATACACATACTGCTATGTGGATGCGCGACGCTGTCTTGCGGGATGACTTACCTACAACAGACGACCTTACGAGTAAACCGCAGCAGTATTTCCCATATCGTTATGGACAGGCTTTTATGGCCTACATCGGCGGAAAATACGGTGATGTAGCCGTTTCCAACCTCTACAAATTGGGGGGGCGTACGGGGCTCGATACCGCTTTTGTGCACACAATTGGCATAACACCTGATTCATTATCTGTAGAATGGGCAAACGCGATTAAAGAAGCTTATACACCCTTCATCGCTGGTCGTACAGCAGCTGCTGAAAGCGGCCGGCCCATCGTTACGCGCGATGAAGAAGGCGGACGCTACAACCTCGCTCCAGTGCTCAGCCCTGATGGCCGCTACGTGGCTTTTCTATCCGAGAAAGACCTCTTTTCCATCAATCTGTTCATCGCTGATACCCGCACCGGCGAAGTGATCCAGAAGCTCAACAAGCGGACGGCCGATTCACATTTTGACTCGATGCGCTTCATCAGCGCTGCCGGCACCTGGTCGCCCGACGGGAAGCAGTTTGCCTTTATCACCTTTGCCAATGGCGACAATGAAATTGCTATCTGGAATCTCGATTCTGGTAAAATCGAACGCCGCATTCATCTGGGTGATGTAAGCGCGCTGCTCAATCTCGCCTGGTCGCCCGATGGGCAATATTTGGCAATCTCGGGCATGAACGGCGGGATCAGCGATTTGTACGTCCTCGACCTGGATACCAATAAGGTGCGTCAGTTGACTGAAGATCGCTACGCAGATTTGCAGCCTGTGTGGTCACCCGATGGCAGCAAGCTTGCGTTTGTCTCTGACCGCGGTACGCGTGGGACAGACTTTGATCGGCTTGCGTACGGCGATCTAACTGTGTCGCTGATCGATGTTGAAGGTGGTGAAGTAACGTCACTCGACTTCTTCGACGCCGGCTTGCAGCATAACCCGCAGTTCTCGCCAGATGGGCAAGACCTGTTCTTTATCTCTGACCACGACGGGTTTAAGGACATCTACCGCGCAGATTTACGCACAAACGAAGTGTTTGCGCTAACCAATTTACAGACCGGGGCAAGTGGTATTACAGCTACCGCACCCGCAATGTCGGTTGCTTCCCAGAGCGGAACGATGGCTTTCTCGGTCTTCAGCAACAACACCTATACCATCTATGGGCTGGATGTTGAGCAGACAGAAGGGCGGCCGTTAATGACGCCGGCAGCATACGATGGAGTACTTGCATCAACAGGCATATTGCGTGGTGATGCCTTGTCGACCGATGTGGCACCTGGGGTGGAAGGTGAAGCGGTAGCTTCCAGTGGGACAGCTACGTACGCTGGCTTGTTACCACCTATGAAAGCAGCTGATGAAGGTATCGTTGGTGCATACTTGTCGGATGCCGGACTCGGATTGCCTGAAAACCCCGAGTATGACATCAAAGAATACAGCTCGCGGTTGAAACTGGACTATGTTGCACCGCCTTCTGTAGGGGTGTCCGTTGGAGGACCATTTGGTTCAGGACTTGCGGGTAGCCTTGGCTTGTATTTCAGTGATATGCTGGGCAATCACAACCTGACCGTTAGCGTGCTTGCCAATGGTACGTTCAAAGATGTTGGGGGGCAGGTATCGTATCTCAACCAGAAGCGCCGGCTAAACTATGGGTTCTATGGTGCACACATCCCGGTAATCTTTGGTTTCTCAGGTGGATTTACCACGGCTGGCGATGGTTCGTTACTGTATAACGAATTGATTCAGCGCCTCTTTATCCAGCAAGTGGGTAGCTATGCATCGTATCCGATAAGCACAACGCGCCGCATTGAAGTGAGCGCCGGCATGGCCCGCTACGGATTTGACTACCAGCTTCGTGTATTTGATCAGGTAGGGAATCGCGCCAATGGTGATGTGGGTATCCAGGAGCCTGATCCGCTGTATCTCGGGCAGGTAGGTGTGGCTTACGTAAAAGACACGGCTAATTTTGGCTATGTATCGCCGCTTAATGGCACGCGGCAACGCCTCCAGGTAAGTCCGAGTTTTGGCACCGATAGCTTTGTGACGCTCACGGCCGATTATCGCCAGTATTTCCACACCAAACCCTTTACCTTTGCGTTCCGTGGCCTGCACATTGGCAACTACGGAGCAAATGAAGATGATGTGTTTGGCAACGAATACCTGAGTTCTACCTATCGTCAGGGATTTGTGCGTGGCTATAACCTGAATAACTTCAGTACTAACGAGTGTTCAACCGCAGCGTGCCCGGAAGCCTCGCGGCTGAATGGGACGCGTATTGCCATGGCGAGTGCTGAAATTCGAATGCCGTTGCTTGGTAACGAGCAGTTGGGTCTGATCAACTTCCCATACTTGCCTACAGAACTCTCACTGTTTGCAGATATCGGGATGGCCTGGACGGCTGAAGATCTGCCTGAATTGACACTGTCAAGGGACGCAACCGGTCGTACACCTGTTGCCAGTGCCGGCGTTGCTTCCCGGTTCTTGCTCTTTGGTGCAGCAATTCTTGAGGTCTATTACGCGTATCCGTTTCAGCGCCCTGAAAAAGGTGCGCACTTTGGTTTATCACTGTCTCCTGGCTGGTAGTGCGGAGAGGAGCTGACCCACGCTGACCCACAGTGAGCGCAGGTGCACTTCGGTGAGCCTGCGCTTTTTTTATTCAACAGGTTTTTTGTGTTTATCGCTATCGCGTTACAAGTTCATAAAAATGTAGACCGCAAGTACTAGGTCGTGTAGACACTTAGCAGGGAAAAGAGCATACGAAGACATTTTTGTACAGATCAAGGCGCTTTTCGTGTTCGATGCAGCGCATCGGGCGCGAAAAGGAACGCAGATATGAGCAAAAAGGGCACGTTATGCATTTTACAAGCTGATTGTCTACACGACCTAAGGCTACCAGCAGTGCTGCGATATAAAATGGCCGGCCTCCAGCTGTTAATTCTTGCACGATAAGCGCGCGTTGTTCTTTCTTGCGATCTGAGCAAGCATAACAATAATTATCGTCGCGCGAGACGAGTTGTCGACACGTTGGGCAAGAATAAGGGCCTACGCCTTTTGGCCGTTGTCTGACTGGGACCATGATCGTGTCTTCTTTTGCTATGGATGTAAGCTATGCTACGAATACGGTTGCCCGTTGTTACCTGGTCAGGTTATCGAGTGACATGCTTATTGCATCAAGTCAAGCTTACTAGCTGACATACGCTTACGTTAAGCACGCTATATAGACCAGATTCGAATGCCTGCATTAGACTGCATAGTGTGTTAAATAAGAGACAGGTAACCTACTGTAAACGCTTGGTTTACGCTAAAAAAGGCGATTGTGTTTGAGCAGGACTGGTGGCATGATTTGGGCAGATAGTACTCAGGTAGTGCAAGCATATCTCGAAGCATAATCATTTATCTATACAAGGTGCCCACATCATGGCCTCCAAGACAAAGTCGACTATCATTCTAAGCTTGTGTCTCCTGTTCTGGATCACGCTGTTTGTCGCCGGCTCTACGATTCCATCAGACAATGTACTGCAGGGGGTGATTGGCGAAAATGTACCTGTAGGCAAGCGTATGCTTCACTTGCTAGGCTTTGTATTTACCTGGACGTGGAGCAATATCCTGCTTTTGTGTTGCTTTGCTTCGCTGGTGGGGGAGTATGGGCGTGAGGCAATGAGCCGACGAAAAGTGGTGCCCAATCCACAGGTAGCGCTGGTACGTGGTTTTTTTATTTTTCTTGCGATGGCAACGGGGCAACTTGTTATCGTAGGTACTATTTCGCTGCCGCCATCGCTTATTGAGGAGGCTGTGAGTCCTCAGGATCCGAGTATTGTGAATGCAGCGCAGTATTTTCGTATTGCCACGTTTTGCTCATTTCTGAACATGCTGATTGGCTTTAGTCCGAAGATGTTTACCAATCTGCTCAACCGCGTTGAAATGTTAGCAGGAGAAGAAGTAGCGTAGGTTTACCGATACGCCCTGATAAACGCCCACGTGTTTTGGTATTTTTTTAGTACATACGTTTCATGGCGTGGCGATGCACTTATGAGTGAGCCTACCAGCGCGCCTGCGGTGCCTCCCCCTAGCATAAACAGGTTGGTGAGTATGCTGTCAAGGCCAAGCGGGGGAGGATCCTTCCGGGCTGGAGACATGACCACATAACCAAGTCCTGCGCCGGCAGCGATTGAGCCTAAAAAGGCGCCAATGGATGAAGCTGGTCTTTTTTTGTACCTGATACGCACCCTGTCAATATTGGGGACAGGCGTGCCTAGCCAACTGCTGCTGTTTGTGCGTTGATAGAAGAGTGAATCACCATGTACAGCAATGCTGTCTATCGATGTAGTTGATCCATCTGTAAAATGAAGTGTACTACCTCCATGGACCATCTGCTCGGATAAAGTACCTGCAGGAATAGCAGAGGTGACCAGCGCTTGTTGGGAGGCGCAGCTCGAAAGGAATAAGCCGGCAATGCCTATGTAAAGAAGTCGCATAAGGTATCCCTGAATACATGATCTGTTACCTGCTCATGCGCATTGGCTGGCGAAATAGCGACATCAGATATAAAAAAGAAGAATACCGGTCTCTTTTTTGGTAGATTTGATGCACATGCCACACGCCCCCACTTGTTATGTCCTCATCTGTTGCGCGCATGGCGCTCCTTGTCTTTGTGTGCCTGTTTTTCTTCAAGCCCAACGCACAGGCACAAGCGCAGGTTGATTCGCTTGCGCAGGTACTTGCGCAGGTAACTGGAGCGAGTAGAATTCCAGTTTTGCACGATTTGACCCGTGCACTTCGTGGTCCTGATCCCGATGCAGCCAGGCGCTACATTCAGGAAGCGCTCGATTTGTATGCAACGAGTACTAACGATAGCCTGCATACAACAGGGCTTTTGTTGCTTGGCACACTCCACATGCGAACGGCGCAATTTGACAGTGCTGCAGTCCGCGCTACCGAGGGGCAAACGCTTGCACAACTAACCAATGACTCGCTGCACCTGGCACATGCCTTCCTGCTACGTGGTGATGCAAATTTCAGACTGCGCAATTACGAGGCAGCCATCGACTTTACACAACGCTCCAACGCGCTTTTTGAGCAACTGGCTGATTCGATGGGGCGGTCAATGGCGTCGCTATCGTTGGGTAACTTGCAAAATAACCTGGGCAACTATGATGCGGCGCTGCAACATTACGGGGTTGCAGCCGGCATTCAACTCGCGCTCGGCGATGAAGGGCGGTATGCAACTATACGCTCCAACATGGGGGTGGCGCATCGCCGACAAGGCGATTATGCAAAAGCCATCGAGAGCTACCTCGCCGCGTTGGAGATTTTTGAGGACCTTGGGGTGCGTTTGCGGAGCGTGAATGTCCTCACGAATCTTGGTGTGCTCCATTATTTTCTGGAAGAATACGAAGAGGCACTCGATTTTCACACGCGCGCACTTGCTCTCAATCAGGAATTAAACCGGCGAGATGGGGTTGCCAATGCACGCTCAAACCAGGGCGTGGTATTCAATGAACTCGGGCGGTACGAAGAAGCCCTGGAAGCGCATAGAGAAGCGATGGCACTGGAAGGGGAGTTGGGAGACAAAGAAGGAGTAGCTAATGCGCTCAACAATATTGGATTGGTGTATTTCAATCAAAATAACTTTGAGGAAGCGCTGCGCTATTACGACGAGTCATTGGTGATCAAGCGCGAAATTGGTAATCCGGAGTTGATCGTTAATACCTTGTATAACCTGGTAGATGTACATGGTAAAATGGCGGACCCTACGGAAGCATTTCTTGTAGGGAAAGAAGCGCTAGCGATAGCTGAGGAGACTGGTAATGTCACGCTGGTACGCGATGGGCAGGAGAAATTGAGTAATTTGTACGAAGCATCAGGCCAGTATGAAGAAGCCTTGTCCGCTTACAAAGCCTATAAGGCAGCGCATGATTCACTGTTTAACTCAAGCAGTCAAACTGTAATTGCCGAGATGCAAACCCGGTACCGTTCGCGCGAGAAAGAGCAGACCATCGCGCTATTAGAGGAGGAAAAGACGAATCAACAACTCTGGATTGGCATCCTGTTACTTGGTCTCGTGCTTATTGCGGCCATTGCGTTGCTCGGATACAATGGATACCGAATCAAAAAGAAGGCGCTACAGAAGCTGGATGCTGCATATGAAAACTTGAAGGCTACACAGGCGCAGTTGATTCAGCGTGAAAAGCTCGCATCGTTGGGGCAACTCACCGCCGGCATTGCACACGAACTCAATAACCCGCTCAACTTCGTCAACAATTTCTCGCAACTCAACAAAGAGATGATTGACGAAGTGGCGGCGCACGACGGGTTGCCGGGACTTGGGCTCCAGCCCCTGGTGGAAGATATTCGGTTAAACCAACACAAGATTCTCGAGCACGGACAACAAGCTAACCAGATTGTACGATCCATGATGAAGCACGCACACGAAGGCTCTGGCAAAAAGCAGCAAGCCGGCTTCAATACACTGGTAGATGAATACCTCAATCTTGCACACCATGGTGCCCGGGTGCAATATGAAAACATACAGCTCGAAATTGACAGAGCGTACGACACTGACATTGGCCTGGTCACGGTGATTCCTCACGAAGTAGGCCAGGTGTTGATCAACCTGTTCAACAATGCTTGCGATGCCATTGTGGAACGCTCCCGTGCTGCTGGCACACAGGCATCGGGCACCATCCATGTTGCAACCCACCGAACGCCGGGCGAGATTATTTTGCAGATTAGTGACGATGGTGCCGGTATTCCCGATGCAATCCAGAAAGACATCTTCATGCCGTTTTTTACAACGAAAGCACCGGGAATGGGTGTCGGACTTGGATTGAGCATCAGCCACGATATTGTTACGCAAGCGTATGGTGGCAAACTCGTGCTGTCTGAAGTAAGTGCAGCCGGATCTACATTTACACTTACCTTGCCTGATGCGCAAGTAGAACATCAACCGGCAACCGCGTAATTAGGAAGAAATAAAAAGCCACGCCGGCTGCCCGGCGTGGCTTTTCCTCCTGTCTCAAGAGAGGGTACAAACTTAATTATCGCGTGGGGTACCAGACCAGCTTACCGTCACGACCGAGGTAGCCATAATTGGTTAGGCGGTTGTTCTCGTTGTTCGGGTCGAGTGTTTCCAGGATAACCGAGGCTACGCCTTTTTTGAAGGAGAAGACCTGGTCGTAGTCGGCTTTGCCAATCAGGTTGCCTGATTTGTCGATGAAGCCCCAGAATCCGTCGATGAGCACAGCCGCGCGGCCTTCTGAGAACTGGCGCGCATCTTCAAACTGCGGCTCGATGACAATACGACCGCTTTTGTCAGCATAGCCCCAGTCATCTGTATTTTCGCGTACAGGCACAAGACCATCGCCGAAGTTGCCGGCTTCGATGTAGCGCGGCGCCACAACGGTATTACCTTTGGTGTCGATGAAGCCCCAACGATCACTAATTTTGATCGCTGCAAGTCCTTCATAGAAACCACGGGCTTCAGCAAACTGGAAGTTGATTTGCATATCACCCTGGTCATTCATGTAGCCAAACTGATCGGTGTCAAAGTCTTGCACCAGGGCCAGACCATTGGAAAAGTTATTCTGGGACTCGTCGTCAAAATCGTCAAGGTCAGGCGTGTTGATTGTCCGGATAATTTCGCCACTGATGTCAATGTATTCCCATTCGAAGCTTGCCGTACGGATAAACGCGCGACCTTCTTTGAAGCTGAATGCTTCAGTGAACTGCGGGTTGATTGCAAAAGCACCTGATTTGTTGATGAAGCCCCAGCGACCGTCAATTTCTACTGCGGCAAGTCCATCCTGGAAGGCACGACCACTCTGGAAGCGCGGCTCGATGGCCCATTCGCCATTTGGTGCAAGGTAGCCGACGCCACCGTCGCGAACACGTGCGAGCCCTTCAGAGAAGTAGTCACCACTATCGAAATCAGGCTCGATTCGGATGCGACCATTATGGTCGATGAAGCCCCATTGCCCTTCAATGCGGACAGGGAAGAGGAGAATACCGTCGTTGCTTTCGTCGCCATCTTCACTGGTTAAGTCGCCCAGGAAGTCGCAGCCGGCAAATACGGTGCTTGCAAGTGCAAGCAATAAGAGGGTAAAAACGGGTGTTTGAATAAATCTTTTCATTGTAATATGTCCAATACGATCACTACGGGTGGCTGAGCTTTATTGATGGGTTAGTTCATGGGGTACCAGACGTATTCGCCGGCCCGGTCGATGTAGCCAATCCGTGGATTGTCTTCGACGTTGCCAAAGAATACGCGGGCAAGCCCACCCGTAAATGAGGAGGCGCCGTCAAAGCTGCGCTCCATTGCAACGCGTCCCGTTGCTTTGCTAACAAAGGTCCAATCGTTGTTCAATCGTACCGCGGCCATTCCTTCTGAAAATGGCTGCGCTTCGTTGAATTCACCAAAGACTACAATCTCGCCCGACTTGTTGATAAACTCGAACCGGTCATCTACCTCAACAACAGCAAGGCCTTCGGAGAAGTCTTCTGCCTGGTCAAATTGTGGGGAGATAACAGGCTCGCCGCGCGTGTTCAAGTAGCCCCAGCCTTCACCCGTTTCGAACGGTGCAAGGCCTTCGGAGAAGTTGCCGAGCGATTGTACCGTCAGGCTCGGCTGGATTGCAATTTCACCCTGACGGTTGATGTAGACCCAGCCATTTAGACCTTCCACAGCTGCCAGTCCTTCTGAGAACGGGCGCGCATCGCTGTAGTTGGCTGAAATAATGACTTCGCCGCGGCTGTTGATGTAGCCCCATCGAGTGTCGATGCGCACAGCAGCGAGTCCTTCCGAGAAGGTCTGCGCCAGTTCGTATTGCGGCGCAATGACTTCAGATCCTGATTTGTTGATGAAGCCATAAAGGTCATCGAGTCCGGTACCGCGGACAAACGCCAGGCCTTCCGAGAAGCGGCCGGCTACCTGGTACTGCGGCGTAACTGCGACACGCACATCTTCTGCAACGTAACCCCAAACAGCGCCATCCTGAATGGCAGCCATACCTTCAGAGAAGTCGCGGGCGTTATCGTAGCTTGGTGTGAAGGTGATGCGGCCCAGGCCGTTGATGTATCCCCATTTGCCGTCAATTTTGACGGGATGTAGAATATTCGCGTCTCCCTCGATGGAATCGTCTGTTCCAGAAACGAGGTCGCAACCTGTGGTGCCTGCAGCGAGCAGCAGGCATAAAAGTGTGAGCAGGAGGCGCTGTGGTTTCAGCGTATCAAAAGTGAACTTCATTTTTTGAATTAAAAATGTTGGGAGGCTGAATTGCTAATTATAAATACGTACTGCGAAAGCAGGTTTTTTTGCCGTCTGTTTTTTTGCTGTCTGTGCGAGAAAATGGCCTAAAAAACCAGAATCAAAACAAATGTAAGATGGGTGGGTCTTTACGGCGTACTATCACAGCAGAACAGGGGCACAGCGCAAAACTGATTTAAATTATTTACTTACAAAGCCTGTGCCTGATATTGCAAATGCTGGATACGAAGTGCGTATTTTTTTGGCAAAACACACCGCGTATCCAGCATCCGTTGTCAACAGAGGTGCTGGCGGTTAACAATCATCATTTAACCAGTACCATCTTACGTGTCTGGGTACCAGAAGGTGTTGCCAGGACATAAACGTACGTACCACTTGGCAGGTTGCCTGCGTCGAACGAGGCTGCATGTTGACCTGCTGCGTGATGACTGTTCACGAGCGTCCGTACCAGTTTTCCATCCACCGTGTAAACCTTGAGGTTCACAGAGCCAGGCTGGCTCAGGCTGTAGTTGATGGTTGTAACCGGGTTGAACGGGTTCGGATAGTTTTGCTGCAGCTCAAATGCTTCAGGTACATCATTGGTCTCATTACTCACGCGGATTTTGCTCTCGATAAAATCGATGCGTGGGAATGATGCACCCATCAGTTCGTCCACTTCGTTGGCTGGCAATCCAAACCAGTCCTGCAAAATGGCTGCTGTTACAGAGCGTCCGTCGGTGAAGAGGTGCAGCATCACCACCGTAAAGCTGGCTAACAGGTCAGACTGCTGACCGTATACACCACGCTTTACGCCTTTGCCGGCAAACATGAGCGAGCCACCTGCACCGTGGTCTGTGCCACGTGAGCCATTCTCACCAAGGGTACGACCAAATTCAGAGAAGGTCATCAATAGTACATTCTCATCGAGGCCGTCTGCTGCCATGTCTTCCATAAAGGCGGAGATTGAGTCAGCAACCGTACGGAGCCGGTCGGCGTGCCGGCCTTCCACCTGACCCTGGTTCGAGTGCGTGTCAAATCCGCCAATCGAGACAGAGATGATGCGTGAACCGAGGCCACCGCGAATCAAGCGCGCAGCAGCAGCCATGTTCTGGCCAAGTCCGGTTGGATAGTTGCCTGCCAGGTTGGTGCCCGCATTTGCCGCGTTCTGGATAGATGAAACGTAGCTCAGCGCAGCGTTGGCCACAGAGCGGACGTATCGTACCGGATCGCCGTATGCAAACGGATCGAGGCGCGTGTCGCCGGCGTCAAAGAGGCCGCGGCGTGCAATTTCTTCGATGAACTGGGAGTCGCCAAGGCTTACGCCGAGGTTGCCGTACTCACTCTGGAAGAGTGAAACAGGGCCACCAATACGGACAGCCATCGGGTGTGTCAGTGGACCGTTGAGTCCGTCGATCACTTTGGCAGCGTAGCGCCCCCAGATACCCCGTGTTGTGGTTTACGTTGTCGTTTGTGCCCAGGTCACGACCACTACCCGTTGCCCAGTTGACGGTGCCCGCAAAGTGCGAACGCGTTGACTGCGCATACCCGGTATTGAGTACGGTGGCCAAATTTATTGTCATTCCACAGGTTGCCAAGGCTGGCCATCGCCGGGTGCAGACCGTGGTCATTCTCCAGGTTGACTACCGAGCCTTTAGGAATGGCAATGGTTGGGCGCTGGACGTAGTATTCGTCGATTTCGTAAGGCACAACCATGTTGAGGGCGTCATTGCCACCGTTCAACTGGACTAGCACGAGCACACGACCATTTTCACGTGTGTTGTTGAGTGCCTGAAGGATAGGCGAGTGGCCAAATGCGCTTACGGGCGTACCGTTGAGCATCATGCTGGCGCCAGCAACGCCGAAGCCCATGCGCGACATGAAGTCGCGACGCGTCCACGCGGCGTGGTCCTGACTGTGGGCGGCTCCGTCCTGGAGCCGGCTTCCATGGCGATTTAGCACGCCAGGAGCGTCGTGGTTAAGGTTTTTGTGATTTTGCATGGGATTTTATCTAAAGTCAAAATTCTCTGATAAGAGGGGCCTGTGATCCACTAGTGACAGTTATAGCCTGGCACTTCCCTGCTGAGGAGCGCGATGTAGTTCCCAAGAACCCTCCGCGCAATGTCTTTCTCAGAGCTGGATCCTTCGACGATGTCGGGCCATTCGTACCAGGGCATATCACCCAGCATGACCTTAGAGACGTTGGGAGACAAGCTGTCGTCCAGTACGTTTTGTGGGGGAGGGGTGTCGGGTCGCCGGCAAATGGATCATCCACTTCCGCGAATACTCGCAAGATCGAGTGGGATCGGGATGAACGTTCTGGCGAGGTCTTCCGCAATTTTGAAAGGGTTTGCGGGATCAGACACCTTGATGGCTACTTCGATCGGATCGAAATCGCCTGCAGCACCGCTTGTGAGGTCTGCGATAATATCCCAGCGGGCCGGGAGCAAACTTGTTGTGAGCCACTTGTAGTCGCCGCGTGCGCCGGCAGAGTCAGGCGGGTTGATGCCCGGCCAGCCTGCTACGTTAGGCGGATCAAAGAGCTCCATGCTCAGCGAGCGTGGTTCGAGCTGCTGACGAACATACTCCAGCACAGAATCGGTTGGTGCTGTTTCTGTTTCGTTCAGGAAGCCAATCAGGAAGTCGATTGGGCTTTTTACGCGTGAACCGTAGTAGCCGCTTGAGAAGAAACGCTGGCTGGTGAGCAGTGCGCGGATAACCGGGAGCAACTCATAGTCGTTGTCCACAAAAATTTGCGCGAGCTCCTGCACAAACGCTTCGTCTGGCTCAGGGTTGATGAAGTACGTGTAGAATTTGCGGCTCAGGTACTGGCCGATCTGCAGGCCGCGATTGGCAAACAGGAAATCGATCAGCTGTCCGTACTCAACTTCTGGATCGCTGTTGCCGGCAAACGTCTGCCCAAAAATCGTTTTGGTACCAGAATCGTGCAGGCTAGGCTTCGGATCTGTACGGAAGCGGAAGTCATCTACCTGCCAGCCGGTAAGTACGCGGGCAATGTTGGCAATGTCGACTTCTCCGTAGTTGGGAGCGCCGTTTGAATCAAACTGTCCCATCGTGAACAGTTCGAGCAACTCACGTGCGTAGTTCTCATTCGAGCCGGCTGGTTGCCCCTGCTCGTTTGTGGTTGGCACGTTGGAGTTGTTATCCAGGTAGATCATCATGGCCGGATCTAGTCCGATTTCATAGATGAGCTCTTTGTAGTTGCCAAGTACGCTCGTGCGTAGTAGCCGGTAATACGTATAGCCGTAGTAAGGTTTTTCGTATGTGTTATAGCCTGTAACAAGGTGGTTATGCATGAGCAGCGTGAGCTTTTCGATAAAGCCCTGTTCTTTCATGCGCCAAATCCACTGCTTCTGGAGTTCATACATGTCATCCAGATCGCCATCATTTTTGTTTTTGTACCAGGCTGGTGCTTCCGGCAGTGCGTTTTCGGAAGCTTCTTGAAGGATAAAATCAACAGCCTCTTCTGCTGTCATACCAATGAAGCCATTGACGCGGCGTAGTCTGGCTCCGAACTCGGTTCTGGTAACCAGGTGCCGGGCGTCTTCGCGTGTCAGAGGGGTGGTATGCGTTTCAATATCAGCAGCGGCTGTAGCGGGGACGGACTGCGGCTTCGCTTTTTGTTCTGTGAGTCCGAGGAAGCTACGTCTGTTCATGGACATCCCAAATTTAAGTGGAGAGTTTTGTGTAGTCGCGTGCTAGGGCCTCATGGTAGTGGAGGGGCGCACCTGGGGGAAGGAGAGGGATGAACTAGCCATGCCAATCCTCTATCCATTTACTGTGCCAAACCACTAGTTTTTGGTAGAAATAATTCCAGAGATAGCTGAAGTAGCTGTGTTATGCGAGGCGAAAGCACGTGGTGTCCGGATACAGAACGGTAGATGGAGGACACCTGAAACGTTGGGTCTAACTTACCTGCAATATAGCTTAAATTGCAAAGAAATTAAACTTTTTTGATGGCTGCGTGCTTTTTTAAAGGGGTGTTTTATGGGTATAAAAAACATGCAGCTGATTAAGGTATCAGCTGCATGCGCAGAAAACTTAAGCGTACAAAAAAAATTATACAGCTCAACGTGCCATCACAATTGGTTGGTCTAGGGGAGATCATTGACCATCAGGCAAACACCCTCCAATTCGGGTCCCATCTTGAGTGTGGCAGTGAGACTGGCAAGTAAGGGGCCAAAAAATGGCCTTTGCCAAGGTTCCACTTTATGCCATACGCTTTTTTAACCGATGGTATCGAAGCCGGTATACTTATGGAGCACCGCAGGTATTTTGATGCTGCCGTCTGCTTGTTGGCCATTTTCGAGGATCGTTGCAACGATGCGGGGCAGTGCAAGGGCGCTGCCGTTTAAGGTGTGTACAAAGGCCGGCTTTTTCTCACCTGCTTTGCGATACCTGATATTCATCCGACGGGCCTGAAAGGATTCGAAGTTTGAAATTGAAGAAACTTCAAGCCAACGCTCCTGACCAGCAGACCACACCTCGAGGTCGTATTTCTTGGCCTGTGTGAAGCCCATATCCCCCGTGCACATCAGGAGCCTGCGGTAGGGTAGTTCGAGCAGGCGCAAGAGCTTTTCTGCATCCTCACGAAGATCCTCAAGCGCCTCATAGCTTTTATCGGCCGGGACAAACTGCACCAGTTCAACTTTGTCAAACGCATGCAATCTGTTCAGGCCACGCACCTCTTTGCCATACGAGCCGGCTTCGCGCCGAAAGCAGGGGGTAAAGCCGGCGTACTTGATTGGAAGCTCTTCTTCCTGCAAAATTTCGCCGCGATGGTAGTTGGTCACAGGTACTTCGGCTGTCGGGATTGCATAAAAGCCATCGCGTGGCATTTCATACATTTGATCTTCTTTATCAGGCAACTGGCCTGTGCCTGTAGCACTGTCAGCATTTACAAAGACGGGAGGCTGCATTTCTGTGTAGCCGCCTTCGGTGGTCGCGATGTCGATAAAGAAATTGATCAGGGCACGTTGCAGGCGAGCTCCTTTGCCAATCAAAAACGGAAAGCCGGCGCCGGTAACTTTTGCACCGCGCTCAAAATCCAGCAGGCCGTGTTGATCGGCCAAGTCCCAATGCGGTTGAGGCGTAAAATCGAATGTGGGTAGCGTATCCGATTGCCATGCCACCTGGTTATTCGCAGGGGTAGCACCGACAGGTACCGATTCGTGCGGGATATTCGGGATTTCCAGGAGCAGGTGATGGAGCTTATCTGCAATCTCGCGTGACGACTCTTCAAGGCTTTTCTGGTCGGCCTTGAGCGCTGAGGATTCTGCTTTCTTGGCTTCAGCTTCTTCTTTTTTCCCTTCTCTAAACAGCAGGCCAATATCTTTGGCAATACTGTTTGCCCGGGTTTGGATGTCCTGTAGCGATGTCAGGGCCTCGCGGCGTTCTGTATCGAGTTGGAGAATTTGTTCGATGAGCTCGGTTTCCTGGTAGCCTTTATCAAGCATTGCCTGACGAACCCGTGCAGGTTCGTCACGCAGTATTGCAATATCAATCATTAATGTCAGGATGTTGAAACAGGGAGGCCCAGACGCGCGCCGAGATGAGCAAGTGCTTTTTCAATGCTTTTCGGGCGATAGCCTAGTTCAGTCTCTGCCTTCAAAATGATGAATCCCGTTGTTGGCGGGCGGGCAGCAGTTTGACTGAATGTAGAGCTGTTTGCGCGTTCAATCAGCGACGTATCTAAATCGAATACGGCAGCGATTTTCTGGACAAAATCATAGATCGACAAAAACTCGCGGCCAGAAATATGATACACGCCTTGTTTGTCGAATCGCACCAGCCGTTGCAAACCCTCTGCCAAATCAGGTGCATAGGTTGGTGTCCGCCATTGATCGTCTACAATGCGTATAGTGTTCCCTGAAGAAAGCTGATTGATGGCCCAGAGGACAATATTTGATCTGCTTAGCTGCTCGCCCGTGCCAAATACGAGCACAGTACGTGCAATGGCCCAGTTGCGCAGGCCTGATTTGCGAATTGCATTTTCTGCTGCCAATTTGGAGCGGCCGTAAAAATTGACAGGATTGGGACGGTCCTCCTCCTTGTAAGGACCATGAGCGCCGTCGAAAACAAAATCGGTTGATACCTGGATAAGCCTGGTGCCAAATTGTTTGCAGCACCGGATGAGGTGTTCTACCGCCTCACAGTTGACGTCCCAGCACGCTTGCCGTTCTATTTCACAGTGGTCGACGTTGGTAATGGCTGCGCAGTTGATAACAACATCAGGGGTAAAGTCCATGAAGAGGTTTTTGACGTCTTCATGGTTGGTGAGGTCGAGCGACACATAGCCACACGAGCCCACATCAAAGCGCGCGTCGACATCGCGACCTGTGGCCAGGATATCATAGTCGGGATGCCGGCTCATAACGCTGACCAGCTCCTGTCCCAATAAGCCGTTGGCTCCTGTTATTAATACGCGTTTATATAACATGATTCGTGATACTTCAGTCTCTACTTGCGTGCTACGCGTTGTGCGTACGCGCACAAGATAGTGCAAAATGTTGAGACCTCTAGGGCAGAAATGGACCGATGGACGTGCGGCAGATGGTTTCTATAGGTAGGCGCTTGCCGGAGGCTTGTTCCTGTTTTTGTTTGATGTCGTACAGCCTGCAGCATGAATATGCCGCCGAAAATAGGCCAATTAGGCTCAAAAGAAATACCTGAGCCCAACGGCACCGCCCAGTGTTAACTCGCGTTTGGGCATGAGTTTTACACCTGGAAGGGCCTGTAAAAACACCTCGAATTTTTGTGTGAAAAAATTGAGACCGGGTTTTAAGCTGGCACTGATGCGCAAGTCCGACTCTTCTTCATCTGCTTCTCTTCCAATATCCATGCCCGGACCAATGAAGAAACGAAGTGGTGAATCGGGAATGGGGTATTCGTACGTGACGTGCATGCTGTATAACAGGAAGCGCTCGATACTCCACGAGCCTAGAAATACAACACCGATGTCTCTGCTTGGATAATATTTTAGTGTAAACCCGCTTGGGCTGCCAACTTGTGCACCAAAGCCGAGGGCACGGGCAGAAGAGCCTGACTGTGCAGTGGCGGATGATGGCAAAAGGACAAGCGAGAGGGAGAGAAAAAAGCAAAGCGTAAGTGCTTCGGCATAGCCGGCGATTGTGCTACGTTCTCGGCGGGGCATGGGTTGAGCCGCTTTATTCCTGGGGTACCGTAGAGGCATGTAGGTCGCCTTTGATGTGCTCGGCATCGCTGATGTTCATCCGGCCGGCTACAATGAGGCGAAGCTCACGACGTTTGGCTGCAGCTTCATACCGAGCTTGCTCTTCCGGAGTCTCAGGCAAGATTTTTGGCACCGGCGTAGGGCGGTTGGTGGCATCAACTGCTACAAATGTATAATACGCCCGATTACATTTGCGTCGAGTCTGCTCAATTGCGTTTTCTGCCCAAACGTTCAGTTCAACTTCCATCGACGTACGGAAGGCGCGATTGACGTGGGATTCAATCACTACAATTTCACCCTGGCGAATCGGAGACTCGAATTCTACCGAATCGACAGCTGCCGTAACACAAATACGGTTGGTGTGTCGCTGGGCAGATATGGCGGCGCTGATATCCATCAGATACAGCAGTCGGCCACCCATCATGTTGCCGAGGTTGTTGGTGTCGTTGGGGAGGACAATCTCGCTGGTAATCGAGCGGGATTCGCTGACTGTTTTTGCTTTATCCATGGCGTCGGGAGGTCCCGAAAATCAGGTTTTCTGTTTTTTCTTTTTGGCGGCCGGGAAGAGCACGTTGTTCAGAATCAGGCGGTAGCCCGGCGAGTTTTTATGCAACGCCAGATCGGTTGGTGGATCACCGACAAAATGCTGATAGTCTTCCGGGTCATGGCCGGCGTAAAAGGTAAAGGTGCCTTGTCCAAAAGAACCGTGCAAATACCGTACTTCATCGCGCCCCGGCGCTTCAGCGAGGATTACCACGTTGGGTTTAATAAACTGTTTCTTGAAATTAGTCGTCTGCCCGATAAATCCACGAACCGTGGCCACATGGTTTTGGGTGAGCATGGTTGGGACAGGATCCCATTTTGCGCTAAACTCGAAAATAGTAAAGTAGTCGAGTGCCGGGTTTCTCAGTTGGGGCGGTGGTGGTCCCGAGTCAATGTCGGAATGCTCGTATTGCTGGGCATTGAAGTTGGGCCTGAAGTTGTGGAATGCAAATGTCTGGCTGTAGTCCAACTTCGATAAGGCGTCTGGGTCGATAGGGTCACCATCATACTCAGAAGGCACAATGTCGGTGTTCAGTGAAGCAGACGCGATGTCGAAGGTATCTGTGCCCGAGCACATGGCAAAGAGGAAGCCCCCGTTAGCCACATAATCACGGATTGTTTGGGTGACGACAAGTTTGAGTTCGCTGACTTTCCGGAATCCATGCCGGCGGGCTGCTGCTTCAGCTTGCCGCTGCTGTTCGATGTACCAGGGCATGGAGCGGTACTGGATGAACTTGCCAAATTGCCCTGTAAAATCTTCATGGTGCAAGTGAAGCCAGTCGTAGTTTGCTAACTCGCCGCCCAGCACGTCATCGTCGTAGACCATTTCATATGGTACCTCTGCATACGTAAGCGCGAGCAATACGGCATCATCCCAAGGCAAGGTTTGTTGGGGGGCGTAGACGGCAACACGCGGTGCTTTTTCGAGCCGCACCAGCGACGTATTGGTGGCTTCGCTTTCTACCTCAGAAATAATGCTGGCGGCCTGTGCGCCGCCTAGCTTTTCGCTGTACACACCACGAATCCGCAATTCTTGCTCGATATCACTGTCATAAGGCAGCAAAAAGGAGCCGCCACGATAATTGAGCAACCAGTCAACCGTAACACCGCGCTGGAGTGACCAGAAAGCTATACCGTAGGCTTTCAGATGGTCTGACTGGCGGGCATCCATGGGGATGAGGATGTCTTGCGCGGACGCGTCCTGCTTTGTAAGGCCGGCGCCAAAAATCAGCAAGCAAATCAATACCAGCCAGATACGGGGTTTAGCGTGTGAATGTATGGCGTGTGAATGCATAGCGTGTGAATGCATAGTGTAAATGATTGCCGTGAATTAACTACGTAGCTTTATCATATGGAGGGCTGTGCGTACGCCCGATGAAGGCAATTTAAGGCCTTAAACGTTCATCCTTAAACCTACAACAGCACACACATGTATTTGCACTTAGGTCCCATCACCTCGCAATACGCGAATCCGATCGCGTGCTTGCGTTGCTAAAAGCGATGTCGGATGTTCGAGTAACAGTTTGCTGTACGTCTCAGCTGCCTTGTCATCATCACCCAACTGTTGTTCATAGATCTCTGCTGCAGTAAACAGACTACGGTCTACAAGGAAACTTGTAGGGTGAACGAGGTGGAATTCCAGAAATGCCTGGAGTGCAGCCTCGGTCTGTCCTATGTCCCTAAGGGTACTGGCGCGTAGAAATCGTGTGTCATCTGCGAGGGCGTGGCTACCGAAACGCAATAACAAGTCGTCGAGTCCTGCAAGCGCCGTATCGTAGCTGCGTTGGCGTTTTGCGAGCGAGGCCGTAGCGTAGAGGTTGAGCGGTGTATTGAGCGAGTCAGGCCCTTTGTTTTCGAATAAAAGGACTTTCAATTCGATGGCATCGTTGGCAATGTCGGTGGATGTGTTTTCGTTCATCACCTGCGACAACGTCAATGCTGCATCAAATTCTCCCTGGTAAAAGTGGATGAGCGCGAGCTGGAAACGCGCCTGTTCAGCCAATTCGCCGATGCGCAACTTTTCTTCGAGTCGCGTGAAAATAAGCCTGGCTTTGTCGAGATCGCCACGCATAACAGCAATGCGTCCGAGGTCGAAGTCTGCATCATTGGCTGCGTCGCTGTTGGCGTATTCGTTTAAAACCTCCTGCAGGGTTGCTTCAGCATCACCCAGATTGAAAAAGACATCCTGCTGCAGCCGGCCCATGCGTTTGAGGACTTCGGGGTAGTAGGGGTGTGTTGGGTATTGTTGCAGGAAAACCTGGTAGGCAGCAAAAGATGCCTCATAGTTAGGCGACTCAATGCGATTACCTGCTTCGTCAAATGCGCGTTCGAGTAACTCTTCTGCGCGTTGTTCGTGCATTTCGGCGAGTCCCATCTGGGCTTCAGGAGCAGATGGCGCATCGGGGTAGCGTTCGAGGATTTCGGCAAATGCTTCGGAGGCCGGCTCGTACGCTGCCGCATCTGCCGCCTGTTTGGCAAAACTGAACAGGATGCCGCCGTTTTCCTGCTCTAATCTGTCGATTGCACGATATACATTGAGTGCTTCCGGGTACTGCGCATTTTCCATGTAGAGCCATCCCAGCAGCTCTCGGTACGAGCGGTTGAGCGGTTCTTCGCGAACCACCTCTTCAACAATGGGGATGCCTTTGTCTAAAACACCTTCCTGGTCGATAAAGCGGCCAAGCCGGCTACGGACAAAGCTGAGCTGGCGTTCGTTGTTTTTTAGCAGGCCGACGTACTCCTGCATTGCTTTGTCGTGCGCGTTGGTAAGGCTATACAGATAAGCCAGATCCATTTGAAATTGGTCTTTGCTGTTTAACCGCTCCCGTCCTTGTTCGAGAACCATAACCGCGCGTTCGAACAGGCGGACGCGTGAAAGCGACTGGAAAACGACGCGGTAGGAGTTTGCATGACTCGGGGAAGCGGCTATTGCTTGATCCCACGTTGCATAGGCCTTTTGTTCGTCGCCTTGCAGGAATTGCAGGCGCGCTTTTTCGGAGAGGAGGATGACAGGGTTGGCATCAAGTGCCAGGCGGTCATCGACGAGCGCAATGGCTTCGTCGTACTTTTTGACGTTCTCGTATCCCTCTTTCAGTTTCTCGTAGAAGACGTGCGTGCCGGGGCTGGCTTCATAAAGGTCTTCTAACAAGGCGATGGCGCGGTCGAATTGGCCGGCACGGAGATAGGACTCTGCCAACTGAAATCGGCCAACCTGTGTGCTGTCCATCTGTTGTGCGTGTACTTGAGGTACAGCAGCACAACAGAGGATGATAAAGGCAGGTATGAATAAATACAGTCTTCTGTTCATAAACCGGTAAGATGCCCAGGGGTTATGGGCAGCCTGTTCGTTTATTTCAATCAACGCAGGAGCAAGCCTGTTTGCACAATCTGTCAAATAAAATCCGGATGCAAAAATCGTGCAGTATCGGCATAATAAATGGTATGAGGTCAAATACTTCACGCCATTTACTTGCAGACGACGAAGCCAGCGTTTTGTTTGTGTAGATGCCGGAATTTAATTTACATTGTCGCCTTTGGCGCTGTTATAACCACAAGAAAACAATAAATACCGGTGCATACCGACCGTGGTATTGATCGGAGCAGGCAAAGAGGGAAATGCTAAGGCAACTAGCAGTACTTGGCTCTACGGGCTCAATTGGAACGCAAACGCTCGATATCGTTCGTCTTTTTCCGGATAAAATTAAAATTGCTGCCCTGGCGGCAAACCGGAATGTTGAATTGTTGGCCGCGCAAGCGGAAGAATTTGAGCCACAATGTATCGTCATTGGCGATCCCGCGTGTTATGCGGAGCTCAAAGCACGGGTTGCCCAGCTACCCGTAAAGGTGCTTGCAGGGGAGGAGGGCTTAAATGCCGCTGCTTCCTTGGCAGAGGTGCATACTGTTGTTGCAGCGTTGGTTGGCTTTGCCGGCCTTGCGTCGGTTGTCGCGGGCATTGAAGCCGGCAAAGAAATAGCGCTTGCCAATAAAGAAACCCTTGTAGCTGCTGGTGCGCTCGTCAACGCCCAACTCGCCGCTCACAACGGGACCATGGTGCCGATTGATAGCGAGCATTCTGCGATATTTCAGTGTATGGTCGGCGAGTCGGATAAAACGGTCGAAAAACTTACTCTCACCGCATCCGGCGGTCCATTCCGAACCCGGAAAACGTCGTTTGAAACCATCACACGTGCGGAGGCCCTGGCGCACCCGAACTGGTCGATGGGGGCTAAAATTACCATCGATTCAGCCACGATGATGAACAAGGGGTTGGAGGTGATTGAGGCTCGGTGGTTATTCGATATACCAGAAGACAAGATCGATGTGCTTGTACATCCGCAGTCTATTGTACACTCGCTTGTGACGTTTAATGATGGATCTACCAAAGCCCAACTGGGGGCACCTGATATGCGAGTGCCCATACAATATGCACTCAGCTACCCCGATCGTTGGCCGGCACCGCATCCACGCATCGATTGGGTTAAAAACGCTTCTTTAGATTTTGAATCGCCCGATTTTGAACGATTTCCGTGCTTGCGCCTGGCGTTTGAGGCGCTGGAAGCCGGCGGTGCCGCGCCAGCCGTGTTGAATGCGGCTAATGAGGTGGCTGTAGCACGCTTTCTCGATGATGATATCCGCTTTGTCGATATTCCCATGCTGATTGAAGCTGCCTTAACTCGCTTTTCTTCGGCGTCATTTGATACCTTGCATGAGCTTGTAGCCCTGCACAATGCGGTGCAAGCCACAGTGTTGGAACTCAACCGTGCCACGACCAATTGAATACCCCTTAGGCGCAGCAAGCTTGCGCCTTTAGATTCGATTATTTGTTGTTCGATGCTGTAACATAGGACAGTTAAGTTGTTAACTTAGATGTGCTGTTTGCAGGAGCTGTGCGGCATGTAGATGTAGTATGCCGCGCATCATAGATCATTCATTGCCACCCCCCTGGGATGGCTCATTCGCTTTGTCTTGGACTGGGCTATTGTGTATAAAGCGTAAGCGGGTTTATCGATAGCTGCTACGCTGCCTAACAGACAAGGCTACATGGAATTCGCTTTGGAAATTCTTTCGACAATAGGCTGGGTGCTCCTGGCCATTACTATTCTTGTATTTGTCCACGAGATGGGCCATTTCCTGACGGCCAAAATGTTCAACATGCGTGTGGACAAGTTTTCAGTGGGTTTTCCTCCCAAAATTTTGGGTACAACCATCGGCGAAACAGAGTATGTGTTGGGGGCTACGCCGCTCGGCGGATATGTGAAAATTGCCGGCATGGTGGATGAGAGCATGGATACGGACAACCTGCACAAGGAGCCCGAACCCTGGGAGTTTCGTGCCAAACCTGTCTGGCAACGTATCATCGTGATTACTGCCGGGGTCATTTTCAATATCATCCTCGCCGCCATCATCTTCATCAGTCTGAAGTACACGTATGGCGACAATTATATTCCTGCTGAAAACGTGAAGCAGGTTTATGTCCAGGATGGCTCCATTGCACACGACATTGGACTGCGGACCGGCGATAGAATTGTAGCTGTTGGTGGCAAAGAGCTTGAGCGATACAGCGATTTCGAAGAATTTACGCTGCTATCAGATCCATTGACGATTACGGTAGAGCGCGACGGCGAGCAGCTTACATACGAAGGGCCCGATGACATTATGACCCGGATGGGTAAAGCGGGCGATGACCGTCTTGGGGTATTGAAATTCACCCCAGCGTTATCCATCATGGCGGCTGAAGAAGGGATGCCGGCCGCTGCTGCCGGCATTGCAGCCTTTTGACAACATTACTTCCATTGCCGGTACGCCAGGATGTGGCCTTCTGGATAGAAATAGTAAACGTGATGGGCGACCGTAGACGGGTAGCCCTATTACCATGTCACCTGGGACCGCGAATTGAGCCGTGCTGACACAACCGCACCGCTTGCAGAAAATACAACGCCTGGTAGCTGTGGACGGTGATGTCGCTACATATGAAGACCACGATTGAGCCAACTTTTGATGAGGGCACGGAGAAGTACATGCTCGGCGTTGCACCGCCAACAGGCGATGCGTTGGCCGAAGTGATTGGTGTACGTATGGAGCAGGTAGCCCTTGGGCGCGCTGTATCGCTCGGGATGGAGGAGACCTGGACCAACTCAATTGCAATTGTGACCAGTCTCAAGAAGATTTTCAGCGGGCGCGAAGATTTTCGCGAAAACCTTGGCGGGCCGGTCAAAGTGGCCCAGGTCACCAAACAAGCTGCTGATGCCGGCGCCTTTTCATTCTGGCGTATTGTGGCACTGCTGTCAATTACGCTCGCCATCATGAATATTTTGCCCATTCCAGCACTCGATGGCGGACACCTGGTGTTCCTTATATACGAAGGAATTACCCGCAGAGAGCCATCGCTTAAGGTGCGAATGTGGTTGCAGCAAATTGGCATGGTGCTGCTCCTCGTATTTATGACCTTCCTGGTATTTAACGACATTCTTCGCCTGTGATGCGCCCATCCCATCGCAGCTGCACACTTTCTGATTGAGCATTCTACTGAGCATACTCTCGTGCAACAGGATACCATGACCACGGACGTAGTTGAGCAGCATCTGACAGAAGATGCTGCCGCACAAGCTGCCTTACAGCAACAAGGCGCCATTCCCAAACACATAGCCATCATCATGGATGGCAATGGCCGTTGGGCCAAGAAGCGCGGTAAAATGCGTGTATTTGGACACTATGAAGGTGTTGAGTCTGTGCGAGATATCACAGAAGCCAGTGCACAACTTGGCGTCGAGTACTTGACGCTGTACACGTTTAGCACCGAAAACTGGAATCGGCCTTCGAGCGAGGTAGAAGCGCTAATGACCTTGCTGATCCATACGGTGAAGCGGGAGCGTAACACGCTGCTGAAAAACAACATCAAGCTCCGTGCGATAGGGGATATCAGTCAACTGCCGGCAGCGTGCCGTAAAGAATTTGAAGCCCTTATTGCTGAAACGGCGCAAAACTCGCGGATGACGCTCAATTTGGCACTATCGTATAGCGGTCGCTGGGATTTGATACAAGCAACCAAAACGATTGCCGAACGCGTGAAACGTGGCGAATTGGCTGCTGAAGACATAGATGAGCAAGTGATAGGGAATCACCTGTCTACAGCCGGGTATCCCGACCCCGAATTACTTATCCGGACCGGAGGTGAGCTGCGGATATCCAACTTCTTGCTCTGGGAAATAGCGTACTCAGAACTGTTCATTACCGATGAATACTGGCCTGAATTCAGGCGAGATAGCCTGTACAAGGCAATCGGCGAATACCAAAAGCGCGACCGACGGTTTGGTCGCGTCAAACCCTGATTCACCCACCAGTTCAGGGCAAAAAACATCACCCATCAATCCGGCTCAACTGTTTATAAATTCATTCATAGTTGATTGCTGGCTATAAAAATACGCGTTAGTTTTAATACGTCTGCGCAAGTTGCAATAAATGCAGGGTTTAGGCGTTAATAGAGCGTGTGCGTGTTGAAACGAAACCAAGCCAGATACCTCTAAGTGTAAGATGGCTGTTGTACAACGCCGTATTGAATCACAATCGTAGTTATTGGAGCGTGCTTGTGCGTATTTATTCGTGCATACATGGCATATATGCCGGCGTCCGATAACAAAGACCATCCTAAAGCCCTCTGCGTCTTCATGGCCCAAAGAAATCTTAAAGTAGCATCCGCGTTTGCTGTATTGGCCTTGCTCTTCACCGGAGCTGCATTCGGACAGAATGCCCCTGGCCTCTATTCCGCTGAGCCCGTTCCTGTACTGGAGCCGCCAAGGCAACTTGAAGTGAGCAGTATCCGCGTAGAAGGGACAGAAAGCGAGACCACCCGGTCTTTTATTGTCCAGACCAGTGGCATCGAAGTAGGACAAATGGTTACCATTCCGGTTGATGCAGCCTTCGGTGAAGCCATTCGCTCAATTTTCCGACTTGGCAGCTATGAAGATGTGAAAATCAACCAGGAGAATGAAGTTGATGGCAAAGTTGGCCTGGTGATCATGGTCAAGGAAGTGCCGCGTCTCGGCGAGTACGCGTTTACCGGGGTACGTAAATCACATCGCAAAGACCTGAAAGACAAAGCGCCGCTGCTTGCAAGAACACCCGTTAAGGTGTCTGATATTGAGCGCACGCAGCAGGTGATCAAAGACTTTTACAAAGAGAAGGGACAGCCGCTGGCGACGGTTGAGGTAATCCGCAATGAGAAAGCGGACAATACGGTGGATCTCGAATTTAAGGTAGATCGCGGCCCCAAAGTTGAAGTAGAAGCTATTAACATTACCGGTGTAGATGCCGGCATTGCCAAGAAAATCCGCAAGAAGCTTGGCACCAAGCAGGACCGCTGGTGGCGCTTCTGGAAAAAAGCGAAATTTAATAAGCGCACATACGACGAAGATCTGGGCAAGGTCGTCAATTATTTGAACGAAAATGGCTATTTCGATGCCCAGGTGCTTAGCGATACCGTGTACCCTCGATATGGGCGATGAAGTGGTTGTCAACGAAGAGTTGGTTGCTGCTGAAGATGGTACGATGCAGCTTAAAACCAAGGCTGCTGGTAAAAAATCCAAGCCGGGTATGATCATCGACCTTTCTGTGCATGAAGGGCCGCAGTATCACATCCGCGACATCGATTGGGAAGGCAATACGGTGTATCGTGATGAGTTTCTGACTGCTTCGCTTGGACTGGCGCCGGGTGATGTTTATAACAGCAAAACCCTGCAGGAGAACCTGTATTCGAACAAACGAAGCAGCGATGTATCCAGCCTCTACATGAACCGCGGCTACATGACCTTCCGCCTTGAGCCTACGATCAAGCGTTGTAGAAGGCGATTCGCTGGACATGAGCTTTGATATTGCTGAAGGGCGATATCTTTGAGTTTGGTAACATCGAAATTTTTGGCAACGACAAAACCAAAGACCACGTAATTCGCCGCGAATTGTATACCATTCCAGGGCAGACGTTTAGCAGAGATGCCATTCAGGAGTCTATTCGCCGGCTGATGCAGCTCAACTACTTCAGCCAGGAATCGCTGGCCGGCGGGCCGGCCGTTGAAGTGGACGAGCAGCGCAAAGTTGTTGACCTTTCGTACTCGCTGGAAGAAACAGGAAGCGACCAGTTACAGCTTTCCGGTACCTGGGGGCAGTTTGGTCTGGTACTTAGCCTCGGCTTTGAGTTCAATAACTTCTCGGCGCAGAATTTCTTTAAGAAAGGCGCATGGCGCCCGCTGCCTTCAGGTGATGGACAGCGTCTGAACGTAGGCGTGCAAACCAATGGCCGGTTCTACCAGAACTACTCGCTTGGTTACACGGAGCCGTGGTTCAGGGGTAAACCGACCCCTGTTGGCTTCTCTGTATCATACTCTAAAATTGGCCAGAACCCGTTCTCTACGCTCAGTCTGGGTGATCTTTCAACGGCCAGTGGCGCGTGTATTCTACGAAAAACGCCTCAAATGGCCGGATGACAAATTTAGCTACCTGAGTGGTGTACAGTACCAGTATACCGACAACAATGGGCTGTATTCACAGCAGGTATTGCCGTTGGGCGTGAGCCAGGAGGTGACATTGCAGCAGGTGCTTGTCGCGTAATTCAACCGATAATCCACTTTTCCCTTCTTCAGGTTCAACCTTTAAACTTTCACTTGAAGTAGCGCCACCTGTTGGTAACTTTATCCAGTATCACAAGTGGCGGTTGACAAACAACTGGCACGTGCCCATTCTCCCAAAACTCTCCTTGAGTGTTGGGGCTGACTTTGGTACCTCGGTTCGCTGAATGGTGATGATATTTTCTTCCGCCGCTTTGTTGTGGGTGGCTCACCATTTGATACGCAGGGCACGTTTAACCGCTTCTTCTTTGCAACCGATATTGTATACCTGCGTGGTTATCCAGCCGGCGCGCTTGGACCACGTAGTACAACAGGCGAACCCCGTGGTGGTCGGATCCTGAACAAGTACACGTCTGAATTGCGCTGGATGGCCATTGCCTCAGAGCAGTTGCAGGCAGCGCCTTACTTGTTCATGGATGCTGCAAATGCCTGGGAAGACTTTAATGCATACAATCCTGCCGGCCTGTTCCGATCTGCTGGTTTTGGTATGCGCTTCTTCCTGCCAATTCTGGGTATGCTTGAAATTGCTTACGGCAAGAACTTCGACGAATTTGAGCCAACGTCGCTCTCGCGGAGTGACCATAACGGCTCCAAGCGCTGGCTATTCCAGTTTACCATTGGCCAGGGCTTCAATCAGTAGGGCGCAACCGTTACTGACCGTATAATTTACATTTAACAACGCAGTGAAAAGACTACCATCTTTCAAGGCCCACCTCGCACGTGTACTTGCGCTGTCATGCAGGTTTGCTTGTACTAACCTTTGGTAGCGTTTGCCAATCAGGCAAATGCACAGCAGAAAATTGGTTATGTAGATTCCGATTATATCCTCGAGCAGGTGCCTGAATTTGCCACCATCCAGCAGAACATTGATCGGCAGGCGAAAGAATGGGAAGCTGAACTAGAAGACGCCCAGCAAAAGGTGGATGATATGTTCAGAGAGTACCAGGCGCGCGAACTGCTTTATACCAAAGAGGAGCGCCAGCGTAAGCAGGAAGAAATTGTGCGTGCGGAGGAAGAAGCAGAGCGTCTGCGGATGCGCTATTTTGGCCCAGAAGGCGAGCTATTTGTCCAGCAAGACAACCTCATGCGCCCGTTGCAAGAAAAATTGATGAAAGCCATCGAAGAAAGTTGCTGCTACCGAGGCTTACGATTACATTTTCGACAAGAGCGGAGATTTTCTGTTTTTGTTTGCACGCGAACAATACGATGTCAGTGACCGGGTTTTAGAAGAACTCGGGATCGAGATCGATGAACGCAGAAGTCGATAAGGTGTAACGATGTTTGTTGACGCACACAACATCTTCCCCACGGATTTTGACCCGCTATTTTATAACAAACAAGTACAGTAGAAATGCATAAACGTTTTCTTTCAGTAGTCGCCATGCTCGTTTTGGGACTTTCCGTTGTTGCCCGGCAGCACGGTGCAGGCTCAGAAACTGAAAGTAGGATTCACCGACCATGAGGTGCTAATCGCGGCCATGCCAGATTATGCGAAAATTCAGGGTCAGTTGCAGCAGGAATTTGCTGCAGCACAAGAAGCGCTTCAGTCGCTTGCACAGGATTTCCAGGAAGAAGTAGAAAAGTATCAGAAGCAACAGTCGCTGCTTTCAGCTGATAGCCGCGCTGCACGCGAGAAAGAGCTTGGCGACCGCCAGGTTGAACTGCAGGAAGCAGCCGGCCGCAAGGACGCTGAACTTGCACAGCTCGAAGCTCAACTGATGCAGCCGATTTTCGACCGCGTCCAGGAAGCAATCGACGCTGTTGCACTATCTAAGCAGCTCGACCTTGTGATTCGTCACCGGGTTGGCGCCCAGCCCGTTATTCTTTACCGTAACGAAGAAACAGTTACGGACATTACCATCGAAGTAGCCGTTAAACTGGGTATCGATGTTGATGAAGAGGGTACGGCGTCGAACTAACGACTGCTAATCTAATTTTAAAAGGGGTATTTGCATCAAGCAGATACCCCTTTTTTATGTGCGCCCGGCATGGGCATTATCTATAGGGTGCAAGTCCCGAACGCAGCTTGATAGTGGCAAGCGTTAGCTCAAGGCAAGGGTGTCCACCGTGAGGTGGAATCTGAAGGAAGCCAGCGGCAAATTCTCGGTCCGACGAACAGGAACCACATATAAGGCTTGGGCAACTGGGCGAGTCTGCATAACAAGACAAAGCCCAATAACTATCCGGAAGTTGCCAGAGTAAATGTGGCGGATATATGAGAGGAAAGATAATGCTCTTACCCGGGGAGACCTGCCAGTCGTATTCGGCAGGAGTCAGCAGAGGCCGTAGTAGAGCAGCTGTTCGAAGGGCCGAACATCAAACCGTCTGTTCATCGTAAGTATTAATCGGTTGGCAGCGAAGACAGCCCATCCCATATCGGGAGCTACTCGCCAGCTCAACGGCCGGAAGCCAGACGTAAAGCGAGAGTGTCTAGTCGCCGATTGCATCTACGAAAGAAGAGACAATTGAAAGAAATGTTGGAAACCATTCTAAGCCGAGAAAACATGCTCGAAGCCTACCGTGCGGTAAAGCGCAACGGTGGATCAGGTGGTGTAGACGGCATAGGAATGGCAGATTTTAAGGCGCACCTGCAGGCCGTATGGCCTTCGGTGAAATCAGCCTTGTTATCTGGGTGTTACAAACCGAGCCCAATTAAACGGGTTGCAATTCCCAAGCCTGGAGGCGGAAGTCGTCACCTAGGCATTCCAACACTTCTGGATCGGATGATCCAACAGGCGATCCATCAAGTACTGAGCCCGCAACTTGATAGCTACTTCTGTGAAAGTAGCTATGGATTCCGTCGTGGACGCAACGCGCATCAAGCGGTGCATCAGGCGCTCTCCTACTTCAATGCAGGTTATAATTACGTGGTGGATATCGATCTGAAAGACTTCTTCGACACCGTTAACCATGATCGACTAATGGCTCGCTTGTCACAACACGTGAATGACAAGCATGTGCTTAAACTGATACGTCGCTACTTAGAAAGTGGCGTGTTGATCGGAGTGCACTATGAGCGGACAAGCAAAGGCACCCCACAGGGAGGCCCATTAAGTCCACTGTTAGCAAATCTGGTTTTGGATGAGTTGGATAAGGAGCTTGAAAGACGAGGCCATAGTTTTATCCGGTATGCGGACGACGTAAGTATTTATGTTCGCAGTAGTAAGGCTGGTGAACGCGTGCTTGCCAGTGTGAAACGCTTTCTTGAAAGCAGGCTCAGGTTAACAGTAAATACGATGAAGAGCGGTGTATGCCGTCCAAGTCAGTTTGTGCTACTGGGCTTCAGTTTCTACGCAGGAAGATCAGGATATCGTGTGCGCATTGCAACAAAGTCGTACAAGCGACTCAAAGCGAACATACGTAAACTGACGGCACGCAGTTGGTCGATCTCTACTGAGCAACGCATCACGCGACTAAATCAGTTCATCCAAGGCTGGTTGGGCTACTTTAGCATTGCCGATGCGAAAAGCCAACTCAAGGCGATAGATGCCTGGATACGTCGGCGAGTCCGTATGAGTATCTGGAAGCAGTGGAAACGGGTGCGTACCCGACATAGAGAGTTAGTTCGATTGGGTATCAGTTCTTGGCGCGCCTATCAATGGGCTAACACGAGGAAAGGATACTGGCCTGTGGCTGGTAGCGCAATCCTGAGCCGAGCGCTATCCAATGACAAACTGAGAAAATTGGGCTACGTTGGATTGCTAGCTACCTACTCACGTTTTGGACAAGTTTGATGAACCGCCGTATATGGATCCGTACGTACGGTGGTGTGGGGGGGACGGCTCCGGATGATCCGGAGCCTCCTACCCGATTTTCCAGATCGCCAAATGCGTGCGCACTATATTGCAGTAATTATCCCAGTATTGGAGAAAAAATGAGTACTGAAACAGTAAAGGCCAAACTCGCAAATTCCAAGCGCGTTACCACACAGACGCTGCAGGAAATGAAGGCGCACGATACACCCGTATCGATGCTGACGGCCTACGACTATACAAGCGCGCGCATTCTCGATCAGGCCGGCGTAGATATCCTGCTGGTTGGCGATTCGGCCTCAAACGTGATGGCGGGGCACGAAACAACGCTGCCAATTACCCTTGATCAAATGATCTACCATACGCAGTGTGTTGTACGCGGTGTGCAGCGTGTGTTGGTTGTGGCAGATTTGCCTTTTGGTTCGTACCAGGGCAACGCCAAAAAAGCGCTGTTCTCGGCCATCCGGATGATGAAAGAAGCCGGCGCACATGCCGTGAAGCTTGAAGGCGGAGAAGCAGTAGCCAATATCATTGGTAAAATCATCGAGTCGGGCGTGCCGGTCATGGGGCACCTCGGATTGACGCCGCAGAGCATCTACAAATTTGGCACCTACAAAGCGCGCGCGAGAGAGAAGGAAGAGGCTGAGCAACTGAAACGCGATGCGCTCCTGCTTGAAAGCGTCGGGTGCTTTGCCATTGTGCTTGAGAAAATACCAGCGGCGCTTGCCACAGAGGTATCCGCGTCGCTTCGTATACCCACCATAGGCATTGGCGCTGGCGGCGGTTGTGATGGGCAGGTATTGGTTACCCACGATATGCTGGGGTTAACGAAGGACTTTAATCCACGTTTTGTACGTCGCTATGCGGATCTGGACGGTATCATCACGGAAGCAGTACAGCACTACGTGGATGATGTGCGGAGCAGAAGCTTTCCTGATGCTTCGGAGAGTTACTAGGGCAAACCATTTATGGTTTGCTGGTTGAAAGTTGCTGGTTGAAGGTTAAAGGTTTTTAGGGGGCTTTGGGTGCGTAGGTGGGTGGTTTAGACTATTCAATTTTATCATCAGTTTAATCAACGGAATATTTTACATACTACATGGAGAACAACAAAGAGCGACCACTGATACTGATTTCCAATGATGATGGCGTACGTGCCCCAGGCATACAGGCGTTGGCGGATGCGATGGTGGACGTAGGCGAGTGTGTGGTCGTCGCTCCCAATGAAGAGCAGAGTGGGGTATCTCATGCTATCACAATCCGACACCCGGTTCGTGCACTACCTGTCCCGTTCAAAGCCGGCGGGCGCGTGCTGGATGCTTACGCAGTTAACAGGAACGCCCGTAGACTGTGTTAAGCTTGCAATCGATCAGTTGCTGCCTCGGATGCCCGACCTGGTTGTAAGTGGCATCAATCAGGGGCCTAACGCAGCGATTAACACCATTTATTCGGGTACCGTGAGTGCAGCGCTTGAAGGGACGATTTTGGGTGTCGATTCTATAGCTTTTTCGCTCAATGCCTGGAAAGAGGGCGACTTTTACGCAGCACAAACTCAAATGCAACACATTGCAAGATCAGTGCTGGATACCGGATTGCCCAATGGGGTGCTACTCAATGTGAACATCCCCCATCTCTCTACAGAAGAGATCAAAGGTATTCAGATTACGCGGCAGGCCGAATCGCGCTGGCAGGAGTCGTTTGTTGAGCGTATGGATCCCATGGATAAACCATATTATTGGATTGCTGGCCAGTTTGTAGACCTGGACGAGGGTGATGATACCGATCTGGCTGCCTTGCGGAACGGCTACATTTCAGTCACCCCAATCCGCCCTGATCTGACCGCTCACGACATGCTGAAAGAGCTGAAGTTTTGAGTGCAAACAACTAATCCTTTCGGATTCATTTGTTTGCGTTTGAAAGTTACAGGTTACAGGTTGAAAGTTTTTTGATCGTATTCGTTCGCGCTAATCATCACTGTAGTGCCTCAAGCCATTTGCGATGAGGTGCTAGCGCTTCGCGGATTGGCGCTGGGTCCGTTTGGCCTGGGTAGCCTGTTACTTCATATTGATCGGCCAGGTTGTGTGAGTCGTCGTCGGATCTTCCTTCCAGTTCAGCGGCGGCCTGGCGATAGGCATCGCGGAAGGGGACGCCTTCGAGTACCTTTTTGAGAGCATGACCTGTGGCGAACAATTCGCGTGTTGTCGCGGCTTGCATCTTTTCCGTTGAGAAGCTTAGTGCCGGGACAACTTGTTGCATGGCCTGGACCAGGTCTTGGGTCAGCAACAGGCCACGCATAATGGCTTCTTTGGTGAGCTGTAAGTCGCGGTGGTAGCCTGAAGGCAAGTTTGCCGGCAGCGTTAAGAGCAACTGCATTTCAGCCATCAGGCGGTGATAGTTTGCACGCACCAGTTCCAGTACATCCGGGTTCTTCTTTTGTGGCATGATGCTGCTGCCCGTGCACATGGCAGCAGGTAGCGTAACGAATCCGTACTCGGTTGTATTGAAAAGAATGAGATCGCTTGCCATCCGATTAAACGTCGCGCCTACCTGCACCAGCGCGTGCATTGCATGCAACTCTAGTTTTCCCCGTGAAAGCTGTACAGCTGTGACATTGGTTTGGATGCCTTCAAACCCAAGGCGCGCAGCGTTATCGGTGCGCGGTAGGTTGAGGAAGGGGACACCATAGCCGGCAGCGCTCCCAAGTGGGGAGGTGTTGATTTGCCGATACGCATGCTGTAATGCTTCCATATCGGAGAGTAGCAATTCTGCATAACCCAGCGACCAAAGGGCAGGCGTTGAAGGCATGGCACGCTGAAAGTGCGTGTATCCAGGCATCACGGTTTCCGCATACGTATCACCGAGTTTGCAACATGCTTCGGTAATGTCGACGAGTTGAGCGACAATTGCAGCCAATTGATCGCGCATGAAGAGGCGAAGTGCCGTCAGCACCTGGTCGTTGCGCGAGCGTCCTGTGTGTATCTTCTTGCCGATGTCGCCAAGCTTGGCGGTGAGGTACGACTCGATGACTGTGTGGCAATCTTCGTCTTCCGGATACACTTGAATCTTGCCGGCTTCGATTTCTGCCATCATGGCCTCTAGCGCCTGTTCGATCTGTGTCATTTCTTCAGCCGTTAACAGGCCAATGGAAACCAGGCCGGCGGCATGGGCTAGAGTCCCAGTGATATCGTAAGGCAGTAACAGGGTATCCCATTTGTAATCATCTCCCACAGTAAATCGAGTCACCCAGGCGGCAACGTCTATATCTTTCTTCCAGAGCATCAGATTTGTTTATTCAGGTGAAAAGTAGGCGGTGATGATCTTTTTATAGACTTCCACGCCGCGTAAGAGGGCATCAATTTCAATGTGTTCGTGTGGTGTGTGCGACCGTTCGCTGGGGCCGGGGCCAATTTTCACCGTCGGAATATCTGCCAGGTGAATCCAGTCGGAGGTGGTCGGTGAGCCAAACGGCTCAGCATCAGGCAACGCACGCCGGCAAGCTGCAACTACATCGCTCTCTGGCGCCGTGGAGGCCGGGATGATGCGCTTGCTGTGCACGTGAATCTCAGACGCCAGGTGATCAGCAACCAATTCGATTAATTCCTCATGCGAATAAGCCGGCGTTGAGCGTATATCCAGGTAAAACGTACACGTGTCTGGAATGACATTGCGCGCTGTACCGCCTTCGATGGTGGTTGCTGCAATGGTTGGTTTTCCGAGATAAGGATCAGCTTTCTCAAACTGGAAGGCTTCGATGCGTTGCAGGTCGGCCGCGGCTTTGTACAGTGCATTTTCGCCGAGGTGTGCACGAGCAGCGTGGGCGGTGCGCCCATGGGCTATTACTTTGAGAATGAGTAAGCCTTTTTGGGCGATGCAAGGCTGAAGCTCCGTAGGTTCACCCACCAGCGCTGCATGGATAGGCGGCAGATGGGGGCGCAGCGTTTGTAAGCCGTTGTACGCGCCGCCAACCTCCTCGTGCGTGGTGAGCGCCACAATCAGCCGGCCACCTGCAGGCTGCCAGCCCGACTCATTGAGTTCGATGAGTGCCCGCAACATGGCGGTGCCGCTTGCCTTGGCATCCACCGTACCCCGGCCCCAGATGCAGCCGTCTTTCTCCACAGCATCAAACGGCGGATACGGGTGTTCCGTAGATGGCGGGACCACGTCCAGGTGCGAGTTTAGTAGCAAACAGTTCTCGCCGGTGCCAAGCGAAACATAAATGTTGTTATCCACGCGTTGCGGCGTAAGGTTTTGACGGGCGATGTAGGCTTCAACCTGATCGGCTATGTCCTTTTCTTCGTGACTCAGACTCGGGATTTGTACAAGCTTTTTGAAGATTGCTATGGTTTCGCTGGCTGTCGACAAAATCTGCTCCGTTTATACCACTGCCGTGCCGGCAGCGCGCGCGTGGATGTCATCAGGAGGCAAAATAAACACGTCGTTCACGCCGGCTGTACGTGCTTCAAAGGCCATTTTTAATTTGACCAGCATCCCATCTTTAATCCAGCCGGCTGATCTACCTGCTTCAAATGCCTTTTGATCTAGGGAAGTGATGCGAGTAGATGGATCTTCTGCCTGTCGTCTTACGCCACCCGACTCCGTTACCAGCAGCAGTGAATCCGCCTGCAGCGCTACGGCAATGGCATGGGCAACGGTGTCTGCGTTTACGTTATAGGTCTGGCCGGCATCATCAATGCCAAGCGGCGATACAAACGGCAGGAGTCCGTTATCCAGCAAAGTCATAAGGAGTTGCGGATTGACCGATTCAACATCGCCTACCCAGCCAAAGTCGACGTGTTTGCCATCAATATTCCAGGGTGGCCGGCGGTGTACGCGCAGCATGCCGCCATCGATGCCGCGAAGGCCTACGGCTTTGAGTCCGTGTTTAAAGCCTTCCGCCACAAGATAGGTGTTCAGTTCTCCGCAGATGGTCCACTTCAGAATGGAAAGATCAAGATCTGTGGTTACGCGTCGCCCGTTGATAATGGTGGGTTCGTGGCCCAACCGCCGCGCCATAGCGGTAGATTGTGGGCCGCCGCCGTGTACGATGACAACGCGTTCTTCAGCAGCAAGGGTTTGCAGGGCCGGCCAGAATTGCGCAAGGATCTCCGGTGCTTTCAACAAGGCACCGCCTATTTTTATAACCGTTGTTCGTTTTTGCATAACGTCTAGTCTAGCAGTCCCCACAAGTCTTCGAGAATGGCTTTTTGAGCATGTAGACGGTACTCGGCCTGGAGCAAATGTATGGCTTGTGGGCTATCGATCACCGCATCGTCCACCACCACGTTGCGCCGCACAGGGAGGCAGTGCATAAAGACGCCCTCGTTGGTCTTTTGCATCAATTGACTGCTGATACGCCAGTCTTTGTTAGCCATCCGAAGCTCCGCTTCTTCATCGGAAGATTTGTACACAGCCGGCCCGCTCCATGCTTTGGCGTACACCACGTCAGCCCCCTCGGCCGCTGCATCCAGATTGGTTTCGTGGGTGACAGAGGCACCGTGTTGCGCCGCATACTTGGCTGCCTGTTGCATAACGCCGGCGTCTAACTTGTATGGCTCAGGACATGCCAGCGTTACATCGAAACCAGACCGCGCCGCCATAAGCAGTGCTGAGTTCGGGACAGCCATTGGAAGTGCCCGTGGATGGTGGCACCAGGCGAGGACAAATTTCTTACGCTTTGTGTGACCTTTGAAATGGGTTTGCAGGGCAGCAGCATCGCTGAGCGCCTGGCAGGGATGGTAGAAGGCAGATTCGAGGTTCACAACAGGCACCGTTGCTGCATCGACAAAACGATTGAAGAGGGTTTCGTCTCGATCAGCTGGGTAGTCAGTCAGGGACGCAAACATACGCACCCCGAGGGCATCGTAATAGCGCGAAAGTACCCCGACAGCTTCCCGGATATGCTCGGCTTCATTTCCGTTCATGACGCCGCCATCTTCCCAGGAGAAGCCCCAGGTACCCTGGCCAATGTTCAAGGTGGTTGCATGGGCCCCCAACTGAGCAGCAGCCAGCTCCATGGACGTACGCGTGCGCAGCGATGAATTGAAGAAGAGCAGGCCAATGCTTTTGCCGGCTGCGACTTTCGACCATTTCTCCGTCGCCGCGTGGTGCCATCGCGCTCGGGTAATAAGCCGCTGCCAGGTGATATCAGAATGCAGATGCCAGTCTATCAAGTGATCCATCATAACAGGAAGTACCATCAAATAAATGTAGCGCGTTGTTCAGTAGTCAAAATAAAGGCTCAAAGCCCTTTAACCTTCAACTTTCAACCAAAAGCAGTAAATCGTTCAGGATTTACCCATTACCCCAAGCAAAGCTTGGAGAAAAATCTGAACATCGTGGTCCGTTGCGTTGACCGGTGGCATCACGCGCATCACGTGCGGATCCATCGAGCCACCAACCAGCACGCCACGCTCGCGTAGCGCTTTGATTACGGGGGCAACGGGTTCGTCGAGCTCCACGCCAATCAAACACCCGCGGCCACGTACGGATTTTGCATAGCCGGCGAGTCCGGTTGAGATGGCATCGAAAATTTCATGCGCACGTGCCATCAGGTTGTCGTTGGCGATGGTCTCGAGCGTTGCCGTCATCGCGGCCATCGCGATCATGCCGCCGCCAAACGTGGTACCCTGGTCACCTGGCTTAACGGTAGCTGCAATTTCATCTGACGCAAAGGTAGCACCGACCGGGACCCCGGAGGCGAGGCTCTTGGCCATCGTAATCAGGTCGGGCTTGATGCCGTACTGTTCCGAAATCGAGAACGAGCCGGTACGGCCTACGCCCGTCTGTACTTCGTCGAAGATAAGGGCGACATCGTGGGCATCACATAGGGCGCGTAGCTGGATGTAATAGGCCACAGGTGCTTCCACAATGCCGGCCATGCTTTGAATGGGCTCGAGGATAACAGCCGCAATATCTTCGTTTGCCTCCAGCACAGCTTTGAGGCCGTCGAGGTCGCCAAAGTCCACAAAGTGCGTTGTCGGAATGATGCCGGAATAAGGCGTTCGGTATTTGTCGATGCCCGTTGCAGCAAGACTCCCCAGCGTACGGCCGTGAAAGCCGGAGACCATCGCTACGACATCGTGTTTACCCGTGTAGGTACGCGCAAGCTTGAGCGCCGTCTCATTGGCTTCTGTGCCCGAGTTGCAAAAATATATGTGTTGCAAGCCTTCGGGCGCCATGCTGGCAGCCGTATGTGCTGCTTTGGCGCGCACCGGGCTGTATACTACGTTGGAGTAAAAAATCAGCGTGTCCGCCTGCGTTTTGATGGCCTCTGAGACAGGGGCCGGGGAGTGGCCCAACAGCGTCACGCAATGCCCCCCGTAAAAGTCCAGGTACTCTTTCCCATCCGTGTCGCGCACATACCGGCCATTGCCCGATGCGAGGGCAATGGGCAGCTTGTTGTAGGTTGGTAACTGGAAGGTGTCTTCAGTTCTGATAATTTCTTGCGTATCCATTGTTGGTCTCTGATGTAGCCGGTTCGGGGAGCAGGCCGAGGGTTTCGGGAAGATTGGAGATCAGGTTCAGGTTTTGCACGGCCTGACTCGCCGCGCCTTTGAGCAGGTTGTCGATGGCAAAGCCTACCACGAGGTCGCGTCCTTCAACCATCCAGCCGATGTCGCAGAATGGCGTGTCTGCTGTGTAGCGTAATTCAGGAAGCGCATCAGGCCAAAGGCGTACCAGAGGACGGCCGGCATAAGCAGCCTGGTACCAGTCCTGCACCGTTTCTGCTGTGATGTTCTCCGGTAACTTAATCCGCGCTGTTCCCCAAATGCCGCGGACCCAGGGGCCTGAGACCGGGGTGAACGCAAGGTGGTTGTCGTTGCCCAAAAGCTGGTAGATTTCACCCAAATGCTGGTGGCGCAGCACCTTGTACGCCCGCACGTTGCCTTCCCGGGTTGGGTAGTGGGTGGTCGGCTTGGGTGTAGCGCCCGATCCAGAAGCACCTGTCAGCGCGGTGATCGTCACATCGGATGGGCCCAGGGCTTGCAGGGCCGGCCATAGTGCAAGCGAAATGCCCGTTGCGAAGCATCCAGGATTGGCGATGTACCGTGTGTTGTCGGGGTAGGGGGCCACTACCTCTGCCATCCCGTATACAAACGCGTCGAGCAGGTCCGGTGCTGGATGATCAAAGCCGTACCAGGTATTATACATCTCAACTTTCCTGAGCCTGAAGTCGGCGCTCAGATCGACAATTTTGCCGGCATAGTTTGCTTCCAGCAACTGCTTTGAAATCGCAGCGCTTTGGCCATGCTCAGCGGCAATAAACAATGCATCCACCTGGCTGTAATCCAGTGCATCGTTTGTGGTGAATTCCAGGGTAGTCAGACCGCGAAGTTTGGGGTGCGCGGCCGCAAGCGGTTTGCCGGCAAAAGACCGGCTTGTTACCGCTACCAACTCAAAGTGCGGATGCTGGAGGAGCAGGCGGATCAACTCACCACCCGCATAGCCGGCGCCGTGTAGAATGGCAACCTTGTTTCCGGAGGACATAATGCTTTTGGTTTGATCGTTGATTATTGAGGCAGGCCCTGCGAAGTGCGGACTTTGTTCGCGAGGTGGGCGTGCACCCCGTAAATTTGCGTAAAGCCTTGCGCATCGCGTGCGTCCCAGAGCGTATTGGTTTCGCCGTAGCTGGCCACGCGGATATCGAAGAGCGAGTAGGCGCTTTCGCAGCCAAGCACGCGTAAATGCCCTTTGTAGAGTTGGACGTCGACCGTACCCGTCACAACTTCCTGGGAAGAGTCCAAGAAGGCCTCAATGTCGCGCATCACCGGATCGAAATGCTGGCCTTCATGCAACAGCATGCCATAGAACTCACCAAGCTGGTCTTTTTGGAATCGCTGCCACTTGGTGAGGATGATTTTCTCCAGCTCTTCGTGCGCCTTGATGAGGATGGATGCCGCCGGCGCTTCAAAGCCAACGCGTCCCTTGATGCCGAGGATGGTATCACCCACGTGGATGTCGCGACCTATCCCGTGGTCGCCACCGAGTTCGTTTAAGCGCTCGATCAATTTTACAGGGTCGAGCATGTTGCCATCCAATGCGGTTGGGATGCCCTTTTCGAAGGTAATCCGCAAGTTCAATGGGTTATCCGGGCAGCGCGATGGGGACAGGGTATCAGGATAAGCTTCATCGGGCAAGGGGAGGGCTGAGCCAAGCGTTTCTTTCCCGCCGATGGTGGTGCCCCAAAGTCCGCGATTTATCGAGTAGGTCGTGGTACTCGTATCAACGTCGAAGCCATGCGCCAGCAAGTAGTCGGTGGATTGCTGCCGGCTGTAGCCGAGGGTACGGATGGGGGTGATGATTTCCATTTCGCTCGCCAGGATGCGGAGGGCCACGTCGAAGCGAACCTGGTCGTTGCCGGCGCCTGTGGAGCCGTGGGCAATTGCCCGTGCACCGAGTTCGCGCGCAGCCTCTACAATTTTCTGCGCCTGCGTTACGCGTTCCGGTCCCACACACAACGGGTACACATTGCCGCGCAATACATTGCCTTTAACAAGATAGCTCAGGTGGTTCCAGAACAGCTCATTCCGGCCGTCAATCGTGAAGTGTTTTTCGGCACCCAACTCAGCAGCGCGCTGGACCAGATCTGCTTCGTCGTCTGCTGTGATGCCACCTGTATTCACCGTCACGGTGTAGATGGGCTCGTTGTAGGTTTCTTTCAGGTAAGGGACACAAAACGAGGTGTCGAGACCGCCGCTAAATGCGAGAACAATGGACATGTTGGTCGGGGCTAGGGTTGTTGGTGGATAAATTTAGGCGAGAAATTTTAGGCATAAAAAAAACGCTGGGTTCGCATGAACCAGCGTGCTCTTCAATACAGGGTATGTAATCGATTAACCCGGAATATCAGTTGGCCAGCACCTACGAATACCTGTGCGCGACAAAGCGTCGTCGCAGGCTATCGCGGTCTGATCGGTAGATATTGAGGCGTTCGATGTACATGGCTGAAAAATACTACGGAGTTCAGTGACAAGCAAATGGCGTTGGGGCAATTACCTCAATACCGGAGTCGTTTTACACAAGCTTGTTTAAAACTTAAAGTTTTGGAAGCGCTTGCAGCAGTTTGTTTACCTGCAGGTCCCACAAATGAGGTTCTTGACCGTCAGCTAAAATGATTTGTAGTTTTTAATACGCTCATTCATTGGTTTGAGCATTTGCCTTGCTGGGAGGTTGACCGAATCTCCTGGCAAACTCTCGGCTGAACTGGGTTGGGCTTTCGTAACCAACTTCGAAAGCAGCAGTACCGACGGCTTTGCCCTCGGCAAGTATCAAGCGCCGTGCCTCGATTAATCGCAACTCTTTCTGATATTGCAGCGGGGTAGTGTCCGTGATGGATTTAAAATGTGCATGAAAAGATCGAACGGACATGCCAGCAATGCGTGCCAGGTCATTGACCGAGTGCGTCTTAGAAAGATATTGACGAATATGTCCGATAGCTCTCGCAATCTGACTGGCCTGACTTTCTTGTTTCATAAGACGCCGGAGCATTCGACCATGTGGTGCCAGAAGCAATCTTGCATGTAGTTCTCTGCGAATAATAGGTGCCATGAGACGCGCTGCGTTTGCGTCTTTGTGCAAGGCAAAATAGCGTCCTAGGGCATCCACAAATTCGTCATCGGCCACATTACTTTCGATCACCTGCCCTTCATCGTCATGTGGCAAAGGTCTGTCTAATTCATTGCGCAGATTCCTTAATAGAGGCAGGTCCAGGTTTAGGGCGATAGCTCGAAACGGTTCCTTTTTTGAAGCTTTCGTGACGCAGGATTGCACTGGCAAATCGTGACTCACAATCAGGCTTTCACCTGGGCGAACGACGTGTGAATGGGTACTCCAACGGACTTCCTTTTGACCTTGTAGCGTCAGCGATACAACGGGTGTGTAAATCACAGCGTCGATTGCCGTGGGTTCCGAATTGGAATAAATCCATAGGTCCAGAATCCCGGTTGAAAATCCTTTTTTCGCATCGGGGCGGGTGTGTAGAAACGTGCCAATAGCATCATTTAACGCTTTAAGGGTCATGCAATTCTCCCTGATACCAGGCCGACTGATGGTTCAAATCCATGTGGTCCTTCTTGCTCATTTTTCCTGACAAAGCGCTTTGAGATGCTCCATGAAAGGTAAGCCGGCTAGACTGATATGGTATGGTGCCTCAGTCGCGATAATATCTTCGAAATATAAATCGAGAACAGTTTTTCGTTCATGCGCAAGTGGGATGCGGCAGAAGCAGGTTTCAGTCCACGCAATGCGTCGATTTTCCATTACAACTGCGCGATGCATGGACGCAACGATTTCTGGACCATCTGGTTGTTGGGCTGCAACCTGACCATTTGTGAGCTGGTTCCGGAAGAGACATGCCGTCTCTTCCCGGAATCGAGCCGTTACGTGATAAATCATAATAGCATATCAAGCTGCAGCTTACCTTGAGACTGACGGTTTTCAATAGTGCGGTGTGCCTTCGCGACCTCCGTTGCCGGAAAGATTGTGGTCGCGACGTGTGTAATGGCTCCAGATAAGCGGTGATCAAACAAGTCCCGAATTGTTTTATTAAGGACGTTTGGTCCGCTGAGATAATAACCAACGAGGCCAAAGCCTCGCACCGATTTGCAACCGATGACAAATGGGAAAACCAATTCGGGTGAAAGACCAACAAGATCACCACTAGCTCCACCAAAAAATATAAGCTCTCCATGGTTGCCTAAAGCTGCAAGTGCTCCGCGATAAGGAGTGCCCCCGACTGAATCTAGTGCTGCGGCTAAACCTGCGTCGCCCGTTAGTGTCTGAAGCGTGTCTTCCCAACCGTCTCGGTCATACCTGATGGTATGGTCGGCTCCAAGGGAGGAGGCGTAGGCAGCTTTTTTTTCGCTGCTAACTCCGGCAATCACTGTCCAACCCAGGTGCTTGCAAAGTTGGATGAGTATAGAACCCACCCCACCTGCGGCTGCTGTGATAAAAACAGGGCGACCGTCGGGAGCCTTTAGACTCATGGCGACACCATATGCAGTCTGGCCGCTTGTGCCGACAAGACCCAAAACGTCTTTTTCCTCTATACCTTCAGGTATCCCAAAAACAAAAGAAGCGGGTGCTACGACAAATTCTGAATATCCTCCCATCTCAAGTTTTACGAATACCTTTTGTCCAACTGCAAGGCCCGAAACATCAGGGCCAATAGACTCAATTTCGCCAACGACCTCCATGCCCGGGGTATAAGGGAGCCCTAGCCCTAGGATCCCAGGATAAAGACCCTTGCGTTGCATTATGTCTGCGAAGTTTAGGCCAGCATAGCGTACGCGTACGCGCACCAGGTTGTCACGTACTTCTGGCATAGGTCCCAAAGCTGGCTTTAGTGTATCTGCTTCTCCAAACGCAGTGATTTCGTATCTGCGTATTGCATCTTGATTGGTCATTGTCACTTTCTTTAAAGTTGATCGATGTCCAAAAATTTAAAAAGATGGCGGTCAGCTATGCCTGCCAGATTATGCAGATAACTTGCACATTACTGCAAAGAATCTCGCTTTTGAATATATCCACGTTGAGTGGGGATGGCGCGATGATGTTTTGACGTAAGCTTATACAGCGAGCGAGGAATTGAACTGTATTGGGAGGGGCCTTAGAAGAACCGATCAGATCAGGTTTGGCACGTATGAAGATGCCTGGACCGAGAAAACGGACAGTGACGTTGTCAGGCGGTTTTTTCCCATTCACAAAGTACTAGGAATACCTGTGTGGGAGAAAGCGTTGTTGCAGGCTATTGCGGTCTGATCGGTTGAAATTGAGGTGTTCGATGTACACGACTGACAAATACGCGGCGCTTAGTGACAAGCTAATGGCTTTGGGGCAATAACCTCAATAGTAGCGCCGTATTTGCCAAGCTTGTTTAAAAATTAAAGTTTTGGAAGCGCTTGCAGCACTTTCTTTTACCACAGGGCTCTCTCTATCAGGTAAATCGCACCATGCCCAAATATCTGTTCCAGAAGGTCCGCCGCAATGAAAATGGTATCCAGTATTCGTAATGGTCTAATAAAAGAGTAACAACATTTGGTTAATGAAGCGAACTGCTAAACATCAGTTATTGTGAGGGAGATTTTGCGTGCGTTCGCTTTACCCACCACCAAGGGCAAAGTTTACATATACACTACTTCTGAAGTGCCCACGTTTTTACACTTCAAGGAAGTCGCTCTTCGAAGGAAGAGCATCGCATGCCCTAACCGATTTACATACATAAGCCAGATGGTGCTATGACAGGGATTAAAAGATTTACTATTGCCAATAACATGCGATTGTGTTGGCTTGTTCTCGCTTTTTTAGCGTGTGCGGGGCCGATACAAGCACAAACAGTAAGCGGTGTTGTGACCGATGACGCGACGGATTTACCTCTGCCAGGCGTCAATGTTGTTGTGCAAGGGACAACCATAGGTACAGCTTCCGATGGGGAGGGCGAGTTTCAACTTGCTGTTGCCTCTCTTAATGACACCTTGATGTTTTCGTTTGTAGGATATCAAACCAGAGCCGTTCCAATAAATGGACGACGGACTATTGCAGTAACGCTCGTTCCTGAAGTATTAGAAACCGATGAATTGATCGTTGTTGCTTACGGCGTCCAGCGGAAATCTGACGTCACAGGTGCTGTATCTTCCGTTTCAGCAGAGGACTTCAATCAGGGGGTGCTGGTCAACCCCGGGCAGTTGCTCCAGGGCGTTGTAGCCGGCGTAAATGTTACGAGTGCCAGCGGTGAGCCAGGTGCTTCGCAAGACATTATCATTCGCGGTGTAGGCAGTTTGCGCTCGGGCACCACCCCGCTTTACGTCCTCGACGGTTTTGTGCTGGACAACGCATCCATTGGCGTTGCAAATAACCCGCTGAACTTCATAAACCCCGGCGATATCCAGAGCATCGAGGTGCTGAAGGACGCTTCTGCTACCGCACTTTACGGGGCAAGAGCTGCTAACGGTGTGGTGGTCATCACGACCAAAAAAGGGCAGGCCGGCACCACCAGGATGAGCCTGTCCAGTTCTGTTGGTTGGACGTCGATGGCGAATCATATTGATGTGTTCAGCGCTGCTGAGTTTCGAAGCCAGGTCCCAAGCGTAGGCGGGCAGTTGGATGATTTTGGCGCCAATACTGATTGGCAAGACGAACTAACCCAAACGGCTTTGTCGAGTGACGTTAACTTTTCCTTGAGTGGTGCTGCAAACGATCGCTTTAATTACTATGCCTCACTCGGAGTACAAAACCAGGATGGTATCCTTAGGGAAAGCAGTCAGAGTCGGTATTCCGGAAGGCTAAACATGAGTCAGACTGCCTTAAATGGTAGGCTCAATGTCGACTACCACGTCAATGCCGTTCACACTGCCAATCTCAGGCCTGATAACTCGGCTATGGTTGTTGATATGCTGCAGCTTAATCCAACCATTCCAGTGTACAGCGACGGTACCCCGACGCTGTTGGATGAGACATTGAATCCCGTAGTGCGATACGACTTGTTCCTGGATGAAAGTCTGAATAACCGGATTGTGGCGAATGTTGCGCCTTCGCTGGAAATCATCGACGGGCTCACGTACAGACTCAATGTTGGTCGGGACTATTCGTCAACCGATAGAGAAGTGCAAATCTCTCCTTATGCCTTGCTGGAAGGCTTCGAGACAGGGACCCTTACCACGTTTAACTACAAGAACACGAACACGCTTGTAGAAAACACCCTTACTTATCTGATCGATTCAAAAGCGCACGCTGTGAATCTATTAGCCGGCCATTCCTATCAGGAAAACCTGATTGAAGTGAGCTCTTTGGCCATGGAGGGGTTTCGTGATAACGGCATTGAACCACGGTATCAGGACCAGACGAGTACCCAAATTACACCCACCAACCGGAGTGCACTGGCGGAGAAAAATAAATTGCAGTCCTTTTTTGGGCGCGTCAATTATAACTACGCCGGCAAGTACTTGCTGACCGCGACGATGCGTGCAGACGGCTCTTCCAAGTTTGGCGAAAATAACAGGTACGGTTATTTCCCTTCGTTTGCGCTGGGATGGAATATTAGTGAGGAACGCTTTTTTCAGGCGGCTTTTGTTGATAACCTGAAATTACGCGCCAGTTGGGGGCAGACGGGTATCCAGGACATCCCGAGCAAAATTACCCAGCTGAGTTATACCGAAAGTCGAGACGGCAACAATACGTATCCCCTGAACCCCAATGCCTCCACCCTGGATGACTATGCGTTCGGGATTATTTTTACGCGATTGGCCAATCCGAACATTCAGTGGGAAGTCTCTACGCAAACCGACATCGGTATCGACTTTGAGTTCTTCGGCAACCGTCTGTTGGGTACGCTGGATTACTACAATAAGGTATCCGACAACATCCTGTTGGAAGTTGTACCCAGTGATCCCATCCAGCCAACGTCGACCTTCTGGACGAACGTTCCCGACATGACGATTGAAAACTCTGGGTTTGAATTAGCTCTTGAGTATAGAAACGACCCAACAAGTACGTTCCAGTACTCTATCGGGGGGAACGTTTCGTCTATCAAAAACAGGGTTGAGAATTCGCCCTACGCTGTGTTAACCACGGGTGCCGCTCAGGGAGCTGGGCAAACGGGCGCAACGATCAATGGCTACATCAATGGGGAGCCCGTCGGTGCATTCTACATGCTTGAGTTTGCCGGCATCGGCGAAGACGGGCTGAATCAGTTTGTGGATACCAACAATGATGGCGCCATCCTGGAAAATGATCGCGTTGTTGTAGGCAGTGCGCTTCCAAACTTGTTGTATGGGATGCAGATCTACCTGCAATATAAAAACGTCGGCCTGCGGGCTAATTTCAATGGCGCATCAGGCCATTCGATCTACAACCACACAGCGATGTCCATCTTTAACAGGGGTAACCTCGGCTCAAGCTTCAATACCACGGAGTTTGCGACGGAATATCCTGAAGAGGCCCTTACAAATTCTAACACGGTGTCTACACGCTATCTAGAAGACGGCGCATATCTAAGGCTGAATTATGTAACGCTTTCTTTCAGCCCGCGACCCGACCAGCTTGGAATCGGCAATATGGTAAGGGGACTTCAGTTGACGTTGACGGCGCAGAACCCCTTCGTGATCACCAATTACTCAGGGTATGATCCTGAGGTAAATACCGGTACGTCACGAGGTGGCATACAGACTTTTGGTATCGATCGATTTACATATCCGGCGGGAAGAACTATCCAGTTGGGTTTGAACATGACATTTTAGTCCCGTGTGTTATGCTGCTGCGCGTATTCCGTGTCTTCACGATAGCCAGTAGCGCTTGCACATGAAATCTATATTGGCCTTAATACACGTATTCAATCATGACTATTAAACATATTGTTCTTACAGGTATTTTGATCGTAGCCATTGCTGGGTGCGACGCCTTGAGTGAAGAGGTTCTGGACGAATCTTTGACGGGAGGCGGACAGGCTGAAACGATCAGCGGATCTATAGCCCCGGCGTACGGACAGTTAGCCTGGACCTGGCGGCATACCAACTATTTTGGCTTGCAGGAGATCGCTTCTGATGAGGCTATTCTACCGTATCGCGGCGGCACAGACTGGTTCGACGGCGGGAAATTCATCGCTGTACACCAGCATTTGATGACGCCAGGCAATGATCTTGTTTCCAGTTCCTGGAACGAGGTCACGCGCAATCTTTCTCGGGCAGTCGGGGCCATTGAGGTGCTACGACCGCTGTCGGATGCTGGCAATACAGAAGCTACGGAGGCCCTCCATGAAATGGTTGCGCTGCGCGCCTATTTGAATATGTTGATGCTGGATAGTTGGGGGCTTGCTTTTGAGAAGGAGACGACGGATGAGACCTCGCGTCTGCTGCGGGGGCAAGAAGCCATCGACTACATTCAGCGTGAGCTCGAATCGGTTGTAGATGTAATCAATACAAACAGAGGACCGGGCCGGCTTACACAGGGAGCCGTGTGGGGGCTTCTTGCAAGATTGCATCTCAACGCGGCTGTATACCGCGATCCATATGGCACACCGGATTTTAGATCTGAAGACATGCTCAGGGTGATTGAGTACTCAGATAACATCATTAACTCCGGCAGCTACACGCTTGCGAGTGAGTACTTCGATATGTTCAATGATTCAAATACCGGTAGCACGGAGTTGATCTTTGCCGTTGATCAGCGGGGTGTGCTCCGCAACGAGCACAACCGTTGGGCCTACTGGTCGCTTGCCGGTGACCTGTATCCAAGGCTCGAGCATCCGTCAGCCGATGGGACGGATGGTCCTGCAGCTACGCCGGAATTCTATCAGAACTGGGTCGATGCCTACGGCAGCGTGGATCCGGCCGACGCAGACGCGCGGTTCTACAAACAAGAACTGTTTATACCTGAAGCGTTGCAGGACTTGAGCGGCGTGACCCCTGAGAATGATGAAGATCACTACTTCTGCAAGACTGCTGAGGAGTTTGAAATCGACAAAGGCATACTTCGAGACGTTATTTGGGGGCCTCGAAAGGGTGTAGACGGCAACTTCCTCACCTGCGCTGACGGCGGATTCCGGATTTATCCCGTCATCCACACACGAACACGAGGGTCTGGGAATACGGAATACGTGAATCACACGTTGAACATCGACTTCTCGAACGAAGGCCGGCTGCACAACACGGGGTATCGTTTCTCCAAGTATCAGTGTAGCCGCACATCCAGTAACTGCAACAGGTTCAGCAGCGTGGATCTGGTATTGCTCCGGTTGGGTGAAGTGTACCTGAATCGCGCCGAGGCAAAACTCAGAAATGGCGACGCAGGCGGCGCACTGAGCGATGTCAATACACTGCGCAGCGCACGGAATGCGCGGCCCGACCAAACGCCGGCCGACCTGTCATCGATTGATCTCGACATCCTGTACCGCGAGCGCGGCTTTGAACTGTATTGGGAGGGCCTGAGAAGAACCGATCAGATCCGGTTTGGCACGTACGAAGATGCCTGGACCGAGAAAACGGACAGCGACGTTTTCAAGCGGCTGTTCCCGATTCCGCAAAGTGCCATCGACGGCGCCTCCAACGAAGAGGGCTACCTGTTGCAAAACGAGGGGTATTAGCGCCGGCGGGTGTTAGCCTCTAGGATGTAAGGCTTTCTGGGGGTCCAGAGCTGCATGCATAGAACAGCGAGTACTTAACTGTGCTCGCTGTTCGTGTTTGTGAGCGAATGGTGAAACTAGATGGCTCGGAAACGATGAGGGCTGCTGCTGCCGCTAGGGAGTTGGCCGAAGAAGCTGATAGAATCAAGCCTGTTCATCTACATTTGCTCAGGCACACCATTGCTCAATATCTAGTAAATCGTGGCATGCCCGAAAATCTGTTACAGAAGTTCCTGGGTCATGAGAGTCCCCGAACAACCCAGATTTATTACCGCCCATCTCGACTGGCAGTGAAGCGAGCTTTCGAAGACGCAATGCAAAAAGATCCTTTTATTTAGATCAAAATTGAACCTATACAAAGGAAAAATTAGCGTTTTTAATTTCGCTTTTTTTCAGACGCATGGAATTACGGGGTCTATCCCTTGCGGCCAGAAAATCTAGTAAAGCATTATCACATAATTACGGATCTTGTAGAAGCTCGTCTTTCATTTTTGAATTCAGTCGGTTTAATTTTTTCAATCCGCTTGAAACAACTGCAAAAATATTCATATGAGTTAAAGCCGCATTGATAAGCAATATCTTGCAAGTTTAACCGATCTTTTTGAATTAATGATTTCGCCAGCGTTATTCTCTCGTGAACTATAAAATCAGCGGGTGATCGGCTTGTGCACTCTTTAAATCGCTTATAAAATGTCGTTTGGCCAAGGCCAGCCACGCTAGCTAATTTCTCCATCGATAGCTTATGCTGGAGATTGTCTCGAATATATCTTATAGAAGCTCTGATCCCATCATCGGCTATACGTCTATCAAAGTTTTGCTTCAATAAATTAAGGCCCCTTGTCTGAAATAAGCGTAAGAGCATTTCTCGCACAACCAGCTCGTCAACCAGCTCTTTTACTGGACTATGGTCCCTTAGCTGATTTTCATATAAACGGATGAACGCCTCAATCAATAGTTCATCACTCGTCAAGAAATACAGGCTACCATTTTTTTCCTTGGGCTCATCTTGGTGCTTATGTAAGACTATTTTGTCTCTCTCGGAAAAAAGGACATCTTCAAATACAGACTGCAAGTATGCCGGATCAAGCTCAAGAGCCAGGCATTTTGTAGGGCTTTCTATTGTAGCATTCGGAATAGATATATAATTGACCACCTCTTTTTCTGGTATACATAGCGTACCTGGGAAGAACTCAAATTTAAGATTCTCACTCACTACTGATTTGTGGCCAGCTACCATGAGTGTTAAGATGAATTCATCGAAATAGAACCTAATGTCTTTGCTGGGGATATTGGATTCAAATACTGTTAGTTTCCCAAATCTCAGTGGATAATCTGTACCCCGTTCTATAAACCTTTCTATCGTACCTGTCATAACGTCCTTTGATTGATCCCTTAGTTAAGCGCCGGCGTCTTGTCCTGTAGTGCATCTTATTCCATCCTTCTTTTCCTCAGGTTCAGTTTAGCTGGAGTCAATATATCAGCGCTGTAATTCTGAATTCGTGTAGTGAAAAATTTGCACTTACTAACTTGAAGCATGTTTAAGTGCAAGTGAATGATCTTGAAGGAATTAGCGATTTTTGTGCACTAAATTTTAGTATAGACCTAAAATAGTTAATTATTGTGCGCAAGGCAATGACGTCTTTCATAGATGGTGTCTATCGGGATGTTCGTAGCTGAAAGCGCCTTTAACCTCGGAAATCAACCGCTTAACCCAACGATCAAATGGTGTACTTTATAGAACTATGGAACGCCAGGCCATCCTGGCGCAAATTATCGCTAGAGGCACGAGAAGAGTACATGGCACAAATTGGCTCTCATATGCAGACGCTTATAGAAAATGGTGTCAAAATCTTGACGTGGTCAGAAAATAACAAAGGTACCTCGCAAAAGGCTGAGTTCGACTACTTCGCAATATGGACTTTTCCCGACCAGGAGATGGCCAATGCATTTCAGAAGCTCGTAACTGAAGCCGGCTGGTACACCTATTTTGAGCAAGTTAACGTGATGGGGTTAGAAGCTACGGCTGAAGGTTTAATTGCGAAGTTGGTCGAGTTGTAAAGTTTGCTCAAGTAAGTCAGATCGCGAGGTACCCGTCTAATGCGACCTGGTTATCTATGGATATGTCACTACTGGCAGTCTCAAATGGCGGGTAGCATCAAAACAAGATTTATCATGAAAATGTCAAATACAAAGCAGATATTGCTTACCATTTTAATGCTCTTTACCGCGAGCCGTGTTACACTCGCCCAAGTGTATATTAGTGAAATTGGACTTGAAGGGACTGATTATCAAGGTGCAACGCAGTGGGTTGAATTATATAATTCAGGAGAATCAGAAATAGATGTCTCGAGTTACTTTCTGTGTAATTTCCCGCAGTACCCCAGGATCTCTGAATTGACCGTTTTATCAGGAAACACAACAATGCCAGCGGGTGGATTTCTTGTAGTAGCATGGCCTGGTTTAGGTGATGCGGATGGTGAAGTCGGTCTGTATCTTGGTTCTACCACTGACTTTGGAGATGCCGGAAGCATCGTAGACTACATGCAGTACGGCATTGCGGGGCATTTCAGAGAAGGTGCCGCTGTAACAGCAGGTGTATGGGAGACTGGTGGATTTACCTCATTACCACTTTCTGGTAAAACCATTTCTCGTATTTCAGGTGTAGAAGGCCTTGTTAATGCCTGGCGGGTCACCGATCCTTCTCCGGGTGCTAATAATCCCACCCTGTATAGAGCTGTCCTGTCTGGCGGCAACCAAACGCCTGCTGTTATTAGCCGGGCGCAGGGGGCTCTAGAAGGATTATTGGATGGGTCTACCTTAACCATAACAGGTAGACTGGAAAATTTGGAGAGTGACTATGCGGTCGAAATTGCGGGTGGTACTCACTTGCATAAAGGAATCGCGGGCAACAATGGAGGGATTGCTGTTTTCTTGAATGCAATCGTTGATGCAGATGAGCGAGGCGCAACATTTGAAGCCGAAAACAACACGTTTGAAGTTTCTGAGGGTCTGGCAGATTCACTAGCGGCAAGATATCTATATGTAAATGTCCATACCGACGACTATCCTGGCGGCGAATTACGTGGGCAGATGTTGCCTGCTGTCAGTGAGGGGTACAAAATGGTTATTTCTGGTGCCGCTCAAGTACCGGTAAATACAAGCTCGGGGCAAGGGAGTTTGATCGCAGAAATTCAAGACTCACTGTTAATCGTATCTGGTTCTTTCAATAACCTTTCAAGTGCTTTTAATCCGAATATAGCTGGTGGTGCTCATATACATGTTGGCATGGCTGGGCAAAATGGGGGGATTGAATTTTTCCTTAATGCAACGACAGCAGATGACAATTTGAGTGGTGTTTTTGAGCCTTCAAACAATACTTTTCCTATTTCTGAAGAGCAGAAAGAACTGTTTCGTCAGCGGAGTATGTATATAAATATTCATACGCAGCAGTATCCTGGAGGGGAAGTCAGAGGGCAAGCTGTGGCGCTCTCTAGTACACCTTTTATTGCGGATCTCAGCGGCGCTAACCAGACTCCTGCAAATGCAAGCTTGGGAACAGGCAGTGTTTTGGCTGAACTAAGTGGCAGTCAAGTGTGGGTCAGTGGAAGTTTCATGGGGTTGAGCGATGCTTTCAATCCCAATATTGCAGGAGGCGCGCACGTACACGATGGATTGGCTGGGCAAAATGGAGGGATTGCATTTGGATTAACTGCAACACTTTCATCTGACAATCTAGGCGGTACCTTTGAAGTTTCGGATAATACATTCGAGTTTGATGAGACAGCCATAGGGAATTTGCAGGCGAGGCGGTACTACATCAATTTGCATACAGATTTCAATTTGCCTGGGGAGCTACGTGGCCAGTTGTTGCCTGCTGCATCTATTCCGCTCCGTTCAGTATTTTCCGGCCGGGCGCAGCTCACACCTAACATGTCAAACGGGATAGGAGGAGCCATGGTAGAAATGCAGGGCAATAGTTTGGTTGTAAGTGGCAGTTTTACGGTAGATAGCCCTTTTGCAGACGCAATTGGAGCGCACATTCACAGCGGGTTCATCGATGAGGAAGGAAGTGTTGATTTTGCCTTAGTGCCAAGCGTTGCTTCTGATGGTTTGAGCGGAAGCTTCGAAGCATCTGAGAACACTTTCGAATTGAGTGATGAAATAAAAGATGGCTTACTCACCGCACAACATTATATCAATATCCATACAGACGCTTACAATGGCGGTGAAATTAGAGGTCAAATCACACCCTATGCATATCGCTTGGTTGAAACGTACTTGTCCTTCAATAATCAAGTTGTTGGTGATACAACTTCAGGGACAATGTTTGGTTTTCAAGCTGATTCGGACTCTGACGCTTTTGGAGCGATGCTAGGCCTCGTTAGTGACACGACACTCATAGTTTCTGGAAGCTTTAGTGGTCTGGCATCAGATTTTAATTCAGATATAGCCGGTGGTGCGCATATCCACCAGGCTTCTATTGCTGGGAATGGAGGTATTGAACTGCTGTTGACAACAACGCTAAATGCAGACAATCGCGGAGGTCAATTCGAAGCTGATGCAAACACCTTTGCTTTAACGCAGGACCAGGTTAGCTTGCTCTTCGGCGAGGAACTCTATATAAACATTCATTCTGTGGATATCCCGTCTGGTGAACTAAGGGGACAAATTGTGGCAAGTGGAAATGTAGCACCGAGTGCACCAATAATTACGTCGCCTGAAGATGGACAAATGATCGTTATAACTGGTGATCCCGAAACGCCCTTTGTAGCGACATGGAATGGTGGCGATACTAATGCAAACGCTACATACTACGTATGGGAATTAGGGCTCGACGCAGAGTTCGAGAGCGTAGTACTTGTTTCTTTATCCGCTGAACCTACTTTTGAATCCAATTTTGGGGACGTGGCAACGCTGCTTACCTCTGCAGGCGTGAATTTAGGTGAAACCACAACATTTTATCACCGCGCAATAGCTACGGATGGCAACTATGTCTCGGTCGGTGAACCAGTATCTGTTGTCTTGACGCGCAGCTCCATTACAAGTAATGAAGGCAGTGGCAGACTACCCGAGCGGTTTGCGCTAAAAGGAAATTATCCTAATCCCTTTAATCCAACAACAACAGTTCAATTTGACCTGCCAGATGCAGCAGAAGTCAGTATAGAAATATTTGACATTTTGGGGAGGCGGGTACTGTCTATTCCTCAGATTTCCTTTGCTGCTGGTACTGCTCGATCCGTAGAGATTGATGCCAGTCTTCTTTCTTCAGGGTTGTATCTCTACCAGGTGACCGCCCGAATGACTCAGCAAACGCGCGTCGAAACGGGGCGGATGACGTTGCTAAAATAGGCGGTTCTTAATTTTAAGCTGCTGGATAGACTGGTGGAAGCTTTTGAAGACTAATATGGTTTAAACCATAGCATTCTGTTCAAAAGCTTCCGCCAGTCCAGGGCGGAGTTTCCCTTTTATACCATCATAAAAGATATTGGCAAAATATGAACGCAGCATATTTTACGTTTCATCAGTAATACAAATTACTCCTTCTACAGCGAATCACGCACAAAAAGTCGTGCAGCATCAAAGCCACTCAGAACTTGCTGAACAATACATTCCGTGAGCGGCTATCTGAGGCGAGAAATCCTGTAATCTCTCCGGACGCATTACGTACAAATTCGACTTCACGCATAAACCAGCGATCGCTGTTAAATACATCCTCGATAAGAGGAGAAAGCGCTATGGTGCCGTGGCGCATGTGTTGGAAAACCAGCTTGTCTTCCTGGATTTCAGCAGTATAGGTTGTTTCCAGTTCTTCACTGTAGTAGGTGCCCAAATAATCAGCTGTCCTAACATCCTCCTGTGCAATGACATCACTCACGCGTGGTGCCTGGTACTGTCTGTAGTCAAAGTAAGTAGCAGGGGCTGATGCAGGACCTTTAAAGTCGATGTGGGATCCGTAGGCCTGGACCCAGAATTTTGTAGCTGACACGGGCGTCATGTCAAAGGCCGACTCATTGGTTGCCTGCGTTTTGAGGGCGTTGCCATCTCTGAAAATGTTCACATACCAGCCCGGGCCGAGTTTGTAGTTGCCTACAAAGCGTTCGAGTTGGGTGTCGGTCAATGTTATGGGTGTGACCTCCTCGTTGCTTGCTTGTTCTTCCGGAATGAATTGGTCTTTCAGGTAAAGATCTACAATTTCATACGCACGCCGGCTCGCGTTCAAGTCGCCGGCGTTGCTCAATACGATAACGGAAAAACGCTCTTCGGGAAATCGGACCAAATAGGTGTTAAATGCAGCCCATCCACCAGAGTGGGTCACCTGCACAAGTCCTCTGTATGATCCGATTGAATTGCCAAACGCATAAGCGATTTCACTGCCATCGTTGAGTACCCCTTGTTCGTGCATCTGCGACATCACCGCCGGCCCACCGACCGTTTTGGTCTCAAAGTTCTGTACCCATTTGATCAGGTCATCTACACTTGTATACAGTGAGCTAGATGCCAGGGCCGTTAGGCTATTGGGTACCATTTTGTACTGACTACCTGCTTTTCGATACCCCTGCGCTTTATTCTTTACGATCATCTGGTGGTCGTCGTGAAAGTGGCTGTGGTGCATCTCAAGTGGCGTAAACACATGCGTATCCATCCATTCGGGAAAAGATTGGTCTGTGACGCGCGATACGGTTTCTGCAAGCAGGTTATAGCCTGTATTCGAATAAGAGTATTCAGCGCCCGGCTCAAAATTCAAAGCCTGCTGCTTCCACACCATCCGTAAGATCTGGTCAAAGGTGATAATGTCGTCCATCAGCCAGCCGGCCATGGACAGGGTGCCGGGCCAATCGCGCAAGCCGCTGGTGTGGTGCACGAGGTGGCGAAGGGTGATCGGATTGCCGAAGTCGGGGACTTCCGGGATATGGGTGTGTACCTCGTCGTCCAGGGATAGCGTGCCGGCCTCAGCCAGCATGGCAATCGCCATGGCACCAAATTGCTTGGACACGGAAGCAATGTCGAAGACCGTTGATGGGGTGTTCGGAATGCCATGTTCAAGATTAGCCATGCCGTACCCCTTTTTGTAAAGTACCTCGCCGTCTTGAATGATGGCGATCGCAGCGCCGGGTGATTCTGGCGTGTCCCAACGCGCAAACAATGCATCAACTTGATCCGTTGTGGGCTCAGAAGATTGCGCTGTGGCTACATGGGGAAGGAGGGTTAAGGCAAGGGAAATGCACAAAATTCTGATTGAAACGAGCGGATTAGGCATAGCTTTCACAGACATAGCTTTCACGATCATCGCGTGGGGGAGGAAGCAACTGAACACAGAAGCCTATTACAGCCTATGTTCAATTCCTCGTGACGAGCCATACCGTTGAAAGGTTACAGAAAAGGGTGCCTGCACATCAGAACCGATCTCTGCTGCCGATGCCACCGAAGCGCGGGTTGACAACGTTGTTGAGGAGGGAGCCGAACCGATAGCGCAACCCAAAGCCGAAGCCGGCCTCGTAGTTAGTCTCAAGCTGTCTTCGCCGTAATAGCACCTCCTCCAGATCTGCGTCGCCTTTCGGGAGATTGATCTGGTCCTGTATGAGTTCGAGAAACCCCCCAATCTCTACAGAAAGTCCTCGCGTGACACGGATTTCGAACGCTGCGTCGATTTCAAGACTATGGCGCGAAAGGTCGTGCAAGTACTGTGATGCATTGATGCCAATCTCGATCTCTCCCCAGGGTTGAACCACTTCATACCCTGCGTTGAGCAACTGCTGTGGGAGAAATTCTTCGAGCTTATCATAAATCGTTGTCTCCCGATAGGTGAGGTGTGATGCGCCGATGCGATAGGCAACCGTCAACTGCCGGCGATTGGCTTCGCGGTAAGGGAAGAGGCTCCACTCAACAGCACCCATGAAACGGTAGCGCCAGTCGATATTGGAAAACGTCGAGGTGAGGGCATCTGCGTAAGCGCCAACAGACCAGTGCGGGGAGATGCTTTTAATTGCATAGCTGGTAATGCCATCGCGACGCGCTGAACTCGTAATTGTTTGGTCCCCACGCTCGAACTGGTCGTAGTTGTAGTTGAAAAATGGACGTAGTTGTAGCTTCCACGCTTCGGTCACGCGGCTGATAAACACGCCATATCGGCTGTCAAATGAGCGTTGTTGGGATTCATAATCCGCGCTACCGTCGGCATAGAGCGTGATCGTCCAAAGATTCCACGGGTCGTTTGTTGGCTGAGTTTGCTCAGCGACCCCTTCGTCTTCCTGTGCAATTTCCACACGCAATTGGTTACGCAACGGCGTTTGCATCAGGTATGGGACGAGTGTAGCTTCAAGGGTCTGGAGGAATGCATTGCGCTCTTCGTCTTCGGTGGCGTTGACGGGTATCGTGAAAAAGGTTGTGAAATCCAGGCTTTCAAATTGACGCAAGCCGATAACATCTAAGGTCTGTACCTCGCCGCCGGCGCCTGTGCGTTCCCGCGTAACGAGGACGTGGATGTCGGCGACTTCACGGTCGAGAACGTGGTCCAGGTAGGGGGTTTCCTGCCGTATAAACGTCTCATCGCAGAAACCACAGTCGAGGAAGAGGGCGAGTCGCGCTGGTGAATCCGGTTGGGTCTGCTGGGCGATGGCTGGGTTAGCAGCCGTGCTGAGCCAGATGAGTGAAGTTAAACATGCCGTTTTTACGGTACTTCCTATTCTCTTTACGAAATGGCTCATCCGGGGTGGTAGGGTTGAATGCAGCATCTGGGGCTTGAGGGATGCGATGTGGACGTCGTGGAATATAAAGCCAAGGTGTGCATAGCCGCATGTACTGAAGAAAAATTCTTCCATTAATGAGGTAGGGAGGCTTTTGCTGATTTGCTTAGACCAAGTCGGCACTGTAAAACCCAACTTCTGTACTGACCTTCGCGTCATGCTGAGCGAAGCGAAGTATCTGGCATTTATTGACCGTTTTAAACAGCCTTTGAACGCTTCGTTTTAACCAGATCCCTCGCCTTTGCTCGGGATGACGTAAAGAGCGGTATATTATCGATACGACAAAACTTGGATTATTCTGAATCAGATATCAAACTTGAGCCCGTTGCGCATGTCGATATCGAGGGATTTTAACGTCCCGGGCGGCCGGCTATCATACCGCAGGTTGAGGCTCGTGAAGAAGGAAAAGCGGGTGGAGAGTTCGATTTGCAGTCCGCTATCCAGCAAAATTCTGATATCTCCAAAATCATCAAAGCGCGGCTGTGCGTACCCGGTGTTAAAGAATGCAACCTTGTCGTTGAGTTTAAGGCGGATGTTGATGTAGTTATTCCACCGGTTGGCTGTAATTTCAGCCGGGTGCTCGCCCACGTTATCGGGGGCGAGCGACTCGTGTTCAAACATGAAGCTTGTGCCCTGATAAATGGCGATATTGTCCCGTTTTACGTAGGGTATTCTGATTCCAATGCCGGCGAGCACGCGCAACTGCAACCGGGTAAACGTGTCGTTCTCCACCTGGCCAAAAAGTTCTGTTGTAATAAACCGCGACGCATCGTGCATAAAGCGCAGGTGCGCAAATGCGCGGTTTTTATAGGTTGTCCCGCGCGATTCGCCGTACCCAACATTGCCGAGCAGGAAAATGTGATTCTTGTCGCTTTTGTGATCCACTCGGGCGCTGCTGCTCAGGTCGTAGCGCGTCACGTTGCCGCTCCGGAAGGCAAAAGTTGTAGCAACGGCTAGCGAAATGCCTTCGGGATCTTCCACCCGGGTTTTTTCGATGTTGATTTGGCCGGCTGCAGGGAGACTTGTCGTTAGAAAGAAGAGGCCGGCAAGCATACAGAAAAGCGCGAATCTGCTGCGGTAAAATACTGCGTGCACTGAAGCAGAAGGTCTGGTTAATGTGGCGTAATGATTTGGTAAAGATATCGTAATCTACTGCGGAAGGCGAAATCCAACAACCGAGAATGGATAGGTGGATTCGAATCCGGCGCAAATTCATAGCGTTGCTACTCGATCAGCAACGACCATCATGCCCATGTCAGTATGTTGTCACAGGCATGATATTCTTTATCTTACATCTATTGTATCGGATGCTGCGCGCCGGCTAAAACACCCGTCGTCTAAAACGCAAATACAGATGAGTAGTCAAGAAACAAGTTCATTTATCAATCCGGACGTGAAGCGGGTATTTGATAACTACCCAGCGCACGTACGGCCACGAATGTTAGCGCTGCGTCAACTGGTTTTGGATACGGCAGCCGGGATGGAAGAAGTTGGAGCGTTGGAAGAGACCCTGAAATGGGGGGAGCCGAGTTATTTAACTTCCAAGACGAAAAGCGGCAGCACCATCCGAATGGATTGGAAACCGCGTGCGCCTGATAGCTATGCAATGTACTTCAACTGCCAGACCACACTGGTTAGCACCTTCCGTCAAATCTATTCCGATCAGCTAGCTTTTGAGGGGAATCGTAGCGTTGTGTTTCAGCTAGCAGATGAACTCGAAGAAGACGCTGTGCGGCATTGCATAGCCATGGCTTTAACCTATCATCTGGATAAAAAGAAGCGCGCCAAGCAGTAATTTGACCAGGTGGCAGTGGGTTGTTAGCGTTGGCTGACACTGGGTTATGACAGGTTTGACGTAGTGTCTTGCATGCGGTAAGTTCAGTGAAAGAACCGTTGCTCGCCCCATCACCATGAAAAAAGATACGCTTGCCCGCTTTGGGTGCGTACTGTTGCTTCTGATTGTTGCATGTACACCGCCCGATCATCAACCCGGGGTACGCGCCCAAACATCGTCCTTATCATGGCCGATGATCTCGGCTACTCAGACATTGGCGCCTACGGTGGCGAGATTGATACGCCGCATCTTGACAGGCTTGCTGCAGAAGGCATCCAGTTTACGCAGTTCTACAACAACGCGAAGTGCACCGAGTCGCGTGCAGCGCTGTTGAGCGGGGTATACCATCACCAGTCGAAGAACTTCAGCATCCCCAATCATGTGACGCTGGCAGAAGTGCTGCACGAAGCCGGCTACACAACCTTAATGTCCGGCAAATGGCACTTGCCGGGCAACCCGGTCGACCGTGGCTTTGACCGTTACTTTGGCTTTCTGGTAGGTGCGGTAAACTTTTTCACGGGCATGCAATGGCAGGGCGAAGAGAATCCCATGCGGTTGGATAACGAAGTGTTTGAAGTGCCAGAAACGGGTTTTTACACAACAGACGCGTTTACAGACTATGCGCTCGATTTTATTGATGAAGCGCTAGAAGCTCCAAATCCGTTTTTCCTGTATCTCGCACACAACGCGCCACATTTTCCGTTACATGCTTTGCCGGAAGACATTGAAAAGTACGACGGGCGGTACGATGAAGGATGGGATGCCTTGCGCGACGCGCGCTATGCTCGTATGCTCGAAATGGGGTTGATCGATGCAGCGTGGCCGCTTACGCCGCGTGATGACATTGTGCCGGCGTGGTCATCGCTGTCCGAAAGTAAACAGGAAGAAGAGGCGTACCTGATGGCAGTGTATGCGGCAATGGTGGATCGGCTGGACCAAAACATTGGCCGACTGATGACCCACCTGGAAGAAAAAGGTGTGGCCGACAATACGCTGGTCATTTTTCTATCCGATAACGGCGCCTGTCCGTACAAAGTTGATCGCACACCTGATATTGACCCTGGCCCGCGCGAAAGTTACCGGACCTACAACAGTGAATGGGCCAACGCGGGTAACACGCCGTTTCGCCTGTACAAACAGTATAGCCATGAAGGTGGGATAGCCACGCCGTTTATTGTCCGCTGGCCGGCTGGAATTACAGCGCCAGGTACGCGATCGAATCAGGTGGGGCACCTTGTTGACATGATGCCTACGCTACTTTCTGTAGCCGGCGCAACCTACCCAACAACCTTCGCTGGGTACGCCGTGTTGCCAATGGAAGGCATCGATCTCGCGTCAGTATTTGCCGGTGAAATCATCGAGGAACGGCCGCCCATCTATTGGGAGTTTTGGGGGAATCGTGCCGTCAGAGAAGGGCCATGGAAACTGGTGGCCGAGCGGTCAAAAGACTGGGAACTGTACAACGTTGAAGAGGACCGCACGGAACTGGTGAACCTTGCTGAACGTGAACCTGAGCGCTTGGCCAGGATGGCGGCGATGTATGACGCCTGGGCTGCGCGTGCAACGGCACTATCCAATGCTGAAGGTATCGCCAAAGCCGCTTCTACGCAGCCCAGATAATTTCCCTATAGATCTTTTTATAGCCAGCAGAGAGCGAATCATGCGTTTGGAGCGTCCCCTTTTATTTTTTGATCTTGAAACCACCGGCCTTGATACCGACCGGGATCGTGTGATTGAGTTTGCCGGCATCAAAGTGAATCCAGACAAGACCCAGGAGCGGTTTGAGTCCTTTATCAATCCTGAAAGACCCATTCCAGAGGAGGTGACCAAGCTAACGGGCATCACAAACGACATGGTTGCAGAGGCGCCTACCTTTCAAGAGCTGATTCCAGCATTACAAAAGTTGATGCGCGATGCTGATCTGGCGGGGTACAATGTCATCAACTTTGATATCCCCATGCTCGAGTCTGAGTTTAAGCGGTGCAGCACGCCCATGCCGGGGCCGGCTAACAGGTCAGTTATGGATCCGCTGGAGATTCTGAAAAAACACGAAGTGCGCACACTGTCCTGGGCACATCAGTTTTATCTCGACGAAGCACCGGGCGATGGCCATCGTTCGATGGAAGACACGGAGACCACCATGAAGGTGCTTCGTGCGCAAATCAAGAAATATGGCCTCTCTGGTTCAGTAGCCGAAATCCAGCAAGAGATCCGTTTTCCTTATCTCGACGGCGGCCGCCGGCTCAAACAGGAAGGCGACCAGATTCTCATCAACTTTGGTAAATACCGCGGGAAAGCGCTGTCCTACATCCGGCAGGTAGATCCTGAATACATCAACTGGATGCGAGAGAACCTGGGCATGGAAGTCGCGAGGATTCTGCAGTGATTGTGGATTGTTGATTGTGGATCTGTTTCATTCATGTGATCCTGAGCCCCCGCGAAGGATCTCTTCGGGGCTTGCGCCCCTCGAATATCGAGCAAGGAACTCCGAATTTCGAAGTGAAATTCTCTCACCCTCACTCCACCATCTCTTCCGGTAATTGCCAGATAAGCCGGAGGGCGTCCAGTCGGAGCCTGGCCTGTTCAATCGCCTCTCCAAATTGCAACAGCTGGGTTTGAGCCAATACTATTTCATCCGGGCGCACGTTGCCATTCATCTGCTGCAGGTCGTGCAGGCGTTTGATTTCTGAGCCAAGTTGGGTTTGCATGGCTTCGCGTTTGGTCGCTTTGATCGCGTCAGCATTTGCCACGGCAAGCGCCTGCGCGGCATCAAGCATGGCCGGGATCATGTCTTGAGTGACGCGGCTGTTGGAAAGCAGCCGGTCAGGCTTGCCTTTGCGGAGTTGTTGTTCGAAAAAGGTAGGGGAGAAGGTCTCAGCAAGATTATCACCCGTTCTGTTCACCACAACCCTGATCGGAGTGGCCGGCAAAAATCGGTTAACTGCTGCTGCATCCTTCGTTACCGGTTCAAGCACAAAGACTGCTTCAATCAATATGTCACTCTGTGCTTCATTCACTAAAATGCCGTAGCTGCTATTGCCACGTTCAACGCCGAGCATGACGTCCATCGCGCCCGTCACCATGGGATGATCCCAGCTCAGAAACTGTATTTCTTCTCGAACAAGTGCGCGCTGCCGGTCAAAGGTGACGGTTACGCCATCGTCGGGGATTTCGGGGAATGCTTCGATGGTGATGCCTTGCGGATTCAGGTAATACGTGCGCGGCGCGTGTTCTTCCACCTGGACCCCTACTGATTCCAGAATTTGAATCATGTAGTCTTCGAGGGTTTCATCCAGGTCTTGCTCCTGGATGGCATCAATCAGATGTTGGGCAACGGCTGGCCGGAAGGAGTTGCGTTCAATCAGCCTGTCGCGTCCATCCTGAAGGCTTTGTTGGAGTGCCTCGTGTGCTGCCCGTGTCTCTTGAATAAGCTTCTCGAGCGTTGCTTTGCTCGCTGCATCTGTTTTGCCGGCTGATGTATGGGCGAACTGCCTCAGTTGTTCAGCTAGCGAAGTCAACGTGTTATTGGTGCCGGACAGGTTGTGTTCGAAGGCCTGTAATCCTTCATGATACCAGCGGGCCGTGGTGCCCTGTGGGCTGTGCTCCAGGTAAGGGATGTGGATGTGGATGTCCGATTTCTGCCCGATGCGATCGAGCCGGCCGATGCGTTGCTCTAACAATTCCGGATTGATGGGCAAATCGAACAGCACAAGGTGATGTGCAAACTGAAAATTACGGCCTTCACTACCAATTTCTGAGCAAATCAGGAGCCGGGCGCCATCCGCTTCTGCAAACCAGGCTGCATTACGGTCGCGCTGGATGAGGGATAGTTCTTCGTGGAAGATACCCGCGCTGATGCTCACCTTTTTACGCAGTGCTTCGTGCAAGGCGAGTGCCTTTTTCCGGGTTCTGCAAATGAGCAGTACTTTCTCTGTGGGATGTTCTTGCAGAAATGTGATGAGCCAGCTTAGACGTACATCATCGTTAAAACTGTAACGTGGCTCGGTATTGCTCAGGCCTGTATCGAAGGCAAATTCGCGTTTGGCGCGCTCGAGATACGGTGAATCCGTATCGGGCGGCGTGCGTGGCACCAGGTGTGGGAGCCGGCGTGGAAAGCCTGTCATGTTAGCGCGCGTATTCCTGAGCAATACGCGACCCGGACCGTGCAGGTCGAGTAATTCATCGACAAATGCCTGCTTTTCGGCGCCTTTAGTGGCGTAGCAAGCTGTGCTTTGATGTGTTCGGGCGTATGCGCAAACTGCTGCAAGACAAATGCCTGATCATCATCAGAAAGCGGCTTCTCTTCGAGCACCTGCTCGACAACCCGGGCAATCTGTTGATACCCCGTAGATGCTGCCTGAAATGCATCGAAGTTGCTGTATCGGTTTGGGTCAAGGAGCCGGAGTCGGCCAAAGTGGCTCTCCACACCGAGTTGTTCGGGGGTAGCCGTAAGCAAAAGCAGGCCTTTAGCGCCCTGGCTCAGTGCTTCAATCAATTGATACGAGGGACTTGCTTCCGCCACCGACCAGGCAAGGTGGTGCGCTTCATCGACAACCAATACATCCCAGCCGGCAGCTTTCGCCTGGGCCGCTCGTTCTGCTGAACCATTAAGGAAATCGATGCTGCAAAGGATGAGCTGATCATCCAGAAAAGGATTGTTATCGGGCGCCCCGGGCGCGACTGCGACGCAACGTTCTTCGTCGTAGATGTTCACCCATAGGTTGAAGCGCCGCAGCATCTCGACAAACCACTGGTGGACCAGCGATTCGGGCACGACAATGAGTACACGTGAAGCCTGTCCGCTGCGCAACATCCGGTGGATGATGAGGCATGCCTCGATCGTCTTGCCAAGTCCTACTTCATCAGAAAGCAGCACACGTGGGGCATGCCGGCTACTTACTTCGTGGGCAATGTAAAGCTGATGGGGGATTAGGTCGATCCGTCCGCCGATAAAGCCGCGAACAGGTGAAGATTGCTGGAAGTGGCGTAGGGTATGGGTTTGGTATCGCAGATTGAATGCGTTAAGCGAGTCCAGTTGGCCGCTCACCAACCGCGTTTCAGCGGTATCAAAGCTGATGGCGTCGCTCAGGTTAGACTCTGGCACGTTGTGCCCCTGGCCAACGTAGGTGATCAGGTTATCAATTTCCTGTACGTCTTCAATGGTAAACTGCTGATTTTCCGTCGTTGTGATGGTGTCGCCAACTTTGAAACGGACCCGAATTAACGGTGCGCCGCCTGCGGCATAAAGGCGCGTCTCTCCCGTTGCAGTGAACAGGACCTGCACGCGCCCTTTGCTCAGCTCTACTACGGTGCCAAGACCAAGGTCGGGTTCGGGTTCACTAATCCAGCGCTGACCTACAGCGTACTCGTTCTCCATGCCGGCGAAATGGTTTGATAAGCATCGACGTAAACAGCGGCCTGTGACCTTGCTTTGCCGGGAAGGGTTCCTTATAGGAGATAGGGAGAGTGTAGACGGGGTGGGTGCGTATGGGATTGGCGTTGAAGAGACACACCCCGATCATGATAAATCGTGACCGACTCTCTCAAAAGGGTAATTTCTCTTTGTTCTAGTTATTGGTAGTCCATCAGCTTGGAGCAATCCAAAAACACGAAACCCCGGAAGCACGACCCCAAAAAATCAAATCAACCCCGAAGCCGCATACGCTCAGCGCCTGTGATTTCGCTGCCGTTTCGGTTGATGCGGATGATGTAATCGTTGCGCATGACGTTTAGCGTGACGTGCAGCCAGTCTTCCTTCATGTGCGGGATCATTAACTCGTCAACCAGCAGGAGGTCGGCGTTTTCGCAGACTTCAGCGATGGCGTTGGGATGGCCTTCGAAGAGGATAACAGCGTGGCCCAGTTGTACAAAGCCTTCAAGCGTTCCAAGGAAAGGAATGCATTGGTAGGGATCGCCCTGTAGTGCCTCGTAATCGGTCATGCCGACAGCCACTACGAGCCATTGTTCTGTTGAGGGTGCAATCGACTCAAGGTGGGCGATAAACTCCAGCGGGAGTGTGTCTTTGGGTGGGAGATTAATAGACGTTTTAATCTCGCGCCCCGGCGTAATCATGACGAGGCGGCGGTTCACCGGGTCGAAGGCGAGATCCCGTGCATACTGGACAGTGCCTTCTTGGAGAGGGGCAACCGCCGGCATCCTTGGAGAAAAGTCTATTGTATTCACTCCAACGAGTTGGTTCATTAGTTTAGGAAGGGCATTATTATGCCAGTCGTTCCGTTTGCATGCGTCTCGAAGGATGCGGGCCGAAATTTATAAGTTTTTTTCGCCAGGAAGGGTAATTTGGCGAAAAAAACGCAGTTTAGAGGGATGTCGAGTGCCGGAACGGCTACAGCAATGATGGTCAAATAGCGAAAGGAAAAGGTAGGGTGCTGTGCTGCGTAGGCCGGCGACTTTTTGATCGTTAACGGGGCGCTTTTGGCTGAACTGCGCCTCAAACCAGGCGCAGTTCAGCAAGCAGAAACCAGGTTTTGGGTTTACGAAAGGCCGGCGTGACGGAGCAAGGCGTCGGTGTTTGGTGCCCGGCCTCGGAAGTCCTGATACACGTCCATCGGATGCCGGCTGCCACCCTGTGCCAGGACGGTATCGCGGTATTTGCGCCCCAGCGCTTGTATGGCGGTTGTGTCATCCAGCCCGGCTTCTTCAAACGCGGCAAACGCATCCGCGCTTAGTACTTCTGCCCATTTGTAGCTGTAGTAGCCTGCTGCGTAGCCTCCGGCAAAAATGTGGGAGAAGCTGCACAGGAAGCGGTCTTCAGGAAGGGGCATCTTGACCAGGATTTCGCCGGCCAACCTGCGATACACATCCCAAACACTTTCATCACCATCCGGGTCGAAATTGCTGTGCAACTCAATATCGAGGGCACCAAAAAGCAGTTGACGCACCATCTGCGAGCCGGCGCGGTAGGTTCTTGCTGCACAAATCTTTTCGAATAACGCTTCAGGTAACGCTTCACCTGTTTCATAGTGTGCAGTCATGCCCAAAAGCGTAGGCTTGTGGTAGCACCAGTTTTCCATAAACTGACTGGCAAGCTCTACCGCGTCCCATTCAACGCCATTGATGCCTGCTACACTGGCATAGTCGACCGTTGTCAACATGCCCTGCAAGCCGTGGCCAAACTCGTGAAAGAGCGTTTCCACCTCGCGAAAGCTCATCAGCGAGGGTACATCGCCTACGGGCGGGGTGCCGTTGCAACAAAGGTGCACAACGGGTACTTGCAACGCACCGTCGCGCCAACGGCGGTCGAGGCAGCTATCCATCCAGGCGCCGCCGCGCTTTTCAGCCGGACGAGAAAACGGATCCAGATAGAAGGATGCAATGTGCTGGCCGGCATCATCATGTACACGATAGAACTGTACGTCATCGTGCCAGGTGGACGGCTCATGTTCAACTTTCTCAAACGTAACACCAAAAAGTGACGTGCAAAGCCCAAAAAGCCCGTCAATTACGCGTTCGAGGGGGAAATACGGACGAAGCTCTTCATCGGTATAGGAGAACTTTTCTTCGCGTAGCCGCTCGCTCCAGAACGCAACATCCCAGTGGGCAAGGGCTTCTTCTTCGCCAGATACTTTGGCAAATGCTTCAAGTTCTTCGTGCTCGCGAAGGGCGTGACTCCGCGATTTCTCTTTGAGTGTACTGGTCATCTCGCGTACCGCATCCACACCCGGTGCCATTTTGGCTGCGAGGCTCAGGTCTGCATACGTCTCATAACCAAGCAGTGCCGCTTTTTCCTGGCGGAGCGACAGGATTTTACCGATCAGCGGAGCATTGTCGAGCTCGCCGCTTGAGGCACGCGAGATAAAGGCGCGGTATACCTGTTCGCGTTGCGCACGCTGCCGGCTGTGTTGCATAAACGGTACAAAGCTCGGGTAATCCAGGGTTATGCGCCACGGACCGTTTTCTGGATCTGGTGCTGTTTCTTCCTCCTGCGCCATCGCATAAGATTGGGCCGCCACGTGCCGCAAGCTTTGCGGCCAACCTTCAGTATGCGAAGGGTCGGTGACGATCAACTCAAATGCTTTGGTGGCATCAAGCACGTGGTTGGAGAAGTCGGTGCTCATTTGTGAAAGTTCTTTGGCAATCTCTGCAAAGCGATCTTTGGCTTCGCCTTCGAGGCCTACGCCGGCATGCTGCGCTGCGCGAATTTTAAGGGCCACAGCACGTTGCTGTCCTTCTGTCAAGGCATTCCATGCGTCGCTGTCGCGCAGGGCTACCAGACCTTTGTAGATGGCCGTACTCTGGCTCATGCGCAGTCCAAGTGCCACAACCTGGGGGAGTATTTCCTGGTGTGCGTCACGAAGCGCATCCTGATTTTTTACGCTGAGCAGGTGCCCAATCGGGCCCCATGCATATTCGAACGGCACGTCGAGTGCTTCCAGCGCAGTTACTACGCCTTCCCAGGTTGGCGTTACCTGTTGTTCAATAGTTTCAAATTGGCGTGTGATTTCAGCAATGAGATGCTCAATGGCCGGCACCACATGTTCTGGTTTGATCTGACTGAATTGCGGTAGACCTTCGGTTTGGAGGAGCGGATTGCCAGCTGTGTTAATTTCCATGTATTTGTTCAAACGTTAGATGAGCACGAGTAGCGTTGGATATTTATTAGTCCCGCCGAGGTTTCTTGCCATGTAAAAATACGTGGGATTGGGCTGTCAAATTACGTGTATTAACCGGGTGAATTGGAACTGTCTATAGCCGCAGTTATTGTTAAAAGAGTAGATCCCCACGCAATATGCCCTACCATGCTATTAGGAAACACCTACGTAAATCTTCGCCAAAGATTTTTTGACGTGTTGGCCTCCGTATACATCTATAATGAATACACCGGATATGTCGAACTTGAGCATTTTATCGCGGCGCTTCGCGACAAATATCCAGAAGAAGAACAATTCCTTCGCGACGTGCAAAAACATTGCGACGATGAGCGAAAACACTATCTGATGTTTCGCAACTACTTCAAAAAAGCAGGTAGGATGCCCTTTCAGATCACAGCCACCTATGGATATGTCGATCTGTTTATTGATCACATTTTTAAGCAACCGATAGAAGGACTGGTGAAAGAAGAAATCCTGGCTGATGATCGGCTGTTTTTCAAGCTGTGCCGGCTCATTATGATGACAGAGTTTCGGGGTATGAAGCAAGTCCACACGCTCTTGAAAAATCCCCTCATCCAAAACCATAAAACGCTGCGGAAGATTTTTAAGGTCATTGAACGAGATGAACCCTCGCACTGCTATCCATATCAGTATTGGCTTAAGACGAGGGGAGGTGCGGAGCCGGGCTTTCAGGAGAAGGTAACGGATCTGTGGATACACTATTCTCTTATGCTGATCAAAATTCCCTTCTTATTTGTCAATCCCAGGGTCAAGCGCATGCAAGCTTTTTATGATGAGCAAACGCTAGCTGTCGCGCATGGATAACATAAAAATTGTATGCAAAGCTGTTACCGCTGCAATTGTCGGCGGGTTGTTTTTTGCCGGCATGGTGCTTGTGCTCGTGTTCGAGCATCTTCGTGATTATTTACAGTATGCGACCCGCAGGGGCCAAAAGTCCGGTTTCCGCGAAGAAGAGCAAGAGGCATTTGAGCACGTGATTCTCCTCGATGAGACCGCGACAACTGCAAACGATAAGGTGCCATTGCCCGTAGGCGTCGCCCAAACCAGCCGACTGGCAGTGCCGGTAGCTGTACCTGAGACCGCCAACGCATTATTCGTTGAGGCGCACATAGATCCTCTAGCCTCTAATGAGGTCACGGAGCTGACCTACACGATTAAAGGAATATGTGAACAAGAGGACGTCTTGTATTTTTATCTGTTCAATCATCCTTTTGCGCGGCGAAAAGAACTGAGTTACCCCAGCACCCGGTTTTGGCTTCCTCTTCCACCAGAAAAGGCGTACGACGTAGAATTGTCAAACCGAGAAGGGGAGAGCCTGCATAAAGGTTGGATTAGAGTGAGCGGGTATCGGTAGTAGCGGCTTCCCGGGGTTGAAGGTTATTGCAGGATATGGGTTTTACGCGTTAACGAGGTTGCTCCTGTTTCCCAGGCCAGGTTGATTTCATCTGCTTGCATTGCCTGTAGCGCTTCTTGTATGCCGGCGCAGGTATAGGCTGGTTCAACGCCATTGATCTCGGTGAACTGAAGCCCGGGGTAGAGGCCGGCTTCTTTTGCAGGTGAGTTGTCCCACACAGCTGCTACCGAGATGCCTCCGTTAAAGGCCAGTGTAAATCCAAATGAAGAAGAGACCAGATCACCCGCTGCGTATTTGGAAAAGTAGGCGGACTGAGATTTTACATCGAGGGTCACAACGTATCGCCCAAGAATCCCGGCACCGATAAGACTCGGGGATAATTCACGCTTGACTGCCCCAACGCGCCCCAACTTAATTTTGCCAATCGATACCCCTTTCAGTTCAGCCTGGAGCTGATCAGCATTGGGTGCCTGGCCACCTAGCGAGCCGCCGGCTGATCCAAATCCAGGTACGGTTTTGCCTATACCGCCGGCATCTTTGGCGCCTTGTAAGTCGGCAGAGGAGATTGCAAAGTACGCGGGTGATCCGGTATCAAACATGGCTTTGCTTGTGGCACGTTTCGCGTACTGCACATCCAGGTAGGGGATGTGTGGGTAGCCGTAGGTATAGAGTGGTGTCTTCGTTGCTTTCTTTATTGCAGGTAGTTTAGAGGCATCTGTGTTAAATCGGATCACGCCCTGCGCTCTATCAATTTGCCATGCACCAAGCGGCAATAATTCGGAGCCAAGTACGCCATCACCAATCAGGCACTGGGTCACAACAGATCCTGAGAAGTCTGCAGCAAACATAGGGACCATTTGAATGGTTGTATCACCAAGCTTCAGCGCGGTTTGCACAATGTTACTCTCGATCATATTGCCGTGGGAATCTCTGCCCTGGCTTTTGCCAACTGGCTGAAGGCCAAGCTCATCTGCAAGGGCTTGATCGATCATGGAGGGAGAGCCTGTGTCGAAAACAAATCGTCTCGCTTTACCACCCAGTTCAACATCGACGTACATTTTGGAAGCAACCAGATGAAAAGGCAATTCAAATGAGGAGGCCTTGTTTTCAAGGTGCGGACCTTGTGTCATCCATGGGGGCGCAGCTTCCTGGCCGCTGACTGGCGGTGCGCATATCAGGATGCCAAACAAGAGTATGGTAAAGGGCTTCAATGAGCGGATGGGGAAGCGCATTGCAGGTGGCAAATACATTGTGCTACGAAAGTTTGATGAAGGCAAAAAAATTGTCGTGTGTAATCACACAGGTGGTCCTTCACATAACGCCGGCACCGTTGGATTCGTATGTCAAATTACAGGACTTACCAATTTGAGATGCGTGTCCATTTCAGATGTGTATAGTATGTAGCGGGGACGTCAACACGTGGAGCCGCAACCTTCTTTCGAAAACGTTCTTTCTAATACGGAAATTGGCATAAGCAGACGATCCCCGCAACCTGTACCAGGACATACGAGGATCGTCTTCAGTGCAAGACACTGTGCTTTCATACTCTACTACTCATAACGAAGTGCATCAACAGGATTACTCCTGGCTACTTTAAAGGTCTGGTAGCTAACTGCAATGAGCGCTATCGCCATGACAAGTAGCCCGATGAGCAGGAAGGCACCAAGGCCAATGTCAATACGATACACAAACGCTTCTACCCAGCGTTTTAACCCGAAGTAGGCAAGGGGGGCAGCGATGACAAACGCAATAGTAACGAGTTTTAGCAGCCTGCTGGTAAGCAAGAACAACATGCTCGCATCGGATGCGCCAAGCACTTTGCGAATACCCACTTCCTTTGTCCGGCGCTGCGTCATGAACGAGGCAAGGCCAAAGAGCCCCATGGCTGCAATGATTATTGCGAGTCCGGCAAATAAGCTTACCGCCTGGCCAAGTCGCGCATCAGATTCGTATTGCTGTTGGATTTGGTCATCGAGGAAGGCTACCTCAAATGGTTGATCGGGCAGTACCTGGTGCCAGGTTGCCTTAAGCTGCTTGAGTTGCTGCTCGCGGTTGCCGGCCGCCAGTTTAACCAGGATGTGTGAGACTACGTACAGGTTGGCTACTTCATCCGATTGGGCCGCGTAGTAGGTAAATGCTGTGATTGGGGTGCGTGCGGAACTGTGGTGAAAATCGGCAACCACGCCGGCAATTCTTCCCGTAATACCCGGACTGTTGGCCTCGTTGCCTGGTTCAATAATGCGTAGCGGCTGATCAAGCGCATCTTCAGGCGTCCAGCCAAGTGCTGCTGCAGCCGTCTGGTTGATCACAACCAATTCCTCAGGCTGCTCGGATACGGCAGGGGTTTCGTAGGCGCTTCTGCTGAATGCCGGCATGCGACCAGCAACCAGCGGGATATCGAGCAGTTCAAAAAATCCCGGCCCCACTCCCTGGGTTTCGATAGGGATGTCTGTATCCCGATCACCATCTGGTACAACAACTTGCACCGGCGTGATGACCTGCAGACCCGGGAGCCTGTTCACTCCGGAGACGTCGAGCACGCCGGGTTGTGATTGCAATGCCTGGGTGAGTACTTCGTAGTTTCGTCGTGCTTTGTTTGCCCGAATGGTCACCACCTGTTCCTCGTCGAAGCCCAGCGGGATGGATTGCAGGTAGTCAACTTGTTGGTGGATGACCAGCGATCCAACAAGCAAGATGATGCAACTGGCAAATTGGAAAACAATGAGCGCGGCGCGAAACCTGCTTTTGCCAAAAGCAGCAAGACCACGCAGGGTTTGGGCAGGGCGCTGTTTGGCTGCAATTAATGCGGGATAAGCGCCGGCCGCCAGGCTTGTAATCAAAATGATCACAATGAATAACCAGAAGGCACCTGTACGCCAACCGTCAAGCAGCGCGTCGGATGCGAAGGGCACAAGCATGGATTTTCCAACCCAAACGATACCCAGCGCAATGAGTATTGCAATGCCGGTTAGAAGCAATGCATCTGCAAGGAATTGTGTTGCCAGTTGGAATCGCGAAGCCCCAATTGCACGATGCACGCCGAGTTCTTTGATGCGCGTTGTTGCGCGGGCAAGGGCGAGGTTGGCGAAATTGGAGTATGCCAGCAATAAGACAATGATTGCCATGCCGGCAAGTCCGTAAACCAGCGTCAGCGAGCCGCCGGCTCCAGGCTCTCCGCGATCCTGGGGATGCAGGTAGATTTCGTTCAACGGCTGAAATGAAAGTGCCACGCTATCGTCTTCGCTACGGCTCGTCAGCACCTCGGTAGCTTTTAGCGCCGCTGTGTCTGGATCTACGTTGCCTGGAATGAGTGCGTAGGTGTAAAGTCCGGGCCAATTGAGGTTGTTAAGAGGACCGTACTGTTGCTCGAGGGTAGCGCTCGAGGCAATAATGCTCAAGGGAATATGAGACTGTGTCGGTGGATCGGCTGCAATGCCGGTGACGGTCAGTGGGACTTGTTTGACTTCGCCATACGGGTCATACATGAAAATGACCTGGCCGATCGGTTCGTCGTCTCCGAAGTATTTGTTGGCAACAGACTCTGTTAGTACCACCGCGCGTGGTTCTGAAAGGGCGGTGGTTGCATCGCCTGCAATGAGCGGGAAGGAAAATACCTCAAAAAGCGTGGGGTCGGCATACAGGAACTCTGGTTCTGAATAAACGGCTTGCTCCGTTGCGCTTGCCTGTTTCACGGTAATGGTTCGGCGCCACGGAGCGATTCTGACCGTTGCCTCGATACCTGATACACTCTCGCTGATCAGCGGTGCATGTCCACCGCCTGTTTTTGCAGAACTACCCTGGTCTGTTTGCTTAACCACCCGGTAGATGTTGTCTGCTTGCGCGTGGAAACGATCGTAACTGAGTTCGTGCCACACGTACATCGAGATGAGCAAGCTGCCGGCCAGGCCCAGGGCAAGCCCCATCACGTTGATAAACGAATACCCCGGGTGGCGCTTGATGTAGCGTACCGATACCCTGAAGTAATTCTTGAGTATGGCCAGGTGCGTGCGGATCGCCTTAAAGAAACGCCCTTCTGCTCGCGCCTTTTTCCAGTAAACGTCTTTGTAGTCTTTCTCCAGCAGGGCGTACGACCCAATTTGTTTAACAGCTTGGTCAAAAGCAGTTTTGGGTGCAACGCCATCATCAATCAACTCGTCGAAATGATCGCGCAGGTGGCCTTCTAATTCTTCGGCATCATCATTAGAAATGGCCATTTCGGTGGCTAGGAAGTGGCGCCATGTAGTAACAGCCGCTTCAAAATCGAATGTTTTCATGTAAGCGATGGTTTAAGTCCCCATAGTTGTACAAAAATGTTGTGAACTGAAAGCCACGCTTCTTTCTCTTTCTGGAGTGCCTTCCGCCCTTTGGCAGTAATCCGATAATATCGCCTTCTACGTTCTCCTTCTTTTTCCACCCAAAAGGACTCGACAAGTCCATCTGCTGTGATCCGATGCATGAGGGTGTAGAGTGATCCAGCTGCCCATTCGACATCACCACCCGAAAGCTGATTTACCTTCTTGATGATGCGGTAACCATAACTCTCCCCGTGGTCGAGAATGGACAACACAATGGTTTGGGCTGAGGCCCCGGTTAGTGCTTTTGCCGGCATAAGGTAGTCTCTTTGGTTTGGTCAGCAGCCGATTGTTAATCGCGATTGTCTTTGATGAGAGCAGTTGATCATTTATATGTTGATGATCAATCTATGTGGATAAGTAATATGTGGATTATCAATATAAGTTGCAAAAAAAATTGAAGCTATATCCCAACAGCGAGCAGAACGAATGTATTGCACCATTCTGATCCTGCGTTGATTACGGACATGCAATTGGAGGCCTTACATGCAATCCCGGGATATGTGTCAGAAATCGTGCTTTTCAGGGATAGCCTAATGGTGCAGTTGTGTTTATTTTGGGGGCAATCACATCGGATCCATACCATCTCATAAACACTTATGAACACCCGCATACTCGTATTGGTCGTTTGTCTTGCTTCTTGGCCGGCGATCGCCTCAGGGCAAACCTTGAAGTTTTCGTTGCACGAAGAAGGGCCGCAGATTGGTATTGAGCTTGCCAAACCTGTCTTTCCAAATGGCCGTAGCTATACATTTACTTCTTTTCTTTCATACCTGTCAGGCCGTGTCCCCGTCGGACCAAATGCGACGGTAGTAGCTGATCTGCCTTTTGCCTATGGCAAACTGGATCTGGATGTAAATTTCATCAGAGAAACGTCCAATACCAGCATTGGTAATCCGCTGATTGGTTTAGAGTTGAAGGGGCGTAACGCTGATACGTACGGCTTTATTGGATTACGCATACCTGTTACATCCACATCGAATCAGATTGCAAGCGTACTTGGTTTTGCCGCTGGGGGGAGCCTCCGATTGGAGACGTTTAATGCAGCGTTCTTTCCCATATACCTGAAGTACGGTGTGCGACGGGTCTCTGATAGTGGCTTTTACTTGAATTTCCTGGTTGGCCCAACCGTATTTATCCCAGATGAGTCAGGGCCAGATGTAGAGATGTTCATTGACCTGGAGTCGGCCATTGGGTACGACAATGAAGCGCTACGTGTCGCCATCGGCATCGATGGTCGATTGCTTGCTACAGAATCCGACGTGGATATTTCTGATCGAACCCTCGGTGATCTCGTCTTGCACGGATTTTTTCGGGTCAATCAGATGCGACCGGGCTTCCTGATTGCTTTGCCGCTAGATGAAAACGCCTTGCCTGACTTGATCATTGGGCTTTCGTTGAGCTGGTTGCTGGATTCGTAGAACTGATGTGTTCTTTGCGCTATCCAATTGCGACACAATATGCACGATGCACCACTTGATCGAAAACTAAAAGCTGATTCAGTACTCTATAAAGGACACAGTCGTGTTTCTTCTTGGTAAACCCGGCGTTGCTGATGTATTGATCTGGGCAGGTCTATGCAGTAAACTGACTGTCGATAAAACGCAAGCGGTCACTCCATCTGCCAAAGGGCCATCTCTATGAGATATCTCGTTCTCCTGCTGTTCTTAGCGGCTTGTTCAGCAGAACCTGTTCCTGGACTGGAAGAAATGCAAGGTCCTGGCACCATTTCCATCATTTTTGATGCACATCCTGATTACAGGCACAACTTACCTGAGGGCATTGCGCAGTATATTGACGACCATTTTATCAAACGCAGCCTGCGGCCCAAAGCAACTGGGGATACACTGACGATTATCACCGAAAAAGATGTGTTAGAATTAACGCACACGTATCCCCATCAAGCGGGCGAAGATGGCCCAATAACGTATTCACAACTGCGCTACTTCATTCAAAAGGGAGATACGCTGCGTTTTAGTTACGACGGGTATAAACCGCATGCTGAGGTACTCAATCGAGCAACGCGGCCTTATGATCTAAACTACGATCTGGCATCATGGGGGGAACTATACGAGCGCAAGGTGCCCGTCCGATTTTACATGTTTGGGTTTGTATTTGACCCGAATTGGACAGAAGCGGAACGAGAGGAAAATTTTCTGCGTCATGTCAATCAGATCAATCAACAGGATCTGGATGAGATTGCGCTGGAGGATGCATTTTTAGATTCATTGTTTGCTGCGGCGCTGATATCAGAGCACGCTTACGTCGGTCACAAAAGCATCAATTATTTCAGGGTGATGGATTCCAAAGAAAAGCGGGAACGGGTAGCGCGTTATGTGAATCAGCCGGGTGCAGCGTTAATGGCAGAGCAAGGAGGTGTCGAGTCGGCCGGCTTCGTGCCGCAGGTACCCATCGAAGAATTGGCAGCCATGGGAAGCATTCGTTATGCGCTCAATGATTACATCGCCTATCGTTTTCAAGTGCCCACGGTTTCAGAAACGTACGACGGCGCCGGCCTGCGCTACCCGGATTATCCGATAAAATTCGACTCCACCCTGCAGGCGCCGTGGTTGTCGGAGCAGGTGAAGGCGGCCCTGCTTGTGGACGACATGCAGGGTATTATGGAAGAATACCCGGTGGCACAACGGCTGCGATACCTGAGCAAATTTAAAGCGTTTGTTGCAGACACGGTGGTTGTTAACTATTTCACCAAAAAGTATGCGGTAACGGCCGGGGAAGAAGAAGAGATCTTGCTTGAAAATCGCAATGGCATCGTCCAGCCTTTTTCAGACGTACTCGCAGCACATGCCGGCAAGGTTGTGTATGTGGATTGGTGGGCCGGCTGGTGCGGTCCGTGCCATCAAGCCATGCCCGATTTAAAAGCCCTTGCGGATACACTGGCTGGACAAGAAGCAGTTGTTCTTTATATCTCGATTGATGAAGAAAACGAATTATGGGCCGCATCAGCTGATTCGTTGCTTCCTGGCGCAGAAGCGTTAAGCTATCGTGTGTTGAATAAATTCATGTCGAAGCAGTATGAGGCTTTTAATATCCAGTATATCCCAAGGTACTTTTTGATCGATAAACAAGGGCGCGTTGTAGAAGAGTATGCGCCGGCCCCAGACGAAGAACGTTTGCTCGATATGATAACCGCCTTAGCGGCCGAGTAAGGTGTGCTTTGGGAGTATCTTGAACTTGCATTCCCAACTTGCTCGATTACATTGTCTTTAGCCGGGATAATGTGCCGCCCGAACCACCGCGGCCACGACATGCTGATCTGTGCCGGGCTTGGCCGGAGCTTTTAGTACATCCAATCCCATTGGTTCTGGTAGTGATTTCACCACTGGATTGCTAAAGCTGCCGTGCACCTGGTTGCATCCCGTAGCTGCGAGCAATGCCCCTGCGTTATTGGGGGTGATGCCGGCCCCGGGCAAAATCTCGATCCGCCCATCAGCCCGTGCCACCAGTTTTTGCAGCACGGTGCTGCCTTCCATGGCTGTTGCCGCCTGTCCCGAGGTCAGTACCCTTTGTACACCACACGCAATTAAGGTATCCAACGCGGTATAGGGATCCGGGGTAACATCAAACGCCCGGTGGAAAACACACGGGATGTCTTGCATATGGGCAATAGCTTGCCTTAATCGTGGTTCGTCGATCGTCCCATCAGCCTTCAGAATACCGATAGCAAACCCATCAGCGCCGGCTTCAACAAACGCGTCGATATCGGCTAGCATGGTAGCAAACTCGGGAACGTTGTAAACAAACCCGTACGGGCGAGGGCGGATCATCACAACAATCGGCAACGTCGTTGCTGCGCGCACTTGTTGAAACAAACCCGGTGATGGTGTCAGGCCATCAAGCGCGAGGGCGTAGTTGAGTTCAAGTCGATCTGCGCCGCCGGCTGTGGCCTCCACGGCTGCGGCCACCGATTCAATACAGGCTTCTACAATAATGCGTTGTGGGTCAGGCATGTGGGTCAGTTGATGGGTTGTGTAACTAACCAGTTTGCGGCATTGGCCAGCAGTGTTTTGTACGCATGTGACTCGTGGGCTTTACCGTCATGGCCAAGGGTAATGCCGACAATGCGACGGGTGGGATGATTGACAACCCAGGCGACCGGAAACTGCGTGCCAGTGTCGGGTTCTGTGCCGACCATGAGGACTTGCAACGCCGGCCCCTCTGGATGGACTTCAAACCGATACAGTTCGTCTTCAAGGGTGAACGAAGTTGGTACGTTCTGGGTGATGGCATGTGTTGCGTCCGTGACGCTAATTTCAAACGCGCCATACGGTCCGTGACCGCGCGAGCCACCGCCGACGATTTCGCGGTTGTATGCCGGCCAGTCTTCCCAATTGTACCAGGTCGACGCATGTACCAGTAGCACACCTTTCCCTGCATCCGCAAAGTCAAAAATAGCCTGCCGGAGCAAGGTGTCGGGTAGTGGCTGGTTGTTGTTGAGGTAGAGCAGATCGATGTCTGCCATGGCAGGCAATACCGCTGCGGGGTCATCGGTGTAGGTCACATCGAAGCCGGCGGCTGTCAGTGTTGCACTGTCTTCCTGATCGAACCAGCGATCAAAATCGTGGCTGCTCCCGCCCCCAACGATAAGTACTTTTTTTGCAGATGATGTTTCGTCGGGTGGAGCGGGTTGGTCTGTGGTACAGCCGGCAAACAATAGCAGGACTGCAAAAAGCAATACAGGAACGGGACGGTCTGTCATGGTGGGGGACTGGCGCCAGGTTTTGGGGATGGTGAAGCGATAAATTAGGTGATTCAATGCATGGATTCCAGCAAATTGAAAATTGGCAATAAACGTGTGGGTATGAAATAGGAATGTCACCGTCTAATTAATAGATTACGCGCAGGCAAAGCTAGATGCTGCCTATGTTATAGATTTATGTTGTAGATCGTTATGTATTCCAGCAACTTGATACGCTGAACAACGCATCATCCTCACATATCGCACTTCCCGAACTAGCTTCGGGCGATTCGCTTTTTCTGTCAGGGCCGGCCGGTACTGGAAAAACGTACTATGCGATCCAGCATATCCAGCGGTTGCTTGATCGCGGTGTGCAGCCCGAGAAAATTCTGCTCTTTACCCCGCAGCGGAGCTACACCTTGCAGTATGAAAACGCCTTTGATGCCCAAACGTGGTATCGGCTGGGGAAGGCTACAATTGGTGGCTTAGCCGGCCGCATGGTTGGGCTGTTTTGGCCGCTTGTTGATCGACAAAAGTACCCGTTTGCTGATGAGCTGCCGCCGGCTTTTCTTACCTACGAGGTAGCGCAGTACTTTATGTCGCGCCTGGTCAAGCCCTTGATCGAAGAGGGTTACTTTTCCGACTTAAAACTCACGCTTCCAAGGCTGTACAGCCAGTTGCTGGATAACCTGAATAAAGCCTCAGCTAACGGTATTCCGTTGGATGAAGTGGGGCGGTACCTGCAGGATGCGGGCGGTTTGCAGGATAGCGACGAACAGCGCTACCAGGATATTGCCCAGACCATTGTTGCATACCGCAAATTTTGCATTGCCAACAACGTACTCGACTTTTCGCTCTACCTCGCGCTTTTTTGGGAGTTGTTCCAGCAAGCACCCCAGGTAAACGCGTACCTCAAGGCGCAGTATGAGCACCTGGTCTATGACAACGCTGAAGAGGATATCCCGCTTGCCCACGACTTTATTTTGGCGATGTTGCCGGCTATGGATACAGCGTGTGTGCTTTATGATGAGCATGCAGGATACCGGCGTTTCCTTGGTGCCAGTCCACGCAGCGCACAATCGCTTGCAGATGCCTGCAAGGCCCAAATTAGCTTGTCTAACTCGCTAGCCCAGCCCGGGGCGCTGGGGGTACTGCAAGCGTTGATTGCAGAAGAGATTGCTGCCGGTGAACTCGACAATGTGGCGTCAGCAGATGCCATGGAAGAGCACTTTACTGTGTATTCTGACAGGCTGCACCAGGATATGGTGCTTCGTGCAGCTGGCTATGTGTCAAAGCTTATTGAAGAGGGGGCGCAGCCAGGCGAAATTGCGATTATCAGTCCGTATTTGAGTGAGAGCATGCACTTTGGTTTAAGCATGCAGCTAGACAAAGACGCGATCCAGCATCAGGCGCATCGCCCTTCGCGTGACTTGCTCAGCGAACCCATCACGCGGGTGATGTTGACCCTGGCGCAGCTCGCGCACCCTGATTGGCAACTGCCGCGTCCTTCGCGCGAAGCTGTCACCTACATGTTCAATCGGCTCCTTGCAGGAGCTGATCTGGTGCGCGCGTCCCTGCTTGCATCCAGCGTGTATGCGTTTGTCAGCGAAGATGTAGGCCTCAAGGCGTTCGATGAACTTGAACCCGAAATGCGTGATCGTATCACCTATCACGTGGGCGCGCAATACGACCAATTACGCGCCTGGATACTGACGTACCTGGCAGGTGATGCGCTGCCAATCGACCATTTTTTCAGCAAAGTGTTTGGCGAAGTGCTAAGCCAGGATGGCTTTGGCTTTAAACAAGATGTGGAGGCCGGCATGGATACGGGCCGGCTGGTGGAATCAGCCCGTAAATTCCGGCAGGCTGTCGGACCTGTACTCGCACATGCCGCAGTGCCTGTCGGAGAAGCCTACGTAGATATGGTGCAGCAGGGTGTGATCTCTGCCTACTACAAAATTGACTGGGAAGAGGAGGAAGATGCCGTGTTGATAACGCCGGCGCATACGTTCCTGTTAAAAAACCAGGCATACAAACATCAGATTTGGCTGGATGCGGGCAGTACCTCGTGGCACCGGCGCATACAGCAACCATTGACTAATCCGTATGTGCTGACCCGGTATTGGCAAAAAGGCCGAAAATGGAATGCAGTGTTCGAGCAATTTTATGAAGAGGAGCGGCTCACATCGTTGATCAAAGGATTGCTCAACCGGTGCTCAGGTTCGGTGCTTGTTTGCTTTAGCGAACTGAGTGCATACGGGCAGGAGCAAACCGGAATGATGCGTGAGGTGATGAACAACGTAATGCGGCACCTCGCGGTGTCGCCGGCAGCGGAGGACTGATTTATGGCTGGATTTGAACCGCGGCCGGCACAAAAGGCCATTCTTGCTTACAAAAAAGGCACCATGGGGATTGCTGCTGTGCCTGGCAGTGGTAAAACATGGACGTTGTCACAGCTTGCATCTACCTTGATTGTTGATGGAGGATTGCAGCGGGGACAGGAAGTGCTGATTGTTACCCTGGTGAATGCAGCTGTCGATAACTTCCGGCAGCGTATTGCTGCGTTTCTTGAAGAAAAAGGATTGTTGCCTGGTCTGGGGTACCGGGTGCGTACGTTGCACAGTCTTGCGCATGAAATTGTAGCCATGGTACCTTCCGCGGCAGGGCTGCCAGCCGATTTTGCTGTGATTGATGAACGGGTGGGTGAATCGATCTTGAAAAACGCGTTCCGTGCCGCCTATCCCAGGTATGAGCTATCCATCTACGGCTATCTGAAAGATGATCTAAACGAATTCAGGCGCCGTAAAATCACCAAAGATGAACTGCCCGATATGTTGCAGCGGGTTGTGCAGAATAGTATCTCGCATCTTAAAAATCGGCGGGTGAATGTGGCGATGTTAAACGATGCGCTTGTTGATCAGCCAGCATCAATGGCGCACCTGGTACGCGACGTGTACGAACGTTATCAACAAGGGCTCGCAACGCGTGGCGCCCTGGATTTTGATGACCTGATCACTACGGCCATTGATGTGCTGGCCAACGATGGCAGCCTGGTACAACGCCTCCAGCAAAAGTGGCCCTATGTGCTTGAAGATGAGGCGCAGGATAGCAGTGCCCTGCAGGAGGAGATATTGCGTTATCTCACCGGCAATGGTGGCAGTTGGGTACGCGTCGGGGATCCAAATCAGGCAATTTATGAGACGTTTACCACAGCGCATCCGCGTTTCCTGAAGGCCTTTCTTGAAGAGGCCGATTTTAAACGGGATTTGCCGAATTCCGGGCGCTCCGGGCGACCCATTATTCAGTTGGCCAATGCGTTGATCCGTTGGGTCCGCGAAGCGCATCCGGTTGCGCCGCTTCGTGACGCGCTTGATGTGCCGTATATCGAACCGACGCCACCCGGGGATCCACAGCCAAACCCGGCGGATGAACTTTGCAACGTCGCTTTTGTATTTCGCGGCGACACCAATGATCAGGAGCTTGCCCGGGTGCTCAACTCGGTGAAAAAGTGGCTGCCAGAACATCCCGATGAGACGGTAGCGCTCCTGGTACCTACCCACGCACAGGGCGCTGAAGCCATTCGGTCGCTTGAAAAAGCCGGCATTCCGTATTCAGATGCTCTCCTCCGGCTTACTACGTCAACCCGTGAAGCTGCCGGCGCATTGGGACGCATTCTGGAGCATCTCGCGCACCCGGCTTCTCATAAAACGCTGCCGACCGTCTATAAAGTCTGGTTTTTTCGGGTGTTGAAAGAAGAAGATACAGAGGCTACACAAGAGCGTTTGGCCTTACACCTGGATATCCTGGCACAATGTGAGCAGAGTGAGGCATACATTTGGCCGCGACCTGGCCATGATTGGCTTGAAGCGCAGCGCGAAAATTTATCTGATGAAACGTACTTCTGCTTAAGTCAATTCCGTACGCAATTACAGTACTGGCACCAACTGGTGCTCTTGCCGATCAGTGAAATGCTGACAGCCATCGCCCAAACCATTTTTGACGAGCCGGAAAAGCTCGCTATGACCCAGCTCTTTGCTGAAATCTTAAACGACCGCTCCGCTTATCATCTCGGCCTCGAAAAGCGCGTCACAACGCTGGATGAACTCAACCAGGAGTTGTACGCCATTGCACGCGATAAACGCCGGGTGCGCTCGATTGAAGCGGATAAAACAGGCTTCGACCCCGAAGCCCATAAAGGCGAAGTGGTGGTGGCAACCATGCACGGAGCTAAAGGACTCGAGTGGGATCGGGTATACATGCTTTCTGTAAACGATTATGATTTCCCGGCAGCCATGGAGGGCGAAAAATTTAGAGCAGAGCGCTGGTATATCCGCAATAGTTTGAGTCTGGATGCCGAGACGATCGCGCAGCTCGATGCGTTGATTGATAACACACCGTACGAAGAAGGCGCGGCGACGCAGGAGGCAAGGTATGATTATGCACGCGAGCGTTTACGGTTGTTGTATGTCGGGATTACGCGGGCTCGAAAAGAGTTGATGGTAACGAGCAACATTGGGCGAGGCAAAAATAAGCCGGCTGCCGCTTTTACAGCCTTGCAATCTTTTCTTGGTAACGCACCGGAGGCATCAGATGGGTAAAAGAGCGCTTGTATTTAGTGCCCACAGTCTGCAAACCTACGTGGACTGCCCGCGGCGATTTGAACTCAGTTATTTAGATGGGCTTGTTTGGCCGGCCATCGAATCGGAGCCGCTCCATGAGAGTGAGACCTTTTTGCGAAACGGCCGCATTTTCCACGAAATGGTGCATCAGGACTTGCTGGGCCTGCCTGTACCTGCGCCGGCAGATCCAAAAATTGCGGCATGGTGGTCGCGTTACACCGCGCATGCGCCGGCTCACATTACTGGAGAGAAGTTTCCAGAGAAAACGTTGGTAGGCAAGGTAGACGGCCAGGTCGTGGTAGCCACGTATGACTTGATCGTGATTACTCCGGAGAACCGCGCCATCATCTTTGATTGGAAAACCTGGCGGCATCCCGAGCGAGTAAAAGATATCCCAGGCAAGCTGCAATCACGGATCTATCCGTTTCTTTTGATGCAAACAGCCGGCACACTTGTGCCAGGACTGCAACTCAAACCGCAGGATATCGAAATGCGGTACTGGTTCACGGAAAAACCAGAAGCACCGTTTGTTTTTACCTATTCGCGTGAACAGTACGAGAAAGACACAACCTATCTTGAAGAACAAATTCAGGGCGTCTTGCAAACACCTGCCGGCTCATTTCATCTAACCGAAAACGAAAAAAAGTGCAAGTACTGCCCGTATCGCTCGTATTGCGGCAGGGGAGCGGTAGCCGGCCAGTGGTCAGATCTCGACGCGCCCGAAACTGCAGATGCCGTTGTTGAGTTGCTCGGTGATCTGGATGATTATGAATCAGTAGCTTTTTAGGCTTGGGTGCGATGAAATTTAAGTGGCAGCTTCCTCCCAAACATGTCCCTGTAGATGCGGCCATCCTTGAGGCTACCGGAGGCCGTCCGGTGTTGGCCCGGTTACTTGTGATGCGGGGGATCGACACGCCGGCTGCTATTCAACGCTTCCTGGACAGCGCCACGTACCAGCCTGCCCCCCCGGCAAAGTTGCACGACATGGACAAAGGGGTAGCGCGCATTGAGCAAGCGATCCAGCTACAAGAGCGCATCCATGTCTGGGGTGACTTCGATGTAGATGGCCAGACATCCACGGCCTTGCTGGTTGAAGCGTTGCGGCACTTGGGCGCACATGTGACCTACTATGTGCCGGTAAGGGCGGAGGATGGGCACGGCATAAAACCTGCTACTTTGCAACGGTTTTTGAACGAGGGGATCAAGGTATTGTTGAGCTGCGATACAGGCATTGCGGCCGTAGACGCCGTCGCGTTGGCCAATGCCCACGGGGTCGATGTAGTTATCACAGATCATCATGATTTACCGGAAACGCTGCCTGAGGCCTACGCGTCCATCAATCCCAAATTCCATACGCCTGACCATCCACATTATGGATTACCCGGCGTGGGTGTGGCATACAAACTCGTGGAAGCACTCTACACGCGAGCCGGCTGTGCAGCAGATTTACCGCAATTACTCGACCTCGTGGCCCTGGGCATTGTTGCAGATATTGCTGAACAGAAGGCAGATACGCGTTTTCTGTTGCAAGAAGGCCTGGATGTGCTGCGTACAACGCGTCGGCGTGGGTTGCTTGCGTTAATGGAGCGGGGCAATGTAGTGCAATCGCGGATGATTGATGAAGATATCGGCTTCAAGATTGGGCCACGACTTAATGCCGTAGGGCGGTTAGATGATGCCAATGTCTCTGTAGAACTGTTAACTACGAATGATCCTGGGAAAGCCAGCACCATTGCGGACGAACTGGAGGCCTTAAACAGAGAGCGCCGGCGCTTGACGGAAGATGTGTATGATTCAGCTCTCGGCCAGATAGACCGGGATCCTTCGCTGCTTCAATATGCGGCGCTTGTGCTGGATAATCCCAAGTGGCACCAGGGTGTGATTGGGATTGTTGCAAGCCGGCTTGTGGAAGCGTTTGGTAAACCAACCATTTTGTTAGCATCGCCACCAGATGGGCCGGCGCGCGGCTCAGCCCGTTCAATTGAAGGGTATCACATCACGGAAGCCATTGCAACACAAGCTGATTATCTCCTCGGCTTTGGTGGTCACCCGATGGCAGCCGGGATGGCGTTGCCAGCCAGCGACATCGAACGATTTCGCAGAGGCGTGTCCAAAGCGATAGTTGCACAGCGTAACGGCAAAATTCCTGAGTCGGTGCTGGATATTTCGCTTATTGCCCCCGTTTCCCAGGTGACGCAAGCACTGGCAGATGAAGTGGAAATGATGGCACCTTTTGGTGCCGGCAATCCGCCTGTCAATTATTTGTGTCGGGAAGTATTGGTGCAGGAAGACAAACGCTTTGGCAAAGACAAGTCGCATCGAAAATTGTTTATCAGCGATGGGGCCTGTGAACCCGTTGAGGTAATCTGGTGGAGTGGGGCAGAAGAGCCGCTTCCGGATGGACCACTCGATATTGTATTTCGCATGCGGCCCGGGTATTTCATGAACAAACCCACGCTGCAAATCACACTTGTAGATGTGCAGCGCGCGGACCGTTTGGCGCCGGCTGAAGGCAGGGTTGCGTTTGAGATTATCGATTGGCGCGATAAACCAGATCCGGCGCATGCTGTTGCCCAGTTGTGTGCTGATCGGACAGACGTCTGCGTTTGGGGCGAAGTAGCACCTGCATTTCAAGGGATGCGCTCCCGCCAGGAGTTGGAGCTGGCCGACGCACTTGTGATCTGGAGCCTGCCACCCAACCGCGCTGTGTTGCTCGATGCGCTGTCGCGCGTGCTGCCCAGCGAGGTGTTTGTTGTTGGGAGGCAGCCAGGCATGGATAGTGGCATGCCATTTCTGAAACGACTGGCCGGCCTGGTCAAATATACTATGGCAAACTATGGTGGCGTAACAGATCTCGATAAGCTAGCAGCAGCCATGGCGCACACAACACATACGGTAAAAGCTGGACTCGAGCGGCTGAATACCCTGGGGATTACGACAACGATTGATGATGGGCGGGTTACGTTTACCGTTGATGCAAATGAGGGTAATGGCACGGGTATACAGGCAGATCATAAGCTCGAAAGGTTGCTACAGGAAACGGCGGCGTATCGGAAGGCGCTAGGCACAACGCAGAAGTTGCCCGGGTTTTTGCGGTAGGGGGACACACCCGGCGTCTCCCCAGGTTGTAAAGCATTTGTAAAGTTGAACATATCGCGCAAGCTGGATGAAATGTGATACCGCTATGTCTCGTCTACGGCTCGAACAGATTTACGAGACTTCATAGCATACGAGTGTAACATGAAAGGCAGCTTATTGGGAAAAACCTTTGTTTGGCTATGCGCCGGCTTGTGCCTGGTCGCGACTGCGTCAGCACAGAATCAAGCAACGCAGGCTGAATCAGTCATTTCGGGATTTGTGTACGACGATGAGACTGGCGATCCATTGCCCGGCGCAAACGTCTACCTGGTTAATCGTGCGGATACGACGGTTCGTACAGGCGGCGTCACGAACGAAAAGGGGCTGTATCGACTGGTTGTGCCTGTGGCTGGTTCGTATGCTGCGTCGTTTTCGTTCATTGGATATGAAACACATTATGTGCCTATCGAGGCGACGGGAAGTGTGACGTTTGCTGGTACCGTAAGGCTGAAGGTGTCGGTTACAGATCTTGATCAAGTGGTTGTTGAAGACATCCAGGAGCGTGTAGTATTACGAGGGGATACAACGGAGTTCAATGCTGATGCGTTTAAAGTAAATCCTGATGCAAGCGCGGCTGATTTGATTGCCAAAATGCCGGGGATTGTTGTTGAGGACGGTAGTGTGGAAGCACAGGGGGAGAGTGTGCGTCGTGTGCTGGTTGATGGGCGCGAGTTCTTTGGTAACGATCCAAACGCAGCGCTCAGTAATTTGCCGGCGGAAGTTATCGAACGGATTCAGGTATTTGATCGCATGAGCGACCAGGCGCAGTTTACAGGATTTGATGACGGGAATGCTGAGCGGACGATCAATATTATTACGCGTTCGGGCATGAGCAATGGGCAGTTCGGGAAGGTGTATGGCGGCTACGGATCAACAACGCGCTACACCAGTGGAGGTAACCTCAATTTCTTTAATGGCGACCAACGCATTTCCATTATTGGGTTAAGCAATAACGTTAACCAGCAGAATTTCACCAACGAAGATCTGCTTGGCGTAATCGGTAACACGCGGCAGCGTGGTGGCGGTGGCTTTGGTGGTGGCTTTCGCCGCGGCGGCGGTGGCGGGGGTGGTTTTGCTGGCGGTGGCGGACGGGGGGCTGGCGGAGGCGGCGGAGGCCGGCCGGGTGGCGTTGGACTACGTACCAATCCGGCAGATTTTCTCGTGGGTAATCAAGACGGCATCAATCAGACAACAGCCCTGGGCATCAACTATACGGATAAGTGGGGCGAACAATGGGACGTTGCCGGCAGCTACTTTTTCAATATGTCGGACAACAACAGCGACATTCTGTTGGACCGAGAATATTTCCTGACAGACCTTGAGACGCAGCTTTATAACGAGACAAATCTTTCACGCAGTGAAAACTTTAACCACCGCGTAAATGCACGCCTTCGCTACAGCATCAATGAAAACAATACGATCATGATTCGGCCAAGCTTGAGTTGGCAACGCAATGATGCGTCGAGCAATCTGGTTGGTGTCAATTCGTTGCTGGGTGCTGATTTACTGGGTACAGATCTGTTGAGCGCAAATAGCAATGCCTATACGTCGGAGAATGCCGGCTATTCTTCAAACACCAGCATTCTGTACCAACACCGTTTCCCCAAACAAGGGCGGACGGTTTCGGTCAATGCGCGGGTTGGATTGAATGACCGCTCAGGTGAATCCGCACTCTTCTCTACAAACGAATTCTTTGATGTTGTTGATTCGTTACTGGTTGTGGACCAATTTACTGACACGGCGCAGGATGGCGTGACGCTGGCGACGAATGTGGCATACACTGAGCCGGTCGGTGCAGGGATGCTGATGTTCAACTACAGCCCATCGGTAACCCGAAGCAATGCGGACCAACGCACCAACCTGCTTGATCCAGACACAAATACGTACACGTTGCTTGATCCGGTGTTGTCCAATGTATTTGAGAGCAAGTCCGTGCGTCAGCGTGCCGGCGTGAATTACATGATGCGCCGCCCAACCGGCATGCTGTCTTTTGGTGTAGATGTGCAGGATGAACAACTGACTGGTGAACAGGTATTTCCTCAATCCTTTGATGTGTCGCGCAATTTCCAAAGCCTATTGCCCCGTGCAATGTTCATGTACCGCCCTTCACGGTCAGAGAATTTGCGGCTCTTTTACCGAACGTCTACAAATACACCTTCTGTGACGCAGCTGCAAAACGTTATTGATAACACCAATCCGTTGCAGCTTACGAGTGGGAATCCAAACCTGGAACAGAGTTACAGTCATACGCTGGTGGCACGATACAATAAAACAAATGCAGAAACCGGTCGCGTGTTTATGGGCTTTGCGAGCATGACACAGACAAATAACAACATAGGTACAGCCTCTATCATCGCGCTCGCAGATACGATGCTTGCACCGGGTGTCCTGCTGGCCCAGGGATCGCAGTTTTCTCAACCGGTGAATGTGGATGGCTATTGGAACGTACGCTCCTTGTTCACGCTGGGTGTACCGGTTAGCGCTATTAAGAGCAATGTAAACATGAATGCCGGCTACACATTTTCCAACACACCCGGTTCTATCAACGGGGTCGAGAACGTGTCGCGCGTGCAATCACTGACGGGCGGTGCGGTTGTAGGTAGTAATATCAGCGAGCGTGTTGATTTTACCCTCTCGTATTCGCTGAATTACACGGCGGTAGACAATACAGTGTACCCTGAGTTGGATGCCAATTACCTCTTTCACAAAGCCGGTGCACGCATCAATCTGCTCTTTGGCAAAGGCTGGGTATTTGATACCAACCTTAATCTGCTGCAGTATGCCGGCTTAAACGACTCATTTGACCAAAATAACCTGGTGTGGAATGCCGGCATCGGATACAAATTCTTGCGCGGCAATGGTGGAGAGGTGAAGCTCCTCGTAGCCGACATCTTAAATCAAAACCAAAGCCTGTCCCGTACCGTCAACGAATTCTACGTCGAAGATAACCAGTCGAATGTACTGGAACGCTATCTGATGCTGAACTTTACGTACAAACTGCGGCACTTTAGAAACTAGAAGCGATAATTGAATGTCGATTTTCGAATGTCGTCGATTTTCGAATGTCGATTTTCGAATGTCGATTTTCGAATGTGTCAGGTATTTCACCATTCTTCATTCACGTCGTCCTAAGCCATGGGAAGGGTCTTTGTATGCCTTGCACCATTCTTCATTCTCGTCATCCCGAGCCATGCGAAGGATCTCTATCAGCCTTGCACCATTCTTCATTCTCGTCATCCTGAGCCATGCGAAGGATCTCTGGATGAATGGCACAGCTGTCCACTCACGTCATTCTGAGTCAGGCGAAGAATCTGGGCGAGCGCACCGCATCACGCCGTCCGGGATGATGTAAGGGAAGGCGTGCGCTACAGTCCGTAGACTGTAGCGCAAACCCCAGCCGCATTAACTCCAGATCCGATCCCAGGAGCGAGGCTCATCCCACTCGGGGGTGGGGGCGAAGAGTTCAGCGCCTTCGCGGAGATGCTCTTTCACAACTTCGTCATTGACCTCGACACCAAGGCCTGGCGTTTCCGGCACTTTGACAAAACCATCTTTTACAATCGGTTTTTCGATACCGGTCACAAGATCTTCCCACCAGTCGATGTCGACTGAATGGTGCTCCAGGGCCACAAAGTTTTGCGTAGCTGCTGCACTGTGCACACTCCCGAGAAACGAAACAGGTGATGCCGCATGATGCAGGGCCTGGGCGATGCCGGCTTCTTCGGCGTAATCCCCAATTTTTTTGGTCTCGAGAATACCGCCAGCGCTGTTCGGATCCGGGTGCACCATGTCTACAGCACGCGCATCAATCAACGGCTTGAAATGTTTGAGCAGGTAGATATCCTCCCCGGTGATGGTCGGCGTATGGATCGCATTGGTGATATCCTTCCACATCTCCGTATAATCCCACGGGACCATGTCTTCGAGCCACGCCAGGCGATACGGTTCAACCGCGTGCCCAAGCCGAATCGCTTCATTGACACCAAAATGGCCGTAATGGTCTGAGGCAATGGGAATCTCGTATCCCACCGCCTCGCGCACGGCAGCGAGGAATTCAGCAATTCTATCGAGACCTTTATCCGTAATCTGGATTCGGGTGAAGGGATGCCTCGTCATGCCATACGAGCCCCCCGTGCGTTCCCATTGCTTAAGCGCAGGGTCCCAGAGGTTTTGGCCGACGAGCATGTCGGGCTCGTCTTTGATCATGTCGATACCGAAGTCCATTTTGAGGAAGGTGAAGCCTTTGTCCACGCGGTCCTTCATGCGCTTGGCCAACGCTTCGGGTGTTTTCTCTTTTGGCGTATCGACGTAGACGCGAACGTAGTCGCGGTATTTCCCGCCAAGCATTTGGTAAACAGGGACACTGTATGCTTTGCCGGCAAGATCCCAAAGCGCCATTTCTACCGCACAAACACCGCCGGCTTGCCGCGATTGGCCGCCAAACTGCCTGATTTTCTTGAATAGCTTTTCCACATTACAGGGGTTCTCGCCGAGAATGCGACTTTTCAGAAAGAGCGCATAGCGAGCATCTGCGCCATCACGTACATCGCCGTGCCCAACAAGTCCCTGGTTGGTGTAGATGCGCACAATGGGTGTGCGTCCCATCACATTCAAGCTCGCTACCCGCATGTCGGTGATCTTAAGGTCTGACGGGCCCGAAAATCGGTTAACGTGTTGCGTCGAATGGGCAAGCTGGTCTTCAATGGGGTGGGCCAGCATGGCCGCGAGACTGACGCCACCGAAGCCGGCCTGTTTCATAAACGTTCGCCGGCTGTTGGGGTCAGGTGTACTGGCTGCCGGCGCCTTGGGTGCGGGCAGGTTTTTTAACAGTTCGAGTGTCTTTTTCATGGGGGCGATGGCTTAAGTTTTTGTTCTTGCGGGCACTACCAGTTTCGTTCATCCAGCATTTCCTGGATGCGGCTTCGAGGTACGGGGAGATTGTCGATGTTCGTTTGGAGCCAGTTGTAGAAATCGCGTTCGATAGCTTCGGTCCACTTGGTGTCGATCTGTCCAGGGGTGTACTTGCCTTCGCGCAGCATTTGATGGCCAAAGCCATCGCGCAGTTTGACCAGCTCAGCGGTTTCTACGGCCTCTTGTGCGTGTTGGGCTGGGATAAACAACACACCGCCGCGCTTGGCTAAAACGACATCGCCGGGTAACACAACGGCTTCGCCAATACGGATAACACCGTTGATGCCGCCAAGCATCATCTCCTGAATGAAAGAGGGGTGCCAATCGCGTACAAATGCATTGAACCCTTCAATTTGCTCGAGTCCTTCGAGGTCACGGAGCGATCCATCAAATACAACGCCGTTGCCGCTGTTTGCGTAAATGGCATTGCCGAGGTTGTCGCCTATCAGGGTGCCAGAGGCAATTTTGCCAAACGCATCAGCAACGTAGACATCGCCCTGTTGAAGCATGTCGATGGGCCAGGAATTCATGGCGCCGATGCGGCCGGCTTCATGGCCCAGCTCAAGTCTGCGTTTGGCGAGTGCGGGCCGGTTGGGCAGGTACTGGACCGTTAAAGCGCGGCCGACGAAGGGTTCATCTTCGTGGATCATCTTCCAGTTGCCGGCAAACTGGTTGTGGTAACCATGCCGGCGAATCACGCCCCAGGCTTCTTCGATGGAGACATTTTTCATGCGGGCCAAAATGTCGTCAGGTACTTTGGGGCGACCATCTTCGAGGCGTTCGCCTTCCCACTCAGCGGTGAGGAAAACCACCTCGTCGTAAGAAAGCACCTGGGCATTGGATGGATAAATAGTGCCCAGCAGTAGGCAGATGCCCAGAATAAGGCATCTGTAGCATGTTGTTTTAAGCATGGATGTTGGGGGTTGGTGGACGGAGTGTGGGGTGTCGTCAGATATATCAACTGCCACCTGCTTCCATCGCACGCAGCATGTCAGTGCTGTGCATAAGGGAGCGGATGGTGTGGTAGTTGCCTTTCCAGATGCCTGCCTTGGGACTACGGATGCGGGCCGGCTGTTTATCGAGACTACCGCTGTACCAGCCACCGCGGTCGTGGTCGATCAGGTAGTCGTTTATGAACGCCCATTGCTGGGTGAATTTGTCGAAATATTGCGCTTCGTCTTCCGGATAAAGCGTGTGCATGAGAAGGAGTGCGTTCATGCCTTCAGCCTGTGCCCACCAATTTTTGGTGTCGCGCAACACGGTTGCATGGGTACTGTCTTTGAGATAGTAGATGTAGTCGTAAAAGCCCCCGGTTTCATCATCCCAGCCGACCATCAATGCATGATCTACCATTGACTTGCCAACCCGTATGGTTTGTTCATCTGGAATGCCAAGGGCATGTGCCGCCTCCCGCATCAAAAAAGCTGTTTCTACATCATGTCCAACAGAGACATGATCGAGATAGATATTGGCGGTACGTGCAGCGGCAGATGAATCACGGTAGGATAAGGGCTGCCATTGGGCGTCAAAGAACAGTTGCAGGTACTGGTTATCGTAGACCATGGTGTCGCGTACCAGGGTTAACATTTCTTCGAGCCGGCTACGGACCGTGGGATCGGGCCACACACCGTACAACTCGGTGAAGGCTTCCAGCAAGTGGATCGAACTGTTTTGATCTTTGGGTGGCGTACCCCCATATCCCTCAGCGCTTGCAGCACCGGTTTGCGACAGGAACTGAAAGTATCCGCCATGAACAGGATCGTGGCTATGGGTGTCAAGCCAGGTAAAAGCCTGTTGTGCAAATGCAAGGGCTTCTGGTGTATTGGAAGCTTTTGCGTAAGCAGCCAGTGCATAGACACCAAACGCATTGCCGTAGGCACGTTTGTACGCATTCGGACCCGTTAGTAGTGGTCGACCCTGTTGATTTACCAGCCAGTAAAACCCACCGTGCGTTGCATCCCACATGTGGTCCCTGAGGAAGTTAAACCCATGCCGTGCAACATCCAGGTAAAGTGAGTCTGTTGGATACCGCATAAAGGCCTGCGAGGCCGTCCAGACGTGCCGTGCCTGCGTGACAATCATTTTGGGCTGCTCATCCATCAATTGCCAGTTTGCGTCAAAATTGGAATAGTAGCCGCCGTATTCGGTATCGAGTACCCTGGGATACCACGTTTGAAGGAGTTCACGTTCGTGTGCGCTTATTTCTTCAGCGAGCGCATCGATGGATTGCAGGTCGACGGATTGCAGGTCGACAGATTGCAGGTCGACGCCTTCTGGCTGTTGCGTTGTGGCCTGCGTACAGCCCATGAAGAGCAGCGCTATAAGCGCCATGAGATGTGTGAAACATCGGGCGGTGGTGTGTGTCGCCAGGTTGGTGGTTGCCTGTAGCATGGTTCTAATAGGGGGTAAGAAGAACGTACTACAAGCTAAGTAGAATTGATGTCCTAAGAAAGAGGGGGCCTGGTAGCCAAATCAGATGGTCGTTTTTGCAGGCAACTGCTCTTTGTTAGACTTTTTGAGACAAGTGGATAATGCTATTTCCATTTCGTCAAGCCGTATCGGTTTAGAGAGGTAGTCGTCCATGCCGGCATCCAGGCACTTGTTACGGTCTTCTTCCATCGCATTGGCTGTGAGCGCGATAATGTATGGCTGGTAGCTGTTCTTGCGCTGTTTAATCGTCCGTTTTAAGGGTTAGTTAATCGTTAAGAGATGCGCAAGAAACGGGTCGACACGGATGCCAAGAGCACGCTACATTGTGGGCCGTGTTATATAAACCTTCGTTGCACTATGACAAATTTCCGAATCAACGGATTGGCAGCAGATCAATTTGCTGCGTTCTTTGAGATGCCGGCTGATGCCCTCGCCAAAATGAATATTAAACGACAAACTGTCGATGATTATCCAGGGTATCCATGCCGGGTGAGCCTTCAAGATGCTGCCATAGGTGAGACCGTGCTGCTCTTGCCATACGCGCATCAACCAGCATATAGTCCGTATCGCTCATCAGGGCCCATTTATGTAAGAGAAGCTGCCAACCAGGCTATTTTAGCCGAAAATGCCATCCCTGAAATGCTTAGACATCGTACGTTGTCGCTTCGGGCCTACAACGCTGATGACATGATGATTACAGCTCGCGTAACCGCCGGCACTGTGCTGGAAGAAACCATTCTTGCGCTTTTTAAGGATGCCCGGGTTGCTTACTTGCATATCCACAACGCTGGTCCAGGGTGTTTTAATTGCCAGGTAGACCGATGTTAAATCGGGCAAGTGTTATTGTACAAACGTTTTGGCTTCGGTCATAAGATCGAGCCAGTGTTGCCTGTCGCGTGATTCGAATTGCACCCATTCTTTGAACTGCCGGCCGTTGGGTGCAAACGCGAGGCCATCGCCGGCTTCAATAAGTGTGCTAACGCGGGCCTTGGGTAGCTTTACTATCAGGTTGCCAGATTGTGGATTAACTGACGCAAAGAAATTACCATCCACACGCAAGCAGGGATAGCCCATCATGGTGCTTTTTGTAACACCATCTTCTTCAAGCAACGTTGCGGCAACATCCCAGAATAAACCCTGTAGTTCTTCGTTCATGCTGTTAGTCCTGACGTTGTTTTTTGTGAATGATGCCCAGCAAAACGCCAAAAATGAGGAACTGCAAGAAGCTTGCTGATGCTTCCACGGCGATCCATTTCCCAACCGAAGGCACTGCGTATTTTGCCGGCTCGACGACGGCAATGTAGGCACCCAGAAACAGGCCCACGAGCAGAGAAAATAAAAGCGCAGATCGCATGACTGAACGCTGCGAAGCGAGCGCGTTAGTCATGAATGCGTTGAACAATATAGCGAGTGTGGTACCCTGAACAACCATCACAAATAAGCCGAGAGGCATAATGGGTTCAGCACGCATGAAAGATATGGTAGCGTAGTGCGCAACGTTCAATACAAAATGGGAGAGGGCCTGCACCAGAAACGACGAAAACACGAAGGCAAGCACGGTAAGCCCAATGATTTTGACAGCGGGGCGCTTGTCTGAAGAAACCAGTAGTGATGCCATAGGTATTTTGTTTAACTTTGAAAAGCGAAGCTAAATATATGCATTCAGCTTGCATTTGGCAAGTTAAATGTGTTTGCTAGAGGAGTACAACGTGCCTTGGCATTAGCTATCAAGAAAGAAAATATCTTATGACGGATGTGCGCTCACATTGCCCAACCAACTTTGCCGTTGAGCACATAGGCGACAAGTGGTCCTTGCTGATTATTCGCGACCTGATGTTCAAGGGCAAGCGGCACTACAACGAATTCCTCACAGCTGAGGAGGGCGTATCAACCAGTGTACTTGGGAGTCGATTACGGGATCTGCAGAAGGCTGGATTGATCACGCGTAGTGCAGATCGCGTCAAGAAATCGCGTGTGCGATATAGCCTCACTCAAAAAGGTATCGATTTACTGCCGATGATGGTTGAGATGATTGTCTGGAGCGGAAGGTATGACGCGAAAACAGCAGCACCACAGGCGTTTCTGGATGCAGCAACGCAGACGCGTGAGGCTTTTTTGGCTGATCTACGCGCCGGCTTGATGGCTGATCATCTCAATGTTACGCCTCCGGCTTGAGCGTTTGCCGAAGGAGTACCAGGACAATAAATGAAATAGCAAGCAGTAGCGCTGAAAGGGTTAATGCCAACTGCGTGTCCAGTTCAAATCCCAGGTAGATGGCCAAGGGCATCGTTTGCGTTTTGCCTTGCAGGTTGCCGGCAAAAATGATTGTGGCTCCAAACTCCCCAAGTGCCCGGGCCCAGGTGAGCGCGGCACCGCCAAGTAATGCCGGTCCGGATACGGGCAACGTGACGTATCGAAACACAGAAAAGGTTGTTGCGCCATCCAGGAGTGCTGCCTCTTCCAGGGTGTAGTCTATCCGCTCAAATCCGATGATTGCTGCACGAACATACAGCGGCGCCGCGACAAAAATTTGTGCCATAACCACGGCGGCCTCCGTGAACGGAATCTGAACCCCCAACAATTGTCCGAATAAGCCATTGCGCCCAAATGCCATCAGTAGGGCAACGCCGGCAACGGCTGGGGGCAGCACCATGGGCAAATCAATGAGTGCATCGAGGAGCCGGCGAAAACGGAAGGTGCGGTGCGCGAGCAAAAAAGCCAGGGGTGTGCCCAACAGTACGGTAAGTGCGAGGGCAAGGAAACTGGTTTTCAAACTAAGACCGATAGCTTGATAAACGAGGGGGTCAGATAAGCTACTGAGGAAATCAACAGGCCTTGTTTGAATGAGCAAGGCGAACAGTGGAATGGCAAGAAAAACCAGCAGCGGTGCACTCACAATCCACCACGAAAGGCTGGGCCGAACCGGCGAAGAGGATTGCATGCGAGGCCCTTTCATGCTACTTATCCGTCGGCGGTTTGAAGCCATGCGCTTGTAAAATAGCCTGGGCGGCAGGTGCATGTACAAAGGTTACAAAAGCCTGTGCAGCGCTCTTCTTTGGGCTGTCTGATAAAGCAGCAATGGGATAGCGCGCTGTAGCATTGAGCGAATCTGGGATTAGCAGGGGAAGTACGTTGGATGTATTAAAAATATCGCTCTTGTAGACAATGCCGGCATCTGCCTCGCCAAGGCTCACTTTAGTGAGTACGGCCCGCACACTTTGCTCGTAGGATGCCACGTTTGCAAGGACCAGACTTTCATAGTCTGTCGCAATAGCCCCGGATGCTTGCTGTAAGAATTCGCGGGTGTACTGGCCGGCCGGTACAACACCGTCGGCTATCACTAGCGTCAACTCTTTGTTGGCCAGGTCATCCAGCGTTTCGATCGCAGACGGATTTGTGGGCGGTAACACGACGACGAGGTGATTCCTGGCAAAGGTCAGCGGTGCGCTATGTGCAATGCGACCACTCTGAATGGCCTGTTGCATTTGAAACGGGTTGGCACTGGCAAACACGTCCGCAGGTGCGCCCAGGCTAATTTGACGCGCCAACTGCTGGGAGCCGGCAAAATTTAGCACAACCTCCAGGGACGGATGGTTCGCTTCAAAAGCTTCAGCAATTTCATCAAAAGCTTCTGCCAGGGAAGCAGCTGCAAATACGGTGAGCGTCTGCTTTGTGTGCGTAGCGCTACCCATCGGTTGGCTTTCCCCTCTGCGAATGCACCCCGCAAACAAGATTGCAGCCATCAACACAAAGATGAATCCGGCGTGTCTGGTGTTCATGCAACGGGGGGATTTATACTGGGGGAGGCAAGCAACTCTTTTCGGCAGCTTTCGATCCAGGAAAGCATGGCCCTGATCTGTCCCGCCCGGTATTGGTGCACAAGCCGGCGATACGGCTGCGAAGCTTTCCGTTCTGCAGTGTCCGATTCTTCGAGCCAATCGCTGCACGCTTTCTGCTGTTCATTCAACAAGGCATCAATATTTTCTGTGCCCTGTTGTTGCGCAAAATACAGCTTGACGAGCAAATCAAGTCTGAATTGCCTGCCGCGTGCAACGGGGGTCGTTACCCATTGTTCAAACGCAGCCATACCCGCTGAGGTTAAACGGTACATTTTGCGCGGAGGCCGGCCCGTTTCTTCTTTGCTTTTGAAAGACGATAGCATGCCCAGCCGTTCGAGGCGCGTGAGCAACGCGTAAAACTGCCCTTGCTTCATTCGCCATACAAGCCACAAATCACTGGCATTGGTCAGCTCCTTGTACATGGCATACCCGTGCCGCGGACCCTCGACCAGAAAGCCAAGCAGGGCAACTTCATTGGTGTTGATGGTTGATGGAAGCATATTCAGGCATTTTATATTCAAGCCGTGAGTATCAAGAAGGTACATTCCTGATACGGAAGAAGCAACGAAGGAAGGCATGTGTTTGGGCGATCGATTCAGCCGCGCTTGTCGTCATGCACTGCAGGTGTTCTTTGGTGCAGGGTTACTCACAAGTGTTACCTGATATGCAGGCAGCGATGCGGACCTGTTTTTGCGTGCTTCACTGCAAAATGGTCTTGCATGCGTAGTTGGGAAAAAGAAACCTGATTTTGCGCCAAAAGGCAGAAACGTTCGCCTTGGTTGCAAGTACCAACGCCCCTTTTTCCAGTTAGCATTTCCCTAAAAAGCCCCAGGACCCAGAGGCATGAGTACGCTGATTTACGGCATCGATTTTGGTACTTCGAATTCGGTTATTGAAGTGTTTGATACCGAGACCGGACGCGTGGTGACAGAAGACAGTCTCGAAAAGTCGATCGAGAGCGCCATTTTCTTCCCCTATGGCAATCGAGAAAAGTATTTCCTGGGCAAGCAGGCAATCCACCAGTATGTGGCCTCGGGCATGAAAGGCCGGCTAATCAAGTCGATCAAGTCTGCACTGCCAGAGCCGTCGCTGGGCATGCTTTCGATTTACGGCAAGAAAGTCAAAATTGAGTTGCTTGTCTCGTATTTTCTCGAGCACCTGAAAGCAAACTGCGACGCCCATTTTGGTGAGGACGTCAAGCGGGTTGTGCTTGGCCGCCCGAGTGTGTTTTCGCCAGATGCCGAAAAAGATGCCCTGGCAGTAAAACGTTTGACCACAGCTGCGCGTCTTGCCGGTTTTGAAGAAATTCAAGTGCTCCGCGAGCCCATCGCAGCAGCCATCCACTACGAGCAAGGACTTAGCTCACCCAAGACTGTTTTTGTTGGTGATCTTGGGGGCGGTACATCTGACTTTTGCATCATGCAACTGAGTCCGGATGCGATTGCTACCAGCAACAGGCAAGACGATATTATCGCCACTTCAGGTATAAAAGTGGGAGGTGATGATTTTGATGCTGAAATCATGTGGCACAAGCTGGTTGATCACTTCGGGTATGGGGCTTCGTATGAATCGTTTGGTAAATGGCTGCCGGTCCCGATTCACATCTTCAAAACCATTTGCTCCTGGGAGAAGCTGTCGTTATTGCGCCGGGTTGATGTGCAGCAGTCGCTGAAGAAATTTCAGTTCTATTCGAACGAGAAAGAAAAGCTGGCGCGTTTGCTTACGTTGATCAATAAAAACCTCGGTTTTGCGATCATCAAGGAAGTGGAGAAGGCAAAAATTGGACTTGGTGTTGCCGATGAGCAAATCATCACGTATGAAAAAGAAAACATAGCAATCGAAACCTTGTTGCTTGGCGAAGAGATGCCCGTCATTTTAGAGAAGCAGGTTGCCAGCATTGAAACATCTGTCGAAAAGTTACTTAATGATAATGGACTGACGCCGGCAGAAATCGATGTGGTTTTCCTTACAGGAGGTAGTTCGCTAGTGCATCCCGTTGCATCCCTGTTTGATCGTATCTTCGGGGCTGAAAAGGTGCAGGGAGGCAACGCCTTTAAGAGCATCGCGTATGGCCTGGCTGCATCGGCCAGTTATTTGTTTTCTGTGCCTTCCGTCTCGTATACTGAAGCACGCTAAGTGCAAACACATGCGTCCTTGAAGGATAGATCTGTTGCTGTTTAAGGTTACAGGTTCAAGGTGTGTTGGGCTTTATAGCATTAAGTTTTGCTTAACGTGGTCTACGAACTACCCATCAAAATTTATGTGATGGCATTTAGGCTGCACTGAAGGCCCATTGTACTACCCATGTGCAGTACAGCTGATGTGTTGCCATTGCCAACGGACGTATTAAGAAGACGTTCTAACAAAACGTTGTAATCCATCGAGTACATGATCGACCAGGATCGTTTTCAAAAAGGATTTCTGATCCTTTTGCTAGTTGCCATTTCCGTTGCCTTTTTTGCGCTTATCAGCGGTTTTACCATTTCGCTTCTCTTGGCTGCCATTTTCACGGGCGTGGTGTATCCGCTATACAAGCGGCTGGCTAAGCTATTACGTGGGCGTAATGCGCTGGCTTCAGGCTTAACGCTCCTCTTTGTAGTGGTTGTGGTGCTTGTGCCCCTGGCTGTGTTGGGGAGCATTGTTGCGGCAGAAGCGCTTGAAGTGAGTCAGGTGGTGCGTCCATGGGTAGAGGATCGACTGCAACAGCGATCAGAGATTGACGCGTGGCTGGAGCAATTGCCGTTTATCGAACAGATTCGCCCGTATCAGGACCAGATTATGGTGAAGCTGGGCGAGTTTGCCGGCAACATTGGCAATTTTCTGTTTAATGGCCTGGCGGCAGCAACATCCGGCACGGCAGCATTTTTCTTCCAGTTTTTCATCATGCTGTACGCCATGTTTTTCTTTTTGCTAAATGGCCAGCAGACGCTCAAAAAGATCATGTACTTCATGCCGCTTTCTTCGGCTGATGAAAGCCTGATGCTGGAGCGTTTTGTGTCCGTGACGCGGGCTACGATTAAAGGGACCCTGGTGATCGGTGCGATTCAGGGAGGATTGGCCGGCCTCGGATTTGCCGTTGCAGGCATCCCCAGTGCCACGTTTTGGGGGACAATTATGGCGGTATTATCGATTGTGCCGGCGTTGGGCACCGCCATCGTATGGATCCCTGGTGTGATCTACCTCTTTGCCATCGGCAATGCCGGCGCTGCCATTGGGCTTGGCATCTGGTGCGCGCTTGTAGTTGGAAGCGCAGATAATTTCTTGCGGCCGTGGCTGGTTGGGAAAGACACCAAAATGTCTGACTTGATGGTGTTATTGGGTACGCTGGGGGGCATCGTGCTATTTGGCATTGTTGGGGTGATCATTGGCCCCATCATTGCGGCGCTTTTTGTGACGATTTGGGATATCTACGGCGTTGCTTTCAAAGATGTGCTGCCTCCTGTTACCGGGTTTGAGGCTGAAGAAGAACTGGGCCTTGCTGATGTAGCCGATGAACCTGATGAAGTCGAAGAAGCTATACCCGCTGAAGAGCCGGCAGATGCGCCATATCCAGCGGAGTCAGATGATGCGTAGCGCAGTACGTGGTGTTATACTGCTCGCTTCGTTGCTGCTTGTGTCGGGTTGCAAGACCGAGGCGCCGCAGGTTGACCTATCCCACGTTGGACCAGAGGTGCAGGCTGCACTTGATGCTTTTCATGCCGCTGACACATCACGCCATGCACAGGGTGTTATCGATTTGCTCTGGCCCGAATACACCATGTTTGCTGATGGCGCACGGGTAGGATACGATGATGTAGTCACGGGCTCAAAAGCTTTTATGGCAAGCCTCGCTTTATTCCACACCACGTGGTCGGATGTCCAGATTATTCCCTTGACGCCGGAACTGGCGATCTCTTCGTTTGTGTTTCGCGATTCAATTCTGAAAAAGGACGGGACCTTAATCCAATCTCAAGGCCCAAACTCGTTTGTATGGGAAAAGCGCGAAGGGGAGTGGCGCGTCTTGTATGGCGATGCTGACCATTACCCGGTCACTCCATAATGGCCCATCTAGAATTCAGAGCGCTGCGCTTTGGGCGACGATTTTATAGGGTAAGAGAAATAATAAAACTGCTTTCGCATTCATCCCCGCACCCTCGCAACAGGTGGACATGCAATTGCAAGGTTAAGAGAGATGAATTATGGCAGGTACAATGTCAATCAAGCGCACGATTGCGAAAGCCGATCTGCTGCGTGCTATTGAAGGAGACGGCGAGTTTTCTGTATTGGCGGAAGGGAATGCGTTTGCGGTGATTCGGTGGTCGGACGGGCAGGAAAATGCGGTATTTAATCTGGTGCAGGGAGAGATAACCGTTGGGTCACCAACACCGGGTGCAAATTTCAAAAATGAACCACCTGGCCACTCAATTTGGAGCTGAAGTTGTTGGCGCCGAGGAAAATGTACTGAAAGGAGGCCGGTCAAATGAAGATGATACAGAAGGCGGACTGGCGCGACTGGCCTGGCCCGTAGTTGTTGTTACCCTCGTCTTATTGCTTCTCTGGCGCTGGTAGCTTCACTCCAGGTCACGAACCCAGATATTCCTGAACCTTACCTTCGAGCGATGATTTTGCAGCATGATCGGGAGCCTGTCGGCGTGTGCTAAATAGCCGCCATCACCGCGCGTTGGGCCCTGTAATGTAACGTGGTTGTGAATGAGTATCCCATTGTGAAAAACGGTCAGGTACGCCGGCGTTTTTAGTGTACCATCATCGTTAAACCGGGGGCGGCGAAACAGGATATCAAACGATTGCCAGGCTCCTGCAGGGCGCGATGCGTTGACCAAAGGTGCATACTGACCGTAAATAGCGCCCGCCTGCCCATCAGGATAGGTTGTGTTTTCATACGAATCGAGAATCTGGACCTCGTAAAGTCCCATCAGCTTAACCCCACTGTTACCTTTGTGCTGTCCGCGGCCTATGCCGCGTGTTGGTGTGGCCCACTCGACATGTAACTGGATGTCTCCAAACGCTTTTTTTGAAAAGATCGAGCCGCTCAGTCGCCGTACTTCCATATAATTGTTTCGAACCCGCCAGCCGGCTGCTGTTTTGTTGCGTTTTTGCCAGGCGTGGAGCGAGGTCCCGTCAAATAACACGGTTGCATCAACTGGTACAGGTGCTGAAAAAGAATGGGCGGCAGGGGTAACTTTGGGGGGGAGATTTAAAGGAGTAGTTTGTCCACTACAACTGCTTGTGCCCAGCAGGAAGAACCACACGCAGTAACTGGCAAGATGCGCCGGCGTCAGGCCACAGAATAGCGCAAAAAGCGCCCTGCATAGGGTTGAACGGGAACTCCTGTTTGAATACATGTGTAAAATATGTACATTGCGTTTGCCTGGTAGATGGCAAATCGCTGGACGAGCGAGGGCTGCGGATTATTACACGATACGTAAATCATCCGTTAGTTTCCCGTTAAGGGGTATGAACTTAACCGCCGGCGCATTAATTTGAGCGCCGGCAAGATATAGCACCCAAGATATAGCACCACAGCGGTTGCTGTTTGTCTGGATGCAGATACTGGTACTGCGTCATTACAGCGCTGCCAACAACACTGAATTGAATAAAGAAAAAGGCACATGGTAGATCCGAGTGAAGCACTTCTCGAATGGTTTAATCTGATCAACGAAGACCATCAAGAAGAAATTGCAATTCTGGTATTAACACGTCTTCCGTACATGGATTACAAACCCAACGAAGGGGAGGCGATCAGCGATTTTCAGATCTGGTTACAGGAAGAGACCAAGCCAGATTTGATTGTAGGGCAGGTACTTATTGCACGTACGTTCATCGATTACCTGATCGAAGATCGCGGCAACCCGCTGTCATGGAATTTCCCGATGGACATGTTTTTGCGCGTACTCAACGATGAGGACGAAGAGGAGTCTGCCAAGAACTTTGCCCGGGATAACCTGATGGTGTTGCCCAAACACAAAAATGCCTGGCTTGAGACATCTTCCAGTTGGAAAAAGCTGGTCCGCAACGTGCTCTCGAACAAGCTGCTCAGAGATTGGGAGCGCATGAACTTGATGAAGGATACGATCTAGGCTGAGTCTCATCCTCGAGTCACTCCTTCGCGCCTATGGGACTTGACCCGGGATCCAGAGGCTCGGTTAAGTTCACAGTGTGATAATGCCTTAAGTTCGCCCAGATTCTTCGCCAGGCTCAGCATGACGTGAGTGTGGAAGGGATCAGTATGACGTCATCCCGGACTTGATGATCCCAGGCATGGTGCAGTTCTTTATTGGCGCATTGCGTCCGCCCAGATTCTTCGCCGGGCTCAGCATGACGGGGGTGGGGTACAGAATCATTCATGCAGAGATCCTTCGCATGGCGCAGGATGACAGCAATGCATTGCGCTAGCCCCAACACGTCATCCCGGACTAGATCCGGGATCCACAGGCATGGTGCAGTTCGTAGATGCGTGATGCGGTGTGCTCGCCCAGATTCTTCGCCGGGCTCAGCATGACGTGAGTGGACAGCTGTGCCATTCATACACTGTGCCATTCTTGAAGAGATCCTTCGCATGGCTCAGGATGACATGGTGCCAGGCTTACAGAGACGCATGGCTCGGGATGACGAGAATGAAGAATGGTACCATACCGGACACAATCGAAAATCGGCATTCGACAAATTCGACAATCGAAAACCGACATCTAATAACTCAATGGTCGGTTGTTGTCAAAATCGTACAGGGTGAGCCGGCGGACATCGTAGTAGGCGGACCAGAATTGACGGAGGGTGCCAATGTACGATCGGTTGGCGGCATCCTTGGCGTTTTGAGCGTTGAACAGATCAGTGATATCGATATTGCCAACCAGGTATCGATTGCGAGCAACTTCGAATCGGCGCGCTGCTATGGTATCTGCCTGTGCTGCGATGCGTACTTGCTGCTCTAACAACTCTAATTGAAGCACCTGGAAATACACTACCTGGTCGAGTTCTTCTTCGCGTAATGCGCGGTTTACCGCGGTGCGCTGCTGATTGGCAACAGCAGCTTTTACGCGCGCCCGGTTGCCACCCCATTCGAAAATAGGTAGCGAGAAGGTAACGCCAAACTGTTGACGGTCTAGCGGATTGTCGTAAACCGTATCAAAGTCACCACTGCTTTGATTCAATCCATAGCTGGCCGTCATGTTGATGCCAAACTGGTTGCGTTTGGATTGTTCAACGGCTCGATCAGCAAGTAGTGAGGTGATGATAAGGTCGAGGTATTCCGGTCTGTTTGTGCGCGCGTATCGAATGGCGACATCAGGATCGATATCGATAGCAGGAATACTAGCCGGCGGAGTAACCTGAATTTCCTGATCGTAAGGCAAGCCGAGCGCAATTTTTAAATCCTGCACGGCGCGCATGTGGTTGATCTCTGCATTGGAAAGATCTGTTTGTGCATTGATTAGTTGCAACTCCGTTTGAAGCAACTCGTTTTCAGCAATTTTGCCGATATCGTACCGCCCTTTCGCAAGCGTAAAAATGGTGTCATTTACGGCCACGTTGAATGAGGCAATATTAATGCTTTGCTCCGCATCATACACGGCAAAAAACAGATTGCTAATTTCGGTTGCTAATTGCGCAAGTTCTTCCAGGTAAGCCCGTGTATCCGATTCATATTGCATCGGTGTCACCTTGCGCTCCCACTTCATGGTGTTAAACTGGAACAGGGGCTGAGAAATAGAAAGCAACAGGGGGGATGACTGCCACTGCGTGAAGCCGCCCGTTCCTGATTGCAAGATGCGCGAAAGGCCAGAGGAAACGGAGAACGTGCCGCCGGTCAATGCAATAGGCTGCTCAATTGACATGTTCAGCGAAGAAAAGGTACGCCGCTGCGATACAAAGCGTAGCGATCCATCATCTTGCTCGATACTGTTCAGCGAACGGATAAACCCTGGTGCATTCGCAAACAGGTTCAGCGAAGGCATGTATCCCGATTTAAACGCCCGGTATTCCCATGATGCCTCATCCAGATCAAGTTTGGCAAGCCGCGCGTTTGGTCCTTGTTCAATGGCCTGGGTGATGGCATCGTCCAGTGTGAGTTGCAAAACAGCCTGTCCAGTTGCCGGCTTGGCGATCATCACAAGCAGGGCAACGCATAGAAAACGAAAAAGCATCATGAAATCTGAGTCTAAAAAGATGGGGGAGTGCTCGCGGGTTTGCGCAGGAATCTCTAGCAGGACTATTCGTGTCGTAAAGCTTCTACAGGATTTTTCTCGGATGCCCGTTTAGCTGGCAGAATGCCAAAAACCAAACCGATGGTGACCGAAACGAGAAACGCCAGGGCGACAGAGCCCACAGAAACAATGGTGCTAATGCCTGTAAAGTTTTCAATCAGACTACTGATGGCGATACCCAGTAAAATGCCAAAGATGCCGCCCGAAAAACTCAGTGTCATCGCTTCGATGACAAACTGATAGCTGATGTCTTGCCTGGTTGCGCCAACCGCGCGTCGGACGCCTATTTCTCGAATGCGCTCCATCACCGACGCCAGCATGATGTTCATAATGCCAATACCTCCCACAATAAGGGAAATCGAGGCAATAGCAGCCAGCACGATATTGAACAGGTCTTGCGTTTGCCGCTCCTGTTGGAGCAGGACCTCTGGAATAATGACCTCGTAATCAACCACGCCATAGTGCCGGCGTTCAAGCATTCTGCTGACCACATCCGCCACCGGTTTTACGTAGGCCGATTCCTCAACGCGAACCACGAGCCGGTCGAGTTGGTGGTGGCTTTCTTCTGACTCCCTGCCACGCCGGCGATCCGACTCGCCTTCCTGAATGTCTTGCTTGGTGAGCAAGGCCCGGTTCTCGTAGCGAAGGAATTGCGTCGTGATGGGGGTGTAGATATCCAGGTCGTAATTACGGATACCCAATCGCTCGATGTTTTCTGCTGCAATATTGCGTTCTTTGAGCACGCCAATCACGGTGAGCCAAAGCCGGCCGCACTTGATGCGATTGCCAATCGCCTCTTCTTTTGTGAAAAACTTTGTTTTGACGTCCTGACCGATAATGGCAACCGGGGCGGATGTTGCAAAATGCTCTTCAGAAAAATAACTGCCTTCAGCGAGTTCAAAACCCGATGTCTCAAAGTAGGCATGTCCTACGCCAACAAGCTTGGTACTGCGTCGCAAGCCGGCGCGGAGCGCAGTGGTTTCGGTAATGACTTCCGGGCTCACATTCTGCACGCCAGGAATGAGGCGTGCGATGCTTTCTGCGTCGGCAATGGTCAGGCCGGGCGAGTAGGGTTGTTTCTCTTCAAGATTGCTCTCTTCTTCGTCAACAGCACCTTCTTCCTGCTTTTCGATGGGCTGGATAATGATGTTATTGGCCCCTAATAATTTGATCTGGCCAAGAATTTCGTCCTGTGCACCTGTCCCGATGGCAAGCATCGATATGACAGACGCAACACCGAAAATGATGCCGAGGGATGTGAGCAGGGCGCGGAGCTTGTTGAACGTAATGGATTCAACAGCAATGACAAAGTTGTACGCTAGTTTCTCAAACATGGGTGGCGCGGATGAGGAAAACTACTGGTTCTCGGTGATGGCGTCTTGCATGGTTGCTTCCAGACTTACCAGTGGAAGGTCCTCCACATCGTCTGGCAGGGAAAGGTATACCTGATCATCCACTGTCAGTCCTTCTTTGATGATCACCTGGTTGTCATTAAGCATGCCAAGCTGTACTTCTTTGCGCTTGATGCGTCCTCGTTCTTCGGCGTACACGAAGGTGAGGGAATCGGTAGCATGAATACACTCCAGGGGTAAAAACATCACGTCTTCCAACTCAGCAACAACGATGGTGTTACTGGTGGTCATCGCCGGCCGCAACGTGCTGTCGGATTCGTTGATTTCAATCGAGACCTGAAAAACTTTAGCGTCTGAATTGGGCCGCTGTTCGCCAATGTTGGCCACGCTGGTGATCGTGCCTGTCAGCGATTTATCTGCATCAGCGTCCAGACCTACATTCACCGATTGCCCGGCTTTCACTTTCTGGATATCGACTTCATTCACGTAGGTAATCGACTCCATAACCGATAAGTCAGGCAACTCAGCAACAACAGGATCCCAGGAGTTTACCGTTCCGCCCACAGTTGTTTTGTTGCCCCGCCAATCGCGCTTGTAAATCAACATGCCATTTTCGGGTGCGCGAATGGTGAAATCGCCGGCGATAGACTGCATGTCGCTGAAGGCATTACGCGATTTGGAGCGCTCTGCTTCAACTTCTTGCATTTTGGCCTTCGCCTGGTTTACCTGCGTTACATAGTTCTTTGAAGCCTGACTGAACGTGCGTTGCGCCTTTTCAAAGTTGATTTCTTCCTGCCGTTGTACCGTAGGCGGTTCATAAGCGGCTTGCTCTTTCCTGAGTTCTGCTTCTTCCATGGCATACCGCATGTTCACAAGCTCGTCCCGGGCTTTGCTGAGCGTTAGCGCGGTATCGAGTGCTGTCTGGGTGTACTGCGACTCCGCTTTTTGTAAGTCAATTTGTGCCGTCTGGATTTTGCTGTTTAGCTCCGACTTGTCAAGCTCTGCCACAAAATCGCCTTTCTTTACCACTTTGCCTTCAGGGATAAGCTGGAGGATTTTCATCTGGTAAATCTGTGCCTGTCGTGCGCGGCTGGGGCCGTAAATTTCGATCGAGTTTTTTGCCTTGAGTTCGCCTGTAGCGGTTACGGTGACTTGAAAGGGACCCATTTCGGGCTGCACCATCAATACCGCAGCTTCTTCGGTGGGTTCGTTAAAAAACAACGAGGCGCCGGCTAGCACCGCAATAAGTACGGCACCGCCAATAATCCAGGGTCTTTTCATGATTGAGGGTGTGGCTTCAGGTGTGGCAAAAAAACCGTCTACAGCATAAACGGTAGTCTTAAAGGAGACGCGACATTGCAAGAATAGTCGCCGGCGTCCCAGAAATTTTCAGGCAATAAAGGAACGGCTACGATTGTTATACCGAAAAAGATGCAGGCAATTCGAACCAGTAAAAACTGATTCTGGTGAAAGCGCAAAGGGGATACAGATTGTTGTTATGAAATGTTGCGCAAATGCCTACTGTAATCATGTATCAAGAATGCATTAACTTGCGGTCGAAGTGCCAGCAGAACGGTACATTCCGATATCACTCAACCAAATGCCTTCTTCTATGCGTGTGTCTCTACTCAGAACGAAGCGCACACCGTCTTTAGTATGGACGTTATTGTGCGGCCTGTTATTTCTTATGTCGACCACTCCAAGTCTTTTTGCTCAGCAACGCTCAGATGAACCCTTGAAGATCGCCATCGTTGGCGTTGTTCACGGCCATGTACACGGCTTCTTACGCGATGCCATGGCACGTGAAGATATCGAAGTGGTGGGGTTGTACGAGGAAGATCCGGTACTGCTAAAGAAGTATGGAGATTTATATCGGGTCCCGAATGCACTTCGCTATACGGATATCGACAAGTTGATCGAGGAAGGAAAGCCGGCCGCCTTTACGCTCTTTAACAATACATATGATCACACCGAAATGGTGGAGCGTGCAGCCAAAGAAGGCATCCATGTGATGTTGGAAAAACCATTGGCCGTGAATATGGCGCATGCAAACCGGATGCAGCAAGCCGCAAAAGCCGGCGGCATTCACGTGCTGGTCAATTACGAAACGACGTGGTACGCCAGCAATACCCACGTTTATAAAATGTCGGAAGCCGGCGAACTTGGGACGCTCCGAAAAATTGTTGTGCACGACGGACACTTCGGTCCCAAAGAAATTGGTGTAGATGAAGAGTTTCTGGAGTGGTTAGTCGACCCTGTACTAAACGGAGGAGGCGCACTCACAGACTTTGGTTGTTACGGTGCCAACTTGATGACCTGGTTGCTCAAAGGAGAGGCGCCAGAATCGGTGATGGCTGTAACGCAGCAACTGAAATCTGACCCCGTGTACAGCAACGTCGATGATGAAACCAATATCCTTGTGACGTACAATAATGCACAAGGTATTATCCAGGCGTCATGGAATTGGCCGTATCACCGGAAAGATATGGAGGTCTATGGCGATGATGGACTGGCCATTGCCTTGAATAGTAGCGAGATGCAAATTGCACCACTTGATGCGCCAAGGGAAGATGTTGTCGCCGCGCCGTTGACTGGGGCCGCTGCTGATCCGCTTTCTTATTTAAAAGCTGTTGTAGAAGGTACCATCGTGCCGGCACCCCACGATCTTTCTGCGCTGGAGAACAATATGATGGTGACCCGCATTCTGGATGCTGCCCGCGAATCCGCCGAAACCGGAAAACGCGTTTATCTGAAAGACGAATAAACAAAACGCACGGAATCGCAAAATCCTGAAATTACGAGTGTACAGTCCACTATGCCCCGCATAAACCTTGAAGCCCTGCAGCAAATAAAATCTTCCCGTGCACTGGCGATCCAGCAACTGGTGCAATTGGAAAACATGCGGAGCCGGCCTGGATTTGATGACGATGCATCTATGCCTATTGGCTCAGCGCAGGAGCATCGGCAGGTAAAAGAGTACGTAGCAGGGATTACCCGGTGGAAACGCTGGCTCGATTTCCTTATCGAGTCATTTTACAAAGGTGAGTTTGAAAAACTGGAGCCGTTAGTGGTACAAATTATGCGGCTCGGCGCGTACGATTTGCTATTTTTGCGTACGCCTCCACATGCGGCCATTAATGAGGCGGTCGAGTTGGCTAAACGTGCTGTTCGTGAAGGTGCCGGCGGACTTGTCAATGGCATTTTGCGAACCATCGATCGTAACCGCGACAACCTCCCGAAGCCGCGTGCTCGCATTCGTGCAAACGATTTAGGGGTGCGGTTCTCGCATCCAAACTGGCTGGTGTACCGCTGGCTGCAACGCTATCCTGATGCCATCGAAGAATTGCTTACGTGGAATAACACGCGCCCTGTCTACTCCGTGCGCATCAACACGGTAAAGGTTTCGGTTGAGGATTTTAAAAAGCAGCTTGATGAATTGGAAGCTGCCTGGGAACCGGCGCATTTTCTCGAAGACTTTGTGCGCGTCCCGCGGTTACAACCCCTCGTCCGTCAGGGTTTTTTGCGGGATGGCCTCTGTGCAGTGCAGGACGAGAGTTCTGGGTTGATCGTTCGCTTGTTGGATCCCAAGCCGGGTGAGCACATCCTGGATGCCTGTGCAGCTCCTGGCGGCAAAGCCATTTATGCTGCGGCGCTTATGGAAGGGAAAGGGAGCCTGGAGGCTGTCGATATCCAGGAAGATCGCCTGAAAAAGCTTGACCAGGTGGTGAAGCGCTACGATGCGTCGTGGATCAAGCAGCAGGTTGCCGATGTGCGTACCATGGCGCGTAACGAGCAGGTCGATAAAGTGCTTCTCGATGCGCCGTGTTCAGGATTGGGTGTACTTTCTAAACGGGCGGATCTGCGCTGGACGCGGAAGAAAGAAGACATCACCAAAGTTGTAGAACTGCAAGCGGAATTGCTTGCCGCGTCAGCAAAGATGGTTAAGCCAGGTGGGTATCTGGTGTACAGTACGTGTACCATTGCGCCTGAAGAGAACAGGCTGCAGGTGAATAAATTCCTGGCTTCTCATTCGGACTTTGAAATCGAACGTGCAGATGATCTCTTGCCGGCCAAGGTTGTAAACCAGAAAGGGTGTCTGGCTACGCTGCCACACAAACACAAAATGGATGGCGTGTTTGGTGTGAGACTTAAGAGGAAGGTGTAACCAGTTTTATTCGGGGCTTTGGCCCCTCAAATATTGAATAGCGAGCCAGAGGTGTTCAGAAAAATAGTAGCTAGCAGAGATGCATTTGTTTTCAACAAATCAGCGCGTGGATGTCCACCAAATGCGTGGCGATGTGCGGTGGGTGCTTTTATCGAAGCGTTTTCCTGAATAAAATTCAGGAGGATCTGCGCGAAAGGAGATAAAAGCGCGCGTTTTATTTGGTGGTGCCCTTTTCTTTGGTTCGTTTCTTTTGGGGCCCTGTTTTGTTTTCGGGTAAAAGAAATGAACGTACGCAACCTACACCAGGGAGCAGTAGCTTACTGCACAAGATGTGTATTCCTTGCTGGAATGGCCATGAGCGCCAACATTGGATAAAGATTTTTTCTGAACACCCCTGATAGCGAGCAAGGAACTCCGAATTTCGAAGTGAATCCTCCTCACTCCATCTATCCTGCAAACCCCAGTTCATCAATTTTGAGGAAATGCACGCCGCCGCCAGCGTCGCCGGCTATTACGCGGAGGCCATCGATGGTGAAGATGCATCGGGTAAGCGGATGGTCCGCATAAAAGCTACTGACGCGTTTGCCTTCTTCGATATCCCACAAAAACAACGCATGGTCATCGCCGGCTGAGGCGATGTAGCGACCATCACGCGAGACAGCAATTTGCCGTATGTCTTTCTTATGGCCATGGAGTTCAAAAACACACTCGTCCAGCGACAGGTCCCAAATCCGAATCACCCGGTCTTCGCCGGCTGAAATGAGATGGTAGCCCATCGGCGTGAGGGACAGGTGTCGTACCGGACCCGTATGGCCTTTCAAGCAGCCGCTCTCAAATCCAACGCTAAAATTCCACACGCGTATGGTGCCGTCGTCGGATGAAGAAATAATCCGCTGATCGAGCGAGGAGATAACGAGTGCCCGTACGGGGCCGGTATGGCCTTTGAGCACATGCAAAAGCCGGCCTTCTTCGATGCTCCACACCCGCACCGTATGATCGAGTGAAGCTGAAATCACCAGTCGGTTGTCGTTAGAGATTACCACCGATGTCACGCCACCGGCATGGCCGTGAAGCTTTTTGACAAGCCGGCCATGTTGGATATCCCAAATGCCAATCGTTTTGTCTTCTGATCCTGTGACGAGGAAGCGGTCGTTCCAGGCGAGGGCAGCGCACCACACCCAGTCGTCATGCCCATTCAAAATGTGCATGCGTGACTCGGTTTGAAGGTCCCAAACGTTGATCGAGCAATCAAAAGAGGTTGAAACCGCAAAATGGCCGCGTGACGATATGGCCAGGTCCCAGACCCAATCGGTGTGGCCGCGGAACGTTGCATCTACCGATGCACGATCGATCCGCCATTTCATGAGTGAGGTGTCGTCTGAGCCGGAAAGCAGTTGCGTATTATCTGGCGAGATGGCCAGCGCGCGCACGCCTTTTTGATGCGCTTCTTTTTGAATTTGATACGTGTGACCCGTGAGGCTCCAGAGCTTGAGCGAAGAATCGTCGGAAGCGGATAGTACGCCTTTGCCGTCGGGCGTGACGCCCATATCCCAAACCCAATCGTCGTGCCCGGTGAACGTACGCAGGATTTTGCCTTTCTCGAAATCCCACACAATCATCGACTGGTCTTCGGAAGCGGACACAAGAATCCGCCCATCGCGCGAAAGGTCGATGGCGCGTACGCCGGCCTGGTGCCCCGTAAGCACGCGCGCTACTTGCCCGGTAAACAGGTCCCACACAATGACGGTTTGATCTTCTGAGGCACTGACGAGGTGCCGGCCATCAGGCGTGATTTTTATCGACCAAATCCAGTCGTCATGCGCGGTAAGCCTGATTTTGCTCGTGCGATTTTTCTTCAGGTCAATACAGCCAATGGCATGGTCATCACCGGCGACAAAAACCATCCGATTGTCCGGCGATATAGCCATCGACCAGATCCGATGAATTGGCGGATCAAAGGTTTGTTTGATTTCGCCCGTCCACAGATCCCACATGATAAGGCGGCCAGCTTCATCGGAAGACAATACGTTGTTGTCGGGTAGCGGGACAATTGCTAATATTTTGTCTTCATGCAGTGCGTACGTGTGTAGATTGGTGCCTTGCTCGATGTCCCATACTTTGAGGGTCAAGTCGTCTGAACCTGACACGGCGTATTTACCATTGGGCGTGAAAGATACCGTATGTACGAGATCCCGGTGGCCTTTGAAGGTGCGTAATTGTGTGCCCGTACGGAGATCCCAAAGTTTGAGGGTGCGATCGCTTGAAGCGGATATGGCATTGCGCCCATCAGGTTCGATATCGATGGCATGGATAACGTCTTCGTGGCCGCGGTACGTTTGAAGCAGTGAGCTGCCCGGGATATCCAGGTTAACCTTGATGGGGTCGAGCCAGACGGGCTCGGGTTTGCCTGTGATCCGGATGGCGTCGACGAGATCTCGAATTGCCGGAATTTCAAGCTCCTGCAGCCGGCCAATCATCTGGTTACCAAGCTGTGAAGTATCTGCAGCCAGAATAGGAGCTGAAAGACGCAGGGCCTCTTGAATGACGCGAAGTGTTTTATCTTGCCGTACGTAATTGAAGTCCTCAAAAAGGGCTTCTGGGTCCGTAAAGTTTAGTTTAGCCTGAAGCCATTCATATGAGAGCAGCAAATTGGGCAACTCATCGCTCCGTGCAGATGCTTCAAGGTGATAACAGAGGAAGCGGTAGAGGTACCCATCGTCGGGAAGCTCCGACCATGGCAGGTCATTGCGGTTGTATGCTGCGAGCAGGGCTTCATGCCACGACTCAATTTCATCATCGTGATGCTCCTCCACATGATCAGCCAACAGGTTGTTCAACGTAACGGTGCTGCCGTTATTTCTGCGGCGAATAATGTCTAATTCGACCAGCTCTTCGATTAACTCGAGGTGGTTTACTTTTCCGTACGCATTTTCCAGCTTGTGCCACAGCAAATGTATGGCCGAGATGGGTAGCGGAGTGCGGGTTGGGAGGATGCCAAGGGCAGTGCTCAATTGCCGGCTGGCATCTGACATCTGCTCAAGATGCAGCGATGCCAGATGTTGTTGCAACGTTTCTGGCGTGTGGTCATCCATTGATGCGAGCAGGGCATCGATGTTGTGTCCTTTTTGTATAAGCAAGGCCGCAAGCACCAGGTTGTGTGGTATGTGCCCCAGGCGTTTCGCGAGCACGGTATTGGTTGCCTCGCTGAGCGCCTTAAATGCATTGATGAGCGTGCCGGCTTCTTCTGTTTTGAAAGGCGGTGCGTCTGCGACGCGTGCGTTGAGGGCTTCTGCAATACGCGTGTTTTGTGTGGTAATCAGTAACCGCGCTTTCTGGCCAGATGGCTTGATTTGAAATGCTTGCTGTACCGTTTGTACATCGTCCAGGATAATTAGCATGGCTGTATCTTCGAGCAAGTGATTAAGCGCTTGCAGCGCCTCTTCGCTCGAAGTTGCTTCAGCCCAATTCGGCTGGTGCGCCCGCCCGAGTTTGTTGATTTGCTCCGTGAGATCGTATGGCTTCTGGCCAAAATTCAGCCATGCTATACCATCCGGGAATGCCTGTTGGACTTCATCCAGTTGGCAGAGCGCAGCCGCAATAGTGCTTTTGCCTGATCCCGGCAAGCCTTGTAATACGGTTGTCGAAGTTTTTCCCTTTTGTACGGGTGTGCTAATCGTTTTTGCTAACCTGGAGATTACAGCCGTGCGGTCGATATAGTAGTGTGGGAGCGCAGGGGGGGAGGAGTAGATTGTCGCTGTTGATAGTGAACGCAGGGTTAGCAAACGGCACTGGTTTCTGTGTGGAAATATTTCCCCTCTTCATGTTCGGGCGGACACGTAAATAAGTAAAGATTAAAAAACATTAATCTTATAGATAGGGAATGGCCCGGCAAGCGCTGTACACCATTGGGCGCACATGGATGCTAACTTATGGTCATCTCGTATCTGTTTTCAGGCTTATGCTCGTGCAAAACGTAGTGTCCCCAACAACTTCTTGACGTTGTAATGACCAACGTGGAAGACCTTAATTTCGAAACGTTGCTCCTCGCGGTGGTAGCGCATAAATACATTGTCCTGGGTGGGACGTGCGTGTTTATTCGTTGTATAAGGAAACTCGAGAATATCCAGCTGCTTGCCGCGAAATGTATCGCGGGCATGTCTGAAACGGTTCATCGCGTCGGTAATAAGCGGCAGATCAGGTTGGCCTTTCAGGCACTCACCCTTAAAATCTTCAAACTCGAATGCGCTCACAGTGCTTTGGGATAGGTTAGACGTGTGGCGTGGCTGGGTAGGTGTTTGGGGTATCGGCAAAACCGATGGCAGTGTTAATCAATTGAGCCCAATTATGGGTAATCGTGTGGTTGTGGGTTATGCCTGTCCTATGTGAAGGGATTGGTTCGTCTTTAAGTCACAGTGTTTACCCAATGGTTATACCACCAAGTATTATGAAAGCATCATCCCTTCCTGCATTACTCGTTAGCTTGTTGTTCATCGCGTGCCATCCACCGATAGATGAAGTTGAACTGGAAAACACCCTGCAGTCGATTATTGACGATGGCATGGTTGCCGGCTTTGCAGTTGCAGTGTTCAACAAAGACGAGGTGCTGTATACCAACGGATATGGCTATGCCAATCTCGATTCCCAGTTACCCTACACACCTAAGACGCGCCAAATCATCGCTTCAATCTCTAAAACCACGATTGGTATGGCCATTGTCAAAGCCGAAGCCATGGGTTTGTTATCGATGGACGATCCGATAAATAACCATCTGCCGTTCCCCGTGGGAAACCCCTCCTTTCCCGAAACGCCAATAACCATCAGACAACTGGCTACGCACACGTCATCCATTGCATACAGCGAGCAACTTTCCGGCGATTACGCATTTTCAAAAAATGGACTTCCGCTGGACACGTTTGTCTTTAACCAGCTTTCTCCAGCGGGTGAGTGGTACCGCGAAGAAAATTTTACAGCCAATCAGCCGGGTACCTATTTCGATTACACAAACATTGGCGCCGCAGCTGCAGCGTTTGTGGTAGCGCAGGCATCCGGTATGTCGTTTGATGCCTTTACCCGGCAGCATTTATTTGAGCCGATGGGTTTGCCGGCTGTGTCCTGGTATGATGCAACAGTAGATGACAGTGCAAGCGCGTCACTGTATGGCATGGAAGCACCCCATGCTTTTGAAGAGATTGTGAGAGAGCCAGTTGGTATTTATCCAGTGCGAGACCTCGTGGCAAGCATTGAAGACCTGACACGGTATGCGCAAGGTGTACTTAACAAAGGCATGTATGATGGACACGTTGTATTGGCAGAAAGTACGATTACATCCATGCCTGTCACCGGGTCTGCCGATAGATGTTAAAGGAGAGGCGTTTTCGCTTGATCACGGCATCTTCTGGATCATCGACAAAAATCAGTTCGGCGTGCCGGCAAAAGTTATTGGCCACTCTGGTGGCGACGCCGGCATTTTCTCGATGTTGTGGTTCGACCCTGAAACGGAGCTAGGCTACGCCATGCTCTCAAATACATCGCAGGCCGATGCAAACTTCGGCGCATACATCGATTTGTGGCAGGGGCTTTACCGATATGGGAAGAATTTTGATTAGCTCAGGCGGCTTTTTGCTGCAGCACACCGACCGCACTTAAAATTGCAAACATCGTATCCAGACGTGGATTGCCAGTTGCCGAGAGGGCAGCATACAAATGCTGTCGCGATTTCCCGGTACGTCGGGCCAGTTCGGTAAATCCCATTTGGGCTTCGACAACCTGGCGAAGGCACTGTAGAAAAGCAGCCTGATCACCGTCTTGTTGATATGATTCGAGTGCATCGATCAAAAACAGACGAGCCTCTTTGGGGTCGCTAAGCAGCGATTGCGCCACGGTGTCCCAACTACGATAGGATTTAGTCATGGTTTTGTCGTGTTTTGTAATCTTGCCATAACGCAAGGGCTTTACGAATGTCGCTTCGTTGTGATTTCTTGGAGCCGGCGCATAAAAGCAAGACGACTACAGGTCCATCTTCTGCAAAATACACTCTGTATCCTGGTCCAAAGTTTAGTCGTAATTCTGATACGCCTTCGCCGCCTACAATATGGCGGTGATCGCCAAAATTGCCTTGCTCAATGCGGTTAATCCTGCGGATAATTCTGGAGCGATCCCTTTGGTCTTTGAGTTTGTTTAACCAGTCAGTAAGGGGCTCATTTCCTTCTGCAGTTTTATACACAAAGAGAGCTCGTTGTCGTAACCTGTGCATTTGGCCTGTCAGTTATAACTGACACTATTGTCCGTAATTTGTTTCACCAAAAGTTTAATAGACAAGCTGAGTGGGAGGGGTATACCTTACGTGAGCATTTATAATGGAGGGACTGAAAAATAGCAGGAGAAACGGTAAGGATGGTAGGCAATTAAAATCCATTCGCAAAACAAGAATTTTGTCAAACTCAATGGTACTTCTGTACCAAATCAGCCTATGCGGTAACCTTGGAAACCTTTAATGATGTAATAAAAGGGCATAGATCAACAATGAGATGGAAGCAAATACAATTTATGGGATATTGTTGCTTGTCTTTGGTTTGCCAGTTCTTCTGTTACCTTCGTTCATGAAGAAATATATTGATGATGCCAAAGAAGCCACATACCGACCAATAGATGAATCTATTTATGTCTCAGGCGGCTTGTGTATTGTGCTAGGATTATTCCTGTTGATATTCAAATAGAATCGAAAATATTGGTTTAGATGCACTTAGTTAGGTTGATGCGGCAACGTATTCTGAATGGATTACCAGCACTTATGTCAAATCATAACTAGGCAGACTATACAAGAAAAAACCACTGGAGCCGATACCCCAGTGGTTTTTTGTCTTTCCATTGCAAACTAACAGGTGTTTGTCTCGATCTTGGCAAGGTAGATGCGACTTGGATATCGCAATTTATGCCAACCGCACCGGCAATTCCCTCACGGGCTTACCGGTAATCTTCAACAGCGCATTTGCCAGCGCCGGCGCCAGGGGCGGCACACCTGGCTCACCCACACCTCCAGGAGGCGCTTCAGAATCTACAAGATGCACGTAAATTTCCGGTGTCTCGTTTAAGCGAAGCAGGGGATAGTCGTGGAAGTTACTTTGCTCGATGGCGCCGTCTTTGGCGGTAATGTTGCCGTGCATGGCGAGCGAAAGGCCAAAGACCGCCGCGCCTTCCATCTGCGACTTCACGCGGTCAGGATTCACGTACGTCCCGCAATCTACTGCGCAATCCACCCGGTGCACGCGGACCTGGTTGTTCTCGACGGAGGCATGCACCACCATGGCCACGTAGCTTACAAAGCTGTAGTGGGCAGCCACGCCCATGGCGTGACCTTCGGGCAGGTCTTTGCCCCAGCCGGCCTTTTC
>CBDHHF010000002.1:0-22064 GCA_965263205.1 Rhodothermales bacterium
TGCTTCCGGCGGCCGCTTGCCGGTGATGATCGAATAGAGCGTTGCACCACTGGCATATACATCAGACCAGGGGCCTTTTTTGCCATCTGCCAGCAGGAGCTCGGGTGGTGTAAAGCCAGGGATTGCGATATCAGATGCTCTTCCGCAACGGCGCGCCAGCAGAATTTGCGTGACATGGAAGCGCAGCAGCATCGGGCGGCCGGACTTGGTCAGGAAGATGTGCTCCGGAGAGAGGCGGCCATGAATAAGGCCTTTCCGGTGGCCGGCAATCAGGCCGTCGAGCAATGGCACAATGATGGCAAACGCTGCACGTTCTTGTAGCTTACCCGCCTGCGCCTGTAAAACAGCCGCAAGCGTTGCCCCCGGGTGATACGCGCTAACGCTATACGCAGTATCATTTTCCCGGAAATAGGTTTGCTGATGGATGACGTTCGGGTGTTTGATTAACCCTGTTGCATCTGCTTCCCTGATAAAGCAATTGAGGCCATAATCAAACAGGCGCTCTGCCGGCCCGCTTTGTGGCGTCAGTTTTTCACCGTTCTCAGAACGGTTCATCAAGAAAGTAGGATTAAATTCGCGGACGACTACTGCCGTCTCTTTTTTCATCAGATTCCAGGCCAGGTAGGTAGTATCGTAGAGCCCGGGTTCTCCCAGTTTATTTCGGAGAACGTATCGTTCGTTGAGTATTGTCAATTTTGAGAGCGCCATGAGGACCTGTTGACAAACCAGATCGTAGGTTGCTGAAATGCCTGGAAGGGGGGCTTTTCAATCGCCTGCGAACCAGTGTTAAATATCATGCTACGGATTGTCTTCCGGACTGCTTGAGCATGCAGGATGCCGGCGGCTTAACCAACTATCTTGCGCATGAAAGGAAGAAATATCAGCACACACGTGCTAGGTTGCTGATAGTGCTTGAGCAAAGGAGGGTCATTTAACACTGGACTACAAGTCACAGCCTCTGGTACTTTCCGGTGAAAATGGTTACCCCACTTGAGTATTTAACGCTGAGGTACGCATACTGGCGTTTACTGATCTTTTGTGCTAGGGCCAGTTAAGAATTCGTACTTAGAAAAGAGGTATGGATGTCCATACTACAGGGGCGATAAATACCTTATTAGATATTATGATAATTGTGTTGGGGAGCATACTGCGTTTGGATCATAGGGTTATAGGGGATTTCCCTACCATCGTACCGGCGAAATTACGGTGCGGAAAGAAGTTTTAAGTCTTATTGCTGGTGCGCCCGAACCGGCTGACCTGAAGCGCCAGACCTTCTAAGGCTGCGTTTCAAGTGAAAGCAAAGGCCAAGGACCATCACGGGGAAAATGATAGCACCGAGAAAGCCGACAAACCCCTCGAGCCACAGTGCAGACAACATCCCTGGCCGCGATGTTGGGAGCGGCACTGCCATGCCGCTAGTGAGCAAAATCCACCCGATGATGCTGCTTTCCGCCAGCACTTCAATCACAACAACCCAGAGGAATAGATTTGGCTGCCGGTCGATATGCCGGCGAATCACCAGGTAGCCGGCGAGCAAGGCACTACCGCCCAGTACAAACATTGCTAGTCCTGCCAGGTAGCCACTCGGCCAAAAGGTTGCCGTCAATGTGGCCGGCGTGGAAAGTAGTTCGGCATCAGCGACCAGGTATTTTTCCACGTAGAAAAACAACGGCGTATAGAAAAGCGATGAGAGGAGCAGTACAACGCCAATACCGGTAAGTAGCATCCCGCCGATTTCCGGTGCGCGTTGACGCAATCGCATATGTACCTGTTGCCGCGTGCCCACTGTTTTTTTGAAGGAAAATTATTGGTTGGTTACAGGAATAAATTCTTTTGTATTGGTCTTTTTTGCCGCAACTGTGGCTTGTTGAATGATGAGGATTTTGTTAACTAGGCTTTGTCTGAAAAATCCCAAATTGACAGAGACAAAGCCGTATCCTGAGCGAAGCGAAGGATCTGATCAGGTAGAATTTGTTTGATGGATGCTGCCTTAGACACAGGAATAGCCGCGCAAAAGGATCATGGTGCTTTACACCTAGTACTCTGACAAGCTGATACTGTCGCGTTCTGAATCCTTCTTTTTGCTCTCCACAGCGTTGCAAAATCTCGACTTAAAACCATTAGGCCTGCGATTTTGCGTCTTGTGGAAAACAAAAATAAAGATCCATTTACACGACATTACCAACTTGTCAGAGTACTAGGCAGCACACCTAAACAGTTGCGCGCCAATAGCCGATAACGATTAAGAATGTCCTGCCAGAAATTGTGTTATGAGAATATTCCAGGTTGATGCCTTTGCATCGGGTCCGTTTACCGGCAATCCGGCTGCTGTGTGTTTAGTAGAAAAACCCCTCGATAGCAAGCTGATGCAGCAGATTGCGATGGAGATGAATTTGGCTGAGACGGCCTTTGTCCAGCCGGCTGACGACAGGTTTGATTTGCGCTGGTTTACCCCTACCGTTGAAGTAGATCTGTGTGGGCACGCAACGTTGGCGACAGCCCATATCCTTTGGGAAACCGGCATGCTCGACAGATCAAAAGCTGCACATTTTAATTCGCGCAGCGGCGTATTGCGCGCCACGTTACAGCCCGATGGGATTGAACTGGACTTTCCTTCGCAGCCTCCCCGTGCCGTAGCGCCTCCTGTCACCCTGTGCCCTGCGCTTGGCGTAACGCCGATCTATGCAGGATACAACGGCACGGATTATTTTGTGGTTGTGGAAGATGCATACACCGTCAAATCTATCAATCCGGATTTGCGCGCGCTCGCCGAACTGGATATGCGAGGTGTAATTGTGACGGCAGAAGATCCTTCGTCCTGAAACTGATTTTGTCTCACGTTTCTTTGCGCCCGGTGCCGGCGTAAATGAAGACCCGGTAACAGGGTTCAGCGCACTGCTGCCTCGCGCCGTACTGGCAACAACAACTGGGCAAATCCACGATGAAGGCCTGGCAGGCCTCGCCTCGTGGTGGCCGGCTGCTGGTAACGGTCGATGGCGATCGCGTAAAATTGGTGGGGCAAGCGGTGACCGTACTGGAGGGGACGCTGGTAAATATGTAGCCCCAATACTCGATTGGGTTAAAGGTTGCAAGTTTAAGGTTGAAGGTTCTTGGAGCAGGTGCCTTAATAATCGTCTTCTTGTTTGGGGCGCTTGAAGTAGAGCGCAATGTCGCGGGTGTTGCCGTTCATATGGCGATCTGAAGTACTGACAAGCTCCCAACCTTCCTCGCCGAGGTCACTAATCTGTGCTTGCAGGTTTTCAAAATCGATTTTGGTATTGAAAATAGATCCCGCTTTTGCGGTGACGATGAGGTATTCCCAGATAATCATAGTTCGGGGTAGAGGCTTTCTAGTTCAGGTCGGATAATGGAAGTCCACACGGCATAGCCGTCGGCATTGAGGTGAAGTTTATCATCGACAAACAAGTCTTCACGTGACTCGCCGTTTTCATCAAGCAAAGCGGATGCCGTATCGATGTAGAATAAGCCATCTTGTTCTGCTGCATGTGTTGCAACCATAGCATTGGTGTCAGCTACAAGTTGGCGGTGTGCCCAGCGGGCCTTCGTTGGGCTGATGGCAATAAAATAGATCGGCGTTCCTGGTAATTGCTCTTGCACGCCGGCTACAAATGTCTTGTACAGCTCAAATACCGCCTCAGCAGATTTTGGGGTGTCGCCGGCGATGTCGTTTGTGCCCGAAAACATAACCACAGCGCGTGGATTGTACGGCGTGACAATCCGGTCCATGTAGTGGATAGCATCTCCCAACTTTGAACCGCCAAATCCGCGTTGGATGACTGGCATAGGGGCCATGTCTTCCTTCAACGTCGACCAGAGCCGGATGCTCGAACTGCCAATAAAGAGCAATGCATTTTCAGGTTGCGTGGTTGCTGCATCTTCGGCTTCAAACGCTGCAATGTCATCTTCCCAAATGGTTGGGTCTTCAGGGGGCGGTGTAGCTTCTGCAGCGGGTGGTTGCTGGGATTCTTCTGCAGGTTGACAGGCTGCAAAAAAGCTGGCAAATACAAACAGGAGCAAGAATGTGCGTTTCATGACGGCGGGCGTGTGTGTTGAATCAAGACGCAAGATGAGTTTTTTAGACGCCACAATCAAGCAGTGCTATGCGTCTTGTCTTGCAGTACATGTTCACCAAGCGGCGCAGCTCCGATGCCGGGCCAGATTCTGAGGAGCCCTAATAGTGCGCGAATGGTAATCCATCCACCTGTAATGAGCCAAACCCAGAACAGTGCGTCTGGTGCATCCATATCTACAAACAACAGGAGGGCCGCGCCTGCAATAGTAGCCGTGGCGACAGCGTTTCGCAAGAAACGGAAATCTCCTGTGCCCCAATGAATTCCGTCGGTAGCAAAGGTCAACGCATTAAGCGGCTGGAAAAAGGCAGCAAGGAGCCAGGCGCTGGAGAACAATGCAGCAGCTGAGGGTGGGACAAGCAATGCAATCACCCACGATTCCCCGAGCCACATGAATAATGCGAGTCCAACCCCAGTCCATAGTCCCCACGTACAGGCTACAAACGCAACGCGACGTGCCTGTTGCATAGCCTGCGCACCGATGAAAAAGCCAATCAGACTTTGCCCGGTGATAGCAAATGCATCTAGCAATAGGGCCGTGAACATCCAGATTTGACGAATAGCCTGATGAGCGGCACCGGCATCTGCGCCAATTTTTGTTGCGGCGCGCGTAGTGAGGATCAAGAAGAGCGTAAGCATGCCGGTACGGACAAACAGATCGCTTCCGATTACAAGCAAGCGCTTCACATCAGTACGGTCGAGCAGACTGGGGAAGCCAATTTTTTTGCTGATTTGCCAGAGTGCGAGGCCGGCCCCCGTCCATTGCGCAATGACACTGGCGAGTGCCGCCCCTGCGATGCCAAGCGCCGGCACAGGACCCGGCCCAAAAATGAGCAAGGCGTCCAGGCCAATATTCAGGGCATTGATCACCAGGGCAATCCAGAGCGGAATTTTCATATCCTGCATGCCCCGCAACGCGCCAAAGGCTACGAGCGTGAGCAAAACGGCCGGCCCACCCAGCAAACGGTAGTTGATGTAGGTGACGGTGTAGGTGAAAACGTTCTCCGTTGCTCCCATCCACGTAGCGATGGCGGGTGTCAACGGATAAACCAGCGTGGCAACGACAAGTCCAAACCCGCCGGCCATCACCAAGCCCATCCCTACCAGCTGTTGTGCACGCTGCGTGTTGCCTTCGCCATAAGCTTTTGCTACTTCGGTTTGGGTACCAATGCTAAGGAAATTGAATACCCAAAAAATGCTGGAAAGTGCAATGGTACCAACACCTAATGCCGCCAGATGTGGCGCCCCAAGGCTTGCAATAAATGCCGTATCGACCAGGCCGGTCAAGGGCTCTGCAATCAGCGAAAATAGCGTAGGAAGCGAAAGCGCCAGCATCGTACGATGTGGCGCTTTCACAAAAGGATGGACAGGATTTTCGATTTTCGATTGCCGATTTTCGAATTCTTTTTCGCGGGGCATTCGTTGGGGCTATTGGCAGCTTGATGTAAGCGAAGGGTGTATCCTGGTCAACGTAGCGGTTTTGGATACGCCCCTTGTGGAATATCGAATATCGAACAAGGAACATCGAAGTGGCTATTTTTACTCCTCACTCCTCCGTCGCCTTAACCATCAGCTCGGTCATCCGCGATACGTAGTCCGTCGTGTGGTTCAGGTTGCCGTCGATCAACAGGGCACCTTCATAGAGTTGGTTGATGACCTTCTCTACGAGTTCGCCATTGCTGTCATCATCTTGCATGCGCGACAGGTTTTTGAGTAACGGATGGTTCGTGTTGATCTCCAGTATTTTGGAGCCTCCTGAGAAATTTGCATCCATCATACGGAGCATGCGCTCCATCTGGCTATCCATACCGCTTTTCCCAACTACGAGTGTCGCTGCAGAATCAACCAGTCGCTTTGAAGCGATGACATCTTCAACTTTGTCGCCCAGCGTGACTTTGAACTGCGCAATCAGTGTGTCAACCTTGCTGTCATCCAGTGCATCTTTGGCAAGCTCTTCATCTTGCTTGATGTCGAGGTCGGCTTTCTCGATGCTCTGAATCGGCTTGTCATCATAGTTTTCCAGGTGCGTGATGGCAAACGCATCAACCGGATCGTCCATTAGCAATACTTCAATGTCATTTTTCTTGAAGTACTCCAGGTTTGGATTGCGTTTTAGGACGTCGAGGTGCTCACCCAGCAGGTAGTAGATTTCTGTTTGATCATCTCCCATATTTTCTACATAGGCTTTAAACGAAGTGAGTTCGCCTTCGCCTGTTTTAGTAGAGGGGAAGCGGAAGAGATCGATGATTTTGTCTTTGTTCTTGAAGTCAGTAGAAACACCTGTTTTTACAAGTGGCCCAAATTCGTTGAAGAACTTGCTGTACTTGGCTTCATCTTTTTTCGCCCAGTCTTCGAGGAGGCCAAGGACTTTACCTGTAAGGATAGAGCGAATTTTAGCCATTACCGGGCTTGACTGCGTTACCTCGCGCGAGACGTTCAGTGGAAGCCCGTCAGTATCCACCACACCGCGAACAAACTTCAGGTAGTCGGGCAGCAGGTCTTTGCAGTCGTCCTGGATAAAAACGTTGTTGGAGTAGAGATGGAGCTTCTGGTATTCTTCGTCTCTAAAGAGTGCCGGCGGTGCTTTTTCTGGAATGAACAGCAACGCGCGGAAGCTAACAACACCTTCCAGATTCAGGTGCAGGTGCCCCATCGGCGGCATGAAGTCGTTAGAGATGAACTTGTAAAATTCTACCAGCTCCTCTTCCTGGATGTCGCTTTTATTTTGACGCCAGAGCGCTTTAACCGTGTTTGCCTGTTGTTCGCCAATCGAGATAGGGAAGTCGACAAAGTTGGAGTACTTCTGGATGATGCTTCGTACCCGGTGCTCTTCTGCAAATTCTGTTTCGTCTTCTTTGAGGTGCACGATCATCTTGGTGCCACGCTCAGCTTTTTCGATTTCTTCAATGGTGTACGTGCCGCCCCCATCAGATGTCCAGCGGTAGCCCTGCGAATCTGGATCTGCGTTCCGTGTTTCGATGACCACTTTGTCTGCCACCATAAATACGGAGTAAAAACCCACACCAAACTGGCCAATCATCTGACCGTCGATGGGTTTGTCGTTGTGCGCAAGCTGCTCCAGAAATGCTTTGGTACCTGAACTGGCTACAGTCCCAATACGATCAACAAGATCTTCACGCGACATACCAATACCGCTGTCCTCGATGGTGAAAAGATTGCTTTCTTTGTCGAGCGTAATGTTGATTTCGAGTGGTACATCTTTGCTAAGGACATCGTTGTCGGTTAGCTGACGGAAGCGCGCTTTGTTGAGCGCATCGGAAGCATTGGAAACCAGTTCCCGCAGGAAAATTTCTTTGTGCGTATAGAGGGAATGGACGATAAGGTGAAGCAGTTGCTTCATCTCAGCTTTGTATTCAAATTCCTGAGCCTGAGAAGTATTTGCTTTAGCCACGCTTGTTCTGTGATTTAGGGTTGGTTTGGCTGCGATGATCGGAGTGCGTGCACGCGCAAAATCGGATTACAGCGCGTTGCCAGTGGGCAGGGTTGGACCATTCTGGCGATGCACGGTACGTTAGCGGGAGGGTTATACCTGTAAGTATCAAAAATTCTTCCCAATATGCGCAATAATCAATAATCGTTACACAATGGATTTGTCCCAAATCAGCAGCGTTTTTTTGTTTTTGATCTGCTGCGTTGTGGGTATGTCAGAATTCCTTATCTTGCGGGCAGCATACAATCGCGAAATCGGTTTATATGCTTTTTTTAAGGCTTCATTAACCCTGGTCCACTATGTTTAGTCGCTTTTCAAGCATTTCTTCTTTTAGCGCTGCCTTTTTTGTGGCACTTTTTCTGATTGTTTCGCCGGCACAGGCACAAGATGCTCCTTTGCCAAAAAACTCGCTCTACCTGGAGCTGGGTGGTAATGCGCTTGCCTATTCTATCAACTATGATCGCCTGCTGAACGATGATTTCAGTGTACGCGCAGGAATTGGTTTTTTTAGCACGGATCTCGACGAGGGGGGCAGCAGCAGTATCGCGGGCATTCCCATCCTGGCCAATTACTTGTTGGGTAGTGGCAATAGCCGGCTCGAGCTTGGCGCAGGTCTTCTTATCGTAACGGGCAGTTTTGATCTTGCGGGCGCCAGCGAATCTGATGCAGCTGTCGCAGGAACGGGCACCTTTGCCTACCGTTTTCAGAAGCCCGAAGGCGGCGTGTTCTTCAAAGCTGGCTTTACCCCCATTATTGTTGGGGGCAGCTTCATTCCCTGGTTTGGGGTTTCGATTGGATATACGCTGTAAGACAGTTTATAGACACATGAAAAAAGGCAACACTCAATGGGAGTGTTGCCTTTTTTAGTAGTACCAGGGTTACTGCTACTCGACCATCCAGGTATCACCTGCTTCAAGCAATTTCTGGAGGTCGCCGTTGCCGCGTTTCTTGGTGACTTCTTTGATCTGATCATGCAACTGCGTTTCATACGACGGACGATCTTCCACGTAGAAAACGCCAAATGGCCGCGGCATGTTGGGTTGCCAGAACATGCGTCCGACAATGCCGGCAAGTTCGCGGCTGGATTCATCGTACACAATACAATCGTTAACCGACCAATCGCCGTTTTCCAGATTAATCACTTGTGGAGTGAAGCCATCCAGGCGAATACCCAGTTTTCCATTGTCATACGTCAGGGGTTTGCCATCTTCAATAAAAAGCGCGCGTAATGCCTTTGAAGACTTCTCAGTGTAGTCGAAAAACGCGCCATCGTTGAAAATATTACAGTTCTGGTAGATCTCGCAAAAACCCGTGCCGCCATGGCCGTGCGCACGCTTCAGAATCGCCTTCATGTGTTTCGGGTCGCGATCCATGGTACGTGCGACAAACGATCCGTCAGCACCTAATGCAACGGCAATGGGGTTGAACGGATGATCGAGCGAACCATACGGCGTACTCTTCGTGACTTTACCCTGCTCGGAGGTTGGGCTGTACTGGCCTTTTGTGAGCCCGTAAATCTGGTTATTGAAGAGCAAGATTTGCAGATCCAGGTTGCGCCGCAGAATGTGCATCAGGTGATTACCCCCGATAGAGAGGGAGTCGCCGTCGCCAGTGATGATCCATACATCGAGCTCTGGCCGGCTGGCTTTTAGCCCCGTTGCAACAGCAGGTGCACGGCCATGAATGGAGTGCATGCCATACGTATTCATGTAGTATGGAAAGCGGCTTGAGCAGCCAATACCGCTAATAAACACGATGTCCTCTTTGGGTACACCCAGTTCGGGGAGCAAACGTTGTACGGTTGCAAGGATTGCGTAATCGCCGCAGCCTGGGCACCAGCGTACATCCTGGTCCGTCTCGAAGTCTTTTTTCTTCAAGACAGGGGCACCGTCACCGCCGGCGTCCGAAAAACCAGGCGGCATACCGGGTGGCTTGGCACCTGGAGGAAGTTTACCTGCTCCGGGAGGGAGCTTGGCAGCGGGTGGGCCGGCCGGCTTGGCGGGTTTTGAAAATCCGGGCGGCAACGTAGGTTTTTTTTGTTTATCTGCCATGATGTTTACCAGATAGCTGGCGTACTGCAATCAATTCTTTTGCTGATAAATAGCTGCTGTCTGTAGTTCTTTGGTTGATTACGACAACATACCTTCAATATGGGCAACAATTTCACTTGCCTTAAACGGCTGTCCCTGAATCTTGGTGAACGGCTCGAAAGGCAACAGGTAGCGGTCCCGAAGGATTTTTACGAGCTGCCCATTGTTCAGCTCTGGGACAACCAGCTTGTTGAATCGGCCAAAAATTTCTTCCAGATCAGGTGGGAAGGGGTGAATATGTCGTAAGTGGATGCTGCTTACCTGCTGTCCGTTGGCGCGACAGCGCTCCACGGCGGCTTCGATAGACCCACGGGTTGAACCCCAGCCAATCACAAGCAAGTCGCCCGTGTCGCCACCATAGATTGTGGTAGGCGGGATATCCTGGGCAACGCGTTCTACTTTTTCAGCCCGCGTTTTGACCATGAACTGGTGGTTGTCGGGGTCATAAGAAACGTTGCCTGTTTTGTCTTCTTTCTCCAATCCGCCAAGCCGATGTTCCAGGCCTGGTGTACCCGGTTTAACCCAGGGGCGCGCAAGTGTCTTTTCATCGCGCAGGTACGGCAGGAAACGTGCTTCGCCATCAACTTCCACATTCGGCTTTTCGAGGAAGTCAGGGCCGAAGTCTGGCATTTTGGAGTAATCCGGGATGAGCCATGGCGCGGATCCGTTGGCTAGGTACCCGTCTGACATCAGCATGACCGGCGTGCGGTATTTCACTGCGATCCGGCAGGCTTCAAAAGCGGCTTCAAAGCAATCCCCTGGCGTGCTGGCAGCAACAATTGGTACGGGTGATTCCCCGTTACGTCCGTACATGCACATGAGCAGGTCGCTTTGCTCGGTTTTGGTAGGCAACCCGGTGGAGGGGCCGCCGCGCTGGATATTGACGATAACCATGGGGAGCTCGGTCATCAGCGCCAGACCAATAGCTTCGCCTTTCAGGGCGATACCCGGGCCACTACTCGCTGTAATCCCCAGTGCGCCCGAAAAACTGGCGCCAAGAGCCGCACACACCGCTGCAATTTCATCTTCAGCCTGGAACGTCATGACACCGAAGTTTTTGTGTCTGCTCATTTCGTGCAACATATCGGATGCCGGCGTAATCGGGTAGGCTCCATAAAAAATAGGTAGCCCACTTTTTTGACTTGCGGCAACCAGCCCAAGCGCCATGGCTTCTGCACCACGGATTGCGCGATACTTACCTTTGCGGAGCTTGGCGGGGCTCACTTCATAACGGAAAACAAACTGTTCGGTTGTTTCACCATAGTGGAAGCCTTTCTTCAGCAGCAGCAGGTTCGCGTCTCTGATTTCGGGCTTCTTGGCAAATTTCTTGGAGATCCAGTCGATGGCCGGCTGCATCGGGCGTGAGAATAACCAGAGCGACAGGCCAAGCGCAAACATGTTCTTGGAGCGGTCGATCTCCTTGGTGTTCATCGACGTATCTTTCAGTGTTTCACGCGTGAGCTTTGTGAGCTCAACCTTGACTACCTGAAACCCGTCGAGCGTTCCGTCATCAAGCGGATTGCTGTTCAGGCGTGCCAGGTCGAGGTCGCGCTTCTCGAAAGAATCGACATTGACAATCACGGTCCCCCCCTTTTTTACGCGTCGGATGTTTACCGACAGCGCTGCAGGGTTCATGGCAACGAGCAGGTCTACTTCATCGCCGGGGGTACGAATTTCGACAGATCCAAATTGAAGCTGAAAGCCGCTCACACCGTAGGTGGTACCAACCGGGGCGCGGATTTCTGCCGGAAAATCTGGAAGGGTGGCAAGGTCATTCTGGGCGAACGCTGTCGCAAGCGTAAACTGGGTGCCGGTGAGCTGCATCCCATCCCCGGAATCCCCTGCAAACAGAACGGTGGCTTCTGATAAGGATTCTACGGCCTTCTCAGGTGATTCTACACTCATGAGAAACTTCCTATATGTGAGTAATACGCAAAACTTATGGTCAAAATAACCGGTGTCACGCATCCGTGCGCAAGCGCTTATCGCAGGCAGTTGTACAACCTTGCGTAACACTACTAAGATAAAACAGATTACGGACTGTTGAATCGTTATTTGAACAGAGTACGCACCGAAAATGTAAAAATCACGCGTACATGGTTAAGTATTCAGGGAAATTGGAAGTTTTGAAGCACGCTAAAAATAGCGCCAGTGTACTGTAGGGCGTAAAAAACCACCTTCTGCAACTTGTCATGCCCCTGGCAGGTAAACTTTTTCAAGGTTTGATGAAAGAACCAAGAACAATCTGAATTCGCCCCACGTTTAAAAAGCATCCTGATTCAATCCTCTACGAGGAAAGATTCCCGAAATGATTCCATACGTTGCTACCACAGAAGGCATTACCATTACGGTTCGCCCCGTGTATCTCGATCAAGAATCTGATTTTCTGAATCGCAGGTTTGTGTTTGCGTACTTCATCAAGATCGAGAACAACTCAGACGCAGAGATCCAGCTCTTGCGCCGGCGTTGGCTTATCAAAGAAGTTGACGGTAAAGTACAAGAAGTAGAAGGGGATGGTGTTGTAGGCGAACAACCCACCATTGCCCCAGGCGCTGAGCATGAGTACAACAGCTTTTGTGTCCTGGCCACCTTTGAAGGCAGTATGGAAGGCAGCTACCTGATGGAACGCGCAGACGGTGAGCGCTTCCGCGTTGCAATTCCACTCTTTAATCTACGTGCTGCCGCTAATTAGCGCTTTATGATCTTTGATCAGAAAGCGCGTATCCTGAGCAAAGCGAAGGATCGCTTCGGGGCTTTCAGCCCCTTGATTGCTGAATGTTGATTGCTGAATGTTGATTGCTGAATGTTGATCTACGCTAATGCATGTCATCCTGAGCAAAGCGAAGGATCGCTTCGGGGCTTTCAGCCCCTCAAATAACGAATATCGAACAAGGAACACCGAATATCGAAGTGGCTATGTCTCGTCACTCGTCTACATCATCTCAATCGAAATTAAGCAATCCTTTGTTGTGAGCTCTATCGCTTTGTTTTCATTCGTAAGGGCATAGTTCTCAATAGCCTCGGGTAACACTTCTTTGGGCGTATCCATTTTGAATAGCGTGTCTGCCACGACCCACCAATCTTCTGTCGTCAGGTGTACCTCTGCTTTGCCGTCCTGAGCAACCATGGGGGCATAGCTCAGTACGCGGTTCAGGTGGTGGATGCCCATTTTCTGGTGCAGATTCGGATCCATAAAATTTTGGTGTATGACCGTTGTGAATGACGATTGGGTTGATTATCTGGTAAAAAAGAAGTATCCCTGAAAATGATCCGACCCAACTGACACCAGATGCAGTTTGTGCATGCAAACAAATCAATCCTTCGGGATTTATTTGTTTGCTGTTGAAGGTTACAAGTTTAAGGTTGAAGGTTCTTTGCCTGTATACCCTAAACACAACTTTCGAAATTTATTTGTTTGTATTCAGGCATAATTTTTAAAGTAGGTAGTTCATGAAGCAGTACCTGGACTTACTCAAACACGTAAAAGAAAACGGTGTGCGCAGGGGAGATCGCACAGGTACCGGGACGATGAGCGTCTTCGGCTATCAGATGCGTTTTGATCTGCGCGATGGATTTCCCCTCGTAACCACCAAGAAGGTGTTTTTCAAAGGGTTGACGCATGAAATGCTCTGGTTTCTACAGGGCGGCACCAATGTGGGTTACCTCAACGAACACGGTATCAAAATCTGGAACGACTGGGCCGATGAGAATGGTGATCTGGGGCCTGTTTATGGTAAACAGTGGCGGCAATGGGAAACGCGCTCTGGGGCCAATATCGATCAGATATCACAGGCCATCGAAAGCATCAAAAACAACCCGGAATCCCGCAGGCATATTGTTCAAGCCTGGAATGTAGCAGAAATTCAGGACATGGCGTTGCCACCCTGTCATATGTTCTTTCAGTTTTATGTGGCCGAGAAACGCCTTTCTTGTTCGCTTTACGTACGATCAAACGATCTCTTTCTCGGTGCGCCGTTCAACATTGGGCAGTACGCGTTGCTCACCCACATGATGGCGCAACAATGCGATCTGGATGTTGGTGAACTCATCTACACCATTGGTGATGCGCACATTTACCTCAACCATCTGGAGCAGGTGGAAGAGCAACTGGGGCGCGAACCGTATCCACTGCCTCGCTTGCTCATCAAGCGCCGGCCTGATTCGATTTTTGACTACCAGTTCGAAGACTTCGAACTCATCAATTACAAACATCACCCACGCATTAAAGCACCTATCGCAGTCTAATATTCCGCGTATGGAAGTATCGAAACCGGAAATTGTACTTATCGCGGCCGTCGCTGAAACCAACCGTGTGATCGGGAACGATTTGCAGTTGCCCTGGCACATTCCAGAGGATCTCAAACATTTTAAGCGGCATACGCTTGGGCATCCCCTCGTGATGGGCCGGCGGACGTTTGAATCGCTCGTTGAGCAATTTGGTGGCCCGTTGCCTAAACGCAGGAATATCGTGCTAACCTCAAAAGGCCACGTGCCAGGATATCCCGATATTGAAGCGTATGCGTCTCCCGAGGCGATGATGGAAGCGCTCAAAAATGAGCCCATTATCTACATCGGTGGTGGCGGTAAAATTTACGAGTACTTTCTTGAGGGTGCTGATCGGCTCGAGTTGACGCTGATTGAAGGCGACTATGAAGGCAATGCGTTTTTTCCACCGTTCGAGCATCTTGTGGGCTCGCTATTTGAAATTACAGAAACGCGCCCTCGCGACGGCTTTCGGTTCATTACCTACAAGCGCAAAGCAGATCGGGATTAGCGCGCACGGTTTAACGTGCGATGGTTAGCGACAGGACGCGGCTAGGCTGATTGTCGAGCCTGACCATGTACACGCCGGCCGGTAACTGTGCTACCGGTAGATCCAACGTCTGTGATACGCCGGCCCATCCCGTATAGCCACGCCGAACGACCACGCGCCCCAGCACATCTACAATCTCCACGTGTCCTGCACCCGTTCTGGCTGAGGTTACTTTCAGATTGACCCTGTTTGCTGCTGGATTTGGGTATGCATGTAATTCAGCACCAGCGAGCGTTGGTATGGGTTCGTTGGCTACCGAGATGGAGCCACTGGGTGTAAATTGTGCAACAAAGCCGTCGAAGCTGCCGGCGCTGGCGATGAGTAACGTATCGAGGCCGGCGTCGAAATCCACCTCATCTTCGAAGTAGCCGGCCAGGTACGCGTCACCATTAGGACTTACGGCGACGCCGGATGGGATCTCGGCTAGCGGGCCACCCACATTTGTTGCCCATTGAAACGTCCCATCTGCATTGTAACTTGCCAGTAGAATATCCTGTTCGCCATTGCTGGTCAGACGCAGCGTTGAGAGTGGGTTGGGGAAGATCTCTCCCGTAAAAAAGCCACTGAAGAGGACGTCGCCGTTGTCATTTACATCGATATTACTGCCTTCAGCAAAACCAGAGCCCAGCGGGTGGACCCAGTCAAGTGTACCTGTAGAAGTATACCGGGCAATGTAAATGTCGCGACCGATACTGGTACGCTCCACGGGGCCATTGCGTGGCGCAAAGTCGACGCTGCCGAGAAAGAATCCAGTGAGGTAGGCGTGTCCTTCGGCATCTACAGCGAGTCCCGTGGTACCGTCGAGCAAGGCGCCGCCAATGGGGATGGCCCATCGGAAGTCACCAGCCGGCGTATAACTGGCAAGGACGCCGTCCTGGCTTCCGCTCAGGCTGGAAAGCGGATCGGCCGAGCCGGCGGGATCGAACGAGGCATCGCGAGAAAACACGCCGAGCAAGTAGACATTGCCGGCGCCATCAGCGGCAACGCGATTGCCTTTATCTACTGAGAAGTCGCCGTAATTAAAAAGCCAATTCAGGCCGGCGTCCTGATCCATACTGATCAGGAAACCATCTTCTTCGCCGGCACTGGTAAGCGCATCTTGTCCAGACGACAGGGTGCCTGTCTCTCTAAAAAAGCCGGTGAAAAACACCGCGTTGTTTTCATGAAGCCCCACGTCGTGGCCGCGGTCATCTGCTGTGCCTCCAAAGCCGCGCGCCCATCTGAAATTACCATCTGCGGTGTATGAGGCCATGAAAACATCCCGGAAACCATTGCTGGTGACTTCTGCAACGCCATCACCAGGGTCAAAATCGGCGGTGCCTTGAAAATAGCCGGTGACAAATACGTTGCCCGCTGGTGAAACGGCGATGGCCACGCCTTCGTCGTCGAGTCCTGGTCCGCCAGCTATGCCACCAATGCTAAATCCCCACAGTGGCTCGCCTGTATCGCTGTATTTGGCAATGAAGATATCTTTGAGTCCAATGCTGCTCAAACTGAAGTTCTCGGTAGCGGTTGTCCCCGAAGGATGAAAATCGGTGCTTCCGCTAATCGCCCCAGTCACATACGCATTGCCGGCACTGTCGATGGCTACGTCGTTATTCACAACCGTCGAAAAACTACTGATTTGTGAGAGGTATTGTCCGCTGGCAGTGGAAGTGAGACTCAACAAGAGGCAGCCGGCAAGGCAGTTTACAAAGAAAATGCGCTTCATGGATATGTGGACTTAGCGATGGATAGCACAGGAGGGCTGCATGGGTGGGGTGACATAAATTATGCCGGGTTTTCTGGGTGATGATTGCAGAATGTGGATTGTGGATTGTTGATTGTGGAATGCTGATTTGCTGCACCTATGTCATGCTGAGCCCTGCGAAGGATCTCTGCTAGGTTTGCACAGGATCCGAATATCGAGTCAAGGGTGTTCAGAAAAAATCTTCATTCAATGTTGGCGCTCGTGGCCATTCCAGCGAGAGATACGCATCTCGTGCAGCAAGCGACTGCTCCCTGGTGTAGGTTGCGTACGTTCATTTCTTTTGCTTGCCCAAAAGAAACGAACCAAAGAAAAGGGCACCACCAAATAAAACGCGCGCTTTTATCTCCTTTCGCGCATCCCATCCTGACCTTCGATCAGGAAAACGCTTCGATAAAAGCATCCACCACACATCGCCACGCATTTGGTGGACGTCCGCGCGCTAATTTGCTTAAAACGAATGCATCTTTGCTAGCTACTATTTTTCTGAACACCCCTGATATCGAGTAAGGAATTTCGAATGTCGAAATGTTTGATGTGGTGCTGCCAGCTACGTGCGTAGCGATAAGGCTCTCGCTGGATTATCTGCCACAATCGACGTTGCTTGTTGCGTGGAAACGCCGGCCTGGATGAGCCAGGGGACGAAGCGCCAGAGAATGTAGGTGAATCCGGGGCCGCCGCCGAAGCCGTAGGATGGCCAGTACGAGCGACGTGCCAGATCGCCAGAGAGCAGAATTTGGTGGCCGTGCCCCGCTTCAATTAACCGCAAAATGAACCTGATGCGTGACGCGTCGGGGTAATATTTCTCTTTGCTGATTTGATCAAATCCAAGATAAACGCCTGTCTGTGCAACATCGAGGATGTAGGGCCAATCGAGCTTTCTATCGAGGTGCCCAATAATGATGTGCTCTGGAGCAACACCGTTTTTTGTCAATAGCGCAACTTGCTCGAGGGCCATGGTGCCGGCTTCGGTATGGGTTGAGATCGGGAGGCCCGTCTTGCCATGTATCCGCGCCACGCTTTCAAACACTCGTTTGGCAGTATCCGAAATAGCGTTAAGGGTCGAAGCCGCCTTCAATACACCCGCACGGCACGTTGTCCCATCGATACCCACAGTAGCTTCTTCAAGCAACAAGGCATCCATTGCCTCATCGGTCATGCTGTCGACAAACGGTTTTGAGAAGCGATCTTTGTTGAAGCCGGTGGTCGCAATCACGTGGGTGCCCGTTGCTGATGCAACCTGTTCGAGTTTGCGGATATCCCTGTTGTAGTCGCGCGTCGACATATCGACCATCGCCTGGCCGCCGGCTAATTGAAAGGCGGAGAGTTCCTGGATGACCACGGCCGGGTCATCCAGGATAAAATCAGCTTCTTGCAGATGTTTGGGCGGCGCACCAAAGAGGTGTTCGTGGGGATAGCAGATCCCCAACTGTGTTGCCGGAATATCACCGAGGACGGTCCGGATAACCGCATGTTGGTTCATGGTATCGTATTAGTTATCCGAAAGCCGCAGCTTGTGTCACACCTCCATGCGAACCAGTTTGGCGCCCTGCACCATAGCCATCATTTTTGCCCGTGCGGCCCAACGTGCTGTTTGGCTAAATCCACAGTCAGGAGTCAGGATGAGGCGATCGGGAGGTACATGTTCAAGCAGACGGCGGATACGGTCGGCTACGATTTCGGGGGTTTCGATAAAATAATTTTTTACGTCGATGACGCCGGCAGCAACGTCTTTGCCGGCTTCAACAATCCGGCTACACAGCTCGATTTCAGCCATCTCCCGGTTGGCAAACTCCATGGCAAACTCGTCGGTATTGGCATCGAGAATGTGTGGGAAAATGGGTTCATAGATGCGGTGGGCAACAGGCCGGCCTATGTAGTTGCCAAAACACAGGTGGAGGCTGATTCTTGCATCGACACCTTCCACTGTTTTGTTGAACAGATCGACAAAAGCTTTTGGCGTTCGCTTGTGCACGGCATACGAGGGTTCATCGAGCTGGATGAAGTCTACGCCGGCATCAACGAGTGCTTTGAGTTCGCGGTTGATGATTTCAGCAAACCGCTCGGAGACCTCCATGCGGTCTTTATAAATTTTTCCGGGCATGATCCGGCCGGCCAGCGTGTACGGGCCTGGGCACGGTACCTTGAGTTTGCTTTTTGTACGTGTCTTGACGTACTCAAATTCTTCAACCAGCCCAAGACCATTCGGTGCGTCGAATGCTTCGAACGCATCGTATCGCTCGCGTTGGTCATGACCGCCGGGGCCAAGTTTGCGTAACGGGGCCAGCGCGGTAAGGCCGGTCAGCTTGCCATAAAAGTCGGCAGTAAAGAAGCCAAAACGCCGCATTTCACCGTCGCTGATGATATCGACGCCGGCATCTTCCTGGTCGCGAATGGCGAGGTCGACAGCATCGTTAAGCGTTTCTTCGATATCTCTGGGGCCATATTCTCCGCGTTCGATGGCCTTTACAGATGTGATGAACCATGAGGGCCAGGCGTAGCTTCCGATGATACTGGTTGTAAGCATGCTCGTAACGTATTAAAGATTAAACAGGTATAGTCTGGTTGCCGTTGCCACAGCAGTTTGTGACATAAGCTACGCACGCCGGTCAGAAAACCAAATCAATCAGTCGACGACTGCCCCTAGATTGCGTAAGGATTGGCGCAGCGTATCGGTACTGAGGGCTCGAGGGGCTGTGTTTTTTTGTACAGCAAGCGCAGCTGCAACACCGGCCGCCTGTCCCATCGCCATGCACTGTCCCATGCTACGCACGGAGGCATGCGCGTCGTGTGCAGCAGAGAGGCATCGGCCGGCGACAAGGAGGCCATCGACACCCTGCGGCAACAGGCAACGATAGGGTATACCATACGTTTCGCCTTTGGGCAGGTATTCCCAGATCGTGTCCCCGCCACTGTGATGGTCTTCGATTGGGGCCCCGCACTGTGCAATGGCATCGTCAAACGCCCGGGCTGCCAGCACATCCGACTTGGTAAGCCGGTAATCTCCCTGAACCCTGCGGCTCTCGCGCACGCCAATTTGGGTGCTGAGATCAGACAGGACAGCCTGCTCGTAGCCGGGCACGCATTTGATCAGGAAACGGGCGTATTCAAGGGCTTGCTGCCGGCCGGCGTATTCGGCATCTGTAAGCGCTACAGGATCCAGCGGATCAATGTTGGCTACCCGCGTCATGTTGGTCGCCATAACACCTTCGAAAGGGGTGATGTGTACGCTGCCTTCTTTACGGGGCAAATCAAACGCTTCGCTGGCGATGGCTTCAGCCATGAGGCTATGCAACTGGTCTTTCTTTACCTGCCGCGCTCGTTCCGTATCCACATTGATCATGCGGAACGTCGTTGTTAGCGACTGAATCGGCCCGTCTTTGAAGCCCTCAAAAAGTACCCCCGCGGAAGCCGCCACGTCAGCATCCCCCGACGCATCAATAATCGTTTTAGCTTTTAGACGAACCGGGCCGCCCTTGTTGACGGCGAGGACGCCGCTAATGCGATCGCCATCCATTTCTACATCGCATACGAGCGTGTGGTACAATAGCTTGACGCCGGCCTCCATTGCGAGCTGCTCCCACACTATTTTCAGAATTTCTGGATCGTAGGTAACCCCGTTGCCTGCGCCATACGTATTGGGGCGGATCAACGCGGCGTTGTGTGACATGAGCGCCTCGACCACAAGATCCGGAATGCCACCAACCACCTTTCTGGGCGGTTCACCGGGTGTGTAAAATCCGTAAAACGTATCGAGGACCTGGGTGCTGGTGCCGCCCATGAAGCCATACCGTTCTACAAGGGCAACCGAGGCGCCCTGGCGAGCAGCGGCGATGGCAGCCGTGGAGCCGGCAGAGCCACTGCCGATAACGAGCACATCGGTTTGCCAGAGATCGCGTACAGGTTTTGAAAACATGTGGGTCATTGTGGTGGCTGTCTCAGTGGACATTCTCGGCGAATAGGTTTGATTGAAGTTATCGAACGGACCAACCGCCATCGACGGTTAAGACTGCGCCGGTGACAAACTTGGACTGATCAGACAAGAGGTACAGCGCAGCCTGTGCCACGTCTTCCGGGGTCCCGAAGTCAGCGGTCAGCGGTTGCAGTGTTTTGAGTCGTGCTTTGATGTGATCGTTCGTCTGCGCGCGCTTGCTCATCTCTGTTGCGATGAGCGAAGGGCAAACCACGTTGGCGCGAATGCCCTGGGGTGCGTAGTAGCTTGCCATCGACCGGGTGAGGCTGATAACAGCGCCTTTACTGGTGGCATAGGCATGGGTCCCAAAGTCTTCATCGCCGCCCACCATGCCGAGCACGGAAGCGAGGTTGACAATGGCGCCTCCTCCGTTATCCAGCATATTCTGTACCAGGTGTTTTGAGCACAGGAAAATGCTTTTGAGGTTCACATCAAGTGTCCAATCCCAGCCGGCCTCCGTGCATTCGTGAACGGGCCCGTCGCCATGCCGCCGGCCACTGGCACCGACGACATTGAAGGCGACATCGATGTTGCCATGCGTTTTTTTGATTGCTTCAAACGCATCAGCTACAGCGTCGGCTTGTGTCAGGTCCACCTGCCATGCTGTGGCGTCGCCGCCATTGGTTTGGATTGCGGCAACCGTTTCTGCAGCTGTATCCGGGTTGATGTCGATGCCGGCTACGCGCGCGCCTTCGCTGGCAAATAAATGCGCTGAAGCACGGCCGATCCCGCTGCCAATTCCTGTGACAAAAGCAACCTTTCCTGCTAGCACCTGTGCGGCCATGGGTTTTGGAGTCCGTGGTGGATAAAAATTAGTCGGTACCAAATACTTTGCGCATACGCCGGCGATAGTCGTCGTAGCAGACATCAAAGCGCTCTTTGGACGCTTCCGACCCGATGAAAAAGCCACTCGAAAGTACAATGGGTGGCTTGCCCATGCGTGTCAGCTTGTCTGCGATTAAGCATTTTAGCGCATTAACGATGGCTGCACCTCCGATGGTTGAGCCGGGGCCTACGGGATCTTCCAGTCCTTCGATATTGACCATGGCGTCGCCACCAGGGGTACCGTTGTCGAGGACCACATCCGCCACGTCGATCAGCTTCTTGCCGCTGCTGTGTTTGGCTTCGGAATATTCGCAGTGATCTACAGAGACCACGCAGATAACCGGCAAATCCATTTTCTTTGCTTCGAGCGCCACTTCTACGACCACTTCATTCACCCCGCTATTGGAGAAAATGACGAAGCTGTCGCGCTGGTCAAAAACAAAATTGCGGAGAATCATTTTGCCCAGCCCTTCCACGTGCTCTAAATACATTGCCTGTCGCTGGCCGTTGGAGCCGACAACCGGGTTGTGGAAGGTGAGCGACAACTCAACCATCGGGTGAAACCCGGGAAAGCTGCCGTGACGTGGAAACATCTCTTCGATGGGAATGCGCGAGTGTCCCGTTCCAAAGAGGTGAACCAGGCCTTCCTGGCCGATCGAGTTTGCGCAGATGGTTGCTGCTTTTTCAAGCGCTTCCATCTGAGTATCCTGGATCCGTTTAATGATGTTGGTTGCTTGCTCGAGGTACTGTAGTGCCGGATTCAAAAGTTTTTCTGGTTTAAGGTGGCAATTATTTTTTCAACTGGTGCGCGATGACATACTTGTATTTGTCAGCGCGATAATAACTCTCTGTATGCTCCATGATCTGCTGATCATCCAGCCATGCTGTTGTTGAGACACCGAGGACGGGCGTGTCTTTTTCGATGTCCAACTGCTTTGCTAACATTTTGTCGGCCGGCAGGGCAGACAAGGAATACGTAAATGCTCCGATGTAGAGCTGGTAAATCTCCGATAACACCTGGTAAAGCGAGGCTGACGTGAAGTCATGCGCGATCAGATCTGGACAACGCGTGGT
>CBDHHF010000003.1:0-336299 GCA_965263205.1 Rhodothermales bacterium
CTTTTGTCCCAATGCATCCTGTACGGTTTACCAACAACTTGATCACGACAACATAATTAAGTTTGGTAAAACCAAACAAGGTCGCCAGCGCTATCGGTGCAAAATATGCATGCACAGTTTTAGCGAACGCAAGGGTACGCTCTTCTATGGTAAACACACTGATGAGGCTCAGATTATTGAGGTATTGATGATGCTGATCGAAAAGATGAGCATATCAGCAATCTCTCGTGTGAAAGGCATCAAGAGCGATACGATTCTCTCGTGGGTCCGTTTGGCGGGCAAGCATGCTGAAGCAGTTGAAGAAGCGCTCTTCGCTCGCTATCAGGTCTCACGCGCTGAATTGGATGGGTTGTGGTCCTTTGTGGCTAACAAGGGCGAAAAAAAGACTACGCAGAAACCGACAAAACCGGTACGTTCTGGCGCGTAACACTTCTTGAGGTAGAGACGCGCCTGCGTTTAGCGAGGTCTATCACCAAGAGCGAGGCCGTGGGCTCTTTAGAAATTATGCAAACCCTGAAGCGACGTGCACACCCAGAGCAGCCACCTGCTATTGTGAGTGATGGTCGTAGTGGCTGCGCCAATGCGATGCTTGAAGTTTGGGGCGAGATTCCTCCCTATAAAGGTGTCGGCCCTTACCCGAAATACAAAGCCGCCCTGCCAGGCTGGCAACATCTGCGTGTGATCAAGAAAAAGAACGAGAAAGGCCACGTTCAGCGACTTGAACGACGACTCGAGTTCGGTGACCAGGAAACGATTGCTTTACTTGCGGCAGGTACGGTACATATTGAGCGGACACATTTAACAATGCGTCAGTGTAACAACCGCCTTGTGCGTAAAAGCCTTGGGTTCTCGAAAGAACTGAGTATGCATCGCCACTGCGCTGCATGGGAAGATATTGTCTACAATTTGATTAAACCGCTGAAAACACTCAGAATACCCGCTCCGAACATGAGCGGACGTAAATGGATACCACAGACACCAGCGATGAAGGCTGGGCTAAGTGATCATTGCTGGTCTTTCAAAGAACTGTTAACAGTTATCCCTATTACTCAACAACACTATTGAGGGTCACTACCTACATTTCCAGTAGCAAATTCGTACGACTTCTTCACGATTAGCTTCACGACTTCCAACTCTTGATCGTCGCGTGGGGAAAAGATCATCACCAATCCTTTACGAAAATGACCCTGTGTCACCAGGTAATGATCTTCGCCCCATCCTTTACGCGTCACCTCTTCGGCATCTTCGGCGGGTAATTTAACATGCATGCTACCATTATCTGGATGAGGATGGATGTGAGCAAATTCTCGGCCTATCATAAAGGCCTCGTGGTTACAATCCACACCGTCGTGCATAACCAAAGCACGGGCACCGGGGACCGAAATGCCACTGGGCTCATTGGCAACGCTGGGCAAAGTAAAACACCACGCATGTAATCTGTCAATAACTTCGTCAGGACCATGCTGCGTCAACTGCGAATGCGGCAATCTGCTGGTTGTCTCTGGTTTCTCACCATTGCGTACAGGAAGTGATAAAGTTGTAGTCATAATTTCAGAACGTATACCGACCAATTTGTTAGATTAAAGTAGATTTATAAGTATATTTTATACAGCTACTTTATTCAAGGAACTACATTGTAAGTAGGTTATGCTTCAGCTATCTACTTACAGACGTGTAAGTACTTACGAACCGGGAAAGTACAATGAAGACAGGCACGCGATGTCCGATTGCGCCGGCGATGGATTTATTCAATGGGAGATGGAAAGCCAGTATCCTTTGGCACCTCATTGAAGCCCCGCAACGGTTTAATGAACTCCACCGATTGTTACCTCAAATTTCTTCCAGGATGTTAGCAAAAGCTCTCCGCGAATTAGAGCGTGATGGGCTATTGGTACGAGAAGTAACCACCAAAAGCCCAGTCAAAGTGTTCTATACGAGCACGGAACTTGCAACCTCGCTAACCGACATTTTTAATACCATCGACACCTGGCAAAAAATGCACATGCATACCGTATTAGTGGCGCGTGAACGTTATGATGCACAAGACTCATGATGCCAAAAATTGGAAGTCGAAAGGCGCTTTTCCAGTAAGGTATGCCTTCCGCTTCTCACCAATATGGTACAGATTGCGTAACACACCCGTCTTATGTGTATCAGTAGATATAGAATAAGGCATTTTATTTGAGAGCTGAATCTACACCCTGTTGCAGTCCCTCCATTGTCTCATAAGCAGTCCTAAAGGAAGCCGGCTCACGATACGCTGATTGAGTCAGCAACATTTGCATGTATTCTTAGTGCTGCTTGTTGTACCTTTGGCCATCGATTGCACTGCAACCACTGCGATGCCCATTGCCGGCAAGTGAACTGAACACAAGCCCGGGCATTACCACAAAACGCTTAGACACTGATATCACTTAGCTGAACCAACTCATGAAGCAACGCTTTTTCCTGGGCCTCACCCTCGTTCTCGCAGCGGGAGCATTGGTATTACTATACAAGCCATCTCCACAGATCGACACAGAACCCGAACAGTTTGAAGCCCGGTCCGAAAAATCAAAAATTATGGCTAACCAGGGCCACCCTGATAAATTTGCAGAATACTTTGCGCAGGTTCGCCAAGGCCCCAACGGGGAAACATACCCGCTCAACTACAAGCTGGACGCCCTTAAGAAAGCGCAGTCGGCTCGCAAAACTGCAGGCCGGCAGTTACCCTGGATTGAGCGTGGCCCGGGGAATGTTGGCGGTCGTACGCGAGCCCTCCTGGTTGATCCAACCGATCCAACCGAAAATACGTGGTTTGCCGGCTCTGTTGGCGGCGGCATCTGGCACACAACCAATGCCGGCGCAACGTGGCGACCACTCACTGACGACCTGCCAAACCTCGCTATCGGCTCGCTTGCACAGTCCATGTCGAATCCCGATGTGATTTATGCAGGCACCGGGGAAGGCTTTGGCAATCTCGATGCCGTTGCAGGTGCCGGCATCTTCAAATCCATTGACCATGGAGAAACGTGGACGCAGCTTGAAGGCACCATCACACCAGACTATCGCGCTGTTAACCGTCTTGTTGTAGACCCTGCAGACGAAAACGTCGTCGTTGCAGCTACCAACACTGGCATCTTTCGCTCAGTAGATGGCGGCACCACCTGGCTGCAGGTGTATGATGACGCAAGAAACGGTCGCGTGCAAGATCTTCGCTACCAGCCTGGCAACTTTAATGTGCAGTTTGCAACCGATAATGGCTGTTGCATCCTCCGATCTACTGATGCGGGTGAAACCTGGGAAATCAACTACAACAAGTTCTTCAACGGTGCGTTGCGTATTGAGCTAGCAACATCTGAAGCGAATCCGGACTGGGTGTACGCGGCAGCTGAATTGTCTGACCCCGATCGAGGTGGCGACATTTACTTCACCATGGACGGCGGCGACAATTGGACGCTAGCAGAAGCTACTGCAGGCACAGCGTCCAACTGGCTAGGCTCGCAAGGGTGGTACGACAATGCAATTGCTGTTCATCCCTTCTCTCCCGACACAGTATACATGGGGGGTATCAATTTCTGGCGAACCAACTTATCGGGCTCACTCACGACTTCAGGTGGCGCGCCGACTGCCCTCAACGAAATCAACACGACGAGCTTCCTCGATTTTGTGTCTTTCACAGGTGGCAGTAATTTTGGCGGCCGGGTAGACATCGGGACTGTTTCAGACCAACTGCTGAATGTCACGCTTGATGACATGCGTTCCGTTGAAATCCGATTTGGCCCCGGGCTATCACAAAAAGCGCACAGGTTTTCAGTTTCACCTACTGGCGGTGCCAATGGTGACGGGGGCGCAGGTATTCCTTATGCTTCTTACATCTATGAAGACTACGTCGATGTGCCGTTTGAAGTATGGGATATCGAAAACAACGTACAACTCATGGCCTCTTTCCGCGATCAAGCGGATGACGGAGTATACAATCTCACACCATCCAATACGTCCGGGCCGCGGGACACACAAAGCCGAGAGTATATATTTGTACACGGCATAAATTACAATGCCACCACCCCCGACCCGACGATTGGTATCACCGGCGGAGCCGGCCAGAAAGCACTGTACTTTATGTGGCCCATTCTAGCAGAAGGTGGCACCTGGGACGCTGCAAACTTGCCAGAATCACAGTTGCAAATTCTCTTTGAGCTGTTCGATGCACGTGTGCGTGTTCAATCGCGTTTCCAGCAAACGTTGGAAACAAGCGGTAGTGTGCACGTGGACCATCACAATATTACGATGCTTCCCGTTAATGCCGCCACCAACAGTTTTAAAATCATCAACACAAACGATGGCGGGGTATTTTACTCAGAAAACAGTGGTGGTATCTGGAAAGACGCAAACAACGGATATGTTACCACTCAGTTTTATGACGCAGACAAACGCGCCGGCACTGACGATTACATCGCTGGCGCTCAAGACAATGGCACATGGCGATCTTTTGCTGATCCAAACGTCGATACAGACTGGCGATCTATTTCTGGGGGAGATGGCTTCGAATTGTTCTGGCATCCAAACAACATCAACGAAGCAGTCTATTCGTTCCAGAATAACAACTTCTTAAAAACCAACAACGGCGGATTTACAACCACGCGTGCCACCACGGGCCTCACGGACATCGGCGGTGGCGGGCCCTTCATTACGGCCCTTGGTTGGTCAAAATCTCGCCCAGAAGTCTTGTTTGCCGTAGGAGCTTCGGGAATCTGGCGTTCGGACAACTTTGCCGATAGCTGGACACTCGTGCAGTCCATCGATGAAAGCCAATGGGGCTTCTTTGCGGGTTGTAAAGTACGTGTATCCATTGCGGATCCTGACATTGTATGGGCAGGCTGTCGACTGGGTGACGGCGGCACCTTTGACTATGCGCTCCACTTGTCGCGCGATGGAGGCCAAACCTTCGACCCCGTACCAATCCCCGCCGGCAGAAGTGGATTTTCATTTATTTCAGGTCTCGCTACACATCCGACGAGTGCCAGCACCGCCTATGTCTTGTTCTCAGGTCCTGGAAATCCCAAAATTCTCCGCACAGAGAACACCGGATTCACATGGGAAGACATCTCCGGCTTTGCAGACGCAACCGATGGAGTGAGCACAAACGGTTTCCCGGATGTGGCAATCAACGACCTGATGGTACTCCCCAACTATACCAATGAAATTTGGGCAGCAACTGAGGTTGGGATATTCTCCTCTCAGGACAATGGCGAGTCATGGTCGTATGCTGATAATGGACTACCTGCGGTATCCGTTTGGCGATTGCGCCATGTTGAAGATGAAGTGATTGCCGCAACCCATGGCCGTGGTGTATGGACCGTTTCGGAGCCTTTGTTTGTATCCAATGAGCCAGAAGAGACCCCGATTGACTTCGAGTTGGCACAGAACTACCCCAACCCCTTCAACCCAACGACAACCATTCGATTCAGCATTCCTGCCCCAACGGATGTCCAGCTAAAAGTGTATGATGTTAGCGGACGCGAAGTCGCAACGCTTACAGATGGCTTGCTTGCATCGGGCTCCCATGAAGTTGAATGGGATGCGCGTAATTTCGCCAGTGGTGTCTACATGTACAGGCTAACAGCCGGCGAGTTTACGTCTGTCAAACAGCTTACGTTACTCAAGTAAATGAACATGCTTCGTTCGTTCTTATTAGTGGTCGTCCCATCGCGCTGCCTTGCCGGTGCGATGGGATTACTGCTGGCATGTGGCCTGCAGGCCTGTGCAAGTGGTCCAAAGACCTCAGCACTTTCCATGGAGCAACTCAATGAAATGGCGGCTGCTCGCTATGAAGTAGCAGGTAGCTGTCAGCCAAACGCCGATGAATCACTATTCCTTTGCACATCAGGCTTTCTCGTGAAAGAAACAATGCCCGGCGTCAAATTTTTTGTATACAGCCAGGCTGAGAATCAGATTATCTACGAACAAACTGATACCTGCGAGACCGTGCAATGGCACGACGCAGACCACGTACGCGTTACAACGCTCAGTGGCATTGTGCAACAAAATAGTTCGCGCAGTGGCGATGCCCATCTCATAGAGGTAAGTACTGGCCTGAGAAAAACTGACGTTTAATCTCACGCAACAGCCTACTCCATTTCGTTAGTGCCCTCACGCGTTCCTCGGTCCAGATGATCATCAAACCACTTGAGAATGCGCGGCGTTACGTCCATTAGAAACTTGGGCTCTCGTGGTCCGTGTGGTGTTCTTGGGTACACAATCATTTCTGTATCTACTCCGAGACGGTCAAGGGCGCGGTAAAATTCCTGGCCCTGTGTAAACGGCACACGCAGATCGTTTGCACCATGAACGACCTGGGTTGGCGTCACAACGTTCTTGATATGGTACATGGCAGAATGCCTTTCATACTGCTCGTAGTCGTCCCAAAACTCTCCGCCCATGTGCGCGGCGAGATAGTCTTGAATGTCCGTTGTAGTCACCATACTAATGAGATTGGGCAGGCCGGCGCCCATGCTAGCTGCTTTGAACCGATCCGTTCGCGTAACCGTGAAAGACGTCAAGTAACCACCATAACTCCAGCCCATCACTGCCAATGAGTCGGGGTGCCCAATACCCATTTCGATGACTTTATCAACACCAGTCATAACGTCATCGTAGTCGCCGTAGCCCCAATCTTTTACATTTGCGTAGCGGAAGTCCTTGCCATATCCCGTACTGCCGCGTGGATTTGGCCGCAGGACTGCCATGCCCTCCTGTGCAAATGTTTGAATCATGTAGATCCCTGGGCGTCCAGTAAACGACTGTGAATAGACGCCGGCAGGACCACCATGGATATTCAACACGAGTGGGTACTGTTTGCCCGGCTCGTAGCCAACTGGATATGTCAAGAGCCCTTCGATCTCCATCCCATCAGCAGAAGTCCATGATATGACTTCCGTTCGCCCCATCTCAGGGCGTGGCACATCCCTGTGCAAATCGGTCAACTGACGGACCTCGGCTCCTCCGAAGCTGCCAGAATACAAATCGACTGGCGTATTCACGTTTTCATGAGCGAACACAACGGTCTCCCCATCACGACTCAGCGAGGCCGCCGCTTTCACACCGGGCCTTTCAAACAGCTGTTCGGGCGCTCCATCTAGCTCCAATCGCCACAAACCTCGGGATGTACCGACAGCTTCGCTGTAGTAAACAGCATCACTTTCTGTTGACCACCCCAGCAAATTTGCACGCCGGTCGTGTGTATGCGGCAATGCCATGGGACTACCACCCCTGCTATCAACCACATACATATCATCAAGTCCTACCGGCTCAGGTTGCCCCCCATGGGAAGTGAAAGCAATTTTTGATCCGTCTGGCGAAAATATAGGATTCCGATCTGCTCCAGGTCGCTCGACGAGGGGTATCACTTCAAGTGTCGCCAAATCTACACGCGAAATATCAGATTCGAGGAATGATGTATTGATACGCGGGTCTTCCTGATGCGCATATACAATCGAACGGCCATCCGGGGACCAATCAAAACTAGCCACATCAAATGCTCCCATCGTGATCTGTGAAGCATCATATTCTCCTTCGTTAGCAGCGAGAAATGGGATGGTATAAATGTGCCGGAACTTGTATTGCTGGTCAACAAGGATAACATCACGTTTTTCTTTCTTGGCAGCCTTCTCTTCTTCTGTATCAGGATCCTGCATCAAATAAGCAAGCATTGTCCCATCGGGCGACCATTGGTACGTTGAAACACCTTTCTCACCATCTGTCACCTGGAACGCTTCCCCGCCGGCCACACGCATGGCCCAAACCTGATTTTTTCCGGAACGAGAGGTCACAAAAGCAAGATACTTTCCATCTGGCGAAAACGAAGGATTGGTACACGATTTCTCACCATGCGTATACCGAACAACTTCGCCACCTGCGGTTGGTACAACCCAAACATGGCTTAGATACTCAGACTTTTCGCCTTCCATGTTGGGCTCACGCTTCACGTAAGCTGCAAGGGACCCGTCTGGCGAAACGGCACTGCCAGTAATCAAATTATACTGCATACTAAGGGCAGGCGTCCATCCCGTTACAGCGTCAATTTCTTGTTCTTGGGCAAAAACAGAGGTGGCAAAAAAGAGCAACACGATGATGGTGGTATAGACAGATCTGGTCATTTTCCTGGCAATTAAATTCGCAGCAGCGGAAGATCAAGCTAGCAAATTTATCCAGCAAAACACAACGCAATTACCCGAATCGGTTGGTATTGTCGAAAACAAGTTCTTGATCTCTGCGTGCCAGCCATAGTGCATGTTCTTTTGCCATAACATTCTCGGCTCTTAGGATCAATGCTGCCAACCGCTCTTCGCTTTCAACATTCGGCAACAATTCAGCCAGAAGTCCAAGCTCTCTCGCTGTAGTCTTGTAAGCCTGAGCTAATTCCTCATATTGCTTCACCTGAACCCATGCCAGGGCAGAAGCTGCACACGTTGACAAAACCCCAGTTGCATCAAGCGGAAAAAGCGGAAAAAGGATCAATACCAAAGCTGCTGCAAATGCCAATACTTGCGTACTACCCACAGCCCAAAACCAGAATCGGTGTTTCCGCTCGTTTCCAACTAGCTTGTTTTTGTACCACGCGATCTGATTATTGAGCCTGTGATCTAAATAAAACTGCTTTCTAGCCGCAATGCTCTCACTACGCATTTGCCTCATTTTTTCTGTGATCTGGGGATTACCAATATTTATTTCAGGAAACAGCTTTAGTACACTTTTATTCTGAGCCACAATTTCCTGCACTTTTGTCAAAAACCTCTCATCAAACGAGAACTTTCCATCCTTTGGGCTTCCGCTTTCAGACAGATTCACCCGCATCATGTAACCCCATGCGAGGGATTTAATCGACTCTGCAACAGCCCTCCCGCCATGCCACTGCTTTTTGTATGAGTTTAATCCAATGATAAGTGTGATTATCGCGCCACAAGCCATCAATAAAGCCGTCAACCCAAGCAACACTTGCTGGACTTCTTCTTGCTCTAATGACATCCCCGAAAAGAAGCGGACGTTTTCTTGATCTATTGATATTGCCGAAAAGAGTGCGCCAACAATTATAACCACCAAGTCAATCTTAAATAGTCGCAAGTATTTTCTTTGCCCCGCCATAGACACACGGTCAGCTGCGACATAGAAAGCTGGCAAGTCCTTTTTTTCCTGAATTCCCATCCGAGCACCCATTTGCCTGGTCGAATCATATCACAAGTGAATCTCAATATCTCATACTACAACTTAATGAGCAAACGCAGTGGTACGGCCATTCTCGTTTGCCGAGAAATCAGAAGCCTAACGATTCATGGCTCGAACAGCACTTCTTGAAAACAAAGCCAGTACCCAGGGTATGAGCCAACTGTTGAGGAGTTGCCCCCAAAACATCCAGCCAGCAAGTACACATAACAGCACAACACATGAAACCCGCATGTATAACAACGCACTGGCACTGTTCCGATCAAACAACCAGATAACCCAAAGATGGGTTGGCCATGCCCAAAGCAAATTCATGTTTGAATTGGTAACGTTGTGTTCAGAAACTAACCAGAGAAAAGCTATCAACAAACCAAAAAATCCCGTTACCCCAAACAATAAGGTATCAAACCATTTCAGAAAACGCCTTGCTTTAGTCGGATTCACAAAACTGATACAGAGCGCTAAAACAAAGACCAACCATAATGCAATGGGCACCCAAACTCGATTCACCTCCGTCTTCGACAAATCAGCTGCTACAATGTGTAGCAAAGTATCCTTCGCAGCAACCAACGGAAGCATTTCACCATTTATTTCAACCATCGCCTCGTCGTAAACCTCGAGCATGAACATGGGTAGCCCCATAAGTTCATGCACCGAAGGCCGGCGATCTACAGGCAAACCTAAGCCTACATCGATCCCCAGTTCCAGCAAGGGCATGGTGTTGACATACGACTTGAGAATCGTCCGGTAGGTATCTTCTGGCGAAGCCGTATGATAAGAAAGCCGGCGACCAAGGATATCCTCCAGCAGGTCGCGTAAGCGGGTAGAGCAGTTATCGAACAGGAAATCATAACGGTAGGTCCGGTTCTCAAGCAACGCATTGTTTTCAACGAAGTCGAAAATCTGCTGCATTTCGGACGTCGACAACCGCAGGTGCTGCTCAATCAATGAACGCTCCTGGGCTTTATAGTTTTGAACAGCCTGACGGAGGTGATTGACGCAGAGGATATAGTCTAGCTGACCATAGATGAATTTGGGTACAAATGTAGCATCAAACTGAAAGGCGCCATAATTGTAGATGAGATCGATTCCATTTGCAGGGTCTTTGATGCGCAGCGCCGTATGTCCCCAATATGATTGAATGGCATGACCGGGCGTAACGGTGATTAGCGAAATTGTAGCGTCTTCAGACAGACTAATGTCTCCATTCCCAATCAGGCATTGCGCATGGGTTTGCAGGGGCAAAATGAGAGCTATACACGCCCCCGCGCAATAAAGAAGAACAGATCGCACGTTTACAAAAGCACAACTACGAGCCACCAGTACATCGAGTTTATGCATGACGTTGTTTTCCACGCATTGTCAGCAGCAACTTACTTACACGCTGAACAACGTATGTGAGGACAAATACGTATGTTGCGCAAGTATTCATAGCCATAAATAAACCCAGTGCTACGCACATCAGTAATAAGCTGCGTAATTACGCATCACAATAAGGGTTGCGACCAGGGCACATACCGTCCTAATGAAGACAGTCATTGCCCTCAGTCATTGCCCTCAGTCATTGCCCCCAGTCACTGCCTCCTTTCACTGCCTTCTACCATTCCACACATCAAACGTGATCAAGCAAAAACTACACATCCAGTTCTTCTACATCAGCTGCGTTTTCCATAATAAAGCGGAAGCGGGCGCTTGAATCTTTGCCCATCAGTTCGCTGATTGTTTTTTCAGTCAGCATGCGCTCGGTATCGGGAATTGAAACCTGGAGTAGTCGGCGCTTTTCGGGATCAAGGGTAGTTTCACGCAGTGTAGCCGGCATCATCTCGCCCAACCCTTTAAATCGCTGGATTTCAATATTGATGTTTTTCCGTTTGCTCCTGATCTGCGTTTCAATTTTATCTTTGTCTGCTTCGTCAAGTGCCCAGTACGTCTCTTTGCCCGCATCAAGCCGGTACAGGGGCGGCTGTGCAACGTAGACGTAGCCTTCTTCAATGAGCGGCTTCATGTACCGATACAGGAAGGTTAGCAACAGCGTTGAGATGTGGTGGCCATCCGAATCAGCATCCATCAACAAAATTACTTTGTGATACCGCAGGCGCGAAGCATCAAGCTTGTCTCCCAAGCCACAACCAAGAGCCTGTACAATATTGGACAACTCCTTATTCGCAGAGACCTTTTGAAGGGTAGCTTGCTCTGCGTTGAGCACTTTACCGCGCAGGGGCAATACCGCCTGGGTTTTCCGATCTCTGCCCTGCTTGGCAGAGCCGCCGGCTGAGTCCCCTTCCACAATAAACAACTCACTCTCGCCGGGATCGGTAGAGGAGCAATCCGCTAACTTACCCGGCAGTGTCAGGCGATGCGAAACGGCTGTTTTCCGCCGCACCGATGAAACCGCAGCACGGCTCGCAAGGCGGGCCTTGGCTGCCTGGATCACGCGGGTTGCTATGGCTTCGCCTGTTGTTGGATGTGCATTCAAAAACTGCTCGAGCTCCAGCCGCACCGCGCTCACCATGAGACCACGCGCTTCGGGGTTGTTAAGCTTGTCTTTTGTCTGCCCCTGGAATTGCGGATCAACCATAAAGAGGTTTACAATGGCCACCATACCTTCCCGTACGTCGTCAGCGGTCAGGTCAAGCTTTTTAGGCATAAGGTCGTGCGTTTCCATGTAGGATCGCACGGCGCTTCGAACGGCATCTTTAAGGCCTTGTTCGTGCGTTCCTCCGTCGGCGGTCGGAATGCCGTTAACAAACGACTCAATGCGTTCTTTTGGCGCCTCGGTCCACTGCAGAACTACTTCTGCACGCTGTCCTCCGATAATTTCATCCTGCTTCACAACAAACGCATCCGGATGGATGACGCGCGTATTGTTGGCTGTGATGATGTGCTGCATGTACTCAGCAATACCACCTTCATGATGGTACTCGTACTTCTGTTTATTGACGTCGTCTTTGAAGACAATTTTCAGGCTGCCATTGAGATAGGTTTTAATCTCGAGGTGCTCCTGAATCCAATCGGTATCGAACGAAATAGACTCAAAGATCTCGGGATCAGGGCGAAAGAAAATACTGGTACCAGTCCCGCGCACCGTCTCTTTAGACTTGATCAGCTTGGTAACAGGTATACCGCGCTTGTATGTCTGTGTGTGTTTACGGCCACCTCGCTTGACGGTAGCGACCAATTCTTCCGAAAGTGCATTAACAACGGAAGAACCTACGCCATGAAGACCACCCGAAGTGATGTAGCTGCCGCCATCAAACTTACCGCCGGCGTGTAGCGTGGTCAGAATAACCTGGATGGTCGGTATTTTCTTTTTAGGGTGTTTGTCAATCGGAATACCGCGGCCGTTATCTGCCACCGTGATACTTTTCCGTCAGCATGCAGCGTAACTTCAATCAGCGAAGCATATCCGTTGGTCGCCTCATCAACTGCGTTATCGACTATTTCACGCACGAGGTGATGCAGGCCGGCTTTTCCCGTACCTCCGATATACATCCCTGGGCGTTTCCTGACTGGCTCGAGTCCTTCCAGCACCTGGATGTCTTTGCCGGTATATGTTGCTGCTTCTGCCATACCTGTATTCTTTAGCTTTAGCGTTTCTGTCTGCGCTTGCCTTGCTTATTCTCTAGCTGCCTTTTCCGTTGAGGTAGATTTCAACGGGCTCCTGAAAAACTTTGGTCAAATGTCCGCGATTGATGATCGTGCTTCCTTTGTTGCCCCGATTAGACACTTTGAACTTGGTTGTACGCACAATCTCTTTACGCCCCCTGCTCGTCTCAACGGTCAACCCTTTGCGTGCTGACGACGAGATGGTAAACCCGAAGACCGCATCACCTTTATTGAGGCGCATTGCAATTACACCTTTTGCAGCGCTGCGCACGATGGGGATCTGATGCAATGGAAAAATCAAGGCCAGCCCTTCGCGAGATGCAAGGCATACATTTTCATGGCCGGCGGCGATTTCTACGCCCAGCGTCTCATCACCTTTACCTAGCCGCATAAAGCGACGCCCCGTGCGGGTTGAAGCTTCCATGTATCCACTTATGGGTAACCGAACACTCAAGCCACCTTTGGAAACGCCCACAATATAAGGACCTTCACCTTCTTTCTCTTCGCCATTTTCGCCAAACAACTCAGGCGTTTCATTTGGCTCCTGCACAGCCTTCGGCAATGCGCGACCGTCAAAGGACGCAACACCGATAATCCGTTCCCGGTCGGAAAAGTCACACAATTTCTGGATCGGCTCGCCATACCCTGTGGTATTTGCAAGCTGGTCGATACGGAGGGTGTATGCCTTACCGAAGTTGGTAAAGAAACCAACGGTTGCGCGTGTTGAACCAGGCAGTGCCCAACCAACTTCGTCGCCATCGCGGACGCGAATGTTTGACAGGTCTGTGTAGGACTTCTGCCGCTTCACCCATCCATCGCGCGTCACGATGACATAGACGGTCTCATCAATGATATAATCTTCTTCGGAGTAGGTAATGCCCTCATCAGGGCCGGCTATTTCTGAACGCCGGCCGTCACCGAAGGCTTTTTTCACTTCCTTCAGCTCGTTTTTCACAACCTTCCAACGCGCACCTTCGTCAGCGAGTAATTCACGGATTTCCTGTGCCAGCCGCTCTTTCTCTTCCAGTTCTTCGCGAATCGCGTCGATCTCCATCGTAGAGAGCTTGTAGAGCTTCGTTTCGAGAATCGCTTCCGTTTGGATCTCGTCGAGCTGGAAACGATGCATCAACCGCTGGGCTGCATCTTTTTTATTGCGTGAGGCCCGGATGATTTTGATGGCTTCGTCGAGCGCATCAAAAATGATCATAAAGCCACGTAAAATGTGGATGCGCTTCTCCAGTTGCTCCAACTCATACTCGAGCCTGCGAACGAGGACTTCCATTCGGAAATCCAGAAAAGCGCGGAGTACCGTAGCGAGGTCGACTTTCTGCGGCGCCGGTACATCAGACCCTGGCGTTGGCACCAGGCACGTCATGTTGACATGGAATCGCGTCTGCAATGGGGTATGCTTCAGCAAGTATGCCATGGCTGCTTCGCCATTGGACCCTCGCTTGAGTTCAAGCACCACACGCACTTCTTCTGTTGACTCATCCCGAATATCAACAATTTGCGGCACTTTGCCACCAGCAATGTGGACGGCAATTTTCTCGATCAAATCGCTCTTGTTGAGCCCATAAGGGATCGAGGTGATAATCACCTTCGACTTCCCCTCAAAGGTGTATTCGCCCCGCAGATTGATGGTGCCTTCGCCCTTTTTGTAAATCTCAATCAGTTCTTCCTCGGAATTGAGGATACGGCCACCGGTTGGGAAATCTGGCCCTTTGATGAACTTATTGACCAGCGTATCCACCCGGGCATTGGGTGAGCCAATCATGTAAATAAGCCCGTCGATTACCTCTGATAGGTTATGCGGTGGAATGTTGGTGGCCATGCCAACAGCAATACCGCTGGAGCCATTTACCAGCAGGTTGGGAAAACGCGCCGGCAGCACAACGGGCTCAGAGAGTGTACCATCGTAGTTTGGACGAAAATTGACCGTCTGCTTCCGAATCTCTTCAATTAGCTCAATTGCCAATGACTGCAGCTTGGCTTCCGTATAACGCATGGCAGCTGGACTATCGCCATCGAGCGACCCAAAGTTGCCGTGTCCGTTTACGAGCGGGTAGCGGAGCGAAAAAGGCTGCGCCATACGCACCATCGCATCATAAATTGCGCTATCACCGTGCGGGTGATATTTACCCATCACTTCCCCTACAACGGTAGCACTTTTACGGAAGCGTGAATCGGGATAGAGGCGCAGATTGGTGTACATCGCATACAGAATGCGGCGGTGCACTGGTTTTAATCCATCGCGGATATCAGGCAATGCACGGCTTGTAATCACCGACAGGGCGTAATTGAGGTACCGCTCCTTCGTTGTCTCATGCAGCGGTATAACGTCTACTACAGGCATTTTTTATCTTGCAATAACAGTCTTCGAACACGCGTCCAGTAAGACAATTTATTATATGTGCATTTAATGTGCAATTGTAAATCGACGTGTTTCCCGTGAAAAAATGAGCAGAACTCAAAGAAATGTGGTGTTATTCTCGGGTGGTCAATGGCGCCGATTCAGCTAAAACACGCGTTCTGGCGAAAAGTGCCGGTTATACTACCAAAACATTGCCATTGCAAAAACGGCTATTACATGGCGCAAGTGACAGTCAGGCACGTCTTGCTAACCCGCGTACGCCAGCGTGAAGTAATCTGTTTTGGAATCGGGATGTAATTGAAGTACGTTGGCTTTTGCCAGCAACACCAATGTATGGGACGCCCTGCGTTTGGGAATATCCGCTAAACGTGCAAACTGCGCTACCGTGATCCGGCCGTAGTTTTCGAGATACCGCATCAGCACTTTTTCTTTCTCACCAAATTCGAAGACCACGTTATCCGATTTATTGCGCGTTTTCATCAATCGAATATGCTCCCGACTGGCCTCCACACTCATGTCGTCAACGCGGATATAGACGGTGCCTTCTCCGCCATCATTGACCAGCCTGTGAGGTTTTTCGTTACTGGCCGGCACGCGAACCAGGATCACGTTGCGCTTGTTGCTGATTGGGATGCGTTCCGTGCTGATGTTGACCGGAGGGTCACAGTGCATACTTAGGGCCTCTGTCAGGGCGTACTCCTCTTCTTCCGCATCACGCACCCCTTTAATGCCGCCATCGTCGTCGACACCAAGCAGCAACCTGCCCCCACCCGTGTTCGCAAAAGCAATGACTTCTTTTGCAATACGCGCCGGCTTGGGCACTTTGGTTTTGAACTCGAGGGTGGATCCCTCGCCCATGAGCACCAGTCTTGCCAATTCGTCAGGTTTCATAATCATGTATGCTTTCGGCGACCATGGATCCGAAGAACCCAGCACACCGCGATAGCTTGTTTAATTATGAGCTTTCCGAAGAAAGCCACTCTTCCTGCTTTGCAGATCGGTTCATCAATTCGTTCACTGCATCGAGGGGCTTCTTGCCCTCAAAGAGAATCGCATGGACCGCTTCTGAAATAGGCATCTCTATATTGTATCGACGCGCAAGCGCAATTATTGATTGCGTTGTTCGCACGCCTTCAGCTACCATGTTCATTTCATCGAGTACTTCAGACAGACTTTTGCCTTTCCCAATCTGTTCACCAAAATACCGATTCCGACTCAGCCCACTCATGCAGGTAACCACCAGGTCACCAATGCCTGAAAGGCCAAAAAAGGTTTCCGGGCGCGCACCCATGGCGGTACCCAGCCGGCGAATTTCTGCCATACCCCGCGTCACAATGGCAGCTTTTGCGTTGTCACCAAAACCTACACCATCACTGATTCCTGCGGCGATCGCCATAACATTTTTCACCGAGCCGGCAATCTGCACACCAACCAGGTCCGTATTGACGTAAACACGCAAGCGGGATGTGGCAAACGTCTCTTGTATCTGTCGCGCTGTCGCTTCATTTTCTGCAGCAGCAACAATGGTCGTTGGCAGTCCCCGGCCCAACTCTTCTGCGTGACTTGGTCCGTAGAGCACGCCAATATGCTCAGGGTCTGCACCTGGCAATACTTCAGCTAATACCTCACTCGATAGCAGCAGGGTTTCGTTCTCTACCCCTTTTGCCACCGACACCAGAATCGTTTCAGGCGTCACAAACGCGGCAACGCGTGTAGCCACGCTTCGTATTGTTTGAGAGGGCGTAGCAAAGACCCACATGCCGGCGCCCTGCACAGCTGTATTCAGGTCCGATGTGATTGTAATTGCATCAGGGATTTGAGCATCTTCCAGATACGCCGTATTCACCCGCGTATCGCGCATTGACGCGGCTAGTGCTTCACGACGCGCCCACAGCACAACAGATCGGCCTGCACTTGCCAGGCTGATCGCCAGAGCAGTCCCCCAGCTACCGGCACCTATCACTGCTATGCGATCTTGCATCTTCTTTCAGGCGTCTTTTCAGGTTCAGCACGTACGGCGTGCTACTCTCCCGCGTTCTCCAATGATACGGGCGATTTCACCCATGAGATTCGGTTCTCCGTACCCGCAATTAACCGCTTAATATTCGATCGATGCGCAACAACGATAACCAGAGCCAAAACAACGCCAAATACAAGCAAACTTGTTTCAATGCCTGGCTGATTCAAGACGTATTTCTGTATGACCAGCGAAACCGGATACGTAACGGCAGCTGCTATCGATGAGAGCGATACGTACCGCGTACCCCATAATACCAGGCAAAAAGCGATAAAGGAGAACAACATATTCAGGGGCGTAACGGCGAGTAATACCCCCGCAGCGGTGTTAACGCCTTTGCCTCCTTTAAACCGGGCAAAGATCGGAAACATGTGCCCGATAACTGCAGCAATGCCGGCAAAGAGCGCAATGAGTAGCCAACCTTGGTCGCCAGCTAAAAAAGCAGGTAGCTCATCCCAACGCAGAGTTGCAATAACACCCGCTGCAACAAACCCTTTGCCCATGTCAACGATGGTAGACAGCAAGCCGGCTTTCCAGCCCAAAATCCTGTACGCATTCGTTGCACCCGGATTACCGCTTCCGTGTTTGCGGAGATCGACATTGTAAATCCATTTACCTACCCAAAGACTACCAGGGATAGATCCAACCAGATAACTGAGGAGCAGGATGAGGATCAGTGTAACCATCGCCTTGTTTTACCAATAAAGTGGGGTATCTGGAATATAGCACAGGCCGCGCATCCCAGCTTTACCATTATATAATAAAATTAAGGGAGAATCAGGCGGCTTTTTCGACTTCGCCCATCACAACCCCTGTTTCGCCGGCTGCCTTAAGGTGATCCATTGTACGCGCCACATCGGCCGCGGCAACGACAACAACCAACCCGATGCCCAGGTTGAATGCCTGGCGCATGTCGTCTTCAGGCACATTGCCGTGCTGCTGAATGAGCTTGAAAAGCGCCGGCACGTCCCATGCATCATAATCGTATTTCGCGGCAAGGCCATCGGGTATGATACGAGCCGTATTCCCGGGGATGCCGCCACCTGTAATGTGTGCCAGACCATGCACCAAATCAGCGGCAGCAAGCGATTGAATGATATTTAGATACGAACGGTGAATCGCCAGCAATGCCTCCCCTACCGATTCGCCACCAAGTTCAGCTGGTGTGTCGTGTACATCATATGCGCTAAACAATACTTTACGCGCAAGTGAATAGCCATTTGTGTGCAAGCCGGTTGAGGGCAAACCAATCAGCACATCCCCCTCTTGCACGTTGCTTCCATCAATGATTTTGCTTTTTTCCACAACGCCAACCACGGTGCCGGCGAGGTCGTACTCGCCTTCAGCGTATAGATCTGGCATTTCGGCTGTTTCACCGCCAATCAGCGCACACCCGTTCTCTTTACAGGCCTTGGCAAACCCTTCAATAAGAGACACCGCCGTGCCAGCAGAAAGCTTACCCGTAGAAAAGTAATCAAGAAAAAAGAGCGGTTTTGCACCACAAACGGCAATATCGTTCACGCAGTGGTTCACAAGATCCTGGCCGACGGTATTGTGGCGATCCATGCGGAACGCAACCTTGAGCTTGGTCCCCACGCCATCAACAGACGAAACCAGGACAGGCTCGTCGTAGCTGTCTTTGTCGAGTTTAAAAAAGCCGCCAAAAGCACCGATGTCGGTGAGTACACCGGGCGTAAATGTTTGCCGAACAAGTGGTTTAATCCGTTTTACCGCCTCTTCCCCTTCTTCGATATCCACGCCGGCATCACGATAGGTAGTCATTGTATTTTCGTCGCAATGGTCCAGTACAACACGTTCCGGCGCCAAGATACAACATCCATCAAAAAAACCCTACTCACTACATCCCGTCTGGGCCTGTCCATCGTTTATTCAATATCGGTCAATTGCGGACTCGTATAGCTATCTACCCAGTACTGAGGCACCCGCAAATCTTCAAATGTCGCCATCGGAAAAGATAACGCTACGGTACCGAGCACACCTGGGCCCACTTCATACGGCTGAAACTGCAGCACAATGCTCCATTCCTCTCCCGATTGCTTGATGTACCAATCAGGCGGAAGATAAAAGGCTCGTGCGCGAACGCCCCAGTAGTCTTCGTTTTCAGCCACAACTGCTTTAGCCCGTGCGTAAAACGTATCTACATCAGACAGGACATCTGAAAGCTCAAGGATTTTCCCATATGTATTGAAGTTGACATATCTGATCTTTCTTGTGCCTGCACACGAAGCACCGCATAGATTTGAATCTGACGTACTGATCTTTAAGGTGATATAGTCGGCATTGTGGCTAATTAGCGTTACCGTGCCACGATAAAACTTGCCGACAATTCTCGGGATGAAATTTTCGTCGGGCAAATAGTCCGCGATAAATGCCTCATACGTGGAACGCTGAACCAGCTTGTTTACGATCACGTCGTTGATACGGGTTGCTACGCCTGTTGGGCCGCCGACGGCCTCAAGGCTATTCAACGTAACCCGACCATAGGTACTGCCATTATTAATGTTTGGCGGCGCTTCTTGCTCGATAAACACTTCCTCAAACACAAGGTCGTCCAAATGCGGCACATCGTTATTTACCGTTGTATCACACCCAGAAAAAAGCAGAAAAAGGAATAGCGCAAACAGCCGGCACATAGCTTAATACCAAAGAGAGAATACTGCAAAACATCTCCAACAAGGTAAAACTTACAGGTAGCGGTTATAGGGCTAAATGGCGACAGTATGTGTAGGGAAAAACCGGCACCCGATGCGATGTATTAAAAGAATTTCTTTACAGCGGGAAATGTATATCAGTATAATTCAACCAACTTGACAGGTTCGTTGTCACGATTGCTTGATCCGAGGTATTCAAGCGGTATAGCGTTGTGTAGACGCATCGTTCACAAAGTCCTATATGAATGAGTAGAAACCCGACAAACCGAATAAGACAGGACCTTGTTAATGCGATTGTTACGTACTGCTCATATCTCCTACTTGAATCCTGCTCATCGCGTAACCTACTCCTATAATAAGCAACAAGTGGCCCAACAGCGCCCATGTGCCGAACGAATAGCGAACTGTTTCTGAAATGGATAGCCAGAAGCCCCATATTATAGCTTGTACAACTATACCTGCTGCTAAACCATACAGAAATCCTTTCCAGCTTGAAGGTTGTCCCTTGAAGCTCGGCCCAAGCCGAACACCAACGGCAAAGACTGCGGTGAAGAACAATGTGGTGATGATCGCGTCGATCACCTCCCCAACTGTAGGTAGTTTGATAAGGTGATCGATCAGGACTGTTGTTAGCATCGGCAAGAAGAATCCGATCAAAGGTAGCATGCGACCCATAATTCTCTCATTGGTTTTCAAGGTGCTTTTACGATTTTGGTCTGAAGGGCAATTGATGTAGAAGCAGCGGCTGATATAGAAGCAGCAGCGATGAAATGTATGTTGGAAGCCAAGACAATTACCAAGATAACATATTTATTCTAATTCGTTTCGTCAACCCTTTTTCAAAATCTTTCATTGAGCAAAGGACATAATTATTGCGCCCCGACAGAAATCTATTGGATGGCAAAAAAAAGCGATAGGCATGGACAAAAAAAACGGTTGACTCCCCGACACCATGCCCCGGATTTTTTGTTCATTGGCGGCACATCCTTTCCGCACGCAGGACGGAAATCAAACGCCGGCATCACTCCCACCCCTCTTATTATGCACCAGGGGTGTTCAGAAAAAATTTTTATCCAATGTTGGCGCTCATGGCCATTCCAGCAAGAGATCCGCATCTTGTGCAGCAAGCAACTGCTTCATGGTGTAGGTTGCGTACGTTCATTTCTTTTGCTTGCCCAAAAGAAACGAACCAAAGAAAAGGGCACCACCAAATAAAACGCGCGCTTTTATCTCCTTTCGCGCAGATCCTCCTGAATTTTATTCAGGAAAACGCTTCGATAAAAGCATCCACCACACATCGCCACGCATTTGGTGGACGTCCGCGCGCTAATTTGCTTAAAACGAATGCATCTTTGCTAGCTACTATTTTTCTGAACACCCCTGATTATGCACTTAAAATCAAAAGTTTTAATTCATAATTTTTAACTCTCGGCACTTTTTTTCTTTTTCCCACCATCTCAATTTCATGCCCTTCCATTTCGAGATATTTGATTTGTTTTTCGAAACCGCCAGGATATTTCTCATTAATTCTGCCATCCGGTTTGAGAACACGCCAATACGCAGTATGATAACGTCCTTCTGATTGCTCAAACTCTGAGGTCAGTGCGATAAATTTCAGATTGATTCCGGTTGGAATCGCTGCAGTTACTTGCACACCTTTTTGTGCTGCGAGATGCTCGCGAATTGTATCATTCGTTAGTAGATCACCTGATTCCGTTTTTCTAATGAGGGCTTCAATATCGGTCGCTTTTGGTATCAGGATTTTTCCTTTTCCCAGTCTCTCTTCCCATTCCGGCGTAATAGCGTGGATTTTCTCCTCTGTTTTTTCAATATAGTCGCGATAGGACTTTAGACTTTTCATGAATCTATTTTTCAGACTACATCGGATTTAGTTAGCATCAAAAATAAATAAAAATCCGCAGATAGACTGCTCTTTCTACCCCACAAATAAGGGGTATGACATCAAGATCTATACCCACCCTAACGCCCACGGGCGTGCGTGGCACCTTTGCCGATAAAGGATAGTACGGTGACTTGAAATCGCTGCAAGCGAGACAGGGTAATCGGCTCCGTCCAGAGGTCGTATTGCCGGCGCTCAATTTCGCCTACCAATTCGAGGCCCGTCAACCAGTTGCGCTTAAATGGGCGCCTGAATTTACGCGGTACTTCTTTCAATAACGGTTGCCCCTGTGCAAACGCATCGCGGATGCGGATGATTTGCTTCCAGAGCAGCTTCTTCGTCCGCGCATCGTTCACGCCTTTTTTCAGCTCCTCCAGCGAGATGCCGGCCTGCGCGAGGTCGCTCGTTGGGATAAACACCCGGTCGTTTGCCAGGTCTTCGTTGAGGTGCAACAACTTACCCACCAGGCTAAACGCTGTCGCGAGATTTGCCACCCAGGGCTTTTGCCATGTACGCGCCATATCGCCCAGGCCAGCTACCAGCGTTCCGCGGGGAATCACCACGTCTTGCATGTACCGCTTCAGCGCCGCGTTGTCTGCGAAATCGAGGGGGCCGTAGTGGTAATACGCGTGCTCAAATTGCTGGATGAACAGGTCTGGCTGCAGGTTTAGCGTAGCCGCATGGGCAAAGATGGGTTTACAAAAAGATGCCGGCATGAGCAGGCTGCTGCCGTTTTCCCGCAATTGTGCTGCCTCTTCTGCGAGTCGCTCCTTTAGTTGTGTATGTACCAAGCCATCAACAGCAAGGGTTTTCACATGCTTGTCCCAGGCCATGATATCTTCAAACCCTTTGCGTTGCGCCGTATTCCACGGGGCATCGGCAAAAGGTATCCACTGTGCTTCGTTTCCGTCCATAAAAAAGGGAGCGCTTCAAGGTGATTGAGCGCTCCCAAACTATGGCTTCTTTAGAAAAGCTGCCAGTCAATTTTCGGCGTGTTTACTGCCCCAGTACGTGGCGATACCCAACAGCCAGCACCAGCTGATCAAATTCGCTCAAGATGTACTTCAGTTCGAGGAATAAAAATCCGGTAGCCAGCGCGTATTCGATGCCACCACCCAGATTCAAACCAATCTCTGAAGAAGAATCTGACATATCAAACCCTGTCCCTTCACTTTTGAAGCGGAAGAGGGCGTAGTTCAAGCCGGCCAACGCATACGCGCGCATAATAACAGACGTATACAACACGTAGTGCGCCATCACATTCAAGGTGATTAGTGTTTGCGTAATGCTTGAATCAAAAAACTCGGTTTTCTCAGGAAAGAAGAATGTAATGTCACCGCCAAGCGCAATTGTCGCGGTCATGAAATAGTAATACATCAACTGCAGGCCAAGCTTTTCGATTTCTGACCCGTAAACAAGCCCGCCTCCAATCGACGATTCGCCCTCGACCGGTTCAGTGATCGCCATACCATTCACAGGCTCCGTTGTCATACTTTGCAGCATCAGGTGCACGGGTGCCATGTAGCTTTTTTCAAGGCTTTCCAGTTGCGTGAGGCGTACACCATCAGCACGTAATCCAATTTTAATGTCATCCATTGCGGATGCAGAAGTGCTTACAGAGAAGCATAGTACGGCACTCAGGAGGCCGGCATAGTAGATGTTTTTCATTCAACCAGACGTTTAATTAATAGATAAGCTTAGAAAGGCGTTACGGGGTACGCTTTTTCATTAATCGTTACAAAGTACTTAGAAGCGCAAAAATTCAGAATTCATGGACAACTGGCCACCGCACAACAAAGAACGGCAGCCTATTGCGCTCCGTTACGCGCCAGATATGCCCGAAACTGCTCGTATGAAGCCGGCATCGGGGTTACACATTTGTGGCGCAGCGCCAGTTCAGCCAACGTACGCGGCGTTTCAGGTTCGGTCCCGATGGCCTGTTTTACAATTTCAGGGAATTTTGCTGGATGTGCGGTAGCAAGCACAACGCAGGGACGATCGGTCCCATGGATTTCCTGGTAGCGGCGTACGCTCTCCAATCCAACAGCTGTATGCGGATCTGCCAAATACCCCGTCTCCCGGTACACATTGCGCATCCGCTGCAGCGTTTCTTCATCGCTCACGCTGCTGCCCCAAATTTTCTTTGTTGCCTGCCCATTGGGAAGCAGACGTTGCAGGCGCTCAAAATTACTTGGGCTGCCTACATCCATTGCACTCGAAGGTGTTTGCACCGAGTCTTTAAACGCAACATCTTCCTGCCGGAGGTAACGGGGGAAAAAGTCGTTTCTATTGTGCGCTGCGATAAACTGGTGCACAGGAAGTCCACTCATGTGGGCAAGCATACCGGCCGTAAGATTACCCAGGTTACCGCTCGGGACACAGAATACAGGTTCTTTGAAACCACCATGGGCCACAGCCCAGAAGTAGTACAGCATTTGCGGCAACAGCCGGCCAATGTTGATTGAGTTTGCAGAGGAGAGCCGGCAATGGGCAAGCTGCTCATCCTGAAATGCCTGCTTCACAAAGCGCTGGCAATCGTCAAAGGTGCCCTCGACAGCAATCGTCTCTACGCCTTTTCGCTCCACAACAAGCTGCAACTCCTGGGTCGGGCTCACTTTGCCTTTGGGATACAGCATCACAACCTGGACGCCATCCTGATTCGAAAACCCATCAGCTACTGCGCTACCCGTATCGCCGGACGTGGCGACCAGAATCGTAAGCTTTTCATTGGCATCCCGATTGAAGTAGGAGATGAGCCGCGCCATGGTGCGCGCGCCAAAATCTTTAAACGAAAGCGTTGGCCCGTGAAACAGCTCCAGCACGTAAACATTCTCCCATCCCTTGCCTTTTAGTGGCACCAGGCTTAAGGGAAAATTGAGCGCATCATCGAGCAGGGTAACGAGCTCTGATTCGGGAATACTTGTCCCAATCCATTTAGAGAGGATTGTTGAGGCTATCGAAGCCAATCCGCCATTGTTCTGCCAATCTTCGTCTTGCAGCGGAATGACGTGCGAAGGCGAAAGCAAACCACCATCGCGTGCTAACCCGGTCAGCAGTGCCTGTTGAAACGCAAGCCCTTCCTGACCACCCCGGGTACTTTCATACGTAGGGACCACCATCACCAACTACCCTCGGCTATATTCTCAACAACTGTTTTCATGGGGCACTGTCACGTTCGGATGTTACATCACGTTCGGATGTTGCACATTGCACGCCTGCATCATTGACCCGCGAGAGGTATGCGGACGATGCGACGCCTGCGGCAAGACTGGCTTCCTGCATGGCAAGCAGGACAGATTGGGCCTGTTCCTGCTTATCAGAAATGGCAAACATCGCGGGGCCAGAACCGGTTAAGGCACAACCGAATGCTCCCGCAGCCATAGCAGCCGCCTTGATTTGGGTGTAGCATGGTACGAGTGTAGACCGCACAGGTTCTGCCAACTGATCTTCCATCATCCGCCGGCCTACTTCAGCCCAATCCCCTGCTCGAAATGCCTCAATCATAAATGCGAGCGATGACGCCTGATTAACGGCATGTTTCATCGGCACTTGCTTCGGTAACATCGCCCGCGCTTCGCGTGTAAGCACTTGCACTTCAGGCAGAATGACAACCAGCCAAAGGTTAGAAGGAATTGCAATTTTCCGAAAATTGGCCGGCTCACTAGACGAGACCAACACGAGGCCTCCAAACAGTGCCGGCAGGACATTGTCTCCATGCCGCGCACCCGATGCCATGGCTTCGCCACCAAGAACAGGCTCTATAAGCATCTGCTTGTCGACGCCGGGAGAGAGCAGCTCCCCTACGGCATATGCAGCACCCACGGCAGACGCAGCTGAACTTCCAATCCCTGAACCAGGTTTAAATCCTTTTTGGATGTGCAACGCCAGTCCACCTGTGTATCCTAAAGCTGAAGCGACTAGTTGCGCAGCGACACCCGCTGTATTCTTGTTAGGATCAAGCGTAATGCCAGCGCTAAAAGGGTGATCAGCCATCACGATGTTGACGCCAGGACTATCCAGCAATCGTGCCTCAATAACATCACCAACACCTTCAAGACAAAGTCCCAGAGTATCAAATCCAGGGCCAAGGTTGGAAAGGGACGCCGGCCCAAAAACACGCACCGCTGCTTTCGGCTTCAAAACGCTGTGTTCTATTTTTTGAGGGGAGGTAGGCATGGCAGGCAAACGGATTTTATGCTGCCGGCATCTTAAGAAGACCACGCGTTTTTGTTTCTTTACACTTCTGAATCCAACACCGTTTAACTTAGGAGACCAAGATTCAAAGACTCAATATCACAACGCTACAGTGAAGTCCCGAATTTGCGTTACTTCTCGGAAACTAGGTAGCTGGAGGCATCACAAAAATCGTTTTATGAAATAGCTTGTTTCTCTTTAACATCTCAATTTCTTGCGTAGTGCCAGGTCTTTCTGATGGAAGTACAAAAATTACCCCCGCATGCTTTGCAAGCAATTCAACACGAGGCTCCCAATCATTTTCAGAGTTGTATATTTCGCCCCCACTAAATCCATTTCCCTCAATAATACCTAGCCCAATAAGATTTCCAAACGGATATAAACCTATTTCAAGAAAGGACTCAAAAGCAAGGTACTGTTTCTTCCCAAGCTCTGGCGGAAACTCAGGGCTATATGTTAGGCTAGGATCCCATACTTCGACTACGTAGCTACTATCAGAAAAAAATGGTCGAAGGTAAAGAGCATAAGGTACATCTCCGATTTGGTCCTTGATCTTATCGTCTTCCAGCTCTATCAGTGAACTAAAAGGGCCTCCCAAAGAACTGAAATTATTATAATTATTTTCTTCCGCTTCACTTTCCATTTCACCCAATTCAGCTACATACCCCTCTGCCTCAGTATCATTCTCAAATTCGTATATAATATTCCCATTCGACTGATCACCCACGCTATTTTTGTTTCCTTCAAGACGACTAACAAGATCCAATGCCTCCTCATCTCGCTTGCTTTTTCTAGAGGTCCGACCAATATTCCAAATTGCTATACCGATTGTATATAGTATGCCAGAAATAATAGCTACAATAATAATAGCAAACCAATCAAAAAAAGGATCTTTAACTGCCTTGATTACTACATATGCGCCCGCATATCCAAAAAGTTGGGCAATACATCCCGCACCTTCTTCTTTCTTTCTAGTATCGAGATTCCTGGTTTCTGACAGAGGGGATTTTATAAGATCAGAAGATACTTTAAGTAAATTATCTACGCTAAGCTGATCAAATTCCACCACTTGTTCAACCTTTCCACTTTCTTGCTCAATAGTAAAAAACAAACCTTTACTTGAATAGGGCGGAAGAGTTAAAGATTTAGCATTAAAATGATCTGTATTTTTCCTCCAAATTTCCTCTAGTGTCGATTTATCCATAGCAAAGACGAACTTAATTTTATTACAATTCCCCAAAATGGAATCGTAACGAAATTAAAGTTCAACTGAAGCTCTTTGCGATTAGATATAGAGGCGGGTCTATTTTACTATTCACGTTTGAAAAAACGTAGACACTGTACAAAAAATGTACGTTCCACAAATTTTCGCTATTTAATGAACGGTAAATCGCCGCTGCCCTTTTTAGGCAGCGCGCTTTCACGCATCAGATACGCATCTGCTGCTGCAGCGGCTTCTCTTCCTTCAGAAATGGCCCATACTACGAGCGACTGCCCGCGGCGGCCATCGCCGGCAGCAAATACACCCGGGACAGAAGTTGCATAGCCATCTCCCGTATCGATGTTACCACGCTCTGTAAGTCCCACACCCAACTTATCCAAAAGGCCTGTTTTTTCTGGCCCGGTATATCCAACAGCCAGCAACACAAGATCTACCGGCCACTGCTTTTTCGTGCCTTCAATCTCCTGCAATACTGTTCGGCCTGTTGCGTCTTTTTCCATCTCCACATTTACCGTGGTCAGGTGAGTAAGCTTGCCCGCTTCGCCTTTGAAGTTGGTGGTTAACACAGACCATTTACGGTCAGCGCCTTCTTCGTGCGACGAACTGGTGCGCAAAATCATCGGATAATATGGCCATGGCTGATGCGCCGGCCGATCTTCTGGTGGTGTTGGCAACAGCTCAAACTGAATGATAGAAGCTGCCCCTTGCCTGTTGGCCGTGCCCACACAATCACTCCCTGTATCGCCACCGCCGATGACAATCACGTTTTTGCCGCCGGCATGTATTTCAGGCACCTCGAATGTCTCGCTTGCCACCCGCTTGTTTTGCTGCCACAGGTAATCCCAGGCAAAGTGAATGCCGTTAAGATCGCGTCCAGGCACGCCCACATCGCGGGCTTGCGTTGCCCCCACACACAACACAACGGCATCAAATGCTAACAATTCCTCCACAGGCACATCTTCACCAACACTGACACCTGTTTTGAATGTAATCCCTGCTTCCTCCATCAGCTTGATACGCCGAGCCACAACCGTCTTTTCAAGCTTAAAATCAGGGATACCATATTGCAATAGACCGCCAGGTTTGTCATCTCGTTCAAAGACCGTCACCGTGTGGCCCGCCTCGTTTAATTGTGCGGCACTGGCAAGGCCAGCGGGACCCGACCCAACGACGGCCACTCGTTTTCCAGTTCGAGCCGCAGGGATCGCTGGCTTCACCCAACCCGCATTATACGCGTGTTCGATGATCTCTTTTTCGATCTGCTCAATCGTTACCGGATCGTCGTTGATCCCAAGCACACAGGCTGTCTCGCAAGGCGCCGGACAGATGCGACCGGTAAATTCCGGGAAATTATTGGTCGATGAAAGCTTGTGGTACGCTTCCTGCCAACGTTCTTTAAACACAAGGTCATTCCACTCCGGTATCTTGTTGCCCAACGGGCAGCCGGCGTGGCAAAACGGCACCCCACAATCCATGCACCGGGAAGACTGCTGAATCAGGTATTCTTCCGGAAACTGCTCGTAAATCTCGTAACTGTCTTTCAAGCGCTCTTCAACCGCCCGCCGCTTTGGCAACGCCCGTTTGTGTTGAAGAAATCCGCGCGTTTTATCTTTGGTCATTGTACTGCTTAATTTCATTGATGGCATCTACACTGCATGCCTCTCCCGCAAACCGCGCAGGCGATCTCCAGAAGAAACTGCGTCTGTTCTGAATCGTGCTCAGGCAGCTACGGATGAGGCAACAACCTGCTCGTTGGCCTGCTCTTCCAATCGCTTCAAAGCTTTCTTGTACTCGACCGGGATTACCTTGACAAACTGCTGCAAGGCCGTCTCCCAGTTGGCCAGCAAGGCTGCTGCGACAGCGCTGCCTGTATGCTTTTGGTGGGATGTAATCAGGTTTTTGAGGAATGCTTCTTCTTCGCCAGTTGCAACCTGCTCCAGGTCTACCATTTCCGGATTGCACCGCTCTGCTGCAAACGTACCGGCCTCGTCATACACGTATGCTATACCGCCGCTCATGCCGGCTGCAAAGTTGCGCCCGGTATCGCCGAGCACCACTACTTTACCACCCGTCATGTACTCACATCCGTGATCGCCAACGCCTTCTACAACAGCTGTTACACCGCTATTCCGCACACAAAAACGTTCGCCCGCTTTACCACGGATAAACGCCTGACCACTGGTGGCACCATACAATGCAACATTACCGATGATGATGTTTTCCTCTGCTACAAAGGCAGCTGATTTTGCTGGCCGCACAACCAGCGTAGCACCCGAAAGGCCTTTACCAAAGTAGTCATTGGCATCTCCCTCAAGATGTATCCGTAGTCCTTTTGCCCCAAAGGCGCCAAAGCTTTGGCCGGCAGATCCCTCGCAGGCAATCGACACGGTCCCGTCCGGCAACCCGTCGATACCAAAACGTTGGGCCATGCGATTACTCAACATCGTTCCAAACGAGCGATCGCGGTTGCTTACTGGTGTTTTTATGGTCACAGGAGCTCCACTCTTCAGCGTTAGGTCAGCTTTTTCAATCAACCACTGGTCTTTCACATCCGACAAACCATGATCTTGCTGTGTCGTGAGATAAGGTTGCAGATAGGCCGGTGTCTCTACTTTTTTCAGAATCGGTGCCAGATCCAGGTAGCGGGCTTTCCACCGCGATTGATCGATGTCCGCCTTGAGCAATTCGACGCGGCCTTTCATTTCGTCGATGGTGCGCACCCCGAGTTGCGCCATGTACTGACGTAATTCTTCAGCCACAAAGTAGAAGTAGTTCACGACATGTTCAGGCTGCCCATTGAATCGCTTGCGCAATACGGGATCCTGGGTTGCGATGCCCACCGGGCACGTATTCAAGTGGCACTTGCGCATCATGATGCAGCCCATGGCAATGAGCGGCACTGTAGCGAACCCAAACTCCTCAGCACCAAGCAAGCACGCAATGGCAACATCCCGGCCCGTTTTCAACTGCCCATCACACTCCAACTTCACGCGACTGCGCAATCCATTCAGCGTCAGGGTTTGCTGCGTTTCTGAAAGGCCAAGCTCCCAGGGAATGCCGGCATGCATGAGGCTTGTCTGCGGTGAAGCGCCCGTACCGCCATCGTGGCCGCTGATCAAGATCACGTCGGCTTTGCCTTTCGCTACGCCGGCTGCAATTGTGCCAACACCAACCTCGGAAACCAGCTTCACCGTCACACGCGCTTCCGGATTTGCGTTTTTCAGATCAAAGATCAACTGCGCCAGATCTTCAATGGAATAAATGTCGTGATGCGGCGGCGGCGAAATGAGGCCGACATACGGCGTTGAGTGACGCGTTTTTGCAATCCACGGATACACTTTCTCACCAGGCAACTGCCCGCCTTCTCCAGGCTTGGCACCCTGCGCCATTTTGATCTGGATTTCGTCGGCACTTGCCAGGTATGAAATGGTTACGCCAAACCGCCCGGAGGCTACCTGCTTGATGCGGCTACGGCGACGGCTTTTCTTGCTGTAGCGCTCTGGATCTTCACCACCTTCACCCGTATTGCTTCTGCCGCCCAGTTTGTTCATCGCTACAGCCAGTGCTTCGTGCGTTTCCTGGCTGATGGAGCCATACGACATCGCGCCTGTCTTGAACCGCTTCACAATCTCCGTCCATGGCTCAACCTCTTCGACAGGAATTGGCGCAACATCCTCACGGAATGCCATCAGGCCGCGTAGCGTGCCTTTCGCTTTGCTCTCAGCATTGACAATCCGTGCATAGTCCGCATAGGTATCTGGATCATTATCGCGTACCGCCTGCTGAATTTTGGCAACGCTTAGCGGGTTGAAGTGATGGTGCTCACCATCACGGCGCCACTGATACCGACCACCCGCGTCGAGGTCTTGCGACACATCCCCACCTTTGTGCACAGCATACGCGTGCCGGCGGGCGACTTCCTCAGCAATCACTTCAAGCGTAATCCCGCCAATACGCGATGGTGTATTTTTGAAATACGCATCGATAACCGAGCGGCCAATCCCAATGGCCTCAAAAATTTGCGCACCTTGATAACTCTGTACGGTAGAAATGCCCATTTTAGACATCACTTTCAAAATCCCTTTGCCAACCGCCTTCACGTAGTTTTTGTGCGCGACTTCGACGGAGGTATCTGATCCGGCGGCAGCAATTACTTCGTCTGCAAACTCAAACGCAAGGTATGGGTTGATCACGTCGGCACCATACCCGATAAGGGTACAGAAGTGATGCACCTCGCGCGGCTCTCCGCTCTCTATTACCAGGCTTGTTTTGAAGCGCTGCCCTGTACCGATAAGATGGTGCTGCATAGCCGCAGTAGCCAGCAGTGCAGGAATGGGCAACAATGCATCAGACCAACCACGATCGCTGAGGATTAGCACGGTCGCGCCGGCTTCAATCGCCAACGATGCGGCTTCAAACATTTTCTCCAGGCCGGCTTCCAGGCCTACGCCTCCCATGGACGCATCAAACAGCATCGGAATGGTAGCTGTCCGAAGCGTATCGCGATTGCTCGCTTTCAGGCGCGCCAGATCATCATTTGTAAATACCGGATGTTTCAGCCGGAGAAGTTTACAGCTTTCAGGTCCCGTTGCAAACAGATTGTGCTGCGCACCGATATTGGTATACAGCGATGTCACTATTTCCTCACGAATGGCATCCAGGGGCGGGTTGGTCACCTGGGCAAAAAGCTGCTTGAAGTAATCATACAGCAACCGAGGCCGTTCTGAAAGCACCGCTAACGGCGTATCATCCCCCATCGAGCCGAGTCCCTCTTTGCCATTAAACAACATGGGCGGCATGAGGATATCACGATCTTCACGGGTATAGCCAAACAGGTGCAGGTCGCGGCGTAACGTTTCAGGCGAACGGATGGCCGGCACATCGGTCGCAACCGGCAGGTCATCCATATGGATCAGGTTTTCATCCAACCATTTACCATACGGCGCTTTGTTGCTGATGGTCGCTTTGATCTCCTCATCTTCAATAATGCGCTGCTCTTTCAAGTCGACCAAGAACATTTTGCCTGGTTGCAACCTGCCTTTGCGTACAACATCTGCCTGATCAAAGTCCAAGACACCCGTTTCAGAAGCCAGCACAACCAGGCCATCTTTTGTTACGGTGAAGCGCGATGGGCGCAGCCCGTTTCGATCGAGCACAGCACCGATATAGCGTCCGTCCGTAAAGGGTACCGTTGCCGGTCCATCCCACGGCTCCATCAGGCAACTGTGATAGCTATAGAACGCCTTCTTGGCTGGATCCATCAACGCATTGTGCTCCCAGGCCTCTGGAATCATCATCATCATGGCATGCGGAAGCGATCGCCCGGAATGGCAAATCAATTCGAGCGCGTTGTCAAACACCTGCGAATCGCTTGCGCCTTCGTCGAGAATTGGCAAAAGGCGGGAGATGTCGCCACCAAACTTCGGCGCATCAAACAGTGCCTGGCGCGATTTCATCCAGTTGATGTTGCCACGGAGCGTGTTGATTTCGCCGTTGTGGCTCATCCGGCGAAACGGCTGCGCCAATGACCATTGCGGAAAAGTGTTTGTACTGAACCGGGAATGCACCATGGCAAGTGCACTTTCAAACAGTGGGTTATTCAGATCATCAAAATAGGTGCTCAACTGGTGGGTGGTGAGCATGCCTTTATAGATCATTGTGCGGCTAGACAAACTCGGCACGTAAAATTCTGCTGCATCCGGGTGGTCGTGTTTGCGGATGCTGTTTTCGATGAGTTTACGGACCAGAAACAGGTTGCGCTCAACATCAGCAACTTCGAGGTCCTCTTCGTCCCACGTCACAAAGAACTGGCGGATAACGGGCTCCGTTTCGCGTGCTGCACGGCCAATGGATTTGCTATTTACCGGGACAACGCGCCACCCCAGGAGGCGCAGCCCCTCATCTGCTACAACAGACTCGATGACAGCTTTTTGCCGGCTAAATTCCTGTTTGTCTTGCGACAGGAATACCATACCTACGCCATACTTCCCTTTTTCGGGCAGCGTGATACCCAACGCTTTCGCTTCTGCCTGGAAAAATCGATCGGGCGTCTGAACGAGAATGCCGGCACCATCACCCGTATCAGGATCTGCTCCTGTTGCCCCGCGGTGGTCGAGGTTTTCGAGGATGCGCAGACCATGCTGCACAATGTCATGCCGCTGCGTATTGTGAATGGAACAGATAAATCCTACGCCACAAGCATCGTGCTCGAAATCAGCACTGTACAACGAATTACTACATCAAAAAGAGCTTTATCAAAAAGAGCCTTATCAGAGAGACTTTTATTGGTCCTAAAACCTGAAGATTTCATTGCAAGGAATAACTAATCTTAAAGGACAGCGGACCGTTTGGCTACAATAAAAAACCGTAAAACCAAACGGGGCTGCAAACACCTCCCAAAGTGTTTACAACATGTCTTAAGCTGTACAGATAAGAACTTCCTTGACGCTGCTGGAGGACCTATAATATCCCCAAGCCCTCAGCAGCGGATCTTAAGGTATCGGGTCAGACCGCCGCGGCTGCGCGTGCAGTGACGCGGGGCGTTATTCGAACATTCTGATTTTCGACGACCTTCGCATTCGAGGTCAGCAGGTGGTAACGGATGCCGTCAGACAGGGCCTGCCAGCTGGCATCCAACAAGTTATTAGAAACACCGACGGTATGCCAGCCATTGTTCGCTTTACTCCGGTGCTCAATGAGCACGCGGACTTTGGCGGCAGTACCTTCTTCCGGCGTCAATACGCGAACTTTATAGTCAGCAAGCCGCACATCGAGCAAGTCGGGATAGAATCCAACAAGTGCTTCGCGCAGTGCGTTCGACATGGCATCAACGGGACCAGAGCCTTCTGCGGCCACAAGTGTACGATGGCCGTGCACTTCGATCGCCAGTGTTGCTTCAGAAAAAGCTTTGCCATCTTCCCCATCTTCGCTCCGAACCCGAAGGCGCTCCAGTGCAAAGAACTCAGCCGCCTCTCCCTTGATTGTACGAAGCAGTAGTTCAAATGAAGCCTCGGCACCTTCAAATTCATAGCCCAGGTGCTCGAGTTCTTTGATACGCTGTACTGCCTGGCGAGCCATATCTTTCTCAGAAAGTACGATACCCAGTTCCTCGGCTTTGTAGCGCACGTTGCTCTGGCCTGAAAGGTCAGAAACCAGCACGCGCCGCTTGTTGCCCACAAGCTCTGGTGTGATATGCTCGTAAGCACGTGGCTCTTTCATTACGGCTGAAACGTGAATGCCTCCTTTGTGCGCAAAGGCGCTCCGGCCCACAAATGCAGCGCGATCAACTGGCACCAGATTAGCAACTTCGTCTACAAAATGGCTCATATCAGCCAGCGTGCCCAGTTGCGCCGGCTCAATACAATCGTAACCCATTTTGATCTGCAAATCGGCGATCACTGCGCATAAGTCAGCATTGCCACAGCGTTCGCCGATTCCGTTGATGGTCCCCTGTACGTGGCGAGCCCCGGCCTCCACGGCCATCAGTGTATTCGCCACGGCACACGCACCGTCGTTGTGGGTGTGGATGCCAATCGGGACATCAAACTTCTGGACTATCTCTCCAACAATATTGTAGACCTCCATAGGCAGCGTACCGCCATTGGTGTCACAGAGTACGAGGACGCTCGCGCCGGCCTCTGCGGCAGCATGCAGCGTCTCAAGCGCGTAAGCCGGGTGCTCTTTGTAGCCATCGAAGAAATGCTCAGCATCATAAACAATGTGCTTTCCGTGCGACTTCAAGTAGGCAACGGATGACCGGATCAATTCCACATTTTCAGCAAGGGTAACCCCCAGGGCTACTTCAGCATGTAGCGTCCAGCTTTTGCCAAAAATAGATACAACAGGCGTCTGCGCCTGTAACATAGCCTGAAGGTTTGGATCTTCCTCAGGCGTAAACTGCACGCGCCGAGTTGAGCCAAACGCACAGATTCGAGCGTGCTGGAAGTCTTCGTCGCGCGCACGACTGAAGAACTCCTGATCTTTGGGGTTTGAACCCGGCCATCCCCCCTCGATAATATCAATCCCCATGCGGTCGAGCCGCTTCGCAATACGAATTTTGTCCTGTGCGGACATGGTGACGTGCTCTCCCTGCGTTCCATCCCGCAGGGTCGTATCAAATAGTTCGATGTGATTAGCCATGGCTAGGGGGTAGTTTTCGGTGTTGAGAAAAGATGCGTATCGTGTTCAACCTTACGTATTCAACCTTACGTATTCATCAGGCCAGCCTGACGCGCGTATTCAAATACGTTGCCGGCCTTGAGAATCTCTGCCACCTCGCCCAGGGGATCGAGCAAGAACTCTTCACCCGTGGTCAGATTTGTTAATTTTCCAAGCGAGGTATCCAGGCGCAACGAATCGCCCGTTTTGATGCGGTCGTTGATTTTCTGTCGCGTTTCAAACGGCACCAGAAAACCACCATCCACAGAATTGCGGTAAAAAATGCGAGCAAAGCTCTCAGCGATAGCCGCTTCACAGCCAGCCACCATCAATGCAAAAGGTGCGTGCTCACGCGACGAGCCGCATCCAAAGTTTGAACCGCCGATGATGATTTTATAGGGGCTCTCGTGTGAACCTTCCTCGGTAAACGGACGATCACCATACGGCAGCCCCTGGTTACCCACAGGCACTCCGCTCAATGCAAACTGCCCATACTTTTTCCGCTCTTCAGGATCAGAAAGGCTGTATACCAGGTGCTCTGCCGGAATCATCTGATCCGTGTCGATTGAGTCACCCAATACGTACGCGAGGCCTTCGATAATTTCTTTCATACTCTTGATTATTACAGACCCAACAGGGCCTAATTTAATATTGATTAGACCAGCACTTCACGCGGATCGGTGATCACACCTGAGAACGCAGAAGCAGCAACGGTCAGTGGCGACGCCAGGTAGACGGAAGACTGTTTGGAGCCCATACGTCCGGGGAAATTGCGGTTTGTGGTGGAGATCACAACCTCTTCGCCGTGCGTGCGGCCAAACGTGTCTTTCGGGCCGCCCAGGCATGCAGCGCAGCTGGATTGGCCAATCTGACAGCCGGCATTGATAAAGATGTCGTAAATCGACTCGCCATCAACGGTTGTTGTATGCAGATCACGAGCAACTTCGGTTGTTGCCGGCACGATAAACGTTGGAATCCGCGTTTCCTGGCCTTTCAGAATGCGGGCGGCAGCTTCAAAGTCTTCAAGCTTGCCTCCCGTGCAGCTGCCGATGTATGCGCGATCGAGGCGTGTGCCTTCCACTTCCCGGACGGTTGCCTTGTTATCTGGACTGTGCGGCTTCGCCACTACGGGCTCCATCTGCGACACATCATAGGTGCGAACAGAATGATAATTAGCATCAGGATCGCTATACACTGGGTCAAATGCAGCGTCGGTGCGCGCACGTACATAGTCGAAGGTCACTTCGTCGGGCGGAATGATGCCGCTTTTGCCGCCGGCTTCAATGGCCATATTGGTCAGCGTCATACGCTCCTGCATAGACAGGTCAAAAACAGCTTCGCCATCAAATTCCAGGGCGCGATACGTCCCCCCATCACAACCGATATCACCAATAATCGTCAGGATCAGATCTTTGGCCATCAGGTAAGGCGGCAAGTTGCCATTAAAGACAAACTTCATTGTCTCCGGCACTTTGACCCAGATTTTACCCGTGCCCATAATGAGGGCAGCATCGGTATTCCCCACACCCGTCGAAAACATGCCAAATGCACCCGAGGTACAGGAGTGGCTATCGGTCCCAATAAGCACGGTACCCGGGCGATTGAAGCCTTCTTCAGCCAGCCCGATATGGCAAACGCCTTTGTAGCGATCCGTACCCACGTCATAGTAGTGCGGCAGGTTGTGCTCTTTAGCAAATGCACGGAGAATTTCAATATTACGATTGGCGTGCATGTCGGCCGTAAAGATGTAGTGATCCGGCATAATCACCACTTTCTCCGGATCGAATACTTTTGCATTTTCGCCAAACTCTCGTTTGAAAATGCCAATAGTAGGCGGTCCACAAACGTCGTGTGTCATCAACACATCCACGTCAATCCAAATGTTTTCACCTGGTGAAACTCGGTCCCGGCCCGCGTTGCGCGCCATGATTTTCTCTGTAATCGTCATTCGCTTTTCTCCTGAAGCGCCCGTGGGCTACTTACCACTCGATTGTTGAATTCTGTCAAAGGAATCGATAATTCCGCTTGCTATAAAGCTTTCGCTGGCTTCATCACGCTGGCCGGCAACCAGCTTGTTGAGTGAAGCCAGGTAGGCTTCTGCAGAGGCCTTGAGCACATCGGTACTCTTGGCTTCTCCCGAAAACTGCTGATTGTCGTTACCTGTAAGCACCCTCACTTCACCAACAGCATCCGCACCTTCGGAAACAGACTGAATCGAATAGCTGATCAATTCATGTGCTGTTCCAACGGCATGGTTAATTGCCATGTAAAGCGCCTCAACCGGCCCATCTCCTTTTGCGGTTTCCGTATGAAACTCTTTCATCCGCGTATGAAAGACGGTCACAGAAGCTTTGGCTGCCTTATTTGTATCAACCATGACTTCCATTTTTTCGAGCACGTACTCAGGCTTGGCCAAACTGCTCTTTTCATGGAAGAGATTGTACAGATCCGCCTCAAAAATTTCTTTCTTTTGATCAGCGAGCGCCAGGAAGCGGGTATACAGTTCATCGCGCGCCTCTTCGGGTACTTCCAGCCCCATTTTCTCGAGCCGGCTCAAGAATCCGTGCCGGCCTGAATGACGCCCGAGACGAATCTGCTCAGCATCTTGCCCCACATCTTCTGCACGCATGATCTCATACGTCTCTCTACTTTTCAGTACACCATGCTGGTGAATGCCGGCTTCATGACTAAAGGCGTTCTTGCCCACAATCGCTTTGTTCGGCGGAACAGCAAAACCAGAAGCTACCTGCACCATGTTGCTCGTTTCCATAAGCGCGCGGGTATTGATATTCGTGTGCACCTGGAAGCGCTCAGCTCTCACATTCATCGCCATCACCACCTCTTCCAACGACGCATTACCGGCGCGTTCACCAATACCATTAATCGTGCATTCGATTTGCCGTGCGCCAGCCAAGACGCCGGAAAGCGAGTTCGCAACCGCCAGACCTAAATCGTCGTGGCAATGGGTTGAGAAAATGATGTCATCAGTCGGCTTAATGCATTCGATTACCTGTTTGAAAATAGATGCATATTCGCTCGGGGTGCAGTAACCCGTGGTATCAGGCAGGTTGATGGTTGTCGCGCCGGCTTCGATGCACGCCTGCACCATATCACACAGGTATGGAATCTCGGTTCGTCCGGCATCTTCAGCGCTAAACTCGACATTGTCTGTATAGGTACGCGCCAGTTTGATAGCGTCCACAGCCATCTGTATGACGGTTTTACGGCGCTCTGCCATGTTCGTACCAAACCGTGGATTGCTAAACTTGGCATCCAGGTGAATGTCACTTGTCGCGATAAACGTGTGAATACGTGTGTTTTTACCCGGCACCAGCGCTTTGCCGGCTGCATGGATGTCTGCTTCGGTTGCCCGAGCAAGGGCAGCTATCACGGGACCAGAAACTTCCGCTGCAATCTGCCGCACAGATTCGGCATCTTGCGGGGACGAAATCGGAAAGCCGGCTTCGATGATATCGACGTTCAGCTTTGCCAGCTGATGCGCAATTTTAATCTTTTCCGAGAGTGACATCGAGGCACCGGGTGCCTGCTCGCCATCTCGCAAGGTGGTATCGAATATGAATACTTGATTACTCATGTCTTTGTAGCTAGTGCATGCAGATTTTGAAAATCAGGCGGGTACCTGCGCGAGGCGTTGCTGTACTTTTTCTGTGACCCGTTGCCCCATTTCTCGGGTGTCTACGAGATGCAAACCTTCTTGCCACATATCTCGTGTTCTGTACTGTTCATCCAACACATCCTCAATGCCGGCGCGCATCGCGTCAGCTGCAGCCTGCTCCCCCAGTTCTTCCAGCATCATCACACCGCTCAACATGGTTGCAAGCGGATTGGCTTTGCCTTCACCCACGATATCAGGCGCACTCCCATGTACTGGCTCAAAAAGGCCAACTTTTCCACCAACACTTGCGGAAGGCAGCATGCCCAGCGAGCCGGGCAATGTGGCAGCAAGATCGGACAGGATATCACCAAACAGGTTGGAGGTAACCACAACATCAAACTGTCGCGGATTGATCACAACCTGCATAGCAGCATTGTCGACGTACAGCATATCCAGCTCAACATCTGCGTACGAAGCCTTGTGCACCTCCGTGACAACTTCTCGCCAGAGCTGCGAGACCACGAGCACGTTTGCTTTATCAACCAGCGTCACCTTGTTGCGGCGGCGGCGTGCCCATTTAAAAGCCACATGTGCAATGCGCGCAATTTCCTGCTCGTCATACACCATGGTATTGGATGCCCAACGCCCGTCTTCGCCTACATGCCGGCCCTTCGGCTCACCGAAGTAAATCCCGCCAGTCAGCTCCCGGACAATCAACATATCCGTACCGGTCACCCGGTCTTCGCGCAATGGCGAAGAAGCTGCCAGGGATGCCGGCACAGCAACCGGCCGCAAGTTGGCAAAAGTACCCAATGTTTTGCGCAGCGCCAGCAAGCCACTCTCGGGGCGCTTGTTGCCCGTAAAGTGATCCCACGCCGGCCCACCCACTGCACCCATCAGTACAGCATCAGCTGCAAGGCATGCCGTTGCAGTTGCTGCCGGGAATGGATCCTCGGTTGCATCCAGTGCAGCGCCACCAATGAGGTGCTCTTCTACACTAAGCGAAAAACCAGCGTGTTCACCGGCAGCATGTAGCACGCGGAGTGTTTCGGCAACAACTTCAGGACCAATGCCATCGCCTGGGAGGGTAACGATACGGTATGTTTTCATCTTCTCGGACATCGACGCACAGGCTAGGCAGTTACAGGGGAATCAGCAGTGTCTGCTTTTTTATTCGGGCGCAGCCAGCTCATCATACCACGCAGTTTCTTGCCAACTTTTTCGATCGGGTGTTCGCGCGAATCACGCTTCATGTCGTCGAAGTTTGGCCAGCCGGCGTCACACTCTGCAATCCACTCGCGCGCAAACTGCCCAGACTGGATTTCAGACAAAATCTCTTTCATCTCTTTGCGCACAGCGTCTGTGATCAGGCGAGGGCCACGCGAGTAGTTGCCGTATTCCGCCGTGTCACTGATTGAATAGTTCATGTACGCGAGGCCGCCTTCGTAATAGAGGTCAACAATCAGCTTCAGTTCATGTAACACCTCGAAGTACGCCAATTCGGGCGGATATCCAGCTTCCGTCAGCGTTTCAAAACCGGCCCGAATCAACATTTCAGAGCCACCACAGAGCACTGCCTGCTCACCAAAGAGGTCGGTTTCCGTTTCGTCTTTGAACGTGGTCTCGATAACCCCTGCATTTGCGCCACCAATGGCTTTGGCGTAGCTAAGCGCCAACTGCAAGGCTCCACCGGAAGGATCCTGTGACACAGCAACCAGGCAAGGCACGCCGGCGCCTTCTTCGTATACGCGGCGCACCAGGTGACCAGGTGATTTCGGCGCAACCATAAAGACGTCTACGTCTGCAGGAGGCTTGATTTCGTCGTAATGCACGCTAAAGCCATGACCAACGCCAAGTGCTTTGCCGGCGGTCAGATGCGGCTTGATGTCAGCTTCGTACGTGCGCTTGTGATGCTGATCGGGAATGAGCACCATTACTACATCTGCCCATTTGACAGCATCAGCAATTGATTTCACATCCAGCCCTTTTTCGCGGGCTTTCTCGGCAGAACGCGATCCTTCACGCAGACCTACCGCAACCTCTACACCGCTATCACGCAAGTTAAGTGCGTGGGCATGTCCCTGGCTTCCATATCCAATGACGGCAACTTTCTTTTGCAGGATGATATCCAGGTCTGCGTCGTAATGAACCTTTACTCCCATTTCTACTATTCCTTTTAATGTTGTGATTGCGGGTGGGCAACCGGGTTATCGAGCGACGATCCACAGACGTAGCTCGGTACAAATTTCAAGTGGTACGTTTGCGTGATCAGCCACCATGGATGAGCGCACGGCGCATCGCCACGCGTCCACTTCGGTGGAGTTCTTCAATACCAAATGGCTGCATCATGCCGACAAACGCATTGATTTTTTTCGCCGGCCCGGTGAGCTCAAAACTCATGCTTTCGTGCGTGATGTCGATCACTTTCCCGCGAAAGATGTTGAGGATATCCATCACCTGTGCGCGGTTCTTTTCCGAGTATCGAACTTTGAGCAAGCACAGTTCGCGTTCTACCGTTTCGAGGTCGGTCAGGTCTTCCACTTCTACCGTGTCGATCAGATTGCCCAGATGGGTCAACACTTGTTCGATTTTACGGGTAGTGCCTTTTGTGACCAGCGTAAGACGGTACAGTGTTGGATCGTCCGTTTTACCGACAGCTACGCTTTCGAGGCTGAAGCCGCGTGCGGAAAACAGGTTTACAACCCGGTTAAGTGCGCCAATTGAGTTTTCCAGCATCACATTGATGATGTGCCTGCGCAATTCAGGCTCGTCACCATCGTTCAGCGGCTCACCGGCCGCATTTTTGCGAAATATCTGCTGGGGTGTCAAAGCTGCATCAGCCATGTGCGTAATCTTCTTCTCTTTAAATCGTGGGGCTAAATCAGACATCATGGTCGTTTGAAAATCGTTCTGTAATCATGTCTCCCGTAGAAGCACCAGCCGGTACCATCGGGAAAACCATTTCTTCTTTCTCTACCTGGCATTCGATTAACACAGGGCGATCGTTAATCGACCAGGCTTTGTCGATAGCTGCCTGTAGTTCGGCCGGCGTAGATGCCGCGATACCCACGCAATGATTGGCTTCTGCCAGTTTGACAAAATCGGGGTTTGTATCGCTCAGATCGGTGTGGCTGTAACGGTTTTCGTGGAACAGCTCCTGCCACTGGCGCACCATGCCCAGGAATCGGTTGTTGATCACGATGATTTTGAGCGGCAGTTTGTGCGCAGCTGCAACACTAAGTTCTTGCGCATTCATGACAAACCCGCCGTCGCCACTTACAGAAATGACGGGCACATCCGTTTCACCCATGCCCCGAAGCCCAAAAGCAGCGCCAATGGCAGCAGGCAGACAAAAACCCATGGTCCCCAGGCCGCCCGACGTAATGTGTGAACGGGGACGTACGTAAGAGAAATATTGCGCAGTCCACATCTGGTGCTGCCCAACGTCGGATAGTACAACAGCGTTGCCTTCCGACTTCTCACGCAATGCCTCAATAACAGCCTGCGCACGGAGCTTTTCGTCCCGATCAAAATCTAGCGGACACTCTTTACGCCACACAGCAATCTGCGCCAGCCACTCGGTTGTATCTTTCGGCTCAACCATTGGGATCAAGGCCTCAAGTACCTGCTTTACGTCACCAAGGATCGGGCAATCAACAGGGATGTTTTTGGAAATGCAGGAGGGGTCGATATCGATGTGAATAACCTTGGCGTGTGGTGCCCAGGAATCGAGTTTGCCGGTTACCCGGTCGTCAAAACGGGCGCCTACCGACATGATGAGGTCGCAATGCTGCACCGCCTGGTTTGCATACCAGGTACCATGCATGCCGAGCATCCCAACAGAAAGCGGATCGTTTTCCGGGAAGGCACTCAACCCGTGCAACGTAGTTGTTACTGGCACATTTAGCTTGCGTGCCAGTGCGGTCAACTCGGCTGAAGCACCGCTATTGAGCGTTCCGCCGCCAACGTAAAGGAGTGGCTTCTCGGAGGCTTTTAGCATTGCCGCGGCGCTGGCAACCTGCTCCATCTGCAATGGTAACTCTGTCGAATAGCCGCGAAGCTCTACATCATTCGGGAAAGTAAAAGGCGTTTTCGCAAAAAGAATGTCTTTGGGTAAGTCGACGACCACAGGACCTGGCCGGCCGGTTTTTGCGATATGGTATGCTTCGCGAATGGTACGCGTCAGGTCTTCTACCCGGCGCACCTGAAAGCTGTGTTTGGTGATGCTACGCGTCACCCCGATGATATCGGTTTCCTGAAACGCGTCGTTCCCAATCAGTCCCGTAGGCACCTGCCCGGTAAACACAACGATAGGGATTGAATCCATGTAGGCATCTGCAATACCCGTTACGGTGTTGGTTGCACCGGGGCCGCTTGTCACGAGGACTGTGCCCACTTTGCCGGTTGCTTTAGCATAGCCTTCCGCCATGTGGGTACCACCTTGTTCGTGGCGCACCAGGATGTGCTTGAAGCGTGGATTGATGCGAGCAATCTCATCATAAATTTTGATGACTGCTCCGCCGGGATGACCAAAGACGTACTCAACGCCCTGTGCGTCTAAAGCGCGCACAAAAATCTCGGCACCAGTCATGGGTTCGGTTGAGACTTTGGGCTCAGGCACAGCGGATGACGCGCCGTCTCCTGTTTGCGAGGGAATGATTCCTGAACTGTATTCTGGCATAGTTCTCGTCTGCTTTCTGGGTTAGATCAATCCCCAGCGCTTTGTGACGATTGCTACTATGCTTTGTCTAGAAGTGCTTTGGGATTGATCATTTCCTATCCAATAATAATTAGGTTGATAATTAGGATAAGTAGAATAATCCCCCGAATCCTTGTGCTAAGGATATTGACTACTGAGGATACTCCTGATACATCAATCCCACCTGGAACCGGCTCATTCCGCAGTACCGAGACAGCAACTGCCTGTGAAGGCGTCTGTAAACGAGTGGTATGTAATGCGGCTGCGTTAAGCATGAGCTTGGTCTGTGTTGAAGCGGTTGCTCGTGGTTGACATGAATTAACTGAATCAGCATTTCTAGTGCAAATGCCTCGGCCCCGGTTGCCTTAACACCGTTAACTCAACGGACCATTTTTTGGTACCGCTTTCACTTAACGTTGTTCACCAGGCGAACGCATAAGCAATAGATACTATTGCAAAAACAACACCTTGCCTAATTTAATAAGGCGATCTATACCGTATTTTTTACAAAGCCAAAGCCATGTTTCACAAGATCTTTACAATATAAATTGACTTTGTACGCTGATTCGACCACAAGATGTAGCTTTTTCAGCTACTCACCGGCAGCATTTTGACGGTACATTTCGGTAGGAATGAGCTGCGTGACCGGCACTTCTTCACCATTCATGTAGGCAACAACTGCCTGAATGGAACGGGCGCCGATTTGACGAGGATAGGTGATCACATCCGCGTAGAGCTTCCCTTCATCAACAGCTTTACGCGCTTCCGTTTTCCCCCCAAACCCAATCACCTGCACCTGGCCTGCCTTGCCGGCTTTTTCGATTGCGGCCAATGCCCCCAGCGCCGTTTCATCGTTAATCCCGAAAATCAGATCCAGATCAGGATTTGCCTGGAGCATGTCTTCCGTTGCCTTGAATGACTTGTCCATCGAACCACCTCCCGGGAGCCGTGACACAAGTTCAATGTTGCTGCCCGCAGCGTTCGCAGCTTCGATAGCCTGCAAGAATCCACCAGTACGTTGAATGACAGACTCTACTTCTGGATGATCAACAATGGCTACCTGGCCAGTGCCGCCCAACGCCTCAACCGCAGTTTCCCCCGCCATCACACCGCCGTTGAAGTTATCAATACCAATATGACCTACCACATCAACTTCATCCACCAGTGCGGCTATATCCGCAGTGAACACAGGAATACCTGCGTCATTCGCCTCCTGGATTGCCGTACCGATAGCTTTGGAGTCAGAAGGACACAAAATAATCGCATCAACCTGCTGCACAATAAAGTCTGACATCTGATCCTTTTGCCGTGCTACATCAAACTCACTCGACACCATCACGATTTCGATATTGCTCCGCTCCGCTTCTGCTTTGAGTTCATCAACCAGATCCAAAAAGAAAGGGTGTGTCATCGTCAAGACGGTTACCCCCACGGTAGCAACCGGCTCACTCGCAGAATCGCTTCCAGAATTATCGGAAGTGCATCCTGTGATACTGATTGAAAACAACAGCAGTAATCCAAAAACCCGTGCGCAAAAACTGATAGCGTTCATGATGTATATGCGATTAGCGTAGGATAGCAAGTTTGGGCGATTAACTTAACACTTTCGGCCGAACAATGCACCTGCATACATCTGGAATACGCAATCAACAGCGTTGGATGTAAGCCTACAAGAGTGACTCCCTCCGAATGGCGATCAATGTCAGATCGTGGGTAGAGCCAGCCTGATTCGCGCCGAAGTCGCGCATGAAATGGCGGATGAGATTTGAAGGTGTCACGCCGGCGTGTTGCTTCAACAACGCCTTGATTGATGCAACATCGCGTACAACACCATCCGCAGCAGGTGCTTTTACAAGCCCCTCGGTATACAAGAAGAGGCTGTCTTTTTCCTGCAGCACAATCTCGTGATCGTGGAAGACAGCATCTTTCTTGACGCCGATCGCGATGCTGTCCTCCCAGTTTAATTGCTCGATGGCGCCTCCCTGACGCAATACCAATGGCGGATTGTGTCCGGCGTTGCTATAGGTGATTTTGCCGTCTTTTAGATCCATGACCCCGTAAAATGCGGTCACAAAATGATCACCTTCCCGCTCGGGCAGCATTAATGCATTGAGCGTTGTCATGCAAGCAGCCGGCGCAAACGCCCGTTGCGCATCCGCTTTCAACAGGGTCCTGCTCATCGACATAAGCATGGCTGCTGGAAATCCCTGCCCCGTCACATTGCCGATAAAGAAAGCAAGGCGGTTGTCATCAAGGTAGAACAGGTCGTAAAAGTTGTTGCATACGTCCTTGGCGGGCAGCATGTATGCATACGCGCTTACTTCATCGCTGGCAGGTAGCTGCGCCGGCAACACCGCTTTCTGCATTCGCTTTACAATCGCCAACTCGCTCTCCAGTCCACTCAGACGGGTTTGCGAACGAGACATCGCACGCTGAAACTGTACTTCTTTGTGCGTTTTATAAATGGTTTGCTCGAGGTCGTCAAACTCAATGGGCTTGAACAAAAAGTCGTGCGCGCCCAGGTTCATCGCGCGCCGCACATTGAGGATATCGCCGTATGCGGATAACACCAGGGCTTTTAGCGGATAACGCCTGTCATGCAAATTACCGAGGAGGGTGAGGCCATCCATCACAGGCATGTGCAAATCAGTGAGGACTATTTCTATATCTGGATTTGCTTCTATCCGCTTGAGCGCCTCTGCTCCGTTTTCAGCAAACTCAATTTTCCACTCACCCGCGCGAATTTTCTTGTAGTAATGCTGTGAAATCAGCAATTCGATATCGGGTTCATCATCAACGACAAGAATTGTGATGGGGCCCTTCTGTTCTTCAGCAGGTTGTGCTATGGGTGTCACACCCTGTGTTGAAGTGACGGGTACTGCAGCAACTGAAACCGCAGCAATGGGATCAGGTCCGGGTTGAGAAAGGTGCTCCAAATCGCGAATCAGTGTAGCCATATCGCCGTATCGCTGCGCCGGATCTTTTTGGAGCGCCTTGCTCACAACAGCTTCTAGCCGTTGCGGCAAGTCTGGCCTGAAGGCAGCTACGGGCACAACAGGTTCATTGACCAGTGCGTAAAGAATAGCGTGTGTCTGGTTTTGCGCGTAAGGCGGCTGCCCGGTCAACATTTCGTACAGCACGGCGCCCAGCGACCAGATGTCTGCCCGATGATCCGCTTTGCCGGCGGCCTGCTCCGGCGACATGTACGACAGTGTCCCCATGGCATGCGACGTGAGTGTGAGACGGGTATCGCCCTCAAATCTTGCGATGCCAAAATCTACAATGCGGATATTGCCGGCACTGTCGAACAGCAGGTTGCCTGGTTTGATGTCACGGTGCACAACGCCGGCTTCATGCGCAGCCTGTAAACCGCGGCCAATTTGGAGGGCAATGTCGACGGCTTGCTCCACATCCATCCTTCCGCCGGCAATACGCGTTTTCAGCGATCCGCCATCACAGAACATCATGGCAATCATCAACTGCTCCTCTGAGAAAGGCTCAGCTGTATAGATCGTTGCCACATTAGGATGATTCAAGGCTGAAGCAGCGCGTGCCTCTGTCAAAAACCGCCGCCTAACTGAAGCATCTCTCCCTACATCTTTACGCAGGATTTTGAGCGCCACAGCGCGGTTGAGCCGGGTATCTTTTGCCCGGTATACAACACCCATCCCGCCTTCGCCAATTTTCTCTTCGACGTTATAATGCGCAACCTGGGTGCCAATCAGGTTATCACTGCCAGCGCTGGGACCTCGTGGAACACTTCCTGTTTGCGCCGGCTTGATCAACAACGCTTCCTGGAAGTCTTCAAAAAACGTATTAACGTTGGGATCAGCGACAAGCAATCCTTCCACTTCACGTACCACCTCCTCATCTCCATTACTCTTCTCCATTAAAAAGCGCCGGCGATCTGATTCGGGTACTTGTTTTACTTCCTCAAAGAGGTGCTCGACTAATGTCCACTGCTTGGGATCCATACGCTTATTGTGGGTTATTCGCGCTAAAATAAGCGATTTCACCTTAACTAACTACCTGACAAACCCTTGTCTTTTAATTCCTTTCGCGTATCTTCAACATTACTACCCCACACACTTGCAGTATCAACGCCACAATTATGTCCAAACGAGCAGATTCTCGTGAAGTAACACGACTTCTTGGCGAACTTAAATCTGGAGACAATGATGTTCTAGGTGACCTCTTCCCGCTCATTTACGAAGAACTTCATGATCTGGCGCATGTGCAACGGCGCCACTGGGTCGGCGACCACACGCTCAACACAACAGCATTGGTGCACGAAGCATACATAAAGCTCGTCAACCAATCTGAAATGAAGTGGGACAGCCGATCACATTTTTATGGAGTTGCATCAAAAGCCATGCGTCACTTGCTGGTTAACTATGCTGAATCACGGAAGCGTCAGAAGCGAGGCGGAGAAGTTAAGAAGATATCGCTTGAAAACGATTTCATGCCACAAGATGACCTCTTCAGTTTAGCTGATGATCGTCTCGATATGCTTATCACCCTGAATGATGCACTCAAACAATTGGCGCTACGCAGCGAGCGTCAAGCCAGTATTGTTGAGTGTCGTTTTTTTGGAGGCATGAGCATCGAAGAAACCGCAAATGCCCTGAATCTCTCGCCTGCCACGGTCAAACGCGGGTGGGCCGTCGCTAAAACGTGGCTCTACAAAGAGATGAACACCTGATTTTTGGTTGGACGTTGCCGGTTTACGGTTACAAGTTTTTGCCTTAAACCGGCTGAATTAAATCCCACAGGTTGCCATACAGGTCTTCAAACACTGCGACAGTACCATATGGTTCTTCTTTGGGATCACGGACAAACTTGATTCCTTCAGTCTGCATGGCCTTGTAGTCGCGCCAGAAATCATCCGTATGCAAAAACAGGAAGACACGTCCGCCGGTCTGGTTTCCAATGCGAGACGCTTGATCAGGATTTGAAGCGCGCGCGAGCAGTAGCTGTGCGCCAGGTTGATCTCCCGGTGGCGCCACCACCACCCAGCGCTTGTCTTGCGCCGGCTGGTAGGTGTCTTCAATTAAAGTAAAATGGAGTTTTTCCGTATAGAACGCGATGGCTTCGTCGTAATCTCTGACAACCAGAGAAATCAAGGCTAGCGATTGCTTCATCGATATAAGCTCGTGGGTTAGTAGGTGGCGTGTAAGAACTCCTGAACGCGCGTGACCATGTCCGCGCTGCCAATAAACAGCGGAGATCTTTCATGTAGCGCCGTGGGCGTTTTTTCCATGACGCGCATGTCCCCATCTACCGCGAGTCCGCCGGCTTGTTCGGCAATAAACGCTGTAGGATTCACTTCATACATCAATCGTAACTTCCCTGCCGGATTTTTCTTCGTTGCCGGGTACATAAAGATGCCACCTTTTAGCAGGTTGCGGTGGAAATCTGACACAAACGAGCCGATATAACGGGACGTATAAGGCCGGCCCGTTGCCTCATCTGGCATCTGAATCCATTTGATGTATTGCCGCAGGCCGTACTCAAACGCGTTGTAATAGCCTTCATTTATCGAGTAGATAGTACCCTGGCGCGGCGTTTTGATATCGGGATGAGAAAGCAAAAACTCGCCAACTGACGGATCCAGCGTAAAGCCGTTCACACCATTGCCCGTAGTATATACAAACATGGTCGACGAGCCGTAAATCACGTAGCCGGCAGCGACCTGCTCAACCCCGGGCCGTAACACAGCGTCAAGACCCGGCTCCATACCTTCAGCAAGTCTGTAGATGCTAAAAATGGTCCCGACAGAGACATTGACGGAAATATTCGACGAACCGTCGAGTGGATCGAACAGCACGATGTAATCCCCCCGTAAGCTTTTACTGTTTTCGATGGGAATCAGTGTTTCCTGCTCTTCTGACCCCAGCAAGCAGCACTCACCGCCACGCCGCAGCGCACGAATGATTTCGGTATCAGCCATCACATCGAGTTTTTGCTGTGCTTCGCCCTGCACGTTTGTCGCGCCGGCATCGCCGATAATGTCAACGAGCCCTGCCTTATTGATTTCTCTGTTGATGATTTTTGCCGCAATGCTGATATCGCGAATCAGCCGCGTAAATGCGCCGGCCGCAATGGGAATGGCTTGCTCTTGTTCAATGATGAATTGCTCAAGCGTTTTGAACTGCCCCATTTGGGATACAATTTGTGATGTTGCCATGTATAAGTGGGAATAATAGTCATATTGAAAGCGCTTCCAGAAACAGCCATGCTCTTTCCAGTTATGCACACAGGTTTAAATAAATCCAGCCCAGATACGCGCCGTCCGAGAGGAATAGTGTGGACATTCAGCCGGCGTGCACCTCGCGTCAAATAGCGCCAAATCCCAGATTATGCATCGGATTTAGCACGAAGTGCGGAATAAGCACCCTCCAACTTCGTAACCATGCGGCGGGTTCTCGCAAGCGGTAAATCGCTCGTCTTTAAGTCTCCAATAAGCCGCTGCAGGGTTTCGGGCTCATCCACATCATACCAGATGGGCAAAATATGTACCGCTGCCTCCGCGTCAGCTGCACGCGTAAGCGTCTGCGAAAACACATCAGCATGGCTATACGCCATCCCATCAAAGAGTTGGGGGTAAAACTTATTCATCCCGAGCAGGTAGTACCCGCCATCTTCGCTGGGCCCAATAGACACACTCCCCGGTTCTGCCAAGACGTCAAACGCTTGCTGGATGAACGCCAGGGGAAGTGTTGGATGGTCGGTGCCGATGATGACGCAACGCTGATAGCCGGCAACAAACCGCTCTGCAAATGCCGCCGCCATGCGCGGACCAAGGCCTTCACCTTTCTGCTCGTGAATGCTAACACCGGGAGGCTGCAAGTCGGCCGGCACGTCAAGCTCCGAAGGACCAAAGTAAAGATGTACATCTACTCCAAGGCGCTGGTAGGTAGCGAGTGCATCTTTTAAAAAAGCGTCGTACAATGCAGCGGCCTCTTCAGCGGTAAGCAACGCTTTGAGCCGCGTTTTCACCTTGTTCGGCTGCGGGATTTTTGCAAATACAATCAGTGCATTTTTCCCTGCTTCCATACCTTATCGCATTCGTTTAATGATTGTGCCAAGCTTGTCGACAGCGTAGTCGATATCCTCAACCGACGTGTCTTTGCCCATAGAAAAACGCACGGCTGCAGCGGCCGTATCCCGATCAAGCCCAAGTCCAAGCAACACGTGACTGGGCTCAATGGCACCACTCGTACACGCAGATCCTGACGACACCATTACACCCTCAAGATCAAGGTTGAGGATCAGCATCTCACCATCAACTGCTTTTCCATCTACAGGTTTGAACGCAATATTTACGATGTGCGGGATGCTTTCTTCAACAGATCCGCTGGTATTCAATAGATAGGTACCTTCTTCCAACTGCGATTGCAAGCCGGCCATGAGGCGCTGTTTCAGCATGCGCAAATGGCCAACCCGCGTGTCACGCTCACCTTCAGCCAAGGCGAGCGCATGGGCCATCCCAACAATGCCCGCAACGTTTTCAGTACCGCCTCGGCGCCGGCGTTCTTGTGCTCCTCCTTCAATCAATGTTGCAGGTGCCGCATTCCGAGTTACCACCAGGCAACCAACGCCTTTGGGTCCGTAGAATTTGTGCGCAGAAAAACTGAGCAAATCGACCTGTTTAATAAGCCCTTGCAAGTCGTACAACCCTGCCGTTTGTACGGCATCGGTATGAAAGAGCGCATCGTGTGCTGCACACGCTACACCGATAGAAGCGGCATCGGACAAACTGCCGGTTTCATTGTTGCCATGCATGAGCGACACCAGGCTTCCCGAAGAAATGGGATGCTCAACCAATTCCTGGGTAAACCGTCCGTGCCGGCCAGGCGGAAGAAGTTTCACATCACGACCCGCTTTTTGCAGGCTATGTGCCTGTGTCAGAATAGCCTCGTGCTCAACCACAGAAGAAATGAATTGACCATCCTGGCCTCCCAACACACCTTTAACTGCTGCATTGTTTGATTCTGTGCCACCACTGGTAAACACAATTTCACCCGGTGTCACACCCAGAATCGCTGCAATCCGCTCCCTGCTTTCTTCGACCGCAAAACGCGCTTTTCTACCCAATGCATGCACAGAAGAAGCATTACCAAAATGCTCTTTCAAATAGGGCAACATCACCTCAAAGACGCGCTCATCGAGCGGCGTTGTTGCTGCATGATCGAGATAGACGCGTTGTTTGTTCACTGAATATCGGGGCAGGTAAGGCGGTGGTTCAAATTTCTTGGTATCGAGATTGTACAAGGTTTATAACCTCGTTAAGCAAGCTCGCATGGCTAAACGCGCTTCCCGGCAAAACGGATTCCTGTCACCTGAAACGAATTTTATCTAATGCGTACAATTTTGCAACCTATCTCACATGACCTTAGTGCTGAAATGGATAAACTAGTTGTATCAGGTTCTCATACGCTGAAAGGCACCCTGCCAGTAAGTGGCTCCAAAAACACAGCGCTCACACTCCTTACCGGAGCCTTGCTCGCTGACGGACCGGTTGCAATCGAAAATGTACCAAACGTACGCGATGTTCGTACGTTGTCTGAAATCATTTCGTATACCGGCGCCGGCGTCACCTTCGACAAAGAAGCGGCGGTTGTCACTGTCGATCCATCCACGCTCTCCGTCCCCGAAGCGCCGTACGAACTCGTCAAGAAAATGCGAGCATCTTTCTACATGCTCGGCGCGCTGTTGGGTAAATGTGGCGAAGCCAAAGTGTCCCTGCCAGGCGGTTGCGCCTGGGGGCCACGGCCTGTCAATTTACACATCGAAGGTATCAAAGCCCTGGGGGCAGAAATTGACCTGGAGCAAGGATACGTCATTGCACGCGCCCCGGGTGGCCGGCTTCCCGGCGGCAGCTACCGACTGGAACCGTCCAGTGTTGGCGCAACTGTAAACTTGATGCTCGCAGCGGCCCTGGCACGCGGTTCCTCGCGTATCGAAAACGCAGCACGAGAACCCGATGTCATCACGTTTGGCGAGGCCTTGCAACAGCTGGGCGCCCGGATTGAAGGGCTAGGCACCACAACAATTGAAATTGAAGGGGTCGACCAACTCAGCGCACAGCCGATTCGCAACTGCTCTGATCGTATTGAACTGGGCACGTTCATGATTGCTGCTGCAATTGCCGGCGAACCGGGCGATACGATCCAGATCACCAACGCTGAGCACGGCCACCTTGGCCACGCATTCAAAGAAGCGTTTGCTGCCACGGGCACAGTCACGCGCTACGGCGATACCGTCACAGAAGTGGTCGTCCCTGACCGCATTGCCCCCGTCGACATCACAACAGCCGTTTATCCTGGTTTCCCAACCGATCTACAGGCGCAGTGGACCATCCTGATGGCCCAGGCCGATGGCCCGTCAACCGTTACTGAAACGATCTACCTCGACCGGTTCAAGCATATCCCAGAATTACAACGAATGGGACTTGTTGCACGCGTAGAAAACAACGTGGCGCACATTTCGGGGGGACATCAATTAAAAGGTGCGCAGGTGATGAGTAGCGACTTGCGTGCGAGCGTATCCCTGGTACTCGCCGGCATGGTTGCTGAAGGTGAAACCGATGTCCTCCGCGTGTATCACCTGGATCGCGGCTACGAGAATCTGGAGCATAAGCTGCGCAGCGCCGGCATTCAGATTCGCCGAGAACGGTATGACGAGTGGGCACAACCCGTGCCGCCGGTCTCAGAATCCAATTAGGCAGAACAACAATTGCGTTGACCACCTCCGAACAACACCTTCGAAAGCTCATAGCTGACGGTTACCAAAGTCTGTATGCTGACGGGCTGTGTATCGGGACTTCGGGCAATGTTGCTGTTCGGTTTGAGAACGGCCTGCTCATCACGCCGTCGGGCCTTCCTCAAAACGAGGTGACGCCCGAAAGCATGGTATTTGTATCATTTGCCGATGTGCCGCCACCAACCAAACCACATAAACCATCCTCGGAGTGGCGTTTTCATCGCGACCTGCTGATTGCGCGCCCCGAGGTCAACGCCGTCGTACACACACATTCACCGCATGCCACAGCCCTGGCCATCAACCACGAGGCCATACCTGCTGTTCACTACATGATAGCAGCGTTCGGCGGCAATTCTGTAAGATGCGCACCTTATGCACGCTATGGCACCCAGGCTTTGTCTGACGCTGTTGTAGATGCCCTCCAGGATCGAAAGGCGTGTCTACTTGCAAACCATGGCGCCATAACCATCGGTGAGGACCTAACAACGGCTGTTGCGCTTGCACACGAACTCGAATTGCTGGCTCAGCAGTATATACTAGCACTACACGCCGGCACACCCAAGCTTTTATCCACTGAACAAGTCGAGGAAGTTCAGACCGCTTTCAAGGAATACCGGGGAGCGTGATTTCGTGTGCTCGGGTTTTGGGTCTCGTATTTTCGGGGTCTCGTTGTTCCAGTATCAACAAACGAAGCACGAAAACCCGAAAGCACGATAAACTAGAAAAGTGCGCTCATCTGTACGCGAAGGGTGTGCAGGGTTGGCGCATCGGCCGGTGATCGGCCATCGTAGGCAAAGGACAGGCGCAGGAATTGATTCAGCGTGTAATCACCAGATAATCCCCACAAATAAGACGTGCCGGCACCTCGGCCATCTGTAAGCTCAAACAGCGACAAGCCAAGCGCATCGCCATCGAGATCTACAAAAGCAACTTCAAAACGGGCGCTCACCTGCGCTTTCCGCACTTTCCGCACACGCATCTCGAAAGGCAATTTTAACACACGCGCTTCCCGATTGCCCACCCGATCGGTCTTGGATGCCCAATCGCCTGAGACGACAAAGGAAAGCGCATTCGTCGGACTGTAGGATACCTCTGGCGCCAGTCGTACTCCCTGGATGTTGTAGCGACGCGAAGCAAACGATTCACTGCCTAACCGATTTGCTTCGTTTTCAGCGCGCAATTTTATCCCCCACTGGCGCGAAGCGGCGTAGCGCCCCTCAATAGACCAGGTGCTCAGGAAGCGGGTCTCCTCGCCGGCAGCCAGCTCTGACAAACTTCTTAGCTGATTAAATCGAACATCAAGGCCCAAACGGGGAATTGATCGAAAAAACAAAAAATCTTGACTGACGCGAATGCGTCCGTTTAGCGTATTCAACGGACTTCTGAATGCATCAAGATTGAGGAGATAGATCCGTGCTAAATCCGATTCACGACTTTTCTCCTGCACTTCAAACGTCGTTCTCGATGAGACCTGCCGCAAGACCCGCTTTATCCCTTCCGCTTCTTTGCCCCAAATCCGAGCCGGCTCCAGTTGCAGGCGTACCCTGGCACGCACACTCGCAATTGATGCGAGGCTATCAGACGGAATGAATGTGCGCACATAAGCTCCTTCATTGGGTGTCCGCTCTGGCAAAAACTCGTCGATTTGAATCGCGCCATCTCCGTTAAAATCTTCCCAAACATACTGCCCAAGCTCTGGTCCTGTACGGATGTAGATTTCCTGGAGCGTGGGCGTACGTTCGGTTGACGCCTCATACCGCGTAACAAGTTCAATGGCGCGCTTGTAGGGCCGCCACTGGGCATTCCATCGCAGCAAAACCGATTCTGCGTCCTTTTGCTGGAAGTTAGTCTGGAAAAACTCGCTAAACCGGCGAACACGATACCCGAGACTGCCGTCCGTATTAAACACGTTCCCCGGGCGGTAATCAAATTGCGACTGATAGGTCCAGGCCTTTGATGCATCGCGTAACTCCCCCATGGCCCAGCCTTCTTCATCCCGGTATTCCATCGACAACGCGGCTTCGAGTTTGTCGGTGGTCCAGGAAATACCCGGGCGGTATTCAACAAACGAAATGGAAGCCATGGTAAGGCTGTCGGTGCCGGCTACACGCTGCCGGCGGTTTTCCTGCTCAAACCCAAAGGTTGGACGCAATCGCTGACCGAGCAATGGGATGGATAGATCGCCTTTTTGCCTGAACCAGCGTCCGTTCTCGCCGAGCAGTGCATCGTCGCTATTGATTGACTCCAGCGTATAGTCCAGATACCCTGCATAGCCAGTAACCAGCGCAGTGCGCTCGCCGGCAAAAGCATCCTCAAAATCAATGCGCCCCACTTCCCCCCTGACAAATGCGTTTGGGTTAAGATATACCGACAGACTGCCTTCATCGATACGCTCGTCGCCAGCGCCTTGCACGCCGCCCGTTGCTGTAACGGACCGCGCGTTCAGATTCCATTTGCGGCCAAACTCTACAGGACGAATTCGATCAAACGAGGCAAAGCTTGCCCCTATTTCCCTGCGATACCCCTCTGCCTCGACGTGCCCATTTTCAGCAAACCCGAAGTTAACAGGTATGGGCTTGATACGTACACCCGTTTTAAACGCATGATCAATATCATCGTCATTATCGATCCTTGAGAGGCGGTTTTGATCGTTGAACGAGCGCGCCCACTCACCGAAGACCTCAACATACGGCACAGGCTCAAGCCGGCCGTTGAAATCAAGCAAATTCCGATTGGCCGGCTTCGGCAAGACGCGCACCGGCTCATAATCTCCTTGGCCTGCTCCGCGATATTCGTACAAAATACCATTAACGCCTCTCCCCAAACGGACGTAACTGCCACTTCGCGTGCCTACCCGGGTAAAGCGCACCCTGAATACCTGCACCGAATCCGGGGGCTGCGCATCCAGTGCAACAAAAATGGTATCCTGCGCACCATCTGCCCCCGGAATCGATTCTTCCACGTACTGTACGTAGGGTGCCTCGGGATCGTAGATAACGGGCTCTGCGCCAGACCGCTGCGCCAGGCCATCCCCGGCAGCTATGATTTGCAAAGAATCAGCTGTGGTAAGTCCAAACTCTTCGTTAAACAGATCACCATCCGCTTCTCGCAAAAAGGTCACACCAAACGAAGAGCGGGCGCGCCCGTTTTTTGCCGGCCAGAGATTTGCCTGAACGGTGCCACCCGTCAAAGCACGACTAAACTGGTTGGTTGTGTACTGAAATTCTACATTGATGCGGCGATCACTGGTGATAATGCGATTCGGGGTAAACGTGATTTCACCAGTTGCATAATCGACCACATAGTCGTTCGACTCACCGCGTACCATCGCAACGCCATCCAGGTACACCACCTCGGAGCCGGCAACAATGATGATAAACTGTTCACCGTTTTCGCCCTCTAGCCGGTACGGGCCCTGAATCCCATCGATTGGCTCAATATCCTGCGTGCGAAAAATACCACGCGCCGTAGCGCCAGCCACATCGACAGAAAGCAATGGATCAATGCCCACCTTAGACGGGATATCCGTAAAGAGATGTACGCCTTGCAGCTTGCGCGTGAACCGTCCAAATTCTGTTTGCTGATAGCGCACATCAAAGTCGCCGAGTTGCACCGTGCCTCGTTGCGACTGGATCTGGATAAACACGCGGTCAAATTCGTTCAACCGCTGGGTTGTCCCTTCAGGTTGAATGGGCGTATTTTCGTCGGTGAGCACTGCCTGGATATCAACGCCGTCTACAATTTCGCCGGCCAATTGTAAGCGCAAACCCGACTCCACTGTAACATCCCTGTTGTTGCCGGCCACAATGCCGCGCGTGATGGAGCCCGATCGCTGCACCTTTGAGTTGCCAAATGGATCTTGTACCGTCCGCGTCGCACGCACCTCCTGACTCTCCAGGTCTTCGATCACGTTTGACGAGTCGGATGCCTCTTCGAGCGTGATGCCTTTTCGACGTACGTACGCATCATCGAACGAAAATGGCAATGTACGATACCTGATGACCAGAAAACCACTGGCTGCTGCATCAGCCAGTTTTACATTGCCGTAGCGATAATTAATCAGCAATGCACTAGCAGGCAACACCTCATCATCTAACGTAGCAGCAACACTGCCTTGCAGCATAAAGGGTTGCAATAGAAATTCCTGTCCCGGGACTACCTGAAGAGAATCCACAAATTCACCTCGTGCCGGCGCAGGATCAACCTGTGCCTGAACGGTGCGCGCTTCAAACAGGAGCAGCGCCAACAGCATGCAAGCTAACAATCGCACGGAGATGGAAAGGAATAACCTGGGTAAAAAGAGACGGTAAAGTAGCAGTAGCGAAGTGCGATAGCGTGGTGCGTTATTTCTGATATTGTGCAGATACTCCCGTTGCGGAACCGGGTTTCTGGCTAATTGCCGGCCTGAGGCGCAAATTCAGCCCATCCTGTTTTGTATAAGCCCTGTTCGCTCAGCAAATAAAGGTCCTCGTTGTGGATGGCTACGTCTTTGATCTCCATACCTAAATTGACCTTCAGCGTTTTCTCAAGCAACCCCCTGGCCTGATAGACGAGCAGCTTTTCCGGCAATACAAGAAGCAGCAGTCCATCTGATATGAAGAGGGCCTGTGCATCCTTTGCTAACCCGTCTGCCATTGTTCGATCGAAACCACCAAACGCATCGTACACAACCACAGCTTCACGCCCCCTATCAGCTACAAAAACACTCCCTGCTTCAGAAAGGGCTAATGCTACAGGTTCAACGAGGCTACCATCTCCCTGGTCGTAAGCACCAATGGACCGCACAAAATTCCGTTGGGGATCCCACAACTGGACGACATTTTCAACTTCGTCAAGGATGTACATGCTGTTATCATCTGCGGTTACCAGGCCAATGGGCCGGCCCGTGCCCGCCTCATCCAGATCACGCGATTGCTGTCTGTACGCCGGCTCGCTCCCGAAAACATCTTGCTGTTCGCTGGCACCCGCATCCACTGTCAATGATTCAAGAAACAGAAATTCCCGAGAGAAACGCTGCACCCGACCATTCGCGGCATCAGCGACAATCAGGACGAGTCCATTGGTTACATCGATATCGGCTGGCGTATCAAATTGCCCTTCACCTTCGCCCGGACCACCCAATTGCTGTATGCGTGTACCATCTGGCTCCAATCGCAAGAGCGCATGCGCTCCTGCATCAACCACATACACAACGCCTGTCGGATCGATATCCAATGCAACTGCTTCATCAAATGATGCAATGGGCTGCAGCCTTTCGATGGTACCGTCTACCGGTTGCGCAACCACCATCTCACTACCAAACATCAATACAAACAACAGCCCAAGGACTGCTTCCAGAAGATGCGGTTTTAGTAGTGGTTTCATGCAGATCAAGATTCAGCGATGCGTGCGAGGCCTTTCTGTCCGATGTCGCGGCGGAATTGTTGGCCTTCAAATGCGATACGCGCTACGCCGGCATAGGTTTTTTCGAGGGCGCCCCTCAAATCGGCAGCTGTAGCTGCAACGGCGAGTACGCGCCCTCCGGAAGTCTCAACGCCACCATCCGCCGCTGTACGCGTGCCGGCATGGAAAACAACGGCATTTTCCAGTGTGTTTGCCGCATCAAGCCCTTCTATCTTTTTGCCTTTTGCGTAGTTACCCGGATATCCTCCAGAGGCCATAACCACGCAGGCCGCCGCCCCATCGGGTTGTGAAACGGCTGGTAGCACTCCCTCTTTATCAACCAACGCGTTCACAATTTCGAGTAGGTCTTCTTGCAATAACGGAAGTATTACTTGCGTTTCGGGGTCACCAAAACGGCAATTAAATTCGACCACACGTGGCCCCACAGGTGTCATCATTAATCCTACATAAAGGATCCCGCCATACGGCGTACCTTCAGCAGCCATCCCGCGAAGTGTAGGCACAATGATGGTTGCCTCAACTTCCTGCAGCAGCGCTTTTGTCATTACAGGCGCAGGAGCGTATGCGCCCATGCCGCCCGTATTGGGCCCCGTGTCGCCTTCACCAATGCGTTTATGATCCTGCGCCGGCGCAAGCAGTACGTAACGCGCTCCATCGGTTAGTGCAAATACGCTGGCCTCCTCTCCTTCCATACATTCTTCAATCACTACAGATGTGCCCGCCTCGCCAAAGCGACTCTCTTTCATCATCACATCAAGGCCATCAAGAGCCTGTTCAAGCGTGGTGCAAATCAACACACCTTTGCCGGCGGCCAGTCCACTGGCTTTTAGTACAAGCGGTGCACCCTGCTGGTTGATGTAGGCCTTTGCTTCTTCGTATTGCGATTCCTCAAACGAGCGATACGCAGCAGTTGGGATTCCATGCCGGGCCATAAAGGCTTTTGCAAATGCTTTGCTTCCTTCAAGTGCTGCGGCTGCTGCAGTTGGTCCAAAAATACGCATCCCAGCAGCGTCAAACGCATCAACCACACCGTCAACAAGAGGTTGTTCAGGACCAACAATTGTCAGGTCAATTCCCTCTTTCTTCGCAAAATCCAACAGCCCCTCAATGTCAGAGACAGCAATAGGGACATTTTGCCCGAGTGTTGCCGTACCGGGATTGCCAGGTGCTACATAAATTTGGGGTGCGTTTGGACTCTGCGCAAGCTTCCAGGCAATCGCATGTTCACGTCCGCCCCCACCAATCACCAGTACTTTCATTAACCCTTGCTCTTAAGAATAAAATGCCCGTTACCCGCGCCTTGCGGATGGCTCGTGGAATGTACTCACCGTTTAAGAAAAAAACATCGGGTTCGATACTCGAATTGGATAATTCAATTCGAATAATGTGCAGGTACGAAGATGTACGGTATGGTCAATCGGGCGATCGAGCAGTTCATCCGTAAAGAACACGGAGAAGACGTTTGGGAACGCGTAGCCTCAAAAGCTGACGTCAACCAGGACTTCATCAGTATGGAGCAGTATCCTGATAGCGTGTCGGTTGATCTGGTTGTGGGTCTGAGTGAAGTGACAGGCATGGGGCCTGGGCAGGTGCTGGCTGACGTTGGGGAATACTGGGTATCGTTTGCATACAACAGTGAATACGGCGACTTACTCGACATGGCCGGCGACACACTCCCGGAAGTGTTGTCAAACCTCGACGAAATGCATACCCGCGTAGGTCATTCGTTTGAAAACCTGAATACACCATCATTCTGGGTCACGGATCTTACTGAAGATTCCATGATCCTGCACTACGCATCCAACCGAGAAGGCCTGGCGCCTATGGTCGTAGGGCTCGTCAGAGGATTGGGCAACCTGCTGGAAACAGATGTATCCGTGATCCAGGTAGGCTTCAAAGGTGATACAAGTGATCATGATGAATTTGCCGTAGCCTTTGCCAAGAAGGAAAAAACTGAAACGCCTGTCAAGCCAGCTGTTTCATCTGGCACCTGATCACCGTATCGGGCCAATTCAATAAACACGTCGGGTTTGTAAACAATGGAGATCGTGCAGCATGCTTATAGCCTGAACCCTGCGTTGCTCCAAAAAGCCTTTCCATTTTATCTGGTCCTCGACGATCAGCTAACCATCGCCGGCGTTGGCCCCTCGCTTTCCGAGCTTGCGCCAACTTGTATTCCGGGTAGCAACTTCACGGACCACTTTACCTTAAAACGGCCACAAATAGCACCTAGTTACGCACATTTGCAACGCCTGTGTGGCAATGCAATTACAGCCTGCCTTTCAACACGAAACCTGTCTTTCAAATACCAACTCCTGTCCGATCCTGCGCATAACAAGCTGTTTTTGCTCGGTTCTCCTGTTCTAAAAGACAAAAGCGATTTCCGACAACATGGTCTCCGGCTGAAGCATTTCGCCTCGCATGATGCCATGCCCGATTATCTCATGGTACTCAAGCCCAAAGAGATGGATATCGCGGAGAAGAACCAACTCATGCAAAAGCTACATGAGCAAAAAACAGCATTGCAGGAAGCACACGATACGCTGGAAGAGAAAGTCGCTGAACGCACCCAGGATTTATTGCAGGCAAAAGACATGGCAGAAGCGGGTAGCCGGGCAAAAAGCGAATTCCTGGCCATGATGAGTCATGAAATCCGGACCCCCATGAATGGCGTTGTGGGGATGACACAGCTATTACGCGACTCGCCGCTTTCTGACGACCAGCTCGACTGCGTGAATATGATCGAGTCGTGTGGCGAAGTACTGCTCACCATCATCAATGATATCCTCGACTTCTCAAAAATAGAAGCCGGCCAGTTGGAGCTGGAATCCCGCAGGTTCAATCTTGCGCATTGCATCGAAGAAGCCCTCGACATCCTGGCATTCAAAGCGCACCAAAAGAACCTAGAGCTTGCGTACGCCCTCGACGCCAATTGCCCGGACGAGCTAATTGGCGATGCTACGCGCTTGCGTCAAATTCTCGTCAATCTCCTCTCAAATGCCGTTAAGTTCACAAAAACGGGGCAAATTACTATTGAGGTAACCGCCTCCAATATTAGCTTCGACGGTGCAACGTTTACGTTTTCCATTAAAGACTCGGGCATTGGTATCCCACCCGACAAAATCACTACCCTGTTCAATGCTTTTACACAAACAGACGCATCGATTACACGAAAGTACGGCGGCACAGGCCTGGGGTTAACCATCTGTAAACGCCTATGCAACATGATGGGAGGGGACATATGGGCAGAAAGTGTTGTCGGTCTTGGTTCTACATTCCGTTTCACGATCAACGCGCCGGCCTATTATACACGGAGCGTGGTACCCAAAGCCTCTATAGATCACACCATATTATTGTTCGACAGAAACACAGAACATGCGCGCTTGCTAGCAAAACGCCTTCAGCAGTTACATTTGCCTGTTGTTGTAGTCAATGATCCACATACATTTGCTACAGCACTCGATTCTGGAAAAGTAGCCGGCTGCGTGCTCAATGGCGAAGTAGATGCACTGGGAATCAAAGCGACCACCACAGATCATCTCCCCCCGTGCGTTGTACTTCATCCAGCCTACCACACCCAGGAAATGCCGCAACCGACGGGTACAACGCGTATGAACAAACCGTTGTCAAAGCGGCAGCTCGATGCAATTGTAGCGTTATTCGCGTCCCATAACCCTGTGTCACGCCCCGCTACCAGCCAAACGTTTGCAGCAAGTTACCCGGCTCAACTGGGCATCATTTCAAATAACCGGCTCACGGCTCAAATTGCCAGTAAATCGCTCCAAAAACTAGGCTATTCATTGGCTATTTTCCCATCAGTTGAAGCGTTGTTTTATCAGAACAAGGTATTCAGCGGGATTTTTGTAGACTTGACCTCCACTGGTACGGAACCAGGGGAAACTTTGAAACAATTCCGGATTTCAAGCGCTTCTCTGAGACAAACCGCTTTGATTGCGCTGGTACCAAAAAACGAACCACCCGGACCAGCCGCGAATCCTGACTTCTTTGATACCTATATTGAGCAGCCCGCATCACTTGAAACACTTACTGATGTTTTGAGAAAAGTCTGCGTTTTCAAGGGCGCTGCAACGCCCACAGGATAGCCTTTCAGGTCATATCCTGCTATTGATACGCCTGCCGGACCAAACGAATCCGGGCTGCTCGTTTAGTAAATCCCGCATTGGAGACACTTATGCCAAAACTCAAGCTTGACATAGATGACGCGTACCTGTTCGAAGAACTGCTGTCTGAAGAAGACCGCATGATTATGGACGCAGCGCGCGACTATGCACAATCTAACCTCGAGCCACGCGCACTGGCCGGCAACCAGGAAGGCAAATTCGACATGGACATCGCCAAAGAACTGGGCGAGCTTGGCCTGCTGGGGTCCACAATTCCACCTGAGTACGGCGGTGCCGGCGTCAGCTACACAGCGTACGGCCTTATTGCCAGAGAAATCGAGCGCGTAGACTCGGGCTATCGCTCGTTTGCCTCAGTACAATCTTCGCTGGTGATGTACCCCATCCATGCGTTTGGTACGGAAGAACTTCGTCAACGCCTGCTGCCCAAACTGGCAACAGGCGAAATGATCGGCTGCTTTGGCCTTACAGAGCCCGATCATGGCTCAGATCCAGGCGGCATGAAAACGACAGCCATGAAAGCAGATGGCGGCTGGGTATTGAATGGCTCCAAAATGTGGATCACCAACTCCCCTATTGCTGATGTTGCTGTTGTCTGGGCAAAAGCAAAGGAATCCAATGATGACCCTGGTGTAATTCGTGGCTTTGTTGTTGAGAAAGGATTTGAAGGATTCTCAGCACCAAAGACTGGCAACAAAATGTCACTACGCGCTTCGATTACGGGCGAAATTGTATTGCAAGACTGCTTTGTACCAGAAGGCAATGTATTTCCAGAAGTACGTGGACTGAAGGGGCCATTCTCTTGTCTCAACAATGCACGTTACGGCATTGCGTGGGGCACGCTTGGTGCTGCAGAAAACTGCTATCACAGGGCACGGCAATACGTGATGGAGCGCGAGCAGTTTGGACACCCGTTGGGATCCATGCAGCTTATCCAGACAAAGCTGGCTAACATGCTTACAGAAATTACAAAAATGCAGCTTCTTGCTCTTCGTCTCGGACAATTGAAAGATGCCGGCCGTGCGGCGCCGGCGATGATTTCCCTCGCCAAGCGTAACAATTGCGGCGCAGCTCTCGACATCGCCCGCGTTGCGCGAGACATGCTTGGTGGCAACGGAATTACAGGCGACTTCCGCGTAATTCATCACCTGGTAAACCTCGAAACGGTGAACACCTACGAAGGCACCTACGATATCCACGGCCTCATCCTGGGTCGCGAGATAACAGGCATCCAGTCATTTGTACCGCTCGGAAATCCGTAAGCAATACCCCTATTCAATACGGACGGCGGCAGATTTTTTCTGTCGCCGTTTTTTTATTGCCAATTTTCGTCCTCGAAGTACATACTTTGTATTCAAACACCTATTGTACCCATCAATCTGGCGCACGACTATGTAGCACAAAAGCGCATTCTTCACAGGATTAAAAGCGGTTGATTCAGCACAACATACTTGCATATCCTTACGCTACGCAGACCCACATCGCGACACTGAACGACCCACCATTCCTGCCCAGGTTATATGGACACGTTCACTTTACCCACAACGTTTGACACAGAACACTGTGTCTCTGCGTTAAATGCCTGCTCTGCTTATGCGGGCCTGCCCCCTTGGGAAAACGACTGGCGTTGCCCCGGCCACTACCGCGCTGAAATTTTCAAGTTCGATGCGTTTGGTTTTGTGCTGGAAGACATAGAAGACGCAGAAAGCGACGAGCAAGGCTTTGCAACGTTTACGATTCGTAAAATCAAAGTCTTCAGCAATGCCAATATATTGCTGCTTGACGGCAGTAAAATCATACAGGGACTGGACGAATTCAAAGAAAATAATCACGTCGAGAACATTCGCGACGCATGGCAAATCCACCGAGCGACTTCGCACATCGCAGAACATATCCTGAATCAAATCTGCGGGCTCATCAAGAAGCAATGACACTGATACCGCTCAACCAGGCCTAATGAGGCAGGTTACCAAAAAATAACGCCGGCCTCCTCAGCAAAACCAGCTTTCCGCGAGGAATCGTAGGCCAGATTATTTTATTGTCACCTATTCTGAGAAGCAGATTTATTTATTAAATTTTGCCATTCTCACCCAAAACTGGTTTTGCACCAATGGCAGCGAAAGACAATTCGCCAGGTGCTTCGCTCTCATCAGATTCCAAGGAGCGATGGGCCCGGCATGCAATCACAAAACTCTCCAAAGGCTACAAGCTTATTATCAGTCAAACACGTGTCTCGGCTAACTTTCACAAGCCGGGTAGTGGTTTTGAAACGTGTCCGCACAAAACAGCAATAAAACTCGTTCGCGCCGGCTATCTCGACGAAAAAGGCGAACATGACCTCGGCATCCTTTACGAACTGAAGCCGGAGTTTATGGAAGAGGCAAAACCCAAAAAGAAAGCCGCTAAGAAAGTAAAGAAGGCAAAGCCTGAACCGCCTAAAGAGGAATTGGCCATCGACCTCGATGATGACGAGCTTGACGCGGATGAGTTGGCGGATGCTGATTTAGACGACGAGGAGTTGGAAGATGCTGACCTGGATGAGCTAGAAGACGAAGTTGCGTAACCAGTTTGTCGACTTTTATCCGCAAACTGTTTATTTATCTGAATAGAGTGCTGTTTCTGGCTTGAACACAAACCAGGCAAAGGCAAAGAAATTGCCGTGTGGGACAGGCACCAACTGGCTGTCTTTTAATGGACCAGCAATAGCGCGGCCGGCGACGTTCCATTCGCTCTTGGTTTCCCGATCTACAAAAAGGCCATCTACATATTCAAAGGAAAGCGACCGTCCAGCAACCTCGCTGATAAACACGCCGGTTGAACCAATCATTTTTGAATCGCTGATACGAGATTTATCAAGGGCCGACACGGCGCCATCTGCGTGCCATATCACCAGATTCTGTCCTTCGATATTGTCCTGAATCACCCGTTTCTTGCGCGTTACGCGGTGTGGATATGCTTTGTCAATGCCGTTGATGGTTATGGTGACAACTTTCTCCATCGGCGGGACCCGCTTGTCCAGCGGCCCCTTATAGAGGAAAGGCCGCTCGTTGATATCGTCGTAGCCGGCGTAAGGATTTTTGCCATAATCACGGGCATGGCCGGTTTGTCGAGACAACACTTCGCCATCGGGGTAGGCAGATCGGAATTGATCAAAAGAAATGATTTGCGCCGGCACTTGCGTCAGTACAGTACCCGTCAAATCGCCAATGACCGCCTCTCCATTAAGCTGCTGCCAGAGCGTTTCCGTCTGCCGATCGTACATAATCATATCAGAATGCCGCAACATCCCCGATACACCAAAACTGTACGTTTCACCTTCAATACGCCGATCAAAAGCGAGCGCGGCATAACACAACGGGCAAAACGTGACCGTAACAGGCACGCCGGCAAGTTCATCGTTCACAATCTCGTGCCAGGTCAGTATTTGCAACGGGTACGCCCGCGCCACGCCGTTCAGCGCCACTGCAATAACTGGCTCCTGTCCTTTTAACCAGGTCAGTGCATTGGTTTGTGAGACAAATACGGGGGCATCAATTGCAGGAATGCCATCTTTCGGTGGCCCACCCGACATCAACTCATCTAGTTCAATCGAGCGCTTGGATGTGTTTGTCTTCCACCCACGCAAGTCCTGAGCGGCAGCATCAACCACAAATCCGCTTAGAAAAAAAACAGCCACCAAATACAAAGACACAAACCGAATCACAGTGATAGCTCCAATTGCTTTAACCAACATTAGTTGGTAGCTCGCGAGGCCAGTTAGTTACGCCTTCAATTACAAAAAAAGCCTCCAATCGGGCAGATTGGAGGCTTGACAAAATTAAACTGTTTTGTGTTAGTCGCGCGACATGAACAATTGCAGCACGTACCAGAACATCAGCGCAATGGACCCAAAGAGGGACAGCGCCGCTGCAACATATTTGTCCTGCGGATAATGGTGCAAGATGTTTGAGGTATCATACAGAACAGCCCCGCCGGCGAAAGCAATCATGGCAATCGAAAAGTAAGTGCCCAACTGAAACCCAAACAGGACGCTACCAACGATAGCTACAAGGGCTACCATGCCAATCCATCGCAAAATACCTCCCATGAAAGAGAAATCTTTGCGCGTCATAAACGCGATAGCGGTTAAGCCGGCAAACCCAAGCAATGTCACCGTAGCAGCACTTTCAATTACACCAGGAAAATAAGCTGCAGCCGTGTACAGGAGCGGCACAAACATGATGCCCCACACCACGACATAGGCCACAAGCGCACCGTACTGTGAAGCTTTGGACTCTACACTCAATGCTGTGCGTGAGGCAAACCAGCTCACCAACATAAATCCGCCAAGCACCAGCAACCAGTTAACACCGGTCAGGGCAGCGGTAATCGTTTCAGCCAATCCTGACTGAAACAACGCCATTTCAAACAGCACGAAGCCTATCATGGCCCCAAACAAGTGCATGTAGGTCTTTGAGATAAAATCAGCGCGTTCTTCCACGCTGCTCATCGACACTGATGCGGGGGCACGCATGCTATATTCTGAGTTCATAAGTCGTTTAATTTATTGCAACAAGTACAGGCTTACACGTCACAAATCCAGATGGCCTGCCGCAATGACGTCATTGGGTCGCGCACTGGAATAAATTCCTGCCCTACAAAGCCCGTGTAGCCTGTGTCTACAATAGCTTGCATGATCGCCGGGTAATTCAGTTCCTGCGTTTCATCAATTTCGTTACGGCCCGGGTTGCCGCCGGTGTGATAATGACCAAAATAGTCCTTGTAATCGCGTATGGAGCGGATCACATCGCCATCCATAATCTGCATGTGATAGATATCATAGAGCAGCTTGAAGTTATCAGAGCCTACCATATCAACAAGCCGCACCCCCCAATCCACGTGATCACACATGTAATCGGCATGATTCACCTTGCTGTTTAGTAATTCCATGCACAGTACTACACCGCGTTTTTCTGCTTCACCAACCACCTCTTTGATGGCTTTTGCACAATTGTGCATGCCTTCTTCGTCGTCCATCCCCTCGCGATTACCCGAAAACATGATCAGGTTGGTAAAGCCGGCATCTGCAACTTCACCGATGCGCACCTTGTAATCCGGCACAATCTCCGCGTGATGCGCTACCCGATTAATATTTTTTGAGATAGAACCTGAACTCGGCCCATTGGACATCGCACAAGAAAGGCCATATTCCTTCAACGTCTTGTATGCTTCTGGGCCCACAATTTCGATCGACTTGATACCCATCCGTACGGCTTGCTGCGCCAGTTCCTCCACTGTAAAATCTGAATAACACCACTTACAAACCGAGTGATTGATGTTGCCTTTGAGCTTCATCTCAGGCTCAGCGGCTCCTAAATGGATGGCGGGAGCTCCGACCAGGGCCGCTGCGCCGGCCATTTTCTTCATTGCCGTACGGCGAGACAGGTTCTGTTTTTTCATGACGTTTTGTGTCTTTGAGGGGTGGTAGTTCGGCGTGAGTGGGGATAGCTCGCGGTCAATCGTAATAACGCCCTATGTGATCAACCACTGTTTTGCGTATCTCAAGAGGATCAATTTCGCCGAGCATTCGAAAAACGATTTCGCCACCGGGCGCAACCAGTATGGTATAGGGCAATGCACCGGGCCACTCTTCGTCTACGGCTTCGATTAATGCGTAAGCATCTTCTTCAGTATAGTGGTAATTGGCCATCGATGCATGTTCTTCTTTCAAAAATTTCAACACGTCTGCTTGCTCTTTGGCATCATCCATACTGATGGTAATCATCTCAAAATTGCGTCGGCGGTACATGCGATGCATATCTACAAACTCTGGAAACTCTGTAACACAGGGACCACACCACATCGCCCACATGTTTACCAGCAAGTAATTGTCCGAGTCGTTTTTCAATAGTTCGGTTACGCCGGCTGCATCAATCGAGGCAACAGATACATCTTCTTTCATCCACCGCGCTTCCGCCCGACGCACGCCTTCCCCTTTGTCAGCCCACTTGATCGAACAGCCAAAGGTTTTTGTTGTTGGCGTCGCAACAGCTTGGCCAGCCAGCATTGCCTCGAGCGCATCCCGCGTGTCATGAATGGTTGCGGTACCGATTTTTTCATTGTCGTCGATGCGCCCGACATACTGCAGCTTTCGGCTTTTATCGAAAATAAACACGTGTGGTGTAGCTACCGGACCGTATGCACGCGTTACATCCTGCACATCACCATCATAGAGATAGGGAAAATTAAAACCTTTGTCCGCTGCACGAACCTGCATGTCTTCCAGCGAATCATTGACGTCTGTATAGCCGAGTTCATCCAGACGAACAGCTGAAGGATCATTAGGAGAGATAGCAACAACGGCGACACCACGAGGCCCGTACGTGTCTGTCAATGCAATCAGCCGATCCTCGTACGCTTGCGCTGTAGGACAATGATTGCAGGTAAACACAACCATCAGTAACTGTGAATCAGCAAAGTCTTTGAGGCTGTAAAACTTATTATCGGTGCCTTCCAGGTAAAAATCGGGTGCTTCTGCGCCGATTTCCAGGGTTTCTATCTCATCGGTTGCTGCAGACGCAAGCGACACAACAGAAAGCGCTACAGCAGCCAGGCATACGATGAACCGGCGCAAGGCATTGGACAAATGGTGCTTATTCATTGGATTAACTGGGTTTTATTCTAAAATCCGAGTCCTTTCGTTTTTAATTTGATGCGCATCAGGTACATATCCGCCGTGATGTACAACGTACTTCCGTCATCACCAAATGCACAATTGGCCGTGGCCTCACCGGTTTGAATGGTGCCCAACAGCTTGCCCTCAGGACTTAAAATCAGCACACCGCCGGGCCCGGTGGCAAACACGTTGCCTGCTTGATCAACAGCCAAACCATCGGGCAACCCTTTGCCGCCGGCTTCACGTTGCGGGGTGGCGTCGTAAAACAGCCGGCCTTCTGACAATGTGCCATCAGGCTGCACGTCAAAGGCCCGCAAAACAGGTGTCTCTCCGTCCGATTGCGCAACATACAACACAGATTCATCGGGCGAAAAGCCGATACCATTCGGGTTCGTCATCTGGGTTGTTAATAGCGAAACATTGCCATCTGCCTCTAATCGATACACGCCATTGTGCGGCTGCTCTTTGTATGGACTGTTGTTCACACCCTCCAGGCCGTACGATGGGTCGGTAAAGTAAAGGTCTCCATTTGACTTAAACACACCATCGTTTGGACTATTCAGACGTTTCCCGTCGAACTGATCCGCTAATACAGTGTGCGTGTGGTTAAAGGGATCCAGTCGCGTAACCGCACGAAAGCCGTGGTTGCACATCACAAGCCGGCCTTCGCTGTCGATCAGCAAGCCGTTTGCCCCCAATTCTTTGCCCTGCGGATCATCTCGATTATAGCCAGCCGGCCGCAGATACACATCCAGTCCCCCATCTTCACTCCACTGATAAATAGTATTGCGTGGAATATCTGTAAACAGCACGTGGTTTTCGGCTTCAACCCAAACGGGGCCTTCGCTCCACTCAAATCCCTCTGCTAAAACCTCAAGGGGTGCATTTACATCGATCAACGCATCAAGCGCAGGATCAAGCCGCTCTACGGCTCCGGAACGGCTCTCTAAAAGCGCGGGGCCGGAATCAGTCTCAGGCGCCGGTGCAATACAGGCTGACAACATGAGTGTCAGTAAAAAAAATGGAGCACTTCGTTTCATAATCAATAGACAGTGGGTGGATGCCTTCATGAATATAAAGATTCTTAGTAAAATAGCGAGTTGTAAAATACCGCAGCTATCGCATTGTGCTAGTGCTTATCTTCCGGCACGCAACGCAAAAAACTGTCACCAGACCTCCCATGGCCGAACTAAACAAACACAGCAAACGCATTACCCAACCCAAATCGCAAGGCGCTTCACAGGCCATGCTCTACGCCACGGGCATGACGGAAGATGATATGAACAAAGCCCAGGTAGGTATTGGCTCGGTCTGGTATGAGGGCAATCCCTGCAACATGCACTTGCTCGACCTTGCAACGTACGTCAAGGAAGGCGTAGAAGCAGCAGACCTGGTTGGGATGCGCTTCAACACCGTTGGGGTGTCCGATGGCATTTCAATGGGTACGGACGGCATGTCCTACAGCCTGCAATCGCGCGACTTGATTGCTGATTCAATTGAGACCATCATGGGTGGGCAATGGTACGACGGCCTTATCACATTGCCCGGCTGCGACAAAAACATGCCTGGTTGTGTGATGGCGATGGGCCGGCTCAACCGCCCCGCATTAATGATATACGGCGGCACCATTCGCCCGGGCTGCTCCAGCAAGGGTGAGCAGCTCGATATTGTGAGCGCCTTTCAGAGCTACGGCGCTTTTGTAGCCGGCAAAATTGACGATGCAGAGCGCCAACACATCGTGCGGAAATCATGCCCGGGCCCCGGCGCCTGCGGCGGGATGTACACCGCCAACACCATGGCTTCAGCCATCGAGGCCATGGGCCTTTCGCTGCCGTACAGCTCAAGCTTGCCTGCCACCGATCCGCGCAAACGCGACGAATGCATCAACGCCGGGCAAGCCATCCGCGTGTTGCTCGAACAAAACCTGACACCGCGCAAAATAGTCACCCGTGCTTCTATCGAAAATGCAATCCGCGTCCTGGTTGCCCTTGGCGGGTCAACGAACGCCGTCTTGCACATGCTCGCGATCGCGCATGCATTTGAAATTCCCTTTACGATTGACGATTTCCAGGCTATCTCAAGCAGTACACCACTACTTGCCGACATGAAGCCCAGTGGCCGCTTTTCGATGGAAGAGCTCTGCAATATCGGCGGTGTACCCGCCGTGATGAAACACCTTGCAGCAAACGATCTGCTACACACAGATGAGCTAACGGTTACAGGCAAGACACTCGGCAAAAACCTTGAAACCTGTGATGGCCTTGCTGCATCACAAACAATTATTCGCGATTTTGACAATCCGATCAAGGCAGATGGGCATATCTACATTTTGAAAGGCAACCTGGCCCCAGCCGGCTGCGTGGCCAAAATCACGGGCAAAGAAGGCTTGCGCTTTGAAGGTCCAGCGCGGGTGTATGACTCAGAAGAAGCAATGCTTGCCGGCCTGGAGTCTGGCGAAATCCAGCGTGGTGAAGTGGTGATTATTCGATTTGAGGGCCCGAAAGGCGGCCCGGGTATGCCTGAAATGTTGACGCCCACATCAGCCCTGATGGGCGCTGGCATGGGCAACGACGTTGCACTGATTACAGATGGCCGGTTTAGCGGTGGCAGCCACGGCTTCATCATCGGTCACGTGGTGCCCGAAGCACAAGAAGGCGGCCCGATTGCATTTATCGAAAACGGAGACCTCGTAACGATCGATGCAGCTGCAAACACAATCCAGGTGGATGTATCAGAAGATGTGTTTGCCCAAAGACGCACAGGATGGAACGCACCACCTTACAAATCCACACGAGGCACGCTATACAAATACATCAAGAACGTGAGCAACGCCTCAGAAGGCTGTGTAACCGACGGATGATCAAACCAACCTACCAATTAGTCCAAAAGACCGAAAACCTGTAACCGTCAACCGCATACTCATCAATCCGGCAGGATTTTCGGGTTTGCCTCAGTCGATCGTGATGGAGCCGTCGTAGCGGATGATGGTTTTGTCGATCTCCTGACCGACAACGTTGATGCGAATCCCCACCTCGGGATAGCGCTTGCTCACGGCTTCGAGCTCGAGTGAGTCGCCCTGTGCCATTGAGATTTTGAACGTACCGTTCTCGGTTTCCTCACCCAAAAACAGTTTTTTGAAGCCGGCATCTTCCAGGCCGGTATACGACGCGTTCCCACCTTCAAACGGATCGGCTTGTGCTTTCCAGGCTACAGCGGATTGCATAATCATGACGCCACGGTCGATCAACATGTCTGCGTTGTGCTGCCTGAAGTTCTTCTCGACAATCTGCACACCCGCCATCACAGAAAACCCTACTATAATTACCCCAAACACAAGAAGGAGAAGCTGCTGCTGTCCCATAGTTACCTAAAAACAAATTCTAACGATGCAAAGAGTGAGCGGTGGTGTGTATTTACAATAAACAAACGCGCACAGCTACACGCCTAATCCTTTGGCGCAAAACAACCCACTACGCAGGCAAACCTGCATAGGAGCATTTTGGACCACAGACAGGCGTGGTATTGACAAGTTGTGGGCACCTAATCTGGCATCATCAGGAGTTACTGCCAGATACCGGGTGCAAGCATTAAGTATACTAAAACGAAGTAGACTTCAAAGTAAGCAGTGTCTGAATATTCAGTCTTGCTTTGACAGATCCTTCGCATTCGCTAAGGACGCAGCTTTGTCCTTTTTACTTTTGGACTGTAGAGACAAAGCCTAAGTACATTGCAACAAAAGGGGCTCCCTCAGTACTTAGCAAGGGCATCCGTTGGCATCAAGTTTTGCCTGGATGTCATTGTAAGAGTTACGGTCGCCATTTTTACGGTGCATATTGCGGCGCTCAAGGAGTGCGTCACAGTTCACCGTACTCATTGCAGAAGCAGTGTTCAGCAACGGTGTAGCAGCGATTACAGGGATTACCCAACCGGCACGAAGTAATGCCCGCCGACTAACAGTCTTCTCTGACCCGGCTTCAGCATCTGTAAGGTGCGTTGTGTTTTCCATTGTTTTGGTAGTTGTTGATTGCTTGGTATGTACTTAATCGCCCGGCTAAACAAGACGCAGGCGTCGGTCTTAATGGTACACGTGTATTAAGAAATAACCATCATCAACTCGTTCTGCTTGTACAGCGAAAATGTGGCGAGAATGTGACAAATGGCTACTTTTGAGTAAGCCTGTGGTGAAAATCACTTCGGCATCATTCGCCATTGGCGCATGGCAACACATAACACACAAACAAAGAACATGCACAGGGAAGGTATGCCCCTCCCCTGTGCAGAAGTACATCAACCTACTTCTTGCAGCGTGGACTGCGTCACAGTTTGTTTATTTTTTGCTGCTTCAGATGCATTCCTTTGCGCAAAAAATTGCTCCAACTGGGCTTTCGCTACTTCCCGACCTCCAAAGCCAAACGCTATTGCTGCTGCAATGGCAATTGCGCCCAGTGTAAGACCAAACGCAAGGTTTATGATAGCGTTGGCGAGTCCCATTTGGCCCAATGCAATCGCGCCAACAAACCCAAGGATGGCAACGCGCGCCGCAAGCGCCATCAGGTTACCCTGAGCCATATTGCTGTTTTGAATAGCTCGACTTGCAAGGTTTGACAAATACAACCCCAAGGCCAAAGATTACCAGGCCAAGCAGTACCTGGCCGGCAAAGGCCATCACTTGCGTAAAAACAGCAGAAAGTGATGTAAATCCAACCAGATTAGCAGCTTCAATTGCCGCAAAGAGCATAACGGTTACCAGCACTAGCGATCCCGCTATTTCAGCAGGCTGCTTGCGCGCTTCACGAGCAGTCGCCTGTCCATTTGTATCAGGTGCTGGTGCTACACCCAGTAAACTAAACAAGCTATTAAAGCCGATACCTGTCAGTAAGCTGGTTACAAGGCCGGCAACCAACTTGCCAATGACAAATGCGATGCCCAACACAACGGCTGCACCAAAAAGCTGCGGAATCACAGCAAGCATCATATCGAGCATGCGACTGGCGGGCGCCGTTACTGCTTCAAGATTCAATGCATTGAGCGCTGAAATCAGTACCGGTACAAGCATAAGCACATACACAACGGTCCCCAGCGTTTGCGACAGCCGCTGGTTACCCAGTACCGTGTTTAATCCAACGCGCTCTGCAAGACGGTCTGTACCAAGCGCAGCGAGCAAATTGGAAACAATCTGTCGTACCAGACGGGCCACAAAGTAGCCCACACCGAATATCAGGCCTGCCGCCAGCAAATTTGGCAAAAAGCTCATGGCCTCGCTTAACATGCCCTCAATAGGGCTCAAAATACCCTGTAGCTGCAACGCCCCCAGGATGGCGGGCAAAAATAGCAATAGCACCAGGTAATAGACGGAGGTCGCTGCGGTAGTAGCTATCCCAACACCTTCATAATCAGTATCAGCCCCTTGCTTGACCTTCTCATCCAGATTGATGGCTTCCAACCCACGTTGTGTTAATCCCTTGAGCAAACGGGCGACGAGGTAGGCCATTACAGCCAATGCTCCAGCAGCAAGAAGTTGGGGTAGAAATTCGAATACTTGCGTCAGAAATCCGTTTAATGGCTCTGTAACAAACGTAAGGCCCAGGGTTTGCAAAAATGCGACGAGCACAAACACCATGACCAGGTAAAACACCCCTTGCGAGATGAATTGACCAACACCGGGTTTTTGTCCCTCATCGTTTGCAAAGGCATTTGCCAGGCGGCTGGTTAATCCTGCGCGCTCTGCGCCTTTCCTTGCCATGCGACCAAGAAATTTGGCAACAAGATAACCAACAAGCAATATGGCCAGTGCACCAAGCAGGTTTACTAAAAACGGGCCCTTTTCAACAAGTATTTGTTGTAGTGATTCGTACATCGCTTCTCCTTAATATGGAAGGAATTTTCTCCCTTCGAAGGTTAGCGGGCATCATTTTTTGTTGTTCAGATATCGGATCGGATGTTGCATTTTACAACATTTGCCTTGCAAACTGGCACGTAATCTGGCGGCACCAACTGAGGCTAAATCTTCAAAAACACGTTGTCAGGTGGGTTTTGAAGGCGTTTCCTGGTGTTTAATGACTACGGTATAGCCTTTAAATGCCAAAACCAGGCCATCCCGGCACCTCGAGCTATTCGTCCTATTCATTGTGATGTTGCTTGCTTAGATTTAGTCTTCTGCATGCATACCCAAACAATACCCATGAAAGCCTGGACCATTCCTCGCCACGGTGCACTCGACCTACTTCAACTTCAGGACATCCCCAAGCCGGCCTGCGCAGATGATGAGGTCCTTGTCCGTGTCACAGCAGCTGCGCTAAACCCGGCAGACCTGTATCTGATCTCTGGAAAAAATGGAGGGCACTTACTCCATGCGCAGAAATTCCCGATCACGCCGGGGTTCGACTTCTCAGGCACCATCGAGCAGGTCGGCGCGAACGTTAGAGATCTGAAACTTGAGCAAGACGTGTTTGGCTTTTTTCCTTACGCCCGCTCAACGAAACAAGGCACGCTTTGCGAGTACATTGCGGTAAAACCAGATCATGTCAGCCCAAAACCAGCGAATGTCTCTTATGAAGAGGCAGCGGCTGTCTGCACAACAGGCAGCACAGCATATATGGGACTGTTTAATAAAGCAAGACTGACCAAGGGGCAAGACATTCTTGTCAATGGTGCATCCGGAGGTGTCGGAAGTGCTGCCGTTCAAATGGCTAAACACACGGGGGCAACCGTCGTGGGCACGTGCAGCGCGAAGAACATGACTATGGTAAAAGCTTTGGGAGCAAAGGAGGTATACGATTACAGAAAAACCAGTCCGACGGCGATTAACAGGCATTTCGATGTAATTTTTGATGCAGCGTCTACCCTCTCCTTTCATGCATGTCATAAACAACTGAAACGCGGTGGCGTGTATGTCACCCTTCGTCCTTCCTTGAGCCTGGCTACGGGTATCATGCGGAGTATATTCTCCAGCAAAGCCAGCAGGTTTGTTATCGTTGCACCCGACGGTAATCTGCTTGCACAACTTGCATCATGGCTCTCAACTGGAGTTATTACTTCGTGTATAGATACGATTTATCCTTTTGCGCAGGTACTCGATGCGTTCAAACATCTGGACCAGGGTGCAGCCGGCAAAATTGTGATTAAAATTTGACCGGCAACACTCGTCTGAACATAGAGATGATGGGTTCTGAACATTTTCTGAATAACTCCACCGTACTTTGCATGCAGCCCCACACCACCAGCAATCGAATTTTGGGATGCGTTCGCTAACACTCAAGTTAATCCTGGCCTTTTCGGTTACCCTGGCCATACAAGCGCTACTTGTGGCGTTTTTGGTACGCGATGCAAATAGAAAATCACTTGATAAGTTTGTCCTGGAAGATGCGCTGCAGATCTTTGTTGCTGACGTGACGAGTCACTACCAGGCTGAAAACAGCTGGCAAGGCGTGCAGGAATCGCTTGGCATACACCGAAACGGACCAGGTCCTCCTCATCCGGGCGCTGGGCACACAGGCAACAGGCGTGGCCCGGGACCAGGAAAGCGTCCACCCGAAAATCGAAAAAACAAGCCGCCGCCACCGCGAAGCAACGGTATGTCATCCAAAGCACAAATCATTCACTTTGGACTTGCTGACGCTAGTGGTCGCGTGGTGTTTGGTGCACAGAACTGGGCCCCTGGCGCGGTACTATCGGAGAAAGAAAAAGCATCCAGTATACCGATAGCAGTTGATGGACAAGTGGTGGGCAACGTGTTGCTCCCAACCACAAAAATTCCGCTTAGTACTGAGGCTCAATCGTTTTTAGCCAGCACAGACCGCGCCCTGCTCTTCGCCCTCTTTGCGGCCCTGAGTATCGCGTTACTGCTTGGCTTCTGGTTTACGCGTACAAGTCTCAAACCCGTCAAAGCCTTAACTGCAGCATCAGAGGCATTGGCTACGGGCAAGTCATTATCGCCGCTCGAAGTACACTCGCAGGACGAAATAGGTGTCCTTACGGAGGCATTCAACAACATGAGTGCTGCGCTGTCCAAGTCAGAGCAAGTCAGAAAAAACATGACTGCTGATATCGCCCATGAGTTGCGAACACCACTAACCGTACTTACTGGCTACCTCGAGGCTATCAAGGATGGTGATCTCAATCCCAGTCCTGAACGAATCGAAACGTTATTGGAAGAGTCGCGCCATCTACAACGCCTCGTGGATGACCTGCGCATGCTCTCCCTGGCCGATGCTGGTGAACTCCCCCTTTTCAAAGAACCGCTCAATCCTGTTGAAATCACCCAATCTATTCTCTCTATGTTCGCAAACCAGGCTGAGCGTAAAGGTATTACGTTGCTTTCATCTAATAACATATCAGCCCCCAAACCATTGCACGCTGATGCCGGCCGACTCCAACAAGTGTTGAAGAATCTCGTCAGCAATGCAATCCGCTTTGCACCTACCGGAGGTACCATCTCACTAGACGTAACCCAAAGCAGCACCCACACTACATTACGCGTATCAGATAACGGGCCCGGCATTCCGGAAGCTGATGTACCCTTTGTATTCGAACGGTTTTACAAGGTGGATAAGTCGCGTCAAAATCACCTGGAAACCACCGGTATGGGTCTGGCGATATCAAAATCTATTGTTGATGCGCATGATGGAATCATTTCAGTATCCTCTATACCAGATCAGGAGACCTGTTTTACAATCACGCTCCCGAACGAGTAGCTACTCATGCCTGAGGTTCAGCAAATCGATAGCCGGCGCCAAAAACAGTTTCGACGTAACGCGGACTGCCCGCATCGGGCTCTATTTTAGAACGGAGATTGCGGATGTGCACATCGACGGTACGTTCTACTCCCTCAACAGCTATATCATGCAAACGCTCGAGTAATTGGGCACGGGAATAGACCCGCCCGGGATTGGCGATGAGCACCGCAAGCAAGGTAAATTCCGTTGGCGTTAGCTTGACCTCTTTACTACAGATTTCCACGCGGCGCTTTGCTTTATCCAGTAGCACATCTCCTACAACATAACGCTCCTCTTTTTCGATCGGCGCCGGCACGGCGCGGCGCAAGACGGCTTTGACCCGGGCTAGTAACTCGCGCATACCAAAGGGTTTGGTCACATAATCATCACCTCCCATCTCCAGTCCGACCACTTTTTCGGTCTCTTCTACCCGCGCTGTAAGAAAGATAACGGGCGTAGTAGATGTCTGCCGAAAATGCCTTAGAAACTCCATCCCATCCATTTCCGGCATCATCACGTCTAACAGCACAAGATCAGGAGAAAATTGCCGTGCGATAATCAGTGCCTCGCGCCCGTTCGTTGCTGTCTGTACCTCATAACCATGCCCCCGCAAATACTCATCTAGCATGTGGCGCACATTGCGTTCGTCGTCAACAACCAGAATTTTTTTTGCCATCGATTAATTCTAAATTTTCAACTCTAAAATCTTCCCTAAATACCTGCATATATTACAAAACGAACGGCTGCCTTCACGGCTTTCACCCCAAATAGCTTCGCATCGCATTGGCATACTCCTTGCATTTCATCCGGTTAGCATGCGAAACCCCACTTCGCTGCAACCCACCACTGCAGGAGTCCCCACAACGCTTTAACCTCCCCCTGCAATATGCTCGAATACATTTGGAACCTCCTCACAGGAGGCACACCGGACGACAACGACCACGTGGAGCCGAACCGTATTTTTGATCGATACTAAGAAGCAGCCTCGCTACGCAATCCTACCACTTCAGTAATTCCCACAACCTATTAACCTTACCCGAACTACATGTACGATTTTCTACGCAGACTATTTCGCATTTTCGATCGCTACTAGTCTTTGCGGCTCAAGAATCTACGCGTCTTTTTGCCCCGTTTGGTGTAAAGCCAACTGGAACAGCGTAGCGGTTCACCTGAGCTCAACTTTATCTAGTTACAGGCGATACTCTGAAGAGCCAGGGGTTCAATACTCCCGGCTCTTCATATTTTATCAGCATTAGCCTCCCTCCCACATGCGTGCGCTGCTAGCCGTTGGTGTTATTGTATTCTTTATGCTCGTTCTGGCCGACCACTTTCTTGCTACTCGGCCCCAAACCAATCCAACGCAAATCACGCTCGTTAACCGGTATGAGTCGGGCCGCGCGTTGTACCAGATCCATTGTCAAACCTGTCATGGTAAAAAAGGCGACGGACTGGGCACTTTTTCTGGGCTTAACGAAAAAACCCCGCGCGTAGATTTTACAGCCCCAGGTTTTGTCCGTACTCGGCAGGAGTTACGAACAGTGATTATGGAAGGTGGCGCTAAAACGGGCAAAGATCCACTGATGCCGGCATGGAAAACGCTGCTAAACGATCAGGAGATCGATCAACTGGCATTCTTTATCCAGACGGTAAACAGAGAAGGTGGCATCCGCAAAAGAGGTAAAGCACTCGCAGCGGAAACGCGCTAGGTAGAGGCGCTAAGATAGAGGTGCCAGGTATCGGCACAATCCTGCGTTGCGCCCTAATTTAGAACAAAGCGTACAGCAATTACGCCCAGGCCCACCTGCATGGTGCCAAGCGATATAGCAGCATACCGATCAAATCGTTCAAACCCGGGTCGCAGCGCTGGATCACCAGACCGTTCATACCGTGCATATCTTCGATCTGCTTTCGTTTTAAATCGAATGGCCATCACACCAGAGGCAACAGCTACACCGCCGGCCAGGTAGTCGATCCATCGCGTAGATTTGTCTCCGGGACGCCAGAATGCATTGGCAACCTGCTCTTCGTTTATCTTTTCCTCAAGCGTTACGTAATGTTGATTCCAGACTTTCTCTCCCGGGGTAAGGCGTATCGGCTCATACCCTTCTTTTGTTACCAGTAACATACCGCGAACCGGATCATCAACCGCATAAAGCAACGGTGTTTCACCCAACAGCGACCGCTCGCCAGGCGTCTCTAAAAACACGCGTGCATCGTATGGGACCGTTTCAACACGGTAGTGATACTGGAAATTCATGGTAAGGACGAGGGTATCCTCTCTTGCATCAGCCACATTGGCGATGATGGGCGACATAGACCAAGAGTCGAGATTTGGTGGCACAAGCCGCAACGTAGCCGCATCTTGTGGCAGGGTAAAAAACAAATCAGTTGCGCGTCCCAGGTACGTTGAATCAGCGTAGACCATGGCATCTGTCATGTTAGTACTCACTGCCACAACACGCGGCGGGACCATATTCTGCGCCTGGGATACGCCGAGCGTCAGCATACAACTCATCACAAAGCCGGCAAGCCAGCGCGATACAAAAATTCGATTGGTCGTGTGTGACGTAGTGCTCATGGGGACTCGTTTTCTTCTGCAACGGGCGCTTCCGGGGTAAAGGAAATTACTTGCTGGGTTTCAGCCATCACAATCAGGTTGGTGCCATGTGCCGATGCAGCGGACTTGACCCGTCCTTTAACCTCATGACTCCAAAGCTCAATGCCTGTCTCTGCGTCGAGTGCATGCAGCATTCGGCGCATCGTACCGACATAAATTGTGTGATTTGTAATAAGGGGTGGTGTACTGATAGCGCCATCTAGCGGTGTCGTCCATCTGACATCACCCGATGCGGCATCGAGCAAACGGACTTCCCCGTTGGTTGCCGATACGGCAATGTGTTTTGTTTTGGGAGAGTACGCCGGCGTAGAAAACCGAACAGTCGTATCCGCGAGCGTATGATTCCACATTTCCTCCCCTTCCTGCACATCCAACGCCACAAGTCGACCGCGTGTTGTGGGGACAAACAACAATCGACCGTCCGACGCAGCTGTGTTGTATACAGGTGCTCCAACCGAGCGCTCCCAAACCGTGGCTCCATCTTCGAGCGCCAAAGCATACAGCACACCCCGTTCATCGATTACGTAGATCATATCATCCACAACAATCGGAGAAGCCACAACCGTTGCTTTATCGTACAACTGGGTTTCCCAGATCACTTCCCCAGTTTCAGGATCGAGGGCGTATACATTGGCTTCAATATCAACCGCAATTACTTTATTGTGGATATAAACGAGGCCGGCTTCTACAGGAGTGCCTTTGCGTACCCATTGCCGCTTGCCATTCGAAAGTTTATACGCAACAACAGCGCGTTTATCGCCGGCCATGGGCAAAAACAGCAGTCCATCGCCCATTGCCATGCCGCCTTCTATCGGCGCATTGTGCTTGAGCCGCCCAAGGCGCTTGCCATCGGAAAGCCGCACACTGTGCACCATGCCTTTGCGGTTGCCAATAATGACGATGTCGTCTACAACAAGCGCACCGCCAGGGCCCACACCTGCACCGGCATCGTAGCGCCACTGCTCATACAACGGTGGATCAATCGAGGCCGGCGTAACATGTTGGCGCATTGCAGAAGCACCTTCCATGGCCCAATCGTCCTCGTCTGGTACCATTTCCTGGCCCAGCTTCATATTCAGGCATCCGGTAGCAATAACCAACAAGCAGCCAAGCAATAAGAATCGGGTATACATCATTAGAAATCGTATCCAAAGAAAAATTGCTTGAAGAGCTCGTCGGAGCGGGTACGGAAGCCATCTGTGTAACGGAAGCCGAGATCATAGCGTAGCACAAAGCCACCAAACAGGTTCATTCGGAAGCCAAGCCCTGCTGCGCCAAGCGTTTCGCCGGCATTAATGACCGGATTTTCGTCGTAGTAGCCGTCATTCCAGGCATGTGCCGCATCAAAAAAGAGCGCGCCACGCAGATTAGCTATGCCAAAAGGTGCCAGGACTGGAATAATGAGCGACGGATAGTTCATGATGGGAAATCGAAGCTCATGCGAGGTAAACCACATGTTTTTACCCCGTACGCTATACAGCCGCTTCCCACGGAGATCCCAGCTACCACCAAGAATAAATAACCGCGCTTCGCGTCCTTGATTTGTACGCGCAACAGCCCGGGAAGCAAACGTAAGTTGATTGCCGAGTCGCCAGTAATGACGAATGTCTGCCATCAACGTATAGTAGTTTACATTGGAATAGCGGATGTCTGTTGTGTAGCCGGCTGTCAGGTTCGCCCGCCACCCGTCCATGGGCCCATTCATGCCGTACAGCGTGTTGTCGTGCACCAGGGAAAGCGCGTTCGAGAGCAGTACGGCCTTTCGGTTTACACCGGCAAAAGGAATCTCGCGATGGCTGGAGCTCAACGTGGTGCTCAGTTCAATCCGCTTGAACATCGAAATAGGATAACTAACGCCGGCTGCTCCTCCATACATCGTTTCGAATACGTACGGGAAGGATGTAGAAGCATCCGGGTCGGTAATATCATACCGCTCACCACCATGCCTAAAAATGCCGTAGCTGAAGTTGGCGCGCTTGTGATACTGCACACGGTTGATCGCCACGTTCATGCTTCGAAGGAAATCAGATCGACTTCTTCCCAGGTTGTACATGGTGATAAACCACCGATCGTTGCTCATCAAATCCGAGAACGAAATCAGCGCACCGCCATAGGTACCCAGGATTTGATTTTGGCTTACCTGTCCCTGTGCAATATCGAGCGAATACTTTCGCTTGTACGGGATAGATGTTGCACCATCACCATCTTCGATGCTGCCATACTCCCAATGTTTGCCGGCATACGCAAGGTCCTGTCGTACAATATCTTGCGGATTAGCAATCAGTGAATCCACACCAGAAAGTGCACGGATCGAAAATCCATGGCGCTCAAAGCTGGTAAAAATGATTTTCTCGTCTGGCGTCCAAACCGGATCGTATGCAGCTGTTGTGATGTTTGTAAGCCGGCGCGCCTCCCGCGTTGTGACAGGCTGGTCCCAGAACTGGTTTGTCGGAGAAAATCCCATAGACGCAACAGCCGGTGGCACACCCAACGGCTCTGTCATTTCGATCGACCAGATATCCTGCGCACCAAATCTACCGGTAGAGTCACGCCTGGCGCTCGTAAACAACACATGTTTTCCATCAGGACTCCACTGCGGCGAGAAATCGAGTTGGTCACCATGTGTGATGTAGTGGATGCTTCGCTCCTGCACATCAAACGCAAACAGGTTGTATGCCCCCTCGTGTCCGGTTGCGGTCCTGTCGGATGAAAACACAATCTGGTCCCCATTCGGACTCCATGACGGGTCGCGCTCGTCATAAATATCGTCTGTAAGGCGCTCCAGGGCTCCCGTCTCAAGCGAGAAAATATACAGATCCGAGAAGCCGCTTCGATCTATTGACGTAAACGCAAGCTTGTCGCCGTTGGGGCTCCAGGTTGGCGAGTAAATTGCCATAAGCTCTTTGAACTGGTAAGATCCCTCCAGATACTCTTCTTCAAGATCGAAGATATGGATGCTATTGTTCTCCCCACTCTTTGTTACAAACGCCAGCTTGCCGTCATTCGAAACACTTGTCCGACTCTCAAAGAAATGAAACGCTTCAAAGCGCGTATCCCGTTCACCCTTGATCAGCACCTTTTCTTTGCTAATCGGACGATACAGTGAATCGAGTGTACGGTGGTAGAGGTTTGTGTACCCGATGCGATTGCCGATGTAGTAGACGTTGCGTGTGCCGTCTTCTTTTTGGTAGAACGAAGGCTTGGAGCTAAAGCCACGCACCGCAATCGGAGTCGAGGCAAGTGCCGGCGGCACCGCATCGTTTAGAATCGGGTAGTATTGCTCCTTTACCCAGACATCCCATGCTGCCGAAATATCGCGGAAGTCTTCGTGAAGCGTCATCTCCATGACCTTACGAAAATCTTTGTGCTTCCAACCGTTATCAATCAACCGCAGTAGCTTCTCCTCGCCGTACTCCTCTGCAATGAAGCGGCATATAGCCTCACCCTGCTTGTACATCTGAAACGTACCCCGAATCAGGTACATGCTTTCGAGCGGCACGAAGTAGTTCGAAAAGAGCGCATCCCGAAGTACCATTTCGTGCTGGTAATCAGGATCACCGGACCAGTATTCAGCAAGCCCCTCGGTAAACCACAACGGCATCCGCTGCGTGATCGGGATGCGATACTCCTTCATGACTTTGAAGGATTTCAAAAAGGTAAATACGTGGACGAGCTCATGGCGGATAACACGTCTAAATTTGCCGATTTCACCGTTTGCCGGCACCACAACGCGGCCCTTCAAGAACTCAAAAAACCCACCGACGCCATCAGGAATAAAGCCAGGAAACGTATTGGTTTGTTTGAAGTGCAGATTGGACGAGTAGAAAATAATTGGTACCCGGTGATTCAACGAATAGTTGAATTTGTTTTCCAGCTCTGCATATATCTCTTCCGCGAAGAAAGCGCCATGCTCCGCGAGTTCTTTCATTTCGGGATAATAGTGAATATCGAAGTGCTCGGTTTTCAGCACTTGCCAGTCGAAGTCTTCGTACTGGATTTTATTTCGCCCAAAGTGATACTGGGCAAGCGCAACTTCTACGTGCGCAAAAACGATGAGGAGGGAGAACAGGAGCAGGCGCTTTACTACTCGCATAAGAAGTCACTCGTCAAGAAGCATGATACAAACGGGGTATGGCGAGCCTAGAATCGAGCCGAAGCACTATGTGATCCCGGTCATTGAGGCAGCTTCGACTTCTTAACAGCTACTGCGGGGCCTAAATGCCGTCTGGCGCGTGTTCATAAAAGAACCTGTCGCCAGAGAATTTGCCATCAGAAAATAAATCCGCACGTGATCTGTTACGCAATCTAAACTAAGCGTCGTAACAGTATGTCACCATGGGAAGCAAATCACAGTATAAGATCGAAAGTATTGGCTACCAAATACAGGCAAAAGTCGTTCCCCTGCGCAAAATCAATTGCGTCCTATACTGTAATACACGCAAAAAAACGGGGTCAACCACTTCCAATACACATGGAAGTACGGGTACGCGTATGCTAAAATAAAAAAAGGCCGGCTCCGTATGCACAGCGCCGGCCTCCTCTTTCAATTTCTGGTCTTTATACCTTGGCCAACTCAGACTTGAGACGGTCGATCAATCCAATCGGTGTTGGATCTACATCACGCAGGTACGCAAGATACAGGCTGATCCAGTCACCAAGGTTAATCAGTGACATCATCCGCGCCAGGCGGCTTGATCCGCTTGTTGAAATTTCAATCCAGTAGCCGGCTTTTTCCGATAGCAACTGGCGGGTCACATCCATCCGATGCTGGATACGGCTGTGATCGGCACTGTCCCGCAACACCAATACGCCCAGATTGCCGTGAAAAGTTTTGCCGTTGGCAAATTCCCACGCCATAATTTCGTTGTGATTCAACTCAGGATACACATTGCCCACGGCGAGCTTCTTTGCGTTTTCCTGGAATTGACCGCGCCAGCGGAGGTTTACCGTTTCCAGCATCCCGGTGCCGCTATACACAAACGGGAAGCGCGACACGAGCGCCTCGGCCACTTCGCGGGCTTGATGTTGCGTTTCCGGATCGCTGTACGTTGCCGTTTGCTCTTCGATCAGCGCTTGCGACTCAGCCCAGTCTTCGTCTGCGAGTGAGATCAGACCCAGTTTACTGCTAACAACGAGCAGCACACTTAAGGAGTAGCCCAACGCTGCACGCGGTGGCATGCCGCCTGGAATTTTCACGATGGGCAAGTTATGCTCCGCTGCGAGCGCTGACACTTTGCCGCCAGAAGAAATACAAATAATGGTTGCTTTGCGATCAAGTGCCTGCTGGAATGCGGAGAGCGTCTCTTCCGTATTCCCGGAAAAGCTAGAGGCAATGACAATGCTGTTTTCATCGACTGAAGCCGGCAACTCGTAGTTGCGCACGACAGCGATGGGTACGGGCGACTGATCAACGGCGAAACAGCGCACGAGATCGCCGGCAATAGCCGAACCGCCCATGCCCACAACTACAACCTGGTTTTTGCCTTCAAGGGAAATGTCCAACGAAACCGCCTCGGCAAGCCGCCGGCCTTCTTTCCACTGATCAGGGAATCCTTTTACTAAATCGTACATGCCGTCTTTATCAATACGGCGAATGTCTGCTAGGTTCATATGCTCTTTCTAATACGTTACTCTGTGTATACGTTTGCGCGAATTGTTTGCGCGGAATACTATTGTTTTAGCGAATAATTGAGTTGCCAAACATATTGGGCACGAGTGGCCCATTGGGCTGGAAACGGAACGGATCTGCGTGTTCATACAATGATTGCAACATTCGTCAGGTCTGCTGCGCGCAAGGTAACCAACGATCACCTTTTAACCAATCGCCTCCAAAGAAGAGCTTTCACTTTCCATGAGAAAAGTGTAATAGTCTGCTGCATGCTGTTTAAGCCACTGCATCAGCGTTTTTTTGCGCTCTTGCGGGTCAAAAATTTTGACAACCTGATTTGCAAGGGACTCAGCATCTTCTCGTCGCATTGAGCGGACAACACGTTTTATCTCGGGCAAAAAAGTAGGCGTTGCACTCAGACTATCAATTCCCAATCCAATTAACAAAGCTGTTGCCAACGGATTGGATGCAATCTCCCCACAAATACTGACGGGTATCTTGTGCTGTCGCCCGGCATCCACAACGCGCTTGATTAGCGTAAGAACCGCAGGATCGAGCTCCTGGTACCGGGAAGCAACCATATCATTGCCCCGGTCCACTGCCAGCAGATACTGGGTCAGATCGTTTGTGCCGATGGAAAAGAAATCCACTTCTGCGGCAAAATGTTCTGCCATCAACGCTACAGCCGGCACCTCAACCATAATACCAAGCGGCACCTCCGGGTCATAGCGATGGCCGGCTTCATCAAGTGCACGCTTTGCATCTACCAGGGCTGCCTTTAGTTGGCGCACTTCGTCCAGACTCGACACCATCGGCGCAAGAATGTTCACCGCACCCCATGCACTTGCACGCAAGATCGCACGTAGCTGGGGTTGCAATAACTCAGGCTTGTCCAGCAGGATACGAACACCGCGCCACCCAAGGAACGGGTTATGCTCCCGATGCCCCATCGGCAACATTTTATCCCCACCCAAATCGAGTAAACGGAACGTGGTGGGATGCGGGTGCATTTTTTCGACAATATCTTTGTATGTAGCCAACTGCTCTTCTTCAGAGTAATCGTCAAAGCCCCGCATCAAAAACAGGAATTCGGTACGAAAGAGACCAATACCTTTGCCGCCATACTCTTCCACCATCGCAACTTCTTCGCTGAATTCAAGATTAGCCTGAAGTGTGATGGCATGTCCGTCGAGTGTTTTGGCTTCGAGCGGCACCAGTTGCTTTTCGTCCTCCAGCAAATGCTCAAATCGTTCTTGCAGTCGCTTGTATGCCGCAAGTGTATCCTCACTCGGGTTAATGATAAGCCGGCCATTGAAACCATCAAGAATTACGGTCTCTCCCGTCTTCACCAGATTGGTCACCCCATGCATGCTTACCACAGCCGGAACGCCCAATCCACGGGCCATGATGGATACGTGCGATGTGGGTCCACCAAAGTCGGTTGCGCAACCAAGGATATTCCGGCGGCTAAAGAGCACGATATCTGCCGCAGTAAGGGTCTCCGCAATGACGATGGCATTGTACTCGATTGCCGAGAGAAGTTTGCCCCGGCGCAAGTTACGAATGAGGCGATCGCGCACATCTTGCAAATCGTTCGCCCGCTCTCGAAAATAGTCGCTGCCGCTTGCTTCCATGCGCTGGCGACTTTCCGAGAAAAAAGCATCAACAGCAAAGCCAGCGTTGACGTTATCACGTAAAATCAATTCGACCACGGCCTCCAGCATGGCCTCATCTTTCAACATGAGTGCCTGGGCCTCAAATATACTGGCGCTCCCTTCCCCCAGCTTCTCGCGCGCCACGTTTGTAATTTTTGCAAGCTCACGCTCAGCCGCCTGCACAGCAGCACGAAAGCGTCCAATTTCCTCCGCTACTTGCGCTTCAGGTACCTGGCGTTTGTGTACGGTGATTTCTGCGCGTGCGTATTTATAAGCACGACCAATTGCAATGCCCCGGGAAACAGCTATGCCATCCACGATGGTTTCGCCGTCTTCCGTTTTCTGATACGCATAGGTCCGCCCATCACGATCCATAGAGCTGCCGTAAGATGCGCTGCGTTGTCCCATTACAATGGATTGATTTTCGTCGGATTGATTTTCGTCGGATTATTTTTTCGTCCCGCGAAAGACCTGTCGTTAACGCACGGCAGGGTACATTATTTTGCTTCGCCAAATCCCCTTTCAAAAACAGCTACGATCGCACTGGCGGCTGCTTCTTCATCATCGCCTTCAAATGTGAGGGTCAACTTCGCTCCTTGCTCAGCAGCAAGCGTCATGACGCCAATGATGCTTTTGCCGTTTATTTCGTAGCCGTCTTTTTCAATAAAAAAGTCTGCTTTATACCGGGCAGCTTCCCGAACAATCATGGATGCCGGCCGCGTGTGTAATCCGGCCTGATTCAACACTGTAACTTCCCGAGTCACCATAATCTCTTCTACAAATAAAAAGCTTTAGCCACACAGCCGCTGCCATCAGTACTTCCCTATCACTGCTGACAGCAAGCCGGCACGTTCCAAGTGGTGCATCCTTCTTTGCTAGTGCATCCCATTTAATCCTATTTAACTAGTGCATTCTGGTTTGCATCGCTTCCAACAGCCAACGTATTGTAGCAGCTGCTTCTGAATCCCCCAGCACTTGCATACATTCCTGGGCTATAGATGTGTGATGCAGCACAGCCTGTCGTGCATCATTAAGTATACCGTTTTCTTCCAACAACTGTTTGGCTTTTGGAATTTTGTCTTCCGCCAGCCCGTTGTGGGCTACAATTTTCTCGAAGAACGCCCGTGTAGCCTCATCTTCTGTCTCCAGTGCACGCAACAACAGATAGGTTTTTTTACCCTCAATCAAGTCGCCACCAATTTTCTTGCCCCACTTTGCGGTTTCTGCGGTAATGTCAAGTAGATCATCCTGGATTTGAAATGCACGTCCTACACTTCTACCTAGCAGTTGTAGTTTCTCCTGTGCAGCACTGTCGCACCCGCCCACCAGGCCACCCATTTCAAACACGGCTTCAAGCAATGCTGCCGTTTTGCCGTCGATCATTTGCATGTATTCAGCGACCGTGACATCTGTTCGGGTTTCGAACGCAGTGTCCATCGCCTGGCCTTCACAAAGCAATTGCACCATCCGATGGTAAACCGACTGCAACGCAGCCTGGTCGCCTGCTGGCGTTTCAGCAAGCAACTGGTAGGAAAGCCCCATCAAGTAGTCACCCGATAAAATGGCGGTACTTTCATCCCACTTGGTATGAATGGTAGGATTACCGCGCCGGGTGGCTGCATTGTCCATGATGTCGTCGTGGACAAGCGTAAAATTGTGGAATACCTCAACAGCCAGGGCCGCGGGCATTGCCTGTTTGCTGGAGACACCAAAAGCTTCTGCTGTCAACAACAACAGCACAGGCCGCAAACGCTTCCCGCCACCGGAAAGCACATACCGGGCAGGGGCGTAGAGGGTCTCGGGCTCCTTTTCGGGCACGAGGGTTGCTAACGCAGCTTCGACGTCAGCACGTAATGCCTCAACCAGCTCCTTAGCCGGCCGGGCATGCTCAACAGATGTCATATATACGGGGTGACCTTCTGGTGGTTATCAATACAGAGGCACAATAGGCCATCAATCACTAAAAAGGCAAAAAACCTTCAACCTGTAACCTTCAACTTTCAACAACAAACAATGAATCCACCAGGATTTATTGTTTGCAAGCTTAGGTCTCAGCTTCAGTCATCATGTGGGTTGCGATGACATCCTGCACTTCTTCCAGGCTCTTGGTCCCATCAATTTGCAGGTAATTTGGGTGGTCAACGTAAAAGTCCTCAACCGGCTTCGTTTTCTTGTGATAAATACCAAGCCGCTTCCGGATTGCTTCTGCGCGGTCATCAGGACGCTGGGTCAACAGGTCCGGGTCAATGTCTTGTGGTGGCGGATTAAAATCAAGGTGGTAATTTTCCTTGGTGATTTTGTGTACACGCCGTTTACTGAGGCGGCTCACAATCACTTCATCGGGTACCTTCAAGCTTACAATAACGCTCAGGTCGATGTCGTGATTATCCAGAAAGAGCTTCAGCCACTGGGCTTGCTCGACGGTTCTGGGGTAGCCATCCAGAATAAATTTATTGTAGCCGGCTTGCTCGATCGCTTCTTCGGTGAGGGTACGAATCATCTCGTCTGGGACCAGCTTACCGTGGTCGATAAAGCTTTTGGCAATCATACCCAATTCAGATCCAGAGGCAATTACCTCGCGCAATATGTTGCCGGTTGAAATATGGGAAAGTTGATACTTCTTTACCAATAAACTGGCCTGCGTACCTTTTCCTGCACCTGGAGGGCCGAACAAGAGCACTCGCATTACACTATACCGTATCGTTTTATCAAATATGAAACGCAAAAGGGAGCTGCCTACCAAGCACAAGGCACACACGCCTCGTCTCATTACAAACAGACTGGTTCACATTTGCGCAGGATTGTATAAGTTACTTATCGTCTCTTTTTTCCATTCCCGAATTAGTCGGCGCATTTGCCTGCTCCTCGAGGAAATTAAAAAACGATTTTTTTGCAAAACCCATGGCCATGTCCAGGCCAATGCCGAGCAGTTTGCCCGTTAGGCCACCCGATTTCTGGGGGCCATAAGCTTGTTGGGCGGGCGGCGGCATCGAACTACGCATGGCTTCGCGCAGTAATGCCCCCACTTCCTGCTCAGTAGCGCCATTATCGCGCGCCGCATCAATAAGGCGCTCGATGTAGGTATCTACCAGTTCTTTCTGTCGAGTTTTTGTACTTTTCTTGCCGGCAATTAACCCGACCAATACACCCGCTGCCACGGAACCAGCTACTGCGATCCAGGGATTTTTTTTGAGATAATTACGCACATCAGCCCCCGTGGACGTCATTTCGCCCTGGAGCGCCTCGATACGGCGATTAATCTCTTCTTCTTTTTGCTTCAGGCGAGAAGCAACCGCCTCCCGGCTACTGGTCTTTTGCATGGTTGTCCGTTGTCAACTCGGATGTCTTAAGCGATTTCAATTGTTGTGGGTCCTTGGCGCGTATTGATTTTGGCGTACCGTTTTCAATAAGCTCAGGCTTACCATCATTGATACTGATGTCGTAAGCAGCGGCGTCTTTTGTGGCTTTTTTGCGCTGGCCAACCCATCGAACAATAAACGCAACCACCACCAACAAACCCGTAACGGCGAGGAATCCCCAGGCTGGATTCCCCAGCCATGTACCCAACCCAAACGCCAGGGCAAAAAGCCCAAAAAGGCCGGCTATCATCAATACAGCAAAGAAGCCAGCCTGGTACGCAGCCTGCATACCGGTAGCTTTCATTTCCTCCTTCACGTCAAGGAGGACAAATTCTATTTTTAACTCCAGCCACGACTTCAAGTCTTCCACCAAACCGGCTGTGTGCCCGGCAATCCGCTCCATTTTGGCCGGATCTTCTTTGGCGGCATCCTGTGATGCGTGCTGTTGTTTTTCTCTGGTGCTCATGAAACTGGCAGGGGCAGTGCTCGACTCACCCTTTATGTAACAGTATCAAAGTGCGTGCAGGAAGTCAACCGTATCGATGCCATCAGCACACCAGTCCAATGTAGGGCGCTGTGCATCGCCAAAATTCACGAGCAGCGGTCCTACGTCCAATCGACCCTGCTGCCCTTTCCCTGCAACGATAAGCTGTATTTCTTCTTTATGATCTCGTATCCAACCGACAAGTTCTTCCTCGGTTCGATATTCCGCCCAGCGTACATGGCCAGGCTCCTGGGGCTCAGGGTCACCTTTGCTGACCAAAAACTCCATGCCTTCTCCATATGCGTGGGATACATCAACAGCCGCGAGGAACGCCTGTTTCATCTTAAGAGATCCAGGCGTACGGGGATGAACCGGGAAAATACTCCGAAAATATGCAAAAGACTCCAGGTACGGATCTGGCGCAAGCCCTTCGGGTGCCAAAATAATGGCCGCATTGCGACACCCCAGCCCTTCATGCAGCAGTACATCTTCCGCAAGATTCTCCCGCATCTGGGCAGATTCTTTTCCTGTGAGGACCGCAATGCTATACTTATGACCACGGAGCAATTGATGTGAGACTGCGATGTTATGCTTTGCGCAAGCAGCAGCAACTTCCTGCATTGTCTCTTCACTACCAGAGGCGATCATGGCATCGAGGTCGTCGAAGAGCTCCTCGTACGTCACAAAGTCGGTTTGAAGATTGGGAAAGGCCTCGAGAACTTCAAAAGCAAAAGCCGGCAAGATATGCGGTGACCGAGAAGATAACACGCCACGGTAGGCAGCACCAGCGAGGACAACGGCCAACCAGTCTTGCAAACCCACAAGGGGCACATTACCGGCATTGAGGACACCAACGGCTTTCCACTCTTTCACATGCCGGCCATCCATCCATGCCAGTAACGCATCCTGCGTAAGCAGACTCATCTGCTGATTCAGCGCAAAAGCCATCGCTTCTTCGGTGAAGCGGTTCTCCAGAACGAGCGTATCCTCAACAACTGCACGTCGTTGAGGATACGCTGGATCGAGCCACCGGGTGGCTACCGTAGCAATTGCTTCTGCCAGTGCGGGTTGATCAATCACCCTCTGGGATACCAAGGTTTTCTTCCTGGTTCAATTCGTCGATTGTCCAGGTGTCTTTACGTTCACCAACATGGGCGCGCACGCGTGCCACTTCATCTTCGGTGACCGCATCTGCGTCGTTGTCGAAGTTAGAACGAACAAACGTCAGCACATCAGCAATCTGCTTGTCATCCAGGAAACCACCCCACGGCGGCATCATGCCGCTATATGTGATGCCGTTTACTTCGATTTCGCCGCTCAATCCGTGCATAATCATGCGGATGAGCCGGCCTTTATCGCCGGATACGTATTCGCTTTCAGCGACAGGAGGAAACACACCTGGAACGCCTTCGCCCTGCGCCATATGGCAGGACATGCAGCGCGTCATGTAAATTTCTTCGCCTTCGTCATTTATAAAATCTGCATCAGAATAAGACGCTGCAATAACAGGCGCTTCACCTGTATTGATGGGTTCAGGCTGTCCTACAAATGCCATGCTGATAATTGAGACCATCAGCAATACCAAAAATAATGGCAGGTACTTCTTCATACTTCAAAAAATCGATTCTAGGTTAAGGGCACCTAAAGGCAAACACATTCATCCTGGTCGATTCTTGTGTTTGCAGTTGAACGTTTCAGGTTACTGGTTGAAGGTTTTTGACCCTATACCATTCAGCTCGTTTTAACGTGGCTAACGAACCAACCTACACTATTCATTCTGGCTGTGTTACCAGGTTGAGAATGCAAGTCAGTGGGCTTGCGTTCCCAACCCGGTAACTTTTCGTTATTTGTTGTTTGAGACCCAGCGATACCGCGTCACTTTGGATCCAGGCGCTGCGTACCAGAATCCGGTAAACTCTGCCACATAAATGGCACCGTCCGGGCCGATATCCATCGAAATAGGCCGTGTACCGCGCAGGGTATCAAATTCCTTCACATCGACCAGGCGCGGCGTTTTCATTGTATAGCTTTCGCCGTTGGTTTTTGTAACTTCGATTTCTTCCTCAACGAGCTTGCCGTATTTAATCCAGCTGCGCGCCCAGTCATAAACGAACACACGGTCCTGGAAAATCGGAGGAAACGCGCCGGGGCCATCGTGCTTGTAAATTGGTCCACCGGAAGCTGAACGGCCACCTGTTTCATAGGTGTACTCCCACACCGGCGGGCTATAGTTCGGAATCATGTCTGGCGTCCACTCATTGTACGCCAGGAGGCCAATTTCACGCGGCCACCCGAAGTTCTCACCCCCCTCGGAGGAGATGTTGTATTCGTCGTAGTCAAACTGCGCATCTGGCCCGACAACTCCAATGAAGAGGTCACCGTTTTCCGGATCGATTTTGAAGCGGTATGGGTTACGGAGCCCATAAGCATACACTTCCCAACGCGCGCCGGCTTCGCCGTAGAACGGGTTGTCTTTCGGAATGCTACCGTCTTTGTTGATGCGCAAGATTTTGCCGCGGAGGTCCTGCAAGTTCTGCGAGGTGCGCTCCGAGTCAACCAGGCGAGACCACTGGGTTTCTTCGAGGTTGTGGGTTGATTTAAACGTCTCCATTTCTTCGTCAGAGATTTCCCAATCTGGGCGCGTCTCAGACATGCCTGTATCACCTGTTGAGAGGTAAAGCGTACCATCGTTCCCCCACTCGATGTCGCCGGCCTGATGACAGCACTGTGGCTCTGTTGGGACACGAAGGAGTACTTCTTCCGTGTCCATGTTCAGCATACCATCTTCATATTTGATACGCGTCAGCTGGTTGATGATCGACTCCTGCTCAGCGTAGAATACGTAGACGTACGGCGAACCATTGTAGAACTCTGGGTCAGCCTCAATACCATACAGACCATGCTCAATGTTTTTCGGGTCTGTTGTTGGCAACTCAGCCACCAGCTTGGTTTCCCCTGTTTCGGCGTCGTAGCGGTGTACTTTACCGTTGAGTTCTGCAATCCAGACGTTGCCCATGTCATCAACAGCAAGATCATCGGGCCATACGTTGTCGGATATGGTTTCTTTGACCATGTGGCCCGAGAAATCAGACTCGATCCGGTTGGCTGCCATGCGCATGCCTTGCAACAGGTGCTCCATGAACGCCGGCGTAGACCAAACATCAGCAAAGTGCCCAAGCGCTGTCATGAATACACGACCACCGTTGTGTTCGCGCACCCATGAGATGGGGTAATCATTGCGATAAGCACCGCGCGCATCAGCTTCGGGCTCAACGCTGTCCATATTTAGCGACAGGAGCACTTTTGCATTCCAGCGCGGATTTTCATCCAGCACATAGATTTCATCGCGGATCCAGAAGCCATCGCCAAAATGATTCACAGCCGGATTATCCTTCTCTTCAACAACAACGTGTACGCTATGCGTCCACGGATGCTTCTCAAAGAGGCCGCCGCCTACCATCTCTCTATACCCATCCCATGCATAGAAGGCGTCGAGCGCAGCATGTGCACCTACAATGCCTTTGCCCTGTGCGAGGAAGTCCATGACAGCTTTCTGCTGCGCCTCGGTAAAGAGCACTTCGCCACCTTTTTTCATTTCAGCGTCAGCACGTCCGCCAGCGAAAGGCACATCAAACCCGCTCACGGAGAAGGCACCTTTCATATCGTCGCCATCGATGTTCGCCTTGCCGTTGATCCGGCCAAAATCTGGCGTATCAAAATGGAACATCAGGGCATTCCCATCGCGAGTAAGATCCATGAGTGGCGCTGCGCCCTGGCTTGGATCAGATGTAATGCTGCCTTCAAGACCGTCAGCATCAGCAAGATCGATAAAGAGGGTCATGGTACCATCTGGCGCCTGTGCTTCGACGGTCCACTTTCCAGTGATGCCCTTATCTGCAGCCATCACTTTGGTCCCAACAGCCGGCACCTCAGCGCCACCGCCAACGATGGTGCCTTTTAGTTCATCTCCATCTACCATCAAATCAGCAACCAGTTTGCCCATGCCGTCCACTTCCCAGCTAAAGCCGAGTTTGTCGTCAGCAACCGTCAAGTCGGATAGATTATACGTGCCAGGAAAGAGGGTGAACTGCACCTGGCCGCTGTGGCCATCATCAGCGTTGGACAGGGCCAGCCGGCCTTTTACTTCACCTTGCGGTGTGTCAACAGAGAGATCCCAATTGCCATAATCTCCCATCAGCGCTGCCTCAGCATCATCACCACTTCCTTCGCTCTTGAGGCGCAGCGTGGAATTTGCAAAGAACAGCAAATCATAATTGGCGAGGTTGTCCGCAGAAATCAAAGAGACGTCTTCGGTGATATCAACGTTAAACTCAGTCGTTGTGCTGATGGCCTCCATTACTTTTTTCGACTCATCGATGGCCGGCCCATGACGGAAACCATGTGTAGCCGTCACCATGAGCACATTAATGGGCTCACGCTCCTCTTCTACAGCCACGTGCTCCGCCAGGCTTTGTGTAGCACCCGTATCACCCATCGACTTAACCCGAATATTTCGGAATGAGACGTTGGAATCATCGTCGTGATTTTGCAAACCAATCATGCCTTCCAGCGAACGGTCGCCGTAGAAGTCATTTACCAGTGTCCCGTTCAGATAAATCTGATACCGCTGGCCCATAACCTTGATTTTATAGGTATTCCATTCGCCAACAGGCTTGGAAGTCATTTGAAACGGGGCAGAGAAGCTATACACGGCACCGGTCTGGTGGATGGGGTCCTGGCTGTCGTCGATCTGGATTTCATAGCCGGTATTCACAGCATACCATGGATCGGGTGCATCCGGGAATCGAACAAACACACCAGAATTGGCTTTTTCATTGTTGGATTTCCACTCGAGTTCGAGTTCAAAGTCCTTGAACATCTGGTCTTTGTAGTAGAACAGCCCCATGCCTCCTTGCGAGGTCATTGAGCCATCTTCGTTGAGGGTAAACGAACCAGGGCCCGTCATTTCCCAACCTTCAGTAGAGGTACCGTCAAACAGGTCGACCCATGCGTCAGACATTTCAGGGGCTTTGCCCATTTTGTCTGCGCTTGAACAGCCAAATGCTGTGACAAGCAGCAACGCAAAAACGGAAAGTCTGCTGGTGGCTTTATAAATCGCTTTGATAATCATGCTGTTGTTGTTCAGTGGCAGTCAACTTTACTGCCGGTAGATTGGTGAGCAATATTTCAATAACTAAGACAGGTTAGGCTTGTGGACAATTAGCAGGGAAAGCAAGGTGCTTGTCCACATGCCTCAGGCACCGATGAATCCGCCGGCTTGCGCCTGTTCTACAGCGGCGTTGAGGCCACCTTCCATTTTAGCCGGCATCACTTTGCCGTCTTCATTTGCGTCGAGGCCATCCAGGACGCGCTTTGCGAGGTCAACCATGCCCTGCGCATGTTTACGCGCTTCGTCAACGTCACCCTCGTAGTCTACTTTCATAATATTGATGGCCTGCGAATACACTTCCAGCAGCCAGCCTGTATCCGCGGTGGATAGCCAGAATTCAGATGGCGAATCCCATTCACGTGTCAAGTCAACGCGCGGCTGACGCTCCCCTTTTGTAACTCCATCATCCATTTTCATCCACCCGATTACGTTGTTGAGCGAAGCAATGGCCGCTTCCGCGTGCTTCTTCTGCATCATGCTAGCGTCGCTGTTATCAACTATTTCCTGGAGCATGTGGCGCACGGCCCGACCACGCCCCATGATGCCAAGCTGGGTGACGTCTGTAATTTCTGGTGGCGTGACGCCATAGCGCTCGGCAAATGCCTCATCAAACATTCCGTTGTCGGCCTGCCAGCGGGTCTTCCAACCGTGGATGGTCACGGCGCCGGCCTGGTTCTCGCCTTCAATGCCTGAAGATGCCCCCCAAACCAGTTCAAACACCATATTAGCATTTGATTTCACGGCCGCTACATCTGCACCGTTGGCAGCTTCTTCACTAACTTGCAGAATCTTTTCAGCCAATTCGTGGATTTGCGTCAAATGACCGCCAATATCCGATTGCGCGCGCGATTCTGGTACGCCTGTAATGATAAACGAAACGAAGAAACACAGAGCTAGAGCCAAACGCATAGTATGCTTTTAAATTTTAGTGGTTTAAGGGGATGCTGGTGGATCCAAAACGGCCCAAATATACCGAAACGGCAGCTACTCATTCAAGGAAAAAATTTGGCCTGTTGCGACCTAAATGGTGCGTCAGTTGTAAATAGCTTAACGAAATACAACGAAACCGTGTTACGCTTTCTTCTGCTGCTTTGCCAGAAAAGCCCTTTTTCAAGGCGGAGTGGTGGTGGTTTTCTTGCAAGACCAGATAACGGGAAGTTGTTAAAGGATGGCCTCCCCCATAGTTCCAACGCAAACGCATTTCCAAATGATGTATAAATATACAATTTTATTGCTTGTCCTGGTATTAGCAGGCTGTAGCCCTACAGCTGAGTCACTCGAGTTTGCGTTTCCAAACCTGAGCTTCAACCGTCCGGTTGACTTGCAGCACGCCGGCGACAATACCGACCGTATCTTTGTTGTAGAGCAGCCCGGCGTCATTAAAGTATTCCCCAACGACACCCAAAGCACAAGCACCGAGGTATTTCTCGATATTCAGGATCGAGTAAGAGACAACGGAAACGAAGAAGGGTTGCTCGGCCTCGCATTTCACCCTAATTATGCTGAAAATGGCTACTTCTACGTAAACTATACCGCTTCAGACCCTCGGCGCACCGTCATTGCACGGTATGCCGTTTCGGGCAATAATAGCAACGCAGCCGATGCGGCCAGTGAAACGGTGCTTATGGAAATCGCCCAGCCCTATGGCAACCACAACGGCGGCCAGGTGGCCTTTGGCCCCGACGGCTACCTTTACATTGCAACCGGCGATGGCGGCTCTGCGGGCGATCCCATGCAAAACGGCCAAAACCGCAACACACTCCTCGGGGCCATACTCCGTATCGATGTAGATAATCCGTCAGGCGCCCTGCCCTATGGCATCCCGGCCGACAATCCGTTTGCCGGCCAGGGCGATCAGTTCAAAGAGGAGATTTACGCGTACGGTCTCCGCAACCCCTGGCGCTTTAGCTTCGACGCCGTGACAGGCGATTTATGGACGGGTGATGTGGGACAAAATGAACTGGAAGAAATCGACTTGATTGTGAACGGCGGCAACTACGGCTGGAAAATTCGCGAGGGCAACCAGTGCTTTGAGCCGGCCAACAACTGCCCCACCGAAAACCTGATCGACCCAGTTGTTTCGTATGGCCGCGGTGACGGTGGCTCTGTTACGGGTGGCTATGTCTACCGCGGCGCGGCGCTTCCCGAGTTTTACGGGAAATATTTCTACGCCGACTATGCCTCGGGCCGTATCTGGTTTATCGAAATGGAAGGCAATCAGGTGCGCGAGCAGGTGGAGCTTGCCAACTCAAATCTACGCATTTCTTCATTTGGAGTTGACCAGCAGAATGAGCTATATATATGTGCTTTCGATGGTCGCATCTACCGGTTAGGACGCCCGCAGTAACCATTGGGCATTGTTCTTGAGCACCGACCCATCACGTATCGTATGTTTGCCGCTTGATGCGAACTGCATGCCTGTTGCTGCCTCATACATTGCGCAGCAGACCGCATTCCGGCCTGAATGCGCTTTTTGGTTACGTCGCGAGCAGTTTACCTGCATACTGCTCGCGCGTAGAAACGTAATGAGGCCGTATCGAACCACCCATTTATCGCGCTGCCTAACTCCACCCTTATGTATCTAGCCAAAGAGTCTTCGGACACCCAACCCGCCACCAACATTCATTCTGAAGAATTGGGCATCCAACTAGAACGCGCCCGGATCAAAATTTTTGACGATCCCGCACCACTTGCCGACCACGTTTCAGGCTACATTGCCGGCCTGATCAGGGCCCGCCAAAAAGATGGCTTAAATCTGGTCCTCGGCCTGCCAACAGGATCTACCCCTATTGGCGTGTACAAGCAGTTGATCGAACTGCACAAAAACGAAGGACTCGATTTCTCCAACGTTATCACCTTCAACCTCGACGAATATTACCCCATGGAGCCGGATACGCTGCAAAGCTATCACCGCTTCATGTACGAAAATTTCTTCGATCACGTAAACATTCCGGCCGACCAGATCCATATTCCACTCGGCCAGCTCGATCGCGCCGAGATTCCGGCGTATTGTGAACAATACGAGCAAGCTATCGCAGATGCCGGCGGTCTCGACCTCGTATTACTGGGCATCGGCCGGAGCGGCCACATTGGCTTCAACGAACCCGGCTCAAGCGCCCAAACGCGGATGCGCCTCATCACGCTGGATGAGCGGACCAGAAACGACGCAGCCAGCAGCTTCTTTGGCGAGCAGAACGTGCCACGCGAAGCGATCACAATGGGTGTAGGCACCATCCTGGATTCGCGCGAAATCATCCTGATGGCTACAGGTGAGCACAAAGCGACCATTATTCGGCGCGCTGTTGAAGAAGAGCCTAACAAGCTAATCACAGCCTCCTTCCTCCAGTCGCACCCGAATGCCACCTTTATGGTGGACGAAGGTGCTGCCGGCGAACTAACGCGCAAAAAGACGCCCTGGCTGGTGCGCGATGTAGAGTGGACCGAAGAGTTGACCAAAAAGGCAGTCATCTGGCTTTCAGAGAAGCTCGAGAAATCCATCTTGCGTCTGGAATCAGCGGACTTCTTCAACAACCGTCTGCACAGCCTGATTTACGCCAATCCGAACGTAGACGCCCTTTGCCGGCAGATCTTCGAAGACCTCCGCAAACGCATTGTTTATCAAGACCACCTTTTCCGGGAAAAACGCGTAATCTGCTTCAGCCCGCACCCGGATGACGACGTGATCTCCATGGGCGGCATGCTGGACAAAGTGGTGGCCAACGACAACGAGGTGACCGTTGCCTACATGACAAACGGCTCGGTAGCTGTGTTTGACGCTGACGTCCGGCGGTATTTGCAATTTGTAGATATGAGCATGGAAGTGTTTGGGATCGATCAAAAGGCCCTGAACCACTTCCACGGCGAAAGCAAACGGATTCTCGACTTCCTGGAGAAGAAAAAGCCGGGTGAGGTGGATATTGAGGAGGTACAGAAAATCAAAGCGTTTATCCGCTACTCAGAAGCCATCGCCGGCATCGAAGTGATCGGCCTTACCCCTGAAGATGCGCGCTTCCTCGACATGCCGTTCTACAAAACGGGCACCGTACGCAAGGACCCAATCAGCGAGGCTGACGTGCAGGTGGTGTTGAACCTGCTCAACGAAGTAGAGCCGCACCACATCTTTGTAGCCGGCGACCTCTCGGATCCCCACGGCACACACCGCATGTGTTATGACGCTATCCGCGAAGCCCTGATGCGTTACCGCAAAGAGCGCGGCATAATCGATGCTTCAGCAATTAAGGTAACACCGGAAGCCATCCAGTATGCGCCGGCAGCGGAGCATCAGCCGCTTGTATGGCTGTACCGAGGGGCCTGGCAGGAATGGGAGATTGACCGAGTAGATGTGTTCATCCCGATGTCGAAAGCCGACCTCGACCGGAAAATCGAGGCCGTATTCAAGCACGAGAGCCAAAAAGACCGCGCCATGTTCCCCGGCGCAACCGACGCCCGCGAGTTCTGGGAACGCGCCCGCGACCGTAACCGTGCGACCGCAGATGCGCTCAACAAGCTCGGTTTACCCGAGTTTTATGTGGCAGAGGCGTATGTGACCAGCTATGAGATGTAGGGCAAGCCCATAAAAAAATGGGCTTGGGTTGAAAGTTTAAAGTTTAAGGTTAAAGGTGCGTTTGCATTGGGCGCTGCTATTCTACAGGAATTAGCGCTCCGCTGCGGAAGGCTTCGCTGTTTTTCAGGTAGCTATCGGCGAATTTGCCTATGCCGGCGATTTCCTCCTCTTTCAGTGGCCGCACGACTTTTGCGGGTGAACCTAGCACCATTGACCCTGGTGGCACGATAGTTCTCCCGGTAACCAGGGCCCCTGCCCCGACGATGCTGCCTTCGCCGATTACGGCATTGTCCAGCACTATCGCGCCCATTCCGATGAGCACGTTGTCTTCGATGGTGCAGGCGTGGATGATCGCCCCGTGCCCAACTGTCACCCGGTCCCCAATGGACACCGGTCCCGTCTCACCAGTGATGTGTACCACAGCGTTATCCTGTATGTTGGACTCCCGCCCAATCCGGATCCGATGTATATCCCCTCGAATCGTCACGTTGAACCACACACTCGTGTAAGCCCCAAGGACCACATCGCCCATAACGTCGGCTGAGGGCGCGATGAAGTTGGTGTCGTCATAGGTCGGCGTGATGCCGTTGAAGGTGTAGATCATTTTTGTTCGTGTTTTCGGGGTTTCGTGTGGTTAACGATGGGTAACATCCGATTCAGCAGCGATTTTTGCAATATGCCTTGCATTAGCACGCACAAATCGCAATCACGGCCACAAATTACCCTCTCGAGAGGGTCGGTCATGATGTAATCATGAGCGGGGTGTGTCCGCGCCCGATTCACCCACGTCATCCCGGACTTGATCCGGTACCCAGAAGAGGATTGTCGATTTTCGAATGCCGATTTTCGATTGCATTAACCGTTTTACCCATTCACCCATGTCATGCTGGACTTGATCCGGTATCCAGAAAAGCCGGCCCGAAGCCTCAGCGCTTGCCTTCACCACAGCGATATTGCAAGGCAGCCTGTCCACCCAGATCCTTCGGCTTCGCTCAGGATGACGTTGGGTGGGGTACAGAGCCATTCTTCGAGAGATCCTTCGCGTGGCTCAGGATGACATATGCAAGGGTTGTTGCCAACCCGAACACATTCGGCATTCGGAAATCGACATTCGGCATTTATAATGGCATTCGGCACTCCTATTTGTAACTATTCCCCCACTCCCCGCGTATGGAAGTCCATTATCCGCTTTATACCTCAATGAGTACATATTATGCGCCAGTTCATTCTACCCCTATTTCTCTGCGCACTTGTGACGCTGCCTGCAACTGCAGATGACCTCGATGGCCGTATTTATGGCCGTATTACCACCGACAACGGCGAAGTTTTTGAAGGCGTGATTCGCTGGGACAGAAACGAAGCTGCGTGGGTTGACGTGCTGAATGGCGACAAAGTCTTTTACCGGGACCGGCGCATGGCCCAGGACAGTCGCGGCAAGCGCATTGAAATTTTTGGCGTGACCGTCTATGAAGAAAAGAAGTCCAACAGCGGCTCCAGCACGTCCCGTAGCTCGGGCATCCGATTTGGCCATATTAGCACGCTAGAGCGTGACGGCAACTCAGCGATTCTGACTCTGCAGACGGGCGAAGAGGTATTGTTTAAAGACGGCTCAACCGACATCGGCAGCGATGTGCGCGAAATTATCATTGAAGATTCAGAGCGCGGCGAAGTTGAGTTGAAATGGCGTGATATCGACATTATTGAGTTTTTCCCGGCACCGCGGAATGCCTTCTCCGACTACGGCGAGCGCCTCTATGGCCGGCTCATCACCCGTAGCGACATTGAATTTACCGGCTTTATTTGCTGGGACGTCGACGAGGTACTGTCTGACGACATCCTCGACGGCAACGACGAAAACGGCCGCCGGCGCAAAATCCGCTTTGCAAACATCGACACGATTCGCCGCAACAGCTCCAGCAGCGCAGAAGTGATTCTGAACAACGGCGATGACATCATCCTCCGCGGCACCAACGACGTAAACAGCTCAAACAGCGGCATCCTGGTCCTCGACCATAACCTGGGACAGGTTGAAGTTGAATGGAGCGACTTTGAAGAAGTACAGTTCTTCGCCCCAGAAGACATCCCAACCTTCGAAAACTTCAGCTACGCCGGCCCCCTCTCGGGCACCGTGTTCACCCGCGATGGCGACAAGTTTGAAGGCAACATCCGCTGGGACAACGACGAAATGAGCGGATGGGAATTCCTCGACGGCGACATGGATGACCTGACCTTCAAAATTGAGTTCGGCAAAATCCGCGCAATTGAGCGCATCTCGTCAAGCAGCGCTGAAGTAGTCCTGTTTGACGGCCGCACCTTCGATCTGCGCGACTCGAACGACGTAGACAGCGGCAACGACGGTATTTTTATCTACGACAACAGCGGCGACGACATCCGCGTAACCTGGCGCGATTTCGACCGGATTGTGTTTGACAAGCCATAAGGCAGTTCACAAAAGTTTTAAGCCCTGGTGCGATGCAGCATCAGGGCTTTTTGTTTAAAGTCTGTCTAGCGGACTGCGCGTGGTTACGCCGCGATTAAGCACGTGCGTGTAGATCATCGTGGTTTTCACGTCTTTATGCCCGAGCAATTCCTGCACCGTGCGTATATCTACACCCTGGTTGAGTAAGTGCGTTGCAAACGAGTGCCGGAGCGTGTGGCAGCCGGCTTTCTTGTGGATTTTTGCTTTCCGAAGGGCTGTCTTCATCGCTTTTTGCATGTATGAAGGGGATACATGATGGCGACGAAAAATACCAGTCTCAGGGTCGCGTGATTTATTACGGGCCGGAAAGACAAATTGCCAGGCCCACTCGGTGCCGGCATTTGGGTATTTACGGGCTAATGCAAAAGGCAACTTGACTTCGCCGTAGCCGGCTGCTAAATCTTTCTGGTGCAGTGCGCGAACGTACTTCAAATGCTCTTGCACTGGATCCGTTAACTGCTCAGGAAAGACAGTGCGACGGTCTTTAAGCCCTTTACCCATGCGAACAAAGATCTGCATGTAATGAAAATCGAGGTCTTTCACGCGTAGTCGCAATGCTTCGAGCAACCGAAGACCAGAACCATACAGCAACCGCGCAATGATGTGTTGTGTACCGCTGAGTTGGGCAAATAACCGCGCCACTTCGTCAGGCGACAGCACTACAGGGATCGTCTTGGGCTGCAGGGCACGTGTAAAGGTGTCTGGCAAGTCCAGTTTCACATCAAGCACCTGACGATACAGAAAGAGAATTGCATTGCGCGCCTGATTTTGCGTTGTGCCAGATACGTTACGAACGGTAGCCAGTTGGGTTAAGTACTCGATAACGTGCTGAGCATTGAGGTTAAGCGGGTGCTGTTTGTTGTGAAAGAGTACAAACCGCTTTGCCCACTGCACGTAGGTTTTTTCGGTATTGTAGCTGTACCCTTTCTGCCGGCAGGTTTGCCTGATTTGATCGAGAAGTTTGGGCTTTTGCATGGCAAGCTGTCTTTTTGAGATAGACGGCAATTGCCTTATGTTCATACCCAGGAATTATACCGATTTAGTCGGCATATCAGCGCGGCAATTTTCACAAACTCTTGTTTATCAATGACTTGAGTGAAATTCAACTGTTATGATATGCGGAATTAGTCTGCATAATAGTAGTTATGCAGCAAAGTGAAGCCCAGTCATTCGATCTTCAGCACATTAAGCAGTTAGTACCTTTTCTCAGAAGATGCTCTATAAATATCGAAGCTTTCGCGACCCATTTCACTTCAACATACTAGAAGGAGAAATTTGGTTTGCATCGCCAACAAGCTTTAATGACCCATTTGATTGCAATATCCCTTATCGATTTGATCTCTGTCCCGAAGACTGGCTCCAAAATTATCTAGCGGAAGCAGTTTTGTCATTCGATTCAACTTTGTCATTGAAAGAAGCCCATGACCGAGCATCTGCTCTTCCGAGAGACATTGAAGGATGGAGCAGAGCCACACGAGAACTTCTTGGTCTAAAGAATGGAGTATTTTCATTGACACCCTTTTGGAACACCCCTGGAAGCCAACTTATGTGGGCTCATTATGCAGATTCCCATAGAGGATTTGCTGTAGGATTTAAACAAAAAGAACTATTGGAATGGATGCGAAAGACCTCTGGGGTCCCAGATTGCGTTAAAGCAGTATCCCCCATCTCCAGGGCTCAGCATTCGTCCGACACAAGTTACTTACTGCAAAGAGATGCCAAAACTGAAACTCTGTGAGATGGCTGAACCAGAGAGAGATTCCATGATGATTCAGTTAACACATAAATATTCTGTCTGGTCTTATGAACAAGAGGTTCGGTATTTACTAAGCAAGTTTGACGGAAAGATGAATGCTCTCAACTTGGAAAAAGATGATAGGCTTCAACAGATTCCGAAAGAAACTATTGGAGAAGTTATTTTGGGATCAAAAGCCAACTCTGCAGATATTGAAAAATGCAAGTTGTTGCTTCGAAATAATGACTTAAACATTAGCCTCTATCAAATTAAGCCTCAGCTTGAGGAGTTTAAATTGACAAGGGCTCCTTTATCTTTTTAGGACTTAGACATAGTTAGCTGCATAACAAGGCGCAGCAGCCGACTTCGGGCGTGCGGCTCTTAACCTTGCTCGAATCGGCCGTGCCTTGTAGCTTTGATCAATCCTTCTGCCCTCAGCCCTAGCGGCTGAGCGCCAGGCCGTTATGCCGCGTAAGTAAAGAATTAAACACATCCTTTATTATTCCTGCATATTTTTGCTGTATGAAAATAGAACTTGGGACATACAATTTCTGGAAAGACGAGCACAGTTTGATAAGACCGGTTGAAAATCCGTTGGATGAAAAAATTGGTCTACTTTCCCGCATCTATGCTGAAAGTGATGAAGCGTTACGGTCCAAAATACGTATTGCTATAAGCAATGACTTCAACTCTTTACTCATCTTTGGTAAGCGGAAGGCTGTATTTGCACTGAAAGCTCAAACAGAGGAGCATCTGATCGATGGACTAACTGCTGTGGCGATGATAGAAAATAACAGCTTGGACGACAGGGAGGTTCATGCGGTACTTGCGCATCTATATTACGCCGCACTTAGGATTAATCACAACCCCAAGTCCTTATTTGAAGGGGCAACTGCAACTGCTTCGCCATCCGTCTCTAGGGTTGTGTCCCAGGTTTTAAAAACATATGCTCCTAGACACGCTAATGGAAGAGGATTCGGTTTGTATGAGGTACAGACTGAGGCAGGGCTAGGGCTTATTAATAGACAATCAGAATTTTATGAGCCAACTTATGATTTGCCGGGCATTTCAATAGCTGTGTCTGACTTGCTTTCTAAGGATAAATACCAACCAAGTCGTATAGCGATTGAGACTGAAGGTGTACCTAAATTCTGGCTATCTTCTCGAGATGATGAAATGCTTGAAAAGGTACTTCAATCTGTTCGTGCTGGAGCGCAAATTCATGCGAAGTTGCGCAGCAGAAACGAAGATCAACATCTTGGAGAAGGAGGTCAATTTCTTATGGTATTTCTCGCCGAGATGAATGATGATAACAGTGCACAGGTTCTTCGTAATTATTCTCTTAGTAGAAAGATACCAGGCACTGGGCTGTTTGGGGTAGCGTATGACAAGTTATTTATTCTGTTTGTACAAAGAGCTGAAGAAGGAGGTATAGAGGCCTATGAGACGCGCACGAGTCTGGGACGATTTGCTAGTGATATACTGGGGTTATTAAGAGATAAGCTAGGAAGCGGATTGAGTTAGAAGAATAAATGAGCGGCATAACAAGGCCATTAACGGCCGACCAACCGCGTCCGGCTTTTTGCTTGCATTTGTCTTGTTTGTCCTGCAGCTTTGAAGATAACTACTGCCCTCAGCGGTAAGCGGGTTATGGCCGAGCCGTTATGCACACATCAAAAAATATAAAATCTGAATCCTTATATTTAGGTCTCTTCATGGACCTTTGCGATCTCAGATAGTAATCGAGAACGGTAGATGCACATCCGTACAGCCAGCTTATCATCAATTGTGCTGGACCTCATGATGAAGCTGCGAACAAACACGATCAAGGATACCATTCAAGATCCATTGAAATCAATTCCCATAAGAGTAATCCGGAGCTTGTTGGATAGATCGAATATTGAACGCGCAGAGGTAAGGCTATTTGCCGTAGAATGCAGAGGAGAATTAAAGAAAGTGATTAAGGCAAACAACTCTATCAAAAGAAACTCTCAGAATTATCGATTCAGAATGTTGTTTGGTCCCTCCATACAAACGGGTAGTCGACAAATAGAGATTGGTGATATTGTTTTTTATGTAAATCGAGTACTAAACAAAGAAGAAATAAACTTTATACAAATTCTTGTTTTTTCTATTAGCGACTATATCGGCAACAGGTTGCTAGCCATGTCAACAAATAGAGTTAATAAAAACATTGCCAGGATTAGGAATTATTTTAATACACCATTTCTCAGAGGAAAAGGAAAAATGGATGTATTACGCTATGATGAAGAAGATCTTGTTGAACATAGTTATACATATGAATATGATGCAAACAGAATAGAGGCAGGCTCCATAATTGCAAGGACAATCAGACAAATTGAAATTGCCCTAAAGCCTCATGCAGTTTACTACTCTACTGTCCTCAATGACTCTATTTTTATTGAGTATTACCATTCGCGACACAAATCAGATAAAAAAAATTTATTAGATAGAGGAGAGTTATACCCTTTAAAAAAGGATTTTTTGCAGAGTTTATGGGCTCACAACGTAAATGAAACTGAACAATTATTAGAATTACCCAAAGCCGAGTATAGCTTCAACCATGCCGACTGGCAATATCTCTTAGCATCAATCAAGGTGCAAAAACATTTAGTTGGATTAATTATAGTTCAGTACAAGAAAAAGAAAATTAGCTATTTTCAACCGCATATTGAACTACTGACTGAAACTTGTAAATATTTAATTGAATACTCGCAATATTTATATCAACGCAGAACTAACTCGATGGTCGTAAATCCAATATTCAAATCCCGAGATACCAAAGTTGAGGATAAAACAGCTTTTGTTTTAATGCCCTTCACTACAGATTGGTCTGATCGCATATGGAAAAAAATGATAAGGCCTACAATAGAGGGTCTAGGTCTCAAAGCACTTAGAGCTGATGATTTGTATGGGCAGGATATCATGGAGGACGTATGGGAAAACATAGTAAAGTCTCATGTTATCATCGCTGATATTACAGGAAGAAATCCCAATGTATTTTATGAACTTGGTATTGCCCACACATTGGGAAAGAGGTTTATTTTACTTACCCAAGACATAAATGATATACCTTTCGACCTCAACAGGTATAGATGCATAGTATATCAAGACAACTATGATGGCTACGAATTACTCACAAAGCGACTCAAAGCTGCAATTCAAGATCTTCACTGATATACACGGTGCCAAGTGTGCATAACAAGGGGCAGCAGCCGACTTCGGGCATGCGGCTCTTAGCGTTGCTCTGCAAGGCGGTGTCTTGCAGCTATTCGCCACCGCTCTGCCTTCAGCCCTAGCGGCTGAGCACCAAGCCGTTATGCGGCTTTATAGGTATAGGTTTAATCATCTATTTCTGAAAGATAATATTAGTTGTTGACAAGTGGCAGAAGCTTTAATATTGCAAATGCAAATTGTCCCCAAAAGGGTGCCATCCTTCTACTTAACAGAAAGAGGAGAATAACTTTCTAAGTACATTGTTCGAATAGCTATAATCAGTAATGTCTATGAATTCAAAGCAAGTTTTTGTTGGTTCATCGATGGAGGGGCGTCCTCTTGCCCAATTAGTCATTGACATACTTGTGAAGAATCAATTTTCACCTCTCCCATGGTTTGACTTTTTCAATAATTTACGTCCCCCTTTACAAGAACTCGAAAACCTAACCTTACGGGCTGACGCTGCAATTCTTATCGCCACTGCAGACGATAAGTCGATCATCCGCAAGAAAAAATGGCACCAAATGCGAGATAATGTCCTTTTCGAATACGGATTATTTGCTGGCGCAATCGGAAGGAATAAATGTGGACTGATTCTTCCTGAGAACGAAGATTTTCGGATTCCGAGTGACTTTCTGGGAGTTGCTTGTTTCGAAACTTATCAGGAAAATTCCATAGTGGAGGCAGCTTCTATTACCGTACAAGCACTTTCTGCTACTTTAGGAAAGCCTCAGCCCGACGAGACAAAGGAAATTCGAGGTAGAAGGCTATTAAGCTTCTTAGGCTGGATTCGTGATGAAGCACTACTCCTAGTGCAAAATTGGGGCAATGATAAAGGTAAAGAACTCATTGCAGGACGCATCATTGCTATTTCAGGATTTCTCAAGGAGGATATTTCATATTTCAAGCTTCACAATGAGTACGAAGCTGTTGAATCTGCCATGCTAGAGAGTGTTCAACATTACCCTGATTTAGGAACCGGGAACAGTTTTGATTATGATGAGCAAATTGCGATAAAAGCCCTGTTTGCAGGAAGTACGCCACGAAAATATGAAGTCATGCATGGACTCTTAGGTGCATTTCATCGATATGGTCTTAAGTTTTACGGTCAATGTGAGTGTAAAACTTACTGGGAAAAGCTATACCCTCATTTGACAGTATCTGGTAAACTCAGAGAACATAACCTTTATATTCTAAGTTCGGGCGGACAAGTTGGCTATGCTAGCGGGGCTGCAGATGCCGCAGGCTTTTTTGAAAAAAAATACTATTCCGCTATTTCTCAACTAAATACATGGTCAAAAGAATTTATCACACCTCTCAACAATGCCGTTGTGCAATTTGAACGAAAACTTCATGAACAGATATTCGGCAAACTCTAACATCAAATAGATTTAATAATCTTGAAATTAATCTACCTGCAAATGGCGGTATAACAAGGCCATTAACGGCCGATCAAATGCGTGGCCCATTTGGTCTTGTAGTCGGTTGGGGCCAAACGCGCCACGCATTCGTCGGGTTATCGCCAAGTCGTTATGCATACTTAATCATTCTTCAATGTTTGCAACTGTCCTTCGTAAAATAAAAAGCCCTAAGAATGTAGGCATGATTGTCAGATCACATGTTGCATTTGGAGGTGGACCTCTCCTGTTCCTGGGTTATGATAGCCCCTGGCAATTCAAAGCCGGTACACAGGCATTTTCACGAAAACTGGAGCATAAATGTGACGTGCTGTACATGAGATATGACGATGATTTTTTCAATTGGTGTCAAACGGAAAGGCGAACACCTGTAGCGATAGAGATTGCAACGCCTTCGACCCTATCTCATGAATTTGATTTTCCAGTAAATGCTGCACTTATTCTTGGGAGTGAGAGTAAAGGATTATCAAAGGAATTTAGTACAAGATGTGAACACATTGTGACAGTACCACAGGCCGGTCCAGTAGGTAGTTTGAATGTCGCAGTTTCATGCTCTATCGTGATGTACGAATACAATCGTAGCAACGGTAGGGCTACCAACGAAATTGAAGGGGCGAAGTTTATCAATGAGCGTGGCGAGTAAAGTATGCATAACACGGCGCAGCAGCCGACTTCGGGCGTAGGATTCTGGGCTTTGATTTGGCCGGCTGTGTCTTGTAGCTTTGAATAAGTGTTCTTCCCTCAGCCCTAGCGGCTGATCGCCAAGCCGTTATGCCGCTTACTCAATCTTGCAACTTCAGGATGTTAAACATGCGCATAGTTCTTCCATTATTCGTGGTTATGGTGGTTGCTGTGAACTCAAAGGCTCATGCTTGTGGGTGCGGTGATAGTCGTTCTTGGCAAGAAGTTGCACGAAGCGATGCATTATTCATTGGGCAGTTGGTAGAAACAAAATTAGAATACTTAGTAGATGAGGCACCTTGGCTTAACGTTCCTGAAACGCTGATACCGGGCTTGCATCCCAATTATGTTAAACTAGTATTTGAAGTCGAGCGGTGGTGGAAGGGCTCGGAAGTGTATCGTGTCGAGGTCTTTACCGATCGTTCCTCATGTGCACTTGAAGTACCCGATTTAGGTCAGACAATGCTAATTGAAGCTAGAAAGTATCGTGGCAGGCTCTTTACTTCATTATGCTTGCGTTCTTTGCAAATCTACAGTGGCGGTGAAGTTCAGCAAATGGCTTCGATGCCATTTTATGCAGATCATCGTCTCTTAACGCGAGACAGTCTGAATCACCACTTAGGGATTGGGGCTGAACCTTCGCGAATTAGGCGTTGGTGGTATATATTGGCCGTGTTATGTTTAGCAGGATTATTAATCTTACGCTACAGAACAAAAGCGGCATAACAAGGCCATTAACGGCCGACCAAATGCGTGGCGCATTTGGTCTTGTAGCAGGGTGAAGCCAACTACGCCACGCATTTGGCGGGTTATGGCCAGGCCGTTATGCGCCTAAGGGAAACGAAAACAGTCTGGCTGCGTCTTAACTTGTTCACGTAAACACTTTTTCGTATGCGTAAACCGATCGAAGTTCGTGCCCTCCCCGATTATAAAATCTGGCTCCGTTATGACGATGGAGTTGCCGGCGAAGTGGATTTAAGCAAGTATGCCGGCAATGGGGTTTTCACGCTTTGGAATGACTACGAGGCATTTGAAAAAGTTTATATCGGCGAAGCAGATCAGATCGCATGGAGTGATGAGATCGACATGTGCCCTGATTCGATGTATATGCAATTAACGGGGAAAACAGTCGAAGAGATCTACCCGAATTTGAAAGAGATGCGGGTAGATGCCTGAGATTAGTCGCTTCTTCGGCATCATTATTCGAATGTACTTTGGGGATCACAATCCACCTCATTTCCATGTCCAGTACAGTGGTGAAAAAGCCGTTATCAGCATCAACACATTGGGTCTGCTTGAGGGCAAGCTACCTCCCAGAATAATGGGTATGGTGGTGGAGTGGGCAGCATTGCATCAAGAAGAGCTGCTGGCAGACTGGGAAAAAGCGATTAACCACCAGCCGCTCGACAAAATCGAACCACTCAAGTAGGCGGCGCATAACAAGCGTTTGTACGGCCGACCCATTGTGTGCAGATTTCAGCTAGCATTTATCGGCAGTGTCTTGCAACTTCGAAGAATCGTTCTGCCCTCAGCAAGAGGGCGGGAATAGCGCAGGCCGTTATGCGCCGACACCTAAGTGTCCCATCAATTTAAGGGTTTTCCATGTTTCACTGGTCCTAATTGATGGGACGCTTACAGATGCTGAAGATCTAGCTGCGCTTCCGCAATGTCGAACCAACTATTGGATTCGAGCACTATTTGGAGGGGCTGAGCGCGCGTGGGAAAATAGCATCGAGATCAAACGTTCAGCGGGTAAGGAGCGTAGAAGAATCAACAGTAGTAGAGACCGGCAATGAAGATAGCATTTGATGAAATTGAAATGGCCTTTGACTTCGTAAGCAGTGATGTACCCTTCACAAACACTGCTTACCTATCAAAAACAACGGGCAAAGTCTATTATCATTCAGTAAACATGGATTTTGATGAGATCCCGGAAGACGTCGAAACTTCTGATGAGTACATAGAAATTCCCCACAAGAATGACTTAGGCCTTGGCAGAAAGCTTGTTCGCAAGTTTGCATTTAGGCACATGCCAGATCAGCTTGATCACATAGAGGATCTATTTTCTCGCAAGGGTGCTTACAGCCGTTTTAAAGATTTTCTTATCAGAGCAGACAAAATTGAACTGTGGTATCGGTTTGAAGAGGAAAAATCTGCAGAAGCCTTGCGGGACTGGTGTAACATGCAGGAGATTGATTTAGAATAGAATATGCAAACAACGTAAGCGCATGAGGCACACCTCATTCCCCTTCATACGGCGATGAGGCGTACATCAGCGCTTACGTTGTTACCAAGTCTTACCCGGCCTACAGCTGCGCAGCCATTCCTTTAAGTACAGCCGCGAGCTTGCGCATGCGCTCAGCATCGCCACCGAGCTCACGGGCCTCAATGAGTGCAACGTCGGCCTCAAGCGCTTCTGCCAGGGCATTCAAGTCCATTATCGACGCGTTACCACTCAGTACCTCCTCCACTTCCTCTGCCCTGCTGTTCATGATGCGGTTCGCGCGCACCATCTGATCTAGATACGCCTGCGCGACGTCCGCTGAGGGCTCCCACACTACTTTGGGCTGCAGTTGGGCGTTGAACTCATCCATTACTACAGCTTCTGCTGCGCGGATCTCGGCCTCAGACAGGTGCTCGCTTGGGGTGAGCCGGAGGACATCGATGCCTCGCATAATCTCGGCACCGTAGAGCATACCGTTGTACCAGTAGGTCGACCAGTAACCGCCCGTAAAGAGCGTATCAGCAGACATGGGGCCGCGGTCGAAGAAGGCAATTTCAAAAGGGTTGTCCGGGTCGGTGAAGTCCATCAGGCTGAGGCCGCCCTGGTACCAGGCCTGGGCCATAATGTCGCGGCCCGGGACCGGGATGAGTGAGCCGTTGTGCGCAACGCAGTTTTCGGTATCGGTCTGTGGCACCGGGAGCTTGTAGTAACTTGCCAGTTCCATGTCGCCATCTGGGCCGATGCGAAAAATGGCATTAGCACCCCAGGTTGCAGGATCCGTACCCCGGCAGCGTGGTGCGTTGCCGCCGCCCCACTCGTCTGTAAACACAACCACGTCACCATCGTTATTGAAGGTAGCTGAATGCCAATAGGCAAAGTTTGGATCAACGCGCTCGCTAATGCGGCGCGGGTTCTCGACGTCTGAGATGTCGAGGAGAATGCCGTTGCCTGAGCATGCGCCCCCGGCGAGTCCGATGCCGGGGTACGCAGTGATATCGTGACACCGGTTGGTGATGCGGGTAGACTGCGTGCCTTCCCCGTGGTTACCGCCCTGCCACAAGCCGTCGATCTGGCCTTCTTCATTTGCGAAGATACGCGGCATGTTAACAATCTCAGCCGCCGCAGGATTTGCCAGCGGTACCTTCACCACTTCGATCCGGAAAAGCGACGTATTTGGATCCTCGTCAGGGTCTGCGCTGGAGCACCCCAGCAACTCACCGCCCGGGCGCACGCGGCTTGTGCCCTGGATGTAGACGTAGATATTTTCGGTATCGCCCGGCTGCGTGACAATGGTGTGCGTGTGCGAGCCCCGGCAAGACTGCACAGCAGCTACCTGCGTGGGGTTTGCCATGTCTGAGACGTCAAAAATCCGCACACCCCGCATTCGCTCAGCGGAGATGGAGTCAGCAACACCTTCAATTCCGCAGTCCAGACGTCCGCGGGTCTCCTGGGCTGACATTACAATCAAGTCGCCATAGACCGAGACATCTCCCTGACCGCCGGGGCAGACCACGGATAGCTCGTATATGGGATCTTTGGGGTCACTGATATCGATGACCTGGAAGCCGTTGTAATTGCCCTGGATCAGCCGGTTGCCTTGGAATGCAAGGTCGGTATTGTTGAACCGCCGGTCAGATGGCCTGTTGGGATTAAAGAAGCCGTCAGCGCGAGGGATTGCTGCGAGGAGTTCGAGGCCGCTGATTGCGGTCTCAGCATCCGCCCAGCCGGCACCAAGGCCGATGCGTGGATCGTTTGGATCCCATTCGAGGCTGGGAGGACTGGGTGGTGCTGGTGGCTGCGGCGCTGCGTTGGGTATCTCTGCAACGTCTGTCTCCTGCGCCACGGCGTCCATGCTGATGAACACGGTCGCAACCAGTACTGCGACAATCAGGAGGCCACGGCCCCATACTTGACCGAAGTCCTTCATAGTATACCTCTCCTTGGATTGAATTTAGATTTATAGTGGGGTAAAGTCATCTTTCAGGCCAGTGGGTACATGTTAGCGCAGTTGCTCAAGGAGCGCGCGCATGCGATTAATTTCCATTTGCTGATCTGCGTCCACCTCCTCAGCGAATGTGAAGATCGTTGATTCCTGCGCGGCGCCTGAACTATTAAACAGGGTCTCTACCATATCGATGGCGCCCTGGTGGTGCTGGATCATTCCTTCGAGGAAGAGCCGGTCGAACGCGATGCCGCGTGCATTCGCCAGGGCCTCCATCTGCTCTTCAGTCAGCATGCCGGGCATTACGTGGAGTCCGCCGACCATGTCGTGGTGCATGCCACCATGGTGCATCTCCCCCATGGGCATCTCGGTGGGCAGGTCCCGCTCAGCGAGCCATGCCTCCATCAGCTTGATTTCGTCGCGCTGTGAGATTTCCATGCGTAGCGCCATTTGTCGTACAGCGTTGGTGGTCGCATGTTTATGAACAAGCGCTGTCATCTGGAGCGCCTGCGCGTGATGTGGAATCATGCCTTGCATGAAGCGCACGTCTGCCTCCGTGAATTCAGCACCGGCTACCTTGTCGAGATCTTCAGAAGAAAAGGTCCGGCTGCTTTCACCCGGAGCACCGGGTTGGACAATTCTAGGGCCATCAGCCTGCGCTGATGTGGCCACATCTTTTGAGCCACTACATGCCGTAAGTGCACCTACTGAGAGAACCAAAAAAATAGACGATATCGTGCGAGTCAGCATAGTTCGGAATAGACGCCAGGTGCAAACACATCAATCCGGTCGGATTGGCACGTTTGCTGTTAAAAGTTGCAGGTTACAGGTTCAAGGTTTTTGGGCCTAGTACTTATTGACTGCCCGTTTCAGTGGTAAAGGTGTGGTAGAGAACGCGATTCGAATATACCGATTTCCGGGACAACGAATCAATTGACTTTCGCGTGGTACATGATGCGGGTACCAAAAAGAAAAGGCCTAGCTCTTAAAGCTAGACCTTTATCACCTTTAACGACTGTGCCCGTTAGTTCAAGCGCTGTACATTTACTGCAGCAAGACCTTTGGGGGTACGTTCGATTTCATATTCTACTTCCTCTCCGTCACGCAAACCATCATCCCATCCAAGACCATCTACACTGTTGCGGTGGACAAAGACATCTTTACTTCCGTCAGAAGGTTCAATGAAACCGAATCCTTTTTCAGCATTGAACCACTTAACTTTACCTTGTGACATTGTGTAATTTTATTGTTGTTTCACTGAGCGGGGAAATCAAAAGAGTCCTGTAGAATCGTAAAGACACAAAGGGATTTGAAATGCCTTAGCAGCGAAGTGATAAAGGGTATTAGGATCAGATGAACACAGAGCTCTTGCAAAGGTTCATTTTGTGCCATTTAAGTTTTTATTGCCTCCCCGGTGAACAGAGGTTGTCATAGCTAGCTAGTATACTACAAGTGGTTCATCCATCAACTTTCCCTCAACAATTCCCGTCGCCTACAAACAATCACAATAGAAAACATGAGTGACTCCTTTGCCGCGTGCGTAGGCAGTATCCTTAGCGCCGACATTGCCGTCCCTGAACACGAACGTGAAGTCGCGTTTTACGTGCGCGTCCTCACTACAGGCAAAAACCCGCTCTGGCGCGAGGACCTGATGAACAGTCAGGGTATACCCATCATTGGCCTCGGCAAGCGCACCGATGCTTATGCCAACTTGCCCCTCCAATGGATGCCACACATCCAGGTTGCTGACGTTGCAACCAGCGTTGCGCGCACAACTGATCTGGGTGGCAGCGTTTTGATGCAAGACCAGGGCGAAGACGGCACAAGCCGGTGGGCGGTCCTACGCGATCCGAATGGCGCAGCATTTGGCATTGTCCCGGTGGTACCCGCAGAAGCCCTCCCCGCTGGTGAAGCTGCGACAGCCCGCACCGGCCATATTGCCTGGCTTGACCTTACCGTACCCAACGCGACTGAAACATGTAACTTTTACAAAGAGGTTGTTGGGTGGACGGTACAGGAGGTTGCTATGAGCGATCCGGATGGGGAATATGCTGACTATAACATGCTCAACGCTGAAGGCAAACCGGCTGCCGGCGTCTGCCATGCGCGCGGTGTGAATCAAGACATCCCGCTGGCCTGGATGATCTACCTGCCCGTTGATGATCTGCCTGAAAGCCTCGGACGAGTTGAAACGGCCGGCGGCAAAATCATAGCTTCTAATGCTATCGATGGCAAAAATGGATATGCAGTAATTCAGGATCCTGTGGGCGTTCATATTGCTGTGTCTGCAGGATAACAATGCCACAACCCGATCCAGCGAAAATAAAACCCTTTGCAACACCCGAGGCCCTCAGCCAGTGGCTTTCAGCACATCACACCAGCGAAAGCGAGCTGTGGGTGAAGATCTTCAAAAAGAAAAGCGGGGTTCAGAGCGTAAACTGGGACGATGTAGTGATTGAGTCACTTCGCTGGGGATGGATCGACGGCGTTAAATGGTCATTTGATGAACAGGCTTATCTACAACGCATCACGCCAAGAAGAGCACGGAGCAATTGGTCAAAAAGAAACAGACAGCACGTGGAGCGCTTGATCAGCGAAGACCGGATGCTGGAACCCGGACTCGTGCATGTCCGTGCTGCCCAGGCAGACGGCCGATGGGAAAGGGCCTACACGGTGAGCGAACTGAAAGTGCCGGCAGATTTCCTTGCAGCCCTCTCAGATAAACCACGCGAAAAGCAATTTTTCGAGGCACTGCCCAAAGCCAGTTACCTCGTGATTGCCTACGGCTTAACAAGCGCAAAGAAACCCGAAACCAGGCAACGGCGCTTTACAAAATATATGGATATGCTTACACGCGGAGAAAAGCCCCGCTAGCTACGCGTAGGCGTTGCTGGTATCAATACACCATCGACGAAGACAGCATTTCTCAATCGTGAACCCGATGACCAGGCGCGTAATCAAAAAAGAATTCTTCATTGACATGCATTTAGAATTTCCACCTCCAACTGCGCTCAACGAGCATAGACCGACAACCGGTTTGTAGTCCCCACCCCGCCGGCTTGCGTTGCCCCGGCAATGACAAAGATCTCATCCCCTACCGTCACTGCCCCCAGGCCGTGGCGCGGTACCGGCATATCAGCAATGGATGACCATGCATCAGTAGCCGGGTCGTACACCCAGGACTCGCTGTACACACCGCCGCCGGTATTATTAAAAAACTCTCCACCAAACACGTACAGGTGCCCATCCAATGCTGCCGCGGCGATGCCTCCCTGTGCGTTCGGCATAGGCGCAAGCGTTTGCCACTGCCCCGTTGCAGGATCAAACACCTCGTTTGCTGTAAGATTGCCGCCACCAACCACACGACCCCCAACGACATACAGTTTCCCATCGATGACCGCGCCTGCCCCACTGTTACGCCGAATGGATGCCGCCTGACCAAATGACACATCCAGGGTTGCAGGATCAAACACCTGTAGACTGTCGATATCTCCTTGATCGGTCCAATTGGCATTCTGTGTACCAACCGGTGTACGCCCCGAAGCAATGTAAATTTTGTCTCCGATATATGCTGCAACCGGCTCCGACTGCGGGATGAGCAGGTCGGCGACTTTCTCCCACGTTCCGGCAGCTTCGTCCAGTCGAAAAACGTCCGTACGTGCATTCCATTGCCCCCCGTTTGCAGCGATGAATCCGCCAATTGAGAAGAGCTCAGTCCCCGTTGACACCAGGTAGGGATGATGCCGTGGTTCAGGCAGAGAAGGGCCTTGATGCCACGCGTCCGATTCTGGATTGTAGATGTAAACGCGATCAGAAATACCCATGCTGGCCGACGCCACGTCCGGACTAAAGCCACCTGCCAAATAGATTTGTCCCTTGTGCAATGCGGGATACACCTCTTGCACTCGATACGGGATGTCCGCTCGGGCCTCCCAGGATTCTTGAGGTGTTTCAGGGGGCGCCGGCGTGTCCGAGTCCACTGTTGTGGCACAGGCAGTAACGACAATCAACAAGAATAAGAGGATCCGCATTAGTCACGTGTATCTATGCTCTAAAAATACTGGGCAGGCCATCGCTCTACGCATTTAGTATAGCATCTGCACGTACGATCCGCAAAGGGAATCCCTTGAAAATATCTGTTCGCCGAGATACTTTTATAACGTTCCCCTGCATTCTCAAACACAAGCCACGTTGTTGATGTCCCGCATAGTTAAAACCACCAGTACCCTTGCCGTTTTTCTACTCATCACCAGCCTGTGCGCCCCCCTGCTCCATGCCCAGGAAGCGCACCTGGACATATTGCGCGCAAAGTTGCAAGCTGATTTAGAAGCCGTGGTGGATGATTACGAGGGCATTGCCGGCTTCCATGTAGTGGATCTTACCAGCGGCGATCGCTGGGCCGTGCGTGATGAATTCTTGTTTCCCCAGGCCAGCGCCATCAAAGTGCCTATTTTATTAGAGCTATTCCGAAGAGCTGAGTCTGAACCGGAATTACTCAGGAAACGTATCGAGATGAACGACGCAGCCCGAACCGGTGGCAGTGGTGTACTTCAGTTTCTGACAGATGGTGGATCGGTCCTGTCGCTGGAAGACTATGCCATCTACATGATTTTGTACTCAGACAACACAGCTACCAACGTGTTGATCAACGCATTGGGCATGGATGCCATCAATCGCTTATCCGCTTCACTCGGAGCAAATCAGACGCTTTTGCAGCGCCAGATGATGCGCACCGACCAATCCGCGCGCGGGAACGAGAATCTATCCACCCCCAAAGATGCAGCGACAATTATGGAGAACATTGCCACATGTGCGATTCCCATGAGCAAAGCCGCATGCAACCGCGTAAAAGAAATTTTGACACTCTACAAAGGCGGCCCTCTGCGAACCCCTATTCCCAGCGATGTGCCCATAGCCTTTAAGCCCGGTGGTATCACGGGGGTAAGCACCGTATGGGGCATCGTAAACGTGCCCGATCGGCCTTACGTAATTGCTGTGATGTCCAACTACGGAGGAAATGGCGGCGCGGTGATCGAGAAGATATCTGCACTGACGTACAACTATTTCAGTCGCTTATCCGGCATAACAGACTATGGCGCGCGCGTGCCGCTAGACGTTAAGCAGCGCGTGGCGAATGAGCATTAGTTTGAAATAGCGGTAGCTCTCGCACGGGTATGTCTACTACGCCGCTGATCGCGTGATTGCCACACCTGTGGATTCTCAGTCAAGCCGAGAATGACACTCTGCAAAGACGGTGGCGCTCACTTAGCCATCTGAAGATCTACCCAAACAGGAAAGTGATCACTGACCTCAACATCAAAAGCCGGCGGCCGGCGCCATACACCACCATCAACAACCGACGTATTACTCGATGGCAATACGTAGTCCGCGCGTAAACCCCACGTTGCTGTATCATCAGGATCTAAGTCTGGAAACAGCGTACGCCCCATTGAATCAGCTTCCGGTACGTAGTCGCCCTCAACGCGGGGATGTGTAAGCAGGAAGGTGCCAATGGGATCGTCGATGGAGGATCCTTCGTCGGGATCCGCATTCAGATCTCCCATGACCACAAATGCGGCACCAGCCGGCAGTCCACCAGGCTGCCCGTTGTCGTCAACGATATACGACGCATTGTCCAGATAATCGCCCCAGAAGCGAATCTCATCGTGATTGCGACGCTTATTGCGCCCCTCTTCCCCATCGAATGCCGGCGGTGTTGGGTGACTGGCGAGAATATGGATCACCTGACCATCCGGCAACCGGACAGGCACATCCCAGTGACTCTTAGAACTCAATCGAAACGCTTCACCAACAGGGCCTTCATACCACAGTTCTTCAGTACCCGGCTGCGTAGGCAGCAATGCATCTGGCATTGCGCGCCAGGGCAACAGGCGAAACGTGCGTACGGAGTCATGGAGAATGGTTAGGCCTTCGCGTACATACAAAGCCATGCCATACTGCCCGGGAAACATGCCAAAGCCCCATGCATCGCCGCCATAGTTTCGGCCTTCCGCAGTTTGGCGCGCAGGCTTGCCATCGGAGCCGGGTGCCGGCACCTCGGGAATGGCATCGAGCATCGCATTATTTCGATCCAGGTCGTATCCACTGGCGATGCCTGTGTTGGTTGGTGCCGTGAACACCTGATACTGCAGTCCCGCTACGCCCGCTTGCTGTGAGCGTTCGAGAAACGTGCGCGCAAACCGGGTTGCGTTACGCCCCTCCTCATCCCCTTGCTCAAACCCCGGCGTACCCGGTTGATCGTAGGTAATCTCATTTATGAGGAGGATATCTGGACGCAGTTCCTGCAACACGGATGCTGCGGCTTTCAAGCGAGGATGATCGGGATTTTTGAGGTCATGCAAACGGGTGTCCTCAATGTTATAGGTTGCAATGCGTAGCGTGGCGGGCGCCGGCGGTGTGCACGAAAAAGAGAGAGAAGCAGTCAGTATAACTAGACAAAAAAAGTAACCGCGAGCAAGATTTACGTTCATGGTATTAATATAAATCAATGTGATGCCTGGCTAAGGGAGATACTCGCCTCTAAGTTTGCACAAACCACAATTCGAAAGTAATGAAAAAGTGTTCAAATCGATTAAAAAGTCATGCCTTTCATCAAATGAATAAGCCTCACTCCGTCGCAAGATCTCTATTTTGATTACAATTCTGACATGCCACGTTTTACAAGCAAAGGCTGCTCCTCTGTCAAGCTCTCCTTGCAGCATCCGCACTACTGCGAACAAGCGCCGCTTGACGGGGTACATTGACGCCAATCAACCCGATACTGATCTGATGAAAGTAGGCCAAATACTGATTCTCCTGTTGCCCGTTCTTTTTCTTGTTGCCTGCAAAACGGCTGCTCCCGATATGGACAACAAACCAGCGATTATTGAACAGGCTGAGCCAATGGCTGCCATGGATAAAGCTGACGATGCGGAGAACGCCCTCGACAATCCCCTCCTGGCAGATTGGGATACGCCGTTTGCCACGCCACCGCTCGATATCATTGAAGAAGCCCATTTTGTGCCGGCATACGACGTTGCCCTCGCCCTGCACAAAAAGGAGATTCAGGCGATTGCGATGAACCCCACACCGCCTACGTTCGAGAATACACTGCTGGCCATGGAGCAGGCGGGTCGCGAGCTCGGCCGTATCGCACTCGTGTTTGCCAACCTGGCCCGTTCAGCCTCCAACAGTGAAATTCAGGCTATTCAGCGCGAAATGAGCCCGCGACTGGCCGAGCATAACGCGTCCATCACGCTCAATCCAGAGCTGTTTGCACGTATTGACGCGTTGTACCAGGCACGCAACACGCTCAACCTTGAGCCTCAGCAGAAACGCCTGCTGGAAACCAAACACGAAGACTTCATTCGCGCAGGTGCCCAACTTGAAGGTGCTGATCGGGATCGCTTTGCTGAGATCCGCTCATTATTGGCCGGCCTGTACACCCAGTTTTCCCAAAACGAACAGGCTGACCGCGAAGCCTGGACACTTGCCTTAAGCACAGAAGACCTCGCTGAACTGCCAGATTACATCGTATCTGCAGCCGCAGGTGCAGCAGCTGATCGCGGCCTCGAAGGCCATGTGATTACCCTGGCTCGCTCCAGCGTAGAGCCTTTCCTGCAGGCCTCTCCCAACCGTGCACAACGTGAAACCGCGTGGCGTGCCTGGACCAATCGCGGTACGAACGCAAACGAAAACGACAACAAAGACACCATTCGCGAAATCCTGGCGTTGCGCCTTGAAATGGCCAACCTGTTGGGCTTTGAAACCTACGCCCACTACCGAACCGCTGGCACCATGGCAGGCACACCGGATGCCGCCATGTCACTCATGGAGCAGGTGTGGTGGCCGGCCCGCGATCGCGCACTGGAAGAAGCAGCCGATATTGAAGTACGGATAGCTGCAGCAGGTCTCGACCATGAACTTGAGCCCTGGGACTGGCGCTACTACACCCAGCAAGTGCGCGCTGAGCGGTATGATCTGGATGAAAGCGAGGTAAAAGGGTATCTACAGCTCGACAATATGGTTGATGCGATGTTCTATGTGTCCGAGCGGCTTTTCAATATCACCTTTATCGAGCGCAACGATATCCCAACCTATCACCCGGACGTACGCGTATGGGAGATGCGAAACCCCGAGGGTGAAATAGCCGGCATTTTCTATGGCGATTTCTTTGCGCGGCCCGGCAAACGAGGCGGCGCCTGGATGTCGAGCTTCCGGCCGCAAAACGGGTTGACCGGTCAGATTCCGCTTATCCTCAACAATTGCAATTACAACAAGCCGGCGGAAGGCGAGGCTGCACTGCTGTCGTATATCGATGCAGCTACCCTATTTCACGAATTCGGCCACGGTCTGCACGGGTTGCTCTCCAATACCGCATTTTCCTCGTTGGCCGGCACGTCGGTTGATCGCGACTTCGTCGAATTCCCCGCCCAGATTTACGAACACTGGCTATCCCAATCTGAAGTCCTGGAACGGTTTGCGCTGCATCACAAAACCGGTGAGCCAATGCCGCCCGCGTTGCTCGAGCGCGTGCTCAATGCCACCAAGTTCAATCAGGGTTTTGCTACCGTAGAATTCCTGAACTCAGGTTTTGTCGACCTCGCCTACCACTTGAATACCGATCCTGCTTCACTGGCAATCGACACATTCGAAAACGAAGTGCTGTCCAGCCGAGACAATTTGGACGACATTCCGATGCGTCACCGCTCGACCCATTTCTTGCACTCGTTTGCGGGTGAAGGATATTCGTCTGGCTATTACAGCTACCTGTGGGCCGGCGTGCTGGACAACGACGGGTTCGCTGCCTTTGAAGAAGCCGGCGACATTTTCGATCCGGAGCTCGCTCAGAAGCTATACGAATACGTCTTCTCAGCTGGCGACAAACAGCCTGCCATGGAATCCTACATCGGCTTCCGCGGCCGCGAACCAAACGTGGATGCCTTGCTGCGTAACCGCGGCTTTGCCGTGACGGACTCCAGTGAGCCCGGGAGCTAGCTTTTCATGCAGGCAGGTTATCAAAACCCTGGACCGGAGTAGTCTTGAATTCTTCATAAGGACGCTCAAACTATGCAAAGGAACTCCAGGAAGCCCTGATTCTTGCGCCACTGCCCCATCGCATTGCTTATCTTAACGAAAGAGCAGGCGGTCTATTCCTTTCCTCGATTTACGACCACAAGATGCCTCTCAACACAACCAGATAAACCAATCATTGACACCTCATGAAAGACATCCCTGGAATCGACGAAGACGGCAATCCTAAAAACGGCCCCTTTGAGCTCTACTTCAAGAACGGCCTGGTTTCTTGCCAAGGCGCGTTCGACAATGGGAAAAAATCTGGGGAATGGAAATACTTTCTCAACAACGGTCAACTACAATCCTCTGGAAATTACAAAGATGGCAAAATCACAGGTCGCTGGAAGTGGTTCTTCAAAACGGGCGAACCGCGAGCCATTGGCGGCTTCGACGATGAAGAACAAAAACACGGTTTATGGAAAAGATACCATGCCAATGGCCAACTATGGGACGAGGGTCGATTCGAGCATGGCAAAAAGAAAGGCACATGGAAGGTGTATGATAAGACAGGAGCACTGACAAAGACGCAGACCTTCAAGTAATACGCCACAGTCGTCAATCCAGACGCTTGTCTTTTGGTCTCCTACACTGCAATCAACGGTTAAATCACTTTGCCATGTTGCGTTATACGCTACTATTTATTGCCCTTTGCGTCGTGTTCGTTTTTTGGGTCTTGCCAGTAGAAACTGAAGCGCCTGAAAACACAGCCATAAAACCGTTGATCTCAGCCACGGAGGTACTGGAGCAGTCGGGGTATGATGGGATTGTGCTGATCTATGACCTGAATAAAGATGTGTTCTGGGCGAGCCAACCTGACAGGATTGAGGAGCAATTTATCCCCGCATCAACCTTTAAAATTTTCAGCTCGCTGGTTGCGCTTGAAACGGGCATATTACCAGACAAAGAAACGGTAATGCAATGGGATGGCGTAGAACGGAGCCGGCCCGAGATCAACAAAGACTTAAAACTTGCAGAGGCGTTTCAAGTCTCCGCTGTGCCGCATTACCAGGAGCTTGTTCGCAGGATAGGCGCAAGTCGCATGCAGGCTTTTGTGGATTCGGCTGCCTACGGTAATCGGGACCTCTCAGGTGGTATTGATCAATTCTGGTTAACGGGCGCGTTGCGAATCTCTCCCAAAGAACAAATAATGATGTTGCGGAGCCTGCATGCAGATGAACTGCCTTTTTCTCCTGAGGCCATGGACACCGTCAAAGAAATCATGATCACGGAAACGGGTGAAGGGTATGTGATTCGCGCCAAGACTGGCTGGGGAATCCCTGATGGCACTGTAAACACGGGCTGGTGGGTTGGCTGGATTGAAACGAACGACAACACACATTTCTTTGCCACGGTTATTCAATCAAACAATCCAGGCCAAGACTTTGGGGCTGCACGACGGACAATCACCAAAGAGGTGCTGCAACGCATGGGCGTCTTGTAACCAAAGGGGTGTCTGGCATGCGGGATTTAACACGCAATAGGCTGCTCAATTTTCTGCTCGCACTTCGTCCATGAACGTGCGCATCCACATCCAGTAAGATGGTCCGGTTATACTGGTGATGTTGTTATGCCCTGCCCCGGGCACGGTGTGAAACGTTTTCTGATCGTGTGGATACGCCTCGAACAGCCGGCGCCCCATATCGACAGGAATCACACGATCAACATCCCCATGAATGAATAGTGCGGGTGCGTTGATATTGGATAGCTTGCCCAGCGAATCCAACGGTTTCCCCCGCAATCCCTGCCAGCCACCCGAGTCCCATCTGCCCAGCCATATCCCGGCCACTTGTAAACGGAGACACTAACATGAGGCCGGCTAACACCCGGTTCTGCGCAAGGTCAATTGCTATGGCTGACCCGAGTGAGCGCCCCAGCAGAAAAATCTGTTGTTCAGCAAAGCCAAGTGAATCGCGAGCATAAGTTAGCGCTGCCTCTGCATCCAGATAGACGCCTTCCTCACTCACGCGCCCCTCGCTTTTGCCGTATCCTCTGTAGCTGAGTAACATGACATTTGAAGCCGTTTCTACCGATAGTCGCTCCAGATCATGCAGCCTGCCATACGCATTCCCGGCATTACCATGGAAGAACAAAACCAGGCGATTGCTTGCAGGATGCCGCTTAACAAATGCCTGAAGTTTTGTCTCATCCTGCGCGTCAAAAAACACCTCTTCAATTCCAGGAAGAGGTAAGGTTGATGGGATTACCTTACTGGGGTGGAATGCCATCGTATTGACAAGAAATGCGGGAAGGTACAGCACAAGCAACACAAGACATATCGAAACAACGGCAAGAATGACAACCAATCGCATAGATAAAACAATCTGCTGGTAACCAGGACAATACTGTTCTTAACTTCATCCCTGACATTGAGTTCAGCTGGAGCAGGTACCTGGCCTTGCGCTGCACGATTGTGTCGTGTAGCTTTGAGCGTACAGTGAGTCGTTTCAGCCAAAGCATTAAGCTGTTCTTTCCCCTCGCCAAATCCATCTGGAATTATTATGTTGAAGCTTGTAGTGCACATTCTTCTGTTATCCTCAGCATTCCTCTTGGGATGCAGCACCGAGCCGCCTTCAGATAAAGCACAGCAGCCGCCCAATGTGTTGCTCATCGTTGTGGATGACATGGGCTTCAATGACCTGGGTATTTTCGGCAGCGAAATCGACACCCCCAACCTTGACGCGTTGGCCCGCGACGGGGTCATTCTTACAGATTTCCACGTTGCCCCAACCTGCTCACCCACGCGTGCTATGCTCCTTTCAGGCACGGACCATCACATTGCCGGCCTGGGTAGCATGGCTGAATCCAATATCCCTAACCACCAGGGCAAGCCGGGGTACGAAGGGTATTTAAACTTTCGGGTTGCTGCATTACCCGAGTTGTTCAAAGATGCCGGCTACAACACGTATATGACAGGCAAGTGGCATCTTGGACTGACCGCAGAAACCAGTCCAGCTGCCCGCGCCTTCGACAAGTCCTTTGCCTCGCTACAAAGCGGCGGCGGCCACTTTGCCAACATGCTACCCATTGTTGGCCCCGGTATCGCCATGTACAGGGAAGATCATGAAATGGTCGAAACGCTACCGGAAGATTTCTACTCGACGCGCTTTTTCACGGAACGCATGATCGAGTATCTCGAAGAGGGTCGCGCCGACGGCAATCCGTTTTTCGCCTACCTCGCATACACTGCCCCCCACTGGCCGCTTCAGGCACCACAGGCGTCTATCGCCAAATATCAGGGTGTGTACGACGCCGGCTATGATGCCCTTCGCGATCAGCGTCTGCAACAACTCAAAGACCTCGGCTGGGTATCCACTGATACCGAACCTTTCCCAAGACTACAGGGTGAGCCGGCCTGGGAGGCGCTACCTGCTCAAGAGCAACGTTACCAGGCAAAACTCATGGAAATCTATGCCGCGATGATTGACGACATCGACGTATACGTCGGGCGTATCATCGATTACTTAAAATCGATTGAAGCGTACGATAATACCCTCATTTTTTTCATGTCCGACAACGGCCCAGAGGCACACCACCTTGAGGTTGGCTGGCCGAGCCTTGAAGTGTGGACAGCGGCGTGTTGCGACAATTCGTATGCGAACATCGGCAACGCCGATTCTTACGTCTGGTACGGACCAAATTGGGGGCAGGCCGGCAATGTGCCTTCGCGCATGTACAAAGGATTCACGAGCCAGGGAGGCATCCGCGTGCCGGCGTTTTTCCACTTCCCCAAGACCATCCGTTCGGCAGCTACGTCGGACGGCTTAACAACGGTTCAGGATGTAATGCCAACGTTGCTCGACGCTGCCGGCATCGACCACCCTGGCGCTGGTGACTACCGTGGACGCGAGATCGTCGCGATGCAAGGCCGCTCGATGATGCCCCTCCTTACCGGAGCCAGCGAAACGATTCGGCAGCCAGACGAATACCTCGGATGGGAGCTCTATGGCAAGCGCGCCATCCGTCAGGGCGATTGGAAAATCACATACCTGCCCAGGCACAAGCTCCGCGACGGCGTAATTCCAGCAACGGTAAAGACAGACACCTGGCAATTATACAATCTCGCTGAAGACCCCGGTGAGATGCAGGATCTATCTACAACGCATCCCGAGAAACTGGCTGCGATGATCACGCTCTGGGAGGACTATGTTGCACGCAACAACGTGATACTGCCCGATCAAACGAGTGGGTATTGAGCTGGTATTTAAAATGAAAGGGAGCACCATCCCACTCATGAGCAAAATTACACGCTGTCCTACATCACCAGAAAATTGCAGCTTTCCGCATCAAATCGTGAGATCGTGTTGTGATATTTTCAAAGGTAATTTTTAATTGTTTTCCAGTACAATTCTGAAACTGCTCAAGGGATATTCGTATGAGTGGTAAAGCAATACAATACTGTTTAATACGACTCTCCCACACCTTCACAACTAGTCTGATGAGCAAATTAATCGCGTTCTTTGGCACCTTGCTATTGTCAATTACACCAGCTTATACACTAGCACAGAACTATGAAGTATCTGATACGATATTTTATCCGGCCACAGGAGAATCCCGAGACGTAGTAATTGTAATGCTTGGGGGGTCTGAAGGAGGTATGCCAAACTACTATGACACGGACGGCCTAACTGCAGCGGGGTACTCGTGTCTTATTGTAGGGTATTTTCGTACCCCAAACACACCAGATCGCCTTCAGATGATTCCTCTGGAATATTTTGAACACGTTCTTGATGGGTTGCAGTCAATGCCCGAGGTATCTGGGAAAAAGATTGTAGTCTGGGGAGGATCCAAAGGAGGCGAATTAGCGCTGCTACTCGCTTCAAGATACAATCGTATAGAGGGCGTGATTGCGGCTGTCCCAAGCGCTGTCGTGTTCCAGGGAATAGGTGCACAGCGCGTATCTAGCTGGTCTTATGAAGGTATTGCGATCCCGTTTGTGCCCTATGTGGATTACGACTGGAGTACAATTGTTGACGCGCAATACATAGACATGTACGAGCAGTCACTTGATCAGACGGAAGCTGTTAAACAGGCTATGATTGAGGTCACTAACATTAATGGACCTATTTTATTACTGACGGGCAAAGAAGACACAATGTGGCCATCCAGTGAAATGGGAGACATGGTAATTGAGCGGTTAGCTGAGCAAGGATTTGAACATGGGTATTGGCATTTTGCCTATGACGATGCAGGTCATACATTAAATGAGAACCATATGATGGGTGGCACAAAAGAAGGGAATAAAAAGGCCAGGATAGATGCAAAGCAAAGAGTCATGACCTTTCTGCACAACATATCTGGAGATTAACGATAACCAATAAGGAATCTCTGAAAGACTTGAGCCCTGCGTGCGCCAGAGCAAGAGGTATTGAAGATCGAGACATGTCGCCACAAGGAAGGACTACATGACATAAACCCTGTTTCAATGGATTTCTGGGGCCAACTCGCTAAATAAGCCAGCTTTTACGCAATCTGACTAAACCAACACTACTCGTTTATTCATCGATTTTGTAGACTTCCTCCTGAAACTCGCCATCGACGTAGTAGATGTGTTTTACAAGCTCGCCTTCTTCAAAGACAAACTTCACCTGCACATTTTCGTAGTGGAAATAGAACAAGTGTTCTGCTTCCGGGAGTAATTCGGCATTCCAGACAACCTCCCCTTCTTTCAGATCGCTGATACGTAAAATATTTCCCTCTCGCTTGATGTTCACGATGCGATCTTCTGCCTGAAAATTGCCTTCGTATACGTTGAGCGTCGCTTCATCGAGCGCAATTTCTCCCAATCCCAACGGAGCGTGATCATAGCTGAGCACGCGGGCTATTTTCCAATCGTCATCTACGTGTTTCCAGATAATGGTGAACTTGGCGCGCCCAACCAACTTTTCTGTCCCGTCATTGATTTGAAGATGGAAAACGTGATCACCCGTTTGTATGGCTCCATAATTTGGCAGTGGATACACCTCCATGGTGCCAGGCGTTAACTCCCTCCTTAACGGCTGTCGTTTTCGCTGTTCGCCACAAAAGATTTCCATGTCGGCCATTTCACGATCCCTCGGTGTTGTTAAGCCGGCCCGGTCGTGGTAACCCTCATAGTCTTCTGTAAGAAAAGACGCGTATTTCTCCAGATCACATGCATTCTGAGCTGCAAAGAACAGGCTATCCATGCGAACGATGGCCTGATAGAGTTCTGGCGAAGTCTGCCCCCAAACAGAAGGGGCCGAGATCATTAAAAACAAGAACGCGAAGATACTGCTGTGTAAAACAACTCTCATCATGGCAGCTAGACAGAAAGGTTAGGGGGCTGTTGCTGGCAAACGACTCGGGAATGCAGCAGGTTACAACACATGGCAACGATTTGCACGCGTAGCTGAGAAACACCGTTTCAAGGATACCACCAACACAAGCTTACTCGTTTACGGCGGATTCAGCCTCCAATAGCTGTTGCTTGTATTCCGCTATTCTTCCATGGGCATTGGTATCTATCAATAGAATAACCACCATCATTGCAATCGTTGTGATACCAATTGCCCGCCAGGTGGGTTTATCGACAAATACGAACAATAACGCAGCTACCACAATAATCAGCGGGATGATTTTAAAAACGATGTTTTGGTATTCATGCATCGTTTTTTCGCTTCGGACAATTTCAGATTTCACGAAGGCCGCGGCATCGCTACTATGCGCACCGGGGAAATCGGCCAACCGTGCCTTGTTGGAATACACCAACCCTAAACCAATGACCAGAAGCAACGTGCCGGCTACCAGCGTCGGCACGGGAAATGCCTTCGCAATCTCGGTTTTACCCCACTGCCAAAACCCTAAACTCCCCAACAAAAAGAGGATGCCAAAGAGAATGAAAAACGATGAAGAAAACACTTCGGCTTTCGCCCAATCGGTTGCAATTTTCAGTATATCCATACCATCCCTATTTTTCTAAACGCAATGCTTTACAACTTCCATGTAAACCCTGTCTCCTTTTCTGACAACGTCCACAGCTTTTCTGCTACGGGTTTATCCAGGGCATGCGGCTCTAATGTACATGTACCAACCGGGCCCGTCCAATACCCGCGTCCTGTAGGCCCATAAAAACCCTTTTGGTCCAGATCTGGCTCGGTGGCACACATCACCTCGGGATACGAACCCTTTTCTGCTGATTGCACAAATGGAGACAGTGTCATCAGAAACCATACAAACCGCATCACCAAGCTGCCACTGGTTGTGATCAGTGATGTGGAAGAAGCTCCCGGATGGCAGGCATACACTTTGACTTCGTTCTTGCCGGCCTTTTTCAATCTATCCTGCAACGCATATACAGCCATAATCTGCGCCAATTTACTCTGGCTATACACATTGTTGGCATTGTAATTTTCATCCCAGTTTATATCGTCAAACTGGATGGTTTTTATGCCCAGGTTATACCCCATACTGCCTACAACTACAATGCGCCCTTTAGACGCTTCCAGTCGTGGATAGAGCAACCCTTGCAGCAAGAAATGCCCATAGTGGTTCACACCCAGCTGGCTTTCAAAGCCATCAACAGTGAACTGCTGTTTAGGTACCTGGGCAATGGCTGCGTTGCAGATGAGCGCATCAATGTGGGGTAGTGTCTCCAGTACCTCTTCGGCTGCTTCTCGCACGGAAGCCTGTTCAGCCAGGTCCATTCGGATGAATGACACATCTGCGTTGCTACCAAGCTCCTGCTTCAAAGCCGCGATGGCTTCGGCTGATTTTTTAGGGTTTCGATTCAGCATCACCACCTTAGCTCCCTTCGACAGGAGAATCTTCGATGCTTCAAATCCGGTACCGCTATTGGCACCAGTGATAAGGTAAGTTTTGCCGTTGAGAGAGCTGAGGCGCTCCGGTGTCCAGCCTTTAGGTCCAAATTTATTTTGGGTGGTCATAGTTAAATTGCTTTGTTATTCGCACGTAGCCGGCGTTTGAGCATAAGGCTCCTGCTAGCGCCTACTGCGTTTATGAACGGCACTTCTTTTTATCAGCCGAAGCAATAATAACTCTCAGCAAACGACACAAATAGACGTAATAGTCGCTAATACATGCCTATTTGTATCATCCCGATTGTAGCATGCCTGACACAGCGTTATATTGCAGCATGAGCAAGCAACAAATCAAGAAATACATTGAAGCGCAGGTCAGCGAAGATGGCATGATGGAAACCGGAGTGAACGGGGTACAGCTTTTCCGGGTTACCACACCGCAACGTTGCGCCCCAGTGGTATATGAGCCTGCTGTAGTGGCCATTGTAAACGGCGCCAAAGAAGCGATTGTGGATGGCAAGCGGCATGCGTACGACAAGCGGCAGTATATGTGCTGCGCCATTTCAATGCCGGCAGAAGCAGGGACACCCTTAGCCTCACCAGACAAGCCCCTCCTGGGCGTCTACATCTCCCTCGATACCAAAGTAATGACGCAACTGGCCATCGAAATGGAAAGCGCAGCTGGTGCCATTCGAATGCCCAAAGCCGGCCCACTCCCACAAGGTTTTGCGTTGTCTGCGTGGGATGACGCATTTACTGAGGCACTTTTACGACTCGTACAGCTGGCTGATAATCCAGCAGATGCTGCCGTTCTCGGAGAAGGCCGGCTTCGTGAGGTGTACTACGCCATTTTAAAAGGAGAAGCTGGCAATGCAGTGCGACGCGCTTTTGGGGTTGGTAATGAAATCGCGCGAGCCATCGCCTATCTGTCTTCCAACCTCCATGAAGCGATCACCATCGAAGATATGGCCGCGCAGGCCGGCATGAGCCGCGCCGTGTTCCATCGCAAGTTCAAGCAGGCGACCACAATGTCGCCCATCCAGTTTGTGAAAGCCATGCGGCTTAATACAGCAGCCATGATGATTGCAGCAGGCAAAAACGTCAGCGAAGCAGCCATGGACGTGGGTTATGTGAGCCCCTCACAATTTAGCAGAGAGTTTAAGCGTATGTACGGCCAGTCGCCCAAACAGTGGCGACATTCCAAATTACAGGCTTCATTTTCAGCTTCGCGGGTTTAATCTTTGCCACGAGCAACGCATGCAAATAACAGAGGTAGTCAAACCGGCCAAAGAAGACTTCGAGGCGCTTAAAAACGGGCTCAATCGATACAATGAAAAACATGGCGCTTCCGCAAAGGTACTCGTTGTTGCTTCCTCTGCAAAAGATGAAAACGATGAGATTCTTGGAGGTATCCTCGGCGAACTACACTGGGGATGGCTATACGTAAAAGGGCTCTGGGTGGCTGAACCAGCGAGAGGCAAGGGCATTGGCGCATTGCTACTCACGAAACTTGAAGACTACGCCGCATCAAATGGCACAACTAACTTTCGCCTGGAAACCACCTCATTTCAGGCGCTCGGATTTTATGAAAAACAAGGGTACACGGTGTTTGGCGAATTGCCCGACATCCCGCCGGCACACACGAGCTATTTCTTAAAGAAACAAGTTCACCCCTAATTTTGGCAAAGATCTCCGCAAGGCCAGGAACTCCATGAGTGCTTCCATCATCTCACCCTAACAACTGCCTTTACATCAATACAGAACGATAAAAGCCAAAACCTTCAACCTGTAACCTTAAACCTTAAACAGCAAAAAAATCAATCCTCCAGGATTTATTTGTTTGCACCTATCATGAACGATCACACTGAATTTGAAAGGAAATACAGCAAAGCGGTAGCAGAATTAAGCGACAAATCCATTGGTTGGTCAAACCCGGTACACCGCTTCGGGTTGAAGTTAGGTTTTAAGTTGAAGCCGGCGTATTACAACACGTTCGTGTTCAATTTTGTCACCCAATCGTTGGTGTTCATCCTCGCGCTTGTATTTCCGTTTTGGCTTTGGGGTAAAAGTCTGTTGTTACTCGCACTCTCAGCACTTGGCGGGGTCGTATCGGGGTTGTTTGTGGCGTATGGTTGTCATATTTCTGCTCAAAAGTACAACCTTTCATCGTGGGAAGAATTATAAGATCCTGTTCTCGGTTCCAAAGCAAACGGCATACGGCCCGTACAATTTCACATCTATGCCGCCGAGACTCGCGCCAGCACCTTCATTTAGATTCTCCAAGTTCTTCGCCCCCTGGTTTAAAGGTATAAATCACAGCTACAATCACCGCCAGTCTTGTATTTACAAACAAGACCAATAGTATTTCTAACTATGACAACTCAAGCCAAAGAAAGGTTGATTTTCAACGGGGAGACATACCATATAGCTTGTTGTCCCCCACTCCCAAAGCATCCGAGGGTGACTTCCCTGGAAAACGACGAAATAGATTTGATACCTAACCCGCTTATCCTTTCAACAGCTTGTTGGAGAAGATACATCGGAACATGGGAAATTAAAGATAACCGATTCTATCTAGTAGATTTATCTGGCGGATTTCATCTCGATGGGAATACTCCGCTTTTTGCTGACTGGTTTAGTGGAAATATCCCTATTCCTCAGGGCCCGCCGATTCAACACGTTTTCATGAGACATTATTCCATCTATGAAAAAGAACTTCAGATCACGATAGAGCACGGATTTGTCGTAAGGACTGAAGTAGTTGACAATCGCGAAATGAAGCATTAAAAACTGATGGGCAGAATGAATATTGGCCCTGCCGAATTGAAAAACCAAAAACACAAAAGGCCAAAACATGTACCTTACCTCTCTACCAGCCACTAAAAATACATTTCTAAATGCCAGCCTCTTCTCGCCTCCTCTCCCTACTTTTCAGCTTCATCTTCCTTGGCAGCACAACAACTTCCACGGCGCAAACTTTTGCTGACCTGACGCAGTCCTATCCCGATTCCATTTGTGCGTATTGCGCCGGCTGGAACATGGTTCAGGAGCCCTTTAACGTCTACGGCAACACGTACTACGTGGGTACACACGGCCTCAGTGCCATCCTGATCACATCAACCGACGGTCACATCCTCATTGATGCCGCTTTGCCGGATACAGCACCGTTCATCCTTGAAAGCATCCGTACACTTGGATTTGACCCAGAGGATATTAAACTCATTTTAAACTCACACCCGCACTACGACCACGCCGGCGGCATCGCTGCCATGCAGTATGTTTCAGGTGCACGCGTAGCGGCCAGTCCGGCCAGCGCCCTTGCGATCGAAAACGGTAATGTTGGTCCAGACGATCCGCAATACGCCATACACTTCGGCTTTCCGCCGGCCGTTAACGTCGAGCGTTTTGAGCCGGGCGATACGCTTCAGGTAGGAGCGCTCCGTGTAGCATCGCATGCCACAGCCGGCCACACGCCGGGTGGCACCAGTTGGTCCTGGCAGGCATGCGAAGAAGATGCCTGCTTGGAGATTGTGTATGCTGACAGCCAAACACCGGTCTCTGCAGATGGCTTCCGGTTTACCGATTCCACAACGTACCCTTCAGCAATCGATGATTTCCACCGGGGATTCGAAGTACTGGAAGGTTTGTCTTGTGACATCCTGATCTCGACGCACCCAAGTGCAGCCGCGCTTTGGAGGAGACTGGTAAATGGGCGCGAAGCACTCATTGACGCTGATGCCTGCAAGCAATACACCGCGAAGGCACGAGAGCGGCTTGCAAAGCGGATTGATGACGAAACAGCCAATGCACACAAGCGCAAAGGAGGCTGACGAATCCCTTTAGAATCACGTCTCGCCGAACTTGGCTACGTACTGTTTGAGCATGCTGCCATCCTCGAACAGATGTTATTCTGAGCCCTGCGAAGAATCTCTTGACGAACAGCACCACCCTCCACCAACGAGAAACTCTGCACGCCAGATTACGTCTTTGTACTACGAATCTGTTAAGCGTCAAAACGAAAAGCAATTGCGTTATCCCCTCCAGCTATTCAGCTTCACCAGATTGCTACAAGCCGGCCGGCTCGTGTGCAATTTTGTAGTAATCAGTAGCATACTTTTTCTACTTTCCACGCCAGCAAACGGGCAAGAAGCCGATCCTTACGCTTCGTTGCTCGAACAAGCAGAAGACCTCTCCCCGCTCAATAGCCTGATTATCTACCACAACGGCGATGTAGTTGCTGAACGGTATTACCGCGGCATGAAAGCCGACAAAGCGGTGAACATGAAGTCGGTATCCAAGACCCTACTCTCTCCCCTCGTAGGCATTGCACTACGGGATGGATTGCTCGAGGGAACAGAGCAACAGATTTCTGACTTCTTGCCCGAGTATTTCGCAGATCTCGAAGATGACCATCGGCAGCACATCTCGTTGCACGATGTCCTCTCTATGACGACTGGTCTTGAAGGAACCAGTTTTGGTAACTACGGTGCGTGGGTCACCTCAAAGGACTGGATCAAGTTTGCACTCGAACGCGATGTGGTTTGCGACCCGGGAGTTTGCATGACGTACAGCACCGGCAACACGCACCTCCTCTCCGTAATTCTCTCGCGTGCCAGCGGCAAAAACTTGCGGAGCTACGCGCGGGAGGTCTTTTTTGGCAAGTTGGGTATTCCCATGTATAAATGGGACAGAGATCCGCTGGGCTATTATCTTGGCGGCAACAACATGGCCTTACGTCCGCGCGACATGCTGCGCTTTGGACAAGTCTTTCTAAACAAAGGCCGCTACAACGGTGAGCAATTGGTGCCGGCTGCGTGGATCGAAACCTCCTGGCAACCTCGTACCATTTCGCCCTGGAATGGCCACCGCTACGGCTACCTGTGGTGGTCACGTAATTTTGGCGGCGAGCAAACCTATTTTGCCTGGGGATACGGCGGCCAATACATCTTCATTGTGCCACGACTCGATCTCATTGTTGTTGTAACCTCCTCCCTTACAAATCGCCCGCGAGGTGTGGACCACAACGAAGCTGTGCAGCAATTCCTTGCACACGAGATTATTCCTACCGTCGCCGTGCTGCAAAATAACGGGGCAAGTGGGCAGGAGTAATGCCTATATTTAGGATCGCCGGCATCGTTCAACGCATTGGCTTCAATCCTTTTGTCGGCAATACTTGATAACACGCTTATGATCCGCAAAGCATTTGTCATGCACGTCAACCCGGACCAGCATGAAGAGTACACCAAACGGCACAATCCCATTTGGTCAGAACTTGAACACACCTTGAAAGCCCACGGCGTACACAACTACTCGATCTTTCTGCATCCACAAACCCATCAGTTGTTTGCGTATGCAGAGATTGAAAATGAACTGCAGTGGCAGCGTATTGCTGATACTGCAATTTGCAAAGCGTGGTGGCAACACATGCACGAACTTATGCCATCAAATCCAGATCACAGTCCGATTACAGAGGACTTACGCGAGGTTTTCCACATTGACTAAGCCAGAAAGTCTTCCAATTTCATTTTAGCCTACACGCCTATGGACGCGTTCCCCATACTACAAACGGCACGCCTGCAACTTGGTCCTCTTGCATGGGACGATGTTCCTACTATTGTCGGCTATGCCGGCGATCCGGACGTATCCAAAACCACACTCAACATCCCTTATCCGTACGAAGCCAAAGATGCGATTTACTGGATAAATAACGCCTATCAACGTTTTCTCAACCAGACACAGTACACGTTTGCCATTCGAAATACAGAAACCGAGGCATTCATGGGCGGCATTGGTCTGCGCGTCAATCAGCGATTTAATCGGGCTGAACTTGGATACTGGATTGCCAAGCCCTTCTGGGGACGAGGCTATGGTACAGAAGCAGCCGGAGCGGTCATAACTTTTGGATTTGAACGATTAGATCTGCACAAAATCCATGCAAGCTATCTCGAAGAAAACCCCGCTTCAGGCAAAGTCATGCAAAAGAACGGCATGATCCGGGAAGGCGAAATGAAAGATCACTTTTTCAGAGATGGCGCATATAAATCGGTGATTCAGTATCGTTTGACAAAAGCAGAATGGCTAGCCCTACAACCATAAATTCCAAATCTTAAACTGCGCCGCACAGGGGACCTTTACCTTGCCAGTACCGTTACCAAAGACAAATCATAACAATTCCATGCACATGAAAAACGGCTTCCCTGGTATATTGAAGTTGACGCGCCTACGCCCCAAACAAGTTTACACCATGGGACTGGTACTAACGCTTGCTGCTCTTTTAGCTTTCGCGTTGCTCGAAAAAGTAACCTTGTTTGGCCCAATCGGATTGTCACTGCTTTTCATGGGTTACGCAGAGCAAACACGTATTGACGCAGGCAGCACACAAAAGGGAATCTTACATGTTATCAGCTGCGCCGTATTTGTTGTTACCGCGGCGTATGTCCTTTGGCTAGACTGGTAGCTCAATCAAAATATCTTTTACTTTTTTTGATCTGGTATGGCACAGCTTGCTGTGTGTGAATAATTATTGGTCTGTGAGGAATCACGCGAAAACACCCGTATGGTATTGAAGTCCCCAGTGTCCCTCTTGAAACCGCACGGAAGCTATGATAGATCGTGAGCACTTATCACGCACATACAGTTAAAAAAAATGCGGATTTCAGTATAGATTGCAGCTGCTCATACGGAATAATGCAAAAGACTTACCTACGGAAAATTATGCCCCCTATCTTTTAGCGGGAGCAACTTATGCACAATAGCGGAGACTTATTGTGATTCAGACGAAAATATATTGGGGACCGAGCAACGTTGTAACGTAAACCACGTACGCAACGCTGGAAGCTATTAACGATACTTCTCCCCTGCATACCGCATGATCATCGATAACTACTTACCTCAATACGACGTAGAAAGCGCACACCAGATTACAATTCATGCGCCCGGCTGCTTCGGTATATAAAACGTTTGCAACCTAGACATGGGGTCTTCTTCGATCATTCGACTCCTTTTCAGGCTACGCAGGATGCCGGCGGATGCTTTATGTCTCGAAGACCTCGAACGGATGCGGTTTGCGCGACTGGAAGAAATCGAGAACGAAGAATTACTGCTCGGCATCGTCGGTCGCTTCTGGACCCTCAACGGCGACCTGCAAGAAATCGATGCAAAACGGTTTGTGCAGTTTGACCGGCCAGGATACGCGCGGGCAGCGTGGAGCTTTAGCCTAAAAGAGCAAGCACCCAGACGCACCTTACTCCAAACCAGAACCCGCATCCAATGCACAGATTACCACAGTACGCGCCGGTTCAAAATGTACTGGCGCATTGTCGGCCCATTCAGCGGATTGATAAGAAAAGAGATGCTCCGGATAATCAAGCAGAACGCTGAAGCGGAGCCGGCAATTGCAGTCTAACAATAGAGCGCACCTTTTCATACACATCGTAAACCCGAAGCTTAGTGATCCCGCTAACCATTAAAAAAGAAATACAAGCTCGCCTCGTTGACATCGAAAAGGAGGAGAACGTGAAAATATTCTATGCCTGCGAATCTGGCAGTCGAGCCTGGGGCTTCCCTTCTTCCAACAGCGATTTTGATGTACGCTTCCTCTATGCCCACCATCCAGACTGGTACCTCTCGATTGATCTTGAACGCAAACGTGATGTAATCGAAAAGCCCATTAACGATGAACTCGATATTAGCGGCTGGGATATACGCAAGGCACTGCAACTCTTCAGAAAATCAAATCCACCTCTATTGGAGTGGATAAAATCTCCCATTATTTATCGCACCACAGAATCGATTCTCACCCGGTGGCAAACGCTTATCCCCGCGTATTACTCTCCGATTGCCTCGTTCTATCATTATATGCATATGGCAAAAGGTAATTACAAAAATTACCTGCTTGGTGACGAGGTTTGGATAAAAAAGTATTTTTACGTTTTACGACCGCTACTTGCCATGCAATGGATTGAACAGTTTGATCAATCAGTGCCCATGGAATTTGCAACCCTTGTTGACGCCCTGGTTACAGATCACAATCTCAAGGCAGAAATCGAAAACCTGATTACTCAAAAGAAAGCCGGCAAAGAACTGGATCGCGGTCCAAGGATAGCATTGATCAGTGATTACATCGATGCAGAGTTGGTACGCCTCGAAGAAGTTGCTGGCAACCAAAAGCCGGTAAGTCCACCCCTAGAAAAACTCAATGTGTTTTTCAGATGGGCGATCAATGAGCTTTGGGGCTAGCCAAACCGGCACACTGCCTGCCTTGACACAAAAACTGAGGATTAAAACATGCCCCTTTCCCTAAGAGCTGCCACAAACGACGATCATCCATGGCCTGACACCCTGCGCCGAGCCGTCTACAAAGAGTTGTTTATCGCTACTTGGGGCGGATGGGATGAAGCGCGCCACAAACGGCATTTTGCAAGCTTCCTGGCGCAAAACAGTATCTGGATAATCCAATCAGACGCAACAGATGTGGGTATCGTGCAACTTCTCGATGCCCCGGATCACGTTACGGTCGAAGAAATTCAAATCCTGCCTCACTATCAGAATACCGGGATCGGCACCTCAATTCTAGAAAAAACCATTGCTAAGGCCCAGGCCTCAAATAAGGATGTTTGCCTTTCGCACGGCCTTCTCAACTCCAAGGCGCATCGGCTATACAGGCGACTGGGTTTCGAAGAATACAAACGAACAGATTCCCACATTTACATGCGCCTTGATTGTCAAGCATTCCTGATGTGGATATGGAATTTATCAAAGGACTGGTCCTGAACGAAAAGTATTACCGCGATGTGGTTGCACATATCCTCCACCAGTTTGATGCCGGCTTAACCTATTCCTGCAGCTTGCTTGGCTATGGCTCAGACGTATTGGGCTTCGATACGGCCAGGAGCATGGACCACAACTGGGGACCTCGACTTCAGATATTCCTGGATGAAGCTGATGTACCACGAAAGCCTGAACTTGATGCGTACCTATCGGCGCACTTACCTCCCCGTTTCATGGGCTTGCCAACCCACTTTGCCTCGAACCCAGGCGATCCAATCCAGCGGTTGGCTCCGACAGTTGGTCCGCCAATCAAACACTTGATTGAAATCTATGGGATTGATGCCTTTATCCAGAGTATCTGCGGCAAACCCTCTGCTAATCTGTCCCTGCTCGACTGGCTAACGATTCCAGAGCAAGTTTTGCTTGAAGCCACAAGTGGCAAGGTCTTTCATGATGGACTGGACAAACTCACACCATTCCGTAATCACCTGCGATACTACCCGCTGGATGTACAAAAACTCAAACTGGCCGCTTTGTGGAACAGCATTGCAGATGAGGAAGCCTTTCTTGGCCGTAGTATCGAGAATGACGACTTCGCCGGCACAAAATTGATTGCAGCCCGGCTTGCCAACACCCTCATGAAAATTTGTTTTTGCCTGAAGAGGCAGTACATGCCCTACTCCAAATGGTTTACCACGATGTTTGGTACGCTTGGGCTTAAAAAAATTGAATCGCTCGTCTCGCAACTGCTAAAGGAAAACAATCTCAGGCTGGTTGAACAAACCATGGCATCGCTCTACTGTGAGATAGTTGCGCTGAACAACACAGTGAACGACATCCCCAACATCCAGAACACCGTGCGCAATTACTACGGCCGGCCTTACAAGGTGATCATGGCAAGCGGAATCGTTTCCCAGTTGATCGAGAGCATCGAAGACGCAACAATACAATCGAAGCACTTGCAAACAGTATTTATCGATAGTAAAATCGACGGTGCCGACTTCACCAATACGCGATATATCCTTTCACGCATGGTTGCGAATACAGGTACTTGAGCTCACGTGAACTATACACCCCCTAAAAACTAGAAAACACGATGCTTACATTTATTGCCAGATGTAAACTGTTGTTCTTTGTTATTGGCGTTTTATGGTATTGGACGCTCCCGGTTTACGCGCAGGAAACAGACACGATAGCCACCATTTTGCTGCATCCTCCAGTTTCGGATCTTTTTGTATGCTCGGAGCACGGTACCGCCCAAGAATTGGGTGACAGGTTTGGGAGGGATTGCCTTGTTTTCGGCATCTATTCGCACAACGAGCACGACCAGCATTTGCCGGCGCTTTTTAAAGGAAAAGGCCTCGAAAATGAAGACTGGTTTGGTTGGCGCGCGCCTTTGCTTGCACCCTGTGATGGCGTTGTAGATTCGACGCTGGTCAATCCTGTTACCAACAAGCCAGGAAGTATTCCAACACCAGACGTGCTGCGGCCCGCTGGCAAAATTATATTTCGATGTGACAGTGGCGCCCACGTGATCTACGCCCATGTCCAAAATATTGCTGTGGTAACAGGTGAAAGGATTAAAGCCGGGAGAGGCGTCGCAGAAATAGGTAACAATGGGTATTCAAGGTCGCCTCATGTTCATATCGGCGCATGGCGTGATCAGGTACCTTTACAAATCCGAATTGACCCACGTTTGATTCCTAATTATTGAGTCCACTAAACCATGCAACGCGACCATGCAGCTCAACCATGTAGCATTAACGGTTAGCAACCGGGAAGCATCAGCATCATTTTACAGCGCGTTCTTTGGCATGACCAAGCGCATCCACGATGATGACCACTTGCTTATTTTGGCAAACGAACACGGTGACTTGCTTGCATTAAGCGCCGGCCCCATTGCCTTCGAGCTCCCGAGAACCAACCATTTCGGCTTCCAGGTATCGAGCGCAGAAGTCGTTTTATCAATGCGGGAAAAACTCAGAGACGCCGGCATCGAGGAAATGGAGTTTTCCCCACAAGGACCAACACGTGTACAAGTACTTGATCCTGATGGCTACCGCGTCGAAGTGTACGCTTTTTAACAAGCTGTCTCTCCAGTACCTTTCGGCAAAAGCTGATTTAGAAATGCTACCGTCCCTTCAGGACCTGTAACCTCCAGTGAAACCGGCCCACCATCAGGCAAGAGGGTCAATCGAAATTGCAAGAAGCGGCAACAGGCGCGCTCTTGTTTAATCATTGTGTGCAGCACATCCAGTGTTTCATCACTGGCGTCGAATACGAACAGGTAACCTTGTTCCAGTTTGTTGGTAACCCGGGCTTTCTTAAACAACCCATCCAACAGGGTATTCTTCCGGCTGGCCAATGTGCTTTCATCCAGCGTGCACGCGACGGGAAGCTCTTTCATGATTGCAGACCGGTTGCTACGTTAGAATCGGGGGCTCTGAAGCGTGATTCGATCAAACACGAGGTATCTTCCACCTGCGCCCGACATGATGCGCGCATCTCTTCCAGCGCCTGCTTTATCAGCAAAAGTCCACGTATCTTTTCTTCAATTTCGCACAACTTGTTCTCAACCAGCGCTTCCGTGTCGCTACAATCAAGAACACCATTATCCAGTAAGTTTAACAGCGTAGCAATTTCCCGCAAAGACAGGCCAAGCAACTTGGCGTGTTGAATAAATTGCAAGCGCTTTAGTATTGCAAGTGGGTATTGTCTGTAACCACCTGATTTTCGTGGCGGCTGCTGAATTAGGCCCCGGCGCTCATAGTACCTGATCGTCTCAACATTGACGCCGGCTTGCTTTGCAATTTTTCCAATTGTGAAAGCCATTTTGCGATAGCATTGGTTATGAAAACGCTCCTGCATAACAATATACGCACCGTACTATGGTACGGAGTCAAGCCATTCATACGCATTTTTCGACTCACCGGGGATGTTTTATGCAGTACTATCAATTTTTTTCGGTATCATCCCATTCTGGATAATCAAACTTGCGCAAGATCTCTAAAATCAATGCAATGGTGCTGATTCAGTCAGCGTTCCAATGCGTGAATGAACGATTCCAATGGACCCCATCCCTTTCAAAATACCAGTTGGTGTAGAGTATGTCGGCCTGGTCCGCCTAGAGCTACCCTATGTTGTTGTGGAGTTTGATAAATGGTCGTGGAGCAAGTTTTCCAAGCAAGTCAACGAAGTTAAGATCCCGATCAGCGAGATTAGTAAGGCGACGTTTGTAAAAAGCCTCTTTCAGACGCGGCTGGATCTACAGCTTCGCAGTATGAAAACAGCTGATAAAATTCCTAGCAGTTCCCCCGGCTTGATCAAGCTGCAATTTGCTCGCCGGCACCGTAAAGAAGTAGACGAATTATCATCCAAATTGCGCGCAGCACTTGCCGAGCAAAAACTTGCCCGGTTAGAAAGCGAAATGCGCCGGCTTGACGAATGACTATAGTAGTTTTTTGGGCTTTATTTCTTTAGATATGGTTTGAATGTCGCGCGTCATTTCCCTTCACCTGTGCACCTAATCTTGGCTATTCGGGACTAAACTGGCTGTATCGAATGTCTGTAAATAGAAGGCTTCACTACGTGCAAGCTAATAGCACAAAAAAGGAATAGCGATGCAACCGATCCCTCCACAAATGAACCATATACCATCGAAAATAAATATTTTTTCAACGTTTGCCTGCCTGCTAATCCTGAGCGCGTTTATTGGGTGCAATAACGCCGAAACTCCTGAACGCGACCTCGGCCTTTTCCTGCAAACCGATGCGTCGCTGTACACGCTCGCGCATCAGAACGACGGCTTGACAACAGAAATCTCCTACACCTACGACAATCAAACGGGTGAGGCGGTGTATCTCGTAAATTGTAACGGCGCATTCCTGCTCAAAATAGAACGAGAACATGAAGGGGTTTGGTCGCCCATCTGGTGGCCCATCTTAAACGAATGCCTGAGTCCTCCGATAATCATTGACGCCGGCGAAACGTACAACGGCAAACTTACCCTATGGGGCGCATTGCCAGGCTCCGACATCGGTCCACAATTTGAATCAGAACCAGGTGCAGGTAATTATCGCTTGGTCTGGATCGATGCGCTTACATCCTTTCAAGATGATACGTATCCCTTTGGCGAACAACTCCCCCTCTCACAGCGAGTCTCTAACACATTTCAACTGGAAATTGAGTAGCTCCAAAACACTGCGCGTGAGCGTTAAGCTACACCGCTCCAATCCATCACAACTTTACCCCGCGTACGCATCGCTTCGATGTATCCAATAGCTTCCGGTATTTGCTCATAAACATACTTCTTTTGGATGTGTGGCTTGATTTCGCCGCGTTGCACCATGCCGGCGAGTATCTCCAGGTCTTTGGTGTTGGCTTCTGCCGTGAACTGTGTCAGTGGATACCTGCGAAGGCCGGCGTTTAACAAAAGCGCCATCATGTTTCGCATCGTTGTAAATCCAACAATCACACCACGCTTGCCCATGCGCTTGAAGTCGCTATACGTCAGGTTGCCGTGATTATCGATGACTACGTCGTATTGCCTTGTATGGTGCTGAATCGGATCTGTGTCATACGCAATGACGGCATCTGCACCCAGCGTCCTCACAAAGTCGGCATTGCGGCTTGAACATACCCCGGTCACGTGCGCACCAAGTGTTTTTGCAATCTGCACAGCAAAGTGCCCCACACCGCCGGATGCCCCATTGATTAACACTGATTCGCCAGCTTTCACGTTGCCCTGAGTAACCAGTTCTTGCAACGCTGTCAGACCTGCTACAGGCACAGCCGCCATTTCATGGTAGCCCGGTCCCTCCGGTATCAAGCCGCAAGCGCCGGCCGGGACACAGGTGTATTCAGCAAAAGCACCCGTTCGAAGCGTTTCACCAAACACGCGATCGCCTACCTTGAAGTGTGTAACACCCTGGCCAACAGCTTCGATAACACCAGCAAAGTCAGCTCCCAAAATTTTTTCTTTTGGTTTCAACAAACCAAATGCGAAGCGCGCAAAAAAAGGCGAGCCCCGCATCACATGCCAATCAGCCGGATTTGCAGAGTTTGCCACAACCTTAACGACAAGATGCCCTTCTTTTACAGCAGGTTTTTCCACCTCTTCCAATTGCAACACTTCAGGTCCGCCGTATTTGTACTTGGTAACTGCCTTCATTAACAATATTCTTTTTCTGCCTGGCCATTGCACAGTTTCCCATCCGACAACGCAGGAGCAGGGGAATACGTGCGATTCAATTATCGTTCAGATCTACGCACTACAGACAGATGCCTACGCAATCAGCAGGGTATTGTTATCATCATCACAGGTCTGCCTCGTATTCAGTAAGAAAAAATGTGTAGATTATGAGCCAAACCATGTAGTCAGATCATTGCCCCACCAACATGTACCAACGTTCAAAATCACTGCTCTTTTACATTGCTGCGAGCTATCTGTTAATGGGATGCTCCCCTCAAACCGCAACCACGGAAGTGCAGCAGGACTCCAAACCGCGCGTGGTTGTCACGACAGATCCTGAGCTTGACGATTTCAACTCCTTACTCCGATACCTGCTTTATAGTACGGACGTCCAAACCGAGGGCCTGATTTACGCCAGCAGTCAATACCACTGGAAAGGCGACGGCGCCGGCAAAACGTGGAGAGTTGAAGGCAGGGAATACACACGCTTTGGCCTCGACCTATGTCCATGCACTTCGTGGAGGTGGGCTGAAGACGACCGTTTTATTCACGAGGCCGTTGAGACCTACGCTGAAGTATACGACAACCTTGCGACTCATAATCCAGCTTATCCCCAGCCTGCTGAATTGCTGTCCAAAATCAAAATTGGCAACATTGAGTTTGACGGTGATATGTCCAAAGACACACCGGGATCTGATTTAATAAAGTCTCTCTTGCTCGATGACAATGAAGCGCCGCTCTATCTACTCGCATGGGGAGGTCAAAGTACCATTGGTCGGGCGCTAAAATCGATACAGGAAACGTATGCCGGCTCCCCCGAATGGCCGGCTATCCAGCAACGTGTCTCTGCCAAAGCTGTAATCAAAGCTTATGGTGACCAGGACGATGTGTACGCAACCTACATCAAACCCAACTGGCCAGCCATCGATTTCAGGGAAATGGCAAACAGCACGTATAGCTACGGCGCACGCGGCGCTGTTCTCGCCGAAGACCAACACATGCTGAGTGCTGCCTGGACAAACGCCAATGTTTCGAGCCAGGGCCCCATGGGTGCCCGATACCGCGTATGGGGCGATGGCATTCAAATGGTGGAAGGCGACATTTTTGATTACTTCGGATTGGATGGATACACCGATGAAGAATTGCGCGACATGGGCTACATCGTGTGGTTGCCGGTACAGGAAAAGGGCTCCTGGATATCAGAAGGTGATACACCAACCTTTATGAACTTGCTGGATAATGGATTACGAGGGTACGAGGATGCATCGTACGGTGGCTGGGGCGGCAGGAACGGCGAAGATATTGGCCCCAGCGGACCTGATCAGGAATTTAGCCGATCGCGTTTTTTTGATGCAGCCCAACGTGATTTTGCCGGTCGGCTCCAGTGGTCTGTGAGTCCAACGTTTGCAGAAGCAAACCACGAACCGAATGTGCGCATCATTGGCCCTGTGAACATCATGGCAACACCAGGCGAAACGGTTTCGCTACAAGCAGAAGCATCTGATCCGGATGGCGATGCGCTGACTACACGGTGGTGGCACTATACCGAAGCCGGCAGTTACCCAGGCGAGGTTGAAATTGATGATCCGTCCTCTCTTGCGTTACGCTTCCAGGTACCTGAAAACGCAGTCGCCGGCAACAGCATCCATCTTATTCTTGAGGCTACGGACAACGGCTCACCGGCGCTTACGCGCTACCAACGCATCGTTGTTACCGTCTCACAATAAGGCACGTTAACGAGCAGGCCCCCCATCAATGGGGTTCTCGCGGCACGACGAGCGATGAGGCCACAGACTTCAACCACCGGCGCAACCTGTAAATCAACTAACCAAGAACTCCCTTTACTTCATGAAACGAATAGTCCTGACATTTATCACGTTATGCTGCTTTTCGCATGTTGCTGTTAGCCAAGGTTATGAAGCTGCCCCAGAAGATGTTGCATCTATCGACGCCATCATTGAAGCATCGTATGACGTGATTTCCGGGGCTGCCGGCGAAGCGCGCAATTGGGATCGGGAGCGTTCGTTATTCCACCCAGGCTCAAGACATATGCCCACGCGGTTTGCGGAAGATGGGAGCTACACGGTTGACGTCATGGATGTGGAAGGCTTCATTGACCGGGCTGATCCTTTTTTCAAAAAAGCCGGCTTCTTCGAGTATGAAATCGCTCGAAAGATAGAGCGCTTCGGCAACATCGCCCATGTATTGAGCACGTATGAATGGAAGACTGCTATGGATGGCCCTGTCGGCGGACGCGGCATCAACAGCTTTCAATTGCTATACGACGGTACGCGCTGGTGGATTATGTCAGTTTTCTGGCAGCAAGAAAGTGAACAGTACCCCATTCCCGAGGCCTACCTGCCAACCGCCTCAGCCTCGCGGCATTTGTTTAACGGTCATGATCTCACCGGATGGTATCCGGATGTTCCAGCGACTGATACCGTTGATGCTCTTCCGCCGTCGTTCTTTGCTCGAAATGGCGTCCTCGTCAGTGCCGGCGAACCCAGAGGCCATCTGATCTCCGAAGAGGTATTTCAGAATTACCGCCTCGAAGTTGAGTACCGCTTCCCTGGCGAACCCGGCAACTGTGGTGTGCTCGTACATGCCTCCACACCGCGTTCGTTATACAAGATGTTTCCCAAGTCCATCGAAGTACAGATGATGCACGAAAACGCCGGCGACTTCTGGGTAATTGTGGAAGATATCGAAGTCCCCAACATGGTAGAGCGCCGCGGTCCAGCAGACACCTGGGGCATCACCGAAGGCAAAGCCCGCCGCATTCTAAACCTCACCGATGGTACCGAAAACCCGCTCGGCGAATGGAATCGCATGGTGATTGAAACGGTTGACGACAAACTCCGTGTATGGCTCAACGACGAACTCGTAAACGACGGCTTCAACGCGACGGTCACAAAAGGTCAAATTGCATTACAGGCAGAAGGCGCCGAGGTGGAATTCAGAAAAGTGCTGCTAACCCCAATTGAAAAGCTATCGGACCACTAAAGGAACAGTACGACCCTACATCCCTGTCATCTTGAGCCAAGGTGCAGGATCTGGAGCTGTTTGATTGCTGATTTCGGATTTTTTATTGCGGATTGCTGATAGGCTTCACGCGTGTCACCCTGAGCCTTGCGAAGGATCTCTAGGGGAATGCCACTGCGCTCTACCCAAGTCATCCTGAGCCAAGGTGCAGGATCTGGAGCGGTTTGATTGCTGATTTCGGATTTTTTATTGCGGACTGCTGATCTGCTTCACTCGTGTCATCCTGAGCCTTGCGAAGGATCTCTAGGGGAATGCCACTGCGCTCTACCCAAGTCATCCCGAGCGAAGCCGAAGGATCTGGAGCTGTTTGATGCTGATTTCGGGTTTTTTATTGCGGATTGCTAATCTGCTTCACTCGTGTCACCCTGAACCTTGCGAAGAATCTCTAAGGGATGCCACTGCGCTCTACCCAAGTCATCTTGAGCGAAGGAGCATGATCTGGAACTGTTTGATTGCTGATTTCGGATTTTTTATTGCGGATTGCTAATCTGCTTCACTCGTGTCACCCTGAGCCTTGCGAAGGATCTCTAGGGGAATGCCACTGCGCTCTACCCAAGTCATCCTGAGCGAAGCCGAAGGATCTGGGCAAGCTGTCGGCATCAATGTACCACTGTGCTTCACGCAAGCACCGCGGTTTAGGTCAAAGTCTGGATACTCGATTAACTGCAACATCTAAGCTGCAACATCATATGGAGGCCACAAACACATCCCGCTCATGATTGCATCACGGGCGCCCCTCTCGACAGGATAATTTCTCTTTTGTAATTTCTCTGAGCCTTGAATTCTCTGAGCCTTGATTTTCCTTTGGCGATTCCTGCTTTGCTCACACCCAAGCACAAGCAAATAAATATTGAGGGGGGGGATAAATCTTGTTCAGTATAACAGAACGATAAAAGCCAAAACCTTCAACCTGTAACTTTCAACCTTTAACAACAAACAGATCAATCCGACAGGATTTATTTGTTTGCTGTTAGTACTCAAACGCCTTCAGCACCTCCCGCGTCAGATCCCAGCGATTGAAGCCTTGCCGGCCAAAATCCAGGCCTCTTCTCACAATCACTAAATCGTGCGAGGGTACCACGACCACATATTGGCCGCGGTTGCCAGCTGTAGCGTAGGCATCAGCCGGGACATCCGTGCGGTCATCGGGGACGAGCCACCATTGGCCGCCGTAGAACTTACCATCATCCATGGTTGAAGGCGCCGGTGTGCGCACAAAATCGATCCACTCCTCAGAAATCAGTTGCTCTCCATTCCAGGTGCCTCCGTTCAAATAGAGCAAACCAAAACGGGCGAGATCACGGGCATTGGTGTAAATCTGGCTGCTCATAATGAAATCTCCAAACCGATCCACACCAGGAATGGTATTCCGCATGCCGATTTTGTCGAAGAGCGCTTTACGCGGGAATTCCAGGTAGTCCTGATCGCTGCCCAAAGCACGCTTCAAGGCATACAGACCCAGCAACGTGTCGTAATTTTCATAATCCCAATTGGAGCCCGGCGTACGAATCAGGGCCCGATTGCGCGCGCCACGGATGGAACTGGCGCCGGCCCAATATGACAATCCTGAGCCTGTCGCGTATTCAAGTCCGTTGTCAACCGGATACAAACCACTGGACATGTTCAACACGTGACGCAGCGTTATGGCAGCACGAGGATCCGCCTCAACAGCATCAGCTTTGGGAAGCCAGTCGATCCCCAACGGCGCATCCAGCGACAGATCGCCATCGTCCACCAGCATCCCAATGAGCGTTACAGCAATACTCTTCGCGGTAGACCAGGTCCTGGTTTTTGTCAGGTAGTCTACGCCCGGTGCGTAGCGTTCATGGATGATATTGCCATTGTGCACAATCAGCAGACTGAGGGTAACTTGCTCCGTCGTCCCGTACGTTGACCGGTCAAAAGCCCACTCAGATGCCGCTTTCAAGGCATCTGGATTAATACCTGCCGGCAGCGACGTTCTCGGCAACCGGTCACCGTTTGGCCATGGAATGGCACGAGGATCACCAGACAATGGTGGTAGCGTCATCTCGGGCAAGCCATCAATATCTTCAAAGGTTTGATCAGGTGCCATCATAATACACCCTAGACCTTCCCGGTATGCCGCGCGCATGGCAGGGCCGGCATCATTTACGCCGACACCAACAGCTTTTAGCGCTTCATCTACCACATAGTCCTCTTTCACCTCAGGCCCATACCGTCCCCTGATATACGCCAACTCCTGATCAAACACTTGATCAACGGACCGGTCGGAGACAAAGACGCCGTTGCACATCATTAAGGCCTGAACGCCCCGCCAGATCATGGTTTTGTTGTGCTGCCAATAATCAAACGTTTCGCGTTGCTGCGCATGCACATCTACGATCGGCACCAAAGGCACCACCAATAACAGGACAAGCAAAATGAGACGCTTCATTGATTTCATCAGTTTGATCCGTCGTTCAACTGCAATGCTTCATGTTTTTTAAACAGCGAGACCTCAGCGTTTTGCACCGCTTCCTGGTACGCAGCCCAGTCGCCGGCAAAAAAGCTGTTCACTTCATTTAGGGCAGCAGTCATGGCTTCTTTCGATTGTACAAACGCAATGTCCGCGCTTTCGCCCGGTGCATCAAAACCCGAAGTGATGTACCCACGTGCAGTAAAGAGTTTAGACAGTACGGTGCCGGGATCGCGCCGTATGCCCTGCACCGTCTTGCCGGCCAACTGCTCACCCAATGCATCAAGTTGCTCACCAAGCGCTTTACCTTGTTCTTTAAGTGCATCTACAGCCTCGCCATCCATGCCTTTCATCCGGCTCTCAACAGCCTTGATGCTCGCCCGGGCATCCTTGATTTGATCTACAGCTTGCACAAACACCTTAGCGTCTTGCTCCCAGTCGTTGTACATCATCTGCCGTGCTTCCAAATCAGCCAGACTTGCTTCAACGCGTGGATCCATTTTCACGTTGATGGTTGTCTCATCGCTGTATTCGCCATACGTGATACGCGCTGTGTATGTGCCGGGTAACACCGTAGCTCCAGCCGGCTCAGCTCTGTCTGCATCATCTTCCTGACCACTAGAGAAGGGATTGAAGTTGAAGCGAATCCCTTTTTGTCGCATCTCCCAATAGACACGGTTGATGCCGGCTTTGGCAGGTCCTTTCAACGTACGAATGACCTCGCCGGCTGCATTCAAGATCTCGATTTGCACCTGATCCGTTTTTTTCTCCTCTTTCTTTTCCATCCCTGCCTCAACCGAAGCACTTGGTCCCGTTTCATTAGCACTGCGCTCGGGATCAGCATCGGCCATTTGCTTTACGGCTTCAGGATTCACAGCATAGCTGATCATGGCGCCGCGCGGACGGTTTTCGCCGGCAAAAATTGCCTGTGCCGCGAAGCGCGTACCGAGTGCCTGCCGGTATACTGCCTGGTATGCATCGGGTGCATCAAAAACCGTAAGCGCCGCATCTAACAGCGCTGCACCTTCCCGAGCCATGGCGCGCAGTGGACGAATATCATCCACAATCAATACCGATCGCCCAAACGTGCCCAGCACAAGATCATGCTCACGTGGATGCAACGCGAGGTCCATTACTGACGCCGTTGGCACACCATTCTTAAAGGCATGCCACGCTGCTCCTGCATCCAGACTGAAATACAGGCCAAACTCTGTACCAAGGAATAACAAATTAGGCTCCTCAGGATCTTGAGCAAGCGAAAGCGTGAAGCCCCACACATCATCGGTCGTGGTCAGGCGTTCCCAGCGTTTGCCGTAGTCTTTTGTCCGGTAGAGATATGGCTCCCAATTGTTGCGACGGTGATCCTCTAACACAACATATGCCTCACCCGGTGCGTGCAATGAAGCCTGTACCTGCGTCACCCAGGATCCTTGCGCCAATCCTTGCATGGCAGCTGATGTATTTGTCCAGGTCTCTCCCCCATCGCGCGTCACCTGCACGTTGCCGTCGTCTGTCCCAACCCAGATCACACCTTCCTCAAGGGGGCTCGGATCGATTGCCGTAATTGTCGTGTAGTTTTCAGCGCCAGTCACATCATAGGTAAGTCCCCCACTCTCCAGCTGCTTTTGTTTTTCAGGATCGTTGGTTGTCAGATCAGGTGAAATAATCGTCCATGTGTCGCCCCGGTCTGTGCTTTTGTGCAGGTACTGGCTGCCATAATAGATGGTATTACCGTCGCGAGGGTCTTGCTCAATAGCCGCATCCCAGTTAAACCGCAAAAACTCGCCCTCCGGATGGATAGGCTTGACGTTTTTCTGGAAACCTGTCTTTAGCTCAAAGCGCCGCAGATTACCTCCCTGACTCATGGCATACCCCACATCGGGGTCATCCGGGTGGATCAGCACGTCGAAACCATCTCCGAAAGCGACTTCTTCCCAGTACGTATTACGAATGCCGCCGGCACGCCAAACCTGGCTCGGGCCACACCAAGACCCGTTGTCCTGCAAACCACCGCACACCCGATACGGCACGCTATTGTCGACGCGAATGTGGTAAAACTGCGCCAGCGGGAGGTTCTCCGCAAACCGCCAGGTCTCACCCCGATCGCGCGAGATGTTGAATCCGCCATCGTTGCCGTTGTAAATCACGTTCGGATTGTTCGGGTCGATCCACCACGCGTGATGATCAGGATGCACATCATCTAAAATCGACTCAAACGACTTCCCCCCATCATCGCTGACCTGTACACCTGAAGCGAGGTGGTAGACGCGGTTTTCGTTTGCCGGGTCGACAAACAAATCATTGTAATAGAAGGGCCGGTTGCTCACGCGACGGGAGTTGTTGACCATCTTAAACGAAATACCACCGTCTTCCGAACGGTAGAGTGCATTTTTCTTTGCCTCCACAAGCGCATACACAATGGACGGATTGCTTGGTGCAATCGCCAGTCCTAGCCGGCCAAGGTCTCCTGCCGGCAGCCCATCTTTCGCTGTACGCCGTGCCCAGTTTTCGCCACCATCGTGGCTGATGTACAATCCGGACGTTTCGCCACCCGAAGTGAACGTCCATGGCCAGCGACGAAAGTGCCACATGGCTACCATGAGTTTTTCAGGGTTCGACGGGTCGATGACCATGTCGCCAACGCCCGTGCGTTCATCGAAGTACAGCATGTTGTCCCAACTTTCGCCACCATCCGTGGACTTATACACGCCGCGATGCTCGCTGTCACCCCAGGCTGCGCCCTGCACGCCGGCATACACGATATCTGGATTATCTGGATGCACAAACACGCGGTGGATGTTGCGAGATTCGTCGAGACCGAGATGGTGCCAGGTATGCCCGCCGTCGATGGTTTTATACATCCCATTGCCGGCATTTGCACTGTTACGCGGATTGCCCTCACCCGTACCTACGTAGATGATGTCGGGGTTTTTCTGGTAGATGGCAATCGCGCCGATGGAGTGCGTTGGCTGGTCGTCGAAAATGGGGTCAAAGTCGATCCCGCCGTTGTCTGTTTTCCAAAGTCCGCCCGATGCAGTACCGATGTAGATGATGTCGGGATTATCGACGATGGCGTCGATGGCCGTCACGCGCCCGCTCATGCCGGCAGGCCCAATACTGCGTGCTTTGAGGTCGTTGAGTTTTTCGAGATCGAGCTGTGCTTGCGCGGGTAGCGCAAAGCAAAATAGAAACGCTAAAACTACGGGTACACATTTCTTATTCGAACGATGCATAACGGGGGGCTTGTGTCTATGACAGGTAAGAACTGATGGTCTGCCAGTAAGCTACACAATCCCGATCAATCGCCAAAGTACAACGGAAATTTTTTGAATCCGATTAAGGCTGCTGTCTATAAATACGCAAACCTCGGCACGTTATTCAGTGCGTGCTACACATCTACTGTGTGTTCTGATTTACTAAAATGTGCGGTAAAACTCAGGATAATGGCTGAGGCGGAAACAAGCGTCATCACGGTGCCGGGCATGAAATTGACAAAGCCGCCCAGGTCCATAAATATAAAATAGCCTATATCGGCTAACCCGCCTGTGAGCGCAGCGAGGAAAATGGCAATCGTGTTCTTTTTCCAAATGTAGAAGGCGCAGACGAGCGTAACGAGCCCGATCCACAACAAATTAAACCCGTGCTGACCAAGAATAGCGCCGGCTGCTTCCGGATACGCCATTGCAAGCGTTGCTGGCTCCACTGCATCAGCAATACCACCGATGGCTCCAGCGATATCACCATTCAAGATGAAATACATCGTAATGCCGCCGGCAAACATGTGTACAGCTCCCCAAATAAACCACAATACTGCTGATATCTTAAGTAATAAACCGAGATTCTTCATGACTTCATTGCTCGACAAAATGCTATTAATCGAACAAAATTATGGGGCCCAATGCTGCAATTCATTAATCTAGATTAAGAAATGAATCCACACTACAGCGCTACTTTTGATCAGACCCCTTTTTGCATTGCTCTTGCATGCTCTCCCTTTACTTTGCTGAGTGCTTCGGGAGTAATACCAAGATATGAGGCAATCATCCGTTGCGGCACCCGTTGCACAATGTCTGGATAGGTCGCCACAAAGTGCTCATAGCGCTCCCAGGCCGATGCACTCATCAACATAATAATTCTATGCTGGAGCACGCGAAGGCGATTAATAAAGGGCTGTTGATCTACAACTCTAACATCTTTGGGCTTGTCTTCGACGAGTACAGTTGAGTCTTCTATCGCATCGATATAGAGTTCACAGGGTTCATCATGGTTACAGGCATCTCCTACAATCCAATGTTCAGGCCCAAAAACGTAGATATGCTCTCGTCCATCTTGATCGATACTATAACTTCTGAGCAAACCAGATCTCACCGTATATACCTTGGTATCAAGATCTCCTTTTGCCTGCAGTAGCTGACCTTTTGCAAAGTGCTCAATTTTCAAAACGTTCACAAGTTGCTTGATACGAGAAAAAGAGCCATCTGAACCCATCAGATTCATGGTGACTGAGTACCGGATACATTATTATTTCCTGATCAAATACTCAACACCTGACCATTCAAGTATTGTAAAATCGCTCGCGTAGTTTCCAAATTTATTTCCGAATCCTGGCATTAATTGACGGATTGACGGTCCGTAGCTTTTTAGTACCACTCACCCCATGCAACACATACCTCAACCCAACGCACTCGAACTAACCGGCCCCGCATACGCACAACTGATGGAAGCCGTAATGGCGCACGTTGTGGATTTTGTTGGGCACATCGAAACACACCCCCTGGACCTGACACATGAAGCGAATCCGGAGCAACTTCGCAACATGATTGAGCCGGCTCCTGAACAAGGTACCGGTGTGCATGGATTGCTCGACTTTCTCTTTAATCAAGCTGCCCCCAAAAGTCTAAATCCTACTTCGCCCGGATTTATGGGTTATGTGCCGGGTGGCGGCTTGTTGCATGCCGGCCTGGCTGATGTGATTGCTAACACCCTCAATCGGTACGTAGGGGTGGCAGCCGTTGCGCCGGCGTTTGTGCAACTGGAAGCTAATGTCATCCGCTGGTTCGCTGAAATCGTGGGCTATCCACATACTGCACGCGGCTTCTTAAGCTCAGGCGGCTCAATGGCGACGCTCAGCGCACTCATCACAGCCCGTCACACCAGGCTTGGCGAAGACTTTCTAAAGGGTGTGATTTACGTGTCGGACCAGGCACACCATTGCATCAACAAAGCAGCGATGCTAGCCGGCTTCCCGAAGGCTAACATCCGCGTGCTACCATGCGATGATCATTTCCGACTTGATCCAAACGAGGTAAAACGTTCAATAGAAGCAGATCGGGCTGCCGGGTTAACGCCTTTCATGCTTGTTGGAAGCGCCGGCACCACAAACACCGGTGCGGTTGATCCATTGCCGGCATTGCACACTTTGGCAAAAGAAGAAGCGCTGTGGTTTCATGTGGATGCCGCTTACGGTGGCTTCTTCTGCATGACGGCGCGCGGCCGGCAAACGCTTACCGGTATCGAATTTGCAGATTCCCTGGTACTGGATCCACATAAAACACTCTTCCTCCCCTACGGCACGGGCGCGCTTCTTGTACGCGATGGCAACCACCTGAAAGCCACCCACAGCTCCGTTGCTGATTACATGCCGCCTATGCAAGACGACGATGCCTTTGTCGATTTCTGCGAACTATCCCCGGAACTAACCCGGCCATTTCGCGGGCTCCGGGTGTGGTTGCCCATCAAAATGCATGGCCTCTCGACTTTTCGTGCGTACCTGGATGAAAAGTTGGATCTGGCACAGTGGATTCAGAATCAGATTGCGCAGCTTCCAGGCCTGGAAGTCATTGCGCCGGCCGAGCTTTCGATCCTGGGTTTCGCCGTTGCTTCTACGAGTGAGTCGCTTGCGAAACGAAATGCACGAACCCGGCAGGTATTGCAGTATATCAATCAAAAAAACCGAATCCACCTCACTCCGACTACGGTTAACGGCCTGTTTATCATCCGTATTGCGATCAGTGTTTTCCGAACACACCAGGATCGGATGGCTATGCTGCTAGAGGACCTCAAAGAAGCCATTGCTGTTGTAGCACCCCATGAAGTGCGTCGTTAACTAGATCTGTTTAGCCGACCAATAGGTTTTTGTTTGCACTATGAAATCGCGACACATCGTAATCAGCAAATTTCTGAGCAGGGTGCTTCGGCACGATCCGAAAGCCATTGGTATCACACTCGATGAAGCCGGCTGGATTCAGGTCGACACCTTGCTACAGGCCATGACTGCAGCCGGCAAGCCGCTTTCGCGCGAAGTGCTTCAAGAAGTTGTCCGCACAAATGACAAACAGCGGTTCTCTTTCAGCGAAGACGGCACCAAGATCAGAGCAAACCAGGGACACTCGATCAAATCCATAAACCTCGGCCTTTCTCCGGTTGCACCGCCAGAACTATTGTACCACGGTACGGTCGAAAAATTTCTGGCATCCATCAAACAGACAGGCCTCCAAAAAAGGAAGCGCCAACACGTTCATCTCTCATCAAATGTAGAAACCGCAACGCGTGTTGGTGCACGCCGCGGCGATCCGGTCATCCTGCAGATTCAATCCAGCCGTATGCAAACTGAAGGGTATACATTCTTTCTATCAGACAACGGGGTGTGGCTCACCGATCATGTACCGCCGGCCTTTATCGTTTTTTAGTCTACGGCTGGTTTCTATGATTGATCAAAGAACGATAAAGCGTTCGCCTGCTGGGGTGCGTATATTCATGCTTCTTTTCAGATGAATGACAAAGGCATGGGGTATGTATGAGAGACTTTAAAACACGTGCGCCGCAGATTTGTGTATTGGGCAGCGCAGACGCTGGCTCGAAAGGCTATGAACTTGCCGGAGAGGCCGGCGCATTGATCGCGGGGCTTGGATTTACACTCGTGAGCGGCTGTGGTAGTGCAGCTACGCGGTATGCGGCAGAACGAGCACACGCAGTGGGCGGCACGGTGGTCAGCATTATCCCCAGCGATGACATCAACACACCCGATTGGCCTTGCAGTATTCTGATCCCCTGTGGCATGGGTGATGCGCGCAATTTGATGATGGCGCTCGCCGGCGATGCCTGTCTGGTGATCGGCGGTCGTGCCGGCACCATATCGGAGGTGTGCCTCGCATGGCTGCACAAGCGCCCCCTGTTACCACTGACCGGCTGCGGCGGCTGGTCGGATCAGCTTGAGCAAAACCCACCTGATGAACGCGCCAATTCGCCCATCCACCCATGGGATTCCACAGACACCCTTAAAGCACAATTTCAAGCGCTCGGTTTTCCTTTGCCTTAGGCGTCCTGGCTGGTTTGCAGACTTACAGCCTGCAAGTTCTTCGGGTACACCAGGCACTTTGCTAGTGCGAGGAAGCTTGCTTGCCCAGATCCTTCGCGGGACATAGGATGACGTGAGTGAAGCAGATCAACATTCAGCAATCAAAAATCCGCAATCAATCCCGTTTTACCTATATTGGCTAACAAACCAGTATCATCTTTCCACGACTAGCAACAACCGAATTATGCAGACAGATAGAAGAGGCTTTATCAAAGGATCCCTTGTGGCGGCTGTGGCTGCGCCACATTTGATCCTGTCGGGATGCAGCAAAAAGGAAGTTGTTGATCGTGAACTGCAATTCAAAAACCTGGATGAAGGATTTGACGAAGCCTTTCGTTTATCCAACATTGAATCACTGGTTATCGATACTACTTTTTCGCTCCCCCAAACCCTGATCCATTGTGCGCAAAGTATTGAGTATTCGATGCAGGGTTTTCCGGAATCCAAGTCGGCACTTTTCCAAAAAAACAGTTGGAAGCGTGGCCTTCAACGTATTTAGTTGGCGTGGTCAAATGTCTCACGACATCACGGAGGCTATTCCGGGTGCCGAAGTGCTCAATCCAGCTGTAACCCTGGATGCAGCTCTGGCACGATTGCGCAATGCCATTGATGCATTCAGGGCATCAGATAGGGAATTCAAGCCGCATTTTGCTTATGGCGAGCTTTCCAAAGCTGAATACGAGCTTGCCCACGCGATGCATTTGGCAGACCATTTCTCCGCTATAAACGGGTAACTATACCTGGCACTTCTTCCAGACATGCTGCCTGACTTCAGACTCGAAACCCATTTCTCCAAGTGGGAATTCAAAGCCAAATTCCACATGACCGCTTCCGATGCGGAAAGTTTGTCGCTGCGCGATTTACTCGCCATGGCAACGCCGGCTGAGCGCGAAGCGTTTGAGGGGATGTGGCTCGGCTATACGGAAACCTATGGTGCTTACGCATTGCGCGAAACCATTGCGTCGATATACAAAACCCGATCCGCCGAGGAAGTATTGTGTTTTGCCGGCGCCAGCGAAGGCATCTTTGCAGCCAACAATGTACTGCTCGACAAAGACAGTCATGCCATCGTTGTAACGCCCAACTACCAGTCGCACGAGACCCTTCCCTTTGGCCATCTGCGAGGCAACCGGCATCCCGCTCGATCCTGATGACAGCTGGTCCCTCGACATTGACCGGGTTGCTGCTGCGATCAAGCCCAACACCAAACTGATCACCATCAACTTCCCCCACAACCCAACAGGCGCAATCCTGCCGCTCGACCGATACGAGGCGCTCATTTCGCTCTATGCCGCAAACAAGGCATCTACATTTTACACGACGAAATATTCAATGGCCTGGGGCCAACAGGCGCCACACACCTGCCGTTTATCACCGATGTCTACGAACGAGGGCTTTCGCTACACGTCACGTCTAAAGCGTACGGGCTCCCTGGCCTGCGCATCGGCTGGATTGCTTGTGCTGATAAAGCGTTGCTCTCTAAATTGGAGCGCATGAAACACTACCTGTCCATTTGTAATTCAGGCCCCAGCGAACAACTTGCAATCATTGCCCTCCGCAATCGTGACAAATTGTTGCAACGCAACTGTTCGATTATCGATGAAAACCTGCCTAAGTGGGATGCTTTCTTTAAGCAGCATGCGTCACTTTTTGATTGGCGCAGGCCCGACGGCTCGTGCATGGCTTTCCCGAAATACAACGGTCCAGAAGAAGTTGAGCAGTTTTGCCAGTCGCTGATTGAATCGCACGGCGTCCTGTTTTTGCCGGGTAACTATTTATCAATCTGCATTAACAAAAACCCCTGACAACCACTTCCGGCTTGGATTTGGGCGCAAAGGCCTGGATGAGGGGCTTGCAAGCGCTTGCTTCGTATATTGCAGGTGATCCGCCTCAATGACAGGCAAGTATCTGCCATGATCAAATCGACGGACTGCAGTTGAGATGTTCTTACCCCCCAAAGTCAAACAGACCAAAAAGCCAGCAACATGACCATCAACGATTTAAAAGTCCTCTACAACTACAGCCACTGGGCAAACGGTAAGCTCTTCGACGTCATTGCTCAGTTACCCGAAGAGGCATTCACCAGGGAAGTGGCCGGCAGTTTTGGGTCCATCAGGAATACGATGGTTCACATCCTGAGTGCTGAGTGGGGCTGGATGAGTCGATGCGGTGGACCAGCCCGGCCAAATAAACTAGCAGCGGACGATTTCCCCACCCTGCAATCGTTACGGGACACCTTCAACAAGGTCAGGGGCCATATGCAAAGTTTCCTTGATACCCTGCAAGATGAAGATCTGGCGCGCATCATTAAGCTATCCGGGAAACGCCGGCGCGATTCGCTCCATGCCACTGGGTGAGCTTATGCAGCACACCGCCAACCACGCGGTACACCATCGCGGACAAGTCATGTTAATGATCAGGATGCTCGGACACGCGCCCGGTCATGCCGACATGCTGTTCTACTTCGCCGAGGAGCACGGCACGATTGCATGGTAGCGCCGAATGTCAGGCGTACTTGTCGAGTATCTGGGTAACATTCATAACTTCGACGTGGTCTGAGTTCTACCAGCCGGCCCAGCAGTTTGTCTAGATAGGCCGCGCTGATGGGCCCCCAACCTTCATCTGCCCAGACCGTGGGTATTCACGATCAGCCACCCACCCTTGCTCATTCTCCAGGAACGTATTTACATGGTCCTCTACCCAGGCATCGCCGTTTCCCGGCCGGGGATAGATGACGCAGCTTAGCCGGCGCGTTTTGGCAGTTGGAAACGGATTGACATCCCAGTTGCCCCCCGTTCGAATGGCACGGACCTGCGCCAGCGTGTAGTCCTCTAATGCCGGCGTTGATGCGTTAAACGGGAAATTGAAAATGGCATCTTTCCGTTTAAACCCGGTGAGGTGTTGTTCAAAGTAATCAAGTGACTTATCGATCAGCTTTTTGGCGCGCTCTTCTGGCTGGCGGGCGAGGTTGTTGTGCGCCCAGCTGTGCACCATCACTTCGTGGCCGCGATCCTGCAGGCTATTCCAGGTATCAAAGTCGCCCATCAGGTGTTTCTTGATGTAGTCGTCGGGTTCAACAAATTCGGGTAGAGTGTGCAGAGGCGATCACATTGAAGCAACCAGACAAACCATGGTTTTCATGGATCGCTGCTGCTTCCAGAAAAGACTTTTTGAAGCCATCATCGAAACTTAGTGTAATCAGATGGGATGGGGTTTGGGGCATCGAAGCAATAGCGGCTGACCGTCCCATTCCCAGTGCCAGGGTTCCCATTCCCAGGTGCTGAACAAACTTCCTTCTTTTCATTGGATATCTCTTGTTACGTTGCCAAAGCCATGTGTCTCCGGATGCTTGTCCCGCCCAACCCTGTACATGGACACGCTTTAAAGGCTAGCGGTTTACAAACATGCAGCAACGATTGAGTGTCGTGTGTGCATCAAGGAATACGTGCGCATACAAGATAAGGATACACGTTGCCCGCCGGCAGCTCTACGCGCCAACGATGAAACCAAACAGTACCTCTGGAATACTTCATGCCTGCGCTACCCATCGCCCCACTCAGCACGGTACAACAAGACGCCACCCTACGTGAAGCAACTAGCCCCCATCCGCTACATCGACCTCGAAACAGGCACTGCTCATGAAGAACAAGTGTACGGAGGATTTTGGGTAAAACTCTTATATGGCACCTGGATTGGCCGGCTCGTTTCAGCCCTTGTGGCATTGCCACCAGTTAGCAGGTTCTACGGTTGGCTGCAAGACCGGCCGGCCTCGGCAAAAAAGGTTGCGCCTTTTATCAAGCAGTTCGACATCAAAATGTCTGACTTCCTGCCCGAAGAAGGGCAACCGGCATCCACACCTTACACCTCATTCAACAAGTTCTTCACCCGGCGCGTAACCAATGCCGCCCGTCCATTTGTAGCAGCACCTGCCTTTCCAGCCCCCTGCGACGCAAGATACTTCGCCTTCAACACGCTCGACGACTCGGTGTCCATCCCCGTCAAAGGTAAACACTTCAAAGCCAGTGCACTGCTCAACCACAGCAAGTGGAACGCCTTCTTCCAAAATGGACCGGGCTTCATTGCCCGCCTGTGTCCGGTTGACTACCATCGTTTTCACTTCCCCGACGACGGCCAGGTCCTCGACACCTGGCGCATCCCGGGCGCGTTGCATTCCGTCAACCCCTGGGCCCTTGCTTTTCGGGAAGATATCTTTATGATCAACGAGCGGCAGGTGACCATTCTCGAGACCAAGCACTTTGGCAAACTGGCGTACGTTGAAGTGGGTGCTACGTGTGTGGGGAAAATTGAACAAACGTATAGCGGCAACCAGTTCAGACGCGGCGATGAAAAAGGGATGTTTCTCTTTGGTGGCTCAACGGTTATTGTCATTGGTGAAGCCGGCCGGTGGGAAATTGCATCGAATATCCTCGAAAATACCGCACAGGGCATCGAGAGTTACATCAAAATGGGCCGGCCGATCGGGTGCATCAAGTAAGATGTGACAAAATTTAAAAGCCAAATTTACGAATGGCCGCTATGAGGTTACGGCAGCTTCGCTTGGCGTCGTTTTGGCGCTCATGTACACCAATGCAAAAGCAATAAGGGCCGGCAATCCCTGTGTAAACATGATGCTCGTTTTTGCTGTCAGCCCGCCAAAGATGCCGGCAACAACAACACAGGCCAGGAAGAACAGTTTAACGTCTCGCTGCCCAGCCATCAGGCCCCAAATCAGGCCGGCTGCCAGAAACCCATTGTAAAGGCCCTGATTCATCGCGAGCACTGCAGAAGAAGCTGAGACTTCCGGCGTCATCCCAAAAATCTCCCGTCCAACCGGATGATCCCAGAAAAACATTTCCAGTATCATAATGCCCACGTGACTTAGTGCAACAAAGGCGGTAACATAGGCTGCGAGTCGTTTCATAATGCTTACTCGATAGATGGATGTCGTACAACAGAATGTACGGGCACGAAAACCAACCTGCAACGTGGCGCAATACCAGGTTGCGCGAGACATTCAAGCAGCTTCCGAAGCGTAAAACAAAGGCCCAACACAAAAGGGTGTTGAGAGGGATAACAATGGGTTCATTCGTGTTGTCACTTTTCAAGGAGATCTGGCGCACGCAATGGTATCGGAAGTCGATGAACAGGCCGTGGTATGTTATCTCACATGAAGGTATTTTCGGGATAGTGATCTTCATCAGCGCGCGTAAACAAAAAGCACGAACACACGAATGAACGGACCCGACCCGACAAACCCGCACCCTCTTCAGGGCTTCGACCAGGTTTGCTACATCAAGAATACCGTCTCCAATCCACAGATAGAAATTGGCGACTACACCTACTATGATGACCCGGAAGGTTCTGAAAATTTTGAAGCCAATGTATTGTACCTGTTTCCTTTTGTCGGCGACAAGCTGATCATTGGTAAATTTTGCGCACTCGCACGCGGCGTGAAGTTCATCATGAACGGGGCCAACCATCAGATGGACGGCTTCTCGACCTATCCGTTTTACATTTTTGGTGGCGGCTGGGAAAAAGCAGCACCTGCCCAAGAAAACATGCCCCATGAAGGCAACACGGTCGTTGGCAATGATGTGTGGATTGGGTACGACAGCTTGATCATGCCGGGCGTGACCATTGGTGACGGCGCCATCATTGCGTCCCGATCTGTGGTGACAGCTGATGTGCCGGCGTATGCCATCGTCGGGGGGAATCCAGCCAATGTCATTCGCAAACGCTTTCCAGACGACACCATAGCCCACCTGTCAGACCTTGCGTGGTGGGACTGGGACATTGAAAAGATCAGCAGAAACCTCGACGCAATCACAAAAGCAGATTTGACACTGCTCCGCCATGCCAAATAACCGGCCCATGCACTCGTCACAGGATGCGTTTGAAGCGCACTACGATGGGTACGTCAGCACTCCGGAGAAGTCGCAGCATTACTGCCGGTATCAGCGTGTGTTTGCAGAGAAAGCAAAAACCTTGTACATCATCAATAATTTTGCTCCGGTCGCATACTTTCTCGTTTGAGGCGCGTATAGCCATCACGGCCTGCTTCAAAATCAAATAAGCATCCATGCGCTTCCTCAAGTATGTGCTCATTTTCCTGTTGCTCCTGATCGGCGCTGGCGCAATTTTCATTGCTACCTCGGGACCTGATCTTCCTGATGACACAACAGCAACATTAGATGCTGTTTTTGCGGAGCCCTTGCCCGAAATTGTACGTGGTGACACAGGCACTGTGTATAATGCCGGCACCAGGGTCTGGTATGAGCACCTGACGCCAAACGACACAACCAAAGGCACGGTTTTACTGATCATGGGCATCTCCAATGATGCCCTCGGCTGGCCAAATTCCTTTTTAGACTTGCTCCTTGACGAAGGATACGCCGTTGTGCGATACGACCACCGCGGCACAGGCATGTCAGACTGGGTGGACGACTGGGATGGCAACGCCCCCTACAGCCTTAACGACATGGCAGGTGACGGCATCGCAATCCTTGATGCAATTGGGATTGATCAAGCACACATTGTGGGCGTATCCATGGGCGGCATGATTGCCCAGGAATTTGCAATCCACCACCCCGAGCGCGTCGCAACGCTGACGTCGATTGTGTCCTCCGCGCACATCACAGACCCGGACCTCCCTCCCATATCTGGCAGCATGGCTTTTGCACTCATCCGTGTCGCGCTGAAATATGGCGTCTTCGGGGGCGAGCGCAATATGATTAAGATGCACCTGGCCAGCCGCACCTTGTTGAAGGGTGAGGCAACGTATCCCTTGGATATGAAGGAGATGTCGGAGCAAACGCTCTACAATATGCGGGAACGTCGCGGTTACAACAGCAACGTATCGCCACAACACCAGGCCGCCGTCATGCAATCGGATGCCCGATACGAGGCATTGAGCAACTTACAGGTACCTGCCTTGGTCATACATGGGCAAGAAGATCCTTTTATTCCGCTTGCGCACGGGCAAAAAACTGCTGCAGTACTGGCCAATGCAGACTCCCTGTGGGTCCCCAATATGGGACACGACATTCCGGCTGTACATGCCCCGGTGATCGTCGACAAATTAGTCGATCATTTTGCCGAAGGCCACTAACCCCAACCCATGATCAAACGCTACAAGACAACCCCGATGAAAAAAAACAGCTTTCTTACCCTGCTCTTTACTGCTGGCATCCTGCTTTCCACGCTCGCCTGGGATGCCACGCCGGCTCCGTCTCCCGATCGGGACGCCGTTATGAAAACCATTGAAAACTTTTACATCGGTGATCACACCGGGAGTCTGGAGCACAAAAAGTTGTCGATGCACCCCAACGGCGCGTACCGTTATGTAGACCGAGAAGGTGCTTACCAGGAAAGCCAATTCCGCTTCGAAGAAGGTGGCGGTGACATGAAGTACGAGGAAGAACTGCTCAGTATCGAAATTTACGAAAACGTGGCCCTCGCGCGCCTGCGTCTCGTAAACCAATGCTGCGAAGAAGCAGAGTATAAATTAATGACACTCCACAAAACCACCGAAGGCTGGCGCATCACAACCATCGCCTGGGGCTGGGGGGTGACGCATTAGAGTGAGGAGTTTAGAGTGAGGAGTTTAGAGTGAGGAGTTTGGAGTGAGGAGTTTGGAGTGATTGAGGCGTAGCCTATCTCTCAACTCTTCACTCCGCTCAGCAGCCCTCATCCTGCCAGAGGTTCGCCGAACTTTGTATCGATCTTGATGCCGAGCTCTCTCAGGGTACCTGTCGGGAGTGTACCGCCAATCATGACAAACACAAATTCGTTTTCAGCGGTGAACGCCTTTCCGTCTTGATTTGAATACGTGACTTGATGCTTTTCGATGGCCTGCAGCTCCGTGGAGGACAGAAATTCTATGCGATTGGCTTCAATGGCTTCTTCCAACAGCTTACGATTCCCCTGTTTCACACGTGTAAATCTGTCTTTGCGATAGCTCAGGCGAACCGTGTTTCCGGGCTGCTCTGAAAGTGCCAATGCACATTCCACAGCTGAATCGCCACCACCCACAACCATAACCTGGTTGTTTTGATAATGCTCAGGTTCAATCAACGAGTACGCTACATTTATTGCCTCTTCCCCATCAACACCCAACTTTCTGGGTGTCCCTCTTCTACCAATAGCAAGGATAATCTGGCTTGCCATGTAGCTCCCCTTGTCCGTAACCACGTCAAAGTATCCTGCATCATTTGGATGCGCCTGCACAAAGGCTTCGCGGGTATGAATAAAAGGACGCAATGCAGTTTTTTCTACAATATCTTCCCACAGCTGAATTAAGTCTTCTTTGACAATGCTTCTGATTTTCAACTTGCCATAGCCCGGCACCATCACCGGAGCAGTCATCACCATCTTCTTCCGCGGATAATACCGCACGGTGCCACCAATATCTTCCTTTTCAATTGTCAGAAAACGTATTCCTTTTTCTTTTGCGTTTAGCGACGCGGCCAAACCAGCCGGCCCACACCCAACAATGAGCAGGTCCAGGACTTCAGGGTCGTTGTGCTTCTTCAGCTGCGCCACAATCCCCTCCACGCATTGCCGGGCTTGCTCGAAGGCGTTGCGAATTAATCCCATGCCGCCAAGCTCGCCAATGACAAACATACCCGGGATGTTGGTCTCGAAATTTTCCTGAATCCGCGGAATATCAACACCTCGTGTAGATGTGCCCACAACCAGCTTAATGGCTTCAGTTGGACAAACGCGTTCGCATAAGCCATGGCCCACACATTTATCTGGCTGAATGGCTAGCGCAGTACCACCGAGCAAACCTAAGACGTCTTGCTCGGGACAGGCTGCAACACAGTTACCTGTGCACATGCATGCATTCGGATCGATGATGGGATGCAGGGTATCCGGCTCCTCCAAACCCGCCTCCAGCGACTTGGTAAACTTCGCTTCCACAGCCTTTTCACGCCGCAAATGAATCACAAAGTATGGCAGGACAAAAAGGAGCACCAGCGCCACGGTAATCATCCATGGCGAAATGTTTACGATATCCATCAGAAACGAATTTGAAGGCTTGTTTGCATAGAAAGCGAGGTCGTAAACTGACTTTGTTGGCCACTGGCGCGCATCGTCCAGTAAAGTCGCCTGCTAAACGGCACCGACGTCGTTAACGAAATCCGATGCATATCAATTTCATTGGTTACATTAGGCGATGTGGTTCTGTAAAAACCATAATCAGCCCGAACATTTACTTTCTGGATACGCTTCCCAATGCCGGCATTCACATAGAGTGCATTTCCAAATTCAGATGACCATCGGCTCGCAGACCCAGAGAATGAAAGTGAAAGCGGCGTAACAGGACGCGTATTGAAGTAGGCATTGACCGTTTCGCCTACGTAGTCCTGATTCAGGAATCGTTGCGCGTAACTGGCGCCGATTGAAAAAAGCGGTCGACTCAACGAAATGCCGGCGCGGTAATTATCATTCCGATTCATAAAAGGGTTCAAGATGTTTGCAATCCGATAGGGTTGCCGCATCGTATACGATCCATTGAGGTGCACGTCTGAACCAAGGGATAGTCGACCGCCAAGACGCAAATGGGACACCATCCATTGTTGAGAAACGGGATGGTAATCTACTTGCAAATCCTGCCGCAACGAAAGGAATGACACATCAATGCGTTGCTCGAGGGAAGCATACCGATGATTCAGAAGATCCGTAGTGGGTTGGATTTCATTGTACGCCACAGCACCTTGATAATAGACGGTACGCTTGCGATCTGTTTGGTAATGCGCAAACAAAGCATACCGAGGAAATTGAGTCGAAAACCCTTCATTTGACCGATCTGGCATAAACCCAACAGATCCGCCAATCCCTTTCTGCCGTGATCCAAATAGCACGCTAATACCATCCCAGTAACCACCTCGTTGTGACATCCGATTATAAAAGCGCCCCACCTGAACGGCACCAAAGGGAAGCTGCTTTTCGAGACTCAGCCGGTACGCCCGAAATGAATTTGAAGGCGCAACGGGATTGCGCGACTGATAGCGATAGTCGGTACGCAGGTGCACATTCATTTTCATCCCTGAGGGCAAATTCCGAATGGTTGCATTCACATTCACCGTGGGAGTCATATACAGCCGAGATGCAGCCGGCACAGCGCTCGAACGGATACGCGTTTGCGAATCGGAGTGTCGAGAAAGAAAGCATCAAGCGACCGTCTACTTCTACCCGGGAAGACGCGCGCCTGCGTTCACGTATACGGGGCTGCGCCGGTTGCTCCATGATCGAAACTGCCTCATCCGCCACCGCTTCATCTGCAACATCTTCTGCATCCACATTTTCCTGAGGCTGGTCAGCCCCGGCGGTACCTTTGACCAGCGCTACCGACAATTGTTGGCCACGCGTGATTGGAAACGTTGCCGCTGCAAATTGTGCGATGGACTGGCTTCTCGATGCAGCAATCACTAGCAATCTTCGAGACGCATCGGATTGTACAACCAGCGTATCCCCTTCAGCAATCCCCGCCTGGCTGCCTGCATCCAAATACACGTTGTCACCTGCCAGCTGAGTCACCGTCACCTGCAAGATTTCTGCATCTTGACCAAGGGCAACCTGCATCCCAAACAACAGGCAAAACGTTAGTAGGGACACGAGGGGTTTAAAACCTGAAGGTATGTACCTAGGTGAATGTTGCATCCTTTTAGCGGTTGAGTTTCGCAAATAGAAGGGAGTCGCTGGGAGGCCTCTTTGGCAAACTGGATTGCGCTATTCGCTACCGTCTGGATGACAGCTCAAGCATGCGTTGAATTCATAGACATAATCCCGTACATCATCATGCTCATTGTTCATCCGCGCTTCAGTATGCTCGTGGCAGGCGCCCAGGCAACTGAATGAAGCGAAGGTTTCCGGTTCTACATGACAACTCTGGCAACTCGCCCATGTATTTCTATGGTTGCCGCTGTAGATGGGGAAATACTGCCTGTCGTGATCAAAGTCGACGTCATCCCAATCGTTCTGGTTATGGCAATCGAGACACGTTGTTGGAATACCTTCCCCGGCATGTTCATCGTTGTAATCATCCTGGTGGCAACTGATACAATCCATGTTGTCCGCCGGATGAAAGATCAGTGAGTAGTCAGGCAGATTGTGACAAGAAGCACAATTCGCCTGTTCATGGGCACCCACAAGGGCAAATCCGCCAGATATTGCAACGTGATCGAGTTGCTCAACTTCATCCCAATCTTCCTGGTTATGGCAGTCGAGGCACGTTGTTGGAAATCCGGTGCCGGCGTGTTCGTCATCATAATCAGCCTGGTGACAGCTGATACAATCCATGTTGTCTGCCGGATGAAAGATCAGCGAGTAGTCGGGCAGGTTGTGACAGGAGCCACAGGAGGCGCGCTCATGAGCACCAACCAGCGCAAACCCGCCGGAAACGGCGAAGTGATCAATGTCCTCAGGATCATCCCAGGTGTCCTGGTTGTGACAATCGAGACATGTCACGGGGAAACCTGAGCCGGCATGCTCATCGTCATAGTCAGCCTGATGGCAACTGATGCAATCCATGTCGTTGGCCGGCAGGAAGATGGAGGCTAGATCGGGTGATTCATGGCAAGATGCACAGGCAAGCCCTTCATGGGCTCCGATCAAGTTAAATCCATTCGATGCAGTAATATGATCGAACAATGCACCTTGCCACTGCAGGTCGGTGTGGCAGGTCTCACATTCCAACGGAAAGCCGGCTGCCACATGATCCACAATTAACGAAGACTCGTAATCGTCCTGATGGCAATCAACACAAGCTGTAGGAAGGAGTGAAAACGCACCATCCGTATCATCGGTGTGGCAGCTGATGCAGGTAACCTGGCTGTGCGCACCGGTTAAGGGGAAATTGGTTTGGGCATGGATGTCGATCCCCTGCACTTCCTGAAACAGGGTTGTGTTATGGCAATCCACACAGGTTTCAGAAAATGCCCCCTGGTGCACATCAATGTGGCACACGGCACAATCCGTCACAGCAGCTGTGGGTTGATCAAATCGATCATTGAGGTGACAGGAGCCACAAGAGGCCGTCGTATGACTGCCCGTCAACGTAAATCCTGTCTGCAGATTATGATCAAAATCTGGTTCTTCCAATATCGGACTCCACCCTTCTGTACGGTGACAGGACGCACAGTCTATATCAATCGATAGGTCACCATGCGGACTGAGTGAAGCTACCTGAGCTCCAGCTTGCAGGCATAGCCCGAAAAAGCATAACATCAATGCGACAAGCCGAATAGTTTTCATATTACTGATCGCTGTGGCAGTCCTGACAGGCCGTGCCAAGTGGTTTGAAGCGGATAAAAGGTGTTTCGCCAGGTCCTGCCTCGTTTTGATGGCAGGCGCTGCAATTCACGTCCACATGCTCCCCTGTAAGCGGAAATTCCGTCTGGTCGTGATCAAAAGCCTCGATATAGAAACTCGAGGTGTTGTGACAGCTGTTGCACGTTGCTCCTTCAAACTGCTCCCCATGCGGGTTGTCTGGTTCATGACAGGAAACACACGCTGTCTCCGTATCTCGAAATCTGACCACATCGAACGGTGTGCCCAATGATGCATCTTCCACATGGCAAGCACTGCATTCGGTTGCCACATGCACGCCGGTTAAGGGGAAATCCGTTTCATCGTGATCAAAGCGCGTGACCAGGAGCCAGTCGTCGGTTGCATGACACGATTCACAGACCGTCTCCACACCGTCGGAAATGAACTGATCACCATGCGGACTATCCTCGTTGTGGCAATCTTTACAAGCGGTTTCTGCAATCTCAAAATGCGGTTTCTCATCAAAGCTGGAGCGATGACACCCACTGCATGGCGTAGCAATGTGCGAACCCGTCAGTTCAAAGGTTGACCGTTCATTATGCACCGAAAAGTCGAACGATGACGGATACCACGCCTCTTCTCCATGACACTGCTCACAGGAGCCGGCACTCCAGTCTGCTTCAAATACGCCGTCATGATAATCGACATGGCACGAGGCGCAATTCGTTACGGGGATGGCAGGGTATGAATTGTTTACCGTGGCGAGGGTAAAAGAAATAAAGATCTCATCATCATTGCGCGCCGGCTTGCCGTGACAACTGCTACAATCCAGCGTTGCATGGCTTCCGATTAAGTCATAGCCGGTACTCGAATGGTCAAATTCCAGGTTTGCAAGATTTGCAAGTACATTCCATCCATCGGTCCTGTGGCAGGAGGCGCAATCCGTACCAAAAGCGCCTTCGTGCTGGTCCTCATGGCACGAACCACAGGTGGCAAAATCCATGTCGACGTATTGGACAAAAGGTTCGCCGGCCGGAGATTCAATGGTCTTGTGGCAGCTTTCACATTCCACTTCTGTATGCAAGCCCGTAAGTGCAAATCGTGCTTCATCGTGGTCAAAAAACGGTGCTTCTTCCCAAATTTCAGTGCCGTGGCATGTGTCGCAGTTCACCTCGGGGAACTGGTTTTCATGGGGCGTATCCGGTAGGTGGCAACCGATACAGGTGGTGGCAGCGCCTAGAAATGTCTTGTCGAGCGTGCCATGTTCTCCTTTAAACGCGATAACATCTTCAGCTACAATAAACTCTGGCTGGTGGCAGCTTCTGCAACTCGATTCGATATGTGATCCGGTAAGTTCAAATCCGGTTTCTTCATGTTCGAAACGGAGCGTATCAAAGCGGACGGCGATGAACTCAACACCAAAGTGTTCTTTGTGACAGGAGGCACAGTTCTGATCAACCACTGTAGCATGCAAACCTGTGCCGGCCTCGATCCGGTTAGCCAGCGGTGTGTGGCAGTCGAGGCACAATACATTGTCAGCACTCCGATTACCCAACGAGTGGCACTGCGTGCAATTATTGATGCCTTCGAGATCAGCGTGTGCACGTGTTAACTTGCCTGGAGAAATAAGCTGAGCCTGAACGTGTTGCACAGAGACAAGCATTCCCAACACGATCCATAGCCACACCCATTTATGCGCAACTACATTGCGCCAGGCTGCTCCGCTGCAATATGTGACAACCATCTGCGCCACTACTTCATCATGGCCGTTGGTTTGAGAAACGACTGGAGTCGACGCAGCGAAGATGTAGCCATCTCAGCAATCGTCGGGTCCACAGTTTGGGTGGCTACATCGGCCCAGATTTGCCGGGCATCATCTATGCGCGATTGATTGGCGTAAATCGCACCCAAATTATAGAGCGCAGAAGGGTTTTCAGGGTAGTGCTCAAGCATGGACTCCGTGGCTTCCTGCGCCCTGTCCCACTGCTCAAGTGAGGCCAGGCTCTGCGCCAGATCAAGCCATACCTGCTGGTTAGCCGGCCGAAGTGCGAGGTAATGTTTGAAGTAAGGAACGGCTTCATCCGTCTGGTGTGCATCCCGCAACATGCGCGCAAGTCGAATCACATGCATGGTGTCTTCGGGTGCATTGACTACGCGCAACCGTAACGCATCAAGTTGCTGGGTAGCTGAACGGCTCACGTTCATCGCACTCGGCGTAAAATCACTATTGCCGGCGCCTGATGAAACGGTCTGCCCCTGTGTTGTCACGTACTGGGACGTCTGTATGGCCGGCTCTTGCACAGCAAAACATACAATCACAAACAAGACGAACGCGACCGACGCATACAATGTGTAATATTGTGGGTGTGCTTTTAAAAATCGAATCATGGTATTGCAGTGTTGGAGAACTAAAAAATCCAGGTATAGCCGAATGCAATGGCAACAGCAATGTGCACGATCAACGCAAACAACATGACCAGAGCCAATGGAATGTGTAAGACATGCCAATACCCAAAAGCACGTATAAACGGTTGCATGACCTGTGCTCGTAATTGCAAATGCGCGTTATCAATCAACAGTGGAATGGCCCATTGACGAACTTCGAGAGCCACACCTTTCTCTTGCATTCCCTGATCAAATTGCCGCCTGAGTTTTCGGGAGCGGAGCTCAAATCCAACAGATTGAAAAACAGCAGGAATGATACGGCGTGCGGGTTGCGACGCCTGAGTCAGGGTTTCGAGGTAAGGTGTTGGCAGTTTTGTCTTCGCGGAGATGCGCTGAATCAGGCCTACTTGAGCCTGCTGTATGATCTTGGGAGAAAGAAATTGCCCATTAACCGTTTTGGGGATGCGGATATAGACATACCGCCCAAAAATTCCACTACCAACAACAATCGCCATGCTCCAAAACGAAATAGAGGCAATATTTCCAAACTTGAACGAGGTGTGCAATAACACCAAAAAGGGCCCAAGCGTACAAAGAAAAATATGGAACGTGAGCCAACTGCTAAGTTTTCCAAACCGATGCAGAAAAGTCCAACGTTTTCTAAGCATGTAGCTCACAACGCCAACGAGCATCATTAGCGTGCCCAAAATGCCGATCCCCTGTCCGATCAAGCCAGAGGGTTTGTACAAATCGTGCAATTCCAGATAGGGACGCTCCGTAAAGGGGGCCATGTAGTAAGCGAGCCCTTCCAGAAGTGGCAGACAACCTATGCCAAGCCAGAGCGCATAGAGCAGAAACCGGTACATCTTCTTCCGGCTTGGCAATAAAATTTGATGTGCACTGGTTGAACGTGCGTCAGCACGTAAACTCGCAGTTGAACTCGAATGCATGAAGGTCTTCCCTCTGAATTGCAGTAATAAACATGCAGACCTTCAAAATTGGCCCCATTACTAGCTAGAACCATTAGCCCATGGGGTTACGTAATGCCGACAATATTTTTTCTTCAATACCGAATCCGGAGCGAAGCGCTAATATAGCGAGGGGTTGCCAAACGGTTGGTACGATTACGAGAAGCGCCATTCTCTTCCAGAATCCAGTCAAATACGTTGCTGCGATTCCATACGTTGACGACTTGCAAGCCCGACTCCACTCGAACACGCCCCAGTTGGGCTCTGTACGACAAGCCGGCATCCATTTGGGAGAAAGCTCCCAGGATGTGTTGATTGGGAAATGAGAATTCTGATCGACTGTCTGTTACCTGGCTATCGAGCGGCTCTAAATAATCGTAATATGCTTGTCGGTAAGCCCAGGCACGGCGATAAATACCCTCCCAACGAACGGTTGCCGTCAATCCATCCAGCACGTTGATGTTCAGACGTGTTTGCAGCTGATGGGGTGCATTCCACGGCACGCGGATGTAATTACCGCCAAACCGATTTTCAATGCGCCGGCGTGCATCGCCATATTCATACTGTGCCTGGAAGCGAAGCAGGGGTCTATCGTACGTCACGGAGATGCCGCCCCCAAATGCGTAACCCTGAGCTTTTTGTATGCCGTTTTTAGCAATGTAGTCGAGCACAGCCAGTTGCGGCTGGTGTTTGTAATACCCTTCCAACCGTATTTGCCACGCTTCAACAGGCATAAACAACAGTCCTACCGCTCCATGATATGCGGACGAGGCACGTGTATTTCTGCCAAGCGGCATCCAGAAGCGAAACCCGGGCAGCAAGGTAGATTGATTGTAATCCGACACATCAAACTGAAAAAGGAACTGTCGATACAGCCCCGTGGCACCATACAACGCCCAGGCGCCACCGGGGCCATCGGGGATGTCGTGGCGTAGCGAAAGGCGAGGTTCTGCATACAATCGTTGCTGAACCGGCACGTAAGTAAAGCGAGCGCCGGCTTTCAACTGTGTATGATTGCTCAATGCGATGTCATCCTGTACAAACGACTGGATACGCGTTTTGACGGGCATGATTCGCCCATGATTAACAGGATCGGTAACCCCTGTAGGATCTACCGACAATGCGAATTCGCTTTTTGTAAAGACCGGCTCAATAGCCCCGGATACAGTATGCCGGGCACCTAACGACGTATCAAATCCAAGTTTAAAGCCTTGCTCGGAAATCTGGTTAAAATCTTCTACTTCGAGCTCCTCACCAATTTCGCCCTCGTGCTCCTCTTCAACGGTATCTCCCGGGGAAAACGGGAATCGATCTACCGGATGTACCAATCGGTAGTTGCTTGACCATGCGCTGACATGAATAAATGTACGATGCCCGAGTACCCACTCGTACCGCGCCTGCATCATTTGATTGGACCATCGATAATCTTCTCTTCCCGATTCAACTTCTAATGCGGGATCAAGGGGCAACGCTTCGCCGCCAAATGCATTATGCCCCTCGTACATGGAGAAGTATAGACTTCTGCGCGTCCCGATGCGGACGCGCGCCGCGGCATGGAAATCAGTAAAATGAATGTCAACGGGCGTATCGATTATGCCGGCCGTCGAGTCACTTGTAGCACCCGTTACCAGGTTTTCGTAAATGAACGTGTTGGGCCGGCTCCATTCGCGCAGTTGCTGCTTGATGGGCCCAGGCTGCACGTAACGCCACAACCCCACACGTCCTGCCACCATCCATGAGAGCTGCACTTGTTTTATGGGCTTAAGGCTTCCCTGTAACCGCGCGTTAGCGCTTAAGGCATCAACCTGCACATCGAGTAGGGTTTTACGGTGAGTAGCAAGTTCGTGCTCTATGTCTACAACCCCGGCCAGGTAACTCCCTTCACTGGCATCGAAGCCGGCTTTGTGCACGGTAATCTGGCTTAGCGCAAACGGGCTAAACGCGCCAAAAAAACCGCCATTGCGAATGGGCACAAAGATTGGTATCCCGTCTAATGCATGCAGATGCTCACCTGAATCACCTCCCTGGACGTGAATATCTGCAAATGCTTCACTCCCCCCAACGCCCACTACATCGTTCAGCGCCACGTGCGTAGATGGCGTATGCCCGGGATTCAGAATGATATCCTGCGCCTGCACTTTTTCGGACTGCAAGCGCTCGGAAGGCACCCGTTCCTGCAGGCCATCAATGATAATAGGTGATGAAATGAAGGTGCGCGGATTCATCTCATACTTTATAGACGTCGCCTGGCCGGCCCCTACATAGAGCGAGTCGTACAAGTCTTCGTAAGCAACGTGGGTTACAACGACTGGATGAAGGCCCGGATCGAGCCGGCTCAACGAAAAACGGCCATCATTGTTGGTCGCCGTACCAGTTTCAGCATAGGCCAACAGCACGGCAGCATCGGGCAAAGGCTCTCCTGTTTGCGCATCCAGCACAAGGCCTGCCAACGCGCCAAATCTTGCTTCTGCACGCGGACGGTTCACCAGGATGTACATGCCTGAAGAAAGCTGGTAAAAGTCTAAATCGGTCTGCTGCAGCACACACCGCAACACGTCTTCTACCGGGCGATCTTCGATTGCGCAGAACGTGATCTTCCCCTTGACCATGTCCGATTCATAAAACAGGTTGATCTGCGTTTTGTCAATCAACACATCAAGTGCTCGTGACAGGGGAATATCTGTGAGCGAAAAAGAATACCGCGGCTGTGGGTCAGCGTCTTTTTGCTCCTGCGCGAGGACATGAACAGGCTGCATCAACGTAATGGCAGCCAACAAAAACAGGGAAGCCAGTATGGCTCCCCGTTGAAACGATGATTGATATGGAAGATATGTCTTACTCTTCAAACAACTCATATCCATTTGCGATAGGCCTGTACCTCAAATCAAGCGCGTGGCACAGATCTTCGATCATGTTTTCTGCAGTTGTGATATTTCGATAAGCGAACGTTACTTCTTTCTCTAGCAATCGGTTCGCATTGAGTTGAATATCGATACCAAACCGGCGCTCTACGTCTTCCAGTACTGCTTCAAGCCGTTGATCTTTGAAAATCAGCGCCCCCTCACGCCATGCAAGTGCACGATCTATGGCATCTGTTTCACCTTCCACAAAACCATCTGGCCCCGGCCGCACCGTCACCGTTTGACCGGGTACCATCACCATGGTTTCAACGGGATTCTCGATAGCAGACAGGCGAATCGAACCTGAAGCAAGCGAAACTTTCGACTCGGGGCGCCATCCGTCCGGCCAGGCTTTCACGTTGAAGGTAGTACCAAGTACCTGTACTTCTGCATTGAAGGTTTGCACGATAAACGGTACGTCGGATTCCTTTACATCGAAGAAGGCTTCGCCATCGAGCGCCACATTACGATTCCCCGTAAAAAAACGCGGGTATTTGATGGAAGAGCCACTGTTTAATTCAACTGTGGAGCCATCGGGCAGGTACACAGCGAGCTGTTCGCCGTAGGGAGCCGTTTTAACAAGCGGTCTCAGCCACAGTGAAATCCCTATGGCAAGTAAGATAACAGCGACAGCGGAGCCAGCCCACACGCGAAATCTGGAACGCGCGTGGGGCCGGCTGATAGCGCCGCGATCCTTCCTGAAGGATGGTGGCGCAGGCTGCGTAGGTGGTGTGCCGGCCTGCGGGCGGAGTTTCTGCCAGAGTGCGTCTACTGCTTCGGAGCTGACATTTGGGATTTCATCCGCGTTGGCAGAGAGGCGCCACATGTCACGCAGCGCATCCCGCTCATCCGGATTAGCTTCCGTCAGGGCATCCTCAAGTCGTTTTGCTGAATCTGGTTTTTTCATGTTAGTTTGTCCTCAAGTCGTCATATCGCCTTCTCAAGTGACGCAGGGCGTGTACGATGTGGGTATCAACCGTACGTTTTGAAAGCCCCATAATCTCCCCAATTTCTCGGTTGCTCATGGCGTGGAAGCGGCTCAAAATAAACGCTTCAGCACGCCTTGGTGGTAATTCTTTAATCCATTTTTTGAAATACGCATCGAGTTGCCCCGCATGAATTTCATTTTCCATCAAACTTCCAGAACCCACTGCTGAAGTTTCAACGATCATATCCGAATCAACAGTGATGCGGGACTGTTTTCGATGGATGTTCAGGGCCCGGTTTCGAGCCATGGCATACAGGAAGGCTTTAAAGGAGACCAGCACCTCGAGGCCGGCACGCTTTTCCCATAGCTTCATAAACACGTCTTGCAATACATCCAGAGCTGTACTTTCGTCTTTCGTAATTCTGTGGACGTAGCGAAGTAGTGGTTCATGCATAGACCGGAAAATTTCAGCATACGCCTGCTCGTCCGAATGCCTGAGGCGTTCGGCCAGCTGATCCAGATGTGGCTGCCTTTCCGATTCCATAGTTGAGAAAATAAACTAAAGCCGTATCCCCTAGACCCCTTAACTCGCAGGAGTACGTAATTCAAAAACATACCCGAACCAAAAGCAGGACAGACCCATCCCTAAAAGACAGAACAGCGGGTCAGCGTTGTAAACAACTCCAGCGCTTTTGTACCCGCCAGCGAGTTACCGGCTTCATTGAGACACGGCGACCAGACGCATACGCTGAACTCACCGGGCATTACAGCGAGAATACCGCCCCCTACCCCACTTTTACTGGGTAACCCAACCCGGTACGCAAAATCACCGACAACATCGTATGTGCCGCACGTGAGCATCAGCGACTTGATGTACTTTGCCAGACGTGCAGATACAATCTGCTGCCCAGACCAGGGAAGCTGGCCGCCATTCACAAGAAACATAGCAGCTTTCGCCAGGTCCTCGCAGGTCATGGAAAGCGAGCAATGATGGAAATAGGCATCCAGCACATTGACCGGATCGTTCTCCATATTACCAAAGCTCTTAATCAAGTTTGCAAGTGCCACATTACGGTAGCCAACGGCTTTTTCAGACTGTGCAACGGATAAGTCGAATGCAATGGCGTCATTATCGGATAACACCTGCACAAAGTCGAGGATCGTTTGCTTGGCGTTGGGCAGGTGCGACAGAATAATGTCGGTTACAACGAGTGCGCCGGCGTTGATAAACGGATTACGAGGAATGCCCTGCTCGTACTCCAGCTGTACCAGCGAATTAAATGGAGTGCCCGAAGGCTCGCGTCCCATGCGGGTCCAGATTTTATCACCAATCAGTTGCATGGCTAACGTAAGCGTGAACAGCTTGGATATACTCTGGACAGATAGCTTAATTGCAGCATCTCCCACTGTATACATCCCCCCATCAAGTGTATACACAGCCATGCCAAACCGTGCCGGCGACACCGTGGCCAACTGAGGAATATAGTCTGGCAGGCGCCCTTTACCGATCAAGGGCTGTACCTGGCTATGAATCGTATTGAGTATATCAGGAAAGTCAATTTGCATGGGATGCGTGTGCTACTTGTTTCTCTGCTGGAATGTATTCTATACTACCCAAATTTCCATAATAACTCTTAACCCCCTTCACGCTCATGGTAACTTTGCTCGGCGTCCCGTGGGACGGCAGTTCGTCGTATTTGCAAGGCGCAGCACTTGCCCCGACCGCCATCCGCGAGGCACTCCATAGTCCGTCTAGTAACCTGACAACAGAGAATGGAATCAACCTGCAGGATCACCCCAAGCTGCAGGACCATGGCGACATACAGTTTTCTGCATCTACCCCCTGGAACGAAACAGTCGAGCAGGAAACCACCAGCCTGCTTGTAGACAACCACCGCGTGCTGGCACTGGGTGGTGACCATGCGATCACCTATCCCCTCGTAAAAGCACACCACGCGAAATACGGCGAGCTAACCATCTTGCACCTCGATGCACATCCTGATCTGTACGACGATTTTGAGGGTAACCCCTATTCGCACGCGAGCCCTTTTGCCCGAATCATGGAATCAGGCCTGGCGCGCCGGCTCATTCAGGTAGGCATCCGCACCATGAATGCGCATCAAAAACAGCAGGCAGCACGTTTTGGCGTAGAAGTGTTCGACATGCAACACTGGGAAGGCTACCAATCCCTAACGCTCGAAAGCCCTGTCTATCTCTCCGTAGATCTCGACGTCCTCGACCCGGCGTTTGCACCGGGTATTTCCCATCACGAACCCGGCGGCTTGAGCACCCGCGAATTGCTTCACATCATCCAACACCTTCCAGTCCCCGTTGTTGGTGCTGACATTGTAGAATTAAATCCAACACGCGACATCAACGGCGTCACGGCCATGGTTGCAGCCAAGGTGTTAAAAGAGGTCCTGGGAAATATGCTTGCAACGTAAGCTGGCGCGTTTCTTTTCACGTTGTGTTTTCGGGTTCTCGCAGTTGCACTGTGCCGCATCATTCGAATAAGTAACAATTTCCCTGGCGTCCCGTGTACTCAGGTAGCACAAACACCCTTTGACGTACATTGCGCATCCGCTGACTGGCGCGTATCATGTAACAGTCACTTCTGAAGCACACTAGAATAGCCTTAAACCATGGATGCGGAGGAAAATAAATCGGCAAGCAGCGTACTAAAAGCCATTGCTGACGCAAAGAATCTCACGGGTGCGCCGCCACAGGCCAGCAAGCTCAATACACGTGAAAAACTGCCGGCAACGTTGTCGACTACAGCTCCCATCCTCCGAAACCCTGCAGATACGCCAAATAGTCCAACACTAGCTACGCGGCGTTTCCCGGCAGCGCGTGGCGCTACTCGCAGGAAGGCCTTAAGGACGGCAGCGATCATAGCCGGCCTGCTCCCCCCTTTCTGGCCAATCTCTTTTGTAACCTGGATGGTATGGCGCTCGCGACCGACTCAAAAATCGATGCGCCTTGTGCATAAAGCAATCAAGTCCATCGAAAAAGGTCAGCAGGGTGTTGCCTTAAAACAACTCCAGGATGCGCACTACCTCGACCCATCGAATAACGACGCGCTGTACTGGCTTGGTTTTCTACTGAAGCGGCTAAACAGAACGGAAGAAGCTGCTGACGCGCTTTCGCTGGTATCCGAGCGCGTCCCAGGCCTCGAGGAAGTTGAGGCTGCACTCGTGGACATTTACATCGCGATGGGCGAACCCGAGGGCGCCGTCTATCACGCGCAACGCCTCCTTGACGTGGCACCCTACGCCCATTTCACGCTATTAAAACTGGCCGATGCCTACGAAGCCAACAACCAGGCAACGTTGGCAGTGGAAGCGCTAAAACGAGCCCCTTTACATAAACCGACGCTCACAGACGAGCTTGTTGCCATTCATTACAGGCTTGGCCTCTTGTATGAGGCGCAAAACGATGCCGAGTTGGCAAGACAACACTTTGAGCGCGTCTATGCTCGCGACATCACGTATAAAGATATCCGTACGCGGATGCAAAATTACGCATCGGTATCACCCGACTCCTCCGTCAATAAAGACACAAAATAGGTCGCGATGTTAGGCCTCAAGCGTGGTGTGTTACGACTTGTAGCGTACTCCCCAGCATGGCCGGCGCTGTATGCAGATACTGCCAAACAATTACAAACGCTTGTCGGCGCCCACATCCTGGACATGCAACACGTAGGAAGCACAGCCATTCCTGGCATGCTTGCCAAGCCCATTATTGATATCGCCATTCGCATGCCCGCTTTGCAAAGCATTAAGATTGCGATCGATGTACTTGAACCAGAGGGTTATACTTACCGCGGTGAACAAGGCATCCCCGGCCGGCATTTGTTTGCCAAAGGCGATCCGATCACCCACCATGTACATTGTATGCTTCCAGGTTGCAGTAACTGGGAGAAACAGACGCTGTTTAAGGCTTATCTGCTTCGTTTCCCAGAGAAAGCAGAGGCCTATGCCACATTAAAACGCCACCTTCTTGCCACCGTTGCCGGCGATCGGTCCGCGTACAGCAATGGTAAAAAAGCATTCATCCATCAAACGTTGGAAGAAGCAAGGATGTACATTGCACAAGAGGACACCAATTAATTTCTCCGAAGACGAACGATGCCAAGAACATGAAAGACACATCACGTCTCGATATCCTCTTCCCCGACTGGCAAGGCTACGGCGAATCAAAGGCCTCATATGCTGGTGCCCTTGCACTTGCCAACGCGCTGGCTGACCGTTTTACGTTTACATCGATACCGGTACCCCAAACGATGCCGCTCACAAACCAGGAAGGCGTGCTTGGACTTGACGAAAACCTCTCCATGCTTCGCAGCATGCGGAGGCTGCTCGAAGACAAAACACCGTCCAGTACGTTTATGATTGGCGGAACGTGCGCCTCTGAAATAGGTCCTGTTTCTTATCTTAATCACAAGCTAAACGGCGACTTGTGCGTTCTGTGGTTTGATGCGCATGGCGACCTGAATACGCCGGCCTCAAGCCCAAGCGGACACCTACACGGCATGCCGTTACGCACACTTCTGGGTGAAGGGCATCCAAGTGTACTTGCTGAGGCGTTTTCTGTGTTATCGCCTGAACAGGTAATCCTGGTTGGTACGCGCGACCTTGATCGTCCAGAGGTTGCGTTTATTCAACAAAACGCTATTCAGCTTTTCCCACCCGCACAACTGACATCTCACGATGCCCTGATTTCGGCTATTGAATCACGCAATGTCCGTAACGTGTATTTGCATTTAGACCTGGATATTCTTGATCCAAAATCCTTCCCGCATCTGCTGGTCCCGACACCGGGCGGGTTGTCACCATACTCTCTCACCCACCTGATACATGCAATTACAGATCGATTTAATGTTGCAGGATTTAGCGTTGTAGAATATGTTACGCATGATACAGGCGATACTGCAGCGGTTATAAAATTTATCGAGGCGTGCCTACAACACGACTAGTACTCTGACAAGTTGGTAATGTCGTGTAAATGGATCTTTATTTTTGTTTTCCACAAGACGCAAAATCGTAGGCCTAATGGTTTTAAGTCGAGATTTTGCAACGCTGTGGAGGGCAAAAAGAAGGATTCAGAACGCGACAGTATCAGCTTGTCAGAGTACTAGGGCGTGTAGACAATTAGCAGGGGAAGAAATGGTATTGCAGCGGATTGTAGACACGCTCTAATTCATCCAAACAAACATATGGTAAAAGACTGCGCTACGCGACTTCTTGCAATCATGTTGCTCATGTGGCCCCTTACCATGCATGCGCAAGATATGGCCCAATCTGACGCATTCCCTCCACCGGTATTTACCACAGATGCAGGTGGAAATGTGCAAATCCCTGGCTGGGAGCGCGTTGATTCAATTGAAGGGAATCGCTACAGACCCTTAGGAGCGGAAAACAATGATGCGCCTGGTTTCTTCCAGCTCATTTCAGAGAACAAAGATTACAATGTCATTTCGTACTTCGATTTTCTCTGCGAGAAAGCCGGCTTAACCAACGTCAATAAAGCAGAAGGTACTGTCATTGAAGCATACTACCAGGTTGCAGGCACCATGCTCGCGGCTACATTCGGTGAAGCTGAAATTGAAGGCAACCGCGTATATGTATTTATGGATTTAAATGGCCCTGATTTCGAGAACAAAATCATTGGCAATCTGATCTATGCCACACCAGAGGTATTTAACACATGGCATGGCGTTCTATTTCCCCTTCTCCTCAATGGCTATGTAGAAGATCCTGATATATTCACCAACAAGGAAGTGATGGCTGTCACAGACTTTGAACAGGCATCAGCATTTTATGCGGCTATGATTAACACAAAGTTGTATTCTGATTACAGCACGATGATTACACTCTCAGAAGAAGCCCAGCGCGCTATGCGAAATGCTGCTGTTATCGCGGGCTGTGCCGGCACCGATAATTGTGCGGTGCGATATGATGCTGAAGGGAATGCCATTGAAGAATACACAAACTAACCCTGTAAAAAGACGTTTCTATCGAACAACTTTGAGCAACGGTATGCGTCTCCTATCAAGCATACCCTATTCATTGACACCCCACCTTTTCATGCGCATCTATTTAGCCGTCATTTTACTGTTTTTGCTTTGTTATCCCGCTTACGGACAAACGGCAGTGCAACCATACGAGCCGGCCTACCTGACAGCCATGCTCGATACCATCTATACAACTGAACAGGAACCCATCAGGCGCAGGGACGCACTGATGAAACAGTATGGGGTTGATTCCCCCGAAGCAGAAGCTGCGCAAAAAGAATACAGACGCAATCACGCCGTCAACATCAAAAAAATCCGGCAATTACTCGACACCCATGGCTGGCCTGACCCTGCTGACGTAGGTGAACGTAGCAGTCGAATTATCAGCAACGTGCTCCAGCATGCCACCCAAGAGATCCGCATTCAGTACCTCCCAATGATGAAACAGGCCGTTGAAGACGGCATCTTGCACCCGCGCTGGCTGGTACGCGCCGAAGATCGCCTCTTGAGTGAACAAGGTGAATTACAACTGTACGGAGGGCAGATGAAGTATTACCCCGAAACCAAAAGCTTCAATGTCTGGCCGGTCTTTGATCCGGAAAACATAGACAAACGGCGGGCAGCCATCGGCCTGGGGCCCATTGCCGAGCACCTCAAAAACCGATTTGACTTCGAGTGGGACCTGGAAGAACAAATCCAGCGAACAAAAGCTTTTGAAGCTGCAAAACATAAGCAGTAACCGACCCTAACAGATCCATGCAGAATGGCCTTGCACTTTTCAATGCCATAGATAAATTTAGAGAAGGAAAGGAAATGCAACTTTTAGGCATCGTTAACCATTATGGCTGCTCAACCACAGAAACAACTGCGTGCTCGGTTCTGGCCGTTGCTTGTGCTCTGGCTTATAAGCTTTTCTGTGATCTCCGCGGGGCCGGCTACGCAGGAGCACACACCTGGCCAACGAACAGCAGCAGCAAATGAAGCGGATTCGCTTGCGCTTGTTGCTTTGTTCAACGAAACGCGCTCGTACAATTGGGAGAATGAAAGCAACTGGCTGACGGGCCGGCTGCACACCTGGTACGGCGTTACCGTCGTCAATGGCCGCGTCACGGAGTTGCGCCTTGCTGAAAATGGTCTGCGCCACAATGTACCCAATGCAATCACAGATCTCACGGCCCTGGAGATCTTGCACCTCAACAACAATGCTATACAATCCATACCCGATCTAAGTGCATTGGGCAAGCTTGCGCTGCGTGAAGTCAATGTAGCCGGCAATAGCCTTGACTTTGGCTCTTTAGAGCCCAATATGAACCAGGACTACACGCTGGAATACCTCCCCCAAAGCGACTTCATCAGCTTGTCACTTTTGCCTCGCAGAGTGCATGAAGGGGAGCCGTTCTCGGTAACAGCTGACGCGGGTGGTACAAGCTCGCAGTACCAGTGGTATATGGGCCGGGAAGCGTTGGGCTCAGAGCCGTTCCCTATTCCTGGCGCCAACAGTCAAACCTATGCCGTTGCGGAGGCATCAGCTGCCAATGCCGGCCTCCCGCTCGTTGTGAAAGTTACCAATCCCGTCGTTCCTGGCGTCACCTTGATGGGCACCAAGTTTTTCACCTTTGTACCGCGAAACAAGCTGCGCTGGCTCGACATTGGCGAATACCACCATGCCTACTCCCCCAATGGCGCCCGAAAAGATGAAGTGACAAACACAGAAGGTATGGATTATCCTGCCATCGACGAATATTCAGGACACTTCCGATCCAAGTCATTCTGGATCGGCGTTAAAGACTGGACAGATGAATATGGCACACACTATCCTTTTTATGTAGGCCGCGTTGGTGGTCAGGCTGGCCGGCTCATTCCAACATCAGAACAAACCGCCTCGATAAAAAGCGAACTCATCGGACGCTATCCAGACACCGTCGTTGAGGTAAACGGGCAGGCGTCGTATGATCATTACGAGATACTGGACGCGATTGACCCCAATTTGCCGGCTGACCGGATGCTCCACACCGTGAACAACATGTCCATGGGTATCACGGTTGACCGCAAAGTGTATGCGTTTACCAACGCGTATCACGACAACTACCACCTGATCGATTACCAATACTGCAATACAGGCAATACCGACGGCGATGCTGAAATCGAGTTGCCCAATCAAACTTTAAACGATGTCATTTTCTTTAGAGCGCATGCCTGGCGTGGACACGAACAGGCATCATGGGCAGCAATTAGTGGTCAGGCATGGGCTAGATTTATGGTACATGATGTTGTTGGTGACGGCCATGCTGAGTATCCCGTTGATTTTACTGCCCAGTATGGCTGGATAGGTTGGAGTTTTGGTGGATTTGAAGCCGCTCCAGGCGGGATCATCGATTTTGGAGGCCCACTTGTTAATGACAGTCACTCAATGGTTGCCCCCGGCGACTCTGTTGGCCGGCTTGCAGCCGCTACCATGATGGGGCGCATGGTTTTACATGCCGACTTTTCTACGACCGATACTTCGTATGACCGTAGCCAACCCAGCATTATGTCGTGGCTCAACAACGACAGCAACATGCACAGCGATGGGCAACCGCACGAATCATACTACCGTTTTGGTATACTTGGCCCCATGCTGGGATTTGATGAAGCAGATTGCATCCCATGCCGGAGGTCCTCACCCCACTTTGCTGATCTAAATGCTGACGGCAATCCCTTCTGGGAGCTAGGACTCAAAATAACAGGCGGGTTCGACGGTGGGTTTGCCGCTACAACGGGGTATGGCCCATACGACATGGGTCCCAATGAATGTATTAATGTGACCGTGGCTGAAGGAATCGATGGATTGAGCTTTGATGCCGCCACCAAAATTGGACGTGCCTATAAATGGGCCGGCGCTGACAAAAACACGCGTACCTTCGCATTCGATGCCAACGGTGATGGTGTGATAAACACAGCGCCTCACAATTATGAGCAAGTGTTTGCAGGCACTGAAACACAAACCAAAAACCAATGGGTGTTATCTGCGCGTGATTCGTTGTTCGGTACGTTTTACCATGCGCGCGACGCGTTTGAGGCAAGCAACAAGTTTTCTGTCTATCCCGTAGCCGAACCACCTCACGCCCCGGCTACGTTCACCGTCCAAAGCAGCCCACCAGATGGCATTGCGCTTTCCTGGACACCAACTGGGCAGGGTCCAGAAATCGATCGTTGGGAAATTTTCCGGACAGAAGATCGCGCAGACAACAGGTATGTAAATGGCTGCCTGGAAGATGTCACTATAGTATGTGGGTACGAGCACATCGCTTCGCTACCGGCAAATGCTACCCAGTACACTGACACGGACGTGATGCATGATACAGCGTACTATTACTATATCCAGGCCGTAGGTACACCACAGCCCGTCGCAGAGAACGCAGTTCGTGGCACACCAGGCGGGCGGCCCCTTCGCAGTGGTCGCTACCTGACACAAACGTATCATCCCGTCACAACGGCCCCTCCGCCTGAAGCTGCGCCGGCTGCACCTCAGGATGTTGCACTACTTGGCAACTACCCGAACCCGTTTACAAACACAACCCGGTTCAGGTACTACCTTGAAGAACCTACCACTGTACGGTTAGCAGTATATGACATACTTGGACGTGAGATACAAACACTAACGAATGAGATGAAGCCGGCCGGCTTGTATACCGTCGATTTTGAGCCTCAAAATCTAGCGAGTGGCGTCTACATTTATGTATTCGAAGCGGGTGATCAAAGAAAAGACGGGACCATGTTATTGGTACGGTAATCAAACCCAGAACAGCGACAAACATGAAAATGTACCGTATAATCTTTCTTTTACTTGGCTTTGTTGTTGCCTGTGATAGTGGTGACTCATCGGAGCCGGAGGAAGATCTTGTCACCGTGCGCTATGCACTTTCATCAGACAACAATGGGCGCGCCACCATTTTATTTATCGATGAGCATGGTGAGTTTTCGGGAGGTAATCCAATTCCGGGAACTGGTAGCATCACATTGGGTGATGGTTGGGAATATGAGTTCAACGTTGAAGAAGGGACGCAACTGCTCTATTTGATGACATCTAAGGTGGTTCGTGGCAGCGTTGAAGCACAAATTTTTGTAGATGATAAATTGGTGGCCAGTCATATGCACGCGTCTCCAAACACCACAGCTACACAAAGAATCGCGAGTAGTGCCTGGGGCAAAAACGACGATATCAAGCTACTCTATGAAGTCGATGGTGCGTTCATAGATGACATAACGCTAGAACTCACTTCCGGCACCATGAACACGACGCCGGCTGATCTTGGGCACAACAATTACTGCCGATTTGGGCGAGAAATGACAACAGATGTTGGATTTCTGGCCAGCGTCGGTCTTTCACGTCGGGCAGCAGATTTTCCTACGTGTGTCAGCGCGAGTATCAAGTACGAACCCCGCGAAGGGCTTGATTATCCCCTTGTCCTGGCTGAGACAGAGCAGTGTGATGTCAGCCCCTTTGATCTTGCCATTGAAGTACGTGTTCCGGGATTCTGAATCCATCCTGTAGTATCATCCCGGTAGTATCATCCCCGGTAGTATCATCCCCGTAGTATCATCCCCGTAGTATCATCCCCGTAGTATCATCCAGCAGCCGTCACGGGTGCGGGCGATTTAGCGGTGAGATAAGCAAGACGCGCAACCATGGCCAACAGCCCAATACTACCTGTACTGGCAATAAGAGCAAGCCAAAGCAAGGGCTGCATACCGAGCGCTTTGGCACGCGGCATCGCAAAATACAACGCAGCGCCCACAGCAAGGAGTAAGTCCAGGGTGATCTGATTGCCCCACAGGTTGCGCGCGTGTTCAACTGCAAATCCCAACGGACCCTCCGTCATGATGGTATAGAGAGAAAACGCGAGAAACAGAACAGCAAAACCGGCCGGTATTTTCCACTGTACAGCATTGTCTGTTTCGCTACGGAATGCCATGTAGAGTCCATACAGGATGAAAAGTACAGCTGCTCCAATCGGTATCAAAGTTGTAATTGCCATATCTATAGTGCGTTCGTGATGTGTAATGAAACCAGTTGCGCCGCAGGCTTGTTGGTCCTATATGCAAACAAATAAATCCTGAAGGATTGATCTGTTTGCTGTTAAAGGTTGAAAGTTACAGGTTGAAGGTATTGGCTTGTATCGTTCTGTTATACATAACAAGATTTATGTCCAAAGGACGACGGCAAGCAAACAACGCAATAATAAACCCATCGCTCGCTGATATCAATTACCTGTAGAGGTAATGGCGCGGCGACAGCACCCCCCTTAATTTCCGAAGCTCGCGCCAGCAACGAAAACCCGAAAGCACAAAAACTCGAAAGCACCAAAGCACAAAGAACCCATGAAGCAACGCAGTCAGGTATTTTCTGCATTGTTAAAGTATTGGCGCATGCGTGCCGGCATGAGCCAGCTGGACCTGGCCCTCACGGCCGACGTATCCTCTCGCCACATCAGCTTTCTGGAAACAGGCCGATCGCAGCCTAGTCAGGACATGGTATTGCTGCTCGCTTCTGTGCTAGACATCCCATTCAGGGATCGTAACGTGATGCTTCGGGAAGCCGGCTTTGCTCCAGTATTTGAAGACCCCGGCATGCACGCGCTATCCCCGAGCGTCGAACACGCCCTTACCGTAATGCTGGAGCACCACGATCCCTTTCCCATGATGGTGCTCGACCGTGCATACAACGTGCTCCGTTTGAACCACGCCGCCCAATGTATGATTGCCCTTGCGCTCTCACCGGTCCCTGAGGAATTGAATGTCATGCGTGCTTTTTTCGACCCTGAAGGCTTCAAACCCTTCGCTATCAACTGGGAAGACGCAGCGTGCCAGGCCATTGCACGGCTGCAACGCGAGGTACTTCGCGCGCCACATGATGAGCGCCTCAAAGCCGTAGTCGACGATATTCTGAATGTACCGGACGTGCCAAAAGATTGGCATCGCCACGACCTTTCAGCCGGCACCGAAGGCACCATGGCCCTCCGTTTTCAAGCCGGCGAACACACGCTGTCGTTTATCACAACCATGATGTCCTTTCAGGCCCCACAGAACGTGACGCTGGAAGAAATTCAAATCGAAAGCTACCTCCCCAGCGACCCTGATACGGAGCAAATTTGCAGGGAGATGTTTGTGCAGTAGACCTCTGCGCATGAAGCGATGTAACGACGGTATGGTATCACGGCTGACGTAAGCCGGCATACCAAACGTTTCTCAGAACCCATGCGCAATTTCTTCAGTCGGTCTCGCAACAAAAAACTCAAATCAGATGAAGTTCGTATCGTACTACCTCCAGAACACTTCACTGTAATGAAGTGGAAGCAAGACGGGCTGCCTTGTGTTGGGACACTAAACAGCGGTCTGCAAGACTTTCCACACAAAAAGATATTTGCATGGCATCTATCGGTCATGATTGATTTTCGCGAACTTGCAGACAATGGCATGCCCACACAGGAAGAGCAAATGATTGTTGATCCGTTTTGCGATCAACTCGACGAAACAATCAAAGCCGGCGGGAACGCAGTCTTTCTTGTTCGCGAAACGTGGAATAAAACCCGTCGCATGATGTGGCAGGTCTACGACCCGGAGCGCGCCCATGCTTTCCTGCAATCCCTCATCGCGACCAAGAATCATCCAAGACCATTTGACTACCAGATGGAGCAAGACCCAGCGTGGACGAAATCCAACTGGTACTTTGACCAACTAAAGCGCTCATAGCGCTACAATCAAGGGTACTACACGAGGCAACAGTTACTAGCTAAAGCAGTCAGACCGGGACTAAACTCTGATAAACGCGTTTTCATAAAAGATCCACCTTATCAGTGGGTGCAAGAATCAACAACGGCGCGGCATAAACCATAAAAGACATCATGTATCTTTCTCTGGTCGTCGAACGATTCCTTTGCGTAACATCGATATGCTCCCGTACCCTTGCCTGCTGTTTTGTGGCAGGCATTCTCCTCATCCCTACTGCAAAGGCCCAGTCATGTAAAGACGTTTGTATTGATGACATCCGGGGCCGGCAGTCGGTAGACTTTATCGTCGAAAACACGCTTTCGATCCCTGTCTGGGTATCCCTCGGGATAAAGGCAGAAAACATGCAGGCGGACAGCCCCCTTCCGTTTATCGCTATTTTCCCTGAAGCCTCCAATGTACCCGCGTTCAATCTTTCCGTGCGCAATCCAAGTCGCGGCTGGCGCTACGAGTACGAGTTTGAGTGGCGTGGCGCAGAAGGATACGGCGGCCAACACGATGATTCATACGCTTACCAGCTTCCTTATGCAACGGGCACATCGCACCGCGTTGTACAGGCATTTAACGGGACATTCAGCCATCAAAACAAGTTTGCCATCGACTGGGGCATGCCCGAGGGCACCCACATCCACGCGGCCCGCGAAGGTCGGGTTATCTATGTCGAGACGTCACACAACGAAGGCGGGCCCGAGCAGCGTTATCGAGAGTCTGTGAACTACATTTTGATTTTGCACGAAGATGGCACCGTAGGCGGATACTATCACCTTGTGCAAAACGGCAGTGCTGTTCAAATTGGCGACATTGTGGCACGCGGGCAGTTAATTGGATACTCGGGAAGCACCGGATTCTCTTCCGGTCCGCACCTGCATTTTGAAGTGTATAATCGAGATCATATTGTCAACAAACAGACGATACCTATCCGGTTTCACACAGCAGGTGATCCGCAAGCTTTATTAGAGGAGGGTACCGTCTATCAATCGGTCAATTAGACGTTGTCCAATAAAACGAAAACATATAGCGCTAAAGCCGTATCCTGAACAAATGCAAAGGATCACAATCCGTAAACTAAATTTCTAGCAAACGCCCCAAAATTCGTATGGTACAAAAAAACAACTGGCTTATTGCCGGCGGAATATGTAGCTGTATCGTTGCGGTATTGCACGTTGCTATTATCATTGGCGGTGCAGACTGGTATCGTTTCTTTGGCGCAGGTGAAGCATTTGCCCAACTGGCTGAGGCCGGCTCCACCTATCCGGCAATGATAACCGCCGGCATTACACTGGTGTTTGCCATTTGGGGTGCGTATGGGTTTGCTGGAGGAGGTATCGTTAAGCGCCTGCCCTTGTTGCGGTTGGCACTGGTTCTAATTGCCGGCATTTATCTACTCCGCGGCCTCGGCAGCATCCCTGTCGTACTCTTTGGCTCCGATGCCTATCTCCAGGAGTTGAGTGAGAGTCCTGCGTTTATGTTTGTCTCATCGGTCATCAGCCTGGCGTTTGGTCTGCTGTATGCCATAGGCACCAGGCAGCAGTGGCATCAGCTCGCGGCTACATCAGACGTTGCGCTCGACGCGTAACACGTCTGGTTAATCCGCCTAAGCCGCTTTGTCCATGCGCGGCGGCGTACCAAATTTGCGCGCGTATTCACGACTAAACTGCGTTGGACTCTCATAGCCGACTTGAAATGCAGCGCTGGCCACCGTATGCCCTTCATCCATCAACAACCGCCGGGCCTCAATTAGACGCATGTTTTTCTGGTATTGCAATGGGGTTGTTTCGGTTAGCGCTTTGAAATGCTCGTGGAACGAGGACGTGCTCATTCCCGCAATGTCAGCCAGTTCGGTAACAGAAAAAGAAGCCTTGTAGTCTGATTTAATTCGATCAATAACATTCGCCAACCGACTCGCGTGGCTTTCTCTCCGAAGTAGCTGTCGCAGCATTACGCCATGGCGCGCGAGCAACACCCGGAAGTGTATTTCCCGCAAAATGAGCGGCATGAGCACCTTTGCCTCAACAGGTTTGTATACGAGTTCAAAAAGACGCGCACCCGCATCCACGAGATTTTTGTCGCTTTCACCCACATGCAGTGCACGCGATTGCGCAGCGTCAAATGCAGCTTCACCAACTTCGTCATACAGACTCCGCACAATCTGCATATCCAGCGAGATTACCAGGGCGATGTAAGGTTTTTCGGCAGATGCATCGATGATTCGGGAGAATACCGGCACGTCGTGACTCACAATCAACGACTCGCCGGCTGCAAAATGTAGTTTATGTTTGCCGACGACGGTTTCTTTACTGCCCTGGAGTATCAGGCAGAGTAAAGGATTGTACACAAGTGCCGTCAACGAGGTGGGTTTATAACTACGAAGCACTGTCAGGCAAGGAAGTGGCGTTGGGCTCACTTCATCTACATACCCTTCTGTATCTGCAAAATGCTGTACCCTGCGGATCAGGTTGTCGTCGGTCATCTGTCATTCATCGTGAGTGATCTTCGGGCCAAAAGATAAACAGCGCAGATCGGCTCTGTCCAGGCTTTTGGAGAAATAGGCAGACCTTGCGGAGTTTTGGGCAGGCTGGCGCTGTGCGTTGCTGCTACATTGACATCGCTACATTAAACGCGCTACAAATCACGACGCAACAAGAATGCATATGTCTACAAAAATAGCAGTTATTACAGGCGGAAGCCGCGGATTGGGGAAAAGCATGGCGCTGCATCTCGCAGCAAAAGGCACGGGCGTGGTTATCACGTACCTGCGCAATGAGACAGCAGCACAAGCCGTTGTCGATGAAATCAACAACCAGGGAGGTACGGCAGTTGCTTTGCAGTTAGATGCAAGCGACACAGCGCAGTTTCCCGCTTTTGTATCCCAACTGGGCGAGTCGCTTCAATCAAACTGGCAGCGAACGCAGTTCGATTATCTTGTAAATAATGCCGGCTACGGTGTACACAGCCTGATTACGGATACTACAGAGGCGGAGTTTGACAACATGATGAATGTACACATCAAAGGTGCTTTCTTCCTCACCCAATCACTGCTGCCGATACTTGCTGATCATGGAAAGATTCTCAACATCTCAACCGGACTCACTCGTTTTTCATTTCCGGGGTATGCGGCCTATGCCGCAGCAAAAGGCGCGCTGGAAGTCTTGACGCGATACCTGGCAAAAGAACTTGGCAGCCGGCACATCTCGGTTAACACGATCGCACCAGGCGCAATCGAAACTGACTTTGGCGGCGGTGCCGTACGCGACAATGAAGAACTCAACCAATTTATTGCATCAACAACCGCCCTGGGCCGTGTTGGATTACCTGACGACATTGGCGGCGCTGTAGCCAGCGTGCTGCTTGGTGATTCGCATTGGATTACCGGCCAACGGATCGAGGTCTCTGGCGGCCAGCAACTCTAATCTAGATGATACACAAGAGCAAGCAGCACTGGACTGCTTGCTCTTTGCTTTTTGAAGGCCTTTTCGCATGGTTCATTTACCATTTTTCAAGCAGAAGTAATGGATCTCGAACGCATTTCTCCGTAGAATACGTACACCGCTTTTCTTCGACTCGCCAAGGATGTGCCATGCCTCAACACGTCACCTTTCCTGCTCTTGACGACACCACGTTAACCGGGACGTTATTGCATCTACAAGTGGTTCACCCTCGCGACCTGGAAACTGTACTTGCCCATTGTATCGCGTCTGTATGGCTATGCGCCAGCCCGTAAACTCGGCCTTGCCGCCAATGTGGATGCCGCAGCATTTATTGCGCTGGGGTGAAAACCTGCCAACCGGCGTGGCCCGAGAATGGGGCGCGTGGTGCCTGGAGTACAAATACCTTGCTGCTTACTTCGATCAATCGGGACACCGCACCAGTCCGGATGGGACGCCCTTTGGCCCCGTCTATTTTGACCAGGCAAACTGCCCCATTCTTGCGTACTACTTTACCGATGATCCGATTGCAACCGAGGCGAATGCTGCGCCTATGCTGTCGCTTTTCAACAACGCCACGATTGAGACAACCTGGATTAGCCCAGAAACACTTGAACTTGACGAAATTGGTCACCTTGGTTTTTTCAGGCAGAAAATAGGCGCACCGCTTTGGGACGACACGCTTACGTGGCTCCAACTCAAAGCTGCTGCATCTTGAAATGAAAGTTGGATGCTAGACGTCAAACCACGCGATAAAATTCTATGGCTTGATGGCATTGCCGGCACAACAGTCGGAGTTGCCGCTCTTTTACTATTCAACTGGCTCTATCCGCTATACCAGCTGCCGCGACACATTTTGATCGTGATCATCGCTGCAAACATGGTTTATGGTTGTTATGGCCTCTTTGTCGCCTCACGTAAAAAGCGGTCCTTGCCCCTCATCGTTGGACTTGCCGCTGCAAACTTGACCTGGATGTTCGTTTCGATTGGCTTGCTAATAGCCTATGGCCATCAAGCCAGTGTGTTTGGCTGGCTTCATATCGCTGGCGAAGGGGCGTTCGTCGCTGTGCTTGCCGTTTTGGAATGGCGCTGGCGATTCGAGCTACTGTCCGCGTAACAGCAGAGGCATAACTTATATAAATAGGGATCAAGTCCTGATCAAATCTGACAGTAAATTGAAAGCACCACGTTTAGTCAATCACCAAATGCCGTGACTGCATTGGACTATTTGCGAATTCGGATTCTATGACCTTCTACAAGCAACAAAAGTCCGGCATAGTCGCTCTGTTTTGACTGGGACTCAGTGAACGAAATCAGGCGATTCATTACCTGGTGCACGACACTGGGTCGATTCTTTATCTGAAGAGCGATTATTCCGCCAAAACTAGAGGGCGGATAAGCGACTATATCCGAAAAATCCCCGTTCAGAGTAACCAGAATGGCATTCTCCTGCTGCGCCTTCTCGATTACATCGAGATCTGGAGCATCTTGTGGCAGATAATCGCGCAATACGAGAACCTCATGTCCAGCATCTCGCAGCCTGCCAATTATCACCCTTGAAATGCAATGATCAGCAAAAAACTTCAATCCCATCAAGCAGCAAGTTCAAATTCAGCGAGATCCCGTGCGTAGCTAAGACAAGCTAGAATCTGCTTACCATTAAGGTCTGGGAATTCCTCTACAATTTGATCTGCAGAATAGCCATCAGCAAGATACCCGAGAATCAAGCTCACAGGTATCCGAGTTCCTTTAATACGGGGTTTTCCACGAAGAATCTCAGCAGTGCTTTCAATATAATCCCGCCAGGAAGATGTACTCATGATACAATCGTATTAAGTCTATTTACAGCTATTAAGATACGATACAGATTATTAAAGGTCCCAACGTGTAAGTACACACGTTTATCACGCTTACTATGCTAGTCCCCCACAATTTTCTTCAACTCAACAAGCTTAAGCAACGCCTCAACCGGCGTCATGGCATTGGGCTCAAGACTCCGTAACAGCTCAGCAGCCTCAGAGGCAGCAGGGTCTTGCATTTGGAAGAGCGACAACTGGTGCGCATCGCCTAGATCTGCCAAATTGGGAGCCTGCGTTGCCGGCTTCCCTTCACGCGCTTCACCACCATGAATCTCCAACTGCTGCGACTCAAGATGCTTCAGTACCTCCTGCGCCCGTGCAATAAGCGGTGCAGGCAAGCCGGCCATGCGCGCTACCTCAATACCATAGGAGTGATCTGCACCACCGGGGATAAGCTTCCGCAAAAAGACAACTTTGCCGTTGTGCTCTTTCACCTGCACCCGCAGGTTCACAATGCGACCATACCGATCCTTCAGCTCGTTTAGCTCGTGGTAGTGTGTGGCAAACAACGTTTGCGCCGCCACTCGCTCTGTTTCGTGCAGAAACTCAACGAGCGCCCAGGCAATGGATAAGCCATCAAACGTGCTGGTGCCCCGTCCTACTTCATCGAGCAGGATGAGTGAACGAGGTGTCGCGTTGTTGAGGATGTTGGCAGCCTCGTTCATTTCTACGAGGAACGTACTCTCCCCGGAAGCCAGGTTGTCCGAGGCCCCTACCCTGGTAAAAATGCGATCGACAATACCGATGGTTGCTGATTCTGCCGGCACATACGACCCAACCTGCGCCAACAACACAATTAATCCCGTCTGCCGCAGCACCACACTTTTACCGGCCATGTTCGGACCGGTTATAATCAGGATTTGTTGCGCTTCAGGATCGAGCGATACACTGTTGGCGATGAACGGCTCGCCAACCGGCAACGTTTTCTCAACAACGGGATGGCGGCCCTCAACAATCTCAATGCCACGGCCGTCATGCACATCCGGGCGTGTATACTTATGCTGCACTGCCACTTCTGCCAGGCTCACCAGGCAATCAAGCATCGCCAGCAGTCGGGCATTGGTTTGCAACGATGCAGTATGCATCGCCACTTGCTCCCGGATTTCCTGAAAGAGCGACGACTCGATGTGTGTGATACGCTCCTGCGCCGTCAGGATTTTCTCCTCGTATTCTTTCAGCTTCGGTGTGATATAGCGCTCTGCATTCACCAGGGTTTGCTTCCTGATAAAATCTTCAGGCACTTTGTCTTTGTGCGCGTTGGTGACTTCCAGATAGTACCCAAACACCTTGTTGAAGCCAACTTTGAGCGACGGGATACCTGTACGTTCTGACTCTTCTTGCTGCAACTTTACAATCCAGTCGCGGCCCGACTTAGCGATGGTGCGCAACTCATCCAACTCCTCATGATATCCCGGCCGAATGTACCCGCCATCGGCAAGCTGTGCCGGCGGTTCATCAACAAGCGCTTCGCCAACCAGCGCAGTCACTTCATCACACGGAGTAAGCTGGGCTGTGATGCTTTTAATCGCCTCAATGGTCTCGTCGGCAAGAATGGCTTTCACTTCCGGGATGGCAGCTAATGTGGTTTTCAACGCAACCATCTCCCGCGGCGTTGCACGACCGGTAGAAATCCGGGCGGCCATGCGCTCCATATCACCCACGGTTTGCAAGGTCTCCTGCATGCGGCCGCGCAGGAAGTCGGATGTCACAAATCCCGAAACGGCATCGAGCCGGCGGTGGATCTGCTTCAGGTCGCGTAATGGCCTGACGAGCCATTTCCGGAGCAGCCGCGCGCCCATTGGCGTGCGGGTCATGTCAAGAATTTGGATCAGCGAACCTTCTTGCTGACCACTTTGCATCGCGGCTACCAGTTCGAGATTGCGGCGCGTCTGCGCATCCAGCATCATGAACGTATCGCTGGCGAAGTAATTTACACGATCTATATGCGGCAGCCGGCCTTTCTGAGTTTCGCCCAGATAGTAGAGTGCTACACCGGCCGCAACAATGCCGGCTTCAAAGTCTTCAACACCAAATCCTTTCAGGGAATGCGTTTTGAAATGACGTAGCAGCGTCTCGTAGGCAAAGTCGTACCCGAAGCACCAATCCTCCTGCGGGGTGACAAGCATGCCCAAATCGCGCAGCCACCGAATATCGTCGGGCCGGCGCTTATCAACCAGCACTTCTGTCGGAGCAATGGTGTGGATGAGTTCTTTGAGGTCGCGGGCCGCTACTTCAGCCAGGTAAAACTCGCCGGTAGATGCGTCGATAAATGATACACCAGCACGTGCTTCCGCAGATTTCGACGGCCAGTGCACGGCAGCCAGGTAGTTGGATCGCTTGGGGTCGAGGAGTTGCTCTCGAAAAGAAACGCCGGGGGTGACAATTTCTACAACATCGCGCTTAACAATTTTCCGCGCAGTCTTGGGGTCTTCCAGCTGTTCGCAAATGGCGACCCGATGGCCGGCCTGCACCAGACGTGGCAGGTAATTATCGAGGGCATGGTGGGGAAAGCCAGCGAGCGGGACGTGGCTTGCTTTCCCGTTGGCGCGCTTTGTGAGGGTAATGCCCAGCACCTGGCTTACGGTGACCGCATCGTCTTCAAACGTCTCATAAAAATCGCCTAACCTAAAAAGCAGCAACGCGTTCGGGTGACGCTCTTTGATTTTGTAATACTGGCGCATCAGCGGCGTGGGCCCGCTATTTTTGGCTGAAGCCTTCTTTTTGGTGGTTTTCCCCATTAAAATTAACTACTCCGTTACCGTGGCCTAAACGAGAAGCCTGCGTCTATTTCCGTTTCAGCAAGAAAATAAGAAAAAGGTGCCTACTTAACTGGTAGCAGCATGGATTGTTGTGAAATAGTAAGGTTGCAGTAAAATTTTCCGATGTGAGCTTTGTTGGAAGCGGTATTATTGTGAGACCAACATTCACTAAAAGCTTTCCCATATTATTGGAACCGTAGGCCCGTGCCCCTCGTCTGTTGTTGCAAATTCTTACACGTCTACTTCTTTTCTACACCCTAAATTAAGCGCATCATTACGAAATAGGGTACAAAAACGCATTCCTGTTTGCGCTAAACACCCTATGGCACAATTTTTTCAGTTCATACTGTAGCAATACGCAGATCCCTTTCGATGTATTGACTGCTATTCATCTCGAACATTGCGTTTTCTCTAATTCTACCGATTAATTATTTAACCAATCAAAACTTATGTCTCCTCTTTCATTAACCAATCAAAAAATGGACATGGCGCGTCAGATACTGCTGCTTTTCGTTTTGGGTCTGATGGTGGTTGTAGCACCAGTGCAGGCCAATGAATCCCCTCTCGACAAGAACGCAGATAGCGAGGTGCAGACCAGCTTGCTCGCTCCCTCATTCAGCGCACTTGTACCGGGTGGCGGCGGCAACCCTTTCCCAAACATGACTTCCGACACCTTCAGCTCACCTACGTTTGGTGACATTGATGGTGACGGCGACTACGATATGTTCAGCGGCACGGAAGCTGGTGGCATCGCATTCTTCGAGAACACCGGTGATGCGAGCAACCCAAACTTTGTTCAGCAGACCGGCGCAAGCAACCCGTTTGACGGCGAAGATCTCGGCGACAAGACGACCGCTGCGCTGGTTGACATAGACGGCGACGGCGACTATGACATGGTTGTCGGCGAAGAGCTTGGCGGCTTTTTCTACTACGAGAACACAGGTACTGCTATGGCACCTACGTTCGTACAGCAGACCGGTGCCAGCAATCCATTTGATGGCGTTGACGTGGGCAACCGCTCGCAGATCACCTTTGCTGATGTAGATGGCGACGGCGACTACGACGGCGTTAGCGGTGAATTTGCAGGCAACATCAACTACTTCGAGAACACGGGTACCGCAATGGCCCCTACGTTCACCGAGCAGGTTGGTGGCGCCAATCCATTCAACGCAATCTCTGCTGGTGGCAACAACATTTCAACCGCTGCCCTTGGCGATATCGATAACGACATGGACTACGATTTCGTTATGGGTAACAACGACGGTACGTTCTCTTACTTCGAGAACACAGGCAGCACCATGGCGCCTACGTTCACCGAAAGAACCGGTATGGACAACTTCTTTGATGGATTTGATGCAGGTATCGCTTCTTCTCCAGCCATTGTTGACCTCAACAACGGCAACGGCGTGGACGTAATCAGTGGCAACACCGACGGTGACTTCTACTACTACGTAAACGCAGATCCGCTGCCAGTAGAACTGACTTCTTTCCGCGCGGTACGCAACCTGAACAAAATCACGTTGACCTGGACAACAGCCAGCGAATTGAACAACGCAGGTTTTGAAGTACAGAAGTTTACGCCACGTGGTTTTGAAAGTGTAGCATTTGTAGCCGGCGCCGGCACAACAAACGAAACGCGTTCGTACGCTTACACGGTTGACACCAACCTCCCAGGCCGTCATCGCTACCGCCTCAAGCAGGTAGATTTCGACGGCGCGTTTGAGTACAGCTCTGAAGCGTCTGTATCTGTAGCACTCGAAGCTGCATACCACATGACACAGACCAGCCCTGAGCCGTTCAACCCGCAGGCAACGTTCAACCTTACGGTTGCAAGCAGCCAGCAGGTAACCATCGGCGTGTATGACATGCAGGGCCGTATGGTCGAATTGCTCCACAGCGGCGAACTGCAGGCTGAGCAGCCATACCAGTTCTACGTTGTTGCAAACAACTGGGCCAGTGGCCGCTACCTTATCCGTGCAGTGGGTGAAGCCTTTACAGCAACACAGATGGTTACACTACTCAAGTAACCTGAACTTGCACCGACATCGCTAAAAAACGGCGGTTGATTTTCGAGTCAACCGCCGTTTTTTATTGCTACCATTTTCCCAAAACCTCGATCTATTCGCGCAGAACAACCGAAAGATTACCCACCATTCGTTATTTCACGCCGCTAAAAGAAGACTTTTTGTACAGATTTGAACTTTTCTACCTCCATCTCTCCCCGCTGAATACTCCATAACGCCCCCTTGCCTTAATCAGTATTTTTGGTATCTTTTGGTCCCTCTTGGCTATAATTGGTATCTACCCTAACAGGTCGTCGTTACTGTGCCGGCAAATATCCCTCGTCAGACCACGAGCGCTGACACCCCTCCATTTGCTGCACCCTAACCGACCACGTTTGCCATTTTGGCCATTACTCTACATACTCACTAACCTGTACAATTTATGTCATAATGTCGCTTAAACATATTACCCGCCTTGATTACCAGAAGACGCATGGCTGGTGGGTTCGGATTCGCCGCAAATCGAATCCGTGCTCCAAGTTATTTTCTGATGGTGTCTATGGAGGGCGCGACAAAGCCCTGGAGGCTGCATTGACATGGCGTGACGAGAAACTAACTGACGCACCTAAACAAACCACACGAACAACCGAGTCTTCCTCAAAGACAATTAAAACCGGTGTTCCAGGCCTGTGCGTCAGCTTTGTAAATGGTGCCAGAGAAAACCTGGCCCATCTTCAAGTATCTGTTCAACGCCATGGAAAAAGGACAAGCACCCGTTACTCAATAAGTAAATGGGGACTTCGAGCAGCTCTTTGGAAATCTTGCGTAGCGCTAGCCAAAGGCTCGATCAAAGATACAATCCAGTCGGATCGCACCAATCTTCAGGCAGAAGCTATCGTATTGTTCGATAAATCCTACCCCTTGGTAGCTGAAGCCCTGGAAAAAGTTGGTTACGAAGTCGACTCCTGAGTGATCGCATAGCCGGGCACAATTGACCCACAATTGTTACGAGCGATTATCTGACTGACCCACATTGTTAGCCTCCGCAAGGAAGGACTCGATTTCATCGTGTTGGTGTGCAGCATCGTTGTACCCTACATCGATAAGATCATTCATGTATTCTTTCTGAAAGAGCAGCATACTGAGCCAGTCGGGACTCTTAGTTTCACTAGAGCCGATACCCATTGTGAACAATCCGAGGGCACCGGAAAATTGTGGTTTATATTTCCCAGCTAACTTCCCTATATCAACTGACGGCCTGATCATCAGCAGCTTCACCGGACGCAACCCATCGCGGTTTCGCTCTGGAATTTGCTGAAGCAGGCCGTTTATTCTTTGCAGGTTTTCTGCATCCTGGTCTGCCGCATCAAGGAAAATGGCATTCATCAGGATGCCGATAATCTGCGCCGCCGGCGGATACCCCGTAATGGTAGGCGTATCTGCTTCAGCCTTCGACCGATCATAACGTGTGGAAATAACCATAATGCGATCGGCTCCCATCGTAATAGCCGGCGAAAGTGGATTGGTTAACCGAACGCCACCATCGCCATGCCAGGCCCCATCAATATGTACAGCCGGAAAAATGAGCGGCAATGCAGCCGAGGCCATGATATGATCGACACTGATTTGCGTCTTGACCCCCACCCTGCTTGGCCGCACCCACTGCTCGATATCGGCACCTTGTACAAACGTTGTGGTCTGTCCCGTCATATAGTTGGTGCTTGTCACAGCAAACGCTTTGATTTTCCCTTCCGCAACGTTGCGGGCAACGCCAAGTAGATTCCCTGCTTCGTCCGTTTGAAATTTCTCACACAGAAATTTCCGCAACGGCGCCGGATCCAACAACCCGCGCTGGTGCGCCATCGATGAAGTGATCCGTTCTTCATAGCTCGCTCCATCGCGGTTCTTAAGCAGCCGGCGGAAGAAATCAAACGTAGATTCAGATGCAAAAACATGATCCAGCGTCAACTGTTGCCAGCTCTCCACCATCACGCTAGCCGCGTCTTTAAACGAGCCGTTGTGATTTGCCAGGTAGCCCGTATTTATCGCACCCGCTGACACGCCTTTCATGATGGTAAAATGGTTGCCAGGAAAAGCATCAGCGATGTAACGCAATACGCCGGCCTGATATGCAGCGCGCGCACCACCGCCGCTCAATACTAGCCCTACCTCATGCTCCTCTTGCTCTCCAAAACCTAATAAATCTTGTAGTTTGTGTTTAATTACATCTCTCATTGTCACAATACTCGACGACAAAACCTGTCATATTATCCAGTACAAACCGCAGGGCGGCGCAAGTAATTAACATAAATGTATAGAAATGTCTATCATTAGTCCCCTGAAGAACGTGAAGTTGCCGGCAAAATTATGGCTCACGCAGATCATCCCCTGCACATCCTGTTTATATTTATCGATGGCCTTGGTCTTGGAGCCCCCGACGCCCAGACAAACCCACTTGCAACGCTTACCTTACCCGCCTTCAAAACACTAGCTGCCAACCAGCCATGGACCAATACGCTAGCAGCGCAACAGACCCCGGCACATATCGTGAAGCCGATTGATGCTTGTCTGGGCATGGAAGGGCTGCCGCAAAGTGGTACAGGACAGGCAACGCTTTTCAGCGGGATCAATTGCGCCGAAGCAGCCGGCCGGCATTTCGGGCCGTATCCGCACTCAACCTCAAAACCAATTCTTACTGCCCACAACGTATTTGCGCAAGTCAAGCGGGCATTCGATAAAGAAGCTGAACCGGCAGCGTTTGCCAATGCCTATCCGCCGCCCTTTTTTGCACACGCAGAAAAACGAAACAGGTGGACCGTGACCACTTTTTCCTGCATGGCAGCAGATGTGCAGATCCGCACGACAGCAACGTTGCAGGCGGGTCGCGCGCTAACAGCAGAAATTAGTAACACCGCATGGCGCGAGCGACTGGGCATCGATGTTCCAATCATTACGGAGCAGGAAGCAGCCAAACGATTACTCGACCTGAGTGCTGATCACGCATTTACCCTGTTTGAATACTACCTGTCCGATAAAGCCGGCCACAGCCAATCCATGGAGAAAGCCACAACTGTTTTGCACGCGCTGAACCGGTTTTTTGAAGGAATCCTGCATCATCTCAACCCTCAAAACACGCTGCTGCTCATCACCAGCGATCATGGGAATCTTGAAGATCTATCCACAAAATCTCACACGACAAATCCGGTGCCGCTTGTTGCTTATGGCCGGGGTGCAGACCATTTCAAGGAGGTAACGTCACTTTTAGACGTAACCCCGGCAATTTTGGAAACGCTTCAATCCGAAAACCGTACATAATAAAACCGGAAAATTTCTGACCAACAATCCGGTGCTTCGTCGCGCGTGGACGACTTACTACTGAAGCTTCTCCTTTCTTAATCAGTCAGCCTTAATTTTCGTGCCCGGATTGTTTCGCCATGTGTTTTGCTTGCTCTTGTTGTCGGCTTTGCCGGCAAGCGTATTTGCGCAGCAAGCCGACCTGGAAAAAGTCCGCGACCTTCAAATAGAACGCCTGCTTGTACAGGGCCTTACAAAGTCTTTCCTCGGATACCACGACGAGGCCATTGCAATCTACCAGCAAGCCCTCGACCTCTCGCCAACCTCGCCGGCTGTAAATGCTGCACTTGCAGATGCCTTTGTTGCTGAAGAAGATTTGCAAACTGCCATTTTCTACGCAACGCAAGCGAAAGACTACGGTGCTGACAACATCCATTACCACAAGCAACTTGTGCACCTGCAAAAGGAAGCAGAGGATCTGACAGCAGCTACAGCGACGCTCGAAGCCATGCGGCTTCAGTTTCCAGATGAGGTATCGGTCCTGGAAGAACTGGCCTACCTGCAGTACATGAACGGTGCACTAGACGAAGCGATTGATTCTTATCAGACACTTGAAGATCAGGTTGGAATCCAGCAGCACATCAGTTATCGCATGCTGCAGATTCACCACAAACGCAACGATGTTGCCGGCATGGAAGCGGCCTTGCGTAAAATGGAATCCCAAAACCCAGAGAATGCGTCCATCAAACGAAATCTGGCGGAGCTTTACCAGCGCAACAACCGCGAAGACGAAGCCATAGCTGTACTTGAAGAAGCGTTGCGCGTCGATTCCATGGATGTGGAAATTATTGTGCCGCTCGCTCGACTCTATGAGGACCGAAAAGAGAACGAACGCGCCGAAGCCCTGTGGGCCCGAACCATGGACGTATCGGGGTCACCAGAAGATGCTTTTGCACGAGCTTCGCATCTATACGCACGATCAAGTGATGACCTGGACACCATCGACCTTGTAACACGCCTGCTCGAATACGCAATTGCGCAAGATCCTTCGTACACGGAAGCCCTTGTGTTATTCGGCACCATTATGTTCGAGGAGCACCATTTTGAAGAGGCCGGCCAATTGCTGTACCGGGCGGTCCAGGTAAACCCGCGCAACCCGGATGTCTGGCTCCAGGCCGCGGCGGCATACCTGCGCATTAGCGAACCCCAAAAAGCGGCTGACATAGCAGATGAAGCGCTGCTCCTTTTCCCCGGGCAGCTCTCCTTGTTGCGTGTTGCAGCCTATGGGTACATGGAGGCATACAAGAATACCCGGGCCATTGGACACTTCAAAGAATTCCTTTCGTTGCTCGAAAAAGACGAAGCGCAGGTAAGCGAGCGATCGGAAGTGTTGTCGGCGTTGGGTCTGCTGTATGCCCGTACAAAATCGTACGAGGCATCAGACAACGCGTACGCACAAGCACTTGCCTTGTCGCCCGACAATGCTGTTGTGCTCAACAACCTGGCCTACAGTCTTGCTGAGCGTGAAATCCGACTCGATGATGCACTCCGTTTTGCCAAGCGTGCCGTAGAGATTGAAAAGCGCAACGCTGCTTTTATGGATACGCTTGGGTGGGTGTACTACAAACAAGGCGACTACAAGAAGGCTGAGGAATGGGTATCAAAAGCCATTGATGCCGGCGCCCGCGGCGCAACAACATTTGAGCACCTGGGCGACATTCAGGTAAAATTGGGAGATTTGAGTGCAGCGGTGAACCTGTGGAATAAGTCGCTGGAATTAAATCCAGACAACGCACAACTCCAGCAAAAAATCAACAACAACCAGTAAAACGGGCATATTTGGTTAACCCGGCTAATTTCATACATTACGATACCCACACGCTGACTTCAACAATGCCGCCCCCAACAATGCTGGCAGGCATTTTGATAGGAAACAAATAGCGTTCTTCATGCAGCCCAACCAGTATTCTTAGTCAACAAACCGTTTATTCAGCTACTCTTTGCTATACCCTGTGAATCAACTTCATTCTTCCCCCGGCAAGGTATCCGTAATTGTTGCCACCGCTCCTGCTTCCCGTCATGCCCTGAGCTACGTCGCGCTCGTTGCTGCGCTACTCCTGTTTGCCGGCTGTAGTGGTTCACGCGGCGCTTTTGATCGCGACGCTGCGATGCCGGCCGACTATCCGAATCACAGCTACACGCAAATCATCGACAGCCTGAGGGCCATGCCTTTTGCTGTTGATGCATACCAATCTGAAGCAGCATTGGTCATAAAGTCCCCCGTGCAAGGTGGATCGTTCTCGGCTTCGATCAAACACGTAAAAGACGATTCGTTGCTCATCTCGATCAGTCCAGGCCTTGGGATTGTAGCCGTACGCGCACTCGTTACCTCTGATAGTTTTTTTGTGCACGATCGCATCAATAAAGAGCTAGGAATCGGCACCATCGACGCCATGCAACGCCTGCTGCCATTACCAGCAGATGCAAACTCATTGTACAGCGCCATGTTGGGTGTCTGGTTGCCCGAGACGGGCCCTGATTGGACGTTATCTGCGGCACAGAACTACTACATCCTGGAGGATGCTACCCGCACGCTGTTTATCGACCCCGTTTTCTGGCGTGTTGTACGTTACGTAGAGAACAACGAGGCCGGAACGCTTGTAGAAGAGCGGACATTCTCCGAATTTAAAGACTACGATGGCGTCTATTTGCCACGCCGGCTTACATTCCGGCGCCCGGGAGACGATACTTCAGCTTCGCTCTTCCACAGGAAACGTACAATAAACCCGTCATCGCTGTCGTTGGACTTTAATGTCAGCAGTTCTGTAAAACGCGTCGAGTTCTAGACGTAAGCATCAGACCTTGCAACTGATCAGATCAGGCAACTCATGAAATCGTTATTCTACCTGCTTGCTTTCGGCCTCTTCCTGCACGTCGCCGTGCCGGTTGCTTCAGCACAAACAACCCGCGAGGTTACCGAGAAACGATTGCGCGCCCTGCAGGACCAGATGACGCTGGACGTCATTCGTATTTCTGAAACGGAAGAACTCGAACGAGCAACGCTGCAAACGCTCGCCGACCTCGACAGAGAAATTGCGGTACGCGAAGAGCTCATCGAAACCAACCAGACGCTACTCCGCGAAATTGAACGGTCGCGTGATTCGCTCCGAACGTCAATGAATGCGCTGGAAGAAGAATTAGGCTCCCATCGCGAACAATACCAGCACCGGGCCATCCATGCCTACAAGTACGGCCGCCTCCACGATGTTGCCTTGATCCTCGCAGCAGAATCGATTAACCAGATGTTGATCAGAATTCGCTATCTGCGCCGATTTGCCGACCAGCGCCGTGGCCGGTTAAATCAGATCATCACGGCTACAAACACTATCAAGTCGCGCCAGGCGGAAATGGAATCCAACGTTGCCGAAGCCGAGCAGCTCATTTCAGGTGCTGTTTCCGAACAGGCTGAACTCAAAGAACTGCGAGGTACGCGTAACAGAGTGATCTCGGAGTTAAAGCGCCAGCGAACCGACCTCCAAAAAGACCTGGAAGAAAAGCAGACGGAGGCCAACGAGCTAGAAACGCGCATCAGGCGTATTATTGAGGGCGAGAGTAATGCGCGGTCGAGAGCTCCAGCCAACCCGGCTGATGCGGCCGCCAATGCACGACTCTCCAGCGCATTTCTGGCCAACAAAGGCACGCTCTCCTGGCCGGCAGAAGGTGCGGTGATTGAGCCGTTTGGGGAAGTTGTGAACCCTGTGTACGGCACCGTAACACTGAATCCATGGATCCTCATCTCCACGGGCGCCTCCGCAGAGGTACTATCGGTATTTGAAGGGGAAGTGGTAGACATCTATCCGATGCCAGAGTTTGGGACCGTAATTACGGTAAGCCACGGTGATTTCACGTCGCTCTACGGTAATATGTCGATTGTTTATGTCACTGCCGGCACCGAAGTACGCGCCGGACAACTCATTGGTCGCGCAGGTACAGATGCACAGCCCAAAGGCAACGCCGTGCTTTTTGGCATCTTCAGAAACGATATCGAAGTAGATCCCGAGGAGTGGCTGAAGCGCCGTTAGCGCCGGCCGCACCCGGTACGTTTGCGTCTCAACAAGGCGCCACAACGACCAATCATAGTGCCTTTCCTAGCTAAGTGACGCACGCTGCGCTGCGATATGCCAAAGCCCCTCACTATTTCCTGCATTTCTGAAACAGGTTATCGCTTTTTGTGTTAGTTTCCGCTGCTGGATAGCTGCTTTTTTGATGCACCCAATAATGTCTCCAATTTCCGTGCATCGCGACCGCAGAAATCCGTTGAATAAATAAAACCCAGCGAACTGAACAACTTATAGAAAATGGCAGATACCAAGTACGATGTCATCGTGATAGGCTCCGGTCCAGGCGGATACGAGACGGCGATTCGGGCGACCCAATTGGGATTAAAAACCGCGATTGTAGAGAAAAATAAATTGGGCGGTGTATGTTTGAACATCGGCTGTATTCCCACAAAAGCCCTCCTGAAAAGTGCGGAGATGATGGACAGTGTGCGGCACCTGGAAGATTACGGTATCGTACTGGAAGGCTCCGTCAGACACGACTTCCCCAAAATTGTTGAGCGCAGCCGTGGCGTCGCTGCAAAAATGAACAAAGGGGTTACGTTCTTGATGAAGAAGAACAAGATCGATGTTCATATGGGACAGGCTACCCTCCTTGGTGGCGGCAAAATCGACATTAAGCCTTCCGTAGATATGGACGGCAACAAAGTAGGCGAAGCAAAGCAGCTCGAAGGCAAGCACATCATTGTTGCTACTGGCGCGCGTGCCCGCGAAATTCCCCCGCTTCCGGTTGATGGCAAGAAGATCGTCTCGTACAAAGAAGCGATGACGCAGAAAGAGCAGCCCAAACGCCTGCTGATTGCCGGCGCCGGCGCTATTGGTGTTGAGTTTGCCTACTTCTACCATCAGATGGGTACTGAAGTTGTCATCGTCGAATTGCTCGATCGCCTTGTACCCGTGGAAGACGCTGACGTCTCTAAAGAATTGCAGCGCAGCTTCAAGAAGGCAAAAATCAAAGTCATGACCAAAACGCAGGTTATGTCAGTTGATACCTCAGGTAAAGAACTCAAAGTCACGCTGAAGACAGCCAAAGGCGAAGAAGTCATTACAACCGACCAGGTGCTTTCGGCCGTTGGGGTTGTAGGAAACGTAGAAAACCTCGGCCTCGAGGCACTCGGCGTGGAAGTTGACCGTGGCGCCATCAAAGTAGACGGATTTGGCCGCACCAACGTACCGGGTATCTATGCTATTGGTGACGTTGCGGGTCCCCCATGGCTCGCGCACAAAGCCAGCCATGAAGGCATCCTTTGCGTAGAGAAAATTGCCGGCAAAGATGTACATCCGATGAACAAGAAAAACATCCCGGGATGTACGTACTGTCAGCCACAGATTGCGTCTGTTGGATACACAGAAGCAGCCGCTAAAGAAGCCGGCTACGAACTGAAAATTGGTAAATTCCCGTTCCAGGCTTCGGGTAAAGCATCAGCCATCGGACACGGCGAAGGCTTTGTCAAAATCATCTACGACGCCAAATATGGTGAGATGCTGGGATGCCATATCATTGGTTACGATGCAACCGAGCTTATTGCTGAAGCGGTAACGGCTCGTGAATTGGAAACCACCGCGCATGAAATCATGGAAGCCATCCATCCACACCCAACGCTCTCTGAAGCGGTGATGGAAGCCACCAAAGATGCGTACGGCAAAGCGATCAACATTTGATCAGGCCTGCGGCGGCAACGTATCCGTGGCTTTCCACGCGTTGTACCGCGCCAGCTGTGCTTCATAATTGAACGGAAAATTGCCGGCCTCGATGAGCGCCGGCAATTTTTTTGCCTCTTCGCGCACACGCTGTTTTAACGCCTCGGGATAGTCCCACGCTACGGCGTTGGCGTTGAATTCGTCCTCATCAACCAGTTCAATTCCACCATCCAGCCCAACGCGGTAATCCAGGTCCATATCTATCCAGGATAGCTTTTCCGCTGTCACTTCTGGCGGCATGGCCAGGTTGATGTACATGGCACACTGGTGGTTTTTATGCTCAAAGATGTGCATCACATTGTACCACTCCCCTGGTAAGAACAGCTCGATCAAACCGTTCTCATTGTATCGTTCTTCGTTCGCCGCATGATAGAAGAATGGACTTCCCGGTGCAGAAAAGACTTCGATACTCCGATCGGTACGCAGCACATGGGCCTGTTCGCTCGATGAACGCAGGCGCCCGTTGTACTTTCGGGAAACGATACGCATACGCGCCTCACTCTTGCATCGGTAAAAGGCGTGAATCAAGCAACGCTGCGGTGCGATGGCCGGCGCCGGCGAGGTATCCTTCATCAGAGGCAAACGCCATAAAACGTTGCAGCGATTGATGTTTGACGAGCAATACAAGGTCCCATGATTCCTCCTGCGGGCCGATCACAAAAGGACCACCTGTGCCTTTAAACAGCACTTCGCCGCCACTTGCCTCAAGAAACGGCAGCGTGTGCGCCATATACAACTGATAAGCTTCCTGACCCGATATGGGTGTATCTGGCGCCAGGTTCGGAAATTTGCTGTAGTCAGCCTCTTCCCGAAACTTGAGCAGGTTTAGCATAACAAGCGGACCCTGAGGGTTGCGCCGAAAGAGCGCTGCGCCGGCTTCCTGTGTAGCTTCGATATACCGTTCGGTCATGTGTATATCCTCTTATTCTGAATCTTCCCAGCTTATTGTATCGCCGACTTTAATCACGCCATCGTCGAGTACCTGCCCAAACGCACCACCGCGCCACTCGGGAAACATAAGCTCTCTTAACCCGGGGAGCGCCTCGTCCATCTGGTTGCACGGCTTGGTCTCCCCTTTGATGATAATGCGACAATCGCCAATGCGCAGTGTTTGTCCTCGGCGGTCTTTGAGCGGAAAGCCGGATACCATCAGGTTCGCCCGACGGGTTTGAGGCGGCAGATCGCTATCAAGTTGTGCCATAAGCTCCTGCCAGACTTCCTGCTCAATAATGGTCACCTGCCGGCGGCCACCCTGGTTTGCGTTGTCGCGCAGCCCTTTGCCGGCTACCAGCTCAGCCTCGGTTTTAGGATCCATCGGACCCTGCTTCGCGCGTTTGATCCAGATTGCTTCAAGTTTTGCCATGAGGAGTGAGGAGGAGTGAGGAGTGAGGAGTGAGGAGTGAGGAGTGAGGAGTGACACGATCCTTCGATATTCGGCGTTCCTTGCTCGATATTCGATATTCAAGCCCAGTGCAAGTCTAACAGAGATCCTTCGCAGCGCTCAGGATGACGGGATTGATGCAGATCAACAATCCGCAATTCACAATCCACATTCAGCAATCAGCCAAACAGAGATCCTTCGCAGGGCTCAGGATGACGAGATTGATGCAAATCAACAATCCCCATTCCACAATCATCAATCAAAGCACCGGCGCTCCGTCTTCTCCATCCGAATTAATCAAACTCAAAACCCCATCCCGATTTTCAGCCATAAGCACCATGCCCTGGCTTTCAAAACCGCGGAGTTTGCGGGGTTTCAGGTTAGCGACAACCACAACGCGCTTGCCTACCAGATCAGCCGGATCCATTTGCTCTGCTACGCCGGAAAGAATCTGGCGTTTTTCAAAGCCAAGATTGATTTCAAGGCGCAACAGTTTATCCGCTTTGGGTACCTTCTCCGCCACTTCGATGGTCCCCATACGGAGGTCGAGCTTTGCGAAGTCATCGTAGACAATTTCATCTTTCAATGGTGCAAATGCTTCCTCTGCTGGTGCTTCCTCCGCAGTTGCTTCGCCAGCCGCATTGAGTTTGGCAATTTGTTCGTCGATCACGGCGTCCTCGATTTTTGTAAAGAGAATTTCAGCTTCGTTCAGGCCATGGCCGGCTTCAAGCAGCGGCTGGCCTGCGTCAGCCCATCCCAGCGTACCACCTCCGGGGTTATCGGGCAGGCTTGACCGTACACCTGCAAGATTCAGCATCTCCCGTAACTTCTGCGCTGTGTGCGGCAAGACAGGGTCGAGCAGGATTGCAAGCGAGGCGCAGATCTGAAGTGACACATGGATGGTGTTGCCACACTTTTGCATGTCGTTCTTGCGGGTATGCCAGGGCTCTGTATCGTTGAAATACTTATTGCCCATCCGCGCGAGATTCATGGTCTCGAAAACCGCCTCCCTGTTACGGTAGGCATCATACGATGCGCCGATCTTATCGGGGAAGCCGGCGATGCTTGTTAGCACCTGATGATCGAGCTCCGACGGATTCTCCAGGGGTGGCACAACGCCATCGAAGTACCGATTTGCAAACGTCAGCGTACGATTGATGAAATTGCCGAGCACATCTGCCAACTCAGAATTGACCCGAGCCTGGAAATCTTTCCAGCTGAAGTCGGCATCTTTGCTTTCGGGTAGCATGGTAGCAAGCGCATAGCGCAGCAAGTCGGGCTGGAAGTCTTCAAGAAACTCATGAAGCCAGACGGCCCAACCTCTACTCGTAGAAAGCTTTTTGCCTTCGATGTTCAGAAACTCGTTAGCCGGCACGTTTTCAGGCAACACGTAGCCGCCATGCTGCTGGAGCATCGCAGGAAACATCAGGCAGTGAAACACAATGTTGTCTTTGCCGATGAAGTGTACCAGCTTGGTGTCTTCATCCTGCCAGTAAGGCTTCCAGCCATCAGGATCCCCCTGGTTAGCCGCCCATTCGCGGGTTGCAGAGATATATCCAATCGGCGCGTCAAACCAAACGTAGATCACTTTGCCCGTCGCGTCTGTCCCTGCAAGGACAGCAGCTTCATCAGGCACGGGCACGCCCCAGGGCACATCGCGTGTGATGGCGCGGTCTTTCAACCCATCGTTAAACCAGCTCTTTACCTGGCCGAGCACATTGGGCTTCCATTCGGGGTGCGTGTTAATCCATTCCTCCAACGCCGGCTGAAAGTCGCCCAGCGGCAGATACCAGTGTGTCGTTTTGCGCAACTTCGGCGTAGCATCCGATAACGTACTCTTGGGATTCACCAGCTCACGCGGACTCAACGCCGCGCCACACTTCTCACACTGATCTCCATACGCATCATCATAGCCACAGTTAGGACATGTACCTTTCACAAATCGGTCTGCCAGAAAGATGCCCACTTCCGGGTCAAACAGCTGCTCTTCCGTTTTGAGCTTAAACGAGTTGCTTGCAGCCAGCTTGTTAAAGAACGCCTGGCTTGTTTCCCGGTGAATATCGGTTGTTGTCCGACTATAGATATTGAAACTCATCCCAAATTTCTCAAAGCTGTCTTTGATCATCGGATGGTATTTATCGACAATATCTTGCGGGCTTATCCCCTGCTGCTTGGCGCGGATCATGATCGCTACGCCCATTTCATCCGAACCACAGACAAACACCAGATCGCTGCCTTTCATGCGCTCATAACGGCAGTAAAGGTCGGCCGGCAGATACGCGCCGGCGAGGTGCCCCAGGTGGACTGGGCCGTTGGCATACGGCAGCGCTGCCGTCACCATGATGCGTTTGTGTTTCGAATTACTCATCTCTTTCCTTCAAAATAGAACCCAAATAAGGCCATAGCGTACGACCGACCCGCACATCAGGTTCTTTTCTGGTGTGCGTTTTTGAAGAAAGCCCAGCAACACTGAAAATCATGCAAGCGATGTCTGCCCCGAGAATGGCATCCATATCTCGCGAAACCAAAGAAACCAAGGTCCAGGTTACGCTAAATCTCGATGGATCAGGGACGTATGAAAACAACACGGGGGTGGGATTCTTCGATCACATGCTCGATCTGTTTGCCAAGCACGGCAGCTTCGACTTGACCGTAACATGTGAAGGTGATTTACATGTTGATGACCACCACACCACTGAAGATGTTGGTATCGTCATTGGGCAGGCCTTTGCAGAAGCATTAGGCGACAAAGCCTACATCAATCGATACGGCACAGCATACGTCCCGATGGACGAGGCACTCGCACGGGCTGTAGTCGACTTATCGGGACGTTTTTATTTGCAGTACGATGCGACTTTTGTGCGTAATCGCGTGGGCGCCATGTCAACGGAGATGGTGGAGCATTTCTGGTACAGTTTAGCAGAAAAAGCCGGCATGAACTTACACATCAACATGCTCGCCGGTCGGAATGCGCATCATAAAATTGAAGCCATTTTCAAAGCCGTAGCGCGCGCCCTTCGGGAGGCTGTCCGGCGCGACACGAACAATGCTAAAATGGCCTCAACAAAAGGAGCGCTATAGACCTCTTCCATACCCCCAACAATCTTACACGTAATTTAGACCTATGGGTACATCGCGGCTACTTGCCAATCACAAAATTGCAGTTATCGGTGCCGGCAACATGGGCCGAGCCATTATCGGCGGACTCCTCAAAGGCAATGACACCGATGCCGGGCAAATCCGTGCGACCCGCCGAAGCGAGCGTGCACTCAAAGCGCTTGCAGAGCAATTCCCAGGAATACAGACGACATCAAATAACGCTGAGGCTGTATCTGATGCAACCATTGTGATCCTCGCGGTAAAGCCGCAGATGGTGCTCAAAATCATCAAAGAGATCAAGCCGCACATTACTGACAGCACGCTGGTTATTTCGGTCCTTGCCGGGATCACAACACAGACGCTACAGCAACAATTTGGACTCGACCTTCCCGTTGTACGGACGATGCCAAACACCCCTGCCCTCGTCGACGAAGGTGCAACAGCAATTTGTGCAGGAGATTACGCAGGAGATGAAGAGCTCGATAGTGCTCGGGCGGTATTTGAAGCGGTAGGTAGCGTTGAAGTTGTACCTGAGTATCTCATGGATGCCATCACCGGTTTGTCTGGCAGTGGCCCTGCGTATATCTACATGATCATCGAAGCCCTTACTGACGCCGGCGTCAAGCAGGGCATTCCGCGTACCATTGCTTCGGCACTTGCCGCACAGACCGTTTATGGCTCTGCAAAACTCGTCATCGAAACAGGTAAGCATCCCGCCATTCTCAAAGACGAAGTAACCACCCCCGGCGGCACAACCATATCGGCCATTGCAGCGCTGGAAAGCCACGGCCTCCGCACGATGTTGATCAATGCCGTCGCCACAGCGACCGAACGGTCGAAAGAATTGAGCAAAGTACAGGAGCAATAGCGTCGGTTGCTGGTTATTAATCCAGCATAGCCTATCCTTTCTACCCTCAAGAGCAAAAGGTTCAGAAATGGTCTGTATTATAGACTATGGTATCGGCAATCTGCGATCGATGGAAAAAGCGCTGGAAGCCGTGGGCGCTACCGTGATCCGTTCCGACAAAGAAGAAGACATTATGCGTGCAGACCGGGTGGTGTTGCCCGGTGTAGGTGCTTTTGGTGCGTGCGCAGACGAAATTCGACGCCGTAATCTCATCCCGGTAATTCATCAAGCTGTTGCGCAAGGCAAGCCCTTTCTTGGCGTGTGCGTGGGTATGCAGTTGTTGTTCGACGTGGGCGAAGAAATGGGTGAGCACGAAGGACTCGGAATCATGCCCGGACGTGTTGTGCGTTTCAAACACGCATACCAGCCGGCGATGGTTGCGGCAGGTGAAGTTGCGGCAGGTGAAGTTGCGGCCGAACCAGAGAAGCCGCTCAAAATCCCACACATGGGCTGGAATGTAGCAACACCACGGCGCTCATCTCCCCTGCTCGAAGGACTGGGTGAGCAAGCGTATTTCTATTTTGTGCACTCGTTTCACGCTGATGCTGAAGATCCCAGTGACGTCCTGGCTGACACCATGTATGGGATCAATTTTCCAGCGATGGTACAGAGGAACAACGTTTTTGGGGTCCAGTTTCACCCCGAGAAAAGCCATGACAACGGGTTGCTGGTGCTAAAAAATTTCGCCCACCTTTCCCTCTAAAGGCAAGTTACAGGTTGAAGGTTTTTGACCTTGTACCGTTTCGTTATACGGAATAGTTTATCCAGCAAGCAGTACTTTCCAGTTGTTCAAGCCATCCAAATCCGGACTCAAGGATGCTTATTATTCCAGCCATTGACTTGCGCGGCGGCCGTTGCGTCAGACTCTACCAGGGCTCTTATGAAAAAGAGACCGTGTACTACGACGACCCCGTTAAGATGGCAAAGCTCTGGCGTGTTCAGAACACCAAGGTACTGCACGTCGTCGACCTGGATGCTGCCCGTGGCGATACGGAAGGATCTGCCCCGAATCGCGTAGTCATCAAAGACATCTGTGCTGCCCTGGACATCCCCGTACAACTCGGCGGTGGCATCCGTACCATGGAGGATATCGAAGCCGCGCTTGAATTGGGCATCTACCGCGTAATCATCGGGACGGCAGCGGTAAAGAACCCCGATCTTGTATCGGAGGCGGTTGAGAAGTTTGGGGCGCACCGCATTGTAGTGGGTATTGATGCAAAAGACGGGGAAGTACGAACAGATGGGTGGCTTGCCGGCAGTGGTATCGATGCGATCGAACTAGCCCTGGACATGGAGAAACGCGGATGCCGGCGTATTGTGTATACCGATATCAGCCGTGATGGAACGATGGAAGGCCCAAACATCGAAGCTTACCTTGCGATGGCCAACCGGCTATCCAAAGTATGTATCACAGCCTCGGGTGGCGTAGGCGACTACACGCACCTTATCAAAATTGCGCCGCTGAAATCGAAAAAAGTCGATTCAATTATCGTGGGGCGTGCGCTGTACGAAAACAAGTTTCCCTGCCAGGAAATTTGGTGCTGGCACCAGAAAGACGACGTAAACCTGAACGAATTTTCCACCGCAAAACTTCGCGGCTGTTGATCGCGGCATCTTCTCCCTCACGAGCGTACCATGGTAGCAAAACGAATTATTCCCTGCCTCGATGTTGACCAGGGGCGTGTTGTCAAAGGTGTTAAGTTTGTAGATATAGTCGATGCCGGTGACCCGGTAGATCAGGCAAAATTTTACGACCAATCGGGCGCAGACGAATTGGTCTTCCTCGATATCACGGCCACCCACGAGGACCGTGGCATCATGCATGAAGTGGTCCGTAAAACGGCAGATCAGGTCTTTATTCCGCTCACAGTTGGTGGGGGCATTCGTTCGATAGAAGATATGCACGCCATGCTTAACGCGGGTGCAGACAAAGTCTCGATCAACTCTGCTGCGCTGAAAAACCCGGGCCTCATCGAAGAAGGTGCCACAGCATTTGGATCGCAGTGTATTGTTGTTGCTATTGATGCCAAGCGCGTGAGCGATGATCCACTCAAGTGGGAAGTGTTCACGCACGGCGGCCGCAAGCCAACGGGGATCGACGCCCTCGCATGGGCAAAAGAAGCAGCAGATCGCGGCGCCGGCGAATTGCTCGTAACCTCAATGGACCGCGATGGGACCAAAGACGGTTACGACCTCGCCCTGCTGGACGCACTGGACCAACTGGTAAGCATTCCGGTGATTGCCTCAGGCGGCGCCGGCAACCTGGAGCACTTACGGGACGGATTTAAAGAAGGCAAAGCAGACGCCGTGCTGGCTGCTTCCATTTTTCATTTCCGGGAGTATACCATTTCAGATGCCAAAGCATATCTGCACGAAGCCGGCATCAACGTGCGCATGGTTTGAAGGCATATATAGCAAGGCACCTTGGTACTTGCGGGTGAAAGTTCAGCTATTTGAGCCTGCTTCCTCTCATCTTTCAACGCGCACGCTATCCAACAATGCACCGGTTGTACCATACACCGCGATGTCCACCGTCTGCTCATCTATTGCAAATTCACCATAATGATGTGCTTTAATAATGGTATCCATCTTTGGATATGCTGACGATTCTTGTGGCTCAAGTCCCCCGCCCCCGCCCCCAAAAATGAAGAACTGGGTAGCATACGCTCCATAGTCAACGCGTAAGCGTTCGTAGTCATGATTATGCCCGGAAAGGACAAAATCAATTTTGTAGGGTACAGCAAGCGAATCAATCATCCTTCGGATGAACAAGTCACCGTGGTAACCGGGCCATCCCTGCGCATAGGGCGCCTGGTGCATCAGCAAAAAACGCCATGAAGCATCTCGCCAGGCAGCGCTTTTCATAATATTGATCATCCAATCGAGTTGCTGCTTATCAAATGCCAGTGGAAAATTTCGATTGGGATCTAATGCGATGAAATAAGCCCCGTTATGTTGCCATGCAAAGTAGGTATCTGCTTCAGACGGCTGCTCGGTGTACTGCTTGTAAAGCAAAGGATTCAACGTGTTATAGTACCCATCATAATCATGATTGCCTGCTACAGCATACACAGGATGATTTAGCAGCAGCGGCTGAAGCGAAGCTGCAAAGGCAAGCCAGGCATGTTCTCGGCCACCGTACCCAACCAGATCCCCAAGCCCCACGGAAAAGTCTACTGGCCGGCTCCGCATATGCATAACCAATTGCTGAAACGTAGCCCAGCCCGACTGGCTATCTCCCCACACTGTAAAACGAAAAGGCACTTCTTGCACCTTATCAGGAACCACAGTATCGCGATTTGCAAACATCATCGTCTTTGGGAAAAGTATCCTTGTCCGTGCAATTGATGTATCTGTTGGTGCCTGCAACATGGTCAGCAACTGCTGAAACTGGGTATTGCTCAACGAATCCAAGCGCATGGCCTCGTACAGGATTCGCTTCATCGCCAGCAGGTGCGCATGGTTGGTTTCGTATACCTCAAATGCTGCTGCTGGATACAAAGCCACATCACGTAACCCTCCTGACATTGCATTATTCAGAACACGAATAGTGAGTGTGCTCGTAGAACCACTCGGGTCGAGTTTATAAAATTCTCCACGCCTTGGCGTTAGCAAAACGCCATCCTGAAATACCTGTGCGCCATCATCAGCATTGACAAATATCCAGGCATATCCACGTGTATCGATTTCACGCGCGTACCACAATGCCCAGTCTGGTTTCAAAATTCGATGTGGCAGTTGGACGATACTATCGAGCGGCGGCTGGCTTTCCAGCGTAACTGCCAGAGGTTGAACGTTCCTCGCCGGACCATATCGCCACCCCCCGCGCACAGGCGTACCACCGCGCAAGACGGGTACCGGTATTTCTTCCCAAACTGCTTTTATAGCAAGGCGGTTTTTGTCCTCAACAACTGCCGGGCCAGTAAATACTGGCATGTCTTCCGTGTCTTCCTCATGCTCAACGGTTAGGTCCGTTGCTGGTGTAGCACATCCGAAAAATATAATGCTACTTATTACCGCTCCAGCAAGCCTGTACGTGGTGTGGGTATCTAACAAAGCGCTCAGATATACCATTGACTAGTATCATCAATTCTGATAAAAGGAAGCATCCGTCAGTGGACGGTTTACGCCGAAAATATGGAGCACGCGTCTTGTCCGTCAACGCATTAACACATTCATAATGTGGCAAATGCCAAATACTTTATGAGGCCTTGATCACTTTTCACTTCTTTTGCTGCGTCTACCTGTAGCCAACCAAATAAATCAACAACATATCTCACATATCACGATGAAACGATTCGTTCTAGCCCTATTTGCTGTTTTTGCGCTGCATAGCGCCGGCTGTGACAGTAGCGACCCTATGGGCCCAAACGGTCCAGTTGAAGAAGTAGGCCAGTACATGCAGGATCTCCCATCCTGGTCCACCTTTAGCCCAACCGAGGCTTCTATGGCGCCCACACCAACTGGAGATGCTGTAATGCAACCAGAAGTCACGCTGGATGTCGAACAAATCAACGACGACGGTACCTCAGAAATCATCCCTGATGTAACGTATTCTTGCGAAACACAGCCGTTTACGATTACTGAGAATCCGCAACAAATTGCAATTTACAGCCCGGATGTAGAGTTACTCTGGCCAGGCGCCTTGATACAGGGTAAAAGCCACCGCGATGGCCTCGGTAGCCTGCTCGGCCTTCCGATTGCAGAACGCTCTTCTATCGAAGTTTCTATTCCAAGCCTTGCAAACGATGATAATTTTCGGACGGTAGATACGCCGAGTCAGGCCGAAGTAGCGCAAGCAAGAGGCTCGATGATTGGCAACGCCACCCAGTCTGGACTCTCGACACCGAGCACTATCACGTTCGACATGTCGGAATACTATTCGGAAAGCCAGTTTGCGCTTCAGGCCGGCATATCCGGGCGCTACCTGAAGTTTGAAGCTTCTGCCACAGGTTCTATACAGAAAGACGCCTCGAAAACAACCATCACCGCGCAGTTCTACCAAAAGATGTACGAAGTGGTCGTGGCACCACCACAGACGCCCGACGCATTTTTCAATGCTGACTTTACAGCAGAAAAACTACAGCAACAGGTAGACCTCGGACGAATTGGCCCAGACAACCTGCCCGTCTATGTATCCAACGTCGTATATGGTCGCATGATGATGTTCTCGCTTACTTCTACGGCAAGCGCCTCGGATATCCGCGCAACGATGCAGGCTGCATACAATGGCATCGGCGGCGGCGGCTCTGCAAACCTGGACGTAAAGCAGAAGAAAATTCTCGAAGAGTCAGAAATCCAGGTTACCTCATTGGGTGGAGACGCAGATGCAACGCTGGCAGTCATCCGATCAGGGAATTGGGCCGACTACTTTACCGATGACGCGCCGCTCAGCAGTGCTGCACCGTTGTCGTACACCTTCCGTAACCTCGGTGACGGCTCCATCGCTGCTGTCACGGAATCCACCGATTATGAAATCACCACCTGTCAGGCCAAAGCTGCAACTCCGGGTACATTTGACTTCCGTGATGTGCAGTCGCTTTCCCTGCCCATCAGCACGCCGGCCAAAGTAATGATGGCAGACGTTGACGGTGACGGCGATAAAGATTTGGTATGGAATCACGTGAGCGCCAACGCCAATGAAACAGTAGTTGCAACCGCAAATGGTGACGGCACCTTCAGCATGGGTACACCCTATATCCATACCGCAACACCTGCTGATGGCTGGAGCCAGTATGTAGTCAAAGTTGGCGACTTCGACAACGACGGACGCGACGACCTTGTATGGAACAGGGTGCTTAACACCAACCTGACGTACATAGGTCTTTCCAATGGCGATGGATCTTACAATGAGATGCCGCTCTTCACGCGCGGAGGCGGTAGCTGGGCGCTGGATTACGAGTTTGCCGTAGGAAATATCGACGGAAAAGATGGCGACGACCTTGTCTGGAACGAGCGCACCGACCTGAACAGGTCGTATGTTAGCTTTTCTAATGGGGATGGCAGTTATGGCGTAGATAATTTTGAAGGTACCAACAATGCATGGCACGACCACCCTGCTCGAGGCTGGTCTGGCAATGAAACGTTCATGGTAGCCGACTTTGACGGAAACGGCAGAGACGACTTGATGTGGTATACCGAGGGCTTCAATGTTCATCATGTTTACTTTGCAGAATCAGTAAGCGACACGCAGGGAAGTATCTTTAATTTCCGGGGCCGTTTTGACCGGGGCAACACAGGCTGGACTAATTACGACGTCGCTGTTGGGGATATTGATGGCGTTGCTGGTGCCGATCTGGTATGGGTTGCTGCTGGCCAGACCCGCAGTCCGGTCCACAAAGATCTGACTACCGGCGGCGTGCCGGCACTGGTTGAGGGCGATCTGCAATGGCTCGAGGAAGAAGAAGCAGGCCCGTTTGAGATTCGCCTGCTGGATGTCAACGGTGATGGACGCAAAGACCTATTGGTAAATTCAATGGACTCAGTAAACCGCAGCTTCATTGGCCTGGGCACCGATACAGGCAACTTTGACTTCGGGCGGATTTCGCAAGACCATCCTGTATTCGATGATTGGAGTCAGTTTGAGATTCTTGTAGGCGATGTTGATGGTGATGGACGCGAAGATGTCATTTACAACAACGCTGATGCGTCTAACGATGTATATGTAGGCCTGGCAAAAGAATAGACTGCAAGCTATTCCATCATATACAAAAAATACCGGCGCAGACTCATCCCCTGCGCCGGTATCAGTTTATTTTACGACAGGAGTAACTCTTTACAGTTTGCAACGTCTACACATTAAAGTGCTAAATTTTTAGCGCTTTTTTGTATAGCGTACAATAAAGATATACGCCGTGCGTTAGAAGACTATGATCAACCAGAACAGGGGTTAAGGAGCGCACCCCACTGGTCGATTTGCTCTTCAACAATCTTATTGATTTCCGGTACACTGATGCCCGTTCATCACCTCCAGGTCCGGATAGCTAAAGGAGAACATCATGTCATTTAATGTAAGCAGATTTTTGGTTCGTGTACGCCAATTCTGGACCCGTGAGCGCCTTGTACCGGTTCTAGGCGTTACCGCCCTGTGTATGTTTGGCGGCCTCACCTATATGTACTTCAACAATTTCTTTGACGATGATCCTATCGTTGCACGCCATATTGTCATTAATGGCAATGCGTTCGAATTCGACGTCGACTTTGATGGCGATTTTGAAGGAGAGTTTGAGCACGTATTCGAAGGTGAATTTTTCAGCGATGATGCCAACGCATTTTATTGGAAGTTTGACGGTGCAGATCATCACAGCCGTTGGAATCACAAGAAATGGGATCACGAAAAGCGGCGCGGTGAATTTGAATGGGATGTAGCCCTCAAACACAAGCGCCATGCGTACGAATTGAAACGCAAACTAGAAAAGCTCCACGAGCGCGAGCACGAATTAGAGCATCGGTTGCGTTCGTTCAAGTTTCAAGACGATGATGACGAGAACATCATTATCATGCAAGACGGCGATGATGAGCACGAGTTGATCATCAAACGCGGTGATGGTGAGTCGTCCGTAGAGATTATCGTGAACGGCAAGAAGATCGACGTAGAGCGCTTCCAGGATATCTAGCCGGCAACGTAGCTACAAAATTATTCCTGATTAAGGTCAATATCGAACCCGATGTTGACCTTTTTCATTTTTGCCAGTTGACGGACCATCATGATGAGATCACTCCTGGTCATTTGCTCAAGCGAGGTTAGCTCTGACTCCAACAAGTTGGTGGCAATTTTGATGAGCTGTGGTATGGTCAATTCTTCGAGAGATAACGCCGGCCGCCTGGCTTGTTTGCGTTTTTGAATGTCGTTGAAAATTTGAGGATCCGATTGCCCCAGCTCTCTTCCCCGGCGCAACTGCCTCAAGCCACTATCAGACAAAGGTGTGCCGACAAACGCGTCATCGCTGGACGTACGCGCCTTCCAGTTCCCTATTTCTATAATCTTACCGTCCAGATTACGGGTAAAGATCTTGTCCTTCTTCATGGGGCCGGCATTTCGTTTGGGCATAACACACATTATAGTGTTTCAAGCGCAATAGACCTGTACCACTGTTCGCCAGGTGGTCCGCTATGGATTTGCAAGCAGATATGCCCTTCTAAAGGAATATCTGGATCTTCTTCCGCGTATGCAACTGTTTGCGTACCATTTATTGCGATGCGAAAATTGGGCCCTTTTGCCTCAAGCAGGTACGTATTCCAATCACCAGGCTTCAGAATCTCACGAATGAGCGCTGCATCTGCCTCAACCAACATCCTGTTTCGGCGCGATTCGTCGTATATGCCACCCCAGTAGCCTTCGCCAATATCAGCCTGATAGCCAATCACTTCGTTGTCATCCGGTATGCGCTCCGTATGGAATTGAATGCCGGCATTGGTTTGATCCCCAACAAGCCGGGTTTCCAGTACAAGCTTGAAATCAGAAAAGCGTTCAACGGTACAAAGAAATTCGTTTTGCGGGATGGCACGCTCCATGGAGCCGGCAACAATGGCTCCGTCTTCAACCCTGAAAAACGCATTGACGCCTTCCCATCCATCAAAGGATGCACCGTCAAATAGCATGTTCGATGCGGTTTCAGCTGAAGCATCAGGCAAGGCATCCGTGCCTGATTTTTCTGACGGTGTACAGCCAGAGAAAGCCAGGCTTAAGACGAGACAAAGAAAAAACGTGAAACGTGTGATCTGCACGAGGGATGGATACAACTAGTGAACAGGACAGCTATGACAGTACGACAAACCTGCTTATTAAACAACCGCCTTCTCAGCAAGCCACTTTTCAGTCAGGAAGATTTGTGCGAGCAGGTTGTGCCTGTTGCCAGGTCTCTTTATCGACAGTCGATTTATGGTGTAGATAAACGGCCGTTCCTTTCTTATTTCCAACGGCAATATCTGGTAGCCCATCGTTGTTAGCATCTTTAACAACGAGTTGCGTGCCGACACCTGTCTTATCACCAATTTTATGAGGAATAAATTCAACATCCCCGTCGTTTAGCCGATTTGTCTGAAACCAGTACAATACAGGCGGCATCGTGCCTCCTGGATCTTTTCCCATGTGAGCCCAGAATCGTTTTCCCGTGATTAAATCTTTTATACCATCCCCATTCATGTCTTCGAGTGCCATGGCATGCAACTGCGAAAAGGCAACGCCAAACGCATTATCCTCAGGCTTATCTGTCATGATGCGCCGCGCTTTAAACGTGGGTTCATGAGGTAACCCCGTATTCTCAAAGAGCGTTAGCCCCCAACCGTGTGAATAGTCACTTGTCATCACGTCGTTATCCCCATCACCATCAAAGTCGTAGGCAAACATCTGTGAACCACCTAGCTTGGTATCTCCAAAGGGAAACGGATGAAACGTCCATGTTTCCCCGGGTGTCAACACAGCCGGCTGCTCATGCCATCCCTCTTTTTCCAACAGATCCATTCTGCCATCGTTATTCACGTCGCCTATACCCAAACCGTGCGTGAACTTATGTACATCCCGTCCTGCCGTAATCGCCGTGAAGGTCCAGGGAGCTTCGGGCTGTCCCTCTATGGGTTGTGCATATCCATATTCGCCATTGCTACTACAGACCAGTTCGGGGATCCCATCACCTGTTAAGTCTTCCAGTTCAGGTGATTCATTGGAGACATCTTCGATCACAAGGAATTTTTCCCAGTGCCCATGCGCCTCATCACCAGATGGTACTCCAGGATTTTTGTACCAATACGCCGCTTTACCGGGAAAACCTACAACCAGCACATCATTCCACCCATCTGCATCAAAATCCCTGACATAGGAAAAGAAATTATCTGAATAAGATTCTATGCTATACGGAACGGGTTCATAAATGGTGTACACCTGTTCAAAATCAGGCCCTTCGTACCAGTAGGGCCCAGAAACAAGATCACCTACGCCATCCCCCGAAAGATCTCCAAACGTAGCTCCTTCCGCCAAAAACGTCTCGGACAACTGGATGTGTTCGAAAGTATGCAGTTCATAGGGTTGTGCATCGCTGCTGAATGAAAGCACACAAACAGCTAGAGACAGCACAGAGAATTGAAGGAAACGCATGGCCAGTACAGGTTAGGGTGAGCAAAGCATCTGCCAGCATAAAACAAACAGATCTTCAAAAAAGTAACCCATGCGCACAACTCTTGCAAAAGTGATAACCTTGCGATTGAAATTCTGCGCTACAATTCATTGATCTAAAGAATAAATTTACCGGCGGAATTGAGCAAAAAATCAGGACAGATTCTCAATAAATAGGATTGGTATCATATCGGTTCGTATACCAGGTAATTCCATCAGCTAGGCGTATTATGGACGTATTGAGATCACTGCATCCCATCCTACTCATTGTTTTTTTCGGATATACAACAGGAAGCACTACTAATCCAGCCGATTCTACCGAGTCTCAGCTAGAACAAAGTGCAAGTTTAAGTAGTCCAGCTACAACGCAAATCAGCCGGCACACCTGGTGACCATTTTTCACGGCTGGGGAGGTGATGAAAACGAGTTTTTGAACGACCCAACAGTAATTGCCGAAGCTGATAAACGGGGATATATCCTCGTTGCTCCGAGAGGATTGGGGTCTGGCGCACCTGACTTCTCGTTCAATTCATGGTCTTTCCGGGGCTCCACTACTGGGCTGGATGGCGACGGTGTAAATCCTGCGCTTCAGATTGGATTTCTTCGATCAACACGCTGCAGAGTAGTACATGTATCGAGATATATATCCTGCCTGTTTTGGCAGGCAGCACGCGCCCTGTCACCATGTTAACGAAGGAAGAACCCGGCCTTGAGCGGATCCGCCGGATCGACTAAAAAGGTATGCTGACCAGTGATGTGGGCGGTACCCATGACGTGCGGCACAATAGCCTTGTAGGGACCAAACGCAGTTTCCTCAGCAACACGACAGGTAAACGTACTGCCCAGGATACTTTCGATGATGATGGACTGCCCCACTTCGAGCTGCCCTCTGGCGTGATGAATGGCCAGCCGGCCGCTCACACCGGTGCCAGTGGGTGAACGGTCTACTTCGCCCTCAGCAAAGACGCAGACGTTGCGGCTGTGATGACCGGGCATCTCAGCCGGCCCGACAAAGATGACACCATATAGAAAACCAAGATCATCGTCAAACGGATGCTGTATCGTCCGCTGCGCCATCACGGCACGCTTTATCGCGCTGCCTTTCTCGATGAGGGCACGTGTATCCTCAGGCCGGCAGGAAACGCCTACACGCGCAGCATCCACATACGCATAGAAAGCCCCACCAAATGCAAGATCATATGACACGGTACCCATGCCGGGCACATCGACAGATTGGTCAAGCGCTTCCGCGTAGGATGGGACATTCAGGAAAGAGACACTAGAAACTTCGTCATTTTCACTGTGCGCCGTTGCAATAATTTGGCCGGCAGGCGAATCGATGCGTATTTCGGTCTCTGATCCTGTACGTGGGATTTGACCCGTATCCACAAGGACTTTAGACAAAGCAATAATGCCATGGCCACACATGGTGCTGTATCCTTCGTTGTGCAGGAAAAGCACGCCTAAGTGGGAGTCGGTTCGTTCGGGAGGCAGGAGGATGCAACCGTACATATCCGGATGGCCGCGGGGCTCTAACATGAGCATCGTGCGGATCTCATCCAGGTTGTCGCGTACAAAGCGCCGGCATTCCAGCACGGTTTGTCCGGGGATTTCAGGTAATCCATCTACGATAATGCGAAACGGCTCTCCTCCCGTATGGGCATCGATCGTGCGGATCTGAAGCCAGCTTTCGGGGGATGCCAGCGCTTCATGTCCATTAACAAAAGCCAGCTTGAAGGTGCAGAATAGGTTAACCAGACAGATCCGTCGCATTTGCTCAGGATCTGGCGCCTAATTTACTGCAACGAACCTGGAGAATCTACTGCAACAGCAACCGATTCTGCACTTGCACCATCGCCGATGGGCAGGGCATGCAGATCGGAGATCGGGCCGGAGAATTCGCCGGCGCCTTTTTGCGGACGCATGGTCACGCGTAAAGCACGCAAACCATGTACCCCCTGCAAATTCTCAAGAGCTACGTCTTCCACTTCATCCGTGAAGTACCCGGAAGCCTGCATGTACCTGATGTAGCGGCGGTATTCTTGCGCTTCCGCATCTTGTGAATAGACTATGGCAATTTTGCCGGGTTGCGTCAACCGTTCCCTGGTGCCTTCAATGCGCGCTTTGTCAATACGTTTTTTGACAATCTCATAGCGAATATTGTACGCACCATCCACGTCAAACTTCTTCTCGTCCACACGAAAACGGATCGATAACGGCATGTCTTGCACAAGGATAAGATGCGCTACATGGAGTGGTACCTTAAGCGTAGGAATCAGCTTGTCCATCTCCCACTGCACACCGCACATCAGCATAAGCTGCCATAAACGCAGATTGCGCAGATAAATGGGGTCGTACGACCTGTTTTGCACAAGCGACTCGCCGACATAAAGATTGTAGTCAACACCGTCCGTTTTGTACATCTCAAAGAAGTGTGGATACATACGCTGCGCATCCACTTCTTTTCGATCGATGTATTTACCAATTGTATCGTTAATCAGACGGACACTCTTCTCGTATTCCTTCCGTTTGTCGTACAGTACACCCAGCGATGGGTCGAGTGCATCTTCGTATCGCCCAATTGCTTCTGCAACGGATGGGCCGAACTGTTTGAGCTCATCAAAAAGCATCTCCACTTCATCCCGCAAGAAACTGAGGATGTTGATCTCGTCACCTGATCTCAGTTCGTTTTCAATATCAGCCGCATAAACGGCGAGCTGATAGCTCATTTCGTCGATCACATGAAGCGGGCGGTGTTTCTGTGCTTCAATGAGCACAGCGTGGGCGAGCTCCAATTGCCGCACCAGGTCAGCCTGAATCGACTGATTGCGCACGTCGGATGAACCGCGGATGTCGGACAATCCGTACAGCGGGTATACATCCTTGAAAACGATAGAATCTGCCTGCGCGTTGACTTCTTCTGCCTGCTCCTGATAAATGTAATCGCGGGCAGCTTCCCTGAAACGCCATTCAACCGCCGGGTGGATCGACGTGTACTGCTCCTTAATGATGGCCTGCACGCGATCCTCCAGCTCTTCCATCCCTCGATGGATAGCAAGCGAGAAAAGTGCTGTGATTTCCTCGAGCTTGTTGACCGTAAAACCGTTGAGATCGTTCGGATTTGGGTGATGCTATCTCAAGAATCCCTACAAGATCGTCTTCGTAATAGAGCGGCGCGAGCAAGAGGTTGTTGTACCCCTGCTCAATGAGATGCTGCTCAAATCCAGTGCGTTCGTCGTGTGATTGCAAGTCCTGCAGGATGGCAGGTTCACGCCGGCCATCACACACCTCGGCATACAATGATTTTTTCCACATCGGGCAGCTTGGTGCAGCTGCGCCTTGTTTCATCAGCAAACTTCTGCCAAGCGGCTTGATGCTGGTAATTTTATCAAACTCTCCACTGCTAATGGCCACGAGGCCCACTTCCAGATCCTTCATGCGCATCAACGAACGAATCCGACACTGAATCTGCTCGATTTTGGCCGGCGTGTTGAGCGCGTCTTTCTGCAACAAATCGTTTTTAAGCATCGAAACGATTTGTCCTTCTGTTACCTCAACAGCTGTTAAGACAGCAAAACCATGAAATTCTATAAGCTCAGGAGGAAGCTTCTTTTTCCAAAGATCGAGGTCCATGATGTTATTCATCAGTTCGCTCAGATCATCTTTTGTAAATTCCGGGAACTGCCCCAGTATTTTCACCTGGCTAAACCGGGTATCAAAATCAATTTTGAAGTACCGCATCAGTCCCGTTGCCTCATCTTCTGCCGGGAAGAACATCGGCAGCTTGGAGGGCAATTCGTACCCAAAAAGCTCAGATACAAGTCCAAGATAGGCATTGACGGTTTTCCCTTTCGACATCAAATCAGCCTGAAGGGCGAAAAACTTGAGCAGGTGCTCCATCATGTTTTCGCGCTCAAATGCCGGCGTCGAATAAAAGCTTTCAGGCTTCCAGGGCAAAATAGCTGTAGAATATGAAGTTTCACACATCCCCACAGGCAGCAAAATCGACATGAGCATATCAAGCATGTCGGTATGCGCGTCGAGTACGGATACGTCTTCCAATTCGCCACGCAGTTCAGGCGTTTGCTCAACTTGCTCGAGAATCTGCCGGGCTAAGTTGGACTTAATCCCTTCTGTATTTTGCTCTATTTCTTTCCAATAATCGATCAGCGGCTCAAGACTGAGCACTGTTCGAAACGGGAAATAATCGTCTTTGTATTCCATGCCTTTCTCAGGTATAACCGAAGTTGGTGTACACGCGAGGCATTACGTTGCCCTGGTTGCTCCTTATGGGTAAGGATTTATGCCTAACAAGTTACACGAAATTTCGGCAAAAGGGTTCGCGACCTTACCCCTACTACAGGATCCTGCAGATAGCCCGAATTTTGCACCTTCAAGCCTCATTGTCTACCTGGAAAACAAGCCATAAAATAGTGTCAGTAAAATGGCGCATAGTACATCAATAAAGTGGCTACAGGCAATTTTAGCCAAAAACTTGACGCAACCACACCATACGTATACAATTCTGCAGGTTAATCTATGTTTTTTTTGGATTTAGAAAAGGTTTTTCCGCACCTATTAGGGGCGGCCACGATAGAGGTGCAAAGGTCGTTCTTTAGCAGATGATGAACAATGAAGCGCTTCCAGGAGCTTTCTTAATCGCTTCTTCTTGAAACCCTATGAGCCATTCCTTTTTTTCTGCGTAGAAGGGCTCGTCTGATAAAAATGGGTTCATGTAGTTCGCACCTATTTTTCTGTAATTATCGGACGATAAATGATACGTAAGTATCGACTTAAAGGCCTTATGCCGGCTTTGTGATTTCTGTTCTGACCAGGGGTCAAACAACCACATAGCCGTGTATCAGGATTTTAACATAAACGAATGCAACGATGGCCGAATGCAGCGCCCTGCCGGCAGTATCCAGGCGCCGCTTTTGACCGGAGGATATACATATGACAACGAAAACTCGACGTTTCGTTTTTAGTGCTTCTAACCTTTGTGTAGTACTCAGCCTGATCGGCCTCACCTTACTCACAGTCAGTGGTATTGTGTTCTCATGGATGAGCGGTCAATACCTGTTTTCGGGGTTGGGCATCGTATTTCTTTACTTGATGTTTATGGGTAGTGACGTTGTGTGCAGAAAGTATCTTCGCCCGAGAATGGGATAACGAAGGCGTGTAGAGGAACGTGTAGCAGGATACCCTTAAAGGAGAAAAGGGGAAGCAGTCAATGACGCTGCTTCCCCTTTTTGATTTTGCCCTTTTTGATTTTAGTATCGCCTGCCTGTTAATCAAAAAATGGAAATAGCTTTTTCAAAGCTTCGCGGTCAGGCTGGCTGCCATATTCAGACAATTCAAAAACCTCGGCGTATTTGAATGATGCGCCCCGTTCTTCTCCATAGTAAGTTTTCAATAGGTCCCGATACGTGTCAGCTATAAACGTATCTCTTGCCTGGAATTTCTCTGCAATGTATTGCTTTCGCCCCGGCTCATCTGCTGGCACTTCGTGATCATAGCCATCGAGCCAGGCATTCCACTCTGAAAACTGCGACTTTAATGCCCCCATACATTCATATTTAGGTGCTGATTCCTCATCTATTCCCACAGCAATCGTTGGCTCAAACGGATACGGCTTCTTAAAGCGGTCGTAATAGTACATGAAGACCGGATTTTTCTCGACGCGAGGCGTATCAGGCGTAAAGAAAGGTACTGTGACCATAAACGATGCATCTTGAACCAGAATCGCAGTGTAACGATGGTCAGGATGGTAGTCATTTGCTCGTGGTGCAAGGACAATGTCTGCTTGCCATTCCCGAATCAAGCGCGCAATTGTCTTGCGGTTCTCCAGGGTTGGCATGAGTTCACCATCGTGGTTGTCGAGCACTTCCGTCTCGATGCCCAGAAGTTCAGCGCAAGCCTCCACTTCTTTTGTTCGACGTTGTGCCAGTTCTCCGCCGGCCATCTCAAAGTGGCCGATGTCACCATTGGTTACCGAAACAAACTTCACCGCATGCCCACGCGACGCCCACATCCTCGCAACACCAGATGCTTTAATCTCACAATCATCAGGGTGCGCGCCAAAGGCAATGATACGCAGTGGGCGATCAGCCTCCTGGGCCACAGCCGACAAACTCCAGCCCATGCTCATTGCAAGGACGATTAGTAAGGGGGAAAGATGGCGACCAAAAGACGGGTTGTTCTTGGGGAGCTTATACATCGCTGGTTTCTTTTTTTCGGGCCGGCGGCATGGTGCGAAACACATAATCCCAAATGGGCGTGGACACACCAAACGCCTTGTCCGGATGTTTATAGTGATGAAGCGCATGATGCCGCCACAACGCCTTTAAGAACCGCGCTTTAGGCGGCTTCCATGCATGGGTAGCATAATGGATAAAGGCATACGACAAGTACCCCAGCAAGAAGCCAGGCATAAATACGAGTACGTATTCCCCCATCGCAAGCCAGAACAGACCTAGCAACACAACAATGATCAGCGAACCAGGTACCGGCGGCATGATCAAGCGTTGGGTATCGCGCGGAAATTCGTGATGGATACCGTGTATTGCGTAGTCAAATTTCCGAATTGCTTCAGACTCCGGATAAAAAGAGTCAAGGTGGTTGATGAAGCGGTGAAACAAATATTCGAACAAGGTCCAGCTAAAATAGGCCCCGACAAAAATTACGAGTGCTGAGACAAATGTGGGTGTCACGCGCTCGATGTATGCCCAGACCAACAGACCTATAATTATCGTCAAATAAGCTCCTACAGACACGAAAGGGGAGGCTTTAGATAGCCGTTCGAGAGCTGGCGAATCAAATATCTGTCCGCTCCCTGAATCTTTAACCTCCTTCGCCTGCAGATCTGGATTATTTACCATAATGCAAAGCTGTCATTCAGATGAAATAGGCTGGTTTAGCTTCAAAGATAAGACTTTTACCAATTTTCTCAACCGGTTTAGCTCATCAACACACACCCCGTTTGTGGTCCCAATTCGATTGTGACGTCGGCAGGAGACTGTTCTATAATCTGGCATCCCTCAGCCGGCCAAACGACTCTAACTTCAAAACTCTCGCTCGCACCTTTATCGATTGTTATCCGTGCAATTTCTGCTGCGGTATTGAAGCCAACATAAGCAACGTCATTGTCGAGTTTACGGCTAAAAACCCACACCCGATCAACAGCGTAAATCGTTTTAAAATCACCCGTTCGCAACACAGGATGTCTGTTTCGCAAACCGCCTATTTCTTTGTAGAACGCAAGAAGCTCTTCATCCCATTGCTCTCTTTTATCCCAAGGAAAAGCCTCGCGGCAATCGGGTCATCGCCGGCCGACATCCCTATTTCATCACCATAATAAATACAAGGGGCACCCGGCAGCGTCATCAGCATGAGCGTGCAGAGCTTAAGTGCGGCCTTGCTTTCACCTAACACCCACAATGCCCGCGCAGTATCGTGGCTATCGAGTAAATTCAACTGGGCATAATTTATCTCCCAGTCGTACCAGCCATACATGGTATCAATCACTTCCGCAACTTCCGTTGCGTTGCGAGGGGTAAGCGACAGATGATTACGTTCATAGTCGGGCCGCAGTGTATCGAAACCACAAAAGGTCATGGCCGCCCAGGAAACGGTGTAATTCATGACCGCATCAAATTGATCGCCTTGCAGCCAGCGCCGTGCTTCTTCCCAAATTTCACCGCAGATATACGCCTCCGGATTTGCCGATTTGACCACCTGCCTGAATCGTTGCCAGAATGCGTCATCGTCGATTTCAGCCGGCACGTCGAGGCGCCAACCATCAATCCCAAAGTCGATCCAGTATTTGGCAATATCCAGGATGTACTGCTGCACCTCGGGATTTTCTGTATTCAATTTGGGCAAGGCGGGAAGCCCCCACCAGGCGGCATAGTTGATTTTATCGTCCGCAGACAAAGGATAGGGCCGTAAAGGCCAGTCCTCTACAATAAACCAATCGATATAAGGCGAAGCACCTCCGTTTTCCAGGATATGATGGAACGGCCAAAATCCCCTGCTCGCATGGTTAAAGACCCCATCGAGCACCACCTTCATGTCGCGAGCATGCGCAGCCTCCAGCAAGGCACGCAATGCGTCGTTTCCCCCAAGCAACGGATCAACCTGGTAGTAATCGAAGGTGTGGTAACGATGGTTGGCAGCCGACGCAAATATCGGATTGAGATACAAAGCGGTCACGCCCAGAGCCTGCAGGTAATCGAGTGCCTCAATAACCCCATACAAATCGCCCCCTTGAAAGCCCTGCTCTTCAGGAGGTGCCCCCCAGGGTTTCAACTTGATACCGGGCGGCCTTGTCCAGGCCTTACTACGACGAAAACGGTCGGGGAAGATCTGATAAAAGATTGCATGCTTAACCCACTCCGGTGTTTGCACTGACATATCCATGTGATTCTGCTGTTCGAGTAAATTCGTTTGATTCAAAAAAGCTCTTCCATGAAACACACTAATGTGGTTTTATTCCAGGACACAATTTCGACATTGGAATAGGCTTTGCAGGGCATTATCTTGTGCCCTGTATCACAACTGGCAAACCGTTCCAACACCTGCTACGCCAGCATCACATCGTGCGTTTGCAGGTGCCGTTAGTCAAATACGCGCCCCCATCAAAGCAAGCATTTAAACTATCCTTGCCCCCGCTCTGATGATATGAAGCGCAACAGACTTTTCCGAAGTGCTGGGCTTGCCCTTTTATTGCTATTCGGATTTCAGCTGCCGGCATTCGCCCACGTCAAATGGTTCAGTGCGTTTTCGTTTACACACGAACCCTTATCACTCCAAGAAATTCTCTCTCCACTCTTCCTCATGATGTGGGCTGCCTGCCTATGCATCATCGGCGCGTTGGTTTATGTAGATGACCAGATCACTCGTCATTCGCTCTACAAACAGTTTGCTGACAAGGTAAGCAGGTATGCGGATAGAAGCGACCTGATCATCCGCGTCGCTACCGGGGCTGTACTGTTGCTATCCTGGCAGTCTGGCGCTTTGCTTGTCCCCGAGCTTCTCGTTTATAATGCGTGGGCAGAGTTCATCCAACTCGGATTAGCCATCCTGATTTTAGCCAACCGATTCACCCACTATGCCGGCCTGGGCTTGATGGCGCTCTACCTCTTTTCCCTATTTTATTTTGGTGCTCTTCACATGCTGGATTACGTCTATTTGATGGGCGCCGGCTACTACCTCGCCACAAGTAATGCGTCTAGCAAAAAAAGACGCGCCTCTGCCCTCCCCGCGTTGTATGCAAGCGTTGGCTTTTCGCTTTGTTGGGTCTCCCTGGAGAAACTTGTTTACCCGGAGTGGGGCATCGAAATTTTACAGGGCAAGCCAGAGCTGACATTTGGTTTCGACCTGACGTTATTCCTGCAAATTGCAGCGTTTGTAGAATTCATTCTGGGCTTTCTGCTCATCGTATGTTTACTGCAACGTCCGATTGCACTCGCTATTACAGGCGTGTTCATTTCAACAACGCTGGTCTTCGGCAAGCTCGAGTTTATTGGTCATGCGCTGGTGCACGCTGCGCTTATCGTATTTCTGCTCAGAGGCCCTGGCGTTACATTTAGAACGCCGATTACGTTTTTCAAGCACATCTGGCAGCGGATTACGTTTTCCGATGTTAAGCTTTGGGATCATCTTCATGGCCATGCTGCTGGTATACACCAATACGGCGCAATCCACGTATTTGGCGGCACTGGAAAAAGCAGCAGAGACAACAACACACACGGCTACGCTACAAGAAGTGTCAAAAGACGAAGCGCCTCGCCTCGCACTGGATGTACAGGAAGACATGCATGGCGGATGGAATGTGCGTTTGATCACCCAGAATTTTGAATTCACCCCTGAAGAGTGTGGTGAAGGTCATATAGATGGGCATGGCCACGCGCATCTATATGTCAATGGTGAGAAAGTCGCGCGGCTATATGGCCCCTGGTACCATATCAAGTCACTCCCCCAGGGCAAACACGAGGTGAAGGTCACCTTAACTTCAAATGAACATGCTGAATACGCCGTCGATGGTATACCGCTTTCTGATGCTAAATCGGTGGTGGTCCTTTAAGTGCAAACGCGTTCCTCCTTTTAGGATTCACGCTTTTGTAGTTGAACGTTGCAGGTTACAGGTTGAAGGTATTTGGACGTAATCCAATCAACTTTCCTTGCGGGACTTGCCGTACTGTGTGCAACGTAGACTCAAAAAAAGCCGGCCAAACACTGGTCCGAAATACATAGGCTTAAAGTGCGTTTGGGGCCGTACAGCAGGCTGTTTGCTGAAAGAATGTGGGCCGCGAGCCTCGGCATAATCCTTGCAATTTGAAAAGACATTAACAAAAATTTCTTTGCGCTGTCCCCTCATATCCGCATTGCATTTCCTGCCCCCTGATTTTTAAGTAATACTACTAAAAATATGAAAAACAATAAGAAATCATTAACAGGGAGCATATTTCTCATTCTCATTAGTTTAGTCTGTACCCAACAAGTAAACGCCCAAAATGAACTTGGGGGACACATCGGTACTGTGTTTCCACTCATCTCGAGTACAAATGGCGATGTGACCACCATTTCTGACAACCTGGTTATTGGATTTCCCATGGGGGTGACGGTTAAAACCAACATCAATGTTGCTTTTGATCTTGAACTTGTCCCGTTTGTGGATGAGCACGCTGTTACCAACCTACTCATTCATCCGGGAGTACTCATGGGACTGTCAAACGGGTTTACGTTTGGATTGAGAGGGGCATTTGAAACCGGAGGTTCTTATGGTGTTACGCCGCTTCTGAATAAGGCATTTCCTTTTCCAAGCGATCCGGACACCGTATTCTTTGTTGAGCTGGTGGTACCTGTGAGATTTTTCCAGGCACCGCCCGATTTTCAAGGGGCTGCTGTTAGCGTCGATAAAACGCTTGCAATGGCTGTGCATTTTGGTATTGGCTTCTAAAACCTGTTACCGACCGTTGTTACTGTTTCATTAGTACACGGCCTCATTCAGTTTGCAATGTTAAAAAGCAAACTGAATGAGGCCCACCTGTCGCAATTCTCAGCTTGAGTCTATGTATTTCTGCTGCCGATTGCATCGCCCTCTAAATCGGTGCCTAAACGCCAAAACTGTTATGCTACCAACCGAATTGGCACTGGCACCATCTTTGGGAAAGCCTACATTAAAGCAGACCCTTCCCGCTGCGCTTCCGACGGTATTATCTCCCCCTACTGCCCCACTCACCTTCTGCCCTGCATCGGGTAGTCGGTATTTAATCATGTGTCCCGTAAATCTCTAATTGCCAACCTGTACTGCAAGCACTCCCCCTATCAGGTATTGGCTATACATACCAGTTACCCCATGACCCTGCACAAATTAAATCCACAATCAGCTCGACCGCATGTCGTTGTTATCGGCGGTGGTTTTGCCGGCCAGGCCATTGCATCAGAGCTTCGCAACACGGATGTGGATATCACACTCATTGACAAAAACAATTACCTCACGTTTCAACCACTCCTTTATCAAGTGGCAACCGCTGGTCTTGAGCCCGAGGAAATTGTTTATCCGATTCGCGCCGTATTTCAAAACCAGCAGAATTTCAGGTTCAGGCTGGGTAAAGTAGTTGGCGTCGATTGGCAGCAAAAGCGCGTTCATTTACAAGGCCAGATGCCCATTGGGTTCGACTTTCTCGTGTTTGCAGCCGGCTCAGCGCCTGATTACTTCAATATTGCCGGCGCACAGCGGCACTGCTTTCCGCTCAAGCAACTCTCCGATGCAATTAATCTCAGAAGCCACATCCTGAAGCAGTTCGAACGCGTTGATCAAGCACCGCAGTTGCTCAAACAAGGCTTACTCAATTTTGTGGTGATCGGCGGTGGCCCCACAGGTGTTGAAATGGCAGGCGCCTTGGTCGAGCTGTTTCAGAACACCCTCAAGAACGACTACCCCGAGTTACCCGTGGAAAAGGCGCGCGTGATCATGATTGAAGCCGGCCCCACACTGTTGCGACCATTTAATGAAGCATCGCAAAAGCATGCAGAAGAAGTGCTCACGGAACGGGGTGTGCACCTCGTAAAGAACGAGCGTGTAACGGAAGTCGCCCGCGGTGCGGTATTACTGAGCAGCAACCGAAGCATCCGAACGGCAACGCCCATCTGGGCAGTTGGCGTTAAAGCATCTCCGCTTGCCGGCGTGTTGCAGTTGGAGCAAACTCGTGGCGGACGTATCGTGGTGAATCCAAACCTGAGCGTGCCAGGCATGCCCAACGTTTTTGTTATAGGCGACATGGCCGGCAGTCAGGACGAAGAGGGCAATCTGCACCCACAGCTCGCGTCCGTTGCCCGTCAGGGCGCCAAACACGCGGCGCAAGAAATTAAGGCTGCATTAAAAGGCCAGGTCGGCAGCACCCGTTCAGGTACAAAAATCCGGGCATTATGGCTACCGTTGGCCGGCACGCTGCTGTTGCAGAATTCCCTGGTGAAATCAGACTCGAAGGGTTCTTCGCCTGGCTCACCTGGCTTTTCTTGCACCTTGTGTTACTTACCGGCTTCCACAACCGCGCGCATGTGCTTGTCAGCTGGCTTTGTAATTACTGCACCAAAGACCGATCAGCGCGACTGATACTGGAATCTGACTCAGGCGAGATTAACTATGCGCAGCCTGAAAGCAATACTGCAACCCATGAACAGACCGTGCGTGGTTCTCGCGAGCCACGGCAAAAAACTGCGCATGCAGGCCATCAGGAGCATCAGGAAGCCCTACTGAAGATTAACGGTATCCTTGCCAATGCTGAACGAGGCCGTGTCCCGACAGGTCGAAGCACCGTATAGGCAGTACCGGTTGTAAACCGGGTATCAATAAGCAGCTTTGTACTTAATAAGGGGCATGTATGCACAGCATGCTGCACACGCTGTTCCCTCGGTTTGTGCGCGAGCAGCTTTCTTGACACAAAAGAGCACCTTTTGCTGTTTTACCGAGTCATAGAGGTAACGTCGTGAGTATTTATAATAACAGGCTCATAACAAATGTATAAACGGGCGCATAATTCTATTGGCACGGAATAGCATTTGCAACTCATCTATACATAGACTATTGTATTAATGAAGTTGGCCGCCTCCCCAAGGCAGTTAGCTGCAATCAAATTAAGGTGACTTTATGAATTCGGCCCTGACTTATATTTTCAGTCTATTTCTGGTGGTCCTTACCGTTTCCGGTTGTGCTTCATCAAAAGATGCAGCTGACGAAGGCGCAGAAGGTGCTACCGTTGTACTGGCTGATCAGACCACTGAAATCAGGCAAGCCCGTATTTTCCTCGACGGTATTGACAAAGGCCTTACCCCCAAAGTCATTCGTGTTGACAGACGGTTTGGCTACAGCGAAATTTTGCTCCGCATTGGCAAAGACCGCGTTCGGCTTTACGAAATCGAACAAACGTCATCCTCGTCCAATGCTTCTGAGTTGATCTACTCCTTCAAAGGCAACACGGATGGATACTACACGCAGTTCTACACCGACGAACTGCCTAAGAAAAACGAAAAGCACGTTTTTATTCCGTTTCGGCCTGACCCGCTTCACATTACGGACAGACAATACGGCATCGAAATCCTGGTCTTCTAAAGACCAACAGAAACAACAAAGGGCGACCAACAAGCCAGTTGGTCGCCCTTTCTATTTTGATCTAGCTGCACACAGCTAACATTTCTTAAGTAGCCGGCTCGTCACCAGGAGCTTCTGTTGAAGCATCGAGCTGTTCGCCGGCCTCAGCGGAAGCTTCAGCAGTATCACCAGTGTCATCATTGGCTGATTCAGCACTCGTTCCAGCGTTATCCATCTCATCAAGGGCCAACAACTGCAATCGTTCTTTTTTGAATGCTGGATCACCCAACAAATCTTCTACTTCGCGCAGCTTTGGTAAAGCGCCGATTTCACTCAGGCCAAATTGCTCCAGAAAACGTTCCGATGTACCGTAGAGCAATGGTCGCCCTATCGAGTCACTACGCCCCACAATATCGATGAGCCCCAATTCTAACAATTTGCGAACCGCATAGTCGCTGTCCACACCGCGTACAAAATCAATCTCAGGCTTGGTTGAAGGCTGGCTGTATGCGATAATGGCCAGCGTTTCCATAAGTGTCCGCGAGAGTTTCTTCGGCCGGTTGTCTTTGTACAACGCGCGTATAAACTGGGCGTATTGCGGATGTGATGCCATGCGTACGCCGCCGGCCCATTCTTTAATACGATACGTTCGCCCATTGGCTGCATATGCTTCGTTGAGCGTTGCAATTGCCGCACGTACCTTTTTCTCAGTAGGCATTTTTACACCCAACGTATCCGCAAAGATGCGCGCAATTTTCTTCAGCGGAATAGGGTCTTCCGTCGCAAAAGCAAGTGACTCGACCACATGGGTTAGCTGAATGTCTCCTGCTGCAGGTTCTTCTATTTCTACAAGACCGTCGTCTTTCACCGATCCTGGCACAACCTGCGAGGACGCCTCTTCAGTAGATGTTTCAAGCGCTACGGTCACTTCTTTGACAATACCTTCCTCAGCAGGTGGCGTCGATACCGCTTCTGATGCTGCTATCGGTTCTGGTGCAGTTGGCTCAACGGCCGCAGGCGCAGCTTCAGGTACCGCCGGCTTTTCCTGCGATACATTCGCAGTTTGTAGCGGATCGGGTACCGTTGGTTCACTTACTTGGGGCTCAGACATATACGTTTTGTCTTTACTTGGACGTATTGGTTCAGCGACATCTGCCGTTTCTCGGGCTTCAGAGTTGCCAGATCGAGGCGTTCCGTCGTGCGCCTCGTCACCACCTACTGGCGTTGACGGCTGCGGTGCAACGGGTGTAGCAGGTGCCGGCACCGGAGACTGCAAATTCGCAGCACCTGACGCAGGTTCCCTGACATCTAACGCTGCAAAGTCGGCGATTATACCGCGCGTAGCATCCTCAATAGCGTTTGCTCCGACTTCTTCAGTCCCGCTATTCTCAAGCACATCAGTAGGGCGCGATTCCTCGTTCGGTGTGTTTGATGCGCTTGTAGACGGCGTTTTACCCGGCGATGAGGAAAATACAGGATCCGCTTCTTGAGAAATAGCGCCTGCATCATTCTGCAAGGACTCTTCATGATTATTGAAGACATCCTCAATACTGCTTGTATCATATACTTCTGGCTGCTCCGCACCTTTTTCCACACCTATGGCACCAAAGGGTCGTGCTGGTGCCGGCACCTCGTGGGCGGGCTTGTCAACCGCTATCTCCTCTTTTGCGGACTCATCCACAGGTGACTGGGAAGGAATTTCTGCAAGCGGTACCCGCTCAACAGGCGACGTTGCGGCCAAAGATGAAACCGCAGATGGTGGCACATCAATGGGTGCTTGCGTTCCAGCCTGCTGCGGCTTCACCGATGCATCTTGTTCAGGACTCGGTGTACTGGAACTACGCGATACGGACGGTAATTCCTGAGGACTCACTTCCCGCGCACTCACTTCAGGAGCAGGTACATCCTTAGCCGGCTTCGGCTCAATAGGCGGCCCTGCTTTGCCTGCAGGCGCAGCAGGTGGTATGTCGACCGGAGTCGGCGGCTCGATCGGTGCCGGTGGAGTACTTGCTATGGGCGGTACAGAAACGGGACTGGCAGAAACAGGATTTGGCGCCGCTGGCTTACCACCAGCCATGTTTTCTTTCGCTGCAAGAATGTTTTCGATCAACTTACTTCTTTCTGCAAGTTTACTGCCCCGATCTTGCTGAGCAGGTGGAGCCGGCGGCACGACGGGAGCAGTATCTACAACAGGGGCTGGCGGCTCCACAGGTTCTGAGGCTGGTGTTTCAGCAACAGGTGCGGTGGTTTCTTCCAAGCCATCGATGATCGAATATAGCTTCTTACGCTCTTCTTCAATGTATCGCGCACGCCGTTCCTCTACTGACTCCTCCTCAACAGGTGACTGCTTCTTAACCGTAGGCACGCTTGGTTCAGGTGAAACAGGTGCCGGCGTAAAAGGCGCTTGTGAAACCGGCTCTGGTGTAATTGGCTCTGGTTCGACAGGCGCTGGTGCACTTGGCTCTGGTACGACAGGCTCTGGCGCAATTGGCTCTGGTCTAATTGACTCTGTTGTGACAGGCTCTGGTGCAATTGGCTCTGGCGCAATTGGCTCTGGTGTAATTGGCTCCGTTACCGTAGATTCAGGCTGCTGTGCAAGAGGCGCGTCAGCTCGTTTGGTACGATCACCTTCGTGCCTCAACTGTAGCAATAAATCGGACAGGGAGGTTTCGTCTTCTAATCCAGGCGAAATCGGTGTATCCGCTTCCAACGACGTTGGAACAGGCGTTTCTGCAGCCGATGACCGGTCCATGTTTAGTTCATGAGCCGCTGATCTTGCCGCTGGCGTTTCAGGTGGCTGCTCGATGGATGCAGGATGCTGATCTTGCGGTATCGTTGCTGCAGAGTCAGGCGTAGGTGTAATAAGATCATCATGCAATGCCGGCGCAAGATCCTCTGTATTGAGTTCGATTGTATCCGCGTCAAGTGTGGCTTCAGGGAAACGGCTGTTGATCGTATTGAGCGCCTTCAGGAGTTCAGAACTATCCGTGATATCTGCCGGGTCTGGATCTTCCGGAGAGTCAGCTTCTTCAATACGCGTGGCGGGCGTTTCTTCTGCCGGCGGTGCACCCACAACATGGCCGGTGTTAAGTACGTTTAGCGTTTGCTCAGCCAGATCATCAAAGTTGTCTGGATTCTCCAGATCCTGTCCTGCTTTGCGGCTGTCGACAGGTAATACAAGCCAGGAATCATCTGCATAACTGCTTGGCAAATCTCCCTCGGGCGGTTGCTTGCTGTCCATTTCCGATAAAGCTTCAGCCAGGATATCAGAAGTATCTGGAGGTGTTTCGATGTGTCGCGTGGTACGGATAGCACCTCTGAAATCCATTGTCTGGCTTGCTTCGTCGAACACATCAGCGCTCTCCCCTCCCTGAGGCTCGGGCGTGATCATATCAGCATCGATCTCAGCCTCTTGGTCATTCATCGACGCTTCCAGTCGATTCAGGGAAGAGAGAATAAACTCTTCGTATGTTTCGTCGCTACCTTTTTCACCATCACCTGGTATCACCTCGATGGGTGTAATTTCTACAGGCGAAGTTTGGAGATCCGCATTGATTTGGCCTGAGACCGCATTAAATTGCTCATACGATTCGATAACCTGCCGTTTGTATTTCTGCAAGCGCGCCCGTAAATCATACGAATCAATGGACACCCTGCCGGCATGATACGCGTTTAGTTGGCCGATAAGGTCTTCCGGAAGCTTAATTTTTTCAGCTTCTATTTTAATGCCGCGCCGCTGCAATGCAGACACAATCTCAAGCTTGTACTCGTCCAACAGAGGTAACTCAGCCGGCACATCAATATTGGGACGCAATACGCCTTCATCGCTGTACGCAGGGGTTGGCTCTGGCACAAAATCGTACGGTGGTACGTAAGCTATTGAGCTTTCTTCGTCTGAAGTATTTTCGGGAGGCAGCTCATCGTCTGTGGATGAAATGCCTATGAGCGTTTCTGAGCCGTCATACGCAGCGTTTGAAAAAGGCATATCCATGGCAGCATCCATGCTACCATCTCCATGGATTTCATCTGTCAAATCCGTAGATGCATCAAACGAAGCGCCACTGCTGTTGAGGAAAGAAGACAGATAATCCTCGGGCTCCAGCCACTGGTAATCGCGTTTGGCCGGCGACCAGGAGAACGTTGTAGCTACCTTTACCCACTCAACGTCTTTGATGGTGATTGGTACATGTTTGGAACGCTTCTTTAATCGATCTCTGAAGCCTCCGAAGTATCGGGCCATAACAACATCCTTTTCTAGCAAAGCGGGCAATCAGATGGCCGTCATCTTTGCTTAACTACTGCAAAAAAGTGCTAAGAGGGGCGTATGGATACTTTTGTCTGGATGTTAACCAGTAAACAGCTTTAAAAAATGAGAGGTTATCACATAAAGGACTTCAGGGGATACGCTTTTTCATTATTGTAGCATCAACCTTTGGCAAATGCCCACACCCCTTTGTTTGGAGTTTTTAGCCGGCATTTTACATGACTGAGCCATCTTTCGCGCAGCCTAAGCTACGCCGGTCACCCCACCTGAAAGATCTGAATAATCGATTTTTCTTTCGAGGAAGAAGTCGCTGGCATCAGGATTTACCATCAGCAGCACCTGCTTTTGCTGTGCCATTTCCAGCAACACAAGGAAGGTAATAATGACAAAATGTTTGGGTCGGCCCTGGATCAAATCAGCAAACGAAACGCGCTCTTTCATCGCAAGATGTTCGAGTACGTATTCGCGCTGCGTCTCTACCGAATACTGATTCCTGAACACAGGATAAAGCGGCGGCGTCTCGGGTACTTCAGTCAGTACACGCTGTAAAGCGGTGATGAGGCTAAATACAGAAACCTGCAATTCAACGCCTTGCCGGCCGACAATTTCGTCTTTTTCCTGCTCAGGAAAGTTTCGGGTAAAATACTCCCCTCTTTTTTCATAACGCGAATTCAATGACTCAGCTGCCTCTTTGTATTTCATGTAATTGAGCAGCCGATTCACGAGCTCGCGTCGTGGATCAATTGGTTCACCCTCGTCGTCAGTTTCTGGACGAGGAAGCAACATACGCGCCTTGATGTTGATTAACTGCGCGGACATGTAGATAAAGTCGCCGACACTATCAAGGTCGATTTGCTCGAGCACGCGTACGTAAGACAGATACTCATCCGCTATTTTTGAAATAGGAATGTCGTGAATATCCAACTCATCTCGCCTGATGAAGAACAACAGCAGGTCGAGTGGACCTTCAAAATCTTGAATCTGAACTCTATACATGACGCTCGTTATTTACACGCAATCGGGTGATTTATTGAATCCTTAATTCTTATTCGATTGCCGTAAAAGCAGACCTTCTATCTGCACGACACAATGTAATACAATCAACGATCATTTGGTACGATCTATTCGTCACAATGCCAGCGTAGTGCGTGAATTAAACCAGCGGATCGTTTCTGCAAGTCCTTTATCCAACGTAACTTGCGGCGACCACCCCATCGCCTGCTCAATGCGTTCGTACGAAAGCACACTACGTCGCACTTCCCCTGCCCGCGCAGCTTCATGACGCACGTGACGAGACATCTGCATCACCGCCTGGATTTTTCCAAGGAGCGTATTCACACTGGTTTCAACTCCCGTGCCAATGTTATACGTTCCGCTGGATTTTGCTTCAATAGCAAGCAAATTAGCGCGTACAACGTCCCCTACGTACACATAGTCGCGGGTTTGCTCGCCATCCCCAAACACAATTGGTGCCTCGCCTGCAAGCAATTTCTTTATAAATATGGCAATTACACCGGCTTCACCATAACTCCCCTGCCGCGGCCCATACACATTTGCATAGCGCAAGACTATCGATGATATACCGTGTACCTGCTCGTAAAAGTAGAGGTATTTCTCCGTTGCTAGTTTTGTAATCCCATATGGCGACTCTGGTTGAAGCGGATTTGTCTCAAACTGCGGCAACGTTGCGGTTTCACCATAAATAGCGCCCCCGGTGGAAGCAAAAACGAGGCGCTGCAGGCCGTACTGTCGGCCAGCTTCCATCAGTTTTAAAAAGCCTAATACGTTTATATCCGCGTCATATACAGGGTCGGCAACAGACCGTCGTACATCGAGTTGGGCAGCGTGGTGGATGACGATCGGAAATTGCTCCCTGGCAAAAAGTGCAGCAACGGCATCATCGCGCAAATCCAACGCGTGAAAGTGTGCCCCGGCGGGTACATTCTCGGCGCTGCCAGAAGACAAGTTATCCAACACATGAACGTTATACCCCGCAGCAAGACATTGCTCCGCAACGTGCGACCCGATAAAGCCGGCACCACCCGTTATAAGGACTTTCTTTGCAGCCGGGGTCACGTCATTCATGAGTTCGTGGGATGAAAAACGATCCGGGAAAATGCATCTGCCTGAAAAAGCTGTTGCGCCAATTCACGGACTTCATCAGCGCTGATCTGCTCGACTGATTCGATGATCTCGTCCAGGGTGAAATAGCGTGAGAAGAACAGCTCTTGCCTCGCCATCCGCATCATGCGGTTACTCATGCTTTCCAGGCTCAACATGAGCGATCCTTTCACCTGGTTGATGGCTTGCTTCAACTTCCGGGCACTCACGTTCTCTTGCATAAGCTTGTCGAGTTCTCGCTGAACAAGCTTTTGCGCATGTTTTACCTTCGAATGATCGATCCCCATATAGATCCCAAAGTCCCCGGTATCAGAGTGCATGTTTGTAAACGAGTAAATGTTATAACAATACCCGTACTTCTCCCTGATATTCTGGTTGAGCCGGCTTGACATGCCCCCCCCTAGAATTGTATTTAACACCGTCATGGCAACCCGATTGCGATCGTGGATACTTAGCCCACGCGTCCCCATCACAAGATGCGCCTGCTGAATCACACGCTCCTCATTAAGATGCGCCGGGGTATACCCGTTGGCTTTTATCGGAATACCCTCCACCGCTACGCGAGACGATGCCGAAAAAGCTTTCTCTGCATACTTTACCACCTTCTCATGATCCACATTACCGGCTACGGCAAGTACAGTGCGGTTGGGTGTGTAGGCGGCGTCCATGTAGGCAAGCAGCTTGTCACGCGTAAAGGAGCGGACAGTATCGGGATACCCGATCACAGGCCTGCCCAGGGTGTGGCCGTCGTAAATCACAGACTCGAACCGGTCGAAAATCAAATCTTCTGGTACATCCTCGTACATTTTTATTTCTTCCAGCACCACATCTTTTTCTCGCTCCAGTTCTTTCTCGGGAAAGGTGGGCTGTAATACGAGGTCACATACGACATCGATGGCACGCTCCAGGTGTTCGTCAAGGGCGCGAGCAAAGTAACACGTGTATTCTTTGCTGGTGAATGCATTGAGGTATCCACCAACAGACTCCAGCCGGTTTGCAATCTGATGCGTCTTCCGTCGCTGGGTGCCCTTAAACACCATGTGTTCGATGAAATGGCTAATGCCGGCCTCATCGGAAGCTTCGTCCCGGCTCCCGGTATGCACCCAAATCCCTACAGAAATAGATCGAACCGAGGGAATAGACTCCGTAACAACCCGAAGTCCATTGGAAAGTACCGTTTTTTTATAACCGGGAATCTCCCGTTCTTTTTTATTACTGGTGTGCATGTACAATACGCTCGGTGGGTGCACTAAAAGCTGGGTACATAAAAGGCTGGGTACATAAACGACAGGGAAGCAAGTGATTACCTGCTTCCCTGCGCGTACTATTGATGGCCATGTAGTACAAGAGCCATAAAACCCGAGGGTTTCAGTCTTACACTATCGTCTGCGGTCTCCGCCGCCCCGGCCATTACGCCGGCCATCGCGCCCACCACCATCGCGGCCTCGTCCGCCACGGTAGCCGCCACGACCTCCATCTCTGCCGCCATCTCTACCTCCATCTCTACCTCCATCACGATCCCTAGACTGACGACGCTGTTCGCGTTCTTCGTCGTACCCTTCAGGCTTTGGCAAAAATGGCTTGCGGCTCAAACGGAGCTTGCCGTCGCCACGCACTTCGATCAGTTTCACGCGGACTTTGTCGCCAACCTGCACGTAGTCTTCCACGTTTTCTACGTAGCCGTGGTCGATTTCTGATACGTGCAACAAGCCTTCGCGGCCTGGCATGATTTCGATGATCGCGCCAAAGTTCTGAATGTTGCGCACGGTACCTTCGTACTCTTCGCCTTCTTCAGGAACGGTCACAATGCCTTTGATGATTGCTACAGCGGCTTCGGCATCATCGCCGTTTGTCGCTGCAATCGTAACAAAGCCCTGACCATCGCGCTCTTCGATTTCGATGACCGTGTTGGTGTCTTTCTGGATACCCTGGATGATTTTACCACCAGGCCCAATGACGGCGCCAATAAAGTCTGGATCGATAGCGATCTGGGTAAGCCGCGGTGCAAACGGCGAAAGCTGTTCGCGTGGCTGGTCGAGTGCCTCGGCCATTTTGTCGAGGATATGAAGCCGGCCTTCGCGTGCCTGCTCAAGCGCCTCAACAAGAATCTCGCGAGAAAGCCCCGTCACTTTGATATCCATCTGGCAAGCGGTAATACCATCTGCCGTACCGGTCACCTTGAAGTCCATATCGCCAAGATGATCCTCGGTACCAAGGATATCTGTCAGGATTGCCGTACGTGTACCATCGGTGATGAGCCCCATGGCAACACCAGCAACAGGTTTGCGTACCGGCACACCAGCGTCCATCATGGCGAGCATACCGGAGCATACCGACGCCATTGAAGAAGAACCGTTTGACTCCAACACGTCGGCGTTAATCCGCACTGTGTACGGAAACTCGTCGTCCGATGGAATCATGCGCTTGAGTGCGCGTTCTGCCAGGTAACCGTGGCCAATCTCGCGCCGGCTTGCGCCACGCAGGAATTTGGCTTCGCCAGTACAGAATGGCGGGAAGTTGTAATGCAGGAAAAAACGACGATCGGTTGTATCAAAGACCTGGTCAACAGGCTGCACGTCTTTCCGCGTACCAAGCGTAACTGAGGCGAGAACCTGCGTTTCGCCGCGGGTAAACACAGCAGAACCGTGTACGCGTGGCAGATAACCAACTTCAGACCAGATATGGCGAACATCAGCTGTGCCGCGGCCATCAATACGTCGACCTTTGGCCATAATCATTTCGCGCATGATGTTACTCTCTACGCGTCCTACAGCTTGCTTGATATCGCCTGCTGTGTAGCCTTCTTCCGTTTCCTTCAGCGCGACCTTCTCCTGTTTCTGGATCCGGTGTGCCAAGCATCATATCCAGTGTTTCAGATTTGATGTCCGCGATACCGCCGTAAAACGTCTCTTTTGCATAAGGCTGCTCAAGATGCGCAACCATGCGATCATGAATCAAGCCGTGTACTTTTTCCTCTAGTCCTTCTGGCAGACCAGAAACTTCATAAGTAAACTCGCCAGGGCCAAAGTTTTCAGCAAATACTTTCTGGCCGCGGCAAAGCACTTTAATTGCGTCGTGCGCAATGTCGAAGGCCTCAAGCATTTCAAGCTCGGTTACTTCGTCCATTTCGCCTTCAACCATTACGATAGCGTCTTCTTTACCAGCTACGATCAGGTTGATATCGCTTGCTTCGATTTCTTCAATTGTCGGGTTGACGACAAACTCACCTTCTACGCGTCCGATACGTACGCTGGCAGTTGGTCCATCGAAAGGTGCGCCGGCACAAAGGAGTGCTGCTGATGCGGCTACACCGGAAAGCACATCTGCGTCATTGTCATCATCTGCAGAAAGCACATAAACGATGATCTGTACTTCATTAAAGAAGCCATCTGGAAAGAGCGGACGGATGGTCCGGTCTGTCAGACGCGACGTGAGAATTTCTTTGTCGTTAGAGCGTCCTTCGCGTTTGATAAAGCCGCCAGGGATTTTGCCGGCTGAGGAAAATTTCTCGCGATACTCTACGGTTAGTGGGAAAAATGATTGGAATTCTTTGGCCTCTGGAGCCAGCACCGCAGTTGCCAGCACCATTGTATCTCCAAGGCGGGCGACAACTGCACCATTAGCCTGCTTTGCAAGCTTTCCTGTTTCAAGGGTTATAAACCTTCCTGGTGCAAATTCAATTTCTTGTGTAGTTGCTTGTGACATGTTAATTGTTAGTTTTCTTCTTTTTTTCTACTCCATTCAACAAAATTACTATCTCGCTTATCCAGTTCGGACAATTCCGACATAACGGATGTGCGTGTGCTTACGCGTTCACGGGTATTGATCCTTTACGTGGAGGTGCCTGGACCAGAGAATTGCGAGGCAGGGGCATTTGCAAAAATGTAAACAGTGTTATGCATGCAAAGACGGCATCTGAAACAGATGCCGTCCTGCAGAAAAATTATTTACGAATGCCCAGATCGCTGATAACCTTTCGATAACGTTCAATATCCTTGTCCACAAGGTAATTCAGCAATCGACGCCGTTTACCGACGAGCTTTATGAGCCCCCTACGGGTGGAGTGATCCTTTGGGTGCTTTTGCAAATGTGCTGTAAGTTCAGATATGCGCTTTGAGAAAATCGCAATCTGAACTTCTGGCGTACCGGTATCTTGTCCGTTCTTGCCGAACTGCCCGATAAGCTCTTGTTTTTTCTGCTTTGAGATCATTAAAGACTCCTCTTTAGATTATACCATGCTAAAGAAGACGCAAGAGATTCAACCTGAACCTCCGCATATCTTCATCAAGTCTATAGCTTGAGTTCTGCCCTACAACGCGCTTCGTCTTTCGAAAGTTGCTTGATCAGGGCATCAATTGAATTAAATTTTTGTTCGTCGCGGACCCTTTTCACAAAATCCACGGTCAACCGGCTTCCGTACAGATCTTGATTGAGGTCAAAAATATGGATTTCGAGCGTCTGTGGGACGCTTCCCCAGCTGTAGCAAACGTGGGGCGCACACCTACATTCATCATGGCGCCATGCCGGTTTGTCGTATCACCGATCCGCACCTCTACGGCGTACACGCCCTGTCGGGGAATCACTTTGTTTGGGTTTGTCACTGCAATGTTGGCCGTCGGATAACCAATGGTTTTACCCCGGCCATCGCCGTGTACCACTTCACCAATTAAGCTGTACGGCCGGCTCAGTAGCTTTCCTGCTGTATCGACTTCTCCTTTAGCCAATAACTCACGGATACGAGAGGAGGAAACAACGCCTTGTTCCAGGATTTGCGCCGGCACTACATCGACAGAGAAATTGTGTACTTCGCCAAGATGTTGCAACAGCTCGCTATCGCCTTCCCGTCCTTTCCCAAAACCATGGTCATACCCGATTACGATTTCCTGTAAGCCAACCTGCTCAACCAGTAAATCAACCACAAAATCGCGTGCGCTGGTTGCTGCAAATTTGTGCGTAAACGGCAAAACAATAAACCGATCCAGGCCTAACGCTTCGAACAACGCTCCACGTTCTTCAATGGTTGTAAGCAACGGCACAGGTTCTCCCGTCAACACTTCGCGTGGATGTGGATCAAAAGAAATCGCGACGCTTGTCCCCTGCTTCCGATTTGCACGTTCAACGAGGTACCGGATGATGGACTGATGCCCGTGATGAATGCCATCGAATGTCCCTACCGTTACCAGGGAAGTGCTGTCTTTGGTCAGCTTGTCTATTCCGTACACCAGCTCCATAGGCTACGCTGCTCCTCTAGACAAAATCTGCTTTTCCAGTTCCTCTACAGGCCACGCTTTCCCGATAGTAAAATCACCAATAGCGGTACGTCGCAATGCCACCAAATGGCCACCTACTCCCAGGTATTCACCAAGATCGTGTGCAATGCTTCGGATGTAGGTCCCTTTTGAGCAGGAAATCACAAAAGAGACATCGTGCCCATCACGTGGTTGCACATCAAATTGACTTACCGATACAATCCTCGGCCGGCGCGCTACCACTTCCCCCCTTCTGGCTTTTTTATAGAGCCGCTCCCCGCCAATTTTCACAGCAGAATACATCGGGGGTAATTGCGTAATCTCTCCCAGAAAGGTATCACACGCTTCACGAATGGTTTTGTCATCCAGATGATCAACCGACTTTTGCTCCGTAACCTCCGTTTCTGCATCATAAGAAGGGGTTGTTTCCCCAAGGCGTATTACGCCTTCATATGTTTTGGGAGATGCATAAAGGTTTCCATCTGCTTTGTGGCTTTGCCTACGAGGCAGATGAGCAATCCGGTAGCCATAGGATCCAGGGTGCCGGCGTGTCCCACCTTTTTCACCTTCGTTAGCCAGCGTACTTTCTTGACGACCCGGAATGAACTCCAACCTTTGGGCTTATCAACAGGAAGCACGGTTGCGTTGAACTGGTCGGGCAAGTCGGGGTAATTGCAGATTTCTACTGCGTGCGTGGCCATACCCATGCGTCATTCGTTCAAGCGGACTCCTGATTGTTGTCTTCCCTGCGTGCGCGCTCTGCCCGAATACGCTCAAACAGATTTTCCATTTTATTGGCCTCGATCTGCGACTCGTCCAGAAAGAAACGGATTTCAGGTACGGTACGGAGTTGGTGCCTGATGCGCGAAGCAAGCGAGCTTCGAACCTTGGCAGTGAGGGATTCCAGGTGTTTGAACGTAGCTTTGCGTTGTGCAGCCGACTCACCAAAAACGCTTACGTACAGGTATGCAATCGAGAGATCCTTGGTTACGCGTGCGCCGGTAACCGTGACCATTGGCTGCAATTGTTCGCTAAACTCGGTACCGAGCAGTCCCGCAACTTCTCGCTGTATCAGCTTGGCAACCCTTTCCGTTCGAATGCTCACGTATCTGGTGGTGTTGTTTTGGAGATTTAGTTGGTCTATCCGCAGGAAATTGCAGCTTATACCTCAAGCTTACGCTTGGTCTCAACGATTTCGTAAGCTTCAAACAAGTCGCCTACTTTGATGTCGTTGTAGTTCTCCATACCGATACCGCACTCATAGCCGTTGACAACTTCTTTGACGTCGTCTTTGAAGCGGCGTAGTGAGCTTAGGTCTCCGTCGTAAATAACAATGCCATCGCGAATGAGGCGTACGCGGTCGTTTCGTTTGATGCGGCCTTCTGTCACATAGCAGCCGGCAACCGTACCCATCTTTGGCACCTTGAACGTTTCGCGCACTTCTGCACCACCCGTGACGCGTTCGTGCTCTTCTGGCGAAAGCAAACCTTCGAGGGCGTCTCGTACATCTTCGATTGCGTCGTAGATGATAGAGTACATCCGAATGTCAATTTCTTCACGCTCAGCAACTGCACGAGCACCCGGTGACGGACGCACCTGGAAACCGATAATGACAGCATCTGATGCCGTAGCCAGCATCACGTCACCTTCGGTAATCGCGCCAACACCGCTATGGATGATGTTTACAGCAACTTCCTCAGTAGAAAGTTTGAGAAGAGAATCCGAGAGGGCTTCAACAGAACCACCCACATCAGCTTTTACGATAAGGTTGAGCTCCTTGAAGTCACCCAACGCAAGGCGGCGGCCAATTTCGTCGAGTGTGATGTGTTTACGCTGACGATGCGACTGCTCGCGATGAATCTGCTGACGCTTCTGCGCAATATCGCGCGCCTCGCGCTCTTCGTCCAGCACAATAAATTGATCCCCAACTTCTGGCGCACCATTGATACCCAGCACAAGTGCCGGAAGCGCCGGGCCAATACCGTCAACGCGCTGATCCCGCTCGTCAAACATGGCGCGGACCCTACCGCTGAAGATACCCGCAACAAATGCGTCACCGACAGACAACGTACCGTTCTGGATTAGTACCGTTGCTACGGTACCGCGTCCTTTGTCGAGCCGGCTTTCGATTACGATTCCGTTGGCATTCCGCTCCGGGTTTGCCTTCAGTTCCAGGAGATCAGCTTCGAGTAGTACCTTTTCAAGCAGTTCGTCGATGCCTTCACCTGTTTTGGCCGAAACCATAGCACACTGCACTTTACCGCCATATTGCTCAACGAGCACATTTTGGTCGGCAAGTCCCTGCATAACCCGGGCCGTATTGGCATCGGGCTTATCGATTTTATTGATCGCAACAACAATCGGTACTTCAGCTGCTTTGGCGTGGTTGATCGCCTCAATCGTCTGTGGCATCACAGAGTCGTCTGCTGCAACAACCAGGATAACAACATCAGTGACTTTTGCACCACGGGCACGCATCGCGGTAAACGCTTCGTGACCCGGTGTATCAAGGAAGGTAATCCGTTTGCCGCTGGGTAGGCCCACGTGGTACGCACCAATGTGCTGCGTAATCCCGCCGGCCTCACCGCCTACAACGTCTGCGCTACGCAGGTAGTCAAGGAGTGATGTTTTACCGTGGTCAACGTGCCCCATGACCGTCACAACTGGTGCACGATCTACAAGGTCTTCTGGATTGTCCTCTTCGAGTTCGATGTCGTCCGTACCAAATTCAGTAATGAATTCGGCTTCGAAACCAAAATCGTCAGCAACAAACGTGATGGTGTCTGCATCGAGCCGCTGGTTGATGGACACCATCATGCCAGATTCAAACAGCAGGCTGATTACTTCGTTAACCCCGACATCCATGAGGTTAGCGAGTTCTCCAGTGGAGACAAATTCTGTCACGCGAAGAATCTGGGCATCCTCTTCCGCGCGTGCTTGATCGCGGGCGCGCTTTTCTGCCGCATCATCGCGACGCTGACGCCTGCGACGCTGGCGTTGCCGGCTTGCACCTTGCTCAAGACTACGGAGCGTTTCCTGGTATGCCTGATCTACTTCTGCCTGATCTACCTCAGGCCCTCTTTTACGGCCTTTTTTCTTCTTGGATTTCCCGCGTTTTTCCTCGGTAGTCTCCTTCTTCTCCTTTGCTGCGGTATCCGGTTTCGTAGCGCTTGCATCCTCAGCATTTTTGCGCTTGCGCTTGCGTTTCCGCTTCTTCTTTGGCTGCGTTTCTTCAACGGTACCAAGATCAATTTTACCGATAACTTTTGTACCGGTAAGCTTGTAGCGGCTGGCTGACACAAGGCTCTCGCCGTCTTCGCCAACTTCCACTTCTTTGTCAGCAACTTCAGCGTCTGCTACCGCTTCAACTACGGGTTCTTCAGGCGCAGGTGCTTCTTTTTTGGCCTCTTCTGGTGGCGCTTCGGCTACGGGTGCTTCTTCTTCTTCAACTACCGGCTCTGGAGCAGCTTCTGCCTCAGGTTCTGGCTCTGGCTCAGGTTCAGCCTCTGCGACAGGCGCTTCTTCTTTCGTTTCTTCAACGACAGGTTCTGGAGCAGCTTCTGCCTCAGGTTCTGGCTCAGCTTCAACAACAGGTGCTTCTTCTTCAGCAACTGGCGCTGGGGTTTCTTCTTCCGCTACAGGGGGCTCTGCTTCTACTTCTTCTGGCGCTGCCTCCTCTTCAGGGACAACTTCCTCTTCAGCCGGTGCTGGTTCTTCTTCAGCTACCGGGGCCTCAGCTTCTGCTGGTTCCGGTACTTCTTCTTCAGGAGCCGGCGCTGCCTCTTCAGGTGCAGCTTCTTCTTCAGGCTTGCTGTCGGATGTGCGCGCTGCCCGCTTTTCTTTTACGCGATCTGCAATCTCCTTATCGGAGGCAAAAGCTTCAAGTAGAGAGAAGTATGCATCTTCATTGTTAATGGATGCATTAACTCCCTTTCCGCTGAGGACATCCTCAGAGAATCCGTCGTCTTTCAAATGCTGCAAGAGCGTATCTACGGATACGTTAAGCTCTCGCGAGACCTTAAACAGCCGTTTTTTCTTAAAGGTCGTTTTTTCCGCCATTTAGAAACGATTTACCGTTATAGACCGAAACAATCGGTTTTGATTTTCTAATCCTGCTCTAACTCATCCTCTTCCTCTTCAAATTCAGCCTTGATTACTTTCACCACGTGCTTTGCAACTTCTGGATCCAGACCAGACCGACGAACGAGCTCTTCTGCAGAGAGCTCAAGTACAGCTCGCGCTGTATCACACCCAATATCCTGAAGTTTCTTGAGAGTTTCTGCATCGAGTTCGTCTGCAAATTCAGAAATCTCGATATCTTCTTCATCGTCAGAAATTTCACGATAAATATCAATCTCGTATCCAGTTAGCGCTGCCGCAAGTCGGATATTGATGCCTCCGCGACCGATGGCCTGGCTTACCTCGTCTGCCCGCACAACTACTTTTGCGCGAGGAGGATCCAGTTTATCGTTCACGGTGACTGCAACCGGCTTGGCCGGCGAGAGGGCGCGTTTGATGAGCTCGTGAGAATCATCGGTCCACTCGAGCACATCGATATTTTCATTACCCAGTTCGCGTACCACAGCGTGAATCCTCACCCCCTTCATGCCCACACAGGCACCAACGGGATCGATTCGCTCGTCGTGGCTGAGCACAGCAACCTTGGCGCGATCACCAGGCTCACGAACAATTTTTTTAATTTCTACAATGCCGTCATAAATCTCTGGCACTTCCAGTTCGAACAACCGCTCCATAAACACGGGTGCTGCCCGACTGATAATTACCTGGGGATTGCTCCCCGTATCTCTGCGTACTTCGTGTACAACAGCGCGAAGCATATCGCCTTTACGGTAACGATCTTTGTAGATTTGCTCGTCTTTGGAGAGGAGCAGTTCTACTTTGTTATGGATGACCAGTACTTCACGCCGGCGAATCTGGTAAATTTCACCAACGACCACCTCGCCGATCAATTCCTGATAGGTTTTGTGGATGTTGTCTTTTTCAATGTCGCGGATGCGCTGGCTAAACGTCTGTCGTGCCGTCATTACAGCACGCCGGCCAAATTCTAGAATGTTAATCTCACTTGCTACTTCATCACCCACCTCAAAATCTTCGTCGATCAATACTGCATCTACAAGCTCAATCTGTGTCACTGGATCTTCCAGATCCAGGTTTTCTACAACTTCACGAATGTGAAGTACCTGAATGTCACCATTATCAGGATTAAAGATAATCTCAAACGATTCGTCAGAACCATACCGTTTACGAATCATAGCGCGAAAGACATCCTCCACAATAAGCTGGAGATTGTCTCGCTCAATTCCTTTCTCTCTTGCAATTTCAGCAAACGAAGAAACAAGATTCGTGCTCTGCATATGTATGCGCCTTTTTTACAGTAAACCCCGGGGTGAACATACTGTCCGTTGCCCTACCAGGGTAACAAAACTTTAGATTCGATTATATCGGAAAATGCAATCTGTCGGGACTCTTTGTTGGCAAAACTCAGCTCGACATAATCATCGCCGACGGCCGACAACACGCCCTCTTGCGTCTTGTTGCCTTCTGCATGTTCGTATTTAACTTTTAGTTTGCGGTCAATATGCTTTTTATACTGCCGCAATTGTTCAAGCGGCCGATCTGCACCTGGTGATGAGACGTCCAACTTGTAGCGACCATCAATAAAGTCTTCCGTGTCCAGCATAAAACTGATTTCGCGGCTGTAGGTGACAAGCGCATCAACGCCGATGCCGTCATCACCGTCGATAAATACTTCTACAACCCGTGAACCACGGACGCCGCGCACAGATACCGAAACCAGAAAATGACTCGCATCTGTCAATACATTTTCAGCGATCGCGTAAACGCGCTGCTCCAACGTATCAAAATTCTCTACAGTCAACTGATTCATGGTCTTATTGAAAAAGCCCGGCCAAAAACTGGACGGGCACGAGCTGTTGCTCACGTTTGCAAAATAAAAAAGGGCGGCCAATGCCCCCCTAAGCTCAACGCTTGCAACCTCAATCCTCTCGCACACGCCATCCAATTATGCTCCGGCTGCCTACAAACGCGGGTACTTTTTATTGGTTCCGTCTATAAACCTTACACCCATACATCAATAAGCATATTATTAAACAAGGGTTGGCCGGCGCTCTGATTCTTTCGATTCTTTGTAATCGAGCATGTAATGCAGCCCCCTGCTCTCTCGCCGCATTTTAGCGCTTCGAATAATCAAATAAGCCACCGCGATCATGTTGCGCAACTCGCAAAGCCCTGATGAAACGCGCGACCTGCGATAGAAATCTTCAGTCTCTTCAAAGAGCAAATGTGTGCGCCGAAGCGCTCGATCAAGGCGCAGGTTTGAACGAACAATACCTACATAATTCCACATGATCCGCCGGAGCTCTTCTTTGTTGTGGGAAATCAATACCCACTCTTGCGGCCGCTCGGTACCGCTATCGTCCCAATCCGGTATATTCGTATTCCAGGACACATCTTTGACCAGCCGGCGTGCCTCTGCCTGTGCCCGGTGACTGAACACCAGCGCTTCAAGCAACGAATTACTCGCAAGGCGGTTGGCGCCATGCAAACCCGTGCAGGTAACCTCACCACAGGCAAAGAGCCGTTTAAGCGATGTTCGGCCTATGGTGTCGGTTTGCACACCTCCACATTGATAATGCGCAGCCGGCACCACAGGAATTGGATCTTTCGTAATGTCGATTCCGAACTTCTTACAGGTAGTGTAGATATTCGGAAAATGGCCGTGAATTAGTTCCTCATCAGCATGCGATATATCGAGCAGTACATAATCTTCCCCGCGCTGTTTGAGTTGGTCATCGATGGCACGAGCAACAATGTCACGCGGCGCCAGTTCGCCGCGTTTGTCGTATTGCTGCATAAACCGTTCGCCAGCCTGATTCAGCAAAATCCCCCCCTCTCCCCTGACTGCTTCAGAAATCAGAAATGAGTTGGCTTCCGGGTGGTACAAACTCGTTGGATGAAATTGTACAAACTCCATGTTGGCAATACGCGCTTTGGCTCGATACGCCATAGCCGTACCATCGCCCGTAGCAATTGAAGGGTTCGTCGAGTGTAAATACACATGCCCAGAGCCACCTGTTGCCAGTAGCGTGACTTTGGCAAGAAGGGTTTCTACGTCTCCAGTAATTTCGTTGAGCACATACGCGCCGTAACAAGTGACATCAGGGCTCAATCGCGTAACATGCCGGCCCAGATGGTGGTCGGTGAGTAACTCCAGTGCAAAATGGTGTTCGAAGATTTGGATATTGGGATGGTCTGCAACACTTGTGAGCAACGCTCGCTCTATCTCACGCCCCGTTGTATCTGCTGCATGAACAATGCGGTTTTCTGAATGTCCACCTTCTCTTCCCAGATGCAATTCGCCGTTTTCCCGGGTAAATCGCGCGCCAAGCTCCATGAGTTCACGCACCCGCGCCGGCCCTTCTTTGACGACAATTTCGACAGCACGTTCATCGCATAAGCCAGCCCCAGCGATGAGCGTGTCCTGAATATGTTTATCAACCGAGTCCGAGTCGTCCATAACGGCTGCAATACCACCCTGTGCGTAGTTGGTATTCGATTCAGCCCGTTCCTTTTTGGTGACAATGGCGACGGTGCCGGCTTCCGCTACTTTCAACGCATACGAAAGCCCTGCTATGCCGCTGCCGATGACCAGAAAATCAAAGCGCTCAGTCATATCAGCAAGTTACTTTAAGACAGTTTAACGCACATATTGCGCCTTGCGCAAGTACTTCCCCAGTAATAAAACGCAACGAATCATCAAGATTCGTTTTTTGTGCTATCGGAATTCAGGATTCGCGTAAAGGCTTATGGTGACTATCAGTAATCAAAACACGAAAATCCAAAAACACAAAAGTACAAACTCCTACAGGCAGAAGATAATGAAACGACACTTCACATTACTGCCTGGGCATATGACGTCAGCGATTAGGTGGGTTGTGCTTGTTGTAGCAAAAACGCCTTGATAAATACCTCAAGATCGCCGTCCATCACGGTCTGAATGTCTGGTATTTTGGTCTCTGTTCGGTGGTCGTTGACCATAGTATACGGCTGAAACACGTACGAACGAATCTGGCTTCCCCACTCAATTTTCTTCTTCGTGCCTTCCCGCTCATTTTTCGCAGCTTCCTGGATATCGCGTTCCAACTGGTACAGCCGGCTTTTGAGCATGGTCATCGCACGATCTTTATTCTGCAACTGGCTACGCTCCTCCGTACACTCAGCAACAACGCGCGGCTGGTCGCCATTGGAGAGCGTGCCCGTCCAGATGTAGCGCACACCGGTTTCAACCTTGTTCACATTCTGGCCGCCTTTTCCACCAGAACGAAAGGTTTGGAGTTCTAAATCATCCGGGCTGATTTCAATCTCGATATTATCCTCTACCTCTGGATACACAAAAACGCTGCTGAACGACGTATGCCGGCGACCACTGGAATCAAAAGGAGAAATACGAACCAGACGGTGCACACCAGATTCTGACTGTAAGTAGCCAAATGCATACGCTCCTTTAAAATGCAAGGTAGCACTTTTGATACCGGCACCTTCACCGGGTTGGTACTCAAGCATCGACACATCAAAATTTTCGCGCTCTCCCCATCGCGTGTACATCCGGAGCAGCATTTCCGCCCAATCCTGGCTTTCGGTGCCACCTGCGCCAGGGTGTATCGTAAGAATGGCATTGCGGTTGTCGTCAGGTCCCTGCAACATGTTGCGAAACTCGAGCGCTTCCAGTTTGCGCTGCAACGTGCCGGCTTCCGCCTGAATTTCTTCTTCGAGTCCTTCTTCACCTTCTTTGGCAAGCTCTATCAACGTTTCCACGTCTTCAGCCTTGCCTTTCAGGTCATTCCATGCATCCAGCCACTGCTGCTCCAGCGAAATCTCCTTTTCAACTTCTTTTGCTACATCCGGGTTATTCCAGAAGTTGGGGTCCATACGCTGCTGGTTCAGCTCTTCTATTTTTGCTCGGCGATGATCCGAGTCAAAGATAGCCTCCGAGCGTCACCACACGCTCTAACAGGCTACGGATATCATCTGATGTTCTATGCATGTGTTACCACTTGAAAATTCAGGAAACGACCTCGGGCTTGTAAAGCCGCAAGGCAGGTACAACCTGCGCCACTTGCGCCCCGAGCAATCCACCCAGGATGCCGAGTACCGCTCCAATACAAACGGTCAAACCAACGACCACGATGCCGGGTAGGTTTCCCAGTATCTGTCCGGTCACATCAACCATTTCGCCAACGGGTTCAGGTGCTACAATAAAGTTGTAGGCCACCAATAATCCCCAGCCGGCTGCAACACTGATTCCACCCCAAAGCCACCCTTTGTGCTGGAGCATGAGACCACTCAAAACGCCGGCGAGCAGCGTCCACTCCCACCCTAGTACAAGGTGTAGCAGCAATGCAAGCGCAATGCAAACGATAACTTTCATAACAAACTCAGGTGGGTTAAACGAGGTGAGAGCGCCGGGTGGGCAATGTACCGGTCAGTTGCCGGCATTCACAATCCGCTGAATAATAGGCCGGATGCGACCAGAGTTCTCCCCTTGCAAATGCCGATTCAAAGCGGTAACGACATAATCGTCAAAAATAGGCTCAAGTGCCTGAACAATTGCAAATCGCACGGGCTCGCTTGGACTGTTGACCTTCCCTACAATGTACTGCGCAATACTTCCCCGCACATCCGGGTTGTATTGTGCGATGCCTGCCAGTGCCTCAACGGCTGCTATCTGAATAGTTTCCCGGTTCTCAGCTGCCATCCGAGCCTGCAAGTACGGAATGCCCTCGATTGCATTGATACGTGCATACGCATCGATCATAGCCGTCTCGACCGTGTTATCCCACGATGATACGTCAAATAGTGGCCGCATTTCCTGTATGGCCTGCAACGGTTCCACATCTGCGTATATCCGAATCGCTTCAGCAGTAACCATGTACGAGTTATCTTTGATGGCCGTGTTCAAAGCCTGCTTCAACTGGGCATCGTTAACCTGGCTCAACGCAGCAAGCGCGGTTTTACGAACGCTGGATTTTCGATCACCAGTTGCAGCCTTCAAGAGGAAGGGTCGGACTATTTCATCTTTGCCATACAATCCAAGAGCACGGGCGGCGGCTTCGCGTACAAAAGCGGCTTCGTCTGATTGCAACACATGCAATAGTACATTGCGCACGTTTTCATTGGCCGGTTGCTCAGCCAAAGCCATCACCGCGTCGTAGCGGCCGGCGGGTTCATCGTCATAGCGGGCCTGGTTTTGCCATTCACCAACACTTTTGGTGACCCGTATGTCTGCCGGCAGCCAATCGCCGCGATCGAAACGCACAAACGAAACATCTCCTGCAATAGCAAAGCGGAACGTCGTATCCTGCGAGGCTACCCGATAGCGAGACACCCAGGGTGCCGCATTTGGAATATTCACTTCGATATCCACATCAAAAGCAAAAACGCCAACGCGTGCACTATCCTGCACCTGCTCCACATCTACCTCATAAACGCCGCGTGATGCGTCGTAGCGGTGTGATACGTCCAGGACAGGATGCCCAGGCCGCTTGTACCATTGGTGGAAAAACATACCCAATCCCCTGCCGGCTGCCTGCTCCATCGCGCGCTGGAGTTCGTCAATGGTAACTTCTTTGTACGCGTTTGTTGTCAGATACTGGCGGACTCCTCGCCACCAAACATCATTGCCCAATTCATACCGCAGTTGATGCAAGACCAGCGCTGCTTTTTCATAGGTGTGTCGATCGTACATGTCGTACGGATTACTATACCCATGCCAGATGATCGGCCGCATCAACGTCTTTGCCTGTTCCAGATAGGTGCTGCGGTCAGCTATGGTATGCGCCTGGCCGGCTGCTAATCCTTCTGCATGCTCGATGTACAGTCGCTCCGCATACGTTGCAAACCCTTCATTCAAAGCGAGATTGGCCCAGTTTCGGGAAGAAACGAGGTTGCCAAACCATTGGTGCGCGAGTTCGTGGGTAATCAAGTCGCGTCCGGTATAATCCAGATGCGCTCGCGCATCGTGCTGCAACTTGTCGTACATGACGGTGGCTGTGGTGTTTTCCATGCCACGCGCCGTAAATTCCTGAACAGCAACCTGCTTATAATTCGACCAGGGATACTGCATCTGCAGGTTTCGCTCAAAAAACTGCATCATATCGGGGGTCTCACCAAACACCAGATCAGCATGTTCAACATGCTGCGGTTCCACCAGATAGGCCAGTGGTACCGATGATCCATCGGGCCGCTGGTAGTTTTCAACTACAGCAGCAAACTCGCCGGCTGCAAATCCCGTAAGGTACGAGACATGCGGTTTATTCAACACCCACCGGTCGCGGCGCATATTATCGCCTATTGCGCGCTGCTCCACGAGGTCACCGTTTGCTACCGTTGAAAACTGCTGCGGCACCGTGAGCGCGATGTCGAATGTCATCCGGTCATTGGGGTAATCCCACCCTGGAAACCAGAACTGGTTGTCTTCGGGCTGGCCAAGCGTCCACACCTGGGTAGGGCGTGAAGGATCATCACCCTGCCCGTCTACAAACACCATCCCCATCTTCTGCCCATTACGCATGGGATGCGCCACGTAATCAATCTGAACCTCCAGGGCAACCGTTTTGCCAATACCCGGCTGCAGCGATACCACGAGGTCTGAATTGTTGTATTCGAAAGCGACCGACTCAAAATCCTGCCCCGGACGCTTAATCGACACGCTACGGATATCCATGTCTTTGGCGTCAAACTGCACATGGGTGAGCAACTGTACGGTAGACACCAGCCGGTGCGTAGCCAGTCCAATGACACGTTCGCCGGGGAAGTCGAATGCCAGATCGAGCGCTGTGTGCTGCACATCAAACGAACTAACAGGCTCAACAAACTGCTGGTTGTTGTAATTGAGAATGCGAGCCGAGGCATAGGCCGGCGCAGCCACTACCTCAATCGATGCTGCATTGACAGAATCGACAGGTGCTTCTTCTGGTATGCTATCGGGAACGTAGACGTATTCCTCAGCCAATCTGCGGCCAGAGCAAGACGCCAAAAACAGTACCAGCAGGCTGTATGCTATCAGCTGCCGGCCCCTCAAGCGATGGGGAGATCTAGACATTGCTTAATCAAGAATTGTACTTCGAAGCAAATTTTGTGATGTGGTGCACAGCTTCCTCAATTTTCTCGTAAGCCGTGGCATACGAACAGCGCACGTAGCCGGCGCCGCTTGGACCAAAGGCATCACCGGGCACAACAGCCACGCGATGCTCTTGCAATAAGTTCTGCGCGAACTCTTCAGAAGTCATTCCTGTAGAGCGGATGTCCGGGAAACAGTAGAATGCACCTTCCGGCTCAAAGGTAGGCAAGCCGGCGGCATTAAAGCCGTCAACAATGAGTCTACGGCGCTTGTCGTACGCCTGCCGCATTTCTTCCACCGCTTCCTGCGTGTGCTTGAGCGCGGCCAGGGCACCAATTTGCCCCATCGTTGGCGCGCTCATTACCACGTACTGGTGTAATTTGTAGATGGCGTGCGCAATTTCTTTCGGCGCACAGGCATACCCGATCCGCCAGCCCGTCATCGCATAGCCTTTCGAGAAGCCACCAAGCAAAATCGTGCGCTCGCGCAGCGCCTCGATAGATGGCAGACAAACGTGTCCTGCATCATACGCATTACCGTAAACCAGGCGATCGTAAATCTCATCAGAGATCACCATCAAGTCATGCTTCTCAACAACTTGCGCAATTTCTTCCAGATTTTCGCGTGTCAGGACGGCACCTGTTGGGTTATTCGGATAGCCCAGGAAGAGAACGCGTGTTTTATCGGTAATGCGCGACTCAATGTCCGCTGCAGTTACCTGGAATTTGTGTTCAACAGAAGTAGGTACATAAACGACTTTGGCGCCGGCAAATTCAGCCGTTGGCCCATACGAAACGAAGCACGGCTCCGGAATCAGGATTTCGTCGCCAGGATTTAGCAAAGCGAGCATCGAGAGCATCATGGCTTCACTCACGCCAACGGTCACGATAATTTCGCTACCAGGATCATACGTAACACCGTATCTCCCGGAAAGCTCAGCAGCAATTTCATCGCGCAGTTCTTTTAGTCCAGAATTGGCCGTATACCCCGTTTTACCCTCGTGGAGCGATCCAATGGCAGCATCAATGACAGGGCGAGGCGACACAAAATCAGGTTCTCCAATACCCAATGAGATTACGTTGTCCATGGTAGCAGCAATCTCGAAGAAACGGCGGATACCGCTCGGCTTAACCTGCCGCGCGCGATCGGAGAGGTACTGGGTTTTATCCGGAGAAGAAACGGTTGTTGACATGTAGGATCTGTTTTTTTAGCAAGGTTGCTCGGAAATGTACAACACAAAAACACAAAATGATTTTTGGCTTATTATGTTTCTCGATTTTTTTCAACAGCACCCAAGACAAGACGCCAAAAATTTGTGCAAATCATCTCTGAAAAAGTACTTATAGAATCCCTCAAGCGCCCCACCCTTGTAGAGGCCTTGCGAGAAGGATTTCGCGCCGGCGTTTCTGTTCCAGAACGGCACCACCACACTGTCCCAAGGTCTTCGGAAGACGCTACACTCCTCCTGATGCCGGCATGGCGAGAAGGCGGCCCCATCGGCATCAAAATGGTCACCGTTTTCCCATCCAACAGTAAAAAGAGCCTGCCCTCTATTTACGGGACGTACACCCTGCTCGACGGTGACACGGGTATTCCTCTCGCCCAAATGGATGGTCGTATCCTGACGCTTTATCGCACCGCTGCGACGTCCGTCATGGCTGCTACGTACCTGGCGAAGCAAGATGCAAACTCGCTACTCATGGTCGGCACGGGTGCGCTGGCGCCTCACATTATTGCAACTTACGTGGAAGTGATGGGCATCAAATATGTGAAATTGTGGGGCCGAAATTATAGCAAGGCGCAAACGATGGCAGCTGAACTCGTCTCGGCCGGCTACCCGGTCACAGCAACGGATAGTATTGCACGCGAAGCACCAATGGCCGACATCATTTCCTGCGCAACGTTAAGTCCAATGCCACTTGTTAATGGCGCATGGCTCTCACCGGGTACGTTTGTAGATCTCATCGGCAGCTATACACCTACCATGCGCGAGGCAGACAATGACGTGATCCGCCGGGGTTCTGTGTTTGTAGATACGCGACCCGGTGCATTGACGGAAGCCGGCGACATCATGCTTCCATAAAAGAAGGCGTCATGCAACCAGAAGACATCAAAGCCGACTTATTCGAACTGACGCGCAATACACACCCAGGCAGAACGTCTGAGGCTGAAATTACCGTCTTCAAATCCTCTGGCTATGCATTGGAAGATTTAATCGCTGCGGAGATGGTTTACAACGCTACTCTGGGCACATCGCAAACCAATTAAGCCGTTATGGAGATTGCAGTTGTAGGTGGCGGCATTATGGGGTTGAGCGCTGCGTATGCGCTACATCAAGCCGGCCACAACGTCACGTTGTACGAACAGTATGAGATCGGCCATAACAAAGCTTCATCACACGATGACCATCGATTGATTCGCTATCCCTACGGCGGCATGGCAGGCTATATGCAAATGATTGGGCCTGCATATGCTGCCTGGGATCAGCTCTGGCAGTCGCTAGGCACGTCGTACTATCACGAAACAGGGACGCTCGTATTAGGCAACAAACCTAACGACTGGGCAGCGGACTCCCGAAAAACGCTATTAGCGCACAACCATCCTGTCGAAGACCTGAGCCAGATCCAATTACACAATCAGTATGCATACCTGGATTCAGCCGGCATACATACCGCTTTCTTCCAGCCTTCAGGTGGCGTGCTGCTGGCGACCAGGATTCTACTCGCATTGAAGGCTTTTCTTTTATCCAGACAAGTAACCATCCACGAGCAAACACGTGTTGATCATTTCGAAACCGACAAAGGCATTGTGCATGCGTCAGGCAGCATGCAAACCTTTGATCAATGTATCGTAACCGCTGGCCCATGGGTTAGCCGGCTCGTACCAGCTTTAGCAGACTCGGTCACGCCATCGCGCCAGGTTACCCTCTTCTTCAACCCACCTGAAGATGATGCAACGTTTTGGAATGCATGCCCCATGATCCTCGACATCGATCACGACACCGGCTTCTACCTCGTCCCCCCACGCGCCGGCACGCCGCTTAAAATCGGCGACCACCGCTTCAGCAAACAAGGCCATCCAGATCACGATCTGCTTGTGCAGCCGGAAGAAATTAAAAAGATGCATACCGCTGCATCGCACAGAATCCCGCTACTCGCCCAGTACCCGGTACACAGAAGTGCGGTATGTTATTACACCGTGGCAGACGAAGAACGCTTCATCGCCCACCGCGAAGGCAAAACCTGGATCTTGTCGGGCTTCTCCGGCCACGGGTTTAAGTTTGGTCCGCTGATCGGGCAACGGCTTGTCCAAGTGATAGCACAAGAAATCGACCAAACGCAGTTTTCCCAATGGATGGCCGGCCATTCTTGAAAAGGCTCAGTTTCTTTAATGTATGGCTGCGTGGCTGTAACCCAAGCTATGTAAAGTAGCTGCTCAGCCTACTACAGTACTCCCGACATGTCATCCTGAGCGAAGCCGAAGGATCTGGACGAGCGAATCGTACAGCCAAATTGGAATGCCACGCTAAGGCCCCTGGATACCGGATCAAGTCCGTTATGACGTGGCGTGGAAAGCGCTCAACAACCGTGCACCAACACAAAAGTCCCAAAACGCAAAAAGGCGGACCCGATTCGGGTCCGCCTTTTGAATAGTTGCCTGGTGGCAATCTTATTCAGATGCTTCAGCTTTTTCCTCAGCTTCTTCAGCAGCAGGAGCCTCTTCAGCTTTCGCTTCTTCAGCGGCAGGTGCCTCTTCTGCTTTCGCTTCTTCAGCAGCGGCTTCTTCTGCCGGCGCTTCTTCAGCTTCCTCCTTCTTCGCAGCTGCCTTTTTCTTGGCAGGTGCTTTCTTCGGCTTTTCTTCTGCCTCTGTTGCTTCAGCTTCATCCGTTTTGGCTGCAGCTTTTTTCTTCGCTGCTGCTTTCTTCGGTTTCGCTTCTGCTTCAGCAGCATCACCAGCTTCTTCAGCTTCCATTTTCAGCTTCAGCGCTTCCAGGCCACTCAACTCACCAAGGGTGGTTGGACCGGTAGCCGCTTTGGCTTTCTTCTGGTAGTCAGACACTTCGCGACGGGCGCGTGCTGCTTCAGCTGCTTTCTCCTTCTTCTCTTCGTTCTTCACAGCCGCTTCCTGCGCTTTGGCCTGAGCAACTTCACTAAGCAGGATCTCTTTGTTCGTCGGATCGAACTTGATTACGCGAAGCTCCAGCTTGTCACCTTCTTTATAGGCATCGCGGAAGCTCTTCGGACCGCTCTTGAGTTCGCTGCCAGGGACAACGCCTTCAAGTTCGAGACCAAGATCCACTTCGATACCATTGTCGGTGAAGCCTTTGACCGTAACTTCCACGTCGGTGCCTTCGCTGTAGATTTTTGCGAAGTCGTTCCACGGGTTCGTTTCGATCTGCTTGTGGCCGAGTGAAATACGACGTTCGTTTTCGTCGATGTTCAGGATTACCACGTCGAGCTCCTGGCCTTTTTTCACGTATTCGGCCGGGTGGCGAATTTTCTTCGTCCACGACAGGTCAGAAATATGAACAAGACCGTCGATGCCTGCCTCGATCTCAACAAAGACACCAAAGTTGGTGATGTTGCGAACGGTGCCGCGGAGCACGGTGCCGGCTGGGTAGCGCGCTGCGATGCCATCCCATGGATCGGGCTCGAGCTGCTTCATGCCAAGGGAAATCTTCTTGCCTTCGTGGTCGATGTTCAGGATTTTCACCTGCACAATCTGTCCCAGCGAAACCATCTGGCTCGGATGCTTGATGTGCTCCGTCCAGCTCATTTCGGAGATATGCACGAGGCCTTCGATGCCTTTTTCGAGTTCGACAAACGCACCGTAGTCGGTGATCGATACCACCTTGCCTTCTGCGCTGTCGTCTTCTTTGTACTTCTCGCCGATGTTCTCCCAAGGATGCGCCTGGAGTTGCTTCAGACCAAGCGAGATACGCTGACGGTCTTTGTCGTAGTCCAGTACAACCACGTTCAACTTCTGGTCGAGCTCTACAAGCTCTGACGGGTGTGAAACGCGGCCCCAGGAGAGGTCGGTGATGTGCAACAGACCATCCACGCCACCAAGGTCGATGAACACACCGAAGTCGGTGATATTCTTGACTGCGCCTTCCAGTACCTGGCCGGCTTCCATGGATGCGAGGATTTTCTGGCGCTGGCCTTCGAGGTCGGCCTCGATCAGCGCTTTGTGCGAAACAACAATGTTTTCGTTGACCGGGTTCAGCTTGACGATCTTGAACTCCATCTTCTTTTCGAGATAGGCATCAAAATCACGTACCGGACGCACGTCAATCTGTGAACCTGGCAGGAAGGCCTCTACGCCGTCAAACAGCTCGACGATCATACCGCCTTTAATGCGGCGAACAATCGTTCCTTCGAGGACCTGCTCTTCTTCATGGGCTTTCTCGATTTTCTGCCAACGCTTGACGGTGTCCGCCTTCGTTTTCGACAGCACGAGCTGGCCATGGTAGTCTTCGATGCGCTCGAGATAAACCTCGACAACGTCACCTGGTGTCAGTTCGCCGGCAAACTCGTTTTTCGATACAATACCATCGCTCTTGAAGCCGATGTCGATAACGATGTCTTTTTCGCCGATACTGACAATTTTACCTTCGACAATCTCATTTTCCGATACGTTGGTCAGCGTATCGTCGATCATCTGCATCAACTGGTCGTAATTGACTGCGTCGTCTTCGCGGACGCCATCGAGGTCTTCAAGTTTTACAACCTCGCCTTCAATCTCACCAGTGTAACCTACAATTTTACGGGCTTCTTCAACCACTGCCGCCGCGGCTTCTTCCTGCACAGGCTCTTCAGCAGGTGCTTCTGCTGCAACCTCTACTACTGCTTCTTCAACGGCCTCTTTCGCTTCTTCAGCTGCTTCCTCCGCCTTCTCTTCCGCTACTTCTGCAACTGTTTCTTCGGGGGTTGATGTGTCTTCCGTTACTTCTTCTGTTGTTTCTACAGCATCTTCTGATGCTGTTGCTTCTGGCGCTTGAGCTTCTACAGCTTCTGGCGCTTCAGCTTCTTTTTGCTGATCGTCAGCCATATAGATCTCCGGGTTCGTCGCTTCTGTGCACAACACACGTCGAGAATAAGCAGCTCGCCCTTGTGGTCATTTCACCATCTTCCCTTTGTTCTCAATGCAATACAGGAAGATGCCGGGTTAGTTAAACATACACGAATTAAATATCCTCCAAGGCTGTTTGCCCCAGAAAATATTAGCCTCGATCATACGTCGGACGACAACTGTCGTTCCTTAACTATGTCAACAACCCGTGAAACTTGCTCTTCAAACGAAAGCACTGACGTGTCAAGTGCAATTGCATCCGGGGCCTGGCGTAGCGGCGCAATGGCGCGCGTGCTGTCAAAATGGTCCCTGTACTTGATGTTTTCCAGGATCTCTGCAAGATTTGCCGGCTGCCCCTTTTCCAGCAACTCAGCCACCCGCCGCGTAGCTCGTACCTCCGGCGACGCGTTCATAAACACCTTGACCCGCGCATTGGGGAAAACGACCGTCCCAATATCGCGCCCATCAACCACGACACCGCCGCCGGCAGCAACAATCCGATTGGCAATCTGCCGCTGCTGATCAACCATTTTCTCTCGGACAAGCTTGAATGAACTGGCCAGACTCACATTGGCGTTTACCGCTTCAGTCCGAAGCGCACCGGTGACCTCTTCCCCATCGAGAAAGACGTGCATACCATCTTCCTGATATTTGATGTCCAGCACAATCCGTGCTGCAACAGTTGAGACATGCTCCTCGGTCAATTCTTCGCCCGTGCGCAGCGCAGCCAGCGTGATCGCGCGGTACATGGCACCTGTATCCAGGTAAGCAAAATGCAGTGCCGCAGCAACCGCTTTGGCAGTAGACGTTTTTCCAGACCCCGCAGGGCCATCAAGCGCAACAATCAAAGTAAGGTGGGATCAGTTGGTTGAGCGTTGGTGATGGCAGCAATGTAATGACCGGAAAATAAAATCAGCAATCCAAAATCAAAATTCCCCAATCAGCAATAGAAAAAAGACTGCTGATTGGGGATACTTGATTGCTGATTCTAGATTGTTAGCCGCCAAAAGTCTCGGTAACAACAGTAATTGGTTCGGGATAGCGGATGGGCCCAAGAATCGTACTGATAATCGGCGTAGCCACAAGCTTGACACTGCGTGTTGCAGAGCCGTCTTCTCCTCGCACAGAAGACGCAAGGTCAATCAAGTCGCGGACCGGGTTGTCGAAAAAGTCTGTCAGCTCAAAAGCAATTTCGATAGGAATGCGTACGGGTTCGCCGGGATTGAGGACGTGCTCTTCTTCCAGGGCACCACTAATGGTTTCCTGATCATCGAGGTACAACGTCCAGTCCATGCGCGTGAGGCGCGCTGCCACCGTGTTATCAGCAGGGTTTTGGGCTTTAAGATCTACGGCAAACGAAATGGGTAAGTCTTTGCGCAGGACGGCTGCAGCAAGCTTTACCATATCGGTTGCTTTGACATCTCCCACAGAATTGACACCATCCAGATTTACGCCAGCCAGCCGAAGATTAGATACCGCACCAAGCGCAAAATCTACATTTCTCAGATTTGCGATCTCTTTAATCGTCTGACAGCCCTGCAGTGTCCCTACCAGGAGCAGTACTACGATTACATGAGACCAAAAAGACACGCTGTTTTTCATGAGTATGTTTTTCATGATTATTTTCTCAACCTTGAGAACAATGTTCGTCGATTTTCGTGAATTGGGTCGTTTTCATGGGTCGACATTCTGTAATTCCTGAACCTGTATTTCCTGCGGATGCGCAAATTACGTCACGAAGAAATACCCCGCATCAAGCCGGCGGATAGCCAGCACAAAGCACGCCACCCCATCGTCGCCGTCATCGACAATGTGCGTTCTATTCACAATGTCGGCGCGTTCTTTCGTACCGCTGACGGTGCCTGGATCGAACGTATTATTCTGACAGGAATTACAGGCACACCCGATAACCGCGCGATGCATAAAACGGCGTTGGGTGCTCAAGATACGATTTCGTGGGAGTATGTTCCCGAGCCTGGTGTTGCCATCAATCAACTAAAAAGTGAAGGATACACGGTATTTGCCCTCGAACTTACCGACACCCCCGTCTCCCCCGACACCCTGTCGATGGATGCGTTCCCGCTGGCACTCGTCGTGGGCAATGAGCTCACAGGCGTCCAGGACGAGGTGCTCGCGCTGTGTGACGGAGCCATCGAAATCCCTCAGTATGGCACCAAACAATCCTTAAATGTTTCAGTAGCGTACGGCATTACCCTGTTTGATCTGGTACGGCGCTACCGTGCGCTAAAAGAGCTACCCATGTTCGACGATCCCTTTCCTCGACCAGCACAGAACGGACACGCTGATGGATGATCTATTCGATGCATTTGAGCCAGTTTCGAAAGCAGACTGGCTGGCCAATGTGGCTAACGATCCACGCTCCGCCCCACTACTCGAGAAGCTGGATTGGGAGTTGGGCGACGTATCAATGCCGGCCTACGCTTCAGCTGTTGATCTGCCTGAAAAAGCGTCAACTGAAGTAACCTGGGTACTACCCCACAGCTGGCGCATTGTAACCTGGATGCCTACAGGGGCGCAAGCGAGCGACTATGATGATGCACTGGCTGCTGGTACAGAGGGTTTTTGGTTTGATGAAGCGCCACATCAAATGCCTAAGGCTTCATCGTACCTGTACAACGATGCCTTTGTCGGCGTAAAAGGTCTCACGCTTCTCGATTCCATTGATGCACAAGCGAAAAAGGATCTTTCGTTGATTTCGCTTTGCAAAACGCCGGCACCATCACAAGACTTCTTCCAGGCTAACATCAAACGACTTGTGGACCACGCGCCGTGCCGCACGATTACACTCCCGGTTGCTGGACTTCACAAGCACCCGGCTCAACGTCTTGCAACTGTGCTGACGTCGGTGCAGCTTGCGCTCCAGACGGGTAAAGAAGCCGGTATTAATCCGGCTGCTATGCTACAAACCATGGCACTGGTATTTGAGCCTACGACCTCGTTTTACCTCGAATTGGCGGCCATGCGTGCGATGCGGCTTTTGATTAGCAAACTTGTTGTTGATGAAGTAGCCGAAGTGAATCTTCCTTTTGTCGCCTTCATCAAGGCAGACGGATCAAATCAATTGATAGCGCAAACTACCATGGCGATGGCCGCCGTGCTTGGGGGGTGCAGTACCCTGTGTATTCATCCAGGCGATGAGCACCCGGCCCATCTCGCGCGCAACACGCAACATATCTTGAAACTGGAATCACATCTCGGCCAGGTGATCGACCCGGCAGCTGGCTCGTACTATATCGCGTCGCTTACACAGAAACTTGCCAGCGCAGCCTGGGAGCATTATATCGTAAACACACAAGCCGGCCATGATCATGCATAACTTCCCTGGCATTCGATTTAAGCGCCCTGGCAATACCTCCTGGAAAACACCAGAAGGCATCGAGGTACCCGATACATTTTCAGCGGACGATATCGCGTCATCGACGCACACCCAGTTTGCCTCTGGCATCCCTCCTTTCCTGCGTGGACCCTACGCCACCATGTACCTGGGCCGCCCCTGGACCATCCGGCAATATGCCGGGTTTTCAACAGCGGAGGAATCTAACGCCTTTTACCGCCGCAATCTGGCTGCAGGTCAGAAAGGCTTGTCTGTTGCGTTTGACCTCGCTACACACCGCGGTTACGATTCGGATCATCCCCGCGTTGCCGGTGATGTAGGCAAAGCCGGCGTAGCCATCGATTCGGTTGAGGACATGAACGTCCTGTTTGCCGGCATTCCCCTCGACGAAATGTCGGTATCCATGACCATGAACGGCGCAGTGATCCCAATCATGGCGTTCTATATCGTGGCCGCTGAAGAACAGGGCGTTTCCCCAAAGCAGCTCAAAGGCACCATCCAGAACGACATTCTGAAGGAGTTTATGGTGCGCAATACGTACATCTACCCACCGGCGCCGTCAATGCGGATCATCGGCGACATCTTTGCTTACACCGCGCGCCACATGCCACGCTTCAATTCGATATCGGTGAGCGGCTATCACATGCATGAAGCAGGCGCTACCGCAGACATCGAACTGGCCTACACGCTGGCTGATGGTCTCGAGTATCTGCGAACAGGCATAGATGCCGGCCTAGACATTGATGCCTTTGCCCCACGCCTGTCATTCTTCTGGGGCATCGGGATGAATTTCTTTATGGAAATCGCCAAAATGCGAGCCGGCCGGCTGCTCTGGGCAAAACTGGTCAAACAGTTTGATCCCAAGAACCCAAAATCGATGGCATTGCGCACACACTGCCAAACATCGGGCTACAGTCTAGCTGCGCAAGATCCTTTCAACAACGTCATGCGTACCTGCATCGAGGCATTGGCCGCTGTATCCGGCCACACACAGTCACTTCACACCAATGCGCTGGATGAGGCGCTCGCTTTGCCCTCTGACTTTTCAGCGGCTATTGCGCGTAACACGCAGCTCTACCTTCAACAGGAGAGCGACGTGACACGTGCTATCGATCCGTGGGGCGGTTCGTACTATGTTGAATACCTCACAGATGCACTCGCAAAACGCGCCTGGGCTCACATTGAAGAGGTAGAAGAAGCCGGCGGCATGGCAAAAGCCATCGAGTCGGGCTTGCCCAAAATGCGTATTGAGGAGGCCGCTACACGCAAACAAGCACGGATCGACACACAAGAAGATGTGATTGTCGGCGTGAACAAATACCTCGCAAAAACCGAAACGCCGCTCGACCTGCTTGAAGTAGACAATACTGCGGTTCGCGACGCACAGGTTGCCCGCCTGGCCACACTTAAAGCATCACGTGATGAACAAGCGGTACAGGCATCATGTATAGCTTTAACACAAGCATGCAGATCGGGCACGGGCAACGTTCTGGCGCTGGCTGTTGATGCAGCGCGTGCACGCGCTACGCTCGGGGAGATCTCTGCAGCCATGGAATCGGTTTTTGGACGATTTGAGGCGTCTTCGCAATCCATCAGTGGTGTTTTTGCCAAAGCAATGAAAACAGATCAGGCTACCCAAAAGGCGCGCGAACTGGCTGATCAGTTTGCAACGGCAACCGGCCGGCGCCCTCGCATCATGATTGCAAAACTGGGCCAGGACGGTCACGACCGGGGCGCACGGGTAATCGCGACCGCCTTTGCCGACGTTGGATTTGATGTCGATATCGGCCCCCTCTTTCAAATGCCAGTGGAAGCTGCGCGCCAGGCTGTGGAAAACGATGTACACATCCTTGGCGTTTCCAGCCTGGCCGGTGGACACAAAACGCTTGTACCTGAAGTTATTGCCCACCTTTCAACCATGGAAAGCAGCCACATCATGGTTGTCGCAGGCGGTGTTATCCCACCCAAAGACTATGAAACACTCGAACAGGCCGGCGTAGCAGCCGTGTTTGGTCCCGGTACGGTTGTCAGCGAAGCAGCCATCAACTTACTGGAGCAACTGCTCGCGGAGGGATAGTCCATGCCGCCGCTCCATGACGCTAACACGTATACAGACGGTATCCTGGCCGGCGACAGGCGCTTGTTGAGTCAGGCTATCACGCTCGTGGAAAGTGTACACCCCGATCATCAGGCCCTTGCAAATGAAGTTACCAGAGCATGTCTCTCGCACACGGGGCATGCGTTTCGCGTAGGCATCACGGGCGCGCCGGGTGCAGGGAAAAGTACATTCATCGACAGCCTGGGAAGTCATTTACTGGAGGCCGGCAAACGCGTGGCCGTGCTGGCCATTGACCCGAGCAGTCAGCGCACAGGAGGTAGCATTCTCGGTGACAAAACGCGGATGTCCCGGCTCTCGCGTGCTGCCAATGCGTTTGTGCGTCCTTCCCCCAATCAGGGCACGCTCGGCGGCATTGCCCGGCGAACCCGGGAAGCCATGGTGCTTTGCGAAGCAGCCGGCTTCGATGTCATTTTTGTCGAAACCGTTGGTGTTGGGCAATCAGAGTTCAGCGTACACCAGATGGTTGATATGCTGCTACTCCTGCTCATCACAGGCGCCGGCGACGACCTCCAGGGCATCAAGCGGGGTATTATGGAAATGGCCGATCTGATTGTTGTAAACAAGGCCGACGGTGAAAACACGTTGCCGGCAAAAAAGCTGGTCAAATTAATCCAACAGACTACCCACGTCTTACCAGAGCCACGTGAGGATTGGTCAACCTCTGTTTTGCCGGCTTCTTCTACAGAAGGTGCCGGATTCGATGCAGTTACAGACGTGCTCACTGAATTTGAATCAACCATGCGTGATTCGGGCGCGCTTGAATCAAACCGCACCAAACAAGCCGTTGCCTGGATGCACCAGCACATCAAAGAAGGTCTACTAAACAGGCTCACCGGTCACGAGGACCTCATTACAAAAATGGAAAACGCGGTCACATCTGGTGCAAAAACACCTATGGAAGCCGCAGCGCAGGTACTCAAGCAGATAGGTTGACCTTTTTTTCGTGTTTTCGGGATTCCGTGTTTTCGGGTCTGATCTTGATAAGAATTGACCTCAATTACCATTCGAAAACACAAAAAAACGAGAATCCAAAAGCACGGTAATTCCTACACCTCACCTTTTCATTTGGTAGCCATAGCCCCAGGTAGAGCAGCCAAAACAATACAAAATTGCACTGGCATGGTCATTGAGTGGGCTTTCAGTCCCACTAGCCCTCTCCCTCCCATACCACGCGTAATACACGCAACCACGACTAGCCTACATGCAAAAAGCTTCCCCCGGCAACCCTTGGGTTCGCTCCCTGCTTGTTATTACCCTATTTATCTCGCCCGTTCTTTTCCAGGGCTGCGACACCTTTAACACGACTGAAGAAGACACTACCCAAACATCAAGAATAACACGGACCCAGGCTCCCGTATCAGGCGAGCACCCAAAACTCAGGCATCCCGAATTGCTCGATCAGGCGCGCCGATCTGATAGAAACGGTACCGCCGGCAAAGGTGAAGACGACCAGATCCACCTCATGCTTGCCTTCAACGGCTATGAGGCTGATGGCATCACCAAGCGCGTCATGAATCGGTATGATGTCACCCGCCGCATCCTCGCCAAATACGAAGATGACGTCACGCTCAAGGTGCAATTGAGCAAAGCATTTGATGGCATCTCGATCAAAATCAATGATGAGATCCTGGAAGACTTTCTCCGCGAGCTCAACGAGAATCCAGATTTTGCATGGGCTGAGCCGGACGTAGATTTTGGTCAGCTCTGGGTTGTCCCTAAAAAGAAAGGGCATGACGCAGAGCAGCTCATTCCCTGGGGCATTGCACGCATCGGTGGTGGGCTCGATAAGCCGAAAAACGAAAAAAAGGTTCACGTGTACATCATGGACTCAGGTGTATCCAAAGAAGACATCAATGTGGTGGAGCACAAAGACTTCACGATGCTCTTCGAGAACCGCGACGAAGAGTTTTGGGACGATGCAGTAGAGTATGACGCGCCGGCCTACGACCCCAGCGAAAAAGGCAATCCGGACGATGAAAGCGGCCACGGCACGCACATTGCCTCCACGCTTGGTGCTAAAAACGACAAAAAAGGCATGCTTGGCGCTGCGCCCAACGTCAAAATTCACTCCCTCAAAGTACTTACCGCGCAGGGACGCACAGATATCACCACGGTTACTGCTGCTGTCGACTACGTGACCGAGCAAAAGTTGGCGAAGCCCGATGAGGCAGTCATCGTTAACATGAGCTTCGGAATGGACATCGGCACAACAGCGTACAATAGTCTGGATGAAGCCGTTGCGCGCTCTATTGAAGCCGGGGTTGTGTATGTGGTCTCTGCCGGCAACGATGGCCGCGATGCCAGCACCTATTCGCCGGCACACGTAGAAGGCGTCATCACTGTGGGTGCCTACAACGAAACGGATACGTTCTCCAGCTTCTCGAATTACGGATCGGTTGTCGATATTCTCGCTCCCGGCGAAAATATCCTGGCGCTATCACATGTAAAACAGGATGTGGACGCTCGTGAGCATGTCCTCAACAGTGGCACGTCGTTCGCTGCTCCACACGTTACCGCAGCTGCTGCTTTCTACCTGGGTGAACACCCTCAAGCTACGCCGGCTGAAGTTAAAACAGCGATTTTGTCCCATGCCCGAGCAGGCATCAAAGGTGTGCCAGTTACTACAACGAACCGCACGGTGTACATTGGCGATTTTGTCCGAGACAAGAAAGACGACAAGGATTTCAAGCTCAAAAAAGCAAAGTACGACGACAAAAAGAAAACGCTGAAAATCGAAGGCGAAGGACCTCGATTGGAAAAACTGATTCTGCGAGACGAAACCGGGCGTGTGCTTGCGGAGACATCTACCGGCTTTGATTCCAAGTGGAAAATTGAGCTAGATGCTGTTGAGCACAGCCCTTGCGAAGTTGAAGCAACCATTTACAGCGCAACAGAAACAATAGCCGTTGAGCACCGACCAGCCTCGTGCAACTAACCAATTTTATCCCTAAATCATGTAAAAAACGGTCCAACCAGCGTTTTGGTTGGACCGTTTTTTACACATGGCATGCACTAAGGCAATGCAACTAACTTTTCAACAATAGCAGCAATGCCGGCCGATAGCTCGTCCTCCTTTACCACTTCTACATAGCTGCCATTTACCATCGCAAACTGTCGCATATACGACTCGCTAACGTATTCGCGAACCCACGTCCCTTCTTCTGGATGGGTTGCCGGATCTTGCTCGGCAATGGTTTTAAAGAATACCTGGTCTTTTTTGCCCAATTCAACCGCCCGATCATCAAGGCGGTGCATTTTGGTAACGGCAAGGGCGACATTACCGGCTTCATCAGATTCAGAAACGCCAATAAAATAGACGGTCTGGCTGTCTCCAGCATAAACGTGACCTTTGGCTTCCAAAGCATTCTCAAGCATTTCCATCGCCACGCGATGTCGCACTCCAGCCTCTTCCTCCATAGCGATAAAGCTGACATCAAATGTGCGCTCTTGCGCAAGAAGGGAGATGGGCAAAAGGAAAAATACAGAAAGGGTTGAACACCCGACTATTCGGTGTATACGGGGTCTAAGCATATCAGCACCTATAAATGATAAGATGAAACGGGTTGCTGTAGCAGAATTGCGGCTTGGTTAGACCTGTTTGTTCGTGTTACTTAAATGTATCGAATGTATGAGACAGGTACAATCTCCAAACGCACCTAAAGGAGCTTGTTAACCACGACCGGTTTTGTCCGCTCTTTTTGCCCCTCCTCATTTTTGAGGTGATGCATGATACTTTGCGAAAAGGGCGTCCAGATCCCCGTTTTGATGCCGGCTTTTCGGAGGGCTCTGCCCGTCCAGTCGTTACATGTATTAAAAAGACTGTAAGAGCCATTGGCAGCATAGAAGGTATCGTTATTCCGGTATCCTTTTCCCGGAATGAGTACCGGATTACCTGCAGCATCTTGAGCAAACGAGTCCTTGATAAATCCAATCAATTGTGTGTATTGCTCTGGCGAAATCATCAAAGGCCGTACCCATTCACTAGTGCGTGGGTTGCGATAATAGGTGACGTGCATGGCCGTTGGGCTCTTCAGAAAAAGCGCACGCATGGCGGTTGAGGCTTTAAGATCGTCCCAGGTTGGTGTTTCTAGATAAAACCCCTGATCGCCCCAACCAAATGCAATATGCGTCATCTGTGCCGGCTGAATGTCTTTAAAATGGACGGCTGGAAACAGGGGTGCCCAATTGACACCGGGCGTTTGAATGGGGAGCGCAATGTCTGTGTGAACGCCATTGGAAATGATGTAAATTTGAATACCTTCAGCAGGCTGGACGCTATTTCTATTTGCCGGCAAGAGGCCAAAAAGAAAAGCCAGTACAACGTACATGAGTGGCACACCTAAAACCACCAGGACAACACGTCCGACTGGTTTCAGTATCCGTTTAAACATAGGCAACACCTGATCATGAGATAACAAAAGCTACATAAAAATTATTCGACGTCGCTCAAATCTATCCAGAACCTCGCATGGCGGGATTCTCCGCCTTTTGCTATAAAAATCTCAACAATACCACTCATTTCCCCTTCAAAGTTAGCCGACTGGATTGCAACGCGTCCTCCACTAACAGGGTACTTCACGTACCGATTGGTTACGGTATCCTGGGTACCATAAAAGACATCCACAAGTTTAGGCGGATAGCTCCCCTCAGCCGGCTCTTCCAAACTAAACTGAAAGATAAGCTTTTCGGGTGTATTCGAAGAATAAGGCGGATTGTACTGAAACTGCACCATTTCTCCAAAGCGCCGGGCGCGCCACTGCTCTACAACATTGTCTGCAGTTAATTCCAGACCACCGTAGTTGGTAACCGAGTAGTTTTTGCCATCATCACTATCAAAGAATGAACATCCTGTTGATATCAACAGCAGCAAAACGATGGACAGGAGCAGCGAAAGGTGATTTTTTTTGAACATGACACTACGTTTTTTTGGTTAGAAAAAAGGGGTGTAGTAGCCGTGTTCGGTTGCTGCTAAGTGGTGCGTTGTAGAAGTGTGTTAAGAAGTAACGTATTAAATATAAGACAACAGCACGAATTTTGTTCTCCTGTCTTCCCAAATCTATTGACCTGTATTCGCCTTACCAAAGCAAGGATGCCCCCATGTCACTTCAAGAACGTGGAGGAAAAGACTTTTTGAAGGTAAAAGCATCCGGTGTTGGGCCCTGGGACTGTAACCGTTCGAGTTTTTCTTTGGCCTCGTCAAGCGAAGGCTGGTGGCCGGCTTCAATCCACCAGAGCACATTGTACGCCTCCTGCATCGGGAAAAACCACGCCTTCCGCTGACGCATAATCTCTAGATGCGCGCCGTTGTATACAAAATTCCTCAACGACGCAATGTCTTGCCAAACAGACAAATTCACCAGATGCGCATCACCAAACGGTCGATATTCCGTCGCGTCGCCATCATCAGATTGCAAACGCCACACAAAACCGGACGCCTGCTCCGCTAGCGATATTAATCCGATCCAGGTTATCGACAAAGCCTTTCATCGTAGCAGATTCAAGCGGCTCTCGCATCCAGGCAATATTGAGCTGTGCTAAATGAAACTTGTCCATGTATCTCTCCAGGGTATCTATCCAAAAGTCAATATCGAATTACGCACATCAGCCTGTAATCGAGGTAGCCGTAGTAGCAACCTGCATAACGCCTCTGCTCGCAATACCGCTACCATTAAGCCATTTTCACGCGCTGATACAACGCGGTCTGCCAGAGTGGTGTTTGTGCGCTCGTGATCAGTTCAAATCCATTGTGTCGGATTTGATTTTCCAGCAGTGCTTCATCGTGTACATACGTTTGAAACCGGTGGCCTGTCAGGCGCCATATTTTATTCCCAAACCAGAAAGAGAAGCGCGTATAGGCATGGGATCTGGGATAGCTAATGGCAAACAGGTTGGTACATTTACCCAATACGGCATTCAACAATTTGACTGGCTCGGGGTAGCAGCAAACCACGCGATCAAGCGCCACAATGTCGGCGACAGGGAGATCATCTGCTTGCTGAACCACATCGCCATGTAAAAACGAGATGGCATCTGGTGTCCCACGTCGAACAGCTTCTTCTGCGGCAAGCTTGAGGGAAGCCGTAGACATATCAATCACGGTAGCATTTCTACCACCTGCAGCAAGAACCTCATGCGTTATCATGCCAATGCCGCCCCCTACATCGAGCAAGGCCTGTTCCTCTAACGCGTACTGTTTCAGCGCCTCTACCAGTAATTTACTCGTACCGAACGGCCCCTTTTTTCTGTACCGCTTCAAATCACGGAGGGCGTATTTGTCATCAAAAAATTTGTCTGCCGCCTGTACACAACAACTCGACATAAACTCACTCTGAAGCGCTTAGAATGACTACATGGTCGCATACCTTATAGGCTTTTCATGACTTCGATGTTGCAGTTGAGCAGGACTTCTTGCAATGCGTGTCCATCAGAGCGCAAAGGATCGATGCCTTTTATTAATTCTGTTCGCATCCGAAAGAGTGCCTCCTGGCTTTTCTTATCTGCCTCCCGGCACATTTTAATTTTCATTCGCGCTTCCTGAACGGACTGTTTGGGATTAAACCATCCATTCAATTCCGAGCATTGGTGACAGACGCCGGCTTTATTGATGAGTGCACAACGCCGTTCAAAAATGTCGATCATGGTTTTGCGCGCTTTTTGCAGACTGTACTTAACAGCCCCTTCCGACTTACCTAAAATCATACAGATTTCGGCTATTGAAAAAGCATAAACCTCCTTTAATATGAGTACAACCTGGTTTTCGATGGATAGTGTTTTAGCCATACAGGTGAAGCACATGTCAATATGCTCTTTCATGTCGAATCGGCCAAAGGCAGAGGTTCGTCTCACCTGCTCGATCGACTGCTGCAAGGCAGGTTGCTCCCTAACCAAAGTCTTGGATCGTTCTTTAACGTCTTCAACCCATCGTTTTCGCTTTTTCAACGCATTAAGAGCAAGGTTAGTGGCTATCTGAAAAACCCAGGTTTTTAGCGAAGCATTCCCAGCAAAACCAGAAACGTTATCATAAGCGCGAATAAAGGTGTCATGGGCGATGTCTTCTGCATCTGCTCGACTGGCCATAAGCCTGAACAAATACGACTTCAAGGCATCCTGAAACGCGCTGAATAACGTTTGAAAGGCGTGAATATCTCCTGCTTTTGCTGCAATGAGCAGGCTATCCGGTTTATTATTGTCCATTTCTTTTTTTCAAAAAAAGCCACTCCGGGACAACGCCTGGAGTGGCTGATGCACTTCGAGGGGCAACTACTGCAAAAACCAGTTTAGGGCAACGGTGGCATCGTCAAAATATTTAATCGCAAAGCCGTGATCGGGAGCCGGCGCATTGTTCATGTATTCAACATGCTCGGCATTCATTACATAGGCAACTTTTTGGATGCCAATTTTTCTATAGCGATCGTAATGCACCGTGTTCTGCCAAGTTTGAAATTCGGCTGGTGGCATGTAGTTAAAGTGCCGCGTATTGATATAAATATTCGAAACCTGGTATTCGAACCCATAGCCGATGAAATTGCAGCAGGCTTCAATAAAGTCTTCGTATGACAGTTCGGGATGGTTCTCCTGCCATACAAAATGCAAAGCGTTATGGCGCTCATCAAATACAACGCGGTAAGCAGCGGTTTCAAAAATGTTCATGATACTTGTAGGATTATGTTAAAAAGCAGGGGGCCGAATTATTCGCCCCTTTTAGCTTTTGACAATCAAGCATCACAAAACGGATGAACAACCTGAATTTTTATTCATCTTCAATAGTTACAGCAGTACCGTAAGCTAGCATCTCTGCCGCGCCGCCCATAACCACAGAGGTTGCAATCCGCACCGATACAATAGCATTGGCGCCTAGCCTTTCTGCGTCGTTCATCATGCGCTGCAATGCTTCTTCGCGGCTTTCTTCAAGCAGCTTGGCATACGTTCGAATTTCTCCACCGACCATGTTCTTAAACACCGCCCCGATGTCATTGCCAAGATGTCGCGCTCGGATGGTATTACCCCGAACCAGGCCGTGTGTCAGGGTGATTTTCTTCCCATGAATTGAGGGAGTGGTTACAATCATCATGTTGGTATGCTCCTATCAAATAAAAGTCAAATGCTTTATAGCAAGAGGCTCTCATCGAAGCCTCTCTACTTGCAACTGATTCCTCTACGTGCGCAAGTTCAATTTAGATATACATCTAAATGATAAAAAACAAAAAAAGCCTGCCGGCAACGGAGCCAGCAGGCTTTCTTAAAGCTCTCAAAGCATCTTACAAATCAAACGAAATGCCCTGTGCGAGCGGAAGATCTGCGCCGTAGTTCACGGTACAGGTCTGCCGGCGCATGTACGCTTTCCAGGCGTCTGATCCGCTTTCTCGGCCACCGCCTGTTTCTTTCTCACCACCAAACGCGCCCCCAATTTCAGCACCAGAGGTCCCGATGTTCACATTGGCGATGCCACAATCGGAGCCGGCAACTGAAAGGAATGCTTCAGCTTCTCTCATGTTCAAGGTGAAGATCGACGAAGAAAGCCCCTGCGGCACATTATTTTGAATTGCAATCGCTTCTTCAATGGTATTGTACTTCATCAGGTAGAGAATTGGCGCGAAGGTCTCGTGTTTGACAATCGCCATATCTGGCGAAGCTTCTACGATCGTTGGCTTCACATAGCAACCCGACTCAAACCCTTCACCATCTAGCACGGCGTCGCCATTCAACACGTTACCCCCCTGCTCGCGCGCTGCTTTAATTGACGCGTTGTACGCATCCACAGCATCGGTGTCGATCAGCGGTCCCATGTGGTTGTTTTGATCCAGCGGGTCACCGATGCGAATCTGCTCGTACGCATTGACGAGGCCGTTTTTCAGCTCTTCGTACCTGCTTTCGTGGATGATAAGCCGGCGCGTGGTTGTGCAGCGCTGGCCGGCAGTACCGACAGCACCAAAAACTATCGCCTGAATCGCCTGCTTGAGATCTGCATTCTCGGTCACAATGATGGCGTTGTTGCCGCCCAGTTCGAGAATCATCTTACCGAGGCGCTTCGAGACGGCTTCAGATACAGACTTACCCATGCGCGTAGAGCCCGTAGCAGAGACAAGCGGAATCTCCGGATCGTTGGACATCAACTCACCCACTTCACGGTCGCCAACAACCAGACAGGAAATACCTTCAGGAAGGTTGTTGTCTTTCAAAACTTCCGCGAAGATCTTCTGGCAGGCAATGGCAGAGAAAGGTGTTTTTTCAGATGGCTTCCACAAACATACATTGCCGCAAACCCAGGCCAGGGCAGTATTCCACGACCAAACGGCTACCGGGAAATTGAAGGCCGAAATAATGCCTACAATACCCAGCGGATGCCACTGCTCGAACATGCGGTGGTTTGGGCGCTCAGAATGCATTTGGAGGCCATAGAGCTGACGCGAGAGGCCCACTGCAAAATCGCAGATGTCGATCATCTCCTGGACTTCGCCGAGCCCCTCCTGCAAACTTTTGCCCATCTCGTAGCTAACCAACTCTCCAAGATGCTGCTTGTGCTGGCGAAGTTTGTCGCCATACTGGCGTACAATCTCACCGCGTTGTGGCGCCGGCATTTGCCGCCAGACGCTGAAAGCCTCGTGGGCTGCTTTTTTAACGCGCGCGTAGTCATCAGCGCTTGCAAGATTGACGGTACCGATGGTTTTACCGTCTACCGGGGAATGCACTGCTACCGCCCGTCCACCGCCTTTCCAGCTAGTTTGACCAGTGCTTACACCGTTGCTGTCTTTGTCTATGCCCAGGTTCTGAAGAATGTTGTCCATGTATTTTATAGCTATTGAAAAACCGACACGTCGTAAGTGTAAACCAAAGAATCCTAAAAGATTGATTTGTTTACGGTTGAAGGTTAAAAGTTACAGGTTGAAGGTTTTTGGCCTCCTTCGTTGCGTTGGCAAACGTACAACTCGCCTCAACGCGCAAAACCCCAAAACTATCCCTAGCAGCGTGTGCATTTTGAGAAAAGATCGCACAACCGATCCAGCAAAGCGAGGGCGATGTCACCATTTAATTCGAATTAGAGGTTCAGCTCGCAGTATAATATTGTTTTTCGTGCTTTCGGATTTCCGGGATTTCGATATACGCGGTCAGGGTATCCTGTTTTCTCAAACGTGGCGTAGTAATTCACCTACCTTGATTGTCAACTGGCTAAAAAAACGAAAATCCGACAACACGAAAATACGACAACACGTTTCTCGAGCCCTATTGAAGTCTTAATTCGCATCATTTGCCAATGTTTAGCTAAAAAACATGCTCTGGCACGGTCTTAGCAAATCCTGTTTCTTCGCTTACACATCGCTATTACCACAAACAAACCCGGCCTTTTGGCTGTCCGTATGAAGCCAGCCCCCAGACGCATCGCATTATTGCTCACCGTTGTGGGACTCAGTTTGATGCATTTGACCGCATCTGTATTACACGCACAGGAATTCTCAGCTACGCTGAACAACCATCCGCTTGGTAATTACACCGAATCGTTGATGGAATCCGATTTCTCTAGCGTTCAATTGCTGAATAATCTAGGAAACCGATTCAACATCGTTAATGGCAGTGAGGCGCTAGACGGTAATTCACTCCGTGTCGAATACCTCGCCGGCGAAACGGGCGCAGCAAACAGCGGCGGGCAGTTCTTTGCCTTCCTGCCGGCGCAAGAAGAGTACTATCTCGAGTATTACATCAAGTTTGGCGACAACTTCGACTTCCAGATGGGCGGCAAACTACCTGGTCTGAGTGGCGGCGAAAGCAATTCTGGCGGCAACAAACCCAATGGTGACGGCTGGAGTGCGCGCTATATGTGGCGAGAAAACGGCAACATGGTGGTTTATCTCTACCACATGGATCAGCCTACCTCGTACGGTGAAGATTTTGAACTCAACCGGAGCGTGCAACGCGGTACATGGCACCGCCTCACGCAGCGCGTAAAAGTAAACACCGGCAACAACAACGACGGTGAATTACAGGTTTGGTTTGATGGAGAGCTGGTCTTGCTTCGTACCGATATCCGGTACCGCAACAACAACCAGGCACCTGTCGACCACTTCTTCTTTTCAACTTTCCACGGCGGCAACACACCCGACTGGGAGCCGGACAACGACGGCTATGTGTATTACGACAATATCCGCATTGGTACCAATGCCGCTGATTTTGTCCCCGGCGGCGACGGCGGCCTCCTGACGCAAATTGACAAACCGTCACGTGATGCCGTCTTTGAATCGCCGGCTACCATTGCCGTAGAAGCCTCTGCCTTCTCTATCGAAGGCGAAGTGACGGCAATCAATGTTTTTGCCAACGGCGACCTGATTGGGAGCACAACCAATCCGCCTTTTGTATTTAACTGGACGGGCGTAGCGCCGGGCACTTACACACTCACTGCTGAAGCAACTAATTCAGAAGGCGAAACAGGTGTCTCCACACCGGTGCAGATTACGGTGAATGATATCGACCCCGTAAAGGGCGCAAATCTGGCACTCAACAAACAAGTCTCCGTAACCGCAGAACAGGAAGGCAACCGCGGCAGCGGCGCAGTAGATGGGAGCGCAGATCCGGATGACCGCTGGTCGGCTTCCGGGTTTTCACAGGCTATTACTGTCGACCTTGGATCTATTCGCGACGTCAACCTGGCCGAAGTGCTTCCTTATCAGGACCGCGCCTATCAGTATACCGTTGCGGTTTCATCGGATAACGTGAGTTTCCAGACCGTGGTCGACCGGTCAAGCAATACACAGGGTGGATCACTGCTATCCGATGCATTTAGCAAAACACCAGCACGCTATGTCCGACTAAACGTTACTGGCGCATCTGGGTACACGGGCCCCTGGATTAGCATCATCGAGTTCAGGGTATTCAATACTGATGGCGACGCTTCTTCCCCACTCCTCGGCGACACGTCGCTGGATGGACAGGTCTCAGCCCTCGACGCCTCGATCATCTTGCAGCATGCCGTAGGCCTGATCAGCCTTGACCAGGAAGCACTCGCCAATGCTGACGTCTCCGGTAACGGCGAAGCCTCCACCTTTGATGCAAGCCTGGTACTTCAATACGTGGTAGACTTGATTGGCTGCTTTCCAGCTGAAGCCGGCTGTGAGTGACGAGTGACGAGTGACGAGTGACCGTATTCCCTTCGAAATTCGGTGTTCTTTGCTCGATATTCAAGAGGCTGCAAGCCCCGAAGAGATCCTTCGCGTGGCTCAGGATGACGGGACTGGCGCAGATCAGCAATCCGAAATCAACAATCCACACTCAGCAATCAACAAATTGCGTGCTATAGCGTCGCAATCGCCGCCTTAAGCCGGCGCATACACGTTTCTTTCCCCAGAATCACCATCATGTCATACAGGCTTGGACCACCGGCGACGCCTGACAGTGCAATGCGCAACGGTGCCATGAGCTTGCCGAGGCCGGCTTCGTGGGCTTCAGCGGTGGCTTTTAAGTCAGCTTCGAGTGACTCAGCTGTGAACGTATCGCTCCCCTCGACCTTGTCCATGTAAGCCTGCAGTAGCGCCGGCGTGTCTTCTTTCCAGCGTTTTTTTACGGCTTTCTCGTTGTAGGAGGTTGGATCTTCGAAGAAATAGCGGACTTCGGTTACGAGATCGTGCGCAAAGGACATGCGTTCCTGCATCAAGCCAAGAATAGCGGCCAGGGTATCGTCATCGACGTCGATGCCGGCAGTTGCTAGCGATGGCCGCACGCGAGCCTGCAACTCATCGAGTGAGAATCCGCGCAGGTATTGTTCGTTGTACCACTTCAGTTTATCCAGATTAAACTGCACGCCACTGCTGCCAATACGTTCAGCAGAAAACGCATCAACGAGTGCATCGACCGTAAACAGCTCTTCTTCCGTTCCAGGATTCCAACCAAGCATGGCGAGGAAATTAACCACAGCTTCAGGCTCGTAGCCGGCTTCCTTGTACTGCCGTACATTCACAGGAATCCCCATTTTCTCCGCATTACGCTTGGACAGTTTTCCACCCGTAGGACTCAGAATCAGCGGAAGATGGGCTGTTTGGGGAGGCTCCCAGCCAAAAGCTTTATACAGCAGCATGTGTTTCGGTGTAGAAGGCAGCCACTCTTCTCCACGGATGATGTGCGTGATGCCCATCAAGTGATCATCAACTACATTTGCGAGGTGATAGGTGGGCATCCCATCGGATTTGAGCAGAATCTGGTCATCAACCTGCTCAGAGGCAAAACTCACCGTACCCCGAACGAGATCATCAAACTGAATCTGCTCGGCTTCGGGTACGCGCAGGCGCACAACGTACGGTGTCCCCTCTGCGATGGCTGCCTGTACCGCTGCATCGTCCATCGTGAACGAGTTGCGCATGGATTGCCGCGCAACTGCGTCATATTTAGGTGATGGGTTATCCGGCGATGCAAGCCGGCTGCGCATCTCGTCGAGTTCTTCTTTCGTATCAAACGCGTAGTATGCCTGCCCTTCTGCAAGCAACAGGTCTACATAGTGGTGGTACAGCTCTTTCCTGTGCGATTGATAATACGGGCCGTAATCACCTGCTACATTGGGCCCTTCATCATAGCTAAGCCCTGCCCAGGCGAGGCTATCGAGCATATCTTGCTCCGCTTCTGCGACGTACCGCTGCCGATCCGTATCTTCGATTCTCAGCACAAACGTACCGCCCAATTTTCGGGCAAACAAGTAATTATAAAGGGCCGTTCGCAGTCCGCCGATATGCAACAATCCCGTTGGACTGGGTGCAAACCGCACGCGTACATCTCCTTGATTCATGGGCATTAAAACAGGCTTACAGTTTATTTAACCCACCACTGTACTCCATTCCCGGCATGCTGTTCACGGTTTGTTGATTTTTTCGTGTTCTGCTGATTTTGTGCTCTCGGGATTTCGTGGTTTCGGGATTTCGACTATTGCTGAATTGAGGCTATTCTGGGGTTTCAGGCTGGCGTATGCGGTTTGATCATGTATAGCTGCTAGCCATAGGCATGTGCCTTCCGAGCTCATTCAGCTTCGCTCAGGATGATATTAGTTAAGTGCGGTGCCAGCCTGATAGAGACCCTTCGCATGGCTCAGGGTGACATGGGTGAAAAATGGTGCTAGCCCCCACCCAATCGAAAATCGGCATTCGAAAATCGACAATAAAAAAACAGGCGCCCTTCCGGAGAAAAGCGCCTGTATTCTTTGCAACTACTTTAACGACAACCACTAGGGTATAGTGGGTGGGCGAACGTCGGCTGAGAGGGCTTCTACGTCAATGCCGGGATAAAAGACATAAACATAGTTGGTGCCCGGAAGCACATCCATATCCGCAAACTCGATCAGTTCGTCGGTACCCGTTACCTGGCCCTGCACCTGATACACAGGCGCTGGATTGGCGTGGGTTTCGAACGTATCAGCCGGGATAAACAGGCCCGCCATAAATAAAAACATGGCAGTAACCACGGTTGTGCGCAGGGAAATGGCTGTTTTTGCGTTCCACAATGGCCGGCGGTCGCCCGCCCGGTCGATGCGTTTCATCATCGCCTTATGCTTCTGCAGCCGTTTGAACATGGCCGCATCTAGCGAAGGTGGAACCGTCAGGTTTTCCATCCGACTCATCCGTCGAAACTTCATAACCCCTTCCATTTCCCGCCGGCATTCGCCGCATACGGCCAGATGCGCAAACAGATCAGGTTGATCTGTCACTGGCAACTCACCGTCCAGGAAAGCATGTAGCGCCTCAATAGCGGGGTCTTTGCAGACGTCCTCATTGTGGGCTAACGATCTATTTAAAGGACTACTCATTTATAATCTACTCCGATATGTTCTTGGGCAATGACTACAGAACGTGTGCCTTCCGATCTAATCGGCAGTTAATTTCTCCGTTTCACTTCCAAGTACTTCTTCCAAATACACCCCCAGCTTCTTCCGTGCCTTGAACAGGCGCGACTTTACAGCGCTCAGGGTGCTTCTCGTCACAGCAGCTATCTCTTCGTACGTCATGTTCTGGTACTCGCGCAAAATAATGACTTCGCGATAGTCAGCTTTCAGCTCCATAAGGAACCTATTAACCAGTTCAATCTTTTCGCTCTTCTCAAGCTCATGCACCGGCGTGTTTTTTGCTCCGTGCATATGCGGCGGCAATGACATCTCCGGATCAAGGGGGATCTGCCAATTGTTTCGCCTGAGCTGATTCAAGCATTGATTACGCGCGATCGTGAACAACCAGGCCTTAAATGAATCTGTTTTCAAAAGCCGTTCCCTATTCTCGTATACGCGCAAGAATGTGTCTTGCAAAACGTCTTGTGCTAACTCCTTATTCAGGAGCATTTTTACACAAAACGCGTAGACTGCATCCTTGTAACGATTGTATAGGGAAACAAAAGCAAATTCATCTCCGGTCTGAAACGCTTCGATCAGCGCTCTATCGCCATTGTTAAGTGTGTTTCCAGACATGAGAAGCTCCAAAAATAGCTGCAACTGCTGTTGAGTAGGACCCCTACGATTTCCGAAAGTTGCTCTTTAGCAGTTTTGCTTGTTCAACATCGTAGCATGATTTAATAAAATGATAAACATTCAAAGCTTCAAAAAATTGCGTACGCTAGTTCCATCGATGTTGCTGGCAGCCTTATTTATTGCCGGCTGTAGCAGTTCCAATGTTGGCGACGCCGGCACAGATAACATGCCGGATATGTCCAGCGCCCTCCAGGTTGCCTCTTTCGGCAGCGAATCCCTCGGCCTCGACGAATTTGAAGAGGAATACGCCAGATCCGTTGGCGGCCGCGACATCGCTGCTGCAGACTCACTGCCGATGTACACCGAATTTCTCGACCGGTATGTCGATTTTCGGTTGAAAGTGATGTACGCTAAAGAAATTGGTCTCGATAAAGATTCTACCCTCCTTTCCGAGATCGACACCTACCGCAACCAACTCGCCCGGCCTTACCTGCTGGAAAAAGAGATTCTCGACCCTATTCTGCGCGACCTCTACGTGCGCAAGCAGAACATGGTAGATGCGAGCCATATTTTGGTCCGCGTTGGCCAGGCTGCCGGCCCTGAAGAGGTAGAAACAGCACGGGCAAAAATCACGTCCCTGCAGGATTCGATCAAAGCAGGTGTCGATTTTAACGACCTGGCATTCCGCTACTCCGAAGACCCCTCAGCCAAACGGCCTGGTGCCGGCGGCTCCGGGCGACTCGGCTACTTTGTTGGTGGACAGATGGTGAAAGCCTTTGAAGACCGCGCGTATTCGACCCCTGTCGACTCCGTTTCTGAAATCTTCCGCTCTGACTTCGGCTTCCATATCATGAAAATTCATGACCGCCAGCCGAAAGTACCCGATGTTTGGGCATCACACATTGCGGTTCGCTACTTCAAACCCTCTTCGCTCGACTCGCTCGACTCTGAAGGCCGCATTGCGCTGATTAAGGAGCGCCTCGATGCAGGGGAAGATTTTGCTGCGCTGGCTAAAGAGGAATCGGAAGACCTCGACTCAGGCAGCCGCGGCGGCCAGATTGGCCGGCTCCGCTTCACCCAGCCAGGCATGCCCGATGCTTTCAAAGAAGCCCTGTTTGCCCTGGAGAATCCGGGCGACTACTCGGACATCATCAAAACTGACTATGGCTACCATATCATCAAACTCGACAAACGAGCTGAGCCCGAAACGTTTGAAGAAGCATATGATGAGCTGAAAAACCACGCGTCTCGTCTGCCTCGCTTGAAAAAAGCTGAAAATGCGATGGCTGGCCAGATTCGCGAAAAATATGGCGTGACTGTCGATACGACACTGACACTGGATATTCTGGATGGCCGGCATTTTGGCGTACCCGATATCCTGAATACGCCTGCCAACCAGCTCAACATGGAAATCGCCTCCATTGGCGACGCTTCTTTCACCTTCCGTGACGTAGTGACCTTTGCTGAGACAGCATCCATTCCATTCCAGCCCGATACACTTGGCCTCGTGTATGATGCACTGGATCGCTTCCTGAACGATGAAGCACTGAACTATGAAGCAGCTCGCCTTGAAGGTAGAGACGCTTCGTTCAAGCAGATTCTCGATGAGTTTAAAAATGGCCTGTTGCTGTTTAAACTTATGGAAGACTCGGTATGGACTGCTGCTGCACAGGATACCGCCGGCTTGATGAAGTACCATGCACCGCGCGCTGATAGCTTCTGGTTCGACGATCGCACGCGCATTGTTAGCTTTCGCGCAAATGCTGACTCAGTACTCAAAAGCTTTGCAACCAAACTCGATGAAGGGACAGACCTGGAAGAACTCGTAGCTATGGTTCAGCAGGATTCTACCATGATGGTTCGTGTAGACTCAACCTTCCTCTCAGGGCCAAACAAATCGGTCTTTGACCGGGCACTGGCCATCGAAAAAGGTGAATACATTGCCCCAACGCGTCATAGCACGGGTTACTTGCTGATGGTGAACGACGGCATCGATCCAGCGCGTAAAAAATCCTTCGAAGAAGCGCGTTCTGAAGTCCTGAATGGATACCAGGCGGAGCTTGAAGAGGCATTGCTTGATCGGCTGCGTAAGAAGTATACCATTAAGAAATCGCCTGCGCCGCTCCAGGGAGCTTTTGTTGAAGACAAAGCAGCACTGAAGAAAGACGAAGGCCTGATCGACCGCCAAATGCCAAGCGCGGGACAATAAGCCATCAGCTATTGCTGTCCCTTGTATGGACAAAATAGCTTGTTAGCTTTCGGATGGACTTATTAATTAAGGCGAAGACCTGTTTGGCCGGCTCCGATTTACGCAGCCACCCTACAGGCTTCGCCTTAATTTCGCTAAACCGCTTCCATCTTCTGGCTAGATCTGCCTATATTTTGTGTCACCCTCTGCTGTCTGTCTTCTACCCCTCGAACCTAGCGTTACACACCCTGACCATGAACATGACGTCCCGTTTATGCTTTGCGTGCCTGATGGTCGCCTGTATACTCGGTCTCACCGCATGCAAAGAAAAACACGAAGATGTAGAGTACATTGCGCGCGTTGGTGACCAGTTGCTTACCAAAGATGACCTGGGACCGATGTTCGAGGTCTTTCCACTGGGCCTTGATTCGAGCGAAGCAATGGAGCAGATTGCTGAAGAATGGGTCAAAAACGAGTTGATTGCACAAGAGGCAATAAGACGCGGACTTCGTAATGACGTCGAAGTACAGCGGCTGCTGGAAGAAAATGAGCGTTCTGTGCTGGTAAGCACGTTTGTGTCTCGCCTATTCCAGGAAGAACCGCTGGACCCTTCTCGGGAAGAGGTTGAAGCATACTACGCGCAGAATGTAGACCAACTTGCACTCAGAGAAGACTACATCAGGGTACGCTATCTTACTACCCGCGATGCTGCCCAGGCAGAACAGGCAAGATTACTGCTTCGCGATGCAACCGTGGCCGGCAAAGCTGATTCGCTTTGGCCGTCTCTCCTCGACCGCTATGCGCTCGACAAAAACGCATCTTCGATGCTTTCTAACACATTTTATCCGCGTAGCGTGCTTTTCCCCTCGGCGCAATTACGTGAGATGGTCGCTCGCCTGAATGTGAACCAGATTTCACCCGTGATCCAGGAAGGAGAGAATTTTCACTTTGTTCAAGTTGCAGAACGTCGCAATGCCGGCGCAGTACCTGAATTGTCCTGGATCGAGTCTGAGCTAAAGCAGCGCCTCACGATCGAGGCAAGGAAACAGATGCTTGCACGTCAGGTTCAACGGCTGAGAACAGAAGCATTGGCACGAGAAGACTTGGAAATCAAGTATCTCGACAACTAACCGTTCGCGCTGGCTTTTGTGTTGTTAAGGCCTGCCTCGTTGCAGGCAATATTCGTTATATATCGTTCGTTCTGTATGCGAACGAGACACAGGTATTACCTAGATGAGCTTCCTGAAGCATTTTAAAGCTGGGACCACCATCCTGGCCCTTTTTATCGGCCTTCTTTTTCCCGCAGCTATCCACCAAGCCGGCGCACAAACCACAAATGGTGCAAAATCAGGGTCCGATGAAGTAATAGATGAAATTGTAGCTGTCGTCGATGAATACATCATTTTGCGGTCGGAAGTCGAAGCCATTGTGCTTCGCCTTTTGCAGTCGCAACCTGTTGAGTATTCCGGCGACGTATGGCTGACTGCACTCGATCAGTTGATCGATCAGCGCGTTATGACCATTCATGCGAAGAAAGACACCAACCTGGTGGTGACTGATGAGCAACTGGAGCAGGTACTGGATCAGCGCGTCCAGCAACTTACAGCCCAATTAGGCGGCACATCTCAGTTTGAAGCAGCCTATGGCAAATCGACCCTCGAGGTAAAATCGGATTTGCGCGAAGACATGCGAGATCAGTTGCTCGCTGAGCAGCTTCAAAGTGGCAAAATTTCGACCATTAAAGTCACCCCTTCCGAGGTGCGTGAGTGGTTCTCACAATTCCCGCAAGACTCACTCCCGGTCATCCCGGATGTCGTACGTCTTGCCCACGTTGTACGCTACCCCGAGCCCTCGCAAGCGGCAAAAGACTATGCCATTGAACTGATTACTACCATCCGCGACTCGGTCGTCGTAGGTGGTGGTTCCATGGAAGATCTGGCAACACAATTTACCGACGACACGGGCTCGCAGCAGACCGGTGGTCACTACAAAGGCAGCAAGCTCCGCGAGCTTGTCCCTGAGTTTGCAGCTGTGGCGTCTCGGGCAGAGATTGGAGAAGTCTCCCAGGTGTTTGAATCACCATATGGCTATCACATTTTGCGCGTGAACGACCGACGGGGAGATGAGCTTGACTTCAACCATGTTTTGATCTCGGTGGATGAATCATCCGCTGATCCGGCCGACGCCATCGAATACCTCACAGAAGTACGTGACTCCATTCTTGTCGCCGAGATTCCGTTCGAACTGATGGCTCGCCGGCACTCAGAAGAAGAGGTCTCGAAAAAGCTGGGAGGCCGCGTGCTCGACTTGCGCACCGGTGAGCGCGACCTGGTTTTGCAGGCGCTTAATTTCACCTGGCGACAGACCATCAACGGTATCGAACAAGGAGAAATTAGCGAGCCGGCCGAAGTTGAGCTACTGGATGGCAAGCGCGCTTACCACATCGTCCAGCTCCAACGCCGCGTACCGGAACACGTTGTTGATATCGAAACCGATTACGAGCGCATCCAGCTGCTTGCCTTGCAGGAGAAACAACAGCTGGTATTGGCAAAATGGCTGGATGAACTTCGGGAAGAAGTGTTCATCGAGATGAGAGGAAAAGCAAAAGCTTTTCAGCTTGCACGCAACAACAACTAAGCGTATTCGTCAGAAAAAGCACCCAATTTAAACATCTTCCCCTTCATGGCCGAGACGGAGCAAATCGACGTAGACATTTCCCTGCTGGATGAACTGCAGGATACCTTTGCCAGCCTGCGCAAAGAAGTTGCAAAAGTAATTGTAGGTCAAGACACAATTATCGAGCGTATCTTTGTCAGTTTGCTGGCCAACGGTCACGTCCTCCTTGTTGGGGTACCCGGGTTGGCCAAGACATTGCTTATCCGAACCCTCTCGGATGCACTGGCGCTCAACTTTAGTCGTATCCAGTTCACCCCCGACCTTATGCCGGGCGACATTACGGGTACGGAAATCATCGAAGAAGACACAACAACCGGCAAACGCGCGTTCCGCTTTGTAAAAGGCCCTGTGTTTGCCAATGTGGTCCTTGCAGATGAAATCAATAGAACGCCGCCAAAAACGCAGGCCGCCCTCCTGGAGGCTATGCAGGAGCACCGCGTAACTGCAGCCGGCCAGACGTTCACGCTTGACGAACCATTTTTTGTACTTGCTACACAAAATCCGATTGAGCAGGAAGGGACCTATCCCCTGCCCGAAGCGCAGCTCGATCGGTTTATGTTAAACCTGTGGTTGGATTACCCAAGCTTCCAGCAGGAAGTAGATGTTGTCCGCAACACCACGAGTGCTTCATCTAACACCATTGAACCCGTGGTTACTGCTGAGCAGCTTCGGGCCTATCAGCAATTGGTTCGCCAAATTCCTGTTGCTGATAATGTTATAGAGTATGCGGTCAGGCTTGTCTCTAATACGCGTCCAAATCGGGAGGGTACGCCCGATTTTGTGACTAACTTTCTGAGCTATGGCGCCGGCCCTCGTGCCTCACAATACCTGATTCTCGGTGCCAAAGCCCTGGCTGCTCTCGACGGCAGATCAACACCGCTGATCAGCGATGTACGCAACATCGCCATCCCTGTGCTTCGGCACCGCATTGTGACGAACTTCAACGCTGAAGCTGAAGGCGTGACCACGGTTGATCTGATCGAGCAGTTGCTCAATCTTGATGACTAACCATGAAGCTTTTGCTTGCCGGCCTGGTGCTCAGCGCCATGCTTGTACCTATCCAATGGGGCCATACCCCTTCGGCATCTATTGATGACCTCGACCTCGAAGCCCTGGAACGCCAGGTGCAAGACCTGATAAATGCAGAGCGCGAAAAGCGTAAAATTGCGCCGCTCAAATCCAAAGCCCAACTTGTCTCGCTCGCCCGAGCCCACAGCGCCGATATGGCCCTGCGCGACTATGTAGCGCACATTAACCCTGATGGCCATTCACCAACAGACAGAGCGCGTATCGCCAAATTTGAATGCAAAACCCAGGGCTACAAAGGCATTTTCCCCACAGGCATCGGCGAGAATATTTTCATGTCATACCTCTATAGCCAATACAAGTCTGTGACGATTAATGGCGTGGAAAATCGAACCTATGACTGGAAATCGGCAGATGAACTTGCCAAAGAAGCCGTGCATAACTGGATGTCCAGTGAAGGACATCGCGCAAACATTCTGCGCAAAGACTATTTGTATGGCGGCATTGGCATTGCAACCAGCCTGGACAACCAGATTTTTGTAACGCAAACATTTTGCTGATCGTTTACCACTGTGACAACTGCCGCTGTGATAACTGCAACAGTGAATCTGCAACCACGATAACCTGGGTTAAGCCGGCATTTTCTTGCGGTCCAGCACGAGGTACAACACCAGCGCCAGCAACGTAAACGTGATAAGGTACCCAAAGCCCGTCTTAAGCCCATACCACTCCGCGATACCGCCAATAAGCACAGGGCCAACCAAAAAGCCGAGATACCCCAGGGTTGCAACGGCTGCAATGCCTTTGGACGGGTGCACACCTGGTTGTTTGCCTGCCTCAGAGAATACGATCGGAATTAGCAAGGCGTAGCCGATGCCGGCAACAGTGAAGCCAACAATGCTCAACCACGTGTAGGCTGGCAACAGCAAGGCCAGCCCTAAGACAACACCGACACTGGCAAGGACGATCACTTTCCGTGCTCCCACCCGCGCAACAACGGTATCGCCGGCAAACCTCACCAGCGTCATGCTCAAGGAAAAGCCGGTAAATGCAAGCCCCCATGTATAGTCAGCAGCACGCACCACTTGCTCCATATAGACGGCACTCCAATCTGCTACACCGCCTTCTCCTTGCATGGAGCAAAACGCTACAACAGCAAGCCCAATCAAGGCTTTGCCTGGCAATGCAAAATGACTTTCAGCATCTCCAGACTCTTCGACAACCGTTTTCAACACAGGGCGCAACACAAAAAACAACAGCACTGAAACAGCAACCATGCCGGCCAGCATCTGAACCACCGCATCAACCGACATGGCAATCAACACACTGCCGATCGCTGCGCCAATCATGCCACCAAGACTAAAAAACCCATGACAGGTCGACATAATGGAAGTATCGTGCGCTTTCTCTAGCAGCGAAGCTACGGCATTCATCGCAATGTCCATCGCACCCATAAACAAGCCGACAAAAAAGAGCGCGAGCGCGAGCATCCAAAAACTTGGCGCCAACAACGGGAAAGCCATGCAGGCGATGTAGCCGGCTGCTGAAACAAGGGTCACGTTCACAGCCCCATATCGCCCCACCAACATGCTTACCGTAAGCATCGCCAGCAACGCTCCCACGGGCATTGCAAACAAGACGAGTCCGAGGTCGCCATCGCTGAGCGCCAATTTGTTCTTTACTTCCGGAATACGGGTAATCCAGAAGGCAAACAAGATCGCATTGATCGAAAAGACGAGCCCAATGGTCCAGAATTGCCTGTTTCTGAAGAAATATCTTAAGTGGCTATACAACAGCTTCTCATGTCAAATCCGACGTGTCACAATCGGACTGAAGCTAGACTTCTGCACCCACACTTTCAAGCGCTTGTCTGAAACGATCCGCAAGCGCAGTAGCTTCTTCCGCTGTTGATGCCTCTGTGTAAATACGCAGAATGGGCTCTGTGTTCGATTTGCGGAGATGAACCCAACCATCAGGAAAATCAATCTTCAAACCGTCGATTGTTGAGTGCTTTTCGTCCTTGTATTGCTCCGCTAGCACAGAGAGCACGTGATCTGCGTCTAGTTCACCCAGCGGGATTTTCCCTTTAGACATGGCGTATACTGGCATTTTTTGCAACAGATCAGACATCGACACATCGAGATCGGTCAAATGCTGCAAAATCATTGCCGTGCCGATGAGGGCGTCGCGCCCATAATGCAGGTCGGGCAAAATGACACCACCATTTCCTTCTCCACCAAGCACCGCATCAACTTCTTTCATTTTGTCGACCACGTTGATTTCGCCTACAGCAGACCGAAACACGGGCACATCATAGCCGGCCGCTACATCTTCGATTGCGCGCGACGAAGACAGATTGGTCACAAACGGCCCCGGCTTGTGGCGAAACAGAAAATCTGCTGCCATCACCTGCGTCAACTCCTCACTGACATACGTACCGCCATCAGCAACAAGGGCCAGGCGATCCGCATCGGGGTCAACAACAATACCGATATCTGCACCTTCAGCTGCGACGGCTTCGACAATACCGGTCAGGTTTTGCGGCAATGGCTCCGGATTGTGGGCAAAAAGACCGTTTACTTCTCCGTTCAAGACGGTAATATTTTCCTTCCGAACACCCAACTGTTCTAGCAAGGCAGGGATTGCAATACCACCGACCGAGTTGATTGCATCTACCACTACTTTGAAATTTCTGCCGGCAATTTTCTTGGGCTGGATATATGGCAGATCAAGTACAGACTGAATATGTTCTTGCAGGTAATCCCGTTCGGTTAGACTGCCAATCGCTTCGTAAGAAACCGTCTCCGTTTCTCCTTTTTGAGCGATCTGAATCACTTCTTCCGCCTCTGAAGCACGTAAAAACTCGCCCAGGTCGCCCAGTAATTTCAGCGCATTCCACTGTGCAGGGTTGTGTGATGCAGAAAGAATCACGCCACCAAGTGCTTCAAGATCAAGAACAGCCGAAGCAACCGTGGGTGTGGTCGCCAGATCCAGGTCCACAACGTCACAGCCGGCACTTTGCAAGGAGGCTGTAACGAGATTTGCACAGATTTTGCCGGTTACCCGCGCGTCACGACCAACAATAACGAGCGGCCTTACATTGCGCGTTGCTGCGCGACGCTTGCACCATGTACCAAATGCTGTAGCATATTGCACAATTCCTGCGGGATCCAGTCCGTCGCCAAAAATACCGCGGATACCGGAAATGGATACAATGAGGGTCCCTTTATTTTGCATGATGATAGCTCTTGGAAATGCCAGTTGAAATCGGCGTTAAACTGATATAGACAACGTGTAAAAGACAAGTGCGATTGTGTATCTACTTATGGTGAAATCGTTCCGTAATATTTCGTTCAAGAGGTCTTAACGGAACTGGCTATATGTTGGTAAGTTTTCTCGGTACAATGAGCATTAAGCATCCCGTTACGCCGGCCCCTGATGACCTTCATCAGCAGAATTTTGTCACTACCCTCACAGAGGACGTAGCATTGAACCCAGTAGCGCCTACTGCCACCAAGGCACCCCCAACCGAAGCGCCGAGCCGCTCGAAGCTGGCAGACTTGTTTACGCTTACCAAGCCTGAGATTACATTCCTCGTCACCATTTCTGCCTTAGCTGGCTACCTACTGGGTAGCACAACGGCCGTGGATCTTGCACAACTCATTGCGCTGATGGCAGGCGTTGCGCTCTCTTCAGCAGGCGGCGCTGCATTTAACCACTACTTTGAGCGGCACAAAGATGCTGAAATGAAACGGACAGAAAATCGTCCGCTTCCGGCTGGCCGCATCCAACCGGGCACAGCGCTTGCCCTTGCTTGCTTCACGTCATTTAGCGGCATTGCACTCCTGCTTGTGTTCACCAACCCATTGACCGCGTTCCTGGCAGGACTTACGATCGTCCTCTACATTTTCCTCTACACGCCGCTCAAGCAGCATACTAAATACAATACCATTGTAGGGACGATACCCGGCGCATTGCCAGCTCTGGGTGGCTGGACCGCGGCCACTGGTTCGTTTGCTGCCGGCGGTTGGGTAATCTTTGCTATCCTCGTCATTTGGCAACTCCCCCACTTCCTCGCGTTGGCCTGGATGTATCGGAAAGATTACGGCCGCGCTGGCTTTAAAATGCTGCCCGTCGTCGAGCCGCTTGGCAAATCGACAGCAAACCAGATGCTTTTATCTGCTGTTCTGTTGTTTGCAGCCAGTGTACTGCCAACCTTTATGGGATTGACGGGTGCAATTTATTTTGCAGGTGTTACGGTTGTAAGCCTGTGGTTACTGGCTACCAGTGTTATATTCTATCGCACGATGACCAACGTAGCTGCCCGCCGGGTCCTTAAAGCATCCATCCTGCATATTCCGGTGCTGGTACTTTTGCTGATCATTGACCGGTTTATTTAAACCGACCGATTCCCCATCCAGTCTATTTTAAGCGTATATGTCCAGTTCTGCCGTTTCGGTATGCGGCGTTTCGTTTCATTATGGCGCGTTTCAGGCGCTTGATGATGTTAGTTTTGAGGTAGCTGCCGGCGCCTTTTTTGGACTATTGGGTCCTAACGGTAGCGGCAAAACTACGCTGTTTCGCATCCTGTCAACGCTGATGCCTCCGGCTGAGGGTGCATCCAGCGTTTTCGGTTTTGATACGTCTTCTGCGTCCAGCGAGGTACGCGCCCGCATTGGCATGATTTTTCAACAGCCTTCCCTCGACGAGGAACTGACGGTACGGGAAAATCTATCGTTCCATGGCCGCATGTATGGTCTTTCGGGGCATGAGATTCGTACGCGTATCGATGCACTCGCGCAAAAGATGGGCATCGCCGACCGGCTAGATGACCGGGTTAAAAAGCTTTCGGGTGGCTTGAAACGCCGGGCCGACATTGTCAGGGGTGTCTTGCACAAACCCCAGGTATTATTCCTCGATGAGCCAACTACAGCCCTCGACCCTGCTGCGCGCCATGGGTTTTGGCAACTGTTGCATGCCTTGCGGCAGGAAGAAGCACTTGCGCTGGTACTGGCGACCCACTTGCTAGAAGAAGCGGAGCAGTGCGATGAGGTTGTAATTCTCGATGCCGGCCGCGTTGCTGTTGCCGGTAACCCAACAACACTTCGCGACACGCTTGGCACACAAATGCTTTGGCTTACATCGCAAGAACCCGAAGCCCTCAGTGCCGCCATCACAGCCTCACACAATTTCGCGGTTCGGACCCTCGAAAATGCCGTATGCGTGGCCGACCCCAAGGCTGTTGAGGCCCTGCCGGCCTTTTACGCCGCGTTTCCGGGCATGATTGACAGCGCCACAATTCGCAAGCCTACGCTCGAAGACGTTTTCCTCACCACAACGGGCCATCAATACCTGGCCCAACTCGACGCTTAACGCTACGATGATCTACGTTCTGCAAGCACTCTGGAAACGAGAAATCATCAAGTTTGTCCGTGATCGTAGCCGGGTCATCGGAGCGCTTGCGCAACCCATTGTATTTTGGCTGTTACTTGGCCTTGGCTTTCAGCGCTCCTTTACCCTTCCGGGTGTCGACGCCGCTTCAGTGAACTACCTGGAATACTTGTTTCCAGGCATTATCGCATTGATGATTCTGTTCACCGCTATTTTTTCGACCATCTCTATTGTTGAAGAACGTAAGTCTGGTTTTCTCCAGGCTGCACTCATCGCGCCGATCTCGCGAACTGCGTTCGTCTTCGGCACTACGCTGGGTGGCACAACGTTGGTACTCATCCAAACCTTGTTATTGCTATTTCTGCTGCCCGCTATCGGACATGTACCCTCGTTTACAGGCTTTCTGGTGATAGTCGGTACCTGCTTTCTGACCGGGCTATCCTTTACGGCGCTGGGGGTTGCGATCGCATGGATTATGTCTAGCACAAGAGGCTTCCATGCCATCATGAACCTGTTTTTGCTGCCCCTCTGGATGCTATCGGGCGCTTTCTTTCCGTATGCCGGCGCATCAACTGTACTGCAGTGGTTCATCCTGCTCAACCCCGTATCTTACGCTGTGGATGCCCTGCGTATCGGGATGTACATGCCGGACGAGGTGCCAGATGCGCTGCAGAGCTTGCCGATATCATTGCTCATTACAACACTCTTTGCAGCGCTGACGATAGGAATAGCCGTCTGGGTGATTCGCCGACCCATGTTTAACGCGTAGAAATCTGTTGCGTAATTTACCTAAACCGTAGCAAGGGCAAACCTCCGTACAAGAAACGCGTTTATGGGCTGGACAATCCCAAGGCGTCATGACTCCGGCTACAGAAGAATCGCTCACTAATCTCTTTACCCTCGACCGCGAGGCGCTGGAGCAGTACGCAAAAGAAGCAGGTCAACCCGCATTCCGGGGCCGACAGCTGTACCGCTGGATGTATGGCAAAGGCGCGCGTACCTTCGACGAAATGACGGACCTGCCCAAAGCATTCCGTAGCTATCTTGCACAGCACGCAACAATAAAACACCTCACACTCGACCACTTCCAGATTGCGAGAGATCGGACCATCAAGTGTCTCTTCAAGCTCCCGTCAGGCTTACAAGTAGAGTCGGTATTGATACCAGATTTTGATGACAACAACAAACCCAAACGTCTCACCGTCTGTGTATCCAGCCAGGTTGGATGTGCGATGGGTTGCTCTTTTTGCGCAACCGGGCTCATGGGGTTCAAACAAAACCTGAATGCCGCTGAGATTTACGACCAGGTCTGGCAGCTCAATACTCTTGCCATTGAACATTTTGGAAGATCTGTCACAAATATCGTCTACATGGGCATGGGCGAGCCCATGCAGAACTATGGCAGTGTACTGCAAAGCACGCAGTTGTTGACAGACGAAGAGGGACTCGGCTTGTCTCCCAAACGCATTACTGTTTCGACGGTGGGTCTCGCACGGCGAATCAGACAGCTTGCAGACGATGAAACGCGTTTTAACCTCGCCGTCTCCCTGCACGCACCAACGGATGAAAAACGGAGCTCCATCATGCCGGTCAATCGCAACGAGCGTACTGACATACAGGCGCTGATGGATGCGTTAACGTATTACACACAGAAAACGGGCCGGCGGATTACCTTTGAGTACTGCATGTTCGACGGGTTCAATGACACGCGCGAAGACGCTCAGCATCTTGCGACCCTCGCTGCCCGCTTCCCGTGTAAAGTAAACCTGATTATGTACAATCCCGTCCCTGAGGTCCCATTCAAACAAACCAGCGAATCCCGCCTCAATGCATTCATCAAGGTTTTGACCCAAAAGAACGTCCTGGTTACCGTGCGCCGAAGCAGAGGCCAGGATATCGATGCTGCCTGTGGACAATTACTCGTCAATCTCAAAAACCAGGCAAACTAACGAAAAGCGAACCGATAGATTTGCAAGCCAAAGCGTATGGGTAGACTGAAAAACAAAGAAAACAAAGACCGTAACACCATCGAGAAAGTATTGCTGGGTGGCATAGGCTCCTTTTTTCTGGTTTTGTTATTTCCCCAGGGAGTCAGATATTTCTTCCGCAATATCTTCGCCGGCATGGTACAGGCGGTTGTGACCATCGTGTTGTCTGGCTTGCTGACACAGAAGTTATTTGAGCGCATTACTGACAAACAAACCACTCCATTCGGTAAAGACACCTGATGCTGTCCAATCCCAACGACCGCCCTGGCAAAATCGGTATCATCACACAAGGCGCCCTGAGCAAGGGCGTAGAGATGAAACTGGATGCCTCGGTATCCATCGAGGAAGTCGTGGCCGGTACCTTCGTCGTGATACAAGGCGCGCAGTATGATTTCTTTTCGATGATCACGGATGCACGCATCGATGCGGCCAATGAAGGCATACTCTTGCATCCGCCAGGTGAGGCAGATCAGCTGTTGCGTGATGTCCTGCATGGCACGGCCACGTATGCAACCATCTCGCTAAAACCCATGTTGATGCTCCCCAATGGCCGGCATCAGGACCTGCACGACGAAGCTCCACGCATCGTAAAAACCATCCCGTCCCACTTTTCCCTTGTAGCCCGCGCTACCGCTGATGACGTTGCCCGCATTTTTGGCCATGAAGCCAACGACGGCGGAAAAACCTATTTCTACATGGGTGAACCACTCGGGATGGAAAACATCCCCGTGTGTATCAACCTCAAGCGTCTTGTTGAGCGCTCAAATGCTGTCTTTGGCAAAACAGGGACCGGTAAAACCTTTCTCACACGCCTACTGCTAAGCGGCACTATCAAAAATGATCAGGCTGTCAACCTGATTTTTGACATGCACTCTGAGTACGGCTTAAATGCCCGTCAGGAAGGCGGTGGCGCCTTCGTAAAAGGCCTCAGGGAGCTCTTTCCTTCAAAGGTGGTCATCTTCTCGCTGGACCCAAAATCTACACGCAACCGGGGGGCCACACCCGACCTCGATGTTTATCTGTACGCCGACCAGATATTACCAGAGGACATCCTCCCCCTCCGCGAAACGCTGTCTTTAAATGCTACTGCGGCGGAAAGTGCGTTCCTTGTGCGGCAGAAGTTTGGCAAAGCCTGGCTCCAAAAGATTTTGGAAACGGATGCAGAAGGAATTGAAGAATTGGCAAAAATCTGTGGCGCCAACACAAGTTCACTTGAGGCACTCAAACGAAAGCTCAGCCCGTTTATCCAGTATGATTTCTTTAGCACGGATAGCTCAGCCGGCAAACAGGACGTCATCAAGTCGCTGATTTCGTATATCGATGAAGGCAAATCGATTGTGCTCGAATTTGGAAAGTACGACGACCTAAAAGTCTACTTGCTCGTAGCCAACGTAATCACACGCCGGCTGCGCGATGCATACGAACGCAAAACCAGTGTGTATCTGCAATCGAAAAACGAAGCGGACAAACCCAAACCGCTCATCATCACCATCGAAGAAGCCCACAAATTCCTCAGCCCCGGCATTGCACGTGAAACACCCTTTGGCAAAATTGCGCGTGAAATGCGCAAGTTCTTTGTATCGCTCCTCGTGGTAGACCAACGGCCCAGTGCAATCGACGAAGAAGTTCTCAGCCAGATTGGTACCAAAATCGTCGCGCAGCTGAGCGACGAAAAAGACATCGGCGCTGCGCTTGTGGGCACCAGCAACGCGTCCAGCCTGCGTCAAATTCTCGCCTCACTCGACTCAAAGCAACAGGCACTCGTGCTCGGGCACGCGGTACCGATGCCCGTTGTCATCAAAACTCGCACCTACGACGAAGCCTTCTATGCCGACATGGCCGGCGACGCGCCAACCTCAGCGGATGACGCGCGCGATGAAATGAAGGACATGTTTTATTGAGCAAACACAAGGTGTGTTTGGTGTTGAAGGTTTAAAGTTGCAGGTTAAAGGTTTTTTGGGTTATTCGATGGCGCCTTGCTCCATTAACTCGGCTTTTGATAATCTTGGGCGTTGGCGGAATTCGTTTGGTTCGCCGGTAACGCGATCAAACTCGTCGGGTGTTCTGAATTGTGGATCAGTGTCACCGCTTGCTTCTCGGACGACAGCCATGCGGGCGCGCATGGTTAGTAAAGCTTCTTCATAAGCTGCATCGCCGGCCAGATTATTCAGCTCAAAGGGATCGGCCACAACGTCATACAACTCTTCTTCTGGCCGAGGTGCCTCAAAAATGCGCATCTGATCTGCATTAAGTCCACCGGTTTCTTTTACCAGATACGTTGCCTTGAATGCAAGTCCAGTCAATGCATCTGCAGGTGGCGTGTTGGCATACTCAGGGAAGAAATTGCGGATGTATTTGTACTGATGCGTGCGTACCGCACGTCCAAAATCGTCGTGGTCGTGCCAGTGGTCTTCTGCATAGATAAATCCACGAATTTCAGCGTCTGGATCCGTTAAGATCGGCGAGAAGTCTAGCCCCTCGAAATTCGCTGGAACGGAGACACCCGCAAGAGAGAGAAAGGTTGGCGCAATATCAACCGCACTGACCATGCTGCTGGTTGCACTGCCGGCAGCCACTTTAGCGGGCCATTGGACAAGGAAGGGTGTTTTAATACCACCGTCGTAGAGCGTTGTTTTGTCCCGCTGAAAAGGTCGGCCATTGTCGCTCATGAACAGTACAAGCGTGTTATCCGCTACGCCTTGTGCCTCGAGTTCATCCAGAATCAGTCCCACGTACGCGTCAAGCCGGCTAATTTCGTCGTAGTACAACGCCAGATCTTTGCGCACATCGGGCAAGTCGGGCATGTACGGCGGTACAATTACATCATCTACCGTGTGAGGCGTTTCAATAGCACCCTCCTCGTAGATCCGATGAGGATCCACAGCGGCTAACCAGAGGAAAAAGGGTTGATCGGCGGGACGATCATGTAACAACGAAAGCCAATTTTCACAACCGCTCCCATCACCTTCAGGCGGCAAATCTTTGCCGTCTGCTGAGAGCGCAAATCCGATGGTCCCGACATCGCGAATCACATCAAACCGATCGCGCACGTCATCACCAAGGTGCCACTTGCCAGCTTGCGCGGTCCAATAGCCGGCTTCTTTTAGTTTTTCTACGAACGTAATTTGCTCGCCCGGCAAAGGAAAGTGCAATTGCTCGGCATCGGTATTGTGTGGGTACTGCCCGGTAATGATACTGCTCCGGCTGGGGCTGCATGAACTTGTGGTTAGAAAGGCCTGGTTAAACTGCATGCCACTTGCAGCCATTCGATCGAGATTCGGGGTCTGCACATGTGGATGACCATAGGTACCAATATCATCCCATGAAAGATCGTCAGCGATGATAAAAACCAGGTTGGGTGGTTTGGCCTCGTCTTGATCCCCGTTCTCACATCCACTTAACAAAAAACAGAACAAGCAAAGAAAGGTCAGCAGCAGACCTGTAGAGGGACGTAAAGTATTCACAACAAGAGCAGTTTGGTGAGCAGACTATGAGTGGTCTTGGGTAAAAACCTTCAACCCGTAACATGCAACGTTCAACCGCAAACAAATTTGCAGGATTTAATTGTTAGCACTCAAGCTGCTTGTTTTGTCAGACGCGCCTCAGCTAATATCGTCAACAACGCCCATTGGATGCTTCGGTGACCGTCCTCATTAACCCACCATTCCATCAAAGAATGGGCATTCCCCCCCTTGCCACCACGACCGATGGTAATGGCCGGGATACCTAAAGAAATCGGAATGTTGGAATCTGTCGAAGAGACAGAAAAGGTTGACGTCCCACCAAGCAAATGGGTAGCAGCCACTGCATATTGCACAATTGGAACGTCTTTTTCAATAGCACCCGACGGTCGATTGCCAATCATATCGACACTTACCTTCAGCAAAGGCCCAGATCGCCGGACCACATTCTGCGCATTCAACGCCTCTGTAATCGCTTCATGCAACAGGGAATCCACGGCGTGCAGATAGTCCGGGTCCTCAGAACGCAGGTCAATTTCCATCCAGGAGGCAAACGGAATCGAGTTGATGGAGGTACCACCACCGAGCCGGCCAATGTTGTAGGAGGTCTTGGGCCCCTCCTCAGTAAACGCATCGGCTTTTTCTACAAACCTGCTGATGGCATCGCCCAGTGCGTGGTGCGGATTTACAAGGCCAAATGCCCCCCATGAATGCCCTCCAGGTCCCCGAAACGTGACGCGATACCGGTGTGACCCTAGCCCGCGGTGGACGATATTACCAAAACGCCCCCCATCGATAGCCACCCATGCGTCGATGCCAGGGCCGGCTTCGCTAAACAGATGTTTAACGCCACGCAAATCGCCCAGTCCTTCCTCCCCCACGGTGCCAATAAATAATACATTCGCCTCTGTTTCGATACCCGATTGGGTCATGGCCCGTAATACAGTGAGCACCTCGATAAGGCCGCGCGAGTCATCTCCAACCCCGGGTGCATAAAGCGTATCGCCACGGACCTTCACGGTTACGTCGGTACCTGCCGGAAAGACCGTATCAAGATGGGCAGACAGCGCGACAGTGTGGTCTACAGGCTGACCTCGCCGGCCTGCTTGTCCCTTGCGTAATGCGAGTACGTTGCCGACATCATCAATCCAGACTGAATCAGCGCCGGCTTCATCGAGCAGATTTGCAAACAAGGCAGCCCGTTCCTCTTCGTTAAATGGCGGCGCGGGCGTTTCTGTGATGAGAATGTGGTCGCTCCGCGTCTGGGGCTCCAGCGCTTCAATAATTTCAAAGGCCTGCACTACCTGCATCTCTGCCCGTAGATCTCCCACATATTGCTCCAGCTGTGGGTCGAGCACAAACGCTTCCGTTGAATCATCCGTTACCAACGACGGCTCGGGCGACGACACATGGTCGTCATCGAGGCAGCCTGACAACCCAAAAGCTGCAAGCAACAGGAACAAAGAAAACCGACGGAAATGCATGAATTAAGATTCTGCAGCTGGTTGTTGTGCGCTTAGCTGTACTTCCTGCGTTTTGCCACGTAAACCGTAGGCAAACAGGTGAAACACGGTTGCCAAAACCGCAATGATTAGAAAAGCAGAGGTATAGCCATTTGTACTGTCAGCAGAAGAAGCGACAATGGCACCGATTAACGCGCCTCCCATGAGTCGGCCAAATCCTTTAAAGAGGCGAACAATTCCCTGGGCAACGGTACGCTCTTGTTCTTTTGCCTCTTCCAGCAAAATATAGCTGATCGCAGAACCTAGAATGGCAGCCAGCCCAAATCCGATCAGCGCCGTCCCCACATAATACAGGTTCTTTTCCGGCATCAGGGTGGCAAGGACAAATGTACCCACAACCACCATGAAGGTGCCAGAGATCACAACGATCCTCGCACCGGCACGGTCCAATATCCTGCCCCACAACGGAGCACCAATGGCCAGTGCAAATACAAGGGGCATCAACATAAACGAAGCTTCTCGGTCTCCCACACCAAACGCAACAACGGCAAAGCTCGGCAAGAACACAAAGATGGCTTCAGACATGCCTGCACCAACACTGATAAAACAGGCAATGTTCACTTGCCGGGATGAAAACAGTCCCAGGCGTACAAACGGCGATGCAACGCGGCGTTCTATAAAAATGAACGCCGCAAAACAAACAAAGCTTGCTACAAGAAAAGGCCAGACTGCCATCGACTGCAGGCTAGCCCAAAATGCGTTAGAGTCTATTTGATTCACGCCAACGGTAATGAGCGCCAAAGCGATACCCAGGCTGAGAATGCCGGCAAAGTCGAGATTCGTGGTTGCCGCTTGCTTGTCCCTGGGCAATTTGACAAGCGCCCATAACCACACAATGACTGCAGGTGGAAGTGAAATCAAAAAGAGCCATTGCCAGCCGTACTGGATGAGTATGCCGCCAATCGCAGGACCAAAAATAAATGATATGCCAAATACCGCCCCTATCAGGCCAAGCATGCGCCCTCGCTTTTCGGGCGGATACAAGTCGCCAATAAGCGCACTTGCCACGGGCAAAATGCCAGATGCGCCAATTCCCTGCAGTGCACGGCCTGCCAGCACGCCCATAAACTGCTCGCTAACAACCACAACAGCCAGCCCCAGGATGAAAATGCCCATACTCCAGGTAAATGCGAAGCGCCGGCCAAACTGATCTGAAAGGCGACTCATAAACGGCACGCCCAACTGGGTAAACAGGGTGTACATAATGAACACCCAGGCCACCGTTCGCTCATCTACCGCAAAAGAAACGCCTATGGAACGCAGCGCTGGCCCAAGAATTGCTATATCGAGCGCAGTAACGAGTACTCCTAAAAAAAGTACCCGCATGATGCTACCGCGTCCGTCTTCTCGATTTTCCAAAATCTATGTGATGGAGGAGGTTTAAGGTTTAAGGTTTAAGGTTTAAGGTTTAAGGTTTAAGGTTTAAGGTTTAAGGTTTAAGGGATTGAACGAACCAGCCAGACTAAAAGACCTTTAACCTTCAACATGTAACCTTAAACCCATTCCGAATGGGCGTCTATGCGCGCAAAACGAGTCCGTTCCGCGGCCAATTCCCCTATTCTACATTTATTATTCAAAACATTGTGATTCTATTTGCGGATTATGGCATTAACGAAACGAGATATTATATTTGAATTGCCTTGTCAAAATGTTGTGTGCCCTGTAGTTGATACCACCCAGCGATCAATAGTAGAATCAGGCAGTATAGTAGTGATGATTGCTTAGCGGGATGGGCACAACCTCCCTAAAAACATTGTTAGCACCTCGGTAAATACCTTGTATCAGCGCGATTCTTACGACTTGTATGAAGAGGAGCCGCCATTTGCGTCTTCCTCCAGGCAAACAACCCTGTTGGACAGGGTTACAGCATTGACTATTGTCATTTGCGTAATTGCTATCCCTGCGTGGGTTACCATAACTTTTTCTTCCTCTGAGCCCGTTTCACAAGATTCGTACGATCAATACCTCGAAGGCAAAGGTGCCTGGGCGCGTGCCACGCTCAACAAACTGACCCTCGAACAAAAAGTCTCGCAGCTATTTTTCCCCTACGCCTACGGCGTTTACCAGAGTTCAGACGATCCAGCCTACAAACGCCTGGAAGATCTCGTGCAACGGTTTCAGGTAGGTGGTGTGGTATTCTTTCAGGGTGATCCATTCTCGCAGGCGCAACTTGCCAACGATCTGCAGACCATGTCGAATCTGCCACTGATTACGTCGCAGGATATGGAGACAGGCGCCGGCTTTCGACTCAAACGCACCACGCATTTCCCTTCCGCTATGGCCTTTGGGGCAACGCGGAATACCGACCTTGCGTACTCTGCCGGCCTGATTACAGCGCGAGAAGCGCGGGCGCTAGGGGTGTACCAGGTGTTTGCTCCGGTTGCTGACATTAACAACAATGCGGACAATCCGGTCATCAATATCCGTTCGTATGGCGAGCGCGCCAACCTGGTTGCTGACATGGTAACAGCCTTTACGTTTGGGCTACAAGATGGCAATGTCATCGCAACAGTAAAACACTTCCCTGGACACGGCGATACCGCAACCGACTCACATTCCGACTTACCCATTCTTCCGTTTACACGGGCGCGACTGGATTCTGTAGAACTGGTCCCCTTCCGGGCTGCACGGGACGCCGGCATCATGAGCGTGATGATGGGCCACCTGGCCTTGCCAGAACTCGAGCCCGACACAAACATTCCGGCAACCCTCGCACCAGCCGTGGTGAACTCGCTGCTGCGCCAGGAAATGGGCTTCAAAGGGTTAATCGTATCGGATGCCATGCGGATGTCGGGAGTGACCAAGTCCTTTGGCACCGGAGAAAGCGCCGTGCGTGCCATCGAAGCCGGCGTTGACATCCTTGTCATGTCGCAAGATGAATACGCAGCGCGCGCTGCCATTCTGCGGGCAATAGAAGAAGGCCGGCTTACAGAAGAGCGCATTGATGAATCGGTGATGCGCTTGCTCATGACAAAAGAGTGGCTCGGTCTGAACAGGAACAGGCTGCTCAATCCTTCGACGACGCGGCAAATTGTGGCCACCAATTACCACAAAATGATCAGCGAAACGGTTGCACGCGAATCGGTTACCTTGCTGCGCAACCAGGGCAACATGTTGCCGCTTAGCCAAACGTCACGGCGCGTTGCGATTGTCACCATTAGCGACTCCGATGAACCTGAACGCGGCAAGTATTTCAACGATACCTTTCGCTCGATTGCGACCAATGCATCGGTTTCCCGCTACCTGATCGACACCCGGTCTACCAACGACGATTACAACAAAGTACTCAGTCGCGCAAGCAGGGCCGATCTCATTATTATTCCTACGTACCGGCCATTCCGTTCAGGCACAAACCGCATTGCGTTGCCGGCGCGTATTCAGTCGTTTATGAATAGTCTGGTGCGGCAGGGTAAGCCAACCGTGCTGATATCGTTTGGGTCGCCCTATCTCGTAAATGACATGACGCGTCAACCCAACGTGTACATCGCAGCTTACGGCGAGAGCGAATCGTCTGAAAAAGCGGTTGTGCAAGCCATGTTTGGCCAGAGTCCGATTACAGGCAAACTGCCAATCACCGTTCCCGGTCTCTACAGATTTGGCGAAGGCATCCAGATCCCGCAACGGTTAGCACGAGAGGGATATCCGGAAGAAGTAGGCATGTCGAGTCTTGAACTGTCTCGTGTCGACTCGCTTCTCAACGCCTCCGTTACAGATAAAGCATTCCCCGGAGCAGCAGTGGCCATTGGCCGGCCCGACGTCCTCGTTAAACTGGAAGGCTACGGGTACTATACATACGACTCAGAGCGGCGCGTATCGCCCACTTCCAAGTTTGACCTCGCCTCACTGACCAAGGTGGTGGCAACGACGACAGCAATTATGCAGTTGTACGAACAGGGCGACCTTAAATTGGACGACAAAATAGCGACGTACCTGCCCAACTTTGGTAACAATGGGAAAGACGCGCTCACCATCAGGCATCTGCTTACCCATACGAGCGGCATGGTTCCATTTCGTCCTTTCCACCAGGAAGGCATCACAACTCGAAAAGGTATCTTGGATGCTATTTTCGGATCAGAGCTGGTTTATGCACCGGGTACGGAAATGCGGTACAGTGACTTCAACATGATTGTGCTGGCCCTGCTCGTAGAAAAAATTACGGGACAAAACTTCGGCACCTATGCTACGCGGAATATCTTCAGGCCGCTGGGCATGAACGACACTGAATTCCGGCGCTCGGGCGTTGGCTCAGACTCCAGAATCGTCCCCACAGAAGTAGATAAAGATTTCAGGAAGCGACTGGTTCAGGGGGAAGTCCACGACGAAACGGCTTACATCCTGGGCGGCACTGCCGGCCACGCCGGCCTCTTTTCAACAGCCAAAGACCTGTCCAAGTTTGCGTTCATGATGATGAACAACGGCAAACACAACGGTCAAGCATTTCTGCAAGAAGAAACGGTCCGGCTGTTCACTAAGGCTGTTGATGGCTCCCGGCACAGCCGGGCGCTTGGCTGGGACACCAAAAGTCCCGAAGGCTATTCATCAGCCGGCCAACTCTTCAGCACCAAAAGCTTTGGACACACCGGCTTCACAGGTACCTCTATGTGGATTGATCCCGAAGCCAAGCTTTTTGTGATTTTGCTCGCAAATCGCGTGTACCCAACCCGCGACAACAAAAAGCACAGCGCTGTGCGCGCCAAGCTGGCCGATATCGCATTCGAGTCCATCACAGGTGAAAACGCAACGGTACTACCCAAGTCATCGAACTAGCTACAGTCTAAATATTTTTCAGTTACCCCACCAACAAACTGGTTTGCCTAAAAATATGGGTAGCTGAACGTGAACGCATTACATTGGCTACGCCTACATCAAGCTACTAGTAGATTGAATCTAAGTACCCTCCACCGCTGTCCGATTTGTATCCCAAATTTACTCCTAGACTTCCCACAACCAAATCAACCACTGCCCATCGTTAAGTCAGCAGTACAAGGCCCTGAAGAAACCTCCTTGCCTTTAAAAAGTTATCCCTTCCGGTATTTTTGTATCGCAATCTGATAATCTCGTATGCCTACGTACACCTACAAACGGGAAGACGGCAGTGTTTTTGAAATCGATCAACGTATCACGGCTGATCCCCTTGAAGTATGTCCAACCACCGGGCAGAAAGTAAAACGGATTATCAGCGGCGGCGCCGGCCTGGTCTTCAAAGGATCTGGCTTTTACCTGACAGATTATGGCAAATCAGGCAGCGCCGGTAGCAAAGACAGTAGCGCTCCTACCAAACAGAAAGAAAGCAGTACCTCCTCCGATAGCTCTTCCGGAGATACTGCTTCATCCAGCAAATCAGAAAGCAAACCGGCCAAAGCCGACTAGGGCACTACTGCGTGGCCAGACTATCTAGGCCATAAGCAAACGTTTCGCTGTTGAGCGTAAACTGGTAGGTACCAGCTGCCGGAATATAAGTTCGTATGTTCTGCGTGTTGTTGCCGTCATTCGACACTGCAATGTCATTTAAAGGAAAGCGGGCCGTTACACTTTCAGGTGCCCCGAGGTTGTAATCCCACGACGCGTTTGCGGTAAACTTGAAGTCAATGACACCGGGGTTGTCGAAAGCAATTTGCATCGCATACTCCTGGTCGTTTATCTTCGTCATTTCGTTTGAGGCAGGGTCCCAATTGTTAAACGAACCGGGGATATTGATGGAGGAAATTGTAAGCTCTTCATTCCCCCCATTATCTCGTGGTGGTCGTGTAAACTCGAGCACAATGCCGAGGCCGGCTACGGCAATAAACGCCGGCGCAGCCAATCGCACCCAATTTGTATTCACTGTAGTACCCGGCTTGCGGATCAGTGCATCCACCGAATAGCGCCCTCCCCCAATAGCGACAAATACAACAAAGAGCCAGACAAAATGCTGAGCGATGTGCATGCCCGTAAGTGGCATCACTTTGTGGAAGCCAAACGCTGCAACGCCCATCGTAATCGCGAGCATAATACCCGCCGGACGGGTGAGGAGCCCAAAGACCAGCAAGAGGCCAAAAGCAAACTCTGTAAAGCAAGCAAACCAGGCAAAGAATACGGGAAACGGCAATCCGATGGTCATCACCTGGTCCACCATCCAGTCTGGCATGGGAATTTTATCGAGGCCGGCAGACATGATGGTAAAGCCGGCATAAATGCGAGCCAGTAGCAGCGCCACGTTTGCAGCTGTACTCTCAATGGCAGGTTGTTGAAAAAGGAAAGTATTGAGTTTTGTGCGGGTGTCGGTCATAAGGCCAAAAGGAAGGATGATTAATGTACTCGCTTCCATGTACCGACTTTTACAGGCGCCTGGCGGCTCAATCCATTAAATGAGGGGTCTCAAAACCTGCTGCTCATCTTTTGAGGCGCTACAATCAATTTGACTTTCTCTATTTGGAAATTCGTCTGCTTTGATTTAAGCACTAAATAGGCGTACTTCATTTTTTACTATTCTTCTTGCTGAACGAAAAATCGAAATGCATTATGTGACTCAAGGCTCTACACTTTCCAAGAGAGAAAACAAGATTAAGGCAGACCGGAGAAGCTTTGAACAAACTGGATTTCCAAATCCGGGAAGTGTTCAACGTACTGAATCTTAAAATCTGGAAATTGCTCAACAAACTGCCATTTTCCACAACTGTCGGGAAAATATTCCACAGACTCCACTTTTAACTCCGGAAAAGATGTGACGACCTGCACCTTAAGATCCGGAAAATGTTCTACGACCTGTACGCGACCGTACAATTGGATACCTTCCCAACTACAACTAGCTTCACCTGGTTTTGATGATTGTAGAATGAGATTGAGAAAAAACAACAGCCATATATCGAGCCAAACTATCATATTAAAAATATGAAAGGATAAAAAGTAATAACACAGGTTATACTATGGTTACCGTCGAAGTTCTCATTCGACCGTATTGACAATTAACTTGTAAAGCCTGTTTTTGTCCAGAAAATTGTCAACCTGACCTAGCCGATTTTGCCTTCTTTAGCAAACTCCTTTTTCACCCCTTCTATCAGATATTTCGCGAGGATGGTATTCTCACCCTGCTCCAACGCACGCAGACAAGCATACTGCACAACATTAATCACATTTGCCCCTGTGATCTCATATTTGCGGGAAATCTGTAGCAAATCAACACCGGCGTCCAGGGTCACTGCCAGTGGGAAGGCTTGCTCCCATAGCCTCATTCTTTCGCTCGCGGATGGTTTCGGAAAATGGATTACCGATTGAAACCGGCGCATAAAGGCTTCATCGATGTTACTCTTAAAATTGGAGGCCAGGATTACGAGTCCATCATAATCTTCCACCCGCTGCAATAGATATGAGACTTCCTGATTCGCATACTTGTCGTGCGCATCACGAACACTGGTGCGCTTACCAAACAGTGAATCAGCTTCGTCAAAAAACAAGATCCATCCCTTGTTTTCCGCTCTTGCAAAAAGCCGCGCCAGATTCTTTTCTGTTTCACCGATAAACTTGGAGACCACCATGGACAGGTCAACCTTATATACTTCTCGACCTGTATACTTGCCCAGGAGCCCAGCGGTGAGCGTTTTCCCCGTGCCCGGCGGACCGTAAAAAAGCGCCCGATACCCTGGTTTGATACGTTTTTTCAGCCCCCAGTCATGCAGCATGGTTTTGCCATGCTCAAGCCAGGATTCTAGTTCTTTTACCTGGCGCAAGGTAGTAGGATTGAGCACGAGATCTTCCCATTCCATTTCTGTTGTAACACGTTTAGCAGGGAAGTTCATGCTAAAACGTGGACGCGGCATGACGCCCAGGGAAAATAACGATACAAAATCCGGGTTCATGAGCAATTTGCCACTTGACGCCGGCTCTTCTTCTTTCGGTTCTTCCAGCCAGAGAATGTTTTTTTGGGCAAACAAATGATCTTCACCAAACATGGATTGAATGGAGAATCTCCGCTGCATCGACTGGCCGGCCAATATGAACAAAACCGTTTCCCCCGTCGGCAAGTATCCCCGGTGCTGCTTCCCTCTAACGCCGCCCAAGTGGGGAAAATCTCCAGATTCGGGCATCGTTTGTGCGATAATCCGGTCGAAGAAATTGGGTTGTAAGTGCGGGGCTAAAGCTGTCATCAGTACAATCAGCTCTTCCCTCGACAACTCATTTTCTTCCAAAAATGACACAAAGGGTGACGTATTACCACCAAGCAGGGGTGGTGGAATTTCACTGATGTTTTGGAACTGCGATTCCTTACCAAACACCAGATTCAGCCTCGTGACCAGTACATCTTCAAGGTATTTTAAGGATGTAATCAGCGGCTCTAATCCGTGGTCAGTATCTGTATGCCCTCCGTTCATTTGCCGGTAGACTCCTCACTTCCGTTTGCCCCATAGGCGGTAACCACGATATTAATTCGCTCTTCGGTCAGGCAATCGCTCTTGGCCTTGCCTTTATCTTTAGGCATAGCCGTCACCTTCACCGCATACTGTTTTGATCCTACCTCAGGACGCACAAAATGATGTGTCATATGAGGTTGGTTCGATTGCTCAGTATGCCCATCTCCCCAATCCCAAACATAAGAGTCTGGTTTTTCTCCGCGTAGCGACACAAGAACGGTGACCGGCATCTCAGTGGTAGTACCTTCACCATAAATGGCATGACTATCCGTGATCACAGGACAATCACCAGCTACTTTTACATACGTAAACGCTGAGGCCTTGCATTCGTCGCCAGGACCACAAGAAGGGCCACGGCTTTCGACTGTCACCCGATACTGACTTGAAGCACCCATGGGTCGTGGATAGGTATAGTCTGTCCAAGGGTCAGCTGTAGTTATTTTATGGTTATCTCCAAAATCCCAGGTAAACTGCGTAGGCATTTCGTCTCCACGAATCACGGCGTGAAATTTTACGTACTGGCCGGCTTCGCTCAATGAGCCATAACTAATATCTACCCGCTCGATATGCGGACAGGTACCAGCAATCAACACACATACGCTTTGATCGCTGGAACACACACCTGGGCCTACTGCAATCACTTGCAAATCGAACTCAGCATCAGCAGATTCCCTGAAATACATGTGCGAAGCGTGCGGGGCAGTTGTTGTTTCGGGTACTGTACCATCTCCCCAAGACCAGATATACTGGTCTGCCAGCAGGTCACCAACAGCAACAACGGCAGAAACCTCCTGCTGGTCATCTGTCAATTCACCCATTTCCAGGCTGATTTCACCGAGCTCGGGACAGGCGCCTGGCACATGAATCTGGGTAAATACGGGACAATTACATCCACCCGGCCCGTTCACGTAGATTTTTGCATTGTACGCAGAATCAGGGCCTTGTGGTCGGCTATAGGTATGCTGTGCGCTGGCTTCAGCAACAGGATCGTCCACCGTTCCGTCCCCCCAATCGAAGATGTACGCTTCGGCCGGCGGCCCTTCCATCGTCAAGATTAGCTTAACGGTGTACGTGCTAGCCGTCTGCTCTACAACTTCTAGTACCACGTCAGTTACTTCAGGACATCTGCCCTTGATTACAAGCTCTTCGGTGATGGCAGTCGAGCAGTCTCCAGGGCCTTCCACGGTCACGGTAAGATCGTATCTTCCGTCGTCGCCGGCCGGCCGTTCATAGATGTGACTTCTCGAAGTCTCAGGGCCTTCTTCCACCTCACTTTCATCTCCCCAATCAAATCGATAAGACGTGGGCGCCGCACCTTCTGTTTTAACGGAAACCGTGACTGCCTGGGTGAGTGTATCCAGGTCTGCCCACTCAATATCTAATGGCGTTTTAATGACCGGACAGCGTCCTGGAATGGTTGCTGTACTTTGAGCCGAGTCTTTGCAGCATCCTGGTCCGACAGCACTAGCAGTTATTGTGTATGATTTGGTTTCGCCTTCCAAACGTGCATATACGTGGGTAGCAGCCGGTTCTGTGGTTGTTTCCACTTCAGACTCATCTCCCCAATCCCAGGTGTACAACTCAGCATCTGGGCCAGATAACACCAGACTTGCAGAAACCTCCAGCGATTCCTCTGTCGGCTCGCCATAAACAAGCGGTACACTAAGAATCTGTTGGCAAATTCCCTCGAGATGAACGTCAAGCTCAAACGCAGACAAACATTGATCTGGACCAACCGCTTCTACGCGGATCGTATGGAAAACATCGTCGCCAACGGGCCGATCAAAGGTATGCATGGCTTCAGGATCGGTCGTTTCTTCACCTACCGTATCAGCAGGTTGCCAGTACCAGCGATACGATGTTGGTAACGGTTCTTCTACTACCAGATTTATTTTGACTGTTTGTTGGTCTTCGTCTTTGGATACCAGCGTGACTTCATAACCGGTGATTTCCGGACAGATGCCTTCTACGTCAACCTTGCGCGTCGAAATACATCCACACCCTTCTGGCCCCTCTCCTGTAACGGTAACTTCATATTGCTCGGCATCTCCGGTCGGGCGTTGATACGTGTGCTCCGCCGCTGGATCAGTTGTGATGGTTTCTTCCGTCCCATCTCCCCAATTCCAGGTGTATTGATTAGCCGGCGGCCCTTCGACACTCAGCGAAAACATAATCGTCTTTTCGAGTTTATCGAGGGTTTCTTCCTCGATGTCGATGCTCAATATTGACGGACAGCGGCCCGGCACCACAATCTGGGTTGTAGCCAGGCAAGAGCAATGCCCAGGACCTTTAACCGTAATGCGTACGATATAGAGATCCGGGTCGCCGTCTGAACGCGTATAAACATGCCGGTAGACGGGTTCCGTTGTAGTTTCTGGTGTTGTGTTATCTCCCCAATCCCAAACATATTCCTCTGGAGTTCCATTCGTTGGAGTGAGTTGGACTTCAACTTCTAGCGTAGTATCCGTCAGCTCGATTTCCACGCACTCGATATCTTCAATATCGGGACAGATCCCAAGGACAATCACTACGGATGTATCAGATGTTGAGCAAGTTGCCGGCCCAACAGCCGTCACGGTGGTCGTATACGCTACCGGATCACCGGGTTGTTTAGTGAAGGTATGCAAGACAGTTGCGCCTCCATCGGTGACGCTCGACCCATCACCAAAATCCCAATCAAACTGGTCAGGCGAAATACCATCCACTGTCACTTCAAAGTGAACGGTAAGCTGGTCTTCGGTTTCCTCTTGCGATACGATGGATAAGCTTACCTCAGGACAATCAATCTCAGGGACATCAACGGAGGTGACTGCATCCGTAGCATCACATTCTGCTGGTACTTCTCCAGTTACCGACACTTCGTAGGTAGTGGCAGCGCTTGTTTTAGCAAACACGTGTGTGACGGTCTGCCCCTCACCCACATCGCCATCTCCAAACGTCCAATCGTATTTAGAGGCAAGTTCGTCCGCTTCTAGCATAACAGCGGTAAACTGGTACTCCACCTCTATTTCAGTTTCTCTCAGGAGCTCCTGTTCGATATGGCTGATCTCTGGACACAACTTTTCTCCAACCTGGACGGTCGTAGTTGCTTCGGTAGCATCACATTCATCCGGAACTTCACCCGTGACCGTTACTTCATGCGTTGTAGCACCCTCTGCCTTTTGGAACGTATGGGTTGCTAGTCTTGCCCTGTGCCTGTGCCGCCATCTCCGAAAGCCCAAGTATAAGCCGATGCCAATTCATCGTCCTCTACCATAACGGCGGTGAACGAGTAGGTAGCTTCCAGGGCCGTTTCTGAGACCAATTCGTGATCAATCCTGTCGATACGCGGACAGGACCGTTCACCTACGTCCGTTGTTGTTGTGGCGCTGGTTGCACTACATTCTTCGGGTACCTCGCCCACAACGGAAACATCAAACGCTTGGGCTTCTTCTCCTTTTGCATAAACATGCGTCACCGTTTGTCCAGTGCCGGTGCCGCCATCACTAAAGGTCCAGGTATAAGACACCGCCGGCTCGTCTTCTTCTACCATCACAGCCGTGTACTCGACTTCAATCTCAATGGCTGTTTCACGCACAGTCTGTTGATCGATGCGATCGAATCTGTGGACACGTCCTGCTCTCCTACATCAGTAGTTGTAGTCGCACTTGTCGCTATCACACTCCTCTGGGACCTGGCCGATTACTTCTACATCGTAAACGGTAGCTTCCTCAGGTTTTGAATAGGTATGTACGTGACTGATTGCCCTTCTCCGGATCCCCCCATCACCAAAGGTCCAGGAATATGCCGTCGCCAATTCATCTTCCTCTCGCATCACGGCTGTGTATTCAACCTCGACCTCAATTGCATTTTCGCGTACGATACGCTGATCGATCCGTTCGATCACCGGGCACATATTCTCACCAACATCGACAGTTAAGGTGCTCGACGTAGCTTCGCACCCTGCCGGCACTTCGCCATCGACAACAACATCATAGCTGGCCGCTTCATCTTGCTTGATAAAGACGTGGGTAACGGTTGCGCCTTCTCCAGTTCCACCATCACCAAATGTCCAGAGATACCGGGTGGCCGGCTCATCTGGGGTGACCAATACCACGGTAAATTCGTATTCAACTTCTACTGCGTTCTCCCGAACTGTACGAATTTCAATCCCTTCAATCTGTGCACAATCCTTATCGCCCAGCTGTACAACAATTGTTGCGCTTGTTGACTCACACTCAGTTGGAACTGCACCGTTTACTACAACCGTAAATTCCTCATCATCGGTGCCTTTTACAAAGGTGTGGGTTGCTGTCTTGCCTTCTCCTGATCCACCATCTCCAAAATCCCAAGTGTACGTCTGCGGTGCTTCGTCTTCCTCCTTCAGTACTGCTGTAAACGCATAGGTTACCTCGGTGGCAGACTCCGAAACAAGGGTTGAATCAATGCGAATAATTTCTGGGCATGTCTTTTCTGTGACCTCAGCTGTTGTCGTCGCGGATGTTGCGTTACAGGCTTCATCCACAGTCCCAACGACTGCGACTTCATAGGTTTGATTGTCATCGGTTCGCGCGTACACATGCGTGACTATGGCGCCCGTGCCCGTCCCTCCATCGCCGAACGTCCATGCGTACGCCGACGCCGGCTCGTCTTCTTCTTTTAATACAACCTTGAACTCGTATTCAATTTCAACGGCCGTTTGCCGGAGCACCTGCTGTTCAATACCCGTGATTTCAGGGCAGGCGTTTTCCTCAACTGTAACAGATGTACTTGCACTGGTGGCCGCGCACTCCTCAGGCACCTCACCAACGACTTCGACAAGGTGACGCTTCGTCTTCTTCGCCTCTCGTGTACGTATGCGTTACCGTCTGCCCATCTCACCTGTCCCCCCATCGCCAAACGCCCAGGCGTACGATGAAGCCATCACCCCTCCTTCTTTCATCACCGCGGTGAACTCAAAAGTGATAGCAACAGGCGTTTCGCTGATTGTCGTAGTCACGTCGATTCGAATGATCTCTGGGCACGTTTTCTCGCCCTGCTTCTACATGTTGTGTTTGCACTCGTTGCATCACACTCAGCCGGCACCTCGCCCACCACTTCTACGTTAAATTCCGCAGATTCGTCCGTCTTAGCATATGTGTGTGTGACCGACTGCCCTTCACCGGTTGTGCCGTCTCCAAAGGTCCAGGCATATGCCGATGCAAGCTCGTCTTCTTCAACCATCACGGCAGTGAATCGGTATTCAATTTCGACCGCCGTGTCTCGAAGCACTTCCGTCTCGATAGAGGCTATGACTGGACACGTTTGCTCACCGATATCAACCGACGTTTCTCCGGTGGTGGCCTCACACTCTGCCGGCACAGCCCCGGTTACGACAACGTCATATGATGACGCTGATTCTTCTTTCCCGTAGGTATGGGTCACGGTTTGCCCCTCACCCGTCCCCCCATCGCCAAACGTCCACGTATAAGCCGACGCCAACTCATCTTCCTCAACCATTACGGCCGTAAATTCGTACGTAACGGCGATGGCAGTCTCTACGACGAGTTGGCTGTCTATCCGGTCAATCCGCGGACAATTTCTCTCGCCTACATCGACGGTCGTAGTCGCTGATGTAGCGTCGCAATCGTCGGACACTTCGCCATCCACTACCACTTCGAAAACAGCAGCGTCTTCACCTTTTGCGTACACGTAGGTTGTGGTTTGCCCTTCACCTGTGCCACCATCTCCAAACGTCCAGGTATATGCTGATGCTTCTTCGTCACCTTCCACCATAACAGCGGTAAACGAATACTCCACTTCCGTAGCGGTCTCGCCTATCACATTAGCGTCGATGCGCTCAATCCGAGGGCAAGTTATTTCGCCTACATCCACGGTAGACGCTGCGCTGGTAGCCGCACATTCTGAAGGTACCGTGCCCACCACTTCAACGTCGAGAACCGCTGCTTCTTCACCTTTAGCGTATGTATGGGTAACTGATTGTCCCTGCCCTGTACCGCCATCACCAAACGTCCAATCGTATTGTGAGGCCAACTCATCTTCCTCCTTCATCACCGCCGTAAAGGCATATTCGATTTCTACTGCAGTTTCCCTAACCACCTCTTGATCGATGCGATCGATTTCAGGACAGGTTTTTTCGCCAACATCGGCCGTAGTGACCGCACTGGTTGCATCACATTCGTCAGGGACTTCACCTACTACTTCAACTTCAAAAACTGCATCTTCTTCACCCCTCGCATAACTATGCGTAACCGTTTGGCCCTCCCCCGTATTTCCATCGCCAAAGGTCCAGGCGTAGGAAGCAGCGGATTCGTCTTCCTCAGCCATTACAGCCGTAAACTCGTACGTTACCTCCAGCGGCGTTTGGCTCAGCACCTGCTGATCGATGCGATCGATAACGGGGCATGCCTTTTCTCCAACTTCGGCCGTGGTCACCGCACTCGTTGGGTTACAATCGTCGGGTACGTCGCCTTCAACGGAGACATTGAACACAGCATCAGTTTCCCCTCTGATGTAGGTATGAGTAACGATTTGCCCCGTTCCCGTTCCGCCATCGCCGAACGCCCATGTATACCCACTCGCCGGCCCATCACCGTCATTCATTACCGCCGTAAACTCATACTCTATCTCAACCGCAGACTGCCGGGTGATTTGCTTATCGATCCGGTTGATTGTGACACAGGCTTGCTCGATAAACATATCCATGGGCTCCCCGCTCAATGGATATTTGCTCCGCTCGAGAAATACTTCTTCGACAATGAAAGTCCATCCCTTAATGCCCCTTTTCCGTTCGTCCATGTTAACCACGGGTCCATCAGATACATTTTTCAGTTTCCAATGGTTGGCCAGCACGGTTGTACCACCCTCAACAATCAAGAAGCCCTGGGTCGAATCGCCGGCGATCCCAAACACACGAGTCGTGATAGCCGACCCGTCATTCTGTGGCTCCACGTAGTATCCACCTATGATGGTAAAAACACGCTCCGGATCGTTGATGGGCACATCAACGTTTTTGATCTTGGCGCCGATCAACTGATCGACATTAAAATCTTCAGGTGTTGAATTTGTGCTTTCCGAGAAGATGACAGCACGGTCAGTGAAATTGGTACGCTCAATGGCGCCCGTACGAATTTCGTGGCGTTCAATGAAGCCTTCAGGAACGGTGATGGGGACGAGCATGTGGCGAGATCTCTTTTATACAGTCGATGAACGGATAATCAGGGTTGGGTTACTTTCCGTTTGATGCGCTCCAATACTTCACGGGCCAGTTGCATATAGTCGTATGCCCCGTTAGAACTGCTATCGTACGTGAATATGTCGACGCCCCATTCCTGCGCTTTGGCCAGGGCGTTGTTGGTTCGAATGTGCGTAGAAAAAACTTTGTCCTCGAACTCTCGCGAGAGTTGTTCGAGGATTTTTTTATTCATTTTGGCGCGTGCATTAAATCGGGTGAGCACGATGCCTAATATTTCCAGGTTTGGATTAAGCTGGCGCTTGATTTTCTTGAAGGCGCGCATAAATCCGTGCACCCCTTTGAGTGGAAGAAACTCGGCCTGCATGGGCAAGAGCACATGGTCGCTTGCAGCCAGTGCATTTACGGTGAGCATCCCAATGGCCGGCGGGCAGTCGATGATGCAAATATCATAAGCGTCTTCGTCCAGTCCACCGAGCATAACGCTGAGGATTTTCTCGCGCCCATAAATGCCGATGAGTTCGAGCTCAGCAGTTGCGAGCTCGAGGGATGCGGGTAAAAAATCAAACCCTTTGGCTTCGATCACGGCAGCGGCAATGTCTGCGGCCTCACCATCAAATTCCTCTTTGAGGAGGTGATACATATTAGGCTCCGGCTCCTCGTACCCCAGCGCCTGGGTGAGGTTGGCCTGAGGGTCGAGGTCTACGAGCAGCACCCGCTGGCCGAGCCGGCTTAGCGCCGCCGCCAGGTTGATGGCCGTCGTAGTCTTCCCCGACCCGCCCTTCTGTATCGCGATGGAAAGGGTTTGCATTTTATTGCTAACTATGCTGTCCTTTGTAATGATTAATTTTGATACTACTTGGCACGAACTTTATACCATTAATATTCTCGGATAAAACTTTCTTTACAAGCCTTTCCGACACGGTTAAGTTGGCACTAAATGGCAATCGAAATAAATCTAAAGGTTTTCTCAAAACCGCTTCACTAATGGTCAATTTCTGTTCAGATTTATAGTACATTTTATACTTCTCCAAGAAGTCAGATGAAGACTTAATTTCAACTTCTTCTGGCTTTTTAGAAGGATGAGATAGATCATTTGCATGAATTGTTGATTCTCGATAATCAAGCAGATCCAGCCCGTGCATTATAAATAAGAAGCTATATTCAAATAGATCAGCGCCTTTGTGTAACATCGATTCGAAGAAAAAACAATGGCTTATCTCATACTCCTGAAATAGCCTACTCGCCTTTTGGCTCAAAAATATTCCTTCCGACACATAGAGTATCCAGCAACTCAACACATCAGTTAGAATTGCCTTTTCATCTAACACAAACCCATTTAAATCTGGCTTCAAGGTTGGTTTAGCATCAAATTTCAGATGACTAAACGAAGAAGCACGTGATCTATCATAAGCTGGCACTAAATCCACAACCTGAGGATAAGCACCTACGATGCTCAATTCATCCTCAAACTCTATGTTGAAATACTTCATAAAATTATTCATAAAGAGAGTCGGTCCTAACCAGTGATGTCTAGCTCATTTAGCCTGATTGGGGTTGGACTATCTAAATTGTCCTGAATAGCCCTTTGTACTCTCGTCATCACTTCTTCTACATGCTGTAAAGCAGTCCTTCCCGAAGAGGGAGAATGCTCATTAAACAAGCGTATTATCTGCTCAGTGTAACGAGGATGACTGGCGTGTACACCCGAAGGTGATGCAATCAATACCCCCCGCTGAAATCTGTCCACGCTACTGTATCGCTCTAGCCAGATTCCTTGAGCTCGACTATTGAATTCAAAACCTTCTTCCAAGGCTTGCCTTAGCAATTCGCCAGCCCTACCTCTATGTTGCAGAAGCTCTGTAGGAATGATGTGATGTGCGTTATAATTCGTTCCTGGTCTCGGAGGCAAATTTCGAGCAAGCTGTCCACTTTCTACACCTCGCAGAGCTGCGACAGTTCGATCCCCAAATTCCTCTGCAACCGCTTCAAAATCTATCCTCCTAGCTGCCTCGTCACTTGTGGAAAATCCTCTTGTGCCAATATAATCTTCGAAAGAAGAGGTCCTTAATTCTTGACCGGCTCGTCGTATCCGTGTAAAATCATACCACAAATCGTTTAGAAGGTGAGGATTATTGGGGTGTTCTATAAAGACCTTCCGAACTCCATCATTCCTAATAACCTGATCTAACACTTCATCCCTTAGTCCTCTTTCACCTAAAGCTTGTGCAAGCCTCGGGTGATCATTTAACGCCCTCCCAAGCAATTGTAATTGCTCCGGTCGATCCTGAAGTTGGCGTGTTAAAGCCTGGAACACTTCTAGATCGTGATCAAATTCTGTGAGACGCTCCATTCCCCGTCGCGCAGCAGGGTCGTCTACCTGTCGGAGCGCATTCCCAATGATATCGGTATTAAATTCAGTTGGAATTTCGTCGGTATCGAAACAGTGTTGGGTCGTAAATCGACACCAGCCTCCATCACGTCTCCTTTGCCTCCAAGTATGTCCGTTCGGTAACTCTCTGGCCTGTATATATTTGGGATCATCGGGAAGAGGCCGGCGTGGCGATTCTTGCGCAATTCTAAATTCTGCAACTCGCTCTTCTGGTGTTAATTCTGCTCCAGTCTTCTCGCGCGTACGATTTAGAAGATCGAGATCACTTCGGGATAGATTTCGTGTTTCAGCAGTTCGTTGGGCTCCAGATGCAACCTGATCTTGAGTCTCATCTGTTAATTCTCTGCCACTCCGTTCGGCCGATTCTTCGCTAAGCTCATGTCCAATACCACGCCCTCCTCTCTCAGAAGCTTCTTCCCCAATTCCTCGCGCAGCACGCTCCGCAGCCTCCCTTGCCGCACGCTCGGCTGCCGTTTCTACAAATTCTCTACCCGCGCGCGTGAGTGCAAAACCAGGAATATCGTCTGCCAGCCGGGCAATAATCCGCCCAATTGATCCAAAGGCATTAACTACCTTTGCCATTGCGCCTCTTGCTGCTCCACCGATAAGTCTGGTAAGCCTTGGCATCAGACGTGCAAACATGGCAGCGAGTGGTTTGAGTACTTTGAAGACCACCATAAATAAATCGCCAATCTTGTCGATGAACTTGGCAATCCAGACCAAAGGCTTAAGGATGGCTTTAGAAACCGTAACAATGCCTGCGCTAATTAGGAATAGAACAACCTCGATGATGATGGTGCCACTAATCCAACCAATGATTTCTCCCACCGTAAAGGCCATGCTGGCACCGATTTGCCTGGCATTGGGGGAAAGCATGGTTCCCACCATGCAACGCGCTATACTCCCACCTTTTTCTTCAATGGCTGACTGCGCTTCTCCCCACCAGGATCCAAATCGTGCCCGCAATCCTTCGTAGTCCATTCCTTGACGATGCTGGAAATATTCCTCGAAAGCCTGGCTTATGTTTTCCTGGATGATTTGCGCCGGCCCCGCAAGTTCACGCCCCATTCCTCGGAGGCGCTCTCCGGCGGCATGATTTACTGGAATTTCCGAATCTGGAACGTTTTCCAATCCTCCACTGCCTTCTGGTACTGATGCATCCAATGCCGGCACCGATTCAGGCTCACACCCTTCCGGCACAGCAGGCGCGGCCTGTTGTTGGGCAGGCGGTGCCCCTGATTCGCTTGTCATGGATTGAAGTTGCCGCCCATCTCCAAAGAACCGGTTGCTAAGATTGGATACCCACCGCACGAGACTGAAAAGTCCTTTGCCAATGTAATAGAGTAAAATAAATGGATCTATTATGCCTCCAACCAGACCTTTCAGTAAACCCCAGACAAACCCTAGGATAAAATCGAGACCGGCAAAGACAAACATCTCGACCACTCGTTGGACAACAGCAATCTTCTCTTCAGTTTCTCTACCCTTAATTTCTCGAAGAAAACCAAGCACACCCGGCTTGAACAAAGACCACAAAGGTCCAAACATGGGCACGTCCGGAGAAAGCTCTAATGCCCGTATGGCGATGTCAAGAACAAGATCAATGACAGGTCCTTTATAGCAATCAGGCAGAACAGTCCAGATACCGGCGCCTAAAAGTGCAGCAACAACTACTGGGAGAGACCCTGGGACCGAAAAGCCGATAGCAATCCAGGCCATAACACTGAGGACCGGGCGTAGGTATCTACTCAGTTTCTCAACGAACTTGGATATTTTCTTCTTAATTTTCGCAACATTCTCCGATGCCCAGTTGCGAACCACTTCAATGCCCGACTTCAATTTTTCCACCATCCACCTTGCAGTACGAAGCAAGGGCACACCCATAACTTGGCCTAACAGAGAGAGTAGGCTATTGGCCAGTGCTTCTGCCCAATGCCCAAATACAGTCAACTGTTGTTGTACATCGGCCTTGAACTGACCTGCCTCTTCCAGCAGCGTGGGAATAATTGTATTTTTGATATCCGGATTTCTATTGGCATCAGCCACAATGTTCGGATTGTCTCGATTTTCCCACAGCCAGGAGAGAATCCGTCCGAATCTTTCTGCGGAATCTATAAACTCAAATGCTGCCTTTAGCCCGCTTATTCTATACAGCAGCCGGCCCGTCTGCATAAAAGCTTCGATTGCAGCCGGTACTATCTGAGTTTTGATGTTTTCCCACGCGCGCTGGGCAATGGACTTTACCCATTCCAGAACCCCTTCCTGATCTTCAGAGGTAATCCCCAATAATTCAGCAATTTGATCCCAGGCCCAACTTACCCCCTCCCGAACTCGCTGAAATCCATTACTCAATATCCGACCCAGCGACTGCACACCACCCCAGATGAATTCTAGCTGTTGTATTTGGGCCTGCACAAACATCGCTGCCACATCAGCGAATACATCGTTCGCTCGTGAGATACCGGCTCGCATCTGCTGTAAAAAAGGATGATCAAGAACCTCAAAAACAAAGTTTTTGACGGTATCTACCATTCGAGAAAACGCCGAGCAAGACGCATCATCCCCTTCAACGGCTGCAGAAACACTGTCAATCGAGCCGCCGAGCCAGTTTCGCATACCCTCGACGGCTCCTTGAATATCAAAGCGATCTCTGAGCGAGCCCAGCCATCTTTCAGCCAGTCCTTCTACTTTTTCCTTTAAAACCGCAAACGCACCTCGCCGGATGAAAGCAGCGAGTGTAGGTGAGAAGGGCTCAACAACTGACGCAAGCGCACTTCGGCCAAGGTTCACGACCGAGCTCGCCGCGTCACTAACAGTTTCTACACCACTCGACACCTGCTCTCCAACCCAGCTGGCTCCAGAGGCGAGTGCGTTCCACGCTTGTCCAGCCAGAGAATCTTCTTCTTTTTGAATTGTTGGGGTGGAGGTCTCCGACTTCTGTTGAATCGAGGATGCATGGCCTTGCTGTACAACATGGGTCAGTTCGTGCGCGAGGAGTTGCTGTCCGCCTCGGGTTTCTGGGTTGAATTTTCCCTGGTTAAAATAAATATCAGACCCATGCGTAAACGCTTGCGCATTGAGCCCCCGATTCATCTCGGCTGCTGGCGCATCTGTATGGATGCGCACACCGCTAAAATCAGCGCCAAACGCCGATTCCATATCGGTCTTTGTGTCGTTCCTTAGCGGACTCCCAGTGCCGGCACTGCTTTTCAGCGTCTGCTCCAGGCCGGAAGAGGCAACCCGACCGCCTCCTTCCGATTTCATCATCACTGAAGCGTCTTCATCTTCATCACTTGGATCAGCCGGTGGGCCGATAGGATCCATCGCACGTTGTAATTCGGGGACTGCTTCTTCTTGCACTTCTTCCTGCTCACAAGCCTCACATTTGGGTTGGAGTATAATCGGCGAAGTATGTGTGGCTCCGAAGGGTTCAGCAGGTGGAGTTAATTCGCTGCCGTTTTGGGTTGCCGCATCGATGTCTGGTAAGTCGGCCTCTAATGGATGAGTTTGCACGTCGGGTTCAGCTCCTTCAGCATCAACCTCTACCGCGTCTTCCTCTTCCTGTAATATCACTGGCGACGAATCGGGCGTTTCTTTCCGGGCAACAGGCGCTTCTTCGACAGGTCCTAAGCCGGATTCATCTTTTTGAACAAGTGAACCATCGTTTTCCTGACGATGTACCACAGGCGCTTTTACAAACCAGTCCGGCGCTACCGGCCCCATTGCCCCATCACCTGACATCTCCAAACGCTGCACGACCTGTTCAGCCATCTGGTCGGCCTCAACTTCGTAGGGGTCATTCGGCTGTCCGATGGTCAGCTTCGGCTGAACGGTTGTTGTATCAAAAAAAGCCTGCTCCGCATCCGTCGAGAAAAAAGATCCCTCCTGCCCTTTGTTAAAAAAGGTTTGACCGGAACGTGCCGGCTGATGGTTCGATCTTTTTTGCTCGGTGGCTTTCAATGAATAATCTAGCTAAATGCTCTATTGAGTATGCTAATACTGGAACAATAAAATTCCTGCTTGACCTCAAAATTCAACCGTCTCGTGAAGGTATCCGCCTTACCCACTGGATAGGAGACACGGCCTCAAATTCCTGATCCCCAATCTTCATGGTGACGCCCACCTGAAGGGAGTCTCCGAAGTTTGGGGTGTAAGCAACACCTGGAAATTCAACCCAAAAGGTCATCGTCTCACCACCAGCCAATTCTAATTGTGCTGCATCAATGGCTTGATCGCTTGCGGGATCAAATATGCTTAGATCATGCATTGGCTGACGCTCGCCATTGATGGCTAACCAAGCACCTTCAATACTGCCGCGCAATAATGCTTGCCCCTCATTTGTCCACCTAAATTGACCGTGGCCAATTATGGGATCGCTGAGAAAGCTGAGCACTACCGTTTCTCCCACGAGTGCTGTATTTCCTTTTTCATCAGAAGCCATTTCAAGACAACCTCTTACATCCAATAAAATTAAAGCGAGGATGGCCGTCTGTAATAAGTATGCGGTATATCCTCTTATCATAATCGACTTTTCGTTTCTGCGTTCGGTTGGCTCGCCCTAATACTCAAGGACAAGTCCAGGTAGAAGTATCATGATCGACCTCATTATCCAAGTGAATATTACCCGGCACTTTTTCGCCAACGTTAGCGGGTCGTTCGTAGGTACTATTATTGGCACGTCGAATCCTTATGTATCCATGTCGTGCTGCTTTCCCTATAATTTGCTCGCCGCTTCCTCCTCCACTCGGCACTGAAGGATATTCTTCAGCCACAAAGTCCTGCACTTTGGTTCGGTCGGCATATTCCCTACCCTGTGCATCCGTCGAGCGGAGATCTGATCTGCCTCCTAACCCCATTGCAATGCTGAATTCTTCGCCAATCCGATACGCGTATTCCTCTCGATCAGCCGTCGTACTGTGCGAGGTGGGCTGCTCGGCGTGCAGTACTTCGTGGTACAGCGTTTCACTCATACTCTCACAATCGTCGTTAACCACACCGATTTCGGTCCCTGTATTATAGCCACCACCCTCAAAAGGCTCATCCACCCAGTCCGATCCATCCCACATTTCGTCAGCCCACCAAATCCTATCAAAGGATTTGAGTGTAATTCGGTTGCGTATAACATTAATCGTACGAGGACTCCAGGGGCATAGAACTTCAAGCACACAGGCTTTCGTCCATGGATCTGAAAGGGTTGTTGCTGATGGCAACGTCGGCGTGCCAAAACGCGCATCTAATACAGCCATCGTTTCATCGCCCACTTGTCCATCTCTTGCTAAAGGCGGATTGTCTCCCTGAAATTCCCTGACCGCTGCCCTAGTCTCCCTTCCAAAGTCCCCATCCGCCCCGTGTGCCGGAAGCGAATATCCAAGATCGTACAGTGCTTGTTGAATCGCCTGAACGCCACGCCCAGTGCTTCCATATTCAATCAAAGTCTCCTCATCATAGGCTGCTTCCAAATCGAGTATTCTGGAAAATCTCGGCGATGTCAGGTCGTGCCCATCACCAAGCGTCCTTTGGATGCGCGGCTGAACCGAATGCCCTTGTGATTGAGTATTGTCTTTCCCTGATGCACCTCCCTGCTGGACAACATGCGTCAATTCATGCGCAAGCAGTTGCTTGCCGGCAGTGCTCTCCGGATTGTAGTTACCCTGGTTGAAATAAACGTCCCGGCCGTGTGTGAAGGCCTGAGCATTCAACTCCTGATTCATCTGCACGGCATCTTGGCCGGTATGCAGCCGAACGCTGCTAAAATCAGCGCCAAATGCCGATTCCATTTCCGTACGTGTCTGCTCTGGCATAGGCCGGCCACCGCGTTGTTGCCCTAAACGGCTTGCCAATCCAGAAGACGCCTCAGCCGGCTGATTAGATTTCAACTGGACCGGCTGGCTGTACATCATCTCTTCTTCACTCACAAAGCCTTCGGGATAGTCCCGATTATGCTTTGCCTGTAGTAGATTCGGACCTTCTTCTTCCTCTTCCATTGGCATCCGCTGGAGCTTCGTGAGTACCGGTCCCTTCTCTTCCGACTCACAAGCGGCACACTTGGCCTGCACTGCAGGCGCGTTATTGCCCCGATTAACAACCCGCTCTGCCATAGCATCCGCTTCTTGCTCATATCGGTCACCCGGTTGACCGATGGTCAACTTGGCCTGAATTGGCATCTTTCCAAAAAATGGATTTCCGCTCCCCTTTGCCCGAAAAAACGGACTACCGGATCGTTTGTGGTTCGATGTCCTTTCTGCGGTTGTTCTCATAAGAATCTTGGGGTTTGAGTTTTTGCAACGCGTGTTATCCCCACGCTACGCGCAACATGCCTTCCATCCAGGGCAGCTTGATCATGCTCATGCCCCAGGGAAGGCGTCCCAGTAAAACATCTTGTGTTTTTTTCTCAACTTGCAACGACCATCCTGCATCCTCACGAATGAGCCGGCCAGGACGCATCAAAAAATTGAAGCGTAAGCCATCAGGCGTCGTATTGCCGAGGGCACTCCAATGACCGATAACTGCCTCGAGCAAGTGTTCAGCTTCTTGGGTCATTGCAGCCGATAAATCAATTGCTTCCTCAATCGGTGTTCGCAACGCAATGCCACACAACACCTTGTTTAATACAAGATCGTATTCGGGTTGATCGTGCTGCCCCGAAGCTAAATATTGCAAGGCGTGAATGGCCTGATGCTGTGCCTCATCGTTTTTAAATGCCTTCCCAGATGTCAAGCCGATTGACTCGAAAAACTGAGGCAAATACGGGTGTAATAATACGAGGCCGGCGTTTTCTATATGGATACCGGCTTCTTCCAACTGCTCGTGAAGCTCTGGTCGAACATCATCCAACATACTATCCATACCCGCCTCTATCGCTCTTTCGGAATCTTCCTTCGAACGGTGCACTGAGGGCAATGCATTGTCCAGTGCAGTCAGGCTTTCTTCCAATTCCGAGATAATCTTTGTTTCATCCAAAGCCGGAGCTTGACGATCCTTGCGCAACCTCAATACCTCCAGCATGGCCTGAATCAACACAACTGGTTTTATCTGGAGCACGGTGGCAATAGCCGGCAGTCCTTTTGCAACCAGAGCTCTACGAACTGTTTTCCCATTTGCATTTTGCACCACCTGTGCTAACAGAATGCTCCAGACCAGCTTCACCATCGTTTGACCCGTATGGCTGCCTGGTTTAACACTCGAAATTGCCTCAATCAGGAGTTGATGATAAAAGAGGATTGCTCCGCTGTGGCGTCCGGTAACACACGCGATGAATGCGCGAATCACTTGATCTGAAAATTGAGCAACCATCCGGCGAATAGCTGTTCCGCTCAATTTATGAAGTGACGGTAGGACGCGACCACTTTCAATCCCCTGCTCTAAAGCGGCTACCAGTTGCGTTTCCCAAACCGGATGTTCTTTTTTCAACGCGTGCCACGGCAGATATCCGTACTCAAGAAAATGTACCCACACCTCTAACGTCGCGTGTGTGACGGGTTGTATCTTTGCCGGCCAAGAGGCCCCATCACCACTATATCCCTGAAGCGCATCCTGTACCTGTTCGTCCACTTGCTTCAACACTCGCTCTACAAACACGGCCTCTAATTGCGAAAAAGGCAAATCGCCCAGGTCAATATTGAGTTGATCGAGCTGGATGTAAATATCTTTGCCGGCTAGTTGGTCAAACAAAGCAGACAACCTCGGCACAATATAATTTCGGTACGTCCAACTGAGTCTTTCCTGGATTTCGTGTGCATCAATGCTTGCAGGCACCTCGACATCCAAAATTTGTTTACCGATGATATGGGTCTGGGCAGCTGGCATTATTTGACGATTCTAGCGATTCGGTCTGCAATGGTTGTCCCTGTTGCGGATTTGAGTTCGCTCACTTTCCAGTTTTGCCGCACCTTGGCCACATCAATGCCAATAGCATTCATGGCCTCCACTTCGTCATTAATGAGTGTACGTTGGGCCGTGGATAATTCCTCGGGGCTATTCGCCGCAACGCGGTCAAGGTAATTCTGGAACGTCAACTCGATCATTTTCTGATACCCCAGGGCCTTTTCACCGCTTGCACGTCGCACAACCGATTTCAACTTGCCGGCCACTTCTTTAAACTCGCTATCCAAGACCGCTGGATCGATGCTCTCATCGCTCACAAAGGCAACTGCCGACTGGTACGTCCGATTTTTTACATAACTACCGTCACTATTCAGGTCATACAGGCCTTGAATGGTCCGCTGGTGTCTTTCGCCAAGCAGTGCTGCATCAGCCAATGTGGAAGGCTGGCTTGTAGACACGGTTTCTATGGGTTGCGCCGCTTCGATAAGATCACTCTGCGCATCGACAGCTCGCTCCGCTGAAGCCGATTCTCCACCAGGATCTCGATTCAACTCGATCTGAAAATTACGGTCCGACTGTGTAACTGAGATCGTCTCACTGTTACTGACCGGGACGTGTCCCTCCACTTTCATTGCAGTCAGTTGGTACGTCCCCTCTGGTATACTATTGAATGTAACGACCCCAATGGGTTGTCCAGGACTTGAGGTGGCCGGCGTCATTTGTTCGGGTACAACGGGGTTTCCGCTATCGTCAGCCAGGACAACCATCGCACCACCAACCGGCGTGTATTGTCCTTCAATCCCCCTGACAACACCAACATTAACATCGATGGTTGTTGATACCTGATCGTCGTTGTTATCACGCTCCTCCTCCAGACAACAGGCTATGCTGCAAGGAAGCGAGAAATCGGCAACTATCGTGTCGTCGTCCATCCCTGGGCAGTTCGGATCACAAATCAACACCAGGGTACCACAAGGCTCTACCCCGCCTGTGTGCTCCATCCCGCAGATCTGGTCGATGATCTGATCGTACCTGCCGCCTCGGATTCGATTCGGCGCGCATGAAACTTCCACATCGGTGTAGCCATCCGGCAAATCCGTTCGGCCTGGTTCTTCATCCTCTTCGGGTAAAAACAAGACAACGATGTCAAACGCCAGGTTATGAATCTTCTGTAAGTCGCAAAGCCGCTGCACGACATTAAGACATGGTTTGCCGATGTGGCCTTCTATTCTCCAGAACGATTTTTTTTGGATAGCATAGTGAAAGGGATCGGCCACCGCTGGCGATCGGCTATCATCCCCGTAAAAATGATAAGACAATAATGGATCGAGTGTACAGCACGATTTTGGTTGCCAACAATCAATAACCTGGGATGACGCCCCTGCTGCGTCGTATACATCGTAATAAAACGGTAGAGCTTGCTCACCTACAGCATGTAGCGCTGTTTGACTGGGCGTAATCACAATATCTGCAAAATCATCGCGCAGCCGTTCAAAAGAAACCATGGACGCTGCATCAAAAGCGTCGATCATAGCGCAGATACGCAGTAACAATTTGCGTGTGCGCGACCATTCATCGTGGATGGCATCGCGCGCCGGCGATGATTTAAAAATACTCCGGTAACGGTATTCATCTTTGTCCGCTTCCAACACCCGCTCAAGCAGCAGGTGACAGGGATAGCCTTCAGGCTTCTTGCAAGTTCGGACAAGTTTGCAATAGGCTTCAAGAAACTCGTTATATGCACATGCTAGATCGAATACAAAATCGTAATGGTACTGGTTAAACTCATATCGATCGCGCTTGACAGGAAAGAGGGTATCTAGCTTTTCTATCCACTCCGTAAGATCACCAACATTAAGAAAATCACAATCC
>CBDHHF010000004.1:0-84126 GCA_965263205.1 Rhodothermales bacterium
GGCAGGCGCAGTCGTTTCGGATAGTTATACGGGTGTTGGTGCTGCATCCAATGGTTCATCTCTTGAAACCGAGGCCGCCTCATGAGCATGATGCAGAAAATCCAATGGGTGCTTGGCATGGCATGGCGCGACAGCCGCGGTAGCCGGCGCCGGCTCTTGCTCTTTATCTCGTCCATGGTTCTTGGCGTAGCTGCGTTGGTGGCAATTAGTTCGTTTGGGGAAAACCTGAAAGATGCCGTTGATCAGGAAGCCATGACGCTACTTGGTGCAGACTTGAGTGTGGAGAGCCGGGCGCCTTTTGGTGACAAGGTAGAGGCCATCATCGATTCACTGGGCGGCGACCAGTCGCGCGTGATCTCGTTTGCGTCGATGGCTTACTTCCCCAAAAACGGCGGGACAAGGCTTTCGACAATTCGAGCGCAAGAAGGCGGCTTTCCGTACTACGGAAGCGTGGAGACCAATCCGCCCGAGGCCGCAAGCAATTACATGCAAAATGCCGAGGCGCTCGTGGACGGCGAGTTGATCGAACAGTTTGATGTTACTATTGGCGATTCAGTTCGTGTGGGGGATCGCACGTACCGTATTGCCGGCGAGCTGCTCAAAACGCCCCGAGAATCGGCTGCCATGACAATGCTGAGCCCGCGCATCTATGTACCACTGGCCGAACTGGATACGCTGTTGCTATCGCGTGGCAGTTTGGCGGATTTTGAGGTGTATTTCAAATTCGACGACAATCGCGATGTAGAGGCGATGATGGAGACAATCGGGCCTCGTCTGCGCGCAGAAAATGTTGGGTTTGATACCATTGCTGAAATGCAGCGGGAATGGAATGAGGGATTGACCAATCTGTACCGCTTTTTGAATCTGGTTGGATTTATTGCGCTATTGCTAGGTGGCATTGGCATCGCCAGGCGGTGCACGTATACATTAAGCAGCGTATCGAAACCGTCGCTGTATTGCGATGCATCGGCGCCCAGTCGAGTCCTACCTTCGCAATTTATCTGGTGCAGGCTACGGTAATGGGACTGCTGGCAGCCTGTTTCGGGAGCTTGATCGGCCTCGGAGTGCAGTGGTTGTTGCCGCAGTTGCTTGCTGACTTCTTACCCGTTGAAGTGACGGTCACCATCAAATGGATTCCTGTACTGATCGGTTTGGCGGTGGGCCTTGGGGTAAGTTTGCTGTTTGCGTTGTTGCCACTCCTGTCCGTACGGAAATATCTCGCCATTGTTGACGTTGCGAAAGTCTGTGGAGAACACGGTTGCAGCCAAGCAAGTGGCGCTACGTGATATATGGCTTGTTGGGCCTGGCTATTCTAGGCTTTTCGATTGCGCAGGCGCCTATGTGGCAGATAGGGCTTGCATATGCCGGCGGCATTTTTGTGGTGTTCGGTCTGCTTGCCCTCGTCGCACGTGGTATCGTGTTTTTCTCCCGCAAATTCTTCCCTACGTCATGGTCCTATCCATGGCGCCAGGGCTTTTCAAACCTGTTTCGCCCGAATAACCAGACAGTCATTCTCATGCTGTCGTTAGGGCTCGGCACGTTCCTGATTGCAACGCTATTTCTTGTGCAGCAAACGCTGTTGAATCAAATCGAAATTGCCGGCGGCGATAATCGGCCAAACATGATCATGTTTGACATTCAGCCGGATCAGCTGGATTCAGTTACAGAGATTGTTGAAGCAAAAGCGATGCCTGTGATTGACCGGGTCCCGATCATTACCATGCGCATAGCTGAAGTGAAAGGGCGTACGCTTGATGAGTTGAAAGCAGACTCAACGGTTGATTATTCCTGGGCGCATCGCAGAGAGTATAGGTCCAGTTACAGGGATTATCTTTCTGATGCAGAAACGGTTGTGGAAGGGGAGTTTATTGGCGAAGTAGACCCAGATGCGGGTGTCGTACCACTGTCGTTGGAAGAAGATGTGTCAAAAGAGCTCGACGTTGTTGTAGGCGATAGAATTGTATGGGATGTGCAGGGTGTGCCCGTTGAAACAGAAGTCACCAGTATTCGCAAAGTAGATTGGCAGCGCATGGAGACTAACTTCTTCGCGTTATTTCCCAAGGGGATTCTGGAAGATGCGCCGCAATTCTTCGTTATGTTGACGCGTTCTGAGAGTGACGAGCAGGCCGGTCAACTCCAGTCAGAGATTGTTGCAGCCCATCCCAATGTCTCTTCACTTGACCTGAAGCTTATTCTGTCGGTATTCGATTCGATTTACAGCCGAATTTCGTTTGTACTGGAGTTTATGGCGTTGTTTAGTATCCTCACGGGTATTATCGTGCTTATTAGCGCAGTTTCGGTGAGTCGTTTTCAACGGATAAGCGAAAGTGTGCTGTTGAAGACGCTAGGTGCGTCGCGGGCGCAGGTGATCAGGATCTTGCTCATCGAGTACCTGTTCCTCGGTTTGTTTGCTGCCCTGACCGGTATACTGCTTGCACTGGCAAGTGCCTGGTTGTTGGCATTTTTTGTCTTTGATACGGCATTTGTGCCGGCCTTGGGTACTTTGGTAATTGCCGTCTTGTTGGTAACAGCTTTAACCGTCGCTGTCGGCATGTTCAACAGTCGCGGCATCTATGCGCGCCCACCGCTGGAAGTCTTACGCGCAGAATCTTAACAGAAACTGCAATTCAGTACCTGCTTAAGTGTGACGACTATATACTATGTCAACACATCTTTTGTTGGTCATATTGCCCCCTAACACGCCTGGCAGTGAGTCTTGAGCGGGTGGGGGTGCCTGACTCGCTGGGATCAAACCTAGATAGAGTTAGTTAAGCATAACGCATTGCCTGATTAATCGTTATTTTTTATCTACTTAGGTAACTGCATGCATAACACGGTGTCTCGCGATTCCGCATCGACCATCAAGCAGCGTATCGCAGGTGTGCTTCGTAGAATGGAGCAGGCTTGTAGTCGTGCTGGACGGGATCCGGATGAGGTGAAACTGATCGCAGTCACAAAAACATACCCGCTGGCGGTCGTTCGCGAAGCTTTTGACGCAGGTATACGACACTTTGGTGAAAACCGCGTCCAGGAGTTGAAGTTGAAAGCACAGGCATTACCTGGTGTTCAACATGGTGGCGATGTTTTTTGGCACATGATTGGCCATGTTCAGCGTAACAAGGCTAAAGATGTCGTTGAATGTGCCGATTTTGTGCATGCACTTGATAGCCAACGGTTGGCAGAGGTATTCGATCGGCGTGCGGCTGACAAAGGCCGCGTTTTGCCTTGCCTTGTTCAGGTTAATGTGTCAAACGAATATTCAAAGTTTGGGCTGGAGCCGGCAGACGTGCCGGATTTCCTCGTGCAGTTGGAGCAGTTTAAGAACCTCGAGGTTCGCGGATTCATGACGCTCGCTGCTCCTGCTGTCGATCCTGAAAACGTGCGTTCGCAGTTTCAACTGCTACGATCCATAATGCAAAACGCACAGCAGGCCCATCCGCAATTAACGACTCTGGATGTTTTGTCCATGGGCATGAGCGGAGATTTTGAGGTTGCTATTGAGGAAGGGGCAACCCATGTTCGTGTTGGCAGTGCGTTGTTCGGCGCACGAAGTTAAATAGAACATTTTCGTTGGAAAAGGCATATTTTGTATATTACAACGGAAAACACCAACGTTTTTTAGTCCGACTAGGCTGCCACCAATGGTGCAAGGATCATGAAATTGACTCCCCTTGACATAAAGAAGCAAGAGTTTACTCGTTCATTTCGAGGAGTAGACGCGCAGGAAGTATATAATTTTCTTCAAATGGTGGGGGACCAATGGGACAATTTGTTAGACGAAAACCGTCGCCTTGAGCAAAAGGTGCGGGAATACGACAACAAGTTGGAGCACTACCGAAAAATTGAAGAAGCGCTACAGGAAGCCCTGGAAACGGCGCGCGATAATTCGCACAAAACGATCGAGAACGCGCAGCGCGAGGCCCAAATCATTCTCAAAGAAGCCCGCAGCGCATCGGAAGAGATTCGCAAAAAAGCATCGACAGACCACAAACGCCTCAAGCACGATATCTCGAAAATTGGTAGCCGGCGCGATGAAGTGGTTGCAAGGCTCCGTGCTTTCCTGATGTCAGAACTGGAATTGTTATCCCGATTTGAAGGACAAGACGCGATGGGCTTTGTGCGGCTGGATGCCGGCGACAGCAAACAGCTTCATGGACGTGGCAGCGAAGTGAACATCAATGCTTCGTATCACTCACATGCCATTCCTGTACGTCACAACGAAAATCCAGCGGTTGACTTACCGATTGACGAGGAAGAGACCTCTTTCGAAGAAGAAATGACGGTCAATGATACCTTTACCGGTGCATCCTCAAGTGCAGTAGCCGGCAATACGGTAGATCTATCGCACGCACAGAACGGGAACGGCCGGCCGCCGGAGCCAAGCTCCAGTGAAGGCCTGAGTACAGACGAACTGGAGTTTATTAAGTCTACAGTTAGCTCTGCAACGCAGCAGCCGGTAGCGGACGACATCTTCAAGCCAGCTGAGCCAGAAGTTGATGAAGCTTGGCAACGGTCGATGGCAGATAAATATCCAGCAAATGGTCAACCACCGGCCGGCAACCCGGGAAGCAATCCGGCAGATGGCCCGGGGCCCGGATGGGTTGTGAAGCCAGCAGCGCCTGCGCCGCAAGAACCTGCGCCGGCACAAAAGCCGAATCTCGGCGGATTTGCTTCGCCGCTCTTTGGTTCTGACAGCGATCAGGATGATTTGTCTGCAACCCCTGAAGAAATTGAAAAAATCCGTCGTATTCTGAACGACCTGGATTAACGTTAAACCAGCACACCCCCAGGAAATACATGCCAGAGGAGAATGTGTCTCTGCCCGAACAGGCAGCACGTTATCGCGCAGAGGTTGAAGACGCTGCCAAAACCATTAGCTCCATTTCGTCCCTGAAGCCCTCCATTGGGATCATCCTTGGCACTGGCCTGGGAGCATTGGCGAAGGAAATTGATGTCGAACATGTAATCGACTACGGCGATATTCCACATTTCCCCGTCTCAACAGTTGAAAGCCATCAAGGTAAACTGATCATTGGCCGACTTGGAAGTGTGCCTGTGTATGCATGCCAGGGGCGTTTTCATTTGTACGAAGGCTATTCCGCACAACAGGTAACCTTTCCTGTTCGTGTGCTGGGCACACTTGGCGTAAAAACCATGTTGATCTCCAACGCTGCCGGTGGGATGAACCCCAATTTCAAGCGTGGAGACCTGATGTTGATCACCGATCACATCAACTTGCAAGGCGTTAACCCGCTTGTGGGGCCAAACGAAGATGATTGGGGGCCACGCTTCCCTGATATGAGCGAGCCCTACGACGTAGAACTACGTGAGACAGCAGAATCAATTGCGCTCTCGCAAGGCATCAAACTACATCAGGGTGTGTATGTATCTGTGGTAGGTCCGAATCTCGAGACCAAAGCAGAGTACCGTTTTCTGCGTGCAATCGGGGCTGATGTTGTGGGCATGAGTACTGTGCCTGAAGTGATTGTGGCGCGCCACATGGATATTCGAACGATGGCGATTTCGGTTGTGACGGACGAATGTTTTCCCGATGCGCTGGAGCCTATCTCCATCGAGCACGTACTGGCAGCAGCTGCGGAAGCTGAGCCAAAACTCACTGCTATTATGAAGGCAGTGGCTATGCACGAAGCATAGCGTGTATTGTACTTTGTATTGCATTGCCAACCAACCTACCGAGCGGTGTTGGTAATGTGACCATTAACGCTGGCTCTGTAGACCCCTCGCTGGCGGTCAGATGTATCTGCGCTGTTTCATCAGACTATTGTTGGACCATGTTCGGCGATGAAATTTGGGACGAAAACCAGTGGGAAGCTTTTCTCAGAAAGGACGATGACCGCATCGAGCGGTACATGAAGCTTTTGAACAGGTTTTTGTCTGATCATCCTCTTCCCAAGTCAGGATCAGACCAGGATAACCAGGCCTGGCGTGATGCTTTTAAAGCCTATCTAATTCAGCACGGCATGCCGCTCGAAGAATTCGAGGCCGGCCAGTTTCAAGCAGATACCGAGGAGCAGGAAGAGCACTCACCGATACCATTCGACTTGCCAACAGATGATCTCATCATGGATGAGGATCGTGAGGCATTTGAATCGTTGCAACAAATTCCCGTATATCAACGCGCGTACGAACTCACCACACATGTATTGTCGTGGTCCGATGGATTGCCGGGAGAAACTAAAGATAGTGTGTTGGTTCAATTTTGTTCGAGCATCATGCAAGTCACGGCCAATATTGCAAAAGGCCACGGCATGGGCTACGATCTGGAGGTGCTGGGGGGCAACATTGCTTGCCTGAAAAGGGGCATCAAAGCAGCAAACACCGCGTTGGAATTGCTGCGTGAGATGAAGGGCCGGCGTTATTTTACACCAGCAACATACACTGCGTTGTACGAGCGCACCTATGAGGTAAGAAATAGCGTAGGGGTTCACATTCAGGACTTGCGCGACCGGTTTAACCTGGGTATCGACTAGCCCGTCAAGTGGCTGGTACAATCTTGTGCAGTCTTGTGCAGTCTTATGCGGTCTTGTGCAACCGAAGAGAGGTTTTGCGGTTAGTTGAGCTTTATCTTGGGCAGGTATTCATCTGCATGCAACGTCGGTGCCTGTCGTGCTTATACCTATCGTGCTTGTGCCTATCGTGCTTGTGCTCCACTGAACACGTCATTGATTGAATCGCATAGTTTATGCTTAGTACCGTTACGACGAGCCAACCAAACTGGCTGGAAGCGATTGATCAATCTGTTCCAGCAGGGGGCAATGCTTCGCTGGCGCAAGTTGCAGCCTTGATTGATGAGTTCCATGTTGTTGAGCCCCGTTTGCGCAGCCTTGCCATGGAGTCGTTGTGCGCAACGCTAGAGGCCGATCCGGTGCGCGCGGCACAGCTTGGTGCTGCGATATGCGATATCATCAAGTCCTCGGATGTAACCCATTTGCTCACAGAGTCTGGTGTAGCCAGTAACAAAGGCTTCTTCAATGAATTGGTGAGCCGGATCGAGCGACGTGTACTTCCTGATCCCGTAGAAGCTGGCGACTTGCGCGCAACGCTGCAGCACCTTTTCAGGAATAAAGATGACTATCTCTGGGTTGAGGCAATACCTGATTCGCTCTGGATTCGACTGATGGCTGCGTTGGGTATAGGGGAAGATGGCCGGCCACCCATTACCGACACCTGGGCGGCAAGCCTCCGCATCCTCAGCCACCACGTTGCCAGCCTCGGATTACAGCCAGAGATTACGCACCGGCTTGTGCACCTGGACGATGCCAATTCGCCGTTTCTGCTGTTGTCAGATCATGTACTGTGTTTCATCAACGCAGCCGCCCAGTCAACCGACGATCAGCGGACAAACTCATGTTATCAGGTAGCTATTGGTACTACTGCCACATGTCGCGCGCAGGTGTACAAATTACGCGAAGAGAAAAGCCTGTATGGCACGAGTTTACGCCTGACCAATCTTACCAACCGGCTGTTGCAGCTGCTTGATCGTTTGGAAAATTTGTTGCGGCTTACTGCAGCTGATAAAGATGCGTTCCGCGTTGAACTGGTACGGCTGTTTAAAACGGTGGTAAAGGCAGAGAACCAGCGTAATCTGATACTGCCACATATTAAAAAAAGTGGCGACCTGTTGGCGTTTCAGGTCGTTGAGCATGCGGCGAAAAAAGGGAGTAAATACATTACCTCCGGTAGAAAAGACTACTGGAAATTCTTTGCTGCAAGTCTGGGCGGAGGATTTATTGTTGCAATATTTGCTCTATTCAAGATTCTGCTCAAACAGCCGGCGCTGCCCCTGGCTGTTGAAGCCTTTTTATTTGGCATCAACTATTCGATTTGTTTTGTTGTCATTTATCTGACAGGGTCAGCGCTGGCAACCAAGCAGCCAGCCATGACAGCGAACACGCTCGCCCGGTCACTCGAACGCGATGAGCAAGGGTTGCAGCTTCAGAAACTGGAAGACCTGATCGTACAAGTATCCCGGAGCCAGTTCATTTCATTTGTGGGTAACCTGATGATGGCGCTTCCGCTCGCCTTTGGGTTGTCGATCGCCTACTTTCAGTTTACCGGCACCCACGCCCTTGATGAGGCAGCCTCATTAAAAACCCTCGATGGTATTAATCCTGTAGCCAGTGGTGCCCTGATTTATGCTGCGATTGCCGGTATCTTTCTGTTTGTATCCGGACTTGTAGCTGGTTGGGTTGACAACCGCAATCTGTACCGCAAATACCCGCAACGCATCGCGGCGCATCCTGCATTGGTGCGCTTGCTGGGTGCAGAGCGGTCTAAACGTATGGGGGCTTTCTGGGATCGTAATCTGGGCATCCTGGCCGGCAATGTGGTATTAGGTTTTTGCCTGGGTTCTACCGCAACCGTTGGTGAAATTCTGGGGCTCCCCATCGATATTCGACATATCGCATTTTCCTCTGCTGAATACGGCATTTCACTGGAAACGTTGGGAAGTTCAATTCCACGTGAGACCGTGATGAATGCGACGCTCGGCGTTATTCTGATTGGTCTGGTTAATTTCCTGGTTAGTTTTGGGTTGAGCTTGATGATGGCGCTTGAATCGCGGCAGGTGCGTTTCCAGGAGACGCGAAGGCTTGTCTGGCACCTGATCCGCCGGTTGTTTCGCCGGCCAATCGACTGGTTCTTCCCACCACGGCAGGCTAAGCAAAAGCCTGTGACGTGACGTTGTCATGGATCTTTACGATCTTTGGACACCAAAATTGCGTTAGCTAAAGGTGACCGCTTCGTCGGGAAACTATGATTAAAACGTTTGAAGAGGCTTGCGAATTTGTGCTCAAACACAAAGTGTGTACAGTATTTGGAAGCAAAAAATCACCCTATCCTTCGTTGTGGGATAATACCGATCTATCCGAAGAAAAGCCGGCTGAAGGAGGCTGGAGTCCGCGCGTGAAAGCAGTCTGGCGTTGGAAGACACAAATTCCTCAGACATTTCCCGATGATTTTTTCTATGGCAAGGTATCTGGTGGTGATGCGGTACTCATGGAGATGGAGTACTTCCGTACTGAACATTATCCCAACCACGCAAAGCCTGTCACTGAACTGGATCACCTTTCACAGGGCGTCTATGAACTCGTACGGATGGAGCCGGCGTTTACGGGGGATCTAAGAAAAATGGCGATGGCTGAATATGGCTGCACAAAAAGCAGATTCGACACCGCCCTTAAAAAATTACAGATCAGTCTCAATATCGTGCGCTCTAACGACCCAAGTCTGGAAAACGACCTCTGGTTGACCTTCGAGGAGGCGCATCCCGATATCATTGCTTTGCACAGCTAAGGGGATCAGATTTCTTCAACACGACATAGGTATTCGCTGTTGGGAGTTGTAGGGATTTAGATAGCTTTGGTGGGTGTTATTTCAACAAGACCATGCTACCTGCGCTGGATACGACATGCGTCCCCATTTTGACGTTTACCCGGTAGACATAGGTGCCGGCGGGCAAGCTACTGGCATCGATTTCTATCGAGCGCTGGTTGCCTGCAGCAACCTGGGTAGCCGATGTGCGGAGTACTTCACGGCCCAACAGATCGAGTACTTGAATATCCACAACTCCGTCCGTTGGGATATCAAACGCTATTCGTGTCGTTGGATTGAACGGATTGGGATAGTTTCCGTGCAAGTGGAAGCCGTCTGGCTGTGCATGGTCAGGGGCATCTACAAATTGCATATGCACGAGATCTACAGCTGCGTCGTGGATTTCAACCGACTGGCCAGGTAACAAATCATGCGTAGTGATGCCGGCAGTTGTTGTGTAAGAAATGGTCAGCCGGCCAGTTTTGGTAGCCGGTGCTTCTTCAAACTGTAGTGTAAGGGGTAAGCTACCAGCCTGTATGCGGATATCGCCTGCGTTGGCTTCCAGCAGACGGCGGTTATTTCTGAATCGCACGTCGAAATAGTTCTGATGTGCACGAGGCGGCAGGTTGTATGCTTCTGCCGTGATTTCGGTAGTCAGATCATCCGTGAACAAGAGTTGGCTGGTTTTACCTGTAGCGTTACTGATGCGTAGCTTGCCCATGTTGACCGGCTCGTGGGAGAGTGTGCCGCTGGTTTTCGCTGCTGCTGCTGATTTCCCGCCGCTGCACTGCAAGTCGAGTACGGCGTCTTCTTTAGCGAAGATCCAGTACCCGATGCCCTGATCTAGTCTGCCTCGGGCAAAAACTTCGTTATAGGCCGGCTGATATCCGTCATCAAACAAATACAGGCTGCCTTCTGGAATAGCGCCCGTTGGGTCTGTACTTGAGCCTAGCAAGAATACGTTATCGCAGGAAGGACCTGAAATCATATTCCAGCCTTCAACAAGCGGTATTTGCAAGGCGTTGATAGCTGATCCTGTGATGGTCTGCGTATCCGGATTGGGGGCGTTATCTTCGAGGCGGATCCAGAAAGCTGTACCTATACTCAGGTTTGGAAAGTTCTCGTACGAATTGTCACCGTCCCAGGTCATGGTTTGCACGCCTGCTGTCAGATCGATGTCATCGTAAATCTCCTGATAGGCTGTGCTGATTGGGTTTAGTGGCAGACCCGCCATATTCCAGCCTGGTTTCAGGCTTTGATTTGCCTGGATGAGCTGAACGTTGCCGTCCTCAAACCGCTCAATTGAATCGAGTTCTGGGGCGCCACCTTTTTGTGCAGAGCCAGCCGCGAGATAGATCGCGTTATCCAGGATGGCTGCTTGCGTTGCGTGCCGGCCCACCACAAGAGCCGCCAGATTACGCCAGTTCTCCGTAACCGGGTTAAACGCTTCGGTCTCCTTGTGCGCGAGGTCCTGCGAGGTTTCGCCGCCTATAACAAGGATTTCGCCCTGGTACAAAATGGTTGCAGGTGCGCCGCGCGGGATAGGCAAATTCTTGGAAGTGGGCAGGGTCGACCAGGTTCCTGTGCCAAAATCGTAGACGTCAATTTCGCCAATGGTTGCGCCAATGATGCTGTTTACGCTCGAATCGCGGCCGCCAATCAGGTAGAGTTTGCCGTTAAAAACCGTTGCATGGAAGTGATCACGCGGCCGAGGGGCATCAGGGAGAACACGCCATTGGCCCGTATTGGGGTCGTACTCATCAAAAGACGCGTAAGCTGTGGCAGGATCGCCGTGGCCACCGTCGAGACCGCCTACGATGTAGATTTTGTCATTGTATACCACCGCGCCCGTAGAGCCACGCCGGCGATCTTGGGGGATTTCGTGTTGTTGCGTCCAGCTATCGTTGGCAGGGTTGTAGGTCCATACATGTGAAACACCCGATTCAGCATCGCAACATGTGCCTGTATAAGCGCCAATAACATAGATGAGGTTGTTATAAACCAGTGCCTGGAAATGGTGCATCTGGAAAGCAGGAAATGCCCCGTTTTCCCATGTGCCTGTTTCTGGATCAAAAATCTGTACCCGTTTTAGGCCTCGACCGCCCAGGAGGTAAAGTTTGTTGTTATACGCCACAAAGCCATTTTCATGACGCGCATCGGGTTCATTGGTGGTTGCGACGGTGGACCAGATAGCATCAAGTGGACTGCTCTGGGTTGCTACGCGCTGCGCATGCGTGGGTGGCGTGTAGACGAGTGAAAACAGCAACAGCGAGGCCAGCAGATGCCACATCGTAGGTCGGAACATCGGATAAGCAGGAATCAAAAAAGATGAAGAAGGACAACGCCTCCCCACGGGGAAAAGGAGAATCGATAGCTACCGTCACAGTCGTACCATGTCGCCCAAAAACGGAAAGGAAATCGTAATGATTGGGGTAACGATAACGGGTTGCGCCAAGGGTTGTAGCTTGAAGTAAGCTCTGGCGCACTCATCCCGCAATTTGTGGTTGAAAAGGTGACTGAAATTGGCAATTATGGTAAAGAAAAAAAGAAACGGGTACCTGATCGAACAATAAAGCAGAGGCTATCGTATCAGGGCAATTCTGTGAAAGGCTCATTGCTTCGATGTGATTGATATGACAGCATTTAGAGAAGAAAAAAACTTTGATCTCCCTAAACTAGAAGAAGATATTCTTGCCCGGTGGAAGGAGCAGCATATTTTTCAACAGAGTGTGGCTGCGAGGGAAGGAGCGCCTAGCTTTACCTTTTACGAGGGCCCGCCAACAGCAAACGGCCGGCCTGGTATTCATCACGTTCTGGCAAGAACAATCAAAGATACCTTTTGTCGTTACAAAACGATGAAAGGCTTCCAGGTGGAGCGTAAAGGGGGGTGGGACACACACGGACTTCCGGTTGAGATCGAAGTAGAGAAGCAACTTGGCCTTGAAGGCCGGCACCAGGTTGAGGAGTACGGTATCGAGAAGTACAATGCTGCCTGCCGCGAGAGCGTCCTCAAATACAAAGAGCTTTGGGATGACCTGACGGTCCGCATGGGATACTGGGTTGATCTGGATAACCCGTATATCACGTTTAAAAACGAGTACATTGAGTCGGTCTGGTGGCTCCTGAAGCAAATCCATGAAAAAGGACTGCTGTACAAAGGGCATAAAATTCAGTGGTATAGTCCTGGATCGTCAACTGTTTTGTCCTCACATGAAGTGAGCCTTGGCTACAAAGAGGTACAAGATCCGAGCGTCTATATCCGCTTCAGCGTACACAACGAGCCTGACACCTATTTCCTGGCCTGGACAACAACACCCTGGACGCTGATTTCCAACACCGGCCTTGCTGTGGGAGAGAAAATAGATTATGTGAAGGTTCGGCAGACTGACCCTGATCAGCCAGCAGAGCATCTTTACCTTGCCAAGTCGCTGCTGCGCAAAGTTTCGGAGACGTATGAAGTTGTGGAAGAAATGAAGGGTACGGATTTGATTGGCAAGACGTACGATCCGTTGTACCCATATTTCAAAGAAGAAGAAGGTGCTGAAGGGGCCTGGCGCGTGGTGCCTGCTGATTTTGTGTCGACAGAAGACGGTACAGGGATTGTCCACATGGCGCCGGCATTTGGTGCAGAGGATCACGAAGTAGGTAAAAAAGAAGGATTGCCCCTGTTTAATCCTGTGACGCCAGATGGCGTGTTTGGGGAAGAAGCCACGTTGGTGGCCGGCATGTGGTTCAAAGATGCCGACAAGGTCATTTCTCGCGATCTGCGCGACCGTGGGATGCTGTACAAGCACGAAACATACCTCCACAACTACCCGCATGACTGGCGCAAGGGCACGCCGCTTATGAGTTATCCGGTAGAGAGTTGGTTTATTCGGACAACAGCACTTAAAGACCGCTTGATGGAGCTTAACGACCAGATTAACTGGCAGCCATCAAGCATTGGGATCGGGCGTTTTGGTGAATGGCTCAAAAATAATGTGGACTGGGCCTTGAGCCGGCGCCGGTATTGGGGTACACCATTGCCTATCTGGCAGTCGGATGCTCCGGATTCTGAGTATATCGAGGTTATTGGGTCGGTTGAAGAGCTGCGCGAGAAATGCGGCGACCAAGTGCCGGAAGGGGATGATCTTGACTTGCATCGCCCGTTTGTGGACAACTTTACGTGGCCGGCACCCGACGGTGGCACGATGCGCCGTGTGCCCGACCTGATCGATGTCTGGTTCGACTCAGGCGCGATGCCGTTTGCGCAGTGGCACTACCCGTTTGAGAATAAAGACAAGTTTGACCGCAACTTCCCTGCTGATTTTATCGCGGAAGGTGTGGATCAGACCCGTGGCTGGTTCTATACGCTCCACGCGATTGCAACGCTGGTCATGGATGAGAAGTCGTACAAAAACGTGGTTGTAAACGGCCTTTTGCTCGACGACAAAGGCGAGAAAATGTCGAAGAGCAAAGGCAATGCAATTGACCCGTTTGCCATCATCAAGGCGCAGGGGGCAGATGCGGTGCGCTGGTACATGATGAGCAACACGCCGCCCTGGGAAAACCTGAAGTTTGCTGAACGGGGGCTACTGGATACCAAGCGTAAGTTCTTCGGTACATTGCAGAACGTGTACTCGTTTTTTGCGACGTATGCGAACATCGACGGCTTCGCGTATCAGGAGCCGCGCATCCCTGTTGCTGAGCGGCCTGAGTTGGATCGCTGGATCATCAGCCGGCTCAACACAACAATTGAAGCTGTAGACAAGGCATACGACGGGTACCATCCGACGCGTGCTGCACGTGCACTGGAAGGGTTTGTAGAAGAGTTGTCGAACTGGTACATCCGTCGATCGCGCCGGCGTTTCTGGAGCGCCAAACAGGGCGGGGGAGAAGGGCCTGATGCAGATCGTGATAAGCAGATGGCATATCAGACGGTTTACGAGAGCCTTTTGTCGGTTGCAAAACTGATGAGCCCGATAGCGCCTTTCTTCAGCGAGTGGCTGTACAGCGCGCTGGTAAGCGCGGTAGAAAAAGACGCACCAGGATCTGTACACCTTGCTTTTTTCCCTGAAGTTGAAGTGAGTGCAGTTGACCAGGATCTTGAACACCGGATGCAACTGGCACGGACAGTTTCTTCGGTTGTGTTGTCGCCTTCGGAATAAAAGCAACATCAATGTGCGCCAGCCATTGTCGCGCATCATGGTGGTCACAGGGGCACAGGTACAGCAGCACGATGTGGACGCGGTAAAGAATATTATCCTGGATGAAGTAAATGTGAAGGAGATTGAGTATATTTCGGGAGCCAGTACGATAGTGAAGCGATCGGCGAAGGCAAACTTTAAGTTGCTGGGCCGTCGTTTAGGGAAGCAGATGAAGGCTGTGGCCGGCGCAATCAAAGCACTGGATGCAGATCAAATTGACGCTTTTCTTGCTAATAATAGCCTTTCTCTTACTGTAGACGGACAAGATATACTCCTCGAGGGCGAAGAAATCGAAATTGTCAGCGAGGGGATCGACGGTTGGCTCGTTGAGCAGGAAGGCAACGTCACTGTGGCGCTCGACACAGTGCTGAACGATGAATTGGTGGTTGAAGGCCTGGCGCGCGAATCCGTCAACCGGATTCAAAACCTCAGGAAATCAGCAAATTTTGAAGTGACAGACCGAATTGAAATTCAGTTTGATGCATCAGAATTACTGGCCCGCGCAATTGGTCAGCAATCCGCGTGGATCAGGAACGAGACCCTGGCATCATCGTTGCAGGAAGCAAGCACTCCCTCTGGTGAAATTGTAGAAACATTCGAGATAGGAAAGGAAAGGTTAACACTTGGAGTAGGCCGCATGAAGTAGGCCGCATGAAATAAAATCCCACTCATTTATTTCATTTCATGTTTCTTTTATTCATATTTTGAGAACCATTATGGCATCTACCCCCGGGCGTATCGATGACGACTTCTCATCCAATAGTCAGGAGGATATGGAAAAAATAGCAACACAACCAGCCATCAAGTCCCCATTTTCTGACAGCGAGCTTGAGTATTTTAACAACCTCATCCTGAAAAGAAGAATTGCTTGCGTTGAGGATATTGACCGACTCCGCGATCAGCTCAAAGACGCTAGAGAACAGGCAGAAAATGATACCGCATACAGCTTTCATATGGCCGATGCGGGCACAGACGCGATGGAGCGCGAAAAACTCTATTTGATGATCGCGCGCCAGCAGAAATATGTTGGCTACCTGGATCGAGCACTTGGCCGGATTAAAAACAAAACCTACGGGGTTTGTAAAATCACGGGCAAGCCGATCACAAAAGAGCGGCTTGAAGCTGTACCTCATACGGAAATTTCTATCGAGGCAAAGCTCAAGCAGAAAAAGTAATTGCGTTGAATTGTAGGGATTAACACCTCGTTGGGCGAGGTATTGCTTGATAGATTATAGCCTGGTACATGCGCGTTCTCTGGATTTCTTTAGTTGTTGTTATCATTGACCAAATCACCAAGCTGCTCGTTTGGCAAAATATGTACGTCGGGCAGTCTATCCCGCTTGTTGGTGATTGGCTCAATTTTACGTTCACTGAAAATCCGGGAATGGCATTTGGAATTACGTTTGGCCCGAAAGGACTTGTCCCCATTCTGTCCATTTCGGCCACGCTCCTGATTCTGTTCTACTTGTACAAGGTGCGGCACACGTATTCCTGGTATCGTATCAGCATCGGGTTTATTCTCGGTGGTGCATTTGGCAATATCGTCGACCGTGTATTCTACGGCGCATTGATTTACGACGGCAAGCTCTTTACAGGGCGTGTTATCGATTTTATCCACGTCAATATGTGGCGTGGCTACGTTCCCGAATCCTGGCCATTTATCGGAGGTAAATACGCTGCACTTTTTCCGATCTGGAATGTGGCGGATATGGCCATTGTGCTTGGTGTCATCGGTATTCTTGTCTTCCAAAACAAGTTTCAGGAAAGCCTCCTGCAGCCTGTGCCGGAAGACGAGCATACTGATGTTACCGATGCTGCTTCGTCTGATGAAAACGGTGAGGTTGCTGCCGGCGATACAGCCACTGCGCCGGCCGGTTTTTCGCCAGATACGACGGGTGGGAATGGTGTGGAGGAAAATACCGTGAAGAAAGATCTGTAACAGGGCAATTCTTGGGTTGCAACGCCTTATCTGTGGGAACTAACAAAGGGGATTGATCTTTGTGTTTGTCAGAAGTTATGCTCCTGCCGTTTGAGTACATGTTCACAAAAGGAGTAGAAGATCATCATGCTATAAATGCATGATTGCCCGAGAGGAACGAATGTCCGATTATAAAGAGCGCATAAGGAATTTTTGCATTATTGCTCACATCGACCACGGCAAGAGTACGCTTGCTGACCGGTTGCTGGAGTTGACAGGAACGCTGACGCAGCGCGAGTTGCAAGAGCAGGTGCTGGACGATATGGAGCTGGAGCGTGAGCGTGGTATCACCATCAAAAGCCACGCTATCCGCATGGAGTATAAAGCGGAAGATGGACAGGTCTATACCCTCAATCTGATCGACACCCCCGGGCACGTAGACTTTACGTACGAAGTGTCACGCGCCCTCAGTGCGTGTGAAGGTGCAATCTTGGTAGTAGATGCTGCGCAAGGCATTGAGGCACAAACTATCTCGAACCTCTATCTTGCGATGGAGCTCGATCTGGAAATCATTCCTGTAATGAACAAAGTGGATCTGCCCAGTGCACGCCCTGACATCATTGCACAGAGTATCGAGCAACTCATTGGTGAGCCGGCAGAAGATATCCTCTCGATTAGCGCCAAAACGGGCGTAGGCGTAGATGCCCTGCTGGAGAGTATCGTAAAACGCATTCCAGCACCGGAAGGGGATCAAAATGCTCCGCTTCAGGCCCTCATTTTCGACTCGGTTTTCAACCAGTATCGTGGTGCCATCGCATACATTCGCGCTTTTCAGGGTACGCTGCGTAAAGGCGAGAAAATGCGGTTCATGTTTAATGGGGAAGAGTACGACGCAGAAGAAATTGGTGTGCTCAAATTGGGTATGGAGCCAGTAAGTGAACTGCGCGCCGGCGACGTAGGGTACGTCATTGGATCGGTGAAAGATGTTCGGCATACGCGTGTTGGGGATACCATTACAACAGCGAAGGTGCCGGCTGAAGATGCCATTCAGGGCTTCCAGGACGTAAAACCCATGGTTTTTAGTGGTGTCTACCCAACCAACTCCGATGAATTTGAAGACCTGCGCGCTTCTCTGGATAAACTACAGCTCAACGACGCCTCGCTTACATTTGAGCCGGAAACGTCTTCAGCGCTTGGTTTTGGCTTTCGCGTAGGATTTCTTGGCCTCCTGCACATGGAAATTATCCAGGAGCGTTTGGACCGGGAGTTTGGACTGGACATCATCACCACAGTCCCGAACGTGAAGTACGAAGTGAACTTGACAAATGACGAGGTTGTCGTTGTAGAGAACCCGAGCGCGATGCCACCGCCGGGACGCATCAACAACATTCAAGAACCTTACGTACGCGCCCAGATTATTACGCCGACGGAATACATTGGGGCGTTGATGAAGTTGTGCCAGGAGCGCCGCGGTATTTATGTTAATACCCAATATCTCGATACTGAAAGGGTGGATCTGCAGTACGAACTGCCGCTCTCTGAAATTGTATTTGACTTCTACGACAAGCTAAAAAGCGTCAGCCGAGGCTACGCATCGTTCGACTACGAGATTCTTGAGTACCGTATCAGTGAACTGATCAAACTCGATGTCATGATCAACGGAGATCCTGTTGATACGTTATCGACCATTGTGCATCGCGACAAAGCGTACGAAATTGGCCGGAAGCTTACCAGGAAGCTCAAAGATCTGATTCCTCGCCAGATGTTTGAAGTGGCCTTGCAGGCTGCGATTGGAACACGTGTTATTGCCCGTGAGACCGTTAAGGCCATGCGCAAAGACGTGACAGCCAAGTGTTATGGTGGCGATATCTCTCGTAAGCGTAAGCTGCTTGAGAAACAAAAGGAAGGGAAGAAGCGAATGAAACAGGTAGGGTCTGTTGACGTGCCTCAGGAAGCATTCCTGGCGGTACTATCCATCGAAGACTAGCCTGGAAGTTTGTAGCGGTATGCAGCTGAATATTCGGCGCATTTAAAGAGCGTTTTTGGCCAGTATGCCCACACTGGCCTCGTTTTTGCCGAAGATCCACACAGTTCGTCAGGCGAATTGCTGTGCAGGTTCTGCGCTTCTCACGTTCGTTTGTTATTTTACCCGGGAATAACCCCACGCAGTAACCATGTATAGCCTCCGATATCTCTTTGTAGTATGGATGGTCTGGGGGATGGTCAATCCACTCCAGGCGCAAGATCTAATAGATCGGTATCGTCGTGCGCGCTATGAAGTGCAGGTAGCCCAGTATTTTGAAGACAACGGCGTCCATGCCAACCCGATGCCTGTGGAGCATTTGCCTTCACGCGCTGATACGGTAAAGCAGTGGCTGATTCAGTTGAATCGAAATGCACAGATAGCGGCATGGAATCAGCGCGAAAAGTCGTTCGAAATTGAAGGCTGGCAGCTTGTGCGCCGGCTCGAACGGTCCTGGTTCGAAAAGAAATTTCAAAACACGCTATGGGCTTTCCTGGGTACGGAGTCGCTGCTGCCGCTCGATACCACGCGAACACAAGAAATTCGCGCCCACATGGAGTCCTATTTTGGTCCGCCTACCCAGACTATAACAGAACTTCTGGAGGATGACACGCGTACCCGCAACAATGGAAGGTACGTGCAGTTTGAATACTGGTTTGTGCTGAACGATTCGATACCCCTTGTGTTTATGGATGTAAATGGTCCGCTCGAACGCGGACTTGTTGTTTCCAGCGATCAGCGGTTTCGAGACATACTATTGAGTGTGCGTGAATCGTTCTTAAAAGACTTTATGCAATCAAGCCGTCCATCTGCATTTGTAGATTATTACTACGATGCTAGGACGCTGAACTGGTACTACGCCGGCTACGACGGCGGGGATTATTTTATGGAGTTAATCGGCCAACCCAATCTGGCCCTGGGACGTCCCTGGCTTGATGCGATTAACAGGTCGGACTAATTTGTTAGGATAAATTTTGGCTACCTCTCAGAAAGCAAAACGTAAAAAGGAGCGGCAGAAGAAACGCGATTCCAAGGCGAAGGCTGCAGCATCTAAATCTGCAGCATCAAAAGCTGGGAAAGATGCACCCGTCCAGAAGAGTTGGCAGCGGGAATGGGCTGAAGCGCTGATTTTTGCGCTGGTAGTCATGCTGATCGTCCGAACCTTCATCTTCGACCTGTTCAAGATTCCAACCCCATCCATGGAAAAAAGCCTGTTGGTTGGGGATCATCTGTTTGTTTCAAAACTCAACTACGGTACCCGTCTACCGAAAACACTCGGCGTCCCGTTTACCCAGATACACTGGCCAGGTGTCGAATTCCCGCATTTTCGCTTCCCCGGTTTTTCTGAGGTAAAGCGAGGTGATGCCATCGTATTCAACTACCCGGTCGAAAACAAGCCCATCGACCGCAAAATGCACTACATCAAGCGTGTCGTTGGGTTGCCTGGTGAAACTGTAGCGCTGCGCGAAAAAAACGGTGTATGTGGATAACGAGCCACAGCCCCTGCTCAGTGGCATGCAGCAGGTGTGGGACGTGTACAAAACAGATTCCCGGGTTCATGTATCGGCCACGCGCCTGCGAGCGATTGGTATTGATTCTGTTGCTGCAACAAATAACCTTGAGCTGATTAGGGTCGTGGCAACAGAAGAAGCGGTGAGCCAGGTTGCTTCATGGCCCTATATCGATAGAGTTGAGCCTTTTCTAATGTATCCGGATGCACGGTATAGTGCTGCCATGTATCCTGCCGGCCGTGGGTATACACCCGATCAGTACGGTCCCGTGCGAATTCCCAAAGAGGGGCAAACCATCACGCTCACACGGGAAGACTGGCCTGTATACGATGTAGTCATCAATAAATATGAAGGCCGCGATGCCCGTATGCAGGCAGATGGTACGTTCACAATCGACGGTAGTCCAGCTACTTCTTACACTTTTCAACAGGACTACTATTTTGTTATGGGTGATAACCGCGATAACTCAGAAGACAGTCGCTTCTGGGGCTTTGTCCCGATGGACCACGTGGTTGGCAAAGCATTGATGGTTTACTATTCGTGGGATAAAAACAGGAGCCTGCCCCGGTTTAACCGGATGTTCAAAATCATTCATTGACGGATTCAGGGTAGTGTTGCATGAGTCCATACGATTCCGAGCGCAAATCTGTAGCTCAAATTCCGATTCAGGAAGTTACCCATTCTGCGTGGCAGGAACGCAGAGATATTTTATGGGAATGGTCCCTCGCATTGTTGCTGGCTTTTGTGGCCGCCTTGCTTATCCGCGCACTGCTGTTTGAGGCTTTTCGAATTCCATCCGAGTCGATGGAAGAGACATTGCAGGTAGGCGATTTTGTGCTCGTATCCAAGGTGCACTATGGCGCGCGGTTGCCTGTTACTGTAGGGCTGCCCTTTACCAACTTGTACCTCGAAAACGTAGGATTGCCTACGCTCAGGATGCCGGCTTTTTCATCGGTCAAGCGCAACGACGTTATTGTTTTCAACGTCCCGACCGAGCCGTATCCGATTGATCGGAAAACGCATTACATTAAACGTGTGATTGGTTTACCGGGAGAAACGCTCTCCATTGTCAATAAAGTACCGTTTGTTGGCGAAGAAGCGTTGCGCATGATGCCGCAGATGAAGCAGATGTGGCAGGCTACCATCGCTCCTGATGCATCCTTTCCGATGCAGCGCCTGAAAGACCTTGGTGTCAACCAAATTGTCATGCCGCAGCGCAGGGGAGACCCCATTAGTTTTGAGGCAACCGATGAAGTGGCTGTCAGGGTAGGGAAATGGGGTGAAATCACAGAGGTACAGCCTATCATCCGCAATTCCAGTTTGCGTACACGCGTTTTTCCCGTTGGCAGTGATTTTGGGTTCGATAACTACGGACCGCTCTACATTCCAAAGAAAGGCGAAGAGATTACGCTAAACCCGATTAACTGGGGGCGCTATAAACAAGTCATCAAGCAACACGAAAGCCGCGACGCCAGGCAACTCGACGACCACACGTATGAAGTCGATGGTGTACCGACTACGACGTATACCTTTGAGCAAGACTATTTCTTTGTCATGGGAGATAACCGAGACAGCTCGCTGGATAGCCGTGCCTGGGGCTTTGTACCCAAAGATCACGTGGTAGGCAAGGCGCTGTTTGTCTATTTCTCATGGAATCCCGCACGCGATGAAGTGCGGTCCGAGCGTATCTTCCAGAAAATCAAATAAGTGGGCCAGTCTTACAAGCCAGGTGTTTGTATAGAAAAAGCCCGGTAAAGCCATTTCTGACTCAGACCGGGCTGCGATTCTTCCTGTCAACTATTTTGCCAGCGCTCGAAGCCTACTCGTTTGAGCTGGCGAGCCTTATTTTGTCGAAGTACTCTTGTAGTGGCGTGCCGGCAGGAATGTCGTAAGGATGCGCCGGGAGTATAATCCGCTCCAGGACAGGGTATCGATTTTCAAACTTGAACGGCTGCGGATGCGCACCCGGTGGTGGATCTTCTCCAACAACAATCACTGTTGTGCCTGGCTGGGAAACGCGACCATATGATGTCGAGTACCCGCTGCCGCTTCGGGACGTGCGCCACGGCTCAGCCCAGTTGTACACCCATTCTGCATCTGCGTCGATCAGGCGGACGCAGCCATGGCTGGTTGGGCCACCTGTAGGCATAGCATACTGGTGTGTATGGATACCGCGGGCAAGGTGGAAGTTGAACACCCAGTACATTTCCCATGGCTCGCCGGGGGGACTAAGCGAAGAGACGCGATACTCCGTTTTCCAGTTGAAATTATACCGTCCATTAGGTGTCTGGGACTCCACTGAGCCCGTATTCACGATCCCCCAACGAGCAAGCTGGCCATACTCGTAAGCGGCAAAGGCCTGTAGCGACTTTTCAATGACAAAGAGCTTGGGGAAATCCTGACCTCCCGGGTAATAATAGGGAAATGGCGAGTAGGCCCGGAAATCGGTTTGAAAAACCGTAGGCACAACCAATGTGTCGCCAATCTGCATGTCAGGCAGTAGCTTTCTGTTGAGCAGTTCAACCAGTTTGCTGCGCTTTTTGCCCAGATCAAGGTCGCCGTCTCCAATTACCTTGAAGAAGGTGTTACGCGCCATCACGTTGTTGCCGCGCGAATTGTACATTTTGAAGTAGTTGTAGAATACTTCAGGTAGCTCTTCAATGGATTCAACCCGGTAATCAAGCATTTCTTTCAATGCTTCCTGGCTGATATACGACTGCGCAAACAGTGTTTGCGAACTAAAGAAAAACCCCAAAAACAGGAGTAAAGCCTTTTTCATGGCTCGTGCAAAGTAAATGATACAATGAGAATGATTACTTGCGTGGGCTAGCGCAAAACATGCATCCTGAAGGATTTAGGTTTTGCTGTTGAAGGTTGCAGGTTTAAAGTTGAACGTTTCTCTGCTTGTTGCAAACATTAAAGCAGGCTAAGTAACCTGGCGTGCAATCCCCAAATTTTATCGATGCTCAGGTAGAGGGAGAAGGTATGCGGAATACCATAGCATGCCAGGAGGCGTGTGCCGGCAATTCAAATCCGCCTGCTCGCACCTGTGCCAGTGTGGTTAGGCTGGTGTCAAATACAATCGTATCGCTATTCACTACGTCCGAACGGACCAGTTTGCGAAACGCCGGCCGAGGCACCCCTTGAACATCGCCGTTTTCATCGCGGTACAGCACGTTCAGCCCCGACAACAGTTCAAAACCATGCTGTTTGCCGGCTTCTTCCAGCGCATGCACCGACGCATCAATGCCGCAGCCTGAAATATCGGCTTCTGGAATATCAGCTGTAATCACGATGAAGCGCTGCTCAAAAATGGCAAACTGGCCGTTGACCTTGCGTCCGTGGGACTGCCAGGCGGCCATAAATTTGTTGAGTTGTGCGTCAATGAGTGCAGCAGTAGAAGCGTCAAGTGGCTTGTCTACGGTGTAGACCCAGAGCCGCGCATGTGCCGGCATATCATCAAACACAGAGAAATCTATCATCTTTCGCTCGAAAACGAATGAATTTAAAGGTTTAGCACTGGTAAAATAAGAAAGGAAGGGCAAATGGTTCCGGCAGCACGTTGAAATGCCGGCAATTTAACACCGCACGAATTAGCCCGATTGCTCGAGTACAAAGATCAATATTGCAATGAGCAGGAGGCCGCCAACTATGGCTGCTGCGATTTTGAGCTTGCTCCATGGGCGCTGTCCCTGAACTTCACCCGTTTGCCCATTTACCATAAACCGGTAGATTTTGTCTTTATACCGGTACGAGCTGATCCAGATGGGCAGCAAGATGTGTTTGAACGTGATGTCGCTGTAGCTTGTGTCTTTATACAGAATCCGTTGTTCGTCACCACCGATATCCATGCGGATGGCCTGCCGGATTGTGAGGTCCATCACGCTTTTCGCCTCGGTAAAGCCTTCTTCGAGCTGGACGGCGTAACTCTCAGCCTGGAATCCACTCAAATACGCGTCCGTGTAGGGTTTAAGGGTTGAAAGCCGCCACGGCCCCAGTTCACGAACCTCACGGTCTGGCAAGGATCGGGAGGCGATGATCAGCACGTCATCAAAAGCTTCGTGGACATATCCGCTGGCATGCGACCATCGCGTGTGACGGACTTGCCGGGTTCTGCGCACCCGTTTGCCATCGACGACCGTGGTATACGATTCTGTGGTGTAGTAGTAATCGCCGCGTTGTCCCTGGTACGAGGTGTCTGTATTGGCGTCATACGTCCAGTAGGGAATGTAGACACCTTTGAGCCGGCCTTCCTGGCGCGCCAGAGACTTGAGGACGCCTGGGGCAAACCAGAGGCTATTTAGCCATTTCTTGAACGCCTTTTGGCTGTCGAGCTGCGTTACCAGGAAAGGCATCACAGCCTGGGGGAGGATCTCACGTTTCGCTTGCTCCGTTTGGACAATGCTTGTGCCACAGAATGGACAGGCATCGGATACGATGTTCGGATTAAATGTAGATTCCGCACCGCAAGCGTCACATTTCACGACCATAACGTCGTGCATCGTTTCGCCGGCCGTTTTTTTTGCGATCTGTGCCTTGTAGTCTTGTTCTACAATGGGGGTAGACTCGACTTCGATTAGATTCTCGAAGCCACAAAAATTACACGCCAGCGAATGGGTGCCGGGTACAAAGTTCAGTTCAGCGCCGCATTGTTCGCAGGGAAACTGCCGCTCAGCCATGTTTCTGTTTGCTTACAAGGCTGGGTTATTGTGGCGGAAGGGGCGGTGGCTGGGTAGAAAGCAACGCTGCCACTTCGGGCACATCTGCTGCTTTGGCCCAGTTAGCCATGCCGGGTTTCCACACGAGTGTGCCGCTGTTTAGATTGCCGGCTGTGGCCAGTTCTTTTAATTTGTCTGTATCAAAGGGGCCGGCTTGTTTACCATCTAACGCAACGTGAAAGACTGGTGTGTTGGGCAACGGAGGCGGTGTTTGTGCACTGGCTTTGTCGCCACCGCCAGCCATGGCCTGGCCCATCTGGTTTGCAATGGCGAAGCCCATGCCCATACCGATACCCCCAGAAGCAGTACCTCCTGGATTTTCCGCTGCTTTTTCCATCGCCTCAGCCGCCTGAAACTGCGTATACTTGCTGAGATCACCGATAACACCCATGCTTGTGCGCTTGTCGAGTGCTTTTTCGACCTCGGGTGGAAGCGATATATTTTCAATCAGCATGGACGTCAACGTGAGTCCGTACGCGTCGAATTCCGGTGCAAGCTTCTTGCGCACAAAATTGCCCAGTTCGTCGTAGTTGGCTGCAAGATCGAGAACGGGAATATTACTCTCACCCAAGAGATCGGTGAACCGGGAGACCACCATGTTGCGCAACTGGCCGGCGAGGTCCTCCATGGTGAAATATCCGTTCGTGCCAACGAGTTGCCTGAGAAATTTGGCTGGATCTGTGATGCGCAACGCGTAGGTACCAAAAGAGCGCAGGCGCACAGGGCCAAATTCGGGGTCGCGCAGCATGACAGGGTTCTTGGTGCCCCATTTTTGATCGGTAAACTGGCGCGTGTTTACAAAATAAACTTCAGCTTTAAATGGGCTTTCGAAGCCATGCTTCCAATTTTGGAGCTTAGAAAGGATAGGGATGTTGGGTGTTTCGAGGGTAAAGGTGCCGGGCTGGAAGACGTCAGCGAGTTCACCCATGTTTACAAAAGCAGCAGCTTGTCCTTCGCGTACAATCAGCTTGGCGCCGTATTTAATTTCATTGTCATGGTGATCAAACCGGTAGACCATGATTTGCTGCGATTCGTCGATCCATTCGATGATGTCGACAAATTCGCCGGTAAGTTTTTTCCAGAGCGACATTGGTTGAAAGCTTGAAGTTTGGGGTTGATGGGCCAGACAGACTCTTAACGTAACATAAACCGATGCAGATCCGTGGCCGGCATGCTGTTAGCGTGTAGAAGTGAACAATACTAAATCCTTCGGTACAAATGAAATAGCTACCACATTTTGATCTTTTCGACCCGGGCGTACATTTCAAGATTGGTTGTGATCTCCTCCCATAGACTGCGATATGCTTTAGCAGCGGCACTCCGGTTGTCGAAGGCAAGCAGTGGGGCTTGTTGCACTGCCATTTGTTCTACTTTGCTGGAGTAGGGGATTTGTGTATGAAGAAATCCGGTGGTGCCATTTTTGCGTAGTCCTGCTACCTCGCGATGCAGTTTGCGCCGACGGTCCAGCATGGAAAAGAAAGGAAACACAATGAGGTTTTTCTTGGCTTCTTTCTTCAGTTGTTTTTTGAACAACGCGTAGCTATTCAACGTGAGTGGTGTCGGTATGACAGGAATCAGGAATACATCAGCCTGCTGCTGCAACGCCCTGGTAAATAGGTTGTAGCCGGCCGGACAATCAATAAAAACGTAGTCGTACTTTCCGCTCAGGGATGCGAGGTGATTCTTGACTGCCTTGACAGGCTTGTTGAGATCTCCGAGTTTCAGGTCAAGCTGATGGAGGGAGAAATCTCCGGGGAGGATGTGTAGATTTTTGTGATTGGTGCGCTGTATTTGGGGCTTTAAGCGTTTGTCGGGATCCGCAAATGGCTTGATACTCTTGCCGTTACGCGATGCAGGTTTGATCAACATGGATGCAGTACCCTGCAGGTCCATGTCCCATAAAAGGGTTTTGTGGCCTTTTTTCGCGGCAAGGTAGGCAAGGTTCACGGCTGTTGATGTCTTACCCACCCCGCCCTTGATATTGTAACACGCGATAACCTTCATGGCAACCGTCACAATGATGAATACAGCAGAGAACGTCCCGTTTGCTACGGGCTATAAGTTAATAAATTATTATGCACATTTAAAACGGCATTTCCTACAGTAATGCCAGGATGTTCAAATTGGCATTCCTATTCAATGTCGTATCGGTTGTAAGTAGCCAAAACTAAAGCCCGCGGGCCCTCGTTACTTGCCTGAGCGGTCGAGCATTTTTTAAGCAACGCTATGAAAACAATTATCCTGTTTCGTCACGGTAAATCAGATTGGAATGCAGACTACAGCCGGGATCACGAACGACCTCTAGCCCCGCGTGGCATAAAAGCAGCCGGCGCGATGGGGAAATGGCTTGAAACTACAGGCCAGGTCCCAGAGCATCACGTTTCTTCATCTGCTGTCCGTGCCCGTACAACGCTGCAACTGGCAAAGGAAGCCGGTAACTGGGGTGGAGAGACACACATTGTTGATGCGTTGTATGAAGCTTCGGTTGCCGATTACGTCGAGGTGGCGCGGCAAACACCTGAGTCTGCTGACAGTGTAATTTTGACAGGGCACGAGCCAACATGCTCTGGTACAACACGTGTACTCAGTGGAGGAGCTATTGTAAGATTTCCTACAGCGACAATGGCAAGAATAGATGTAGATATTGCTTCCTGGCAGGAATTGGGGAGATACCCGGGTCAATTAATCTGGTTTATGCCCCCCAAGTTCTTGGGATGAGCAAGTGCGTAAAACGATGTGGAGACAAGGGCAATCCCGGGGACGCATCGGAGGTAATTGCGCAATCATCTTTAAAAAAGCAGGCTGCTCGACCGATACAGTTAGAGACGTGTTATGCGTCTAGATGTCACTTCTCGATCTATTCTCACCTGAGTCATGCTGGAAGCGAAATACCAGAGCGAAGAAGAGTTGCTCAACCTGCACAAAGAAATAGCCGCAGCTTTTGAGAAAAGCACGCGCGAAAATAACAAAGACTGGTTAAAATATTTCTGGGAGATCATGATGGAGGAATCCAACATGAGCAAGCAACAGATTGTTGATTTGATGCTTGACGAGCTCAACCGGGGGAATGAGGAGTCCAGGGAGATGTTGGAATCCATTCTGGCAAATACCGTCGATTCCTGAGACTTCAGCCCTGGCAAGCGTTGGGTTTTTTAACCCGCGCGTTTAGGCAATTGCAGCTGAGCAGATAACGGTCCAGAAAACAAAGATGGCCCAAAAGCTGCGCTGATAGATTTTTTTAGTCTTTTCCATGGCTGTAAGTCCGGGGGTGAACGAAATACAGCTTTTCTACGCTTGGTTTCCTGCGTCAGACTACTACAACGGATTCCTTTGCCGGCAAAAATGCTACTCCGCAAGGAGTAAAATAGCTACACCTAGACGGTTTCCTGGCTTTCAGGTAGGGTTTCCAACTTCCCATTGGCACCGCTCATCATAACAGAAAGCGGCTTAAAGGTCTCGATGTTGCCCAATACAATTTTAATGGTAGCCGTGATGGGTACTGCGAGGATCATGCCGCCAACGCCCCAAAGCCAGCCCCAGACAATCAGGGAAACAAGGATAAGCAACGGGCTGAGGTTTAGATTGTAGCCGAGAATACGCGGCTCAATGAAATTCCCCATAAGGACTTGCACGGCAACCAGGAGAATGAGGGTGACCAGTGGAATCATCAGGCCATCGAACTGGAGAAGCGAGAGCAAGAAGGGCAAAATGATCGAAACCATCGAGCCCACATTGGGGACAAAGTTGAACAGGAACGTAATGAAGCCCCAGATCAATGGGAAATCAACACCCATAAACCAGAGCACCAAAAACGTCAACAAACCCGTAACAAGGCTTACCAGGGTTTTTGTGAAGAGGTAGCGCCGTACCTGGCTGCCGATGTTCTTTATGGTCAGCGTAATCCTGTCGGCCATCTCTGCCGGAAAAGCCATTTTGACTTTCTTTTCTGCCTGCCCGGAGCCAATAAGCATAAAGAGCAGGAAAAGGATTATGAGGAACGCGGTACTCAGGAAGTTGAACAGCGTATTTAAGCCGGCACGTGCAGCTGTGGAAATGTAAGAGAAGTTGAGCTGAGGCAATTCAACTTCTTCAGCCGGTAGCCCAAAGAAAAGCGCAAATCGCTCGATGAACGCCTGTCCGTCACTCACAAGCAATTCAAACTTGCCCCGGTATCCAGGTAGCTCCGCAATGAACTGGCTGATGGTCGAAGAGAGGATAATGACAAAGAGAAATACAACGAGCGTGATCGATGCAATTACCGTTAACATGGTAAAGGCAAACGGAATTCCCTTTTCGTGCATGACACGCACGAGCGGTTTGAGCAGAATCGTGATCATTGCTGCAATCGCAAAAGGCAAAAGCACTACCTTCAGCTCAAGGAGCACGAAACCGATGACGAACGTCGTCAGGATACTAAGTAATATTGCGTTTAGCCTTGCGTAGGGAGGTGCTGAAATCACGGGCAACAGAAAATGCTACAATACAGAGTGTGAAAGAGAGACGACGGTTGGGTGTTGCCCTTGAGGAATTGAATGGCTTGGGGCAAAAAACCTTCAACTTGTATCCTTCAACAGCAAACATATCAATCCGCAGGATTTATTTGTTTGCGTTTAATTCGGGCTTTCGTAGAAAACGTAAGGTGTTGAATAGTCACTAATTTCGAAATACACTTTCTTTTCGTCAGGATCGGCAACGCCGTTCAGGTTTTCATCGAGGACACCGTATCCAAACCGATAAGGGCGTGCCTGACTGCCTCCGGTTGAGTTGGCCGTTGTCAGTTTGTCTATTTCGAGAAATCTGCGGGCTACGTTGCCGCCGGCGTAAACCTCAAGTACACCATTGGTGCCTGTCCAGTTTTGCACGGCTCTGCCAAATCGATTTTGTGTTTCTTGTGTACAACCGCTAAATCCTAGCGCGAAGAGGCCGGCCAGGACCAGAGAGGCCAAATTTTTCATAATTCGTTGCATGCGACGCTGATGGAGCGCCAGGTGGATAGCGCAGGGTCTGATACTCGTACGTGTTGCCTCGGATGAGGTTCGTCGGTACAGGATTATGTTTTTGTTTTTTTAGAAGTTCGATCCCTGGTTGATTCCGAACTGTATGTATCTGCCTCGTCAAGAGAGAGTTTTGCAGGGCCTGAGGCATCAGTTACATCTGCATACGACCACGGCTTTTCTTGATTTTCTTCAATGGCGGCGTGAATTGCATCGCGAAGATCCGTCAGTACATTGTGGCGTTTCTGATAGTGTTTCCACAGCAACCAGCGGATACCCATAAATATTGCCAGAAACGCCGTGAGTGCAAGCGCAAAGCCGCCATACTGACCATTCGTCAGGGTGGCGATAAGTGCAATGGGTGCAAACATGAAAGGCAGCAGGTAGCTCAGGACCAGCGGATTGTCCTGCCGTTCACGGATCAGAATATTGGTTTTACCATCAACAGGCTGGGCTTGAACCAAAACAGGATTTCCTGTTGATCCTTGGTTGGTCCATTCAAAGCTATTCTTCAGGGTATTAAACTGGCCGCGGGGATTTTTAAACGTTTCTCTGATGTCGCCCAGGATGCGTTGCATGGCGTCTTCGTTCAGCAAACTGGGGATCTGCGACTTGAATTCGAGCACGTTGGGAATACCCCAGAAGCCGGGTTTAATACCCTCTTCTTCCGGGATGTCGAGGTTGAGCAGCGCACTGCGGATGTACTTCGCATCAATGCCGGCTTCAGCTGCAATGCGCGCAACCTCTTGCAAGGTCATGCCATGATCAGCATTGTATTTGGCTTCTGAATCTTCCTCCTGTTGCTTGATGGCAATGCGGAGTAGCCGACCCACTTCCTCTTCAGAAAATATGCGGTTGTTTGATTCATTCATGGCTACAGCTACTCAAGACGTTGGGTGGGCTACGTAAGATACCAAAAACTTGTAGAGTAGTTCATCCACCTCTGTAGTCTCGGCAAGGCCGGCGATGATTTCCTGAAATGCTTCTTCGGTTTCAACTTCGGTATAATGGTCGCGGTACGCATATAGCCGCTCTTTTTCTCGTGCTGCATCCAATTCGCTGTGAAACTGCGTGCCATAGATGGGCTTGTCGATAATGCGAAAGGCTTGATTTGACTGGGTGTCACTGAACGCTAGATTTACAGCTTGCGTTGGCAGCTCAGTGACCCGATCGTGGTGGCCCATATTGGCTTTGAATCGTGTGGGGAAATGTTTGAATAACATATCTTGCTGTCCTGCCGCGTTGAGTTCAATCCAATTACAGCCCATTTCTGTAAGATCTTTGTCGTACTTGACACTGCCGCCAAGCGCACGCGCAATCATTTGATGGCCCCAGCAAGAGCCAAACATGGGGAAGGCGTGTGCTTCAGCCTGACGGATGAACTCGAGCAGGGCCGGCGTCCAGGGATAATCTTGTGTGGCTGAGAATTCGCCGGCGCCACCGATGAAAAGCGCATCATATGTTGTGAATACATCGTCCGGAAGTGGGTCCTTGCAAACGTTTATACTTATGATCTGCTCTGGGGCAACGCGGCACCGCTCAACAAAACACTGCATCTCTTGCTCAAGAATTGCAGGGTCTGTTCTTGCTTGCAACAGAAGAAGCTTCAGGTTCTGAAATGCGTCTGGGGTGTCGAAGGTGTCAGGCATGGAGCAAAAGTAAGCAGAGGTCAAACAGTATGATGAAAGCAAGTGGAGACCCTTGTGCAAACCAATGCAGCGTATGGATTGACAGACTCTCCTGGGCGAATAAAAGGTGTAAGGCAAACAACCTTCAACCTGTAACATGCAACCTTCAACTGATCAAGGCAGCATCAAGTCGGCAAAGTGTGTTTTTAACTGGTTATATAGCAAGTGCAAAGGTAAGCCAACTACGTTGTAAAAATCACCTTCGATCCGACGGACAAAAAGTGCGCCCCGGTCATCCTGAATCCCATACGCACCCGCTTTATCAAGTGGAGAGCCGGACGCAACGTACGACGCGATTTCTTCGGAAGACAAGGGGGCAAAATGCACGAGGGTTTCTTCGCTTACAGAGACAGACCGATGCGAAGCTGGATGGGCGAGGGCGATGCCAGTATATACGTGATGAGCCCGATCGGCTAATCGCCGCAGTATGTTTTTGGCCTCCTCAGGAGACGCCGGCTTCCCGAGTACTTCACCGTCGAGCACAACAATCGTATCTGCTGCAAGGGTGAGTGCGTCTGGATGTTGAGGACTTATGGCGTCGCACTTTCGCTGCGCGATGGAGGCGGCAATCGCTGCCGGGGCGTGTGTTGGATCGAAGTCTTCTGCTACATCGCTTACATGAATCGTGAAGGACGTTCCGAGTTGCTCAAGTAACCGCTTACGGCGTGGTGAACCAGATGCGAGGATGAGTGGACATGTAAATTGCATGCAGCGTAACAAATTATGTGTTTTTTCTTCCCGTAACTGTTGAGATATAGGGCAGGGCCATATAACAAACAAGTCCGAGGGCAACAAGGAGAGCGAGTATGCTAACCCAATCGCCGGTCCTGTTGTAAAAAGTGTTGGTGGTGGAATGGGGTATTGCAACGCGTAGGACACCTTGCTGCATCCAGTCTGACTGTGCGAGCGTTTCCCCCTTATGATTGACAACGAAGCCCGGTCCCGTCACTGTATTGATGGCGAAGGCGCGCCTTGTTTCGATAGCTCTGAGGCTGGAAAAGGCCAGATACTGTGCCGGAGCGAATCGGGATCCCCACCACCCGATATTTGATAACGCAACCAGGAAATCGGCGCCATTTTTAGCATAACGCCGCGTGTAGTCGCCAAACAACGATTCAAAGCAAATGAGTACGCCTATTTCTACGCCTCTTTCTACGCCTCTTTCTATGCCATTTACATGCATCAGGTCCTGCCGCGTACCTGGTTGGTAGCCGGCTACGCCACCTGCTTCCACCCGCAAGTTGAGGAGCAAGCGGGAGGCTTCTTCAAACGGTACACGTTCGGCAAAAGGTACGAGTAATTTTTTGTCATACTGCATTTGCTCTGTACTCGAAAACAACAGTGCACTATTGGTATAGGCAGTGGGTCCGGTGCGTTTGGGAGCAGTTAAGATAGCACCAGCAAGTAGTGTATAAGAACGCGTTGCTAGCCAGGCATGCACGTTTGGATACAACCCGGCATGGGTTGTGTCGCTGGGGAGTGCTAGCGCGGTTTCTGGCCATACCACCAGTTCGGGCGGAGGAGCCGCCGCTGATAGCAGGCTATCTGTCAAGTGCATGAGCTGAGACACTCTGCCACTGTCCTGCGGATCTGACCAGTTTATCGCAGAAATGGCCGGCTGGACCAATGCCACGTGGGTATAATGCGACGGCTCAGGGAGGGAGGCGAGGCGGGTGTAGCCGTAAATAAGCGGAAAAAATAGCAGTGCAACTGCGTAAAGCAGCAATTTTTTCCGGATGGGATGGGTGCGGTGCTGCCAGATGGCGAGGCAAATGAAGTTAACCATCAAGACCCAAAGGCTAAGTCCTGCTACGCCAGTTATATCTGCCATTTGCCTGATGTAAGGCGCATGCGACAGCGAATGGCCGAGTAAAGTGCCGGGCATAGCGAGTGGGCCGTGCGTCCAGAGTGCTTCAATGACGAGAAAAAAACGAAGCGCAAGCTGTTGCGCCGGCTAGCGTTCCTTTCTTTTGGCGTATAAAATTACCGATTGCAAACGGAAGGGCCATTGACATAGGCAACAACAATACACCGGAAAGCGAGGCGATTGCGGTATTGGTAAACGGGTGGTTTAGCGGCCAGGAAAAGGTGATCGCAAAGGAAATCAGAAAAGCAAAGAAAAAATCCAGGTACGTTTTGCGGATGTCAATTTGAAAGAACGCATGGCGCAAAACGGGTATCAAAGCGACACAGCTTACAAAAGGAAAGGGGAACGGGGGGAAACTAATGGCAAGGAGGAGACCCGAAGCTACTACAGAAGGCCAATTTCGGCGGCTACTAATATGAAAGTTGTTTGATTTCAATCTGGGAGATAGAATAAGAACGTGCTAATCATCATATTTGGTCAAAAGCGTATAGTGATTTAGCAAAAAGAACCGGCCCGGGCGTAATATCAGGAATACATTTTGATTCAGTACTGGACACCTTTCCTTTGAAAAATTAATCCCTGCATCCCGGCACTTTTTGAAAAACGTGTTGTTTTTAAGCTGTAAAGTCTTAAAATACAATTGTTTTTGTAATGTGCACCACGGCTGTTGGATTGCTGCCAACACATCAGGACCCAAGTCTACCCCTTCGTTCATTTGTCCTGAGGTTGCAGCGCTGAGAAACTAGTACATATGAATCAGAATAGTGAAAACGAACGCACAAAACGTTCACCGCTCAGTTACGAACTGATCGTTCGCAACAACAAAACATCCAGGGAATCGGGTGCGCCACATCTGATTCTCCGTAAGAAGCGGAATGCGACCGAAGAACTCAAGGTAGAGGATGCAGCTACCGCTGCACTGGCAAGTGAAGATGCGGCTTCCGAGGTGCCGGCAGAATCGCCTGAAGCGTTGCGTGTTGCTGAAGAAATTGCGTCTGCAGACAGCGTTTCGGATTACATTTCTTCCCTGAATAACCACGTTCCCGATGATATTGCGCGCGTAGTAGATGCAATCATCGAAGAAGAGGGGAAAATGCCTACAAACTTGCCCAAGCTCGACGACCAGCTCTCGGCTATTTTTCCGGGCTCGGATGTAAAGGACTATACCGGTGACGATTTGTTTTTCGAAAACGATTCAGCATCCAACGCGGAGCCTAAAGCAGCAAAGTACACAAACAGGGTTGAATACGAAGATCTTTAGCCCGTTCTTATCCTTCTGTTAGAAGGGTAATTACTGGCTACATGAAGAAGATTTCGATCCTGCTATTTTTAGCAGCTGTTTGTGCAATTGTACTGGTAGGGCTGGGTGGCGCCGGCGGACGCATTCCAGCAGTTGCTGCATTACTTGACCCGGCTGAAGGCCTGTACTTCAACGCCCGCACGGCAACGCCGGCCCCCGAGGAAGCTATTCATATCCCTGGTCTTTCCGGCGAGGTGGTTGTCAAACGGGATGAGCGGAGCGTACCCCACATTTTCGCTGACAATGCCGTTGATGCAGTTTCAGTCCTCGGCTATGTAACCGCGCAGGACCGTCTTTTTCAACTCGATTTTGTGCCGCGTGTCGCGTCAGGACGCCTTTCTGAAATCTTGGGCCCATCAATGATCGAGACCGATCGTTTCTTGCGGCAAACAGGGATGGATTGGGGGGCGAGAAAAAACCTGGCCAGGTTGAAGGAGGAGCATACGGTTGAATACGAACTCATACAGGCGTTCACCAGGGGCGTAAATACCTACCTTGCCGGCCTCGAATACAAAGATTACCCGCTAGAATTCAAACTGCTTGGGTATTCACCCGATCCGTACACGGATATCCAGATCCTGCGGGTCTTGCAGTACATGGTTTTCGATCTCACGTATCGTTCTGACGACGCGGTTTATGCTGAGCTTCAAGAGCGATTAGGTGACGAGGAGTATGAAAAGCTATACCCTGAGCATGCCCAATTGGCTGTGCCGATTATGCCTGAAAAAGGCGGTATGGTTAAAGAGCAAGATAAGCGGGTTGTTTATACCCGAGATCAATTGGCAGGTGCTGCCGTCGGTCCTTCTTCTGTGCTTTCAGAACGCTTCGCTATGCAATCGCTGTTTGAAGGAACGCCGTTAGAGGGCTTTGTTCACGGCAAAGGGTCGAATAACTGGGCTGTTGGTCCAACACGGTCGCAAACCGGTGCACCTATTATTGCGGGCGATATGCATCTGGCGCTATGGCTGCCATCGATCTGGTATGAAGTCCATATGGTGACACCTGAAATGAATACATACGGTGTTACCGTCCCGGGTGCGCCGCTTCCCGTGGAGGCATTCAATGATCACGTGGGGTGGGCATTTACCAATACAGGCTCTGATCAAATCGATCACCTGAAGTTAACGCTGGATGCATCGGGTACCAGCTACTTACACAACGGAGCGTATGTACCCCTTGATATGGTACCGGATACCCTCCACGTAAAAGGGGAAGCATCCCGGATTGACACGCTGTACTATGCCCATTGGGGGCCGGTGACGATAGGTGACGAAGACGCCGTAGCCCTTAGATGGGTGGCTCACGAACCCACGCGTACCCTGCGGGCACTATGGGGGATGAATCGTGCAACAGATTACGAGACCTTCCAGGAAGGCATCAAGTTTTGGGATACGCCCATGCAGAATATCATCTACGGGGATGATGCCGGCAATATTGCGATCCGATCAACGGGGTATATGCCCATACGCAAAGCCGGTCATGGCCGCGGGCTGCTCGATGGCAGTACCGACGCATTTACCTGGGAAGGACGTGTACCGTTTGATGAGTTGCCGCATTCATTTAATCCCGGGCAAGGCTTCCTGACGTCAACCAACCAGGTACCGGCCGACTCACTGTATCCCCATTATCTCGGGCACGATTGGCGTTCGAGCTATCGTTCGCTCCGGATTGATGCGTTACTACATGGCAAAGAAAAACATGGGGTCGAAGATCTGAAAGACTATCAGGCAGATGTGTATGTAGTGCAACGGGACCTGTTTGTGCCGTTGCTTGAAACCGTGGATGGCTTGACGGAAGAAGCAGCTGCACTACGCGAAATGCTCGTAAACTGGGAGGGAATTGCTACAGTAGATCGAACGGAGCCCCTTGTGTTAGACCTGTATCTGGATAACTTGCGCGACATGGTATGGGATGAGCCAGCCTTTGAGGCGTTGCGCAAACCAAATGGTGCCCGGCTTTATCTCTTGCTTGCCAATGAACTAACCGGACCATGGTTGGATCGTATGGGCACACCTGAAATCGAAACAGCAGAAGACATCATGCGGGCAGCGTTGGAGCAGACAGTGGCACAGATACAGTCGGCTTATGGCGAGGATCAAGCGGCATGGCGTTGGGGCGACTTGCACCAGGTTGTTTTTCGGCATTTCACACAGTCCGATGCCCTTAAGGGATTGTGGCGTGGGCCGTATGCATATCCAGGATTTGCTGAAACGCTATCACCAGCATCCGGACTTACTACCACGCATAGTGCAAGCTGGCGCGTCGTGGTTGATTTCTCAACGTCGCCCCCTACGGGATATGGTGTGTATCCGGGGGGACAAAGCGGCAATCCGTTTAGCCCATTCTATGATTCGCATCTCGATACGTATCTCAATTTTGAACACTTCAAGCTCTTTCGGCCAACAAGTCCCGACGAAATGCCGGCGGAAAGGGTTACGGCAACAATAGCCGTTAGGCCCGAATAAACACGGTTTTTGGCGCAAATCAAGAAAATAATAGAGGGGCTGTAGTCATGGCTCGTCCCTGGGGTACTATCCTAGTAACCTGGGCAAAATGGGTCTGATAATTGCAGTTCTGTGGCCCTGACTTTTGCATCAGCTCTATTTCAAATAAAGAAGGAGACAATGAAAAAAATGTTACGCATAACAACAGCTCTTGCGTTGTTTTTCGTTTTTAGCACCTCTGCTTTTGCACAGATTCGTATTAACGAAGTGGGCAGCAATGGGGTAGATTTTGAAGGTGCCAGCAAGTGGGTAGAACTCTACAATGCTGGCGATACACCTGAAGATGTATCCAGCCTGATTTTCTGCGACTTCCCGCAGTATCCCGTGATCAGCAGCCTGACTGTTCTTGCAGGTGATGTGACCATTCCCGCCGGTGGCTACCTGGTTGTGTCCTGGGCTACGCTGGATGCTGACAACGACGGCGATGCCGAAGTTGGTTTGTATGCAGCCGGCACAGGCGACTTCGGTGATGAGTCTCTGATACTGGATTACATGCAGTACGGCACCGGTGACCACGCACGCGACGGTACCGCCGAAGACGCCGGCCTTTGGACCGATGGCGAGTTTGTCCCGGCCCCAGGTGTGGGTCTTAGCTTGCAGTACATCGACAATGGCACACCAGGTGCTGGCAACTGGGTTGCCGCTGAGCCTACACCAAACGCAGATAACCCATCCGCTGAAGTGCCCATCCGCATCAGTGAGATTGGTTTTGATGGCGTTGACTTCGACGGCGCAAGCAAATGGGTCGAATTGCAGAACGTAGGTGACGAAGACTTTGACATTACGGGACTGATTCTTTGCGATTTCCCGCAGTATCCAACCGTCCATGGCCTCACGCCACTCGATGGCGGTAGTGCAATTATTCCAGCGGGAGGTTTCCTCGTGGTAGCATGGCCAAACCTGGATGCGGATAATGATGGCGATGCCGAGGTTGGGTTGTACAACGTGGCCACGCTTGATTTTGCTGATGAAACGCTATTGCTGGATTACATGCAGTATGGCGAAGCCAATCACACACGGGAGAGCGTAGCGGTTGCTGCCGGCGTGTGGGAAGCCGGTGCATTTGTTGCCGCACCACCTTCCGGCCAGAGCCTGCAACTTGTTGACAATGCAGCTACGGGTGTCGCCAACTGGGTGAGCGCACCAGCAACGCCTAATGCAGAGAACAACATGTCGACGAGCATCGAGGAAGGCGAAGCGCCTAACGCTTTTGCGTTACATGCGAACTTCCCCAATCCGTTTAACCCAACGACGACGATCTCATACGATCTCGAGCGTACAGGTCAGGTGGCTTTGGAAGTGTATGACACACTCGGCCAGCGCGTGACCAGCCTCTTTAGCGGGTCGCAGGCTGCCGGCACACACGCCTTCGCCTGGGATGGTCGCGATGCACGCGGCAACGTAGTGTCTTCGGGTGTTTACTTTTACCGCCTGACACTGGATGGCAATTTCAGCCAGTCGCGCGTGATGACGTTGCTCAAATAGTGTGCAGCGTTTGGAGAGAGGAGTGAAGAGTATTAAGTGAAGAGTATTGAGAGAGGAGTGAAGAGTTTTGTCTGGAGGATTAGGTCCAGCAAACTCCTCACTCCTCTCTCTTTACTCCAAACTGAACTAAAAAAATTAGCACAGACTCTATCTGAAGCCCTTGCACCTCTGCTCAAAAGGGGCTAATGTTCATGCTCAGTTAACACCCACCTGTTAATCGCCTCCTGGTAGGCAGTTGAGCATGTCGATAAACGCAGAACAACGCTTTTCTTCACGCTGGGGCCTTTTGCTCAGTGTATTAGGTATCGCTGTTGGAACGGGCAATATATGGCGATTCCCTCGCATCGCGGCCCAAAACAGTGGCGACGATGGCGCCGGCGCTTTTTTGATCGCCTGGGCGATTTTTCTCATTGTATGGAGTGTGCCGCTCATTATAGCTGAGTATGCGCTGGGTAGAAAAGGCCGGATGGGGCTCGTTGGTACGTTTACCCGTATTGTTGGCGAGCGTTATGCCTGGATGGGCGCTTTTATTGCGTTCGTGGCAGCAGCAATCATGTTCTATTATTCTGTTGTTGCCGGCTGGTGTTTGTTCTACTTCACCGAGATGCTGACCAACCCGCTGCCGCTTACTACCGAGGCTTCGACAGCAGTCTGGGAGAATTTTCAGTCTGGTGGGCGACCTATTCTGTTTCACGGAATAGCAATGGGATTTGGGGCGCTTGTGGTGTGGCGAGGCATATCGTCGATAGAGCGGGTGAATAAAATACTGATTCCAACGCTCGTGATTATCGTGCTGGTCGCGCTTGTCCGAAGCGTTACGCTCTCAGGTGCCGGTGATGGTATTCGATTCCTCTTTACGCCCGACTGGTCACTGTTTGCAAAGCCACAACTTTGGCTTGATGCTTTAACCCAGAATGCCTGGGACACGGGAGCCGGCTGGGGGCTTATTCTTACCTACGGTGCCTACATGCAGCGTGAGCATGGCATCGTTAAAAATTCCATTATTACGGGCGTGGGCAACAATACCGTGTCGCTTATTGCCGCGATAACCATTTTTGCCGCTGCATTTGCTATTCTGGGCGCTGATATGTCGCGCGCTGAAGTACTGGCAGTGATGAAAGACAGTGGGCCGGCTTCGACTGGACTCACCTTCATCTGGATGCCGCAGATCTTTGCTGCCATGCCGGGTGGAAATTTGTTCGCCATTCTCTTCTTCCTTGGGCTATCTTTTGCTGCTTTCAGCTCGCTCATTTCTATGATTGAGCTAACAACACGTATTTTTGTCGATGGTGGCCTCTCGCGTACAAAGGCAGTTGCTGCCGTTTGCTCTGTTGGTTTTCTGCTCGGCATACCGTCAGCAATAAATCTTGATTTCTTTAGCAATCAGGATTTTGTTTGGGGCGTTGCGCTTATGATTTCGGGTGCGCTGGTCGCCTTTGCTGTTATTCGCTACGGCCCTGGGCATCTACGTCGCGAAGAAGTGAATGCTACCCCAGGCGATTGGGGTGTAGGGAAAGGCTGGGGCCTCATCATGCGGTATGCCATCCCGTTCCAGGCTATTGTCCTCCTTGTGTGGTGGCTTTATCTCTCGATCACCGTCTATGCACCCGATACCTGGTATGACCCCACGGATCCCTTTAGCTTCATGACGTGTGTGTTGCAGTGGGGGGCGGTTATGATTTTCTTCATGCTGATTAATCGCTGGCTTGTGAGCCGGCTCAAGCGCGGTGCGCTCGTGCAACCTTAACGTTTTGTAGGTATTCCAGCGCGCTTGTGTACTATCATTACGGGCCGAGGGCAACCATTTTTCATGTGTTGGCTCGGCCCGTTTTCTGTTTGTGTAGCGTCGGTCGAATATGCATGCTTTGGTAACCTGATTCCGTTCCGTCAGAAATTATACCTGTCACGACCTGTGGTTAAGTGTTTCGGTTAAATAAGGTTGTGAATCTTAAGGCTTTTCCGGGTTTTAAAAATAAAGTCTAACCTGTGCATCTATTGGGTATAGATTTTGATTTCAGGGGACACCTATCAATTCATTGATACCAAACGCAGTAGTGACCCCCATTTCTAATAGGGCCTGGTATTCATTTTTATCTACATCGTAATTAATCAGTCAAATGCTTTTAAATAGATTGCCGTCTGTTAGCGTGTGGACAATTTTTACAGTGCTGTCCATTCTGTTTACAGCATTACCCACAAGTTCTCTGGCACAGGTCAGCCACGTGCCAAAGCCTCAGTTAAATCAAAATGCAGCCCGCAACGCCTTGAATGCGCGGCAGATGTATTTCCCGCAGGATGCCCAGAATCCAGTTGCCTTTGATGCCAGCGCGCTGGAAGGTGAGAACCTGGTGCTTCCAACGACGCTTGACTTTGGGCCGGACGGCCGGCTTTATGTTGCGCAGCTCAATGGTCTGATCAATGCTTATACCATTGTCAAAAATGGCGCAAACGATTACGAAATCACCGATACCGAGCCGATTCGCGTACTGAAAGAAAATATCGCGAACCACGATGATGATGGGGCACTGAATACCACCACGATTACCCAGAGCGGCTTTCCACTTGACCTGGCTGTAACCCGACAGATTACAGGTATTCTGGTGTTAGGTACGCCATCGAATCCAATTATCTATGCAACATCCAGTGACCCGCGCCACGGTGGTGGTGACCTGAATGGCATCGACGATTCCGGATTGGATACCAACTCGGGCGTGATCAGTAAGCTCACCTGGGACGGTAGCGACTGGAATAAAGTTGATCTGGTGCGTGGTTTGCCGCGGTCAGAAGAAAATCACTCAGTGAATGGGATTCGGATCGATGAAGCAAACAACATGATGTACGTTGCTGTTGGTGGACTAACCAACGGTGGCGCACCGTCGAACAACTTTACACGCATTACAGAATATGCCCTGGCTGCCGCTATTCTCAGCGTTGATTTAGCTGCAATCGAGGCATTGCCGCTGCAGGGAAGTGGAAATGCGTCGTATTACTACGACATGCCAACCGTTGATGACCCAACCCGCGCAAACGTCAATGGCATCACGGATCCCAGTGATCCCGGCTACACGGGTGAAGATGTTGGTGATCCGTTTGGTGGCAACAATGGCTTGAATCAGTCACGCCTCGTGCTGGATAGCCCTGTACAGTTGCATGCAACAGGTTTGCGTAACCCGTATGACCTGGTGATTATGGAGACGGCACCATACACCGGCAACATGTACACCATCGATAACGGCGCCAACCCGGGCTGGGGTGGGCATCCGATTGGTGAAGGGAGTTATCCTGGTGCAAGCGCAGGCCTTTGTACAAACGACTACGATCCGGCTGAGCCAGGGTCTACAGGGCCAGGGCCAAACGATGGCCAGGTGAATAACTTGAACGGCATGCACTATATTCGCGAGTTGGAAGCGGGCCGGCCTTACTACGGCGGTCACCCAACCCCCATTCGCGGCAATCCAGCTGGTGCGGGCCTGTATACGTATTTTGATGGAGCCGGCACATTTCGCACCAGTACAACCGGCCCCAACCCGCTGCCAGCCGACTGGCCGCCCATTCCAGTGAGCGAAGGATATCCGGCTGAGTGTGACTTCCGTAATTCCGGTGTAGATGATGGCTCACTTGTCGATTATGTGCCATCTACCAATGGCATGGCTGAGTACACTGCCAGCAATTTTGACGGTGAAATCCAGGGAGCGATTATTTCTGCCGGCTTTAGCGGTGAAATCTACATTGCCAAGCTGAATGCTGCCGGCGATGCTGTGACCAATGGCGTCGAAGAGCTCTTCAATAACTTTGGTGTGAATCCACTTGATGTGATTGCACAGGGCGACGATGATCCGTTTCCTGGCACCATCTGGGCCATCACGTACGGCTCCTGGAGCGTCACGATTTTTGAGCCCGTTGAAGGCGTTGTGTGTGTAGGTGGACCAGGGGCGCAGGATGACGATAATGACGGCTACAGCAACGACGACGAAATTGCCAACGGCACAAACGAATGTAGTGCAGCAGATAAGCCGAGCGATAATGACGGCGATTTTGTCTCTGACCTTTCAGATACTGATGATGATAATGACGGTGCCAATGACGTTGATGACCCGTTTGCCATCGACGCAGCCAATGGTATCGGCAACACGTTGCCCATCAAGTATGATCTCTTTAACGAAGATCCGGCTACAGGCTTCTTTGGACTCGGCTTTAACGGGCTGATGCATAATGGTAGCAGCGACTACCTCGATCAGTTCGACACGGCGCAGGGTATTTTCGGCGGAACTGCCGGCCTGCTTACCTTCCCTAATGTGACGGAAGGTGATGCGCTAGGTAGCAGTAACAACCAGGATAATGCGCTGCAATTTGGTGTTGATGTATCGAGTGCGACGGCACCGTTCGAGGTAGAAGTGCTGATCAAGCCGCCGTTCTTCAGTGCTACGACGCCCCAGGATGGACAGTCGCAAGGCTTCTATATTGGCACAGGCGATCAGGATAACTACTTGAAAGTGGCCCTTGCTGCAAATGGAGGAAATGGTGGCATCGAGGTAGTACACGAGAATGGTGGTACACCAACAACCACACTCTATGGTAATAATCTGGGTGGTGGTGAGCAGATTCCCGGTGACGTCCTAAACGCCGGTGGTTCGTTGAGTCTGCTGTTGCAGGTAGATCCTGCAGCCGGCACAGCGCTGCCAGGGTATCAAATCGACAACGACGATCCGTTTTACATGGGCAGCCCGATTAACCTGTCGGGTGACGTGTTGTCTGCGTTGCAGAGCAGCGGTCAGGCATTGGCTATAGGTATTATTGCAACGTCAGCAGGACCAGGTTCTCCGTTCACGGCAACCTGGGACAAAGTTGACGTAACTACGATTTCCAATGGGGCATCAGCTTTTGTTGAGATTGCTACGCCGGAAGATATTGATGCCAGCACGGTTGCCGGCGGCAGCATAAGTGTTGAGAATACATCTACAAACGGCCAGAAAATTACGAGCGTAACCTTCGATCTTAGCACCGGTATCTTCCCGGATATGGTGTTTGATCCAGATGGCACGGCAGGGGACAATACGGGTAAAGGCTTCACGGCAGATAATGGTGCAAGTCAAACTGGATTTTCCAATGCCACGCTAGGGTCCCCGCACAATGGGACCAACGGTGATGATGGCTATGACGCTGTGACGGCAACATTTACCGACTTTGATCCAGGGGATTCTTTTGGTTTCTCGATCGACGCCGATCCGACGAGCATTAAAGGGTCAAGTGCACCTGGACCCGGTGAGTCGGGCAGTATCTCTGGACTTGAGTTGACCGGCGCTTCTGTAACTGTAAGTTTTGATGATGGCTCGGAGTATACAGCAGAGCTCTTCCAGGTAGAAGGTAGCGTCAGTGCATCAGCCGGCTATGCTGCTGCAGATATCCTGGGTGCACCATCGATCAGCGTGCCAGGCGCCTCAAATTTGAAATCGAAAGTGGATGATTTGGAGCAGACTATTCGTGTCAGCGGTGATATTGGTTCACAGGTACGGTTGATGGTAGCCGAAGCCGCGCTCTTTATTGACGGCGACGGATTCGATATCGATGCGTTTGAGGCCAATACAGCGCTTGCTATCCAGGAGTTTGAGCAGACCATTGGTGGCAGTGGATTTGCTGACTTTAGTGTGACGCTTGGCAATTCACAGGCAGAAGGTGGTATCAACTACGCTGCTGCTGTATTTGTCGATGCTGAAGGGCGCACAGGCGACGTATCTGACGTGGTTGTGCTTGATTACGACCCGGACGGTGTAGCAACAACCATCGTGCGTATCAACGCCGGTGGACCAACTGTATCGGTAAACGGTGTTACCTGGGATGCCGATCAGTTCTTTACTGGCGGCGGTACGTTCTCAAATACAACAGCCATTGCCGGCACCGACTCTGACCAGATCTACCAGACAGAACGGTTCGATGCCGGGCAAAGCGGCTTGTCTTACAATATTCCTGTACCTGGCGACGGCAACTACAACGTCACGCTGCACTTCGCGGAGATTTTCTTTGGTGCGCCAGGTGGAGGCGCAGAGTTAGGCGCACCGAACCAGCGCGTGTTTAGCATCGATGTAGAGGATGGACAGGCCACGCTCACTGACGTTGATATCTACGATGAAGTTGGGCCCGCCGCTGCGCTGGTTTATACGTTCGAAGACATAAGCGTAACGGATGGCGCGCTTGAGATATCCATGTCATCGAGCGTGCGTGAAGGCAAAATTTCAGGGATCGAAGTCTCTACGTTGGGCGACCCAAGTCCAATTACCGCTTCGCCAAATCCAATCAATTTCTACGTTGCTGAAGTTGGAGGTTCCTCCAATGGTCGTACCATCACGATCTCAAACAGTGGCGCTGAGGAAGTAACTGTAACCGGTGTATCGTATTCAGGCGCCGGCGCGGCTGACTTCACCAATACCTTTACCTCAGCTTTCAATATTGCCGGTGGTGCTTCAAGCGAGCTCGGCATTGGGTTCACGCCAACTTCAGCAGGTGCCAAAACCGCACAACTGGAAATCGCTTTTACAGGTGGCAGTGGCTCGCCTGCCAAGCTGACCGTTAATGGTGAGGGACAGGTCGTATCAAATGGTGAGGTGCTCTATCGCGTGAATGCTGGTGGTGAAGCCCTGGCTTCGCTCGATGGCAAACGCGTGTGGGCAGAAGACCAGACGCCATTCTCTGCCAATGCTCTGGGGCAAGCCAAGCTAGGTGCGCCTTCGCCATATGTGAATTCGTTGGGTGCTGGGGATCATACGTTTGGGACGCTGGATGAAGTGACGCTTGATGGAACGGTGCCCGGCTCAGTACCGCCGGCTGTTTTCCAAACCGAGCGCTGGGACCCTGCCACCGAGCCCAATCAGCAATGGAGCTTCCCAGTAGCCGCAGGTACACAGATTGAAATCCGCGTGTATCTCGCTGAAATCTTCCTTACAACAGACAACAACAGCACCGACGGCCCGCGCATCTTCGACATCGCCGTTGATGGTGTCGTGCCGGCAGTATTCGACAACATCGATGCGTTTGCAGAGGTAGGTCACGATGTGGGCATTATGAAGTCGTTCACAACGACGAGTGACGGTGCTGTTGATCTTGAGATCTATAAAGATGGCGGTGAAAACTTCGCTGCTGTTAAGGCCATTGAAATTATTGATCCGACCCTGGTGAGCAACGAAGGGGAAGAAGCTGTAATTCCAGATGCCTTCCGTTTGATTGGCAACTATCCGAATCCGTTTAATCCAACAACCAATGTGATATTTGAGGTGCCGCAGCCGGCGCATGTATCGGTTGAGGTGTATGATGTGATGGGACGCAAAGTGCTCGAAATTCCAGCGCAGGGCTTTGCACCAGGTGCCGGCCAGCTTACGTTGGACGCCAGCAGCCTGAGTTCGGGTATTTATCTTTACCGCGTCGTTGCCGAAATGAGCACTGAGACCCAGGTCAAAACGGGTCGGATGACTTTTGTGAAGTAATTAATTGATTAATACGGTGATGTAACACATCCGTCTGTAGCTGTCCTCGCTCGCGCTGGATAGCGGCAAACGGATGTGTTGCGGCGCTTCATATAGTTAGTATTAGTATGATGGATGACCAGAGCGCTTCGACAGATACCAAGACCATTCCCCCTGATCACATTTTACCACAAGGACTAACTGACCTCAGCCTGGAAGCCGACACTTCGCTTCAACGCATGATCTCCTGGCTGACGCAAACACCCGTTCGCAACCTGACGCCTGGAAGAAAAGATTACGGTTCATTTAGCCACGGGGTACACGATAAAACGGGCCACAGCCCAGGGCAGTATACTGAGATTACAGGCTATGGCGTCAGCGTAATGGCCCATCTGTATCGCTGGCGCGAGGATGATAAATACCTGACCGCAGCAAAAGAAGCAGCAGATTTCCTGCTTTCCATTCAGCTGGAAAATGGTGCGTATCCGCACTGTCCCGATCCGCTCCAATCCTGTGCTAACGGCGAGCAGTACACGTTTGATGTGTCTATGTGTACGATGGGGATTATGGATCTGTACCACGTACATCAGGAGCAGAAGTACCTGGATAGCGCTATTCGAGCCGGCGACTGGTTGCTTTCCATGCAGCGTGAAGACGGTGCATTTCGGGCAAAATACAAAGCCCAGGAAGGCAATATGAATACTGGCAATTTCTTTGGCGACGGAAGCTGTATCCACGTCAAAAATGCCATGGCACTGCTCAAACTGGCCGAATATGCGAAGATGCCGCGTTTTGTTGAAGGTGCGCGGCGGATATGTGACTATGTACTGGGACTGCAGCGAGAAGACGGTATGTTCTGGTCTATGCCAAGTAAAAACTTCGTTTTTACCCACGCACATTGTTATTCCTGTGAAGGATTTATTTCAGCGGGTGCTTATCTGGGAGAGGAACGATACACAGAAGCTGCCCTTCGTGGCACCGCCTGGTTACAGCGCGTCCAGAACGACGATGGCTCTGTATTTCAGGTCTATGAAGACAGCAGAAAGCTGAAAAGACGCGCAAGACAATCCGTTCACGCGTTCAAAGCAGCTGATGCCACATCCCAATCCGCACGCCTCTTTGCCCTCGCCGGCAGCGGATACACGCCGAACTACAAAAAAGCCATTGCTTTCGTAAAAGAGCAGATGCAAAGTGAAAGCGGTGGCCTGCATTATATAAAAGGTAGATTTCGGACCGATTACATGATGTATACATGGCCAACAATGTTTGCCATCCAAGCGATAGAATTTGCACATCGACCAATATCAGCCAGAGACCTCTTCTAGAGGATCTACATAAATTTATATGAAAGATAAAGCAAAGGTGGTGGTCATTTTTGGCACCCGCCCTGAGGCGATAAAAATGGCGCCTCTCGTGAAGGAGTTACAGAAACACCCGGATACATTTGAAGCCATTGCCTGCTCTACAGGCCAGCATCGCGACATGCTCAAGCAGGTACTGGAGGTGTTTGAAATTGAGCCTACGCATGAATTGGACGTGATGGTGCCCAACCAGACCCTGGCCGGCCTCACCTCGCGCCTGATCCAGCGACTGGATACCCTCTTTGGTGAAATCAAGCCCGATTGTGTGCTTGTTCACGGAGATACCACCACAGCGATGGCAAGTGCGCTTGCGGCATACTATCACAAAATTCCTATCGGCCATGTGGAAGCCGGCCTCCGTACCTACAACCGGTACGAGCCCTTTCCTGAAGAAATGAACCGACAGTTGGTAGACGTGCTCTCGACGTTCCATTTTGCACCAACCAAAACGGCTGCAGACCACCTGAAGCAGGAGAATACCCCCAACGATTACATCTGCATCACAGGCAACACGGTGATCGATGCATTGCACATCGTGGTTGAGAAGCCTTGCGAACTGCCACTGGATATCGATTGGGAGAATCGCCGTGTAATTCTTGTAACGGCGCATCGTCGCGAAAGCTTTGGCGAGCCGCTTGAGAACATTTGTGAGGCGCTCCACGAAATTGTGAAGCAATACGATGACGTCGAGATCATCTACCCGGTACATTACAACCCGAATGTACAGAACACGGTATATGGCCGGCTCAAAGACATCGACCGTATTCACCTCATGGATCCGCTCAATTACCTGGAATTTGCCAAGCTGATGTCGAAAAGCTACATCATCCTGACTGATTCGGGCGGTATTCAAGAAGAGGCGCCGGCATTGGGAGTACCTGTATTGGTGATGCGAGACGTCACCGAGCGTCCGGAAGCAGTAGCTGCCGGCACAGTACGCGTTGTGGGTACCGACAAAGACCGCATCGTGAGCAACGTAACGAAACTCATGGATGAAGCGGAGCACAAGTCCATGTCGATGGCCATCAACCCGTATGGGGATGGTACGGCTTCCGCAAATATCGTTCGTATCCTTAAAGAAGCGCTCTAGCAATGAACATTCTCTGGATTCCTCACAGCCCCTCGGAGCCCGGTGCGCATCGGCGTGATCAGTACTTTATTCAACTTCTGAAAGACCGGCACCACATTTACACCCTGACCTGGGAAACCTGGAAAGGGGGAGACCGACTCAAGGCTGTGTTTGCTGGTTTGCGGTTCTATCCGTTGACCATCGATGATCTGGATGCGTTTCATGTCCGTCGTATCCCCGACTTTACCAAACCCTTTCGCCGGAAAGACTACAAAAACGTAGGCATTAACGAGCGATTCTTTCATGCGGATATTCGGCGCATTGTTAAAGAGTGTAATATCGATCTGGTCATAGCCGGCCCAACCAGCTTTATGACGGGCTACCCGCCATTCGATCTGGATGTGCCCCTCATTTTTGATTACCTCGACTGCGCGGATTGGGATGCCAAACCGGACCATCCGGAAATCACCTACATGGAGAAATCCGATGCAATCCTGTGTGTATCCAGTATTGCCAAAGAACGGGCGCAGCGTTGGGATAAACCCTCGCTTTATCTGCCCAATGGTGCAGATATCAACAAAATGCGGAATGCTTCGGGTGATGCAGTACGCAAGAAGCTCGGGCTCGAAAATGCAAAGGTTGTCAGCTTGATTGGCCTGACCTGTAGTCCGCGGTTGTACTTCCTGGAATCGGTGTTGCTTGCCAAGAAGCAGTTGCCCGATCTCAAGTGTTTGCTGGTAGGGCACTCGCCGGCTATCGAGGCAGCACTTGCAAAAATTCCAAACGCAGAGGATACCTTCCTTTTCACAGGACCGGTGCCATATGCTGAAATTGCCTCGTACTTTGCTGCAACGGACGTAGGCATGTACCCGGTAGATGAGGCTGTGTATTACGATGCCGCATCGCCGATCAAAATATTTGAATACACCGCTGCCGGCAAACCCATTGTTGTCCCCCGTATTACCGAAGCGGAGCGCCTTGGGTTTGATAACCTCGTGTTTGCCTCCCCAGATGCAGCACCTTACGCAGAAGGCATCGTTCAAGCCTTTACCAATCCGCCGCCGACGGTAGTACCCAAGGTGGACCAGTTCGACTGGAAATACCTGGCTGAATCGCTTGATGAGTTTCTGATGCAGTTTGATCCAGCAGCAAAGCCGACGCCTGCGCCGGCTACCACCTAGAGGCATGAATATTAGCGAAGCAGTACCTCCAGCCCTTAAAAGCAGCGTGATTGCGAAAGCAGCACCCGGTACCAACGGTACCTTCCCGCTGCGTATGTTTTTTGGGCACCACAAATGTGCTACGGGCTGGATCGACAACATCTTGCGCGAAATCTGCCTGCATATGGGGCGGTCGTTCAAAATTGTGCACCAGCCGTACTCATTCGAGAAGTATGGGACGTTGGGGCCTCTGGTGGAGCAGGAGAATATTCAATTCCTGTCGTATATCAATACCGACCTGCGCTACACACATGATCTCAAGGTATACCGTGCATTTCATGTGGTGCGCGATCCGCGCGACATCGTTGTCTCAGCGTATTTTTCTCATCTGCATAGCTTGAAAGCACCTGATTGGGATGAATTAAATACCTTGCGTGACAAGCTGAGCGGACTTTCCAAAGAGGAAGGCCTTTTCTTTGAGCTGGATTACCTGAAAGACCAGTTCCGCCGGATGGGCGAGTGGGATTACAAGCAGGATCATATTCTTGAAATCAAAATGGAAGAGCTTAGCGCAAATCCGCTGGGCAAATTTCAGGAGATTCTGGAGTTTTTGGAGATGTTCGATCCTGAAGAACGTGAAGGGCTTGGATTGAAGATGCATAATTTGCGGCTCCGAATGAATCGGCTGAACCACAAAGGCCGGCGCTTCATGCCGGGTAAAATGCCAATTTTTATGGTGCCCAAACGGCCCGTACACACCTTTCCGTTGAGCGCACTTGAAGATGTGACTGAGAAACTAAGTTTCAAAAAAATGGCGGGTGGCAGGAAGAAGGGGGAGGAGAACATCAAGAGCCATTACCGCAAAGGCGTGCACGGCGATTGGAAAAATCATCTCAACGACGAGCATGTCGCCTACTTTAAGTCGCATTACAACGACTTGCTTATCAAGCTTGGTTACGAAGAGAACGAAGATTGGTAAGAATGCTAATGGTCATACACCGTTTCAAATTTTAACAGGAGCAAGCAATACATCGCTTGCTCCTGTTTTTTTAGGGGCATCATGTAGGGTATCACGTACCATCTGCAATGGCGCGTGCTTTGCCCATGTATTCGCCTAGCGCCTGGTCAATGGCGCCCCTGCTGGCTTTTTTCGCACCTTCTTCTTTGTACATGTTGCCGAGTGAACGCGCAATGCCTGGATCGCCACCTGTAAAGGCATGAATCATTTCTTTCATGCGTGCAACCAGTGCCTGGACTTCTGGTGCACCAGGATCGGTACCGTTTTCCATGGCGCTCCTGAACGCATTGTTTAGCTCGACCCAATCGTCCTGGGCCTTTTGCATGGCTTCAGGACCCATGGCTTCGCCGCGTTGCTTCAGGGTTTCGAGTTGTGCTGGTGTATAATATTTTTCGTGCATTGTAGTCACCTTGATTGTCTCTAGTAAGGTCTCGACGGTCAGTTCTTTTGAACCGTCGAGGGTCTTTAGAATCGACTCAAGCCGGTCAAGCAGCAGTTGTTGCCGCTCAATGTGCTGTTGCAAGCGCGCTGTATGCAGCGCAAGTACGCGCGGAAGCGTGTAATCGCCGTCATCCAGCATAGCGCGGATCTCCTCTAGTGGAAAGCCAAGTTGCTGCAGCGAGACGATTTGTTGCAATCGCTCGACTTGCTGGCGGCCGTACAGGCGATACCCTTTCTCGGAGCGTCGCGCCGGCGTAAGCAACCCGATCTCTTCATAATAATGAAGCGTGCGCACGGTTAATCCGGTTGCTTTGGCCAATTTGCCCACTTTTAAGAAGCTCGCATCCATTTTCTTTCCGATTTTTATCGATATGCAGCCAAGATAAGCCCTTACGTCGCGTGAGGGTCAAGAGGCGGGGCGAAGTTTTTTTGATTGGGGATTGGGGATTGGGGATTTTTGATCTGATCGAGTCCTGTTATCCTGAGCCTCGCGAAGGATCTCTGCCAGGCTGGCACATTCGTTTGAATATTGAATATCGAGCAAGGAATCTTGAATGTCGAAGTTTAGCTTTCCTTAAGACTTAAACCTTAAACCTCGTTTGCGCCTGAGGATTGCGTCAAATGCGTCTAATTGCTAATCCGGGGCAGGGGGGATACGTTTAAATTTGCGAGACTATCCCTAAATCTACGCCATTCCTCACCCCTGGCACGAAGGGTAGAAAAAACAGTCTATTGTTTGAGCCGGAAAACCGCGTATTTCGGTTCGCACATCTTAAATGCAATTGTTTAGATCATTCGTATGAAGAAGCTCGTTACAAATCGCCTTTTCCCGATGGGAATGGGGCATTCCGTTGCAAGACATGTGACGGCCGGATTCGGCAGTGCCGGCTGGCTTTTTGGCTTGATGGCCCTCTTTATTATGACTGCGCCGCAAAGCGCTACCGCACAAGATGCCGGCGCTTTTGTTGAAAACAACGGCCTCGTAGTCATGGAGGTTGAATCTGTTGAACGGCCGTTTAACTGGAAATTTGAAGATACCGTCGAAGGATTTGTTGGCGATGGTTATCTGCGCTACATCGGCTCAAACCACTTCAATGAGCCGGGCATCGATATCCTCGAATTTGATGTTGTCATCATCAATCCAGGCGAATACAAGATGTTTTTGTGGGCCAATCACTTTGACGCCCCTGAGCCAGATCAGAACAATGATGCCTGGACCAAAATGGACGACGGTGACTGGATCAAAACCGTACATCCCGGACCTCGCCAGGAAGAAGGCTGGAGCTTCCATACGCAATGGGTGGAAGTGATTAATGGTGTTGAGACATTCTCTGAGCCTACGTATCAGTTGGATGCGGGCGTGCACAAGTTTTATATCTCAGGTCGCTCCTGGAACTATCGGATGGACCGCGTACACATCTGGAAAAACGACGCGCCGTTCAAAGTGCCGTACGACGTAGCCGCGATGAACATCCATCCCGAATCCGAGCGGGACAACACAATTTTGACTGTAACACCGGATCCGGTAACGTTCTCACCAACGGCTGTTGGCCTTAGTGCAGATATTTCAGCGACGCTGAATAACGAAGGTGACGATCCGATTAACATCAGCAGCATCACGGTTACAGGCGACAACGCGTCCGAGTTTAGCACTGATTTTTCAGGCTCGCTGACCGTAGCTGCGGGTGGTTTTAGCAATTTGAATGTAACCCTTGCGCCAAATTCAAACGGTACCAAGGTCGCTTCACTTTCGATTGTACACGATGGCCTGAACTCACCAACTACGGTGAACCTTTTTGGTACAGGTACATCTGGTGGATCAGGTACAACAGTACTTTTCCGTGTGAACGCAGGTGGTCCGCTTATTGAAGATGCAAATGGCGATTGGGAAGAAGATCAAACCGCAATTACCGGCCATGATAACGGTACAACCGAAGTAGGTATCCCGCATCCCTACGTAAATTCAGTTGCGAATGGCGATTGGGCGTTTGGCCGCGCTGATGAAGTAACCCTGGATTTCTCTGTGCCGCCCGGCACGCCAGCTTCGCTTTTCAATAGCGGCCGTTGGGATCCTGTGAACCTTCCTACGCAGCAGTGGGATATCCCCATTGACAATGGCACCGAAGTTGAAGTAAGACTCTATTTTGCCGAACAGCTCTTTGAGGCACCAGATGTGCCGGCAGATCAGGGCTGGCCGCGCGTATTTGACGTAGAAATTGACGGTGTCATTTATCCGCAGTTCGACGATCTGAATATTTACGAAGAAGCAGGGCACGACACCGGTATGATGCGTTCGGTTGTACTCATCAGCGATGGCAACCTGGATATCGACTTGCTAAACATCTCGCATGACCCGCTGGTTCAGGGGATCGAAGTCCTCGAAGTGGGCAGTATTTCGCGTGCCATGGATGAGGGATGGAATATGGTCGGTGTTCCGACAAGCCCATCTGATGGAAGCTACACCGCTGTGTTCAATGATGTGTCGCCGATTACAGAGCCTTTCTTGTGGGATGGTAGCAACTATGTACAGTCATCTACAGTGACCGCAGGCGTTGGCTACTGGATCAAGGTGCCGGCTGCCAGCAGCCAGTCGTTTAGCGATGCAGCCGTGAATTCACTGACGCTCAACCTTGTTGAAGGTTGGAATATGATCGCGGGTCCTGCTTGTGTCGTTCCATGGGGTGATATTTCCGATGCTGGAAATATCCTGATCGACGAGACGCTGTATGGCTACAGCAACGGCTACGTGACGAGTGCTGCCTTACTGCCAGGTTCTGGCTACTGGGTCCGCACGTCTGTTGCCGGCAGCATCACAATGGATTGTGGAACGGGCAAGGTAAGTGGCATCCAGCGTGAGCAGGGTGATGTGCTCGGAAACTTCGGTATGCTTCGCGTGAGTGACGAAGCCGGCATGAGCCAGGCACTCTACTTCGGTAGCGAACTTGCCGCCGGCCTCGACAAGCGCAGCTTCTCCATGCCGCCACGCAGTCAGCAGGGTGACTTCGATGTGCGCTTCAACGACAGCAGCCGCTTGAGTGAAGCCGACGAGCAGATTGTGCGCTTGCAGAGCGAAAGCTACCCGCTCGTTGTACGCCTCGATCGCAAACCTGACGTTCTCTTCGGGCCTGTGGTTATTGAAGAGCTTGTTGGTGGTGAAGTGGTCAAACAGCATCAGCTGGATGCCGATGACGCCGTTACGATCAGCAATGACAACGTAACCGCGCTTCGGATCAAATCGGTAGACAGCATTGATGCCACGTTGCCTGAAACGTTTACGTTGCAGGGTAACTATCCGAACCCGTTCAATCCATCTACACAGGTAGTCTTCGACATGCCGGAAGCCGGTGTCGTTAAAGTCGATGTGTATGATTTACTGGGTCGTAATGTGATGAGCGTGCCGACGCAGGATATTGCGGCGGGTGCCGGCAAGCAGGTGCAAATCGATGCATCATCGCTTGCTTCAGGCACGTACCTCTACCACGTGACGGTAGAGATGGCGTCGCAGTCGATCACAAAAGTAGGGCGCATGACGCTGATCAAATAAGCAAGTTTTTGATTGGTTAATAGAAAGGCCCGGTGCATTGTGCATCGGGCTTTTTTGTGTTCATGCAGGAAGCAGGGTCGCTTCTCCGTAGCCTCGCACAGCGTGATGAGTAGTAATAAAATCCACAGTCCATCGCTATGGGCGAAAAATCCATAGTGCCAAGAGGCGTAAGACCCACTTTTAGTGCGCCATAAACGAATTGAGGTTTATGCTTAAAACGTAAGCCGATTCGGTGCGGAGCTGCCTCGATTCGAAAAAGTGCCTACTTACTTTAGTTCTTCGTGTCCACTCGCTTTTTGAAGCGGTTGAATTGCTGAGCATAGCCATCCCATTTACGGCAAGCTGTTCGGCAAAACAACCTTTCGAGAAGGGCACAACCGTCCGGCTCAGGTGCAATGATTGTATGCGTGCAAACCTAGCCCACCTCTTGAACAACCGAAAACGACAATTCAAAACGGTACCTCACTCATGAAAAGAGTTGCTGATTGCGGCGGCATTTCTATGCCCCACATTTCTCTCTCGCTGTTTTTTCTTGTGCTGTTCGCCTGGTTCTCAACTACTGCGCAGGCGCAGGTAGTTGTATACCGTGTCAATGCTGGCGGCCGGACAACACAGGCAGCCGACGTTACGTATCCCGATTGGTCGGGTGACGAACAAGCCGCAGAAGATCCTCCGCCGATTCAATTTGCAAGAAATGGCACGCCTTCTATCTACGTAAACGAAGAATTTGCCGGCGATCAGACGGCGGGTAAAAACCAGTCGCAAAACCTGGTGAATATCACAAACCCTGCAGCCGGCGAGGGCATCTTCCTGACGCAACGCTGGGATCCGGTCTTGCCAGATGACAACATGGTCTGGTCGTTTCCTGTTGATGTGGAAGCCAATTATCGCGTTGTCCTCTACTTTAGCGAGCTCTTTGGTGAAGGCCTGGAGACGCGTGAGTTCGATATTCTGATCGATGGCACGTTGGAGGAAGACAATTTCAATATTCTCCAGGAAACTGGAAACGTAGAGAAAGTAGGCATCGAGCGCAGCTATGATGTGTTCACGACGGACGAAACGCTACGGATCGAATTTGTCAACCAGGAAGCACCAGCCGGCACCACGCTGCCAGCGGTCATCAATGCGATCGAAATTGTATACCTCGATTCAAGCAATGAAGCTCCTGAAATCGTCGCCATTCCCGATCAGGTGCATGTTGAAGGCGACCAGGTATCTCTGGCTATTGACGCTACGGATAATGATGGGAACGATATCGCAGTTGGCGCACAGGTAATTATCTCGTACCAGGCTGAAAACTTGCCACCGGGGCTTTCTATTGATGAAGAAACAGGTGTAATCTCTGGTACAATCGAAGCGGATGCAGAAGATGTGTATGAGTCGCGCGTCATTGTACTCGACAGCGGCTTTCCTACAGCCGGCGCCATCGATAACTTTACCTGGACGGTGAACAGTGGTGATCCGTTTGTCGAAAACCCAATTGATGATTTTGCGCGTCTCTTTGGTGATCCAGATGATCTATTTGATCTCACCGAAGTATTTGGCGACCCAACAGGCAACGGATTGGTCTATACCCTTGAAGGTAATAATAACCAGGCGGTTGTGACCGAGTCTATCGAAGACGGTGTTGTACTTCGCCTTGCGTATTCGACGGAGAACGAGGGCACAGCAGAGATCACAGTGCGTGCAACGAACCCTGCGCTGGAAACGTTTGTCGAAGAAGAGTTCAGCGTCACCCTGCTTGCCGCACATCCGCAGGCTTTGGTGCAGGTAACACCCGAAGATGGTTTGGGTGCGAGCACGTTCAATCCAAGTACCATTGTCATCCAGAATAACTCGCCTGGTGAAACTTCCCAGATTACGAGTGTCTCGATTGACTTGAGCAATGCGTTGTATCCTGATATGGTTTTTGATCCAGCAGGGACAGCAGGTGATAACGGCTTCAAATGTCTCACACCAGATACTGGCGCGACAGAAACGGGCTACGTTGTGCCGGCCAACAACTGTATTGATCCGTTTAGCGATCCGAATGAAGGGGGGTTCAACGTGATCACAATGGACTTTACCGACTTTGATCCCGGTGAAACGTTTACGTTCTCCGTAGATGCGGATCCAACGAGCATCAAAGGTAACCCTGGTGTGGGTGATGCCGGCTCCGTTGGAGGTATCGAAATGATCGGTGGCCTTGTCACTGTGACCTTCTCTGACGAGTCAATCGAGCAGAACGAGCTGTTCCACATTGCGGGTTCAAACGGCGGTAGCGAAGCAACCGTACGCACAAACCCACTGCCTGCGCCAGCAATTGCAATGGATGGTATCATCGGTGCCACTGCCAATGTAACCGAGGCTGTGCAGAACATCACGGTTACAGGGTTGCCAGGCGAAACAGTTCGCCTCTTCCAGTCTGATGGCCGGCTTAACGTAGCAGGCGTTCCTGGTGGCGGCTTTGATCTTGAACCGTTTGAGGCCAATGAAGCCATCGGCAACACCTGGACCTATCCTGCCATTATCGGTGAAGGTGGCACGGTAACCATCGAAGTGTTGTTACGCATGTCTGACAAAGCTGACGGCCTTGGCGATGGGGGACTCAACCACTTTGCAGCCGTCATTGATAGCGACTTCGATAGCCGCATCTCTAATAAACTGGTAATCCAGTTGCAAGCGCCATCGAGCGTGACGCTCATCGAGGGCTGGAATATGGTGGGTATTTCCTATGATGTGAATGATACCGGATTTCAGGCCATTTTTGGAGATGCTAATCCAACGCAGCCGCCATACGGATGGGATGCAGGTAACTATGTGCAGACAAGTAACCTCACGCCTGGCGAAGGTTACTGGCTGGACGTAGAAGATGCTGGCGAAATTGATATTGCTGGTGGTGAAATCTCCAGTGTAGATCTGACCGTTACAAGTGGCTGGAATCTGGTGAGCGGTCCGTCGTGTCTCTTTGATATTGCAGATGCAGAGGATGCCGGCGGAATCATTGTGCCAGGTAACCTCTATCGCTATGACGGTTCTTATATTGCTTCAACCAACCTCATCCCGAATGTTGGGTACTGGTTGGAAGTAACAGCAGATGGTTCGCTTACATTCGATTGTAATCAGGAAATCCTGAACGAAGGCAACCACGAAGTTGTCAAGCCGAAGCTCGCGCCACATGCTACTTTTGGTACGGTACGCGTTAGCGATGAGGACGGTCGTAACCAGGACCTGTACTTCGGTGGCGAATTGGCCGACAAAGAAGTGAAAGCACATTACAACATGCCGCCACTCAACCTGTACGGCTTCGATGCGCGCTATGCAGACCACTCGCGTCTGCTCGAAGGTACTGAGGGTGTGGTGAAAGTGAAAGGTGCCACATTCCCGCTGACGTTTGAAGTGGTAGCTGCTCCTGCGGGCCAGATTGCTACACTGGTTGTCGAAGCGTTGGCTGGCGATGAAGTGGTAGAACAGTACCAGGTCTTTGAAGGCGAAGCCGTAGTGATTACAGACGAACGTGTTACTGCACTGCGTCTTGGATCAGAAAGCTCGGCCATTCAGACGTTGCCTGAGTCGTTCGATCTCGCTGGCAATTTCCCGAATCCATTTAATCCGTCAACGACGATTGTCTTTGATCTGCCCGAGTCTGCAGAAATTCGCGTAGCAGTTTATGACATGTTGGGACGCGAAGTGATGGCATTGGATGCGGTTAACCTGGCCGCCGGCAATGCACGGCAGGTACAGCTTGATGCGTCTTCGCTGGCTTCTGGTACGTACCTGTACCAGGTACAGGCGGTGATGGCTTCTGGTACGGAAGTATCAACAGGCCGGATGACCTTGCTCAAGTAGATTTACTGTTGAAGGTGGCAAGTTTAAGGTTGAAGGTTTTTTGCCTTAACGCTTTAATTTCACCTGAAACACTAAAAATTAAAAGCGCCGCGGTTCGATGAACCACGGCGCTTTTTTTGTGTCTTCCTGAATCAAGAAGTTCTTTTATCGATCTGCTATTTCAGTAGCAACATCTGTCGCATCTGTGTAAACTCACCTGCTTCGATGCGGTAGAAATAAGCACCGCTCGGGAGGTTGGCTGCATTGAATTGGATCTCATGCTGGCCGGCGCCGAGCGTACCGTTTACCAGTACTTCAACTTCACGGCCAAGCAAGTCAAACACCGACAGGCGTGCGTGCACCTGTTCTGGCAGATCAAACACAATGGACGTAGAAGGATTGAACGGGTTCGGATAGTTCTGGCGGAGGTTGAACGCTTCAGGTGTTTCGCCAGCCAGCACCAGTTGATCGCTCCGGCCTTCTTCTGAAGCACCTGTTGCGCCATTAATGGCATCGACACGGCCCCAGCCATAAAAAGCATCTTTCTTATTGCCAGATACTTTATCCGCCAGGTTCTTCATCTTGTCACGAATTTGAACCGGAGACAGCCATGGATATTGGCCTTTGATGAGAGCAGCTACGCCGGCTGCATGCGGCGCTGCCATGCTCGTGCCGGAGGCCCAGCCCCAGCCACCAGCAATGGTACTGAACACGAGGTCGAATACCCAGCAAGGCCTCGCAAGGCCGCCAACAACGCAAGTGCCAGGAATGGAAAGGTCAGCGTCTCCACCTGGGCCTGCAAAGGCAATTTTGTTCTGGCCGTAGTTGCTATAGGACGTTGGGAGGTCCAGGTTCGTGTATGGATCTGCACCCCAGCCTACAGGCGCTGTAGCCGAAATGGCGAGTACGTGATCAGCCTCAGCGGGAAGTGAGCGGAATCCTGAACGCAGGTTTACACCATCGTTACCAGCGGAAGCGATAACAAGGGTGCCTTTGCTGGTCGCATAGGATGTTGCTACATCCATCAAGGCTTTGACTTCTTTCTGTGCTGCATCCTGCTGGCCGGCTTTTACAAACAGCGCTCCCAGGCTCATGTTGATGACATCAGCACCTTGATCAGCAGCGTGCACGATACCTGCAACTACCCAGTCAAAAGCACCACTGCCAGAGAACTCTGACAGTACTTTTACAGCCATAATTTTAGCTTCAGGGGCTACACCAATTGTGCCGAATGCATTATCTGCTGCGGCTACTGTGCCGGCTACGTGTGTACCGTGGTTGAAAAAGAAACCATCTCTTACACAATAGCCTTCTCCAGGTACAAAAGATGCGCTTTTTGCATGAACCAGGTTTGGCGTGAGGTCTGCATGGCCACAGTCAATGCCACTGTCGAGCACAGCAACGAGTGCGCCGTGTCCACGATAGCCGGCATTCCAGGCTTCGGGCGCATCAACGGCATCATGTCCCCACTGCAAGTCAAAGAAAAAGTCATCGTCTCCGCTATTGGGCGGGTTGGATGCAGCAGATTCCTCCAGGTTCACAACCTCTTGCGGCTGCTGCCACTGCACAGTTGGGTTATTTGTGAAATACTCGACACCCGCGAGGCTGCCGATTTGGCCAGCAAAATTGGCGTCATCCGAGTTCACTACGAGTACATTGATTTGATCGATTGTACGCGAAACGGTAGCGCCGGCGGCTTCAATACTTGCACGGGCCGTATTCATCTGACCACTTCTCGCGCGGACCATATAACTGTCCTGCGCGAAGGTGGCTTCGGGGGGCCACGCAAGTACCATCATGATAAGTAACGCAACAAATGATAGATGTTTTTTCATGTGCTGAGTAAGGGATTAGATATTTAAGGATTTGTGAAGATAAGGTTGAGAAGATATAAACCTTTTTTTGAGATGCAAAGGATGAATTCGTCCATTTTAAAGATTAATAGGAAGAAATTGTCGAATTCACACAAGGAAAGATTAGCAGGGTATGTTTGGGAGACTGTTTAGAAGCAATACGAAGTTGAAGCAACGTGAAGGAGTAGGGGGCTGATGCGCAAATTCGGTGTCATAGACCCTGCGTTCAGAAGTGACTTAGCGTAAGTGTGTCGGTTTTTGGGGGACAAAATACGCATGCTGGGTGTGGCCAATACATAAAACCAATACGTAATTGGAAAGAGAACATCCCGTAAGCCACATCTATCATTTTGTATACATGTTGAGGTTGTTATGCGTACACACTCCATTACGCCAATTTACTTCTTTATACTGCTCTTCTTAATTGTATCAGGCTGCACGCGTGAGCGCATTCTTTACGCAGATTTTGAGTCAGATAGGCCCGGATCATTGCCGGATCTCGATTTGCCGGGCGGACCAGTAGGCGATGGAATCCGCTGGTCTGGGCCAAACGGCCTGTCTAATCCGAGACTACAGGTCAGGGTAAGGGACACTTCGCAGGTTTTAAATTATTTCCATTCTTCAGGTGCGGCGAATGAACTCCCCGCTACTGTTGAGTTTCATCCGAGCGCATCTGATGAAGATATTTATTCAGTAACCTGGCGCGGCACACTGCTGTTGCCTCCCGTTCCAGCAGAATTGCTGGTCAGGGTAACTGCCGGAAGAGAGCATGGTGCACGTGAAATTGTCAGGCTGGCAATGCGGTTGGAAGTCAGCGGTGGTGTGCGCCGTTTGGCTGTGTATGATTCGAAGACTGACAGCGAAGAGCGCATTGGCTATTTAACGCCTAGCGTACAGCACACGTTAACTGTGCTGATTAACCGTACAAATGATAGGTATGCTGTAGCAGGTGCTGGGATTACCCATGGGGGAGATATCAACGCCACCGTTCCGCATCTGCCGCCCTCGCTTCGATTTAGCGCCATTAATTTCCCCGGGGGTATGGAGTATGAAATTGAAGATGTGGTTATAGATGCTGGTCAATAAATGGGCTAATATCAGTTGTGAATTGGACAGTTGGATTTCTAGGAGATCAGTCAGTTGTGCGTAACCGTGCCATGTCATGTAGCCACGCTATAGCTTCCGATTGTTCATAAAAGGTTTTGTAAAACGTTGTTTTTTGCGAGGCTACCACCTCACCAAAATGTTGCAAGTTGCTGGTCCGACCCGTTGGGCTTAAGAGTACAGCGATTGTTATGGAACGAGGAATTTGCTCAATGAACCGTTTGTATGCCGCAATTGTTGGCATGGACCGTTGCGTTCGCGTATCGCATAAAAGCAGATTGATACCTGTCGACTTGTGCAGCGATTGTACCTTGTTTAACGCTGAATACAAGTCGTCTTCTGATATATCTCCTTCGGATTGGACTTCTATAATTGCTAGCTCGTTATTTACTATTACGTGTTCTGGCATGATCGCGCAATGACTTTAAGGAGGGTACTGTTTCTTGTAAACAAAGACGTTTTTGAATGATGATGCAGCGCATCGTTTGAGCAAAAATACAAGGCTAGACGCAAGATGGGCAAAAGCGTCTTTTCAAAATCAAATAGCAACACGCACTGTTAAAATAACACGTTGCAGCAAGCCTGTGACTACATGGTATCGTTATGCTGGAAATTAATCATTTTATGGTAAATTATAAGCATGATTAACACTGTTAAGTGTTGTTGGTGCTGAGTTGACATAATGATAATAGCGGCTTGTTTAGCACAGCTTGTAGACAAGCTGTGGGGTGGGGAAGTATAGCTACACAGATTGGTGGCTGAGTACTAGTTTTTCAGTAAAAGTATTTGGTTACATGCCTGTTGCTTTGAAAATTAGACTTGATGAAATACAAACAGTAGTTTGACGGTCGAACATCTCATTGATCAATACAACAGCCCTCCATGTCAACTCCTCATGTACAGCATACAGATAAGGTATATCGTGTTGGAATACTCGGACTAGGGCATTGGTATGCTGCGTATGGCATTGCTCGTGGTCTGGTGGAATTTCCTGGGGCTGAACTGGTTGCCTGTGCTTGCCCCGATGAAGAGAAATTAGGTGCGTTCTCGAACACCTTCGGTATTGCAGCCCACACGAGTTATCAGTCGCTCATTGAAGATGAGGCCATCGATATTGCAGTGATAGCAACGCCTACGGCTGATATTCCTGCATGTACAAGACTGGCTGCCGCCGCCGGCAAACACATCGTGTTGGGTAAACCCATGGCCATGACGCTCGACGAAGCCGGGGAAATGGTACGGGTTGTGAAAGAAGCCGGCGTGCTGTGTGTGCCGTTCCAGGCCATTGCACGGCTTGGTGCCCTGGGGGTCAAAGCGCGCATCAAGCAAAACGAAATCGGGGAGGTAGCGGTACTGCATCAGACCAGCCGGTGGTCGATAGCAGAAGACTGGTATCAGTCGGGCAAACCGGGCTGGTTCGTGGACCCAAAGCAGGTGCCTGGTGGGGCACTCATCGACGAAGGCATCTACTCCGTGGAATTGTTCAGCTGGCTGGCAGATAGCAAGATCGTCGAAGTTGATGCGCGCATCGCAAATCTTGTGCACAAAGACATTGAAGTAGAAGATTGGGGCATGGCAACGTTTACGCTGGCAAATGGCGTGATTGCGACCCTTGAAGGCAGTTGGACCATCAATGCGCCAAGAAAGACCGGGCCATCGCCCAAGCAGAATGCTGTTGTGCGGCTTGAGGTCATTGGCACAAAAGGTGAGATCGTCCTCCAAAACTTTCGCGATCCAGGATTAGCTATTTTGGCAGCGGGGGCAGCGAACTGGGTGTTCGAACGACAGGCTTGGGGGTTCTTTGGGCCGGCCTCAGCTGAGCCCCTTGCACATCTCATCGCGTGCCTGGAAAACGGGGCAACTCCCGTGTCCACAATCGAAGATGCATACGCCTCTTTTTCTGCTGCCCAGGCTGCGTACCAATCTGTTGCAAAGGGCCGGCCCGTGAAGTTGACGAATACCGGCACGTGGGTTTAATTATGTTGTTTACTACGCCTTTTGGGGTAGTGCGTTTGTCCACGTAAGGCGTGGTGCATAACTTGCAGCTAGTGCTTGCAGTCCTTCAACACTTAAAGGAAACGATCATTTACGTGAATACCTCCCGCTTATTGCCAGGCTTATTGGTAGCCTTTATTCTTCTTCAAGGTTGCGCAGAAATCACCACATCAAGTGAGGAACCAGTGGACCTTGTCGAGCCGCTTGTTGATGCGGCCAACTCGCGCTGGTTCTTTTTCAATTCTGCTACCCGCCCATTTGGTATGGTCAATCTCAGTCCCGATACCCAACTGGGTGGCGCTTGGGGCTCTGGCTATCGCTACAATACCGATACCGTTCGTGTATTCAGTCACGTTCATGCCTGGCAACTTTCGGGTGTGCCCGTGATGCCGCTGACTGGCGAATACCGCGGGGCACTCGGGCCTGAAGATTTTAAATCGAAGTTTAGCCACGAGACCGAAATCGTGAAGCCTGGCTATCATAAAGTTGAATTGGAGCGCTATGGGATTATGGCAGAGTTGACGGCAACGACGCGTGTGGGCATGCACAGATACACGTTCCCTGCATCAGATGAAAGCCATGTTGTGCTGGATCTTTCAACAGAGCTTGGCCCAAGTGGAACGCGGGGCGGAGAAGTACAGCGCGTGAGTAATCAGGAGCTTGCGGGCTTTGCTGAAATGGAGCCAACTATTCGCCGGCCCAAACCGGTTAAAGTGTATTTCTCGATCTTGTTTGACAAACCGTTTGATTCGTTGACGGCGTGGTATGACGATAAGGAAATAGATGTGTTGGATAGCACAGCGGCCGATAGCATGCGGGCTTATGTTTCATTTTCTACGGAAGCTCAGGAAGTACGGCAAATGAAAGTTGGTATTTCCTATGTGAGCGCTGCGCAGGCGCGTAAAAACATTGACCATGAACTGCCACACTGGGACTTTGACCGGGTGCGCGACGATGCCCGGACGGAATGGAACGAAATGCTCGGCCGCATTCGGGTCAAAGGTGGTTCGAAGGTCGATCAACAGCGTTTCTATACCGACCTCTGGCATGCGCTGCAGGGCCGGCGTATTGTGAGCGATGTAGATGGGCAGTATCTCGACCAAACAGGGGGTGAGCCACGCATAGGACAAATTCCGCTTGATAACGATGGTCAGCCGGCATTCAACCACTACAACTCAGACTCCTTCTGGGGTGCGCAGTGGACGATAAATACGCTTTGGCACCTGGTGTATCCTGAAGTGTCCTCTGAGTTTGTACGCTCTATGTTGTTGATGTATAGCGATGGCGGGCTTATTCCCCGTGGGCCGTCTGGCGGTAACTATACCTATGTGATGACAGGTGCTTCCTCGACACCATTCATTGTGAGTGCGTACATGAAAGGCATTCGAGATTTTGACGTTGCGCTTGCGTATGAAGGGCTACGGAAAAACCATATGCCGGGTGGCTTGATGAGCAAAGTCGGGTACGAGCACAATACCCTGCTTGGTGGCGGGATAGAGCATTACATCGAGAAAGGGTTTATTCCTTTTCCGCTCTACGAAGAGCAGTACGGCTTCCATCAGGATGGGGCTGGTCAGACCCTGGAGTATGCGTATCAAGATTGGGCGCTTGCACAACTTGCGCAGGTGCTTAACAAAGAGGAGGACAATGCCATATTCTTGCAGCGCGCAGAGAACTACAAGAATCTTTTTGATGCATCAACGGGATGGATGCGGGTGCGCGACCACGACGGCAATTGGGCTGAGCCGTTTGACAGCCTGTCGTATGAATACGGCTGGGTAGAGGCAAATGCCGTGCAATCAACATGGTTTGTGCCCCATGACGTAGCAGGACTCGCTGCACTGATGGGTGGCAATGACCAGTTTGTCAGTAAACTGAATCGCTCGTTCGAAATAGCAACAGACTATGACTTTAAATCATCTGAGCACGGGGATCGGTTAGCGATTGAAGGCGAAGAAATAGCTTATATCAACTATGGCAACCAGCCCAGTATGCAAGTTGCGTATCTGTTCAATTACACGGGCGCCCCCTGGCTCACGCAGTACTGGGCCCGCGAAGTAATCGATGCTGTTTATAGCGGAGTGTCTCCGCAAAAAGGGTATAGCGGCGATGAAGATCAAGGATTGATGGGAGCACTTGCTGTCTTGATGAAAATGGGCGTTTTCTCTATGCGGGGTGGTGCCGCGCTGGCACCCGTGTATGAACTGAGTAGTCCGATTTTTGAAGAAGTTAAAATTCATCTCAACCAGGACTATTACACGGGCGGCGCGTTTGTTATTCGTGCCGAAGGTAGCTCGGATAAAAACCGCTATATCCAGTCGGCGATGTTAAATGGTCAGCCGCTTGGGCAAGCATGGGTGCTGCATGATACAGTGGTTGCGGGAGGTGAACTGGTCTTGAAAATGGGTGATGAACCGAATAGAGCTTGGGCTTCGGATGTTGCAGAAGCACCTCCATCTATGTCGACCGAATGAACGCACATGGAAATCAAAACAGGGGCCGGCTGCTCATTCGCAACCGGCCCCTGTTTAGTATCACGTCACGTAGAAACTACTTCACAACAATCATCTTCCTTGTTTCAACAAAGCCGTTGCTATCGAGGCGGTAGAAATACGTACCGCTTGGTAAGTCACGGGCGTCGAACTGGAATTTGAGTGTACCTGCCGGCATCAATCGATCACCGAGTACAGCCACTTCGCGCCCCATTATATCGTAAATCTTAAGTGTGGTCTCCGCTGGCTTCTTCAACGTCACCGTAATCGTGGTGCTCCGTGAAAACGGATTCGGATAATTCTGATCCAGCAAAATGGTACTTGGCAGTTCGCCGTCGTTCGAAACGAAGAACGTAATCGAAAGCGATTTGCCTTGTGCACCTGTACCGTTAATCGATGAGTACGGCCGGGCTACCAACTCGTGGGTGCCTAGCGCCGGCGTCCATGCGTTGTACTCTGTACCGATATCGCCGGCCATGGCGTATGGACTCGAGTTTTCCATCTGGTAATTCGAGTTGCGGTTCAGGCTAAACTGCACGCTACCAACCACTTCGGGAACGGTGTTGGCCCGGATGTTAATTTGCTGCGTTGGCAGGCTCGACAGGTCGATCAGGTCACCGTTGTTCACAGGACCCAGCTCTTCGCCGGTAAGAGCATCCACCAGTGTGAAGCTGACCACCGAGATGGTACCATCGCCACCACCACCACCATTGCCGCCATCACCACCGCCGCCATTGCCACCATCACCTCCTCCGCCGTTATCACCGCCTCCGCCTCCGTTGTCGCCACCACCGCCGTTATCGCCGCCTCCACCACCAGCACCATTTTCAGCCTGGCCTGTGAGGGTAACGTTCATCAGCGGTTGCGCAGGATCGTTGCTAGAAATCCGTAGCGTTGCGTTTTTAGTGCCGCTGTCGTTTGCGCCCGGTGCAAACACAAAGTTGACCACCTGTGACTGTCCAGGTGAAAGAACAACCGGTGTCGGGTTAGACGAAATACTGAACAGGCCCGGGTTGTTACCAGTGATTTCCAATTGGTCAACATCCAGGTTTGCGTTACCATTGTTCGTAAGGGTTAATGGTAACGATTTGGACGCGCCGGCCATCACAGCGCCAAAATCGACGCTACTCTGAGATACCGAAAGGGATGGCTCAGCCATTGCACCGCTTGCGTTACGAATAAGCGCAACCCAATCAGATGACGTGTTGTTAGGCGGTGAGCCAATGTTTTGTGCACCCGGACCGGTTACGGTTGTTATGTTGCCTTGCAAAAGGCCGCCGCCGGCGCGGGGATCGTACCAATTCACCGTGTAGTCACCGCTGCCCAGATTGATGTTGACGTTGCCACCGTTCGGGGCGTAGACCGCATAGACGCTCCCCGGGTCTGCGAAAACAAAGTCGTTCGTGTTACCCGTCAGTTCATCCATCGAGGTCATCTGCGTGAACGGGAGGTAGTTCTGGAAGAACTCCATCGCATACCGCGTGTAGTCCCACATGGCATCACGCGTCCGCCAGTTTTCCGTGCTGAGGTCGTGACTGACAGTTTCATAGCCGAAGTACCACTCAACGCCGCCACCGCCTGCCATCAGGTTGGCCCAAAGGGCATGGTGTCTGACGTCATCATGGTTGTTATTCGGACCATCTTCTGCGACCCCAATCTGGTAAGGACCCAACTCGTCGAGGGTTACAACCCAGGGCCGGCCGTTGTCGGCTGAGCGGTTGATCCATTTCAGCGTTTCGCCGTGTACATTCTGCATCTGGTGAATCTGCAGCGATGCACCTTCAAAGTCTTGAAAACCGAGCAGGGGATTGTATACCTGGTCGTACTGGTTTGGATACGTATGGATCACAATCGGATGATTGTAGGCATCCAATGCCCGGATATACGAGGCAAAGTCTTTACGCTGTGCATCGGTGTTCTCATCGTTTTCCTCACCCAGATTCCAGGTGATGGCATGATGATACCCGAAGCGCGCGATTAACTCGCGGTAGTACAACTTACGTTCTCTACCCAGTGAACCGTTGTTCAGTAGGCGCTCGTTTTCCGTTTCCTGCGTCAAGCACGTGCAGCATAATGCCGCGGCGGTCCATGTGGTCGAATACAATATTCCACTGGTCCAGTTTGGAAACGTCGTAGCGAATTCGCTCGCCAGGGCCTGTCCATGGCCACACGTCTTTGCCGTCGCCTTCGATGTTCATCGTGATGAAATACACGACGTTCATGCCTTTGGAGGCAAGATAGTTCAGGGCACCAATGATGCCTTTCCCTTTGCCACCTTGCCACGTTGGATCATCCGCATTCCAATCGCCGACGTGGGGCGTGTATGACTTGACGAAGTTGACGCCGCCGTTGTTGAACGTGGCATCGAATTCTTCATAAGCCAGGAAATTCTCCGGGCTATCAGCGCCACCTTTGATGAAGTAGTCGCCATTATCGTACTGCAGGTAGTGTTTGCCTACGTAGCGTAGCTTTCCTTTGGCGCGGTGATCCATACCAAATTTATCGGTCTCGGAAACGGAGAACGAGCCGTTTAGACCGTCCTGGGCGGTTGCAGAGCCGGCGTTGCTATTCAAATCGACAGCCACATTGGTGCCTGATCGGAAAGAGACCTGGTAATTCCATGAGCCCACACGGTCGGGCACAAAGTGTACGCGCCACTTATTACCGCTCGTGGCACTAGTCTCTGCCGCATTTCCATCTGCTGCGAAATAGCCCGGAATGGTATAGCTGTGCGTGCCCTGGTTAAACGTCACCTGCAATCTGTAATCGAGGAACGGATTGGGTGAGCCACCTTCGCTGGCCTGTGGACCATCGATGGTGAGTGTAACCGGATGCCATTTTTTCTGCTCGCCACTGATGGTGACGTTGGCCGGTGTTTCGTTGTTGTCATCTCCGCCGCCACCGCCGCCATCGCTGGCTGTACGTGCTGATTCAGGCAAAGCCGGGTTGTCTGGGTTGGCGACGCCGTCTTTGTAGAAGTGGATGCGGTCAATTCTGAAGTTGGTCGACCGTCCGGAAATGTACAGCGTGTGCTCACCCGCAGTCAGGTTATAACGCATCTGGCCAAAAACGCCGGCGCTCGGCTCAGTGGGGGAGTGGAAGGTAAACCCTTCATTAATCCGATTTGCTGGATGTACCACCTTTACCCAGGTGCCACCCTCGTTCATTTTTACCCAGGCATCGTTCCACTGGTCGCCAGCTGGGGCACCCATATGGGAAATACGCATGCGAACGTTGTAATCACCGGGATCGCTAATTTTGACGCGGACCGCGAGTGTGCCATTACCCGGGTCGTTCAGGAAGTTGGGGCCTGTCCATTTAATGTAACCGCTGCCGGTAAAGCCGGCATCAACAGCTTCAGTGGCCCAATCGCCTACAAGTTCGAGCGATTCAGCTTCGACGACTACAAGGCCGCCGGCTTCGACAAAAGCATCCTGCGCCACGGCTTTTTGTGTAAAGCCACCCAGGAGAAAGAAGAAGCATGCTATACCGAGAAATTGAATTGCGCTGTGCTTTTTCAAGCGATGTCCCGTGATACGTAGAGGCATCATATATAAAAGTACTAATTACTTATCGTTGCTAAGAAATGCAGATGGGGTCGTTAGCAAGCCTTGGTTTCATCTGCATTGCACGCGATCACTGGTCAGCTACGCGTGGCTGTTGGGGGGCAGACGATGTTATCACCATGCTGACAAACGCTGTGCCATACTTGGGTTGAGCATACTGTGCACTTGGTTGGCTTTTTTACAAGTATGAGCGCCTGAAATGGCGTAACTACGTAATATGCCAGCATATTCTGGCTTGAAAAAGGATTTTGCCATGGCGTCTTCGAATTTTCTAGCCTGAAGCAGGCAGGCGGATCATGAGCTTCTGGTGGCGCACACGATCAGAAAAGCGATAAAGATGAACGATAGTGGCTTATCGCAAAGGTTGTTACTAAACCTAATCGTTGCGCCTATGGCGCATGCAGAATTCAATAGTTGGCTTGGGTCTCAAAGCGAGATTGTCTAAACCGGGTATTTTTAAAGTGGAGGTAGGCGCATTTAAACAGAGGAGCGGATTATCTGGCAAAACCTGCAGGGTGATTTACTGGTATGAGCTGGTAAAATCTACACGTGGTTAACATGCAATCCCTGATAGACGCCATTTTCTCAATCCCTGCCGGCGATGACGCCGCTTTCGAAGCCGTGTGGGAGCAGGTCCATGCATTTCAGTTGGCCAATAACGCAGTATATGCCCGTTATTGCAATGGATTGTCCGGTGAAATCAGACCCTATTTACCGATCGATGCCTTCAAACATGTGCCAGTCATTGCTTTCGAAGATGCAGCGCAGGCAGCGTTGGTTTTTCAGAGCAGTGGGACAGGGCGGGGCGTCTCTGCCAAACACTATGTAAAAGACCTGCACGTATACGAGCGCGCAGCTGCACAGCATTTTGCTTCGCTTTTTGGCACCGGACCGTTGACGTTGGCTGCTTATTTACCACACTACACCCAAATGGGTACACATTCGTCATTACTGTATATGGTGCAGCACCTGGTCGAGACGTTTGGGGATGCACATAGTGGTTTTTTTCTGGATAAAGAAAACGACCTTGCAGCGTTAGCTGCGCGTGCTGATCCAGATACCCCTTTTATCTTGTTTGGTGCTGCGTTCGGTTTGTTAGACCTGGTAGAGAAGCATGCGATGCAACTGCCGGCCCATGCCATCGTGATCGAAACGGGTGGGATGAAAACCTACCGAAAGGAAGTAACTCGCGAAGCACTGCACAGCAAATTAGCAGCAGGATTTGGGCTGCCCACATCGCACGTGCTTAGCGAATACGGTATGTGTGAGTTGTTGAGCCAATGCTACACGCAAGGTGGGCACGCATTCCAGACACCGCCCTGGATGCGTATCGCCATCATGGATCCGGAAAATCCACTCGAACTGCAGGCGCCTGGTAAACCTGGTGCATTGGCGCTGATTGATCTGGCAAATGTCTACAGTGTATCTGCCATCTTAACCCAAGACAAAGCAATACAGACCGCTGATGGCTTTGAAGTTTTGGGTCGGCTTCAGGGCGCTGAACTAAGAGGATGTAATTTTCTCTTAGAACAGCTATAGTCAGACATTAAAAGACAATCTGGGACTGGAGCACCAGGAAGTGTTTGTCGATCAGACCCGCATCTGCGTTGAAGTTCTGGGCAAAAGCAAGGGTAAGTCTGTTTTTGTGGAATGGCCCACCTTTACGAGCACTCAGGCTATAATGAACGCCTGCTGAAAGGAAGTTTTGATCCAGCGTAGCATCGAGGTTTTCGAGCCGGGCATACACTTCACCAAATTCAAAGGCCTGAACAGCGACGGTGCCTGAGATGCCGATTACATCTTCAGCATTATTGGGTGTTGTACTAGACTGGAAATGCATCCCGATCAAATCTAGCTTCAAACGTATCGGCTGATCGCCTGGATGCGCACCCCAATACAGGTGTGATGACCAGCTTACATAGTTGCGCCCAGGAGTCGTGCTGGAAGTTGCCGTTGCACTGTTTTGTGCACCGTTGTAGCTGGCGTATCCGCCTATTTCAAGGCCGGGTGAAAGTATGTGATTCAGGTACGTACTAATCGCCATTTCGCCGAGGGGCCGGCTTGTACGGTTATTCAGACCAAGAAAGCTTGGGCTGAAATTCTCCTGTGCAAAGTTGCCTCTGCCATTGTGAATGCCAAAGATGAGCAACGTATTGTCTTTGGTGAGGGATACATCTGCACCAAAGTCGCGTCCTGCTCCGCCGATGCCAGAAACGGCCCAGTTCTCGGCGATTGCTGCGCGTTCAACGCCATCCAGTTTTGTGAAAGAGGTGAATATGTGCGCGCGTGGCTGTGGTGGTGTGAAAATGCCAAAGCGGACACTCACATTCTGATTAACCTTATAGAACCCAAACAGGTCAAGCGTTGCTGCGCGGCCCTGGCCGAGGTCAAAATCGTAATTGATGCCAAATTTGTCATTGACCGCTACATTAATGTCAACACGGCCTCGTCGAATACCAAAACCCAGGCGATCTACTTCTTCACCTTCATCGGAAGTCTGACCATAGGTAACCCTGCTTTGCAGTGCACCGGTGATATCGATTGAGACACCTTGTTCGTCGCCTGATTCTTGTGCATACAATGGGGTGGAAAGAACAAAAGCCAGGAGTAATCCGCAGCTGATACCTACTTTATTTAACATTGGAGGTGTTGTTAAAACATGAATAGCGGTGAACAGTGCCGGGGTACACTGCCCACCTGTAAAAGGTTTCTACTTGTATATACAGCAAGTAATAGCCTGAATGACTACCCCATGCTGCAAAAAACAGGTTGGTGTTAGGACAAAAAGGTTACACGACCTGTTTGGACGTCGTGCATGGCGCCAATAACCTTAAGTTCGCCGGCCTCAACCATTTCTTTAATAACCGGACTCCGCTCGAGGATATTGGCTACCGTCAGCCTCACGTTTTTGCGAGCAACATCATTTACAAAGGTTGTGTTGCTTGAATTTCGTTCGCCAATCACCTGGTCTACACCATGCACCGCCGGCATGAGGTTTTTGAGCGTATGGGTGAGATTGCCCAGTTGCACGTTGTCGCAAGCACCTTTCACCGCACCACAGGAGGTGTGTCCAAGCACAACAATGACTTTGGAGCCGGCTACCCTGGTAGCAAACTCCATACTACCCAGGATATCAGCGTTCACAAAGTTTCCCGCGATACGTGGTGTAAACATATCACCAATACCCTGATCGAAAATAAGTTCAGGCGGTACACGGGAGTCGATACATCCCAGAACAACTGCAAACGGATACTGCCCTGTGGCTGTTTGTGCCACCTGTGCTCTTAAATCGCGCTGCTGCATTGTGCCCGAGAGAAAGCGTCCATTGCCTGCTTTTAATAAGGCAATGGCATCGTCAGGGGTTATCGTTGCCTGTTGTTCCTGGGTGATTGCACTGACTGATGGTGCCGGTACGTTGTCGGCGCGTAACGAAGCATCCAGCATCACATCTGTATTGATGGATGCTGGCTCCGTTTCGCTGAGAACTACATTCGACTGATCTGGTGCAGGTTCAGTATGGGAAAACATGATGATTAGAGGGAAAAGGGTGAGAAAAACGGTGTAAGGTTTCGGCCGGTATGGCGCTGCTTAATGAGTCGCATGCGTAGCCCATTTCGCCGCACGACGGCAGGCGCCAACTTTGGGTCTTTGGGTGCGCGATGCTGTGAACCGGTTTCTCGATTTTGAAGGATATATCTATCTATAAAACGCATGATTATCATGTGTTAGAGTTATTGGATGTAGGTATCCCCGTACCAGGGAATAAGAGCGATTAATAGCCTTGCTTTTGGCAAACAACTATTGGATTGTTTGCCCGAAAGTCACAAGAGATTGTGTGAGGATCAGCGTCTGTTAACGTACAGCGCAAGCGGGTGTGGTTGCGCTAACACCCTTAGCGCATACGTTCGAGTGGTGTGAGCAACCAGAGCCAGCGGCGCACGGTGCATCTGCGCCGGAGTTGAGAAAGTGTAGTGCTGAAACGTGGCGTGGTCATAGCTCAAATAGCGAAGGATCAACCTTAAATAATCTACCAGGTTTTGGCTCGATTTACGACGCTAGGTGAGATGGGTTGCTGTTTGGATTCCGGCTTTACGTCCATTTAACAACTCCAATAATGTTCTTAACACTACTGCCGTTGCAGGAATAAGAATAAGAATTGCGCGATAACAATTTTTGATATGAGTGCGATGGGAAACATGAGGGTGAACCCAAATTCAGGGATGCGGTTTTGGGCGCGCGTGGTTGCAAAGTCAAGAATCGCCGGCTGATTGGACACAATACCCGTCAGCAACGTAAACGGCATTTTCATGATGCGGTGACCGACATAGAGGATGGTAATGGCCGTCATCAGGCTGATTACGGTTCCTCCCAGGAAGAACCATAATCCTTCAATTGAAAGGCTCTGTACAAACGCATTCCCGGAGCGCACCCCAATGGCGGCGAGGAGCAACGTAAGGCCCAATTGCCGAAGGGTTACGTTAGCGCTGTATGGCATCGTCCAATGGATCGGGCCTGTACGTCGTAGGCCGCCCAGGATGAGTCCGACGATCAACGGGCCGCCAGCGTAGCCAAACTTGAAGTTGAACTGGGGACCAAAAGAAAATTCCAACGCGCCCAGCAGCAAACCTAGTCCTATGCCAAGGCCGAAGGTAAACACGTTGATGCGGCTAGCTTTGTGATAAGAGTCTCCAAAAAAACTGGATAAGCCATCAAGGTCTTCGCGCCGGGCTATAAATCGGATACGATCACCCAATTCGAGAATGATATCGTTCCGCGCCAGCATATCGATGTCGCCTCGCCGAATTCTTGTGATGGTTGCGTTGAACTTCTCATGGAGGTTCAGTGAGGCAAGGGAGCGTCCTATAAGTTCTGTATTTGACACGAAAATACGCCGTACGTCAAATTGCTTGCGGTCGTAGGTGAGCTCTGAATCAACTTTGCGTCCCAGTATGTCGGCAACAGCATCAATTTCAGGACTACTACCAACCACCATGACGTCATCGTTGTGCTTGAACGAGGTATCCCAGTTCGACAGGCATATTTCACCACCCGACGCAATTCTGCTAAAGACCACATTCCAGTTGTAACGCTTAAACAGATCCCTTAGCTGAATCCCCAATACTTCTTGATTTTCAACCCGGATTGTTGCGCTTGTTAGTCCTTCATCAAGCGGATACTTGCGCCTTAGCTGCTCCTTTTCTGCAGCGTAATCGACGTTCAGGATTTTTTCTAGCACGATGATGGCTATGATGCCACCCAGGACGCCCATTGGATAGGAAAACGAATAGCCGACAACGACATCTTGAAGAAGAAGGCCGCTTTCAGCACCGTCGAACGACCGATTGATGATATCGATGACGCCGGCCATGGCTGCCGTATTCGTCGTGCTACCACTGTAGATACCAGCAGTAGCTGCAGCCGAGAAATCAAAAAGTAACGAAAGCGCAGCGGCAATTAAACCCGAGAAAATCAGGCTCGAAATGATAAACACAAAATCGCGGAGCCGGTTGTTTTTGTACGCATTGAAAAACGCCGGCCCAGAACTTACACCAATCGAATAAACAAACAGAGAAAGGCCAAGCAGCAAGATGATTTCTGGCACCTTGAAGCTTGGATCAATCGCACCAAAAAACAGCCCGGTGAAGAGGATAGCTGCAACACCCAGCGAACCACCTTTAATTTTGATGGTGCCCAATAAATACCCGAGAGACGCTACCACAAATAGCAACAGGAGCGGGTTTTCTCCTAGTAATTGAATCATGCAGGCACGTGCCGGGGACTGGCAACTCTTATTTGATCCACGCTAGAAAGTCTGCAAAATAGATACAGGTGATCGTTTAGCGCGAGTGAATGATAGCAGATGAATACAGCAGTTGACGTTCTACCATTCAATTACTGCGCAGACTCACAAGTCCCGTGAAAGTAGGTGGAATTTTATCGATGCTGCCTATATTGCCAGGGCCCGGAACGATGAAGTCGAGCACGCGCTCGCCATCTGGTTTAATTTCGAAAATGTGTTTCTTGTGTGCATCTACAAAGAGCGTGTGGCCGTTCTCCAGACGTGTTGCTGAACTGGCAAACGGGGCATAGAAATCCTGAATCTGTGCTGCATTCCATGTCCAATCGGTTTCAATATCAGCCGTTGAGTCATAGGTGCCATCGGGCAGGAGCGGGAGCGTAATATCCATGAGATCGGAAAACGCTTCATCCAGACCCAGATTGGGTTGCTCAGGATTGTAGGATCCATCTGGTGCTCGCCTGAGTCCGCCATTGAACACGAGTACGCGCGGCGGAGTGGTGTTACCCAGGCTATCTTGTGAAGCCGGCAACCACGTTGCATCGTGCTGCCAGAACAATTTGCGTGCACCTTCGCCATCATGGACGTTCGGGTTGCCCCATCGATACAGCAAGCGGCCACCTTTCCCGGCATTACCACCGTTGGCCGTAGCGGCTTCCGCCCTGGTTGTGCTGTGATCAATCACCCAAAGCTCGCCGGTGCCGGCGCTGCTCAAGAGTATGTGATCCAGCGTTTCATTGTACGAAATGCTGTTGATGTGGTGCAGTTCGCCAGCGTTGAAAGGTAATGTTTTTAGATCGTTGGCATTGATATCAATGCGATCCGGGTGTTCACTGATTACCCCATAATTTGGCTTGTCAGGAAAACGGTCTTGCACAATATGATCCCAACTGTTCCACTGCCAGGTCAGCTTGGCCGCTTTGTTTTCAAAGTCGACTTGCAATTCAATGAGCGAATCAAACCAAACAATTTCCCCATTTGCGAGGTCAGGATCAAAGCCTAACTCAGCAGCCTCTTCAACTTTGAAACCTACATAGGCCATCACGAGAATGTTGCCACTGGGCAATACTTCAAAGTCATGATGTAAGACATTTCTGCCCGGTTGGTCGAGGTTGTAACTCCACATCGTTGTGCCATCCCAATCGACCAGTTCAATCATGCCATGTGCACCCACAGGATACTGCTCGCGGTGCAGCCAGTCATTTCGCGAGACTGTGCGCCAGAGCAAACCATTGGGCAGAAGGCGCGCACTTGCAGTTTGGGGGGAATAGTTTGCGTTGTACCATCCGTGGACGATTTGACCTTGCTGGTTTACAAGGTAGGTATGCCGGCCCATCTGGACATCGTTGTGATTACTCGTCTCCTGTATAAGCAGGAAGCCCCGCGTAGCGTCCTCATGGGTATTAGGAAGCACATCCCCAATAGGCTGGTGTGCGTATTCGTTTAGTTTGAGTCGTTTGCGGAGCGGGATATCAGTATAATCTGGATCTATAAATCTTTCGTGCGTGAGGTCGAACGCGCCGAGGTGACTGTTTTTGTCGCGATCAAGCTTCTTCAGCGAATGCGTAGCTACTTGTAATTCTGCCGGCGACAAGGCAAGATCACCGTTGACATCAAGTACACGGATAATAAGCTGTTCGCGCAGCATGCCTTTGATTGGGCCAGGGCCACCCATTTCATTTAGGCTGATGTCACCACTACCATTTTTGTCGAGCGTTAATAAATTTTCCGGGGCTTTTGCGAGTTCAAAATCGGATAATTCTCCATCTGCGTCCGTATCCAAGGTGCGCATCACCAGCGTGGTTAGAGGTGCTCTGTAGGCCACAGGTTTTTTGGGAGCGGGATCTTGATCCTGGGCGCTACTGGAAACAGGAAAAACGGTCGAAAACACCAGCGTCAGCAGGAGTGTGACGAATACTATAGTAGACTTTCTCACAATGAAGGCGGACATACGCGCAAAAGTTGGAAAAAAACACGACACAGATGGTGGGTTCTGAGTTGCCGTCTGTATACAAGAAACGTTCAGCGAATTCCTTTTCTTGTGCGTTGTTCCTTACGCTACCCGCATGCATTTGATTCTGATGCATTTACAGGCACAACAAATTGGTATAATCTGTCTAAAATGGCTTGATTTGCGTACAGTTGCCAGGCGGTGTTTTAGACAGGCTATTTGTGAAAAAATACAGCATATGTCTTCCAGGTGGGTGGATTCGGACCCAAAGTGCTGCTCTCTCGTTTTTATTTTGAAAGATTAAGGCTCGTACATGGAAGTAGATGAAAAACCCATACCGGCAGCTGCCGCGCAAAATCTGTATCTGGATGGGCTCCATCAGGATATTGAGGAAGTACAGCGTGCATCTGAAGCCTTGTTTGCCAGCCTGACACCCCGCCAACTCACCTGGAAGCCGGCACGCCGCAAGTGGAGCATTTTGCAGTGCTTTGACCACTTGCTGGTAACGAACGGATTGTACATGGAGCGCTTGTACGAAGCGATCCAGAAAGGCAAAGTCTCACATGCTGAAGCTATATCGCCGTTCAAGCCAAGCTGGTTCGGAAAAAAGTTTATCGATTCGCTGCGCCCCGAAAGTAAGCTTAAAATTAAAACGTTTCGTGTTTTCCGGCCGGCTAACACGCCTGAAGACCTCAGCGTTACAACCAAGTTTATCGCGCAGCAAAAGTCGCTATTGGAACTGATCAAGCTTGCCGACCATTGTGATTTAAACAAGGCGCGGCTGTCATCGCCGGCCAACCGACTTATCCGGTTTTCTGTAGGCGAAGCGCTCACTATTCTTGTTGTGCACGAACAACGTCACCTGTTGCAGGCACAAAACATCCAGCTACTCGCGGATTTCCCCGAATTCCAGGCGTAATAGCAAACCGGCTCCTTCTCGTGGCATACAACATCCATCCACATACAACTCCGCTTTACTATGTTCCTGCGCGTGCAGCCCTCGAAGAGCCCGTCGAAACAGAGGTAGCGCCCGTAGAGGTGGATCTGGAGGAAGAAGTTGCCATTTTCCTGCCACGCTACCATGTTATTTTGCTGGATGACAACGACCATTCATACGAATACGTAATTGAAATGCTGATGCACATCTTCGGGCATAGCAAAGAAAGGGCATATTCTATGGCAGTTGAGGTAGATCGTGCGGGAAGGGTGATTGTCGATACGACTACTAAAGAAAGGGCAGAGCTTAAACGTGATCAGATCCACAGCTATGGCGCAGATTGGCGCATCGATCACTGCAAAGGCTCAATGTCCGCCATCATAGAGCCATCAGAATAATTTTTGAATTGAATTATGAACAAAACTAAATTTTTGCTCGTTAATACCTGACAACTCAATTCACGGCTTACCAACAAAACGCTTTCTTGACCGCTTTCCTCTTGCGTGCAGAGCTTCGGCTCACCTGTGGTCTTCATTGCTAACAATTCCAAGGCAAAGATTGGCGCAAGCCTTCTCTCGAGGTCTTTATAGCCCCCATTAAAGGCCGGCCTTTGCCAGCACCAAGGAGATGTTTACTACCCAAAAAGCTCAGCTACGGGCCGAAAACAAAACGTTACTGGCCCGTATTGCAGAATTAGAGCACCAACTTGAAGAAAAAAACCAGCAACTGCACGATCGTGCTGCTACGCTGGAAGAGGCTCAGATTCCCATTCAATCCACCTTTGAAAGCGAATCAGAAGACTCTGTCTGGGATATTTTTGACCGGGCCATTATCGGTATTGCCAAAATCGATCGTCGCAATCACGACCTCGTTCGATGTAACCCTGCATTCAAAGCGATGCTGGGTTATAGTGAAGAGGAAATTGTGCAGCTTAACATGATGGGCATTACCCATCCCGGCGATCTTTCAGGTAGCCTCGAAAACCTGGCGAATCTGTCCGATAAGAGTACCGATTCTTTTGTGATGGAGAAGCGCTATCTCAAAAAGAACGGTCACGTAATTTGGGCAAGAACAACGGTCACCCGTTTTGAATCACCCGGCAGCGAAAAAGGCTTTAGTCTGGTGTTTATCGAGGATATCTCCAAAGCCAAGCAAGCTGAGCACGCGTTGCGCGAGAGCGAGGAGCGGTTTGATCTGGCTGTGAAAGGATCCAACGATGGCCTGTGGGACTGGACAGATGTCACCAGGGAAATCATGTGGATGTCCCCGCGCCTTTATGAACTCCTTGGGTATGGCGCCGATGACACGTTACCTACCATTTCCCTGTTCAAATCGTTGCTGCACCCGGATGATTCAGAGCGTGTTTGGGAGCACATCCAATCGCACCTCAAAGATGGGACCGTATATGACATCGAATACCGGCTGCTGACGGGCGATAGCACGTATCGCTGGTTTCGCGCACGCGGGCAGGCTATTTGGGATGAAGAGGGCAACCCGATGCGCATGTCGGGTTCTTTGACTGACATTTCTGCGCAGAAAAGCTACGAAGAGGAGCTGAAGCGTTATGCTGAAGAACTCAAACGTGCAAAAGAATATGCGGAAGCCGGCACACGGGCAAAGAGCGAGTTTTTGGCCAACATGAGCCACGAAATTCGAACCCCCATGAATGGCATTCTTGGCTACGCTGAAATTCTACTCGAGACCGAACTGGACGATGAGCAGCGTGAATACATCAGCATTGTCCACAACAACGGCAGACGCTTGCTAAACCTGCTCGACGGCATCCTCGATATCTCAAAAATTGAATCGGGCTTGATGGAACTGATAAACAAGCCCTTCAATCTGCGTCGCATGCTGGAGAATATCGTCGAAACAGTGCGGCCTGTGGCAACAGAAAAAGGACTCGATATTCAATACGATGTTGATATCACTGTGCCGGCTTCCTTTACCGGCGATGAGATCCGTTTGGGCCAGGTGTTGGTCAATCTATTGTCCAATGCCGTCAAATTTACCAATCAGGGCAGTGTTCAATTGCGCGTGATGGCAGAACGTGAAAGTGATACGCATGTCCAGCTCCATTTTGTTGTAAAAGATACCGGGATTGGAATCTCTTCTGAGGATAGGAAGCAGATTTTTGAGAAGTTTACCCAACTGGATAATTCGCCTACCCGACGGTACAATGGCTCGGGGCTGGGATTGGCAATCAGTCAGCGGCTTGTAGAGAAGATGAATGGTAAGATCTGGGTAGAAAGTGAAGAGGGGCTTGGCTCGTCTTTTCATTTCAAAGTGGGTCAGGGTACGCAGGATCGTATGCCTGAAATGGTTGTATCCCAGGAGGAAACCGAATTGAAGCAGTTGCGCGTTTTGTTTGCTGTCGATGATGCCATCAATGAGCAACGTCTTACACGGCAACTCAAGGCCTGGGGAATGGAAGTTGTTCCTGTACGCAATGCCCAGGATGCTGAGCATGCGCTTGATGTGCTCGAAGATGTAGATCTGTGCATTATTGATGTGACAGGTGATAACGCCGGCGGTTTATCGGTTGCACGTCAGATCCGTGAACTGGCCGGCAGTACCTTACCCCTGGTTCTCCTTTCTGATGATGGCAAACACCACTACGAGCCCGAAATCGTTTCGCTGAGTATCATGAAGCCAGTGGCCGGCGCGCAGTTGCACCAATTACTCGGCGCACTGATTCGCAAGTTTACGCAAGAACAGGACGTAACTGAAGAGTCGAAGCCGCGCGAGTATAAACCCAAATCGCCACGCGTGCTACTGGTTGATGACGAAGCAGATAACCAAAAACTGGCTTCTCATTTCCTGGGCAAACTCGGATACGATGTGACGCTCGCTACCAACGGCATGGAGGCTGTTTGGGCCTGTGAAAAGGCGTACTACGATATCATTTTGATGGACATTCAAATGCCTGAAATGGACGGCCAGGCAGCTACGGCACATATCCGCGCAATGACAGAAGGCAAACAAAGTCCATGGATCATCGCCGTTACGGCTCGCGCCATGGTTGGCGACCGCGAAAAGTTTCTTGAATCGGGTATGGACGACTATTTGAGCAAGCCGTATTCTAAAGAAGAGATGATGCACGCACTCGAACGCGCAAAAGTGGAAATTGCGAAAGAAAAGGCTGCAGCGTTACTCAATTTGGCTTCAAAAACCACGTAAATACGCTATACTCTGCAACCTGATTAAGCATTACCTTTCCTTTTTCCCGGTCATATCACAATTTTGCCGGGAATAACCGTTCATAACAGGACAGGGGTCGTAGGGGTAGGATCTCTGTCCTGTTTTTTTGTTTACCCATTTAGCAGAAGATCAAACAACAGTTGCTGTTTATTTGGTCAGCGTCATTGGTTTTGTGATGCGCATCCCACGTGCCCGAAGCTGGTAGAAATACGTGCCACTCGGTAATGCCGCGCCATCGTTTTTTCGTCCATCAAAAGTAAGGGTGTGCCGGCCGCTAACCATGGGCCCATCAACCAGGGTTGCTACTTTACGACCTGTTACGTCATATACCGCAACGCTGACATCTGTTGCGAGCGGCAAATCAAAACGAATTTGCGTAACCGGGTTGAAGGGATTCGGATAATTGGGATGGAGGACAATCTCGTTCAGCGTCTGGAACGCAATGCGTATGGGCTCGATATATGCCACCGTTCCGTCAAAATCGAGTTGCTTTAGGCGTATGTCATAGATGCCTGGTGCGATATCCCGAATGACGTACTGGTAGCGCTGGGTGTCATTGGTAGTACCATGGCCCTCAACAAACGCAACGGGCTGCCATCCTGTTGCCGTGTCAGCAGTTTCATCTGCCGGCTTGAGCTGTATCTCAAAGCCTGCGTTGTTCAATTCTGATGCCGTTTCCCAAATCAGCACCATCGCATCGCCATCCACAAGCCCATGCGAAACGAGTCAGACTAACAGGCAAAATGATGTCTGGCGCATAAAACAGGTTTTGCTCCGGAATAATTTCTTCAATGAGCGAAGGCGACGTCCAAAACAGGCGAATATCAGCACGCCCTGTATTTGCGACCATTTCGATCTTGATTTTCTTGAACTGGCCGGCCTGCAGTGCAAGCTGTGTTGTTGTATTTGAATACCCGTCAAGATCCCAGGTGTCAATCAGAAGCACATCATCGATCCAGAGCCTGGCGCCGTCTTCAGCCTCCAGCCGGATATCGTAGGTCTCTGAATAGTCTGGCAAGATGTGGCCCTCCCAGCGGACCGAAAATTCGTCTTCATCGACCAACCGGATAGGAATGCCATTTCCCCATTTGAAGTTTACCCGCGGATCAAGCCGCGTTTCGGGCGTGCCGCTTAATGTCGTGTTGTTATAGTACGTCCCCCATAGGCCGGAAGAGGCTTGTCCGGCAACAGGAATCACGGCAATTTGGCTGCTATACTCGTCCGTATTACCCTGGCTATCTGTAACGGTCAACACAGGTTGGTATGTGCCGGCTTTTTGATAGGTATGCGACGGAGAAACGCCCGTGCCTGTGGTGCCATCGCCAAAATCCCAATTGTATGAGGTAAGACTACCGCCATTGCTTGCTGCTGCTGATGCATCAAATTCGAGTTTGAGCGGATTGTCTACAGCCTGCTGATACGTGTAGGTGGCACTTGCATATCCCGAGAAGCCAATGTTTTCTACCAACACCACCCAGTCTTCGTCCTCTGCATTTGGTGGGGTGCCCAGGCTTTGCACGCCGGCGCGCGTAAAAGATGTTACTGACCCGTGTAAAAGGCCACCACCATAACGAGGATTGTACCATTTTACGCGATAGTTGCCCACGTTAGCAGCCAGATCTAACGTTGGATTGCCCCCTTCACGGAGATACATCGCGTAGATCTCGCCAGGGTTTGCAAACACCAGGTGATCTTCATCATCAGCCAGATCGGTTTGGGGCGCCATTTCAGTAAATGGCAGGTGGTTGAAGAAGAAGTTGCGTGCATGCCGCGTGTACGCCCACATGCGTTTGTAGAGCCTGAAATCTTCTGTAGCAAGGTCGTATTGCATCGGTTTGCGGTCACCGAAAAACCACTCTACGCCGCGCGCCGCCGGCCATCAGGTTGCCCCAAAGCACGTCAGGACGTACCTCGTCCAGATTATATTCTTCGCCCCAGGGACGAACACCGGTCTTCCAGCCGCAACACTCATCCATCATGATGGCCCATCTACGGCCACTCGCAGTTGCCTGGTTGTACCAGTCTTTTGTGATGTTATAGACTTTCAGGTCGCCCGTGGCTTCTGAGCCGAGGTGAATCTGGAAGGAGATGCCCGAGAATGTTGGATAGCCCAGGAGCGGCCCGTAGATGGCTGTATACTCGTCTTCTCCAGGCCACGTATGTCCTACGACCGGGTGATCGTACGCGTCCAGGCCGGCAATATAGTCGATGTAGGCTTTGCGCTGCGCATCGGTATTACGATCGGAACGAAGTTCTTCGCCAATATTCCAGATGACGCCGTTGTGGTAGCCAAAGCGCGCCACCATCTCGCGGTAGAATAATTTGCGGTCCCTGCCCAGATCGCCGTTATCTAGGAGCTGATCGTTGTCAATTTCCTGGAGTGCGAAGTGAAGGACGAGACCTTTTTCCTGCATGTGCTGGAAGACAATATCCCATTGCGCGAGTTTTGAAACGTCGTATCGGTCTAGCGTCTCGGGATCGATCCAGGGCCAAACATCTTCATTCCCTTCGTCTTCGCTATCATTTAAGCCAAGGTTGTTGATGAGGATAAATGCTGCGTTCACATCCTGGCTTGAGAGGTAGTTTATCGCCCCGATCAACCCTTTGCCTTGATCCGTTTGCCAGGCAGGGTCGCCAACCTCCCAATCCTGGACATGGGGATCAAAGTCTTTGACGAAGTTGATTTCATCCAGGCTGTACGTTCCGTCGAATTCTGTATATGCGAGGATGTTTTCCGGGCTATCGGTGCCCCCCTTTATATACCAATCGTTGTTATCAAACTGGAGGTAGGACGCTCCGGTATTGCGTAGTGCACCTCGTCCTTTTAAATCTTTGCCTGTTTTGTCGGA
>CBDHHF010000005.1:0-232311 GCA_965263205.1 Rhodothermales bacterium
GCTCAACAAGTGAGCATCTTCCCGGTACATGTCGACATCCACTAGCGGTGTCACAAAGTTTACACGCAACTCAACATCATCAACATTAAGATGCTGAGCGAGCTTTTCTTCGATGACCGCACGCTTGGAATCGACCAGTAATTCTTCTGCCATGGGGCACATGCCTGCGAGGCGAATGCGCACCAGTTGGATGGCGATGGATTCATCACCGTCTGCATCAAGCTCGAAGGCCAGTTCGGCAAGACGCGCAAGGTCTTCTACATCTTTTACGTCTTGCAATTCGTGCAACGCCAGATCGAACCAGCGTACACTTGACAACGCCTTGAACGTTACGCTCACGTTGCGATCGTCATCGACAGTTACCAGCAAGCCACCCTTTACCCCCGGTTCGTCGGCACTGGTACCCACCAGGTTGCCGGCATACCAGGCATCCGAAACGCCTTTAAGCTTTTGTGACGCATGGATATGCCCCAGCGCCCAGTATGTATACCTCGGCTTCCGTAGATCTTTCACCTGGCACGGGGCGCAATCGACAGCACTCTCTGCGCCGGCAGCTGTTGCCACACGCGTATGGAAGACGCCGATATACGGCACGTCGTCCTGCGCCTCAGGGAAATTCAATGCAAGATTCTCTTTTTCGCGCGCCACTTCATGCCCAATCCCAACAATGCGGGCGATGGCTGAACCATCCACATCTTGTAATTCGATGACTTTGGGTGCACGCGATTTAATGTGGAGGAAACTTGCCGGCCAATCCATTTGCAGCGTCTTGGACGTTGGACTTCCGGGATCAACATCCCCGGCAACGTAAATGCATGGAATTTGTGCTTCGTGCAACCGTTGGAATTGCTCAATCAGAAAAGATTCTGTACCAACAGAGAGCCGCTTTTCTTCGACAAGATCGCCTGCAATAAGTACAGCAGTAACCTTCTCCTGGATGGCAAGGTCGATCGCTCTGCGCAGTGAAGCGCGTACTTCTTTGCGCAATTGGGCGCGCAAACGCTCTGAGCGACACAAAAAGGTACTGTCTAAGTGAACATCGGCTAGATGTAAGAATTTCTGCATGCCGAATTGATACTCGCTCTGATAAATCTCACGCTAGAAGATTGTACGCTGCCTTTGGAGGGCCAGTCATGCAATGCTTTTGTGTGACAAGCTATTGTGTAACAAAAAGTGTGATAGACTCGGGGGAATTCCCTACTATTTTAGAACGGTCCTTGCGTCTATAACTAAAAGTGACACGAGATGAGCCATTCGATCCGACCGGGAAAGTGCCTATCGACCGGAAGTATGATATAGGCCGGCAACAATATTGTGAGACTTGTTCTCAACCAGATATGAGCCAGCGTTGATAGCGTAAATATACGCACTTAGCACCAAAAATGATGCCTCGATCTGGAGATATTCTTTATTTCATAAATAGCTGGGGCTATTTATGGGGTAAAAGATGGTTTAAAGTTGAAGGTTGCAAGTCGAAGGTTGCCTGGTCGGGTCCTTGTAATGCTTATTGAACCCCGCAAAAAACCCACAAATAGCTGATGCAATTTGTGGGGTAAAAGATGGTTTAAAGGTTGCAGGTTGAAGGTTTTTTATCGATCGGGTGTGATGCGTATTGAACCAGATCTAACAACCATCAACGTGCAACCTTCAAACGGCTTGCAGCCAAAAACTTTTAACCTGCAACCAACCGTCAACCGTCGCTGGCCATGCCGGCGACATACAACAGGGGTTCGATGCTCTTTGCCTTGTTTGCTGCCCGGTTGTATTGCGGATCGTATTCAAGGGCTTCCAGGAATTTGTCATACGCAGCGGGATAGTTTTCAGCTTCAAGCAAATCCAGCCCTTGCGAGTAAGAAATCATGGCATCGAGCGATCGGGTGTCCGTCCGTGCACCAAGCTGGTGTTCTTCGATATCAACATTGATGCTCTGGGCGATGTTGAGGCTTAGCTGATCAGCCAACTCAAAGAAATCGCCGGCTTTGCCCGTCACTTTTTCAGTCATGATGATCTCCCCTGTCTCCACCTTTACCAGGCGGGCTGTGATGATCATCTTTTTCCCGTGTTTGATGTACGAGCCAAGCAACACTGATTGTGCGCCAAGTAGTTTGCCGGCGCGCACAGCCGTTTGCTGATCGACACGGCCGGCATCAGCCTGCAAATCGAGTTCATCCAATAACCACTGGATACGTTCGCGCTCAATGACCTTTAAGCTGGTCGCACCGTTTAGCTGGTTGATAAACAGCGAGGAAAAGCCTTTCTGCAACGGATCCAGTTTTTCGTGGTCGTCGATGCTGTTGTTTGTAAAGTCGAGTACAGCAAGCGTGGTTACGCCGGTTTCCTGGCGCACACCAAAGTCGCCGTTTTCACTTTTGCGCACGTCGTAATACAACCGCATCAGTGGCGGAGACTCCTGGTCCGGATCCAGCTCAATACGCGGCGGCTCAAGCTTCACCATCCCACTTAACGCTTCTTTGGCTTTCTCCTCGTTACGACGCGCCACATATGCACGCCCGAGGTAATGCAACGCGTCTCTTCGCACGACGCGATCGCCGGCCTGGTTTTCGGCTACAGCTGAAAAGAGCGCAATCGCTTCAGAAAAATCCGCGTTCTGATAGGCTTTTACCGCCTTGTCAAATGTCTCATCCGGATCGTCGGCCTGCATGTTAGCCACAACGGAGAGATGTGTCATCATGCCCTGGTTTCGTTCGGTGTTAAACCAGAAAGAAAGCATGGTAACAAAAACAGAGAGGGCAAGAAAATAGATTTGGTTGATACGCATAACAACTGGGGTCTTTTGATACTACCCCTTAAGTTACGGCCAGGCGCGCCCTGCTCGCGGTAGATGTGGGGTCCTTTTTCGGTATACGCCAGAGGGAGAAATGACAAAAGGTCACTACCCCAAAAGGAGTAGTGACCTTTGCAAATCGATCTTAAGGTTTGCAGACTAATTGCAAACAAATAAATCCTGAAGGATTGATCTGTTTGCTGTTAAAGGTTTAACGTTACAGGTTGAAGGTTTTGGCTTTTATCGTTCTGTTATACAGAACAAGATTTATGTCCCTCCCTCAATATTTATTTGCTTGTCAAAGTACTAACCGGCGTTTGCGTGCAGCAATGGCTTGATACTGTCGGCTTTTTTGCGCGCACGGCTGTAATTCGAATCGTAATCCAGTGCCTCTTCAAATTTAAGATACGCCGCCTGGTACTCCTCTCGCTCCAGTAATTCCAGTCCTTCTGAATACGAGATCATGGCATCCAGAGAGCGCGTGTCCGATTGCTGGCCAATCATCGTTTCCTGCAATTTAACGTTGATACCTTGTGCCACTTTGAGGCTAAGCTCTTCGGCCAATTCAAAGAAATCTTTGTCTTTGCCGGCTACCTGTTCCGTCATCAGAATTTCGCCCGTCTCTACTTTTACGAGGCGTGCGTTAATACGCAACTGATTCCGATGCTTCATGAACGAACCAAACAACACCGAAGTAGCCCCAAGGAGTTTGCCTGTACGAACGGCCGTAGCCTGATCAACACGGCCTTCTTCCTGTTGCAAATCGAGTTCTTCCAGCAGCCACTGGATGCGCTCGCGCTCAATGACCTTGAGCCCCGTTGCACCATTCAACTGATGCACCATCAGCGAAGCAAATCCACCCTCGAAGCGGATCAAACCGCTCGCGGTCATCCAGTGAGTTGTTTGTAAAGTCGACAATGGCCAGTGTTTGCAATCCAGGATCAGCCCGCTCTACTTCGTAGCTGTCTGTTTGCTGCTTGCGTACGTCGTAGTACAGTTTCATAAGCGGCGGCGACTCTACGTCTGGATCCAACTCTACAATAGGCGGCTCCAGTTCGATCAAATCTTTGAGTACATCGCGAGCCTTGTCTTCATTGCGTTTGGCAATGTAAGCTCTACCCAAAAACTGGAGTGCCTCTTTGCGCACCCCTTTGTTTTGTGCTTCATCGCCTGCAACATCCGCAAAAAGCGAAATGGCCTGGTCAAATTCTGCGTCGTGATAAGCCGATACGGCATCTTCCAACGAAGATTGCGCAAACAGGCTAGAAATGGGTAACAGTACAAAAAGGCCAACCAATAGCTGGCACTTACGTGTTATTGAGATGTGCATATCTGAAATAGCGTTGATGATAGCGTTGTAACTATACGTGAAATGCAGACTGGGGCAGGCTACGGAGATCAGCGTTTTCGTGGTTCACTGATGCGTAGTTAACATCATATGGTACACAGCAAAAACAGAACCCAATTCAGTTTTTGGCGCAAAAAAGGACAGGCGTTACTACGTTTAGGCGCTATACCCACCTACGTTCTGGCGCTATTTATCCGTCTTTAGAGATGTCAAAGTAGAGCTTGTGTTTTGTCGCTTCTACATCAAACGTCGGTGCGATTTGCAAAGTTTGCGGCTCAGTAAGCGTATAACCGCTACGTTTTAATTCAACCGTATATTCCCCAGGCGTGAGAGGAATTTCTACAGGTGCCACGTCATCCGCTTTTCCATTTACAAATAAGTATGCAAAAGGTGGAGGGCTGTTCGTCTCATTAGGTTCTTTCCACTGTACAGCTATGCTAAGTTTGTGTTCAAAATAGCATATGCGCTCTACAGACTGCCCAGCGCGAACCTGAATGGACGTCTCTTTGCTGACACCGCTTACCGGGTCTTCAAATCGTACAGTGTGTGTACCTACCCGCAGCTCAATGCCCATGGCTTTGTCTGTAAATTCCTGGCCATTCACATAGATCATGCCGGCGGGGTCAGCCCGCAAGTTGGCAATCCCCATCCGTACAGCCGGCGTCTCAGGCACTGTATTTTCCGTTCCTGTATTTTCCGTTCCTGCATTTACCGTTCCTCCATTAGACGCCCCACCTGCAGGCGGCGTAACCGGATTCTCCACAGGCTGTGCAATAAGCGACAGCGGCAATGAAACTGCGTTTGCTATATCGCCGGCAACCGTGATCATCGTGTCGACGGGATGGTATCCATCCAACTGTACAGCGAGGTTAATTTCGCCAACGGGTAGATCAAGTGTTAACCCTGATTCCCCCGTAATACCCGCTACATCCTGCCCTAACATGACAGTGGCACCAGCAGGAAAACTGGAGATCGTGACGGGTGCTGTTGCGGACGTATTTTGCGGCGTATTTGTAGAAGAGACCGCTGGCTGCGCGGCAAGCGATGGGTCAGGTTCGTCCCCTGTAAACATGCGATAGAGCGGGTAGATGAGCAACAAGCCGGCCACCAACGCGGCTACCAGCATCGGATTACGCTTCGATTTTTTCTCAAGCCGGCTCGGTGTCACAGGAATTTGCGCCGGCTGCTCCGTTGCAATGGTTGCGTTCTGCGGCGTGGTATACGCCTCTTCCACAGCTTCCAGCATTTGCTGGGCCGACTGGAATCGCTTGGCAGGATCTTTCGCGATAGCCCGCTGGATAATGTAAACCAGCTTGGGCGGTATGTTGGGATTGTACTCGAGCGGTGAAGGCAAGTCTTCTTCCACAATCCGCTTGAGAATGGTAAACGTCCCCTCCTCCACACCGAAAGGCAGCACACCAGCCAACATCTCGTACATCGTCATCCCCAACGAGTACAGGTCGCTGCGCTGATCGATGGTGGTACCCAATACCTGTTCGGGCGACATGTACCGCGCGGTACCGGCCATACCCTGCGTAACGGTGCTTTTTCCGTCGTCTTGCCGCAGCTTGGCGAGCCCAAAGTCGGTCACTTTCACGCGGCCGGCTTTGGTGATCATAATATTGCGCGGCTTGATATCGCGGTGGATGACGCCTACGCTATGCGCGCGTGCAAATGCCTGCAACATCTGCTTCAACACCACGCGCGCGCGCGAAAACTCAATAACGCCCTGTTCAATTTCATCTGCGAGGGTCCAACCATCTACATACTCCATCACTATGAAGAAATTCTCTTCAACCTTTCGCAGGGCATGAACGCCCACAATAAACGGGCTTTCTACACGCGCAAGCGCACGCGCCTCGGACTGGAAGCGGCGTAAAAACGTTTCATTGGATACAAGCTCCGGGGCAATCATTTTGATTGCAACGGTTCGCGAAAGCGCGATATCTTCCGCCTTGTACACGATACCCATCCCCCCTTTCCCGAGGACTTCGAGAATTCGGTAGCCATCTATTACCTGGCCGATGGACGAATCACCTTGTTGCATGGGCATTCTGGTGCGCTGAACAGCGCGTTGGAGAATACAACTTCAGGATTAGCAATATGCTGAATATGCTGAACGGCATCGCTCAGCTGCGGCCTAGACGGCGCGCAATACCAGTGCAGTAGCGTTATCATGACCGCCTCGTTCATTGGCCATTTCAACCAGCTTCTCCGTTGCTTCCTGCGGGGTCATTTGCATTACAATTTGCTGAAATTCTTCAGCGGATACTTCGGACAACCCATCAGAACACAGCAAAAAGCTTTGCTCCGACTTCAGTTCTCCGATATCGTAGACATCAATTTCCAGATTTGGCTCAACCCCCATCGCACGCGTGAGCGTGTTACGGCGTGGATGAACGCGGGCTTCTGCTTCAGTCAATACACCTTCGCGGCGCATCTCCTCAACCAGGGTATGATCATCCGTAAGCAAATCTATACTGTTTTTCTCAATTCTGTAGGCCCTTGTATCACCTACATGTGCGATACAAATTTGACCATTGGACAAGACAAGGGCTGTACAGGTTGTCCCCATCCTATCAAAACCATTTCCCGTTTGCGCCTTGTCATAAATACAATCATTGGCACGCTGGAACGCTTGCTTAAGCCGTTCCTGAACGGGATGCTCTTTGTCGCTAAAAAACACTTTAGGTACTTCCAGCAACGCAATTCTACTGGCTTCTTTGCCACCGAGGTGCCCCCCCATCCCATCTGCTACAATAAAAAGCCGTTCCTCAGCAGCTTCCGGGTTATTTTCCGGAAAACTGCCATACGCATCCTGATTTTCAGACCGAACCAGACCCACATGGGATGTGGCACCATAAGAAATGTTCATTGGCCTTTTTACTCTCCACCAGGACATTAAACTAATCTCTTTTTTAAACGGGCGCGGGCCCTGACGTTTTTTTAAAATGCTTTAAAGTAATTGGATGCCGTCGGCGTATCAACATTCAATTTAAACAGACGCGGATCCTGTCCGATCACCGCGGCAGCAAAGATGCGAACCACCATCTCGTACACGTCGTCTGAAATCAGATTCGGATACTGCTCCCGAATATGCCATAACGTGCGTTGATGTACGTCTTTATCAACTGCATCCAACACTGACTGGAGCTGCACTTCCCTTTTTGTTGAGTCACGTTCGTGCTCTAAAAAAACAGCCAACGTCAGCAGACCAGAAGCGAGTGCTTCCTGCCGATAAATATCAAATAATAAATTTGTTGCAGCGTATGTGGATTGCCTGAAATCACTTCGGTCATCAAGTGACCCGATGGCATAGGCTGCCTCGTTGTTTGTGGTAGACAATCCATACGAACTGGCAGAAGCCTGAGAAAGTTGCCAGACACCCAACGTGGTGTTTGTACTCCCATGCCCCACTGCCATGTTCTCGTCAAACCCGCTAATACTCAACGGAAGATAGAAAAACTCTACAGGAAGACCGTAATCCTGGAGTGTTTTTACTACAAAAGGAGTATAATCGAACAATTGTGCACGCGTAAGCGCTTCCTTATACGGCCCTTCGCCCTCGCCTAACCAGTATTGCGTGATGCTTTTCTTGACATCGGCAACAAAGGATTCGGGCATGTTGATCTCGCTTTCATTGAAAAAGCGAGCAGCATTGTAAATCTGGCTTTCCGTTTCGTCAAGCGCCTGGTAAAGGCCCATCTGGATGAGGTAACCTTTATAGTCTTCTGCTGCGGTTTGCCGTTCCTGTTCGAGGTTAATGATTTTCTGGGCAGTCAGCAGCCTGTCCGCCCCCTGCTGATCCGCATACACATTGGCAATGGCGATATCTGCTGCACGAATTTCGGTGAACAACACTTCTGCCTTTTCCGCAAGGTTGTCATTTTTACTTAGCTGGTGCCGGCCGTAGAAAAAGCCCGCACCGCCCAACAATAATGCTGCCAGCGCAAAGGCCACCATCTTCGGCGTACTTGGTAACAGGCGGGGCGCTTCTTCCGAAGCATCAAAACCCGGCATAGCCGCCGCAGATTCTGCCGTGATGTAGTTAAAAACAATCCGTGGACCATCTTTGCCCAAATGGAGAATATCTTTGTCAATAACCGGTACGTGGTTGACCTTTTTGCCATTTACATAGATACCGTTGGTACTTTCCAGATCATGTACCCACCAGCACCGGTCCTTGTAGTCTATTTCGACGTGATTCCGGCTCACATGGCTGTTTTTGATCATCACATCGCAATCGCTGTCCCGACCAATGCGAAACGGGCTGGTAAACACCCGCTCGATCGGTTCATCATCCTGAATCTCCACAACAAGACGTATGGGAGGATGGGCAGCCTGCTTTCTCATTTGGTTTTGCGCCATGGTGTAGGGCTAGGTTCTGTATTCCCAGTCGTTACAGAAAGTGTATCTGGATAGATCAGGCCGGTGTTTTTTTAGGGCCGGCAGACATACGCGAAAGATATGCCCGGATAAACGATGGCCGATAGGCGCGACGCTCGGTGATCGACCAGTCTTCCGCGCGCAGCTCTTTGAACTTGTCTTGCAAGCTCCAGGATGCTACCATGCGCGCTAGATTTGGCGAAAGTCGGTATAAACCACCTTGCTGTGAAAGGCTTTCTGCGGCAACAACAGGATCAATTTCGCGCAATAACATGTGCATCCCCTGCTGCACAACGGCTTTATAGCCATCCAACATGGCCAACTGATGCAAAATAACCTCATCTCCCCCTTCTTCAAGCAACGCGAGGCGCTGCCCAAGTTCTTCTTCATCCAGATCCGGATCCAGCAGATATTCTTTGAGCCGGCTACCGTTGCCTTCAAACAAAATTTCAGACTCCGGTGTCTGGGCGATGGTGTGCCCGACAAATTCGTGGCGGAATTCCCACGGGATGCTCACCAGCATGGATAGCACATTAAATACAACGCTGTGCACCTGGTCTAGCTGTTCAGACGTTTCAAGTTTCTTGCCACGCTTGTTCACAGGTGTCAGGGCCTTTTCGACAGGCACAGGCTCCTGAGAAAGCGGCGCTTCGCTGGCGCTGCCGTTTTTCGAAAGGGCGTGTACTTTGGGATCGGTGGCCTCAGGATCTTCATCGCCGAGCAACAAACCAGCAAGTAGTTGGCGTACTTCGTCGTTTGCCTCGAAGTCGATTTCGCTAAACGCATCTTTTAAGGCATCGATGCGACGATTGGGCGCCTCTCCTTCAAAGGTTTCGCACAGGCTGGTAAAGGCGCCGGCAAACCGCTCAGCGTCTTCGAGAAATGGATTTACAAAACTGCTTTCAAATACCGTGCGGTCATAATCAGCCGGACGGACCTTCTCCGTTTCAGGCTCTTCTTCAGCTTCTACTTCGGGCTTCTCGAGCTGAAACTCTACTTCAAACTCACCAAGCTTAATCACGTCACCATCGCTCAACATATACGTGCGCCCCGACTCGAGCCGGGTGCTATTGAGGTAGGTAAAGTTCTTGCTGCCCAAATCTGCAATCTCATAGCCGTCTTCAAGCTGCGTGATTTCAGCATGCTTCTTGCTTACTACCCTGCTCTTATCCGGAATGTGGAGGTCGTTTTCTTTGTCTCTTCCGAGGGAAATACGCTCTTGCTCGAAAGTGAATTCTTCGACTTCGTCCGAATCTACATCCGTCTTTAAAAATAACTTGACCATCATAAATCGAGGCTCATGATGTACTGAAACTGAGCTTGCGCTGTCATATGGTTTAGGATACCGGGGCGCAGTACACACCTGCTATCAGGTAACGCCGAGGCTCCTGTAAAAGCAATAACAAGGGATTTTCCAGCCGGGTACGCCATGTGCGGACATGGGTAAGACCAAAAGAATCCATGTTTGAAGCAGTATCACGTTGATGCTGCATCAAAATGTAGGCTGCGATCGAGGGACAAATCAAGTGTTAACTTGTAGTATATCCCAGATCCAGGTAAAGCCGGACTAAAGTGGGTTGATGTATCCATTTTCCACGTTGGTTTAATCAACTACAAACCTTGAATGTTCTTTTGCATGGAAATGTTGTATTTTTCTAGCAACCACTCCCTTGTAATGAGTATTCTTGATACAAGGCCCGACCTATACCTGTGCTGTATTTTCCATTAAGTCGTAACATACGACGGCCAAACGTACGGCATACCGCATATTTTTGCGCAAGACCTGCTCGAAAGGGACTATTTTTAGCAAAGATCATCCCTGACCCCATCTTAACGCGATCCGTAATTCATTTGCAGAGGATTTTGCAGAGAAAGCTGTTATGGTACAACCCAATCTCATGATGAGGCGCCTTTTATTCAATGCGGGCTTTTTCCTTGCAAGCTTGCTGGCATTAAGCCTTGGAACGGCGTCCCCTGCCCTTGCACAATTTGTTGAATCCAAGATCACAGCCAATGATGGCGACCCTAACGATCGCTTTGGCGAATCAGTAGCCATCGATGGAAGCACGGCAGTTATTGGTGCCTTTCGAGACGACGACGCAGGCTCGGATGCCGGCGCAGCGTACGTATTTGAATTGTCAAACGGTACCTGGACGCAGTCAGCCAAACTCATACCTGACAATGGACTCATACTTCCGGGGCTTTTTGACAATGGACTTTTTGGCGGTGTTGTTGCTATACACAACGATGTAATAGTCGTTGGGGCCGTAGACGCCCGCGAAAACGGCATCAGAACAGGTGCCGCCTACGTGTTTGGGCAGGACGAAATGGGCAACTGGGTCCAGCAGGAGCGCCTGATTGCAGAAGATGGCGCTATCAATGACAAATATGGCGCAGCTGTGGCAACCAACGGGGACTTTGTTATGATCGGCGCCCTGGATGCCGACCATTCCAATTTCACTAACCCCGGCGCCGTCTACGTGTATGAGCGCAATCCTGAGGGCAGCGACGTTACCTGGAATTTTGTACAAAAGCTTATCCCGGGTGATACACAGGAAGGCGACAGCTTTGGCTGGAGCGTCGCTATGTCGGGCAATCGCGCCATCATTGGTGCTCGCGATGTAGATGATCAGGCGGAAAACGCGGGGGCTGCATACATCTATGAGCTCAATGGCGGCGAATGGATTGAAGTGGAGAAAATCTTTGCCAGCGATGCCAAGGTTGATGATAGCTTTGGTGAAATTGTGGCGATTCATGAAGAGCAGGTTATTGTCGGCGCGCGTGATGTGGATATTCAAGGCGAAGAATCAGGCGCTGCCTACATTTTTGAGCGCAACAATGAAGGCGATTGGGTCGAAACAGCCAAACTACTCGCTTCTGATGGTGAAAGCCTCGACCGATTCGGAAATTCCGTGGCAATCGAAGGCAACTATGCCGTCGTTTCTACACGGATCGACAACGACTTTAGCGGCGCGGTGTACGTTTTTCAGCGAATTGGTGACAGTTGGACCGAAATTGCAAAACTAACGCCGGCAAATTTGGAAGCCGGCGACCTCTTCGGTCAGGGGGTTGCTATCAGCGAAACACGGATCGTTAGTGGTACCAAGGGGGATGATGACGAAGGCCTCGACGCTGGTGCAGCGCATATTTTTGAACTCGAAGATGCTGACCGCGCTGCACTGGTAGCGCTCTACAACGCCACCGATGGTCCCAACTGGTCTAGAAGAAACAATTGGCTGTCCAATGCCCCGCTCTCCAACTGGTACGGGGTAGAAACCAACGATGATGGCCAGGTGACCGAGCTCAACCTGGAAAGCAACAACCTGAAAGGCGATTTCCCCATCGCTGTTGCCGGGTTGCCGGCACTCAAACGCCTCATCCTCAGAAATAACAATCTGAGCGGGCAGATTCCAGCAGATGTCCAGGCCGCTTCGTTGCTCGAAACGCTGGATGCCGGCGAAAACATGCTTACGCTCCCCTTGCCAGATAACCTGGGGGATCTGCAAAACCTGCAGACGCTGCTAGTCGACAACAACAACTTCATGGGCCCCGTCCCCGAAGTCCTCACCCAACTCCAGAGCCTCCAGATCCTCTATTTAAACGACAACGCGTTCAACGGGAGCGTCCCCGAAAAATTTGGTGGGATTAACACATTGCGCGTATTGCATCTGCAAAACAATAACATCGTAGATCTCCCACCTTTTGGAAACGACCAGCCTAACCTGGTCGAACTGTACGTTTTCAACAACATCCTCACGTTTGAAGACCTCGAACCCCAGGTTGCCATCAACGATTTCCAATACGTGCCCCAGCCCAACATCGGAGAAGCGCGCACGTTGTCGGCAACCGAAAACAACCCGGTGGTGATTCAGGTGCAGACTGGCGGTAACAGCAACGTCTACCAGTGGAAAAAAGACGGCGAGGTGATTGCTGGCGCAACAGAAGACAGCTATGTAATTGCCTCAGCCTCACCGGCGGATGCCGGCGAATACGTGCTGGAAGTGACAAATCTCCTCGCACAGGAGCTGCGCCTCATCAGCGAGCCGATTACGCTGAATGTAACCCCTGTTGTGAATTATGCCTCCAACTTGTCGAGTCTCCACGTTGTGCCGCCCCTTTTGAGTCCCGCGAATGGACAGGTTACAGCAACACTGGTTGGCAACACCCTCTCTATTGCGGGTAACTATGACGGCCTCGCCTTCCCGTTTGGTACGGCATCCCTGCATGCCGGCGCCCCCGGTGTTAGCACGGAAGCCGTCTATGAGCTTGATGTCACAGCAACAAACGAGACCAGCGGTGTTTTTGAAGCCGGTAACAACGCGTTCGATTTGAGCGAAGATGAATTACTGACCCTGCAGAACGGTCTTTTTTATATCAGTATCGAAACGGAGAGTGGCAGTATTGCTGATCCGTTCTCGCCTGAATTACGTGGCCAGGTGTATATTGCGCCGAATGGAGGCCCCAACACGCCTGAGATTGCTGAGCCGGCAAACGGAGCATCCCTTAACCTTGAAGATCCAGGTGATCTCACGATTACATGGAATGCCGTGGCAGATCCAGATGGGCATCCCGTGCAGTACATTTGGGCCTTCTCTCGAAATCCTGAATTCGAGGGCGACCTGACCTTGATCGAAGGCATTTTCAGAACAGGAGACAATACCTTTTTCAGCATCTCAAATGCAGATCTGGATGCGTTTCTTGCTTCACAAGGGATTGCGCAAGGCGCTTCCGTAACTCTGTATCACCTTGTTGGCGCAACCGATGGCAGCCAGATCGCTCGAAGCGAATCCCGCTCGATCGAGCTTACGCGCAGTACCAACAACCAGCCTCCGCGACTGGAATCACCGGTAGCTGACTTTAATTACTTACTGGACGACGGCCCTGGCAGTCTTAACCTGGCTGAGGTGTTTGTCGACCCAGATGGTGATGACCTGACCTTTGAAGCCAACTCGAGTGAACAGTCTGTTGCAACCGTGGCTATCGACGACGCATCACTGACGATAACGCCACTGGCCATCGGAAACACAACCATTACACTTAGCGCAACGGATGTATTTGACGAGAATGTAACCGACGAGTTTATCCTGACCATCAACAGCCGGCCTGTAGTAAGCAACACTGTGGCCGATCAGACGCTGTTCGAATCTGATGATCCATTAACGGTATCGGTTACCGGTGTATTTACAGATGCAGACCCGATCGGGCTCTCCGTAAATTCTTCCAACGAAGGGGTGGTTACCGCGATGCTCGTCGACGATGATACCGCAGTTATGTTAACCCCTATCGGCGTTGGCTTTGCAGACGTAACACTGGTTGCAGAAGACGACAAAGGCGCATCCGCTTCCACCTCCTTCCAGGTCCTGGTGCAGGCAGACATGATTATGCCACCGCAAAGCCTGGCAGAAAGCATCAACATCTCTTTTGGAAACCCCGACTTATCAGCGAGCTATCGCCTTGTTGCCTTACCTGGTACGGTGAACCTCCCGATGGCAACGGCCGTCAATGGCACACCCGAGGTCGACTGGATTGCCTACCGCGACAATGGGATGGATGTAGATGACCGCGAGGCATATTTTGAGCGCTACGACGGTTCGGCCAACTTCACGTTTCGCCCGGGTGGCGGTTTTTGGCTGCTGTCCAGACAGGTATGGGAGCGAACCGATTCGCGCCCAACGGTGCAATTGGCGAACGATGGTACCTACAGCATCCCACTCCAGGCAGGATGGAATATCATTTCCAACCCGTTCGACATCGACATTCCATGGCAGGCCGTTGCGCAAACAAACGAAATTACACAACAGCTCTTCCGCTGGCAGGGGCGGTATATTGCGTCTCCCGTTTTTTCTTCAGCCACCACAGGGAATGCGTTTTACTTCTTTAATAGCGAAAATCTGACAACCCTGAAGCTGCCGTACATTCCAGCGACATCAGAAAATGTACGCCGGCCTGCGGTACCCGCATTCACGTTGAGCGCTGTGGTTGCAGGCGATACACTAACCAGTATTCGCGCCGGTCGGCACATGGAAGCCGCCGCTGGCACCGACAAATTTGATCAGATTGCCCCACCAGGTGCCTTCGAAGCTGCCAGTCTTCGCCTCGTCAGACCGGGTGTATCGCAAACGAGCCGGCAAGGTTATTTAACGGAAGAGTTTTTGCCAGCAGAAAGCGCGGGTTATCGGTATGAAATTACCCTGCAAGCGCCAACGGACGGCCCGGTCGAGTTACACGCAGACGGGTTTAGCCACTTCCAAAATCATGAAGAAATTTTGCTGATTGACAGGAAGCTCGGCAAACGTTACGACTTTCGTAAGAACCCTTCGCTCACTTTTTGGCCCGAATCGAACATACAACAGTATGTTTTGCTGATTGGAGATGCGGCGTTTGTAGCGGAAGAACAGGCCAACCTGGTGCCAGAATCTCTGGCATTGTTGCCCAACTACCCCAATCCTTTTGCGCAAACAACAACCATAGCGTTTGCGCTACCGGAACCGGAAAACCTCAGGATCGTCGTCTATAACACGTTAGGCCGCAGGGTTCGCGTACTCGCAGAAGGGACGTACAACGCAGGGCATCATCAACTATCGTGGGATGGTTTGAGTGATGCCGGTGCTGCTTTGGGCAGTGGTTTGTATTTTTACCAGCTGCAATTGCAAGACAAACAAATTGTGCGTAGCATGATGTTGCGGCGTTGAAAGAGCCGGCTTTTAGACCCTCCCGTTTATCCCATAATTTTTTACAGTACCTTTAGAGGAGCCTCCTCACTTAAGCAATGTTAACCATGTATCCACGTCCGGAAGAGTTCATCGGCAAAGAGGTCGATGGACACCGTATCGACGATGTCCTCGGGCGTGGTGGTATGGGCATTGTTTTCAAGGCTGAAAACCTGGAGCTCTCCCGGACTGTAGCACTGAAAATCATCAATCCTGCCCTCGCGCAGGATGAGTCGTTTTTACGACGTTTCAGAGCAGAAGCACGTGCCCTCGCACAGATACACCACCCGAACATCGTAATTGTCTATGACTTTCGATCGTTCGATATGGGCTTTTACATTTCGATGGAATATGTAAAAGGCCCTACCCTGGCAGACTATCTGGAAGATAAAGGCGCCATCCCGTGGAAAGAAGGGCTTTATCTGACCAAACAGATGCTCTCGGCTTTCCACTATGCCCACAGCTGTGGTGTCATTCATCGGGATATCAAGCCGCGCAACATTCTGCTTGCCAAAAACAATGTTGTAAAGATTACCGACTTTGGGCTGGCTAAAATTTTACAGGAAGGCAAGCGCACCACGGATACAACGGTTACGATGGCTACGGGGGGCACCATTCATTACATGCCACCTGAGCAAATCCGGGGTCTGCGCAACGTAGATCATCGCGGAGACATTTTCTCCCTCGGCATGACCATTTACGAAGCCATTGCCGGCGTATTGCCATTTGAGAAAAACGCCAGCGGATATGCCATCCAGAAAATGATTGTCGAGGAGCCTTTCCCCGACATCCGTAAGCGGGATTCCTCGATTCCAAAGCCGCTTGCGCGCATCATCATGAAAGCGCTGGAGAAAGAGCCTCACAAGCGATTTCAGAGTGCCGCTGAGATGATCTCAGCGCTGGAAGAATTTGAGATGAGCAATACATCTACCGCGCTCGCGGTAAACGGCACGGGCGGCAACCCGTACGCCAATGGCTCGTCGTTTAGTCAACGTTGGCGGCTCTATGCCACACTCGTTGGTTTGCTTATTGTGGCGCTTTCCTTTATTGCAGTGTTTACGCCCGAAGTATTGAGTGCTTTCATCAGTCCAGATACCGAGGAGCCGACACTCGCTGAGCAGTTAAATAATTCCAATGATCCGGAAACGGCAATCCAGCGGGCCGAAGCTGCACCTTTGTCTGAAATTGAGTTGAATCCGATCAACGTATCCGACGGGCCGGCAAACGATCCAGCCACTGCAGATTCGTCCGATGCCGTTGTGACTGAGCCCGATGAAGATCCTTCGTCTGAGGGCGGTGCACCATCAGGTAACGGTACATCGACCACAAACAATACATCGCCGTCGCAACAAAACAACACAGCCAGCGCCACAGCCGTTGGCTCCATTCGATTCGACTCTTCGCCCAAAGGCGCACAAATTTATCTCGATGGTGTAAACATAGGCACCACCCCGCTTTTCCTCGACAACGTGAAAGCCGGCCGGGCCAATGTGGAATTGCGTATGGAAAACCACGAGCCCTACAGAGCCCGTATTCAGGTCCAACCATACCAGATTAGCCAGGTTAACCGGACCATGGCACCCATTATGGGACTGCTGAAACTCGATATCAACCCACCATCTGAACTGTATATTGATGGGAGCCTCATCGAGAAAGAAGCCAGCGATATCCGAATGCCGCTGCTCGCTACGCCGCATGAAATCCTTGTTGCACACCCGCAACACGGAGAATGGAAAAAACGCATTACGCTAGATGCGTCCGATTCGCTGGCGTACACCATCGATTTTACAGAAACCGTGCGCCTCATTGTAACAGCTTTTGACACGGCTGATAATGGCATGCACGTAGAAATCTACCTCGACGGAGAACCTACAGGGCTGTATACGCCCACACCTATCGAGGTCCCCATTGGCCAACACAAAATCGCTGTAAAAGCAGAAGGCTACGAAATGGTGGAAGAAGCTACAACCACCAACTACGAGTCATCTAAACAACAGCCTTTGCGTTTTGTGTTACGGAAATCGGATTAGTTGGGTTGATTTGAACCCGCCAACGTCGCCCTGTACACAAACAGGAGCATGAGAACCATGATCGTCACTCGTCTAAAAAAACGTACCGCCTCCCTGGCGCTCAACCTGTTATTTCTGTTTGTGCTTCCCGTTGTCGTTGTGGCACAGCAAGCACCCGAGGATTGTGAAGCAGCGCTGACCAACGCTGAAAATGCCTATTTCAGTGGGGATTTTGAAAACACTATTTCGCTGCTGCAGCCTTGTATCACTTCGGACGGCTTCTCTGGCGATCAGGGGATTCGTGCGTACGCGCTGCTCGGACGTACACATTTTGTTTTGGGTGATACGCAGGCAGCTCGCTCGGCGATTGAGGGGTTGTACGTTCTCGATCCAGCTTATGCGCCTGATCCGCAGCTCCCACCCAACTTCTCTGCGTTTATCCTGGAAGTTAAACAGCAGATGATTGCAGCCGGCCAGTTTCCAAGTATTGAGCCTGAAGAAATTACACCAGATCCGCTCCCACCCGTTGCTGTAGCTGATGACGCTGAAGAAGATAAGGCGGCACCTAAACGAAGAAAGGCCTTGCTGTTTGGCGGGGGCGCTGCCCTTGCCGTGGTTGCCGGCGCAGCCATTCTACTCAGCGGCGGTGGTGGTGGCGGCGATGAGCCTGCTGACGGCTGGCCGCTTCCTCCGCCCCATCCTTCTTCCCAGTAATTTGGGGGTAATCCAATCTTTTATAGCCGGCCGGCTTAAGGTCAACGGCAATTTATCCGATAACGAACTTGAGGTCACCTGCTTCGTGCAGGTGTCGAAATAGCATAAGAACACCCCCTCATAGGGTGGACCTCTTTCTGTGGTGGGTCGAAGCCCGGTCATTTGACCGGGCTTTGTTATTTGGGGCGTTTTTGCCCAACAATACTGGATTAATAGCCTTCTTGCACACGCTTACGTGCGCTTTACCGGATACGCAATCAGAGCTTTGCGTAATCGTCAAGCATAACTTTCAAACGGATAAGCAGCCGCATGGCGCGCATCGCGCCCTCTGCAAAATCCTCCTGTGATATACTGGGATCTTGCAACCCTTCTTCAAGAAACACCTTGGTGTCTTCGTACAAGCGGTTCAGGGCATCAATTTCTGCGATCAAACGATCACGATCTTGCTGTGAAACCATGGTGTGAGCCATATCGAAAACAATGTGTGAAGGTGTAACCCATCATTATATATGCCCACGCAGCACATAAAACAATACCTCCACGAATTAACATCAACATCACCAGGAAGGAATTCCCTTCGCTGTATCAACAATCAGCCCCCTAAAGCAGTGACGGGTAAACTGAAAGGCCCTATCGCTTCGACGCATCGCGATAGAAAAAGAAACTAGGATAGCGATTTTTTGCCAAACCTGAAAGACTTGTAGCTGGCATCTACCCCAAAAGATACGAAAACAACTCGATTTTTGCTATTGCGATCAAGCCGCAGGATAAGCGTGCAAGACTCGATGTGACCCGTTATACATGCCGGTGCCCGGAAAAGCTGCGTGCTGCGCTTGATTAGAATTGTGACCCGGCTCCTATAATCTCCATCGTCTGCGTATTCTGAATCAGAATAGCGATACCCATTCTCTTCGGGTCCATCGATGCATCGAGCGCAACATTGAAAGGAATGTGCGTATCGAGCTTTTTCGTTTGTTGCAACTTGGTGATCAGCGCCAGGTTTCGCACAACAAAATCATTTTGTAGTGTTTTGCCGGCATTTTCGCCGCGGGGGACATCAGTGGAAAGTTCTTTCTGAAAAGCAATAGCAACGAGCCCATACGGTGCCCGCGATCGAGGAATCTTGCCCGTCAGGTGCACCTCACCGGCCAGCTTATCAGCATTCCGCTGCAGGGCAGTCACCGCCACCTGGACCTGGTGCCCCGCCCCATCGTGGGCCTGCGCGTTGATGGCCTGCTCGACCTGACCATACCGCGAACCAACTGCGTCTTTACGGCCATGGATTACCATCTGTGGTGTGTACAGCGTAGCACCACCCAACGCAGTGACATAATCCCCCTGGCGCGCCGTCCAGGCAGCATCTGAAAAAGGATCTTTCCAGCCCAGGTAGTTCCAATAATCCACGTGGAATGACAGCGGAATGACGTGTTCTTGCCACTCAGGCGATTGGGCGAGGGACTTCAAAAATTTATCAGCCGGCGGACAGCTAGAACATCCCTGTGATGTAAACAACTCAACAACCACAGGGCCTTGCACATTTTCTGGTGCGTTAAACGTTCCAGCAAACGGTTTAGCCTCCCATCCCGCGCCTGAAATGACAAGCACCAGTAAAACAACCACGACCAATCCTGCCAGTAATATTCCTGTGCGCACAGCTGTACCTCACTACGTTTTGCAGACTATGGCACCGGACAAAGTCCCAATGCAACCTGCCAGATAAAAGAAATAACAATCAGACCAAAAACGACGTAATAAAAACCTTTATGCTTTAAAAAGACATCCATGGCGGTATCGGTAACCAAATAAGTCACGGGGGCTGATTTGGAGACTTTTGAAGGTTGATGTTTTTTTCCCTGGCCCTCAGGTATTCCTTTTAAGCTTAGGGCGTGTTACTGCTGAATGTGTTACGATACGTGTGTTATCAAAATCAACAAGGTGTTACATGACTCCCCACTCCATGTGGAAGCCTTTGTCGGACGTCCCTCTACAAAACCAGCTGTTCTCGGTACAGTTCAGCGTTAATCCTACTGATTTACAACTATGGAACAGGCGGTAGATCCCGTGCTCATTGCTGTCATGCGGCTGGCGGAACACGGTGTACATACAACAGCAACCCTGGCTGTGAACGGCGCTGTGTTGAGTGGCCGCGTCATCGGCAAACAAAACTACCTGATCAAAATAAGAAAACAGTTCAATTCCCACGTACACGAAGAAAACATGCCGGGCTTACTGGAAATACTGGGCCTGTTCGAAGAGGTCTCTGCTGACACGGAAGACCTGTTTTTGCATCTCGAAGAAGCTGCCATCCTGGATGGCACGCCGGCCCCACAGCGTACCGAAGGTTTCTGGCGTATTCGACTTTCAGAAATAGACGGATTTAGCTTCGGAAAATAGTAGCCGATAACGCCTAGTGCACCACATGCGAATTAAGGTTTTGATTTAATACCGACGCCCGATTACTTCTACAAAGGTGCATTAAACAGAAGTAAAGCGCGTGCATGAAGAGGTGTCATAGATGGCACGTCGGGCCTTGTTCGCATCAGGAGCCATACCGTATTCTCGAGAATCCCAGGTTAATAACGAATGGACGACACTTCCCCACAGGGCAAGCAGCAGTTCAACATGCCCGCATCGGCACGTTCGTTATTGAAGGATGAATTTTCTGAGGCATTTGACACCCTTCAGGCGCATTGTGCATTTCTAAATGGCCGCGTGGATGCACTATCAGCCAAACTTGAAGTCCTGGAAGATGCCCTGTCCCATGAACGTAGCACCGTAGCAGCACTAGAGGAAGCCCTCGCTGCTGAGCAGGTAAAAACACAGGCAGCTGCGGCAGTACGAAGTCAGTTTCTGGATAATATGAGCCATGAACTGCGTACCCCGCTCAATGGTATCCTGGGCATGACCCAGTTGCTCCTTGACATGCCGCTGAGTTACGAAATCAAGGATAATGCACAGGCCATCTTCGATTCAGGTCAGCTCCTCGAAAACGTCATTAGCCACCTGCTCGACTACTCGCGGTTACTACAAGGCGATTTCCCCTTGCAATCTGACGAATTCAATTTGCTAGAGCACCTCGAACGCATCATCCAGCAGCACGCTCCAGCAACGTTCGACAAAGGGCTCGACGTACAATTAAATGCGGAAAAAGGCCTCTTTTGCACGATTTCAGCCGATGAGAAGCGATTGGCTCAGGTGGTATCACTGCTCCTGCAAAACGCCATCAAGTTCACAGTAGCCGGCACCATCCAGGTAACAGCAAATGTCGAATCTGACACCCAGAAACCAACCCAATCGAATTATACGCTCCGCATAACAGATACGGGTATTGGACTCGAAGCCTCCCAAAAAGCGCTCGCCTTTGAGCCATTTTGGCAGGCAGAGCTGTCGTCGGCTAGAACCCATGGGGGGATGGGACTCGGGCTCTCGTTGTGCCAGCAGTTAGTGCAACACATGGGCGGCACCATTACACTTGAAAGCGAGCAAAACGTCGGCACTTCGGTGCATGTGTCCATTCCGATTTCGCGCGTTGCCTCCGTCCCAATTACGCCGCTAGCTGCGCCACCACGGTGCGTTGGATTGTATAATCTGGACGAGAGCACTGCAGATAGCTTGACCAGGTACCTGCGCTGGCTTGATATCGACGCAATTAGCCTGGATGCACCGAGCCTGTCCAATGAAAACATAGCACGTTGTGACGTTGTATTGCAGCCTTTCCAACCTGCTATAGCCACCAAAGACGACCCGCTGCAGACGTGGTTTAATACTCCTGCGAAGCATCCTCAGCCTTTGCGTGTTGGTATTCTGGCTCCGAATCGCACCTACTCCCTGCAAGATAAGAAGGGATTTGACCTTTTTATAGAAAAGCCGCTGTTGTTCACAGCGTTTAAGGATACGCTCAAATACGCCGGCACGCAGCTCAGCAAACAAAAAGCACCAGCCGAAGAGGTTGCGACCACACCGAATGAGGAGGAAAACCGTCGAATTCTCCTGGTTGAACCCAATAAAATCAATCAGAAAATTCTTTCATACATGTTGCAGTCGCTTGGCTTGACAGTCGACGCCATTGATCGATTAGACCAGACGCTCATCCCTGAGCATGAGACCAGCTATAGATCGATACTCATCAATACCATGCTTACGCAACCCCCAACACTTGATGCATTACTTGCATTCAGCAAACACTACCTGTTGGAGGACAACCATACCATTATCGGCATAAGGAGCAAAAATGCGGGCGCAGATCCAGCCGTCTTTGCTGAAGCCGGCGTCAGCCAATTTCTCACCCTCCCAACCAACCTCGACGACGTGCGCGCCTTGCTCGCTATCCAATAGCCCCTGGCAAACACAAGTAGCCCTTCAGCATCGTTTATGTATATTGTTGCACGCTGAAACCAGGATGCAACATCGCATGAACACAACAACCGCCCCTCCCCGCAATCCTATCACCCAGTTAATCTCCCGCTACGGCCCCGCACTTTTTATGATTGGCGCCACGATTGGCACGGGTAGCGTCTCCTCACTCGTAGTAGCTGGTGCAGAGCAGGGCACCTCGCTTTTATGGGCATTGATTCCCTCTTGCTTTTTCTATTGGGCATTACTCAGCGGCATGAGTCGGCTAACGCTTGCAAGCGGTCAAACGTTTGTTGCGGCGGTTACGGAGCACATCGGCCGGCCGGCAGGACTCTACCTCGTGCTTGCCATCGTTATTGGGCAGTTTTCCTCTAACATCGGCGTCCTGGGTATCGTAGCTGAAGCCTTTGCCTCGTGGATAGACGGTAGCTTTTTGCTCGCTGCATTGTTTTGGAGCAGTTTGATCTATTTGATGATTTTCTTCGGGAAATACAGCGTATTCGAGAAGATTTTGACAGTATTGGTGGCCATACTCGGCTTTAGTTTCATAGCCGATTTGATCATGGTCAAGCCGAGCCTTTCTTCCATAAGCAGTGGATTGATTCCCTCCATGCCCGAAGGCGGTGCCATGGTTGCCGCAGCCATGGTCGGCACCACCCTTTCAGGGAGCATCATCATTATGCGGTCCTTTGTGGTGGCCGACAAAGGCTGGACCGTTGCAGATCTCGCACACGAGCGACGCGATGCCCTGATGTCTGCCGTGCTCATTTTTGTGCTATCAGGCGTCATCATGGCCTGCGCAGCCGCCACGCTGTATGCGCAGGGCATTCGTGTTGAGAAAGCGATTGACATGGCATATACCCTTGTGCCTATCGCCGGCTCATTTGCGGCAACCCTGTTTGTGATTGGTATCGTTGCGGCCGGCCTGTCTTCTGCCTTCCCCAACGCTCTTGTGTCCATCTGGACCATATCGGATTACTTTAACCTGGACAGAGACCCTTCTCAACTGCATTTCAGGCTGATCGCGTTGTTGTACTGTGGCGCCGGACTCATCGCTCCCCTTGCAGGTGGCCGCCCCGTGCTCATCCAAATTGCTTCGCTTGCAGTTCAGGCGCTGTTTATGCCGGTTCTCGTGCTCTTTATGTGGGTCCTCCTGAATCGCAAGGCGCTGGTGGCTGAACATACCAATGCGCCGGTCATGAATGGCATCTTTGGTATAGCCTTTCTCTTCACGAGCTACATGGCCTTCCAGGCCGTTAGAGGCCTGTTAACGCTTTTATAATCAATGTCCAAGCCGTTTTTTCAAGAAACGGGGCTGATTTAATCGCGGCAATTTGTTAACATGCGGCTAATTGCATTGTGGCTGACCCGCTAAACCGTTTGAATACAACCAATTATGGCTAAGCAGATAGAAATCCCCAAAGGCCGGCTTTACATGGGTGGATCGCCCGAAAAAGGCATGGAAGAGCCCACCTTCATCAAATCAAGCAACCTCACCACGCATGGCGTGATCGTGGGTATGACGGGCTCTGGCAAAACGGGTCTGGGTATCATTTTACTTGAAGAGCTTTTACTTTCGGGGCGCCCAACGTTGATCCTGGATCCGAAAGGCGATATGGGCAACTTGCTGCTTACGTTCCCTGAACTTTCGGGTGATGATTTCAAGCCCTGGGTCAGCGCCTCTGAAGCCAAGAAAGAGGGGATGTCCGTAGAAGACCTGGCCGACAAAACCGCCGGCTTCTGGAAAAAGGGACTTTCTGGATGGGGCATTACAGAAGAGCGCATTGCTGCATTGCGCGAAAAGGCGGAATTCAGCCTGTATACCCCGGGCTCAACGGCCGGCATCCCGCTCAATATCGTGGGCTCTTTAAAAGCCCCTGAAAAAGCTTCTCATGTAGAGCTGATGCGGGATGAGATCGAAGGGTATGTGACAAGCTTGCTCGCCCTGGTCGGTGTACAAGGTGATGCCATCAGCAGTCGAGAGCATATTCTGCTTGCAAATCTTATTGAACACGCCTGGAATAAAGGGATAGACCTCGACCTGCCATCGCTTGTCGGCCAAATCCAGGATCCGCCACTGCGTAAACTTGGGGTGATCGATATCGACTCGTTCTTCCCCGAGAAAGACCGTCGCAAACTTGCCCTAAAAATCAACGGCCTACTCGCCTCCCCGTCTTTTGCTACGTGGATGGAAGGGCCGGCGCTTGATATCAATAAGCTGCTGTACACGGAAGACGGCAAACCGAAAGCGGCCATTATGTCTATGGCGCATCTGTCAGATGAAGAGCGGCAATTTGTGGTTACGCTGGTACTCTCGAAGATGATTACCTGGATGCGCACCCAGCCGGGCTCAGACGACCTGAAAGCACTCATTTACATGGATGAGGTATTTGGTTTTGTGCCCCCAACCAAAGCACCGCCAAGTAAAAAACCTATCCTGACCATCCTCAAGCAGGCCCGCGCGTTTGGGTTGGGTATGGTACTGTCTACACAAAACCCGGTAGATATCGATTACAAGGCCCTCTCCAATACCGGCACCTGGATGATTGGCCGGCTCCAAACAGAACGCGACAAAGCCCGCCTCATGGATGGCCTCTCTGCTGCTGATGGTGGCACAGACATCAAAGAAATTGAACGCCTGATCAGCGGCCTCGGCAAGCGGCAGTTTATGCTGCATTCCACCAAAGGCTCAGGTCCAGAGCTCTTTGGTACGCGTTGGGCAATGTCGTACCTTCGCGGCCCCATGACGCGCGAAGAGATCAGCAAAATCACGGCGGATGCGCCAGAGCGCAATTACGAAGCGGAAGCATCAACGCTTGCTGCAACGCCGGCGGCTTCCGCATCCAGCAGCGCGACTTCGGTTATGCCAGATGTGGCCTCAGGCCGTGCAGCGTATTACCTGCACCCTGCTGCCGACTGGCGTGCAATCAAAGCCATCAAACCAGAGAGCCGCACGTTTGCGCCGGCTGTTGCTGCGCGTGTCAAACTGCTCTTTGACGATACAAAAGCTGACCTGCGGCATACGGAAGAGTGGGAAGCCGTGATCTATCCCCTCTCTGCAAACTCGTCTGCCGAGGATGCAGTACCCGTCGACTACGACGACCGCGACATGCGTGCAGATGCCCCCGACGGCGCCAGCTATCAAATGCCGGATGCGCCCATTCATACCGCAACGTATTTCAAGAGCCTGGAGAAAGACCTCAAAGCATACCTGTACCGTGAGCGCACCGTTACGGTGTACGCCAATAAACAGCTCAAACTCTACTCCCGTATTGGAGAATCACGCGAAGAGTTCGAATTACGGTGTCATAAAGCCGCAGAGAACCTCGAAGACGAAGCAGCGGCCAAGCTCCGGACGAAGTACGAAAAGCGCATCAAGCGCACGTCAGACATGCTAGACAAAGCGGAAGACCGCCTTGAAGAACTCCGTGTAGATCATAGTTCGCGTAAAACAGACGAACTGCTCTCTGGTGTCGGCTCTGTGCTCGGTATGTTTCTCGGAGGTCGCAAAAGCTCACGCAGTATGGCGGCAGACTTACGCAGGGCATCCTCGAAGCGCAAACAGACCCGCACGTCAAGTCAGCGCATGCAATCTGCTTCCAACCGGGTGGAAGAAAAGGCAGAAGAGCTGGAAGACCTGGAAAACGAACTGGCGGATGAGTTACTGGCACTCGACCTGGAGTGGGAAGAGAAAGCACAGGCCATCGAGGACCTTGAAATTGGCCTCGAGAAGACGGACATCACGGTTGACGAGGTTGTGCTGGTCTGGGTGCCTGTGAAGGGCTAGCCGGCGTCACAATACCGCGTATAACAAATCGACAAACAAAAAGGGCTGCTCGAATGGAGCAGCCCTTTTGATATATCTGAATCAGCCTGTACTTCGCTTACATCCTTAGTGGATGTGCGCAGACTTTAGCTTTGGATCCATCTCCAGAATAAGCGTACAGAGCCGACGCCAGGTTTTGAGATCCTGACTAATCTCACGCTTCAGCTGCTTATACGCAGCACGGAGCTCTTTCCATTCGCTACGATTCTTTTTGCGATCAATCGAGCGGTATTTCTCGAGTGTGCTTTTTGCGTTTGCGATAGAAACTGTGAGTTTGGCTGAGAGCGTGTCAACAACAGAACTGAACGCTTCTACGTCTACTTCGCGCAACATGGAAAGGTGATGCGTAAGCAGCTTACGGTCAGCCTGAACAAGCTTTTTCTTGATCATCAACGGATCCGTACGCTTCAAACCGGATGCCAGGCCAAGCTTGCTGAGCGTCCAGATGAGGTATTTTGTAGGATCGTACTGGTACCAGCGGATGCCATTGCGGTAATCGCTGGCAAACGTGTGATGGTAGTTGTGATACCCTTCACCGCTTGTGAGGAAAGCGAGAATGAAGTTATTCACCGCAGAATGCTCACTGGAGTACGGCTTGGAGCCCCACATGTGGGCCAGTGAGTTGATAAACCACGTGCAATGGTGTCCAAGGAACAGGCGAAGCAAGAAGACAAAGACAAACGATCCAATGTAATCGCCTGTCATCCAGCCAACAAAGAGCACAACAAGGACATTCACCAGTGTGATCAGCCATCCAAAATGTTTGTGCTGAAAAATCAACAGCTTGTCGTTTTTCAGGTCGCCGAGGAAACGGTCATCAAACGGCTCGCCGTGCTTGAACATCCACAGGAGGTGTGATTGCCAGAAGCCCTGCGGCGTACCATACGGGTCACGCTCACCGTCGATGTAGGTGTGATGTAAGCGATGATCAAAACACCAGCGCAAGACACTCCCCTGTACTGCAAGGGTACCAAAAAACAGCAAACCCCACTCAACAGGCTTTTTAGCTTTGAAGGTGCGATGTGAATAGTACCGGTGGTAGCCGGCTGTAATACTAATGGTCGTTGCCAAGAAGAAGAAGGCTGTCCAGCCAATCAGTCCCCAGCTTGGCGTGTTGTAAATTAAATAGAGGGGCAGTCCAATAAATAAGGCAACGTGGTAGGTAATGATGAAAATCATAGACACCCAATCCCAGGTGCCTTTTTCCGGTTGTTTGCCTAGTACAGGGTGGGTGCGCGCATCTGCGTTCGCCATTCTTTCACTCCCAAGTTTATGTGATACCAGGTGTATTGAGGGTTTGTGCAATATAAACACATAAGATCGGAAGTTCATTACAGCTCTACAAGCTTCAAGATCCTTATTTGGATTAAATCTCGACTAATTACGCCGTTAAGTTGCACGATTTAGGATTGCCGCCACCAATAACAGGCTGCATATACTAATAAGCAGGATACCATAAGCATTTGCTTACAATATCCTGCATGTGTAATTCCCTACGTTGCCTCAGCCCAAGAACAGAAATTTCTACGATCAGGGCATGAGTAACAATTGCGCTTCTTTAGCTGCTGACGGGCTTTCGATATGCAAATTGGCATCAAGTGCTGCGTTCAGATACAGCGCGGCCATTTGCTGATCGCCGGCATCTTTGTAGATCTGTGCAGCCCGGTAATGCACCATGGCATCTCCCGTATTTAAACGCATGGCTTGTTCGATGTATGGAATAGCAGCCGGAGAGTCGCCATTTTTGTGGAGCGCCCAGGCAAAGGTCTCCAATGCATGCAAATGGTTGGGCCGACGCTCGTATTCTAGCCGAGCCAGATGTAGTACCCGACCCAGCTGTTGCTCTTGATCAGCCAGGAAATCGGCGTATTCCATGCGCACATTCTCCCCCATGGCGTCTGCGTCCTGGTAACTCTTATCGAGTCTCGCTTCCAATTCTCGCACTTCATCTTCCTGCCCCAGTGCAAGGTGGACCTCCACCAGGCCTTCGAGGAATTCATCAGCCGGCACAAAAGCATAAGCCTCTTCAAAGCCGCGCTTGGCCGATGTCAGTTCACCACGCTGCAGTGCTACCTGCGCAAGTCCACCCAAAGCATACGCGTAATACGGGGTTTCGTCTAGAATGCCGTCAAATATCATCTCCGCGCTTTCAAGGTCGTCATTGCCAAGGTAGAGCAGTCCCAACTGGTACAGTGCCCAGGAGCGGTCCTCTTCGCCGGTTACGCCGGCTTCAGCAGCCAGCTTCATGGCCTCGATAGCACCATCGGTATCACCGTGCAGCTCGCGCAAATACGCAGCACGTGAGTAGGAAGAAATACCAGGGCGCAACGCGATCATCTCGTCACAGGCCACAACAGCTTCTTCATAAGCACCAAGCTCGACAAGCGCATCCACAAGAATACCATAGACATAAGCGGTGGCTCTACCGTTTGCAATCAACTGCCGCGTAATGTCGCGCGCCTGTTCAAACTGGTGTAGCGTGTTGTACAGCGAAGCCTGGAGTGTTAGTGCTGCAGCATTGTCGCTATTGCGGGCAAGTAAGCCGTCGAGCACGTCCTGGGCTTTGGGCAGGTAATAGGCCTCTTGCAGCGACCGCTGGGCTTCCTGTAGATATAATTCGGCAAGTTGAATGCTGCTTTGCGTATCTGCCGGCTTTTTGCGCAACCGCATTTCGAGTGCGCTGATGGCATCGGTTCGTTTGGTCGTCCAGGCAACGGACGTCACGGGTGTATCGAATGACTCTGTGTCACGTTGTTGCATGCGCGTGGCAAAGAAGACACCACCAATCACAACAACAAAGAGCAGAAGCGCAACAGCGCGTTGGGCAAGTGATTTTGCGTTCATGGGAAGAATAGAAATGGAATGGAAAGTTAAACGGGTAGCCAGAATTCTAAAAAGTTGAGCATCACATCTCAGAATTCAGCTTAAATCAATATCAAAATTTTAGTGCGATGGACGTCCACCAAATGCGAGGCGTTGTGCGTAGGAAATTTTTATCGAAGCGATTTCTGAACGAAGTTCAGATGGACTTGTGCGCCTGGCGATAAAAAGCGCGTTTTATTTGGTGGTGCCCTTTTTGGGGTTCGTTTTTTGGGGGCCCTGTTTGGTTTAGGTGAAAAAAATGAACGAACGGTATAGTATTGCACCGAAATAAGACTTTAATGTGATCATCCCCTTGACAATAGCCAACAATCGTCTCTGCAGGCTGCCCGGCACCCCGCCGCGTCACTGATTTGGGGGATCAGCAGGCGGACGCGACGGGGCTGGACAGGTGCTTGCAGAATTATTGCTCGCAGTAGACCGGGGTTTATTTCACCAGAATGGCCTTCTTCGTCTGCACGGATTTGCCGGCAGCTTCGATGCGGTAGAAGTAGGTGCCACTGGCAAGCGACGAGGCATTCCACTGGACGGAATGCAATCCGGTCGCATGATCGCCATCTACCAGCGTATCGACCATCCGCCCCTGGATGTCGTAAACCCGAATCGCGACATTACCAGGTCGTGAAACCTGATACTCTATCGTTGTGCTCGGATTGAAAGGGTTCGGATAGTTCTGATTGAGCATAAACGCATCAGGCACCCCTACCCCGATGTTGATGCCCACCGGCTCCATATTCGGATCAGCCGCCGTTAACTGCTTGACGTAGTCGTAGCCGTTATGCGGATCAGCCTGGTATGGGAAGCTGGCGCCCAACGGCAGATCGTTCGCCACGGGGCCGGCATTATAGCCGAGTTCAGCCAGCAGTGCCGGCGACGCGAGATCCGAGTAATCGCCCGCTGTAGCATCATCAAACGGCAGCCCAACAGCAGCGAGCACGAGCCCGCCTACAGCCTGTAGCTCGATGGTTGTGACATCGTCCTCAAGCCGGCGACCATTTGGGAAACCATCCATGTGCGGAATGGCTTCGAGATCAGCGGTTGTGTTGAACGGATCAGCCACCAGACCCAATACCGCAGCACGGATCAAGCCCTGCGACGCATAGGTGATAAATTCCGAGGTACCACGCTCCGTCACCGGCGTTGCCATGTTCAGGCGCAGCATGTCGCCACCATACAGCACACCTTCTGCATCCTGCGTGATCGGCAGGAAGTTGTGGATGAACGGCTTGCCAGCGCTCAATGGACCACCCGTTTTGCCTGTAGCCAGCTGGTAAGGAATGGCATTGGGCACCCCGTAGTAGAAAATCGGGAAGACGTCCGAAAGACGCGGCATGCCCGGTGCGGCCAGACCCGGACTCAATGGTACAGCAAATGCTGTCCCTGAGAGATCCACGCCGGCTTCAGCCAACTCATACACACCATCTTTGGTATTCCGGAAGTCAAAGCCGGCCACGCCGTCACCGTCAACATCGCCGACTGCCGGATACGACATCGACTGGACGCGCAGCGCGCTCAACGCCGGCACAGCGCCGCCAAACTGGCTGTCATCCATGTACAACGCGAGTTCCGGGTTGGCGAAGTACGGGTAGAACGACTGCTCTTCCACGCTATACGGCGTGACGGCATTCCAGCGGTCTTTTTCACCGATAGGAATCACAGCTTCGTTAGTAAGCGGCATACCCAACCGAGATACCTGTACCCATGGGCCAGAATACTCAGGCTTCTCCCCTGTTGTTGACAGGGTGCGGATCTGCGGCCGGCTGGCTGAGGCCCATACCCCGATCACGAAGTCCGGATCAAGGATGCTTTCCGCTTCGCTGACGCTTTTGCCGTCTTTCTGCAGCATGTCGATCGGGATTTTGAGGGAGATCGTGTGCGTATTGAAGCCGGCTACCGCATCGCGGGCGTAATCCGAATTGGATGGATCAGCGCCGTACGCACTACGTGTTTGACCGAGGTCAAAAATACCACCAAGATCCACGAAGAACGCATCATCGCGTGGGCCGGCGAAGACCATTTCGCCAGTCGATGCGGTCATGATGGCATTCTCTACGAGTGTCGCGTAGTCTGTACCCAGGCCGGCACCACCTTCGATCGAACGGGGACCGATGTTATTTGGCGGTACAATGCCATTGTCCAGAATCACGGCAAAGGTCTCACCGCCATCTGTGCTTTTTTCGAGCGTGTAGGTCGTTTTCAGGTTTTGTTTGCCCAGGCGGATATTGAAGAACGTTGTAGGATCTTCATTCTCCTGCTCAAACGTAAACCGGTACGTGATGTCGTCTTTTGCGCTGCCGAGTGGCCCAACAGACGTCTGGTTTTTGATATGGATCTCATACCGAATATTCTCGCCAAACGTATGATAATTGGGTCCCCCTTCAGGGACTTCGAGCGGGATGTAATTGGCGATAATAGTTACTGTATTCGGATCGTCTGGTGATCGAAATGCATACAGGTCGGTATTATCCGCCAGGGGATCGTTGCTAATGAGTGGTGCTTCACGGTGACTGGAAGCATCCCCCCACTCCGGTCCCACCAGCATACCAATGCCGACGAATACCAGCAGCAGACAAAATCCGATAACAGATTTGCGTAACATGTGCTACCTCCTTAAAGGTCGTTTGTTAATTGGAAATTTTAACCGACCTGAGGATAGCCTCCTGTTTTGCTCACGTACCAGACCATTACCTGCTCACCTTTCTGCTCATTTCAGAAAAAAAGCAGCTTTTAGCAGATTTTTTCGGGACAAAACCTACCGCCCGAGCTCCTTTTGCCACAAGAATTGCGTGAGCTCTGCAAGGGCTGAAGCGAGGTGCCGGCGGAAGGTACTGTACGGCAAACCGAGCAGTTCAGCAGCTTGTTCTTGAGATGCGGCCGGCCGCAGGTAGGTACGGTCCAACGCTTTAAACGCCTTTGCCTGTTTAGCATTCTGCTGCAGCAATGCAACCCCTTCATCCACCAATTCCATCAGCACTTCCACACGTGTTGCATCATCAGCTTTTTCGGAGACATTGTCTGCCACAATGCGGGAAGACAGCAACGGATTGTTTACGAGGCGATCACGGCGCGTGAAATTGCGGAAGACTTCTCGAACCGCATCTCCAAATGCCTCCTCGCTTAACACCAGCACCGTGCGTTGTGGGGTGGTATCTTCGGTGCTGCTAAAGCCACTGCCTGTTTCCCTCGAGGCGAGTACATCCAGCCAGGCCGCCGGCGGCCGGCTCCGCCAATCGTGCCCAAATACGCCAAACGGAATACCATTGCGCTCAAAATCGAGCGTTTCCAAATGGTGTAGATCTGCATACCCAAAAACGGACTTCCAGAAGGTTGGACTGGAGATGGGCAGCATGCTAAACGCCAGGTTCGGCGTGGTGAGATAGTGCTTCACCATATACACGAAGATATGGCTTTGCACCTGCGTGATATTCTGATATGCATCCCGGTCCATCCAAAACCGAAACAGGGTAGCCGCTTCACCCGGGCGCAAAGGGGCATTCGTATCCAGATAATCGACGCAGGCTTTTGCCAGATGATCTTTTTTCAGAAAAGCCGGCGCTGCCTCGTGTAATGCAAGCAGGAGCAGGAAGCCGGCAACCGCACCTTGCTGATCCCGAAAGAGAATTACACGCTCGGGCTGCTCTTGAATCCACATCCGCGCCAATGCTGCTGATTCTTCACCCTCGTGCTTCACCACCATCGCTTCGATCTGTTCAAGATCGCGCTCGTAGTATTGGTCTGTTGATATCGCGGCGGATGCGCCTTGCCATTGCGACTGTAGCTGCAAGAAAAAGGGCCGCACGATGGCGTTGTCGCGATGCAGAAAAATGTAGTCTTTGAGCACGTTGCCCTGCTCGTCTGAGCCGGCTTCTTTCAACTGCCCATTGTAATAGGCGCGGGCATGCTGATGCAGCATTTTGTGCTGATCGGGATTGCGCCAGCGCAGTTCTGAGCCCATCACCTCGCGTGCAATGTCGTGCGGAAAAAGTCCGCGCGCACCTGACTCGATAAACGACAAACTGCGAAGCCACTCAAATAACGCGCGTACATCGGTTCGATCCAGCATGGTCGCGAGGAGTGGCTCGGTGAGGTTATTCACCAGCACACAAGCTTCAAGGGCCAACCGATGATCCAAACTGGGCGCTTCGCGAACAAACCGATCGAGCAATACTTTGATAAAATCGGGCTCCAGTTCGCTTTCAAACGATGTGGCCGTAGCATGGGTAAACGACTCAGCAACCAGCGACAAGGCAAGCGGATGTCCATGCGTGTAGCTGATAGCCGGCTCCTGGAAGTCCTCGGGCAAGCCAACACGCGAGAGGTATTGCCGGCTTTCATCGGGAGAAAAATTGCGCAGTGCGATGGGTTTGATGAGTGATCGCCAGCCCGGGTTATCGGTCCAGGTTGGCGAAGGCGGGTAGCGGCCGGCAACTACAATCAACACCGTATCATTTAGCTCCGGAAAGAACGATGTATACAGCCATTGCTCAAGCGCCAACATGGATTCATACGTATCTAACATCAATACGTGTTTACCGGTGTCGCCAATCCTGACAGTAGGGTCCTCGTCGGGCCCTATATCCAATTGCTGCCTGATCGCTGAGAGAAAAACAGCGGGATCCGCTTCGATGGTTCGCGTATCCAGATACAGCACCGGCACCGACCCGGCCTCGCATACGTGTCGGTATTCGTAGAGTAAAGAAGTCTTGCCGATACCGCCAGGCCCGTAGATATGCAGCAATGCAACATCCTGATTATCATCTGCAAGTAATGACGCAAACAGCTTCCGCTGTTCACTTCGGCCAACAAAAAGCCGGCGACTCACTTCACGTAATCGATCTGATAATTTTCCTGCCATGGGGTCGAAAAAGCGCTCCGAAACAGCTCCCACCTATTGACTTGTGAGGCTGCACACTACGTGCTGCGTGGGATTTGCCCGTTGTACGGTGTTATATTCTTCCTAAGTTCGGAGTTGACAACACCATATTCAATGGCATTACGCGTCAACAGGGCGAGATTCTCCTTCGATAGCCGACACATTTGAATACGGCAACAAAAGGAATAAGCATTCTTTATATACAATGGACCAATCCAAAGCACTAGCAACCCTCGCGTTTTTACCCCAGGCAGCAGAGACGTTTCAGGACACTTTTTTTCGGACCGCCATTCATAAAACGGTGCCGGCAGGCAATTTTATTTGTCTGGAGAATAACCAGTGCGGCTTTCTGCCTCTGGTCCTCGCAGGAGAAGCGCGTGTTTACAAAATGAGCGATGAAGGGCGCGAATTAACCCTCTACCCAATTCTGCCGGGAGACAGTTGCATTCTGACGGCCTCGTGCATCATGAACGACATCGTTTTCCCGGCAAATGCTGTGGCCGTGACGGATGTTGAAGCGTTGCTGGTACCGCCACAATATGTACGTAACTGGTTGGCTACGTATCCAGATTGGAGTGCGTATATTTTCGGTTTACTATCTCGCCGACTCGTCGACGTAATTTCCCTTGTAGAAGAGGTAGCGTTTCAACGTATGGACGTCCGGCTTGCGCGCTACCTTGCCGATGCATCAAGCAGCAATGCAGTGATCAAAAAAACACACGAAGCCATTGCAACAGACCTTGGCACGTCCCGCGAAGTTGTGAGCCGGCTCCTGAAAGAGCTCGAATACAAGTCTGTGCTGTCGCTATCTCGCGGCGCCATTACGGTGCTTCAACCTGAATCACTCACCCAACGAGGTGCCTAGGTATAGGTTGAACGTTGCATATGCAAGGTCAGGGGTGTTCAGAAAAAATTCTTTATCCAATGTTGGCGCTCATGGCCATTCCAGCAAGAGATCCGCATCTTGTGCAGCAAGGAACTGCTTCCTGGTGTAGGTTGCGTACGTTCATTTCTTTTACCCGAAAACAAAACAGGGCCCCAAAAGAAACGAACCAAAGAAAAGGGCACCACCAAATAAAACGCGCGTTTTTATCTCCTTTCGCGCAGATCCTCCTGAATTTTATTCAGGAAAACGCTTCGATAAAAGCACCCACCGCACATCGCCACGCATTTGGTGGACGTCCGCGCACTAATTTGCTTAAAAACGAAAGAATCTTGCTAGCTACTATTTTTCTGAACACTCCTGATGCAAGGTAGAAAGTTCTTTTGCTTTATACTATGTGTTATTCCGCATGCGCTGAAGACGTAATCTCAACATATTGTTTGTATGAAAATCCGAATTGCCGAGCAGTCCATCCGCATCCGTATCAAGCCGGCTGAATTGGAGGCGTTACATGCAACCGGCTCGCTGCACCAGTCGCTCGCGATGGGTCCCACGCCAGAGCACGTACTAACATTTCGCGTCTTGCGTGATGTTGCGGGAGATCCCCTGAATGCGACGTATGCGACCAACGAAGTACTACTCATGGTCTCCCCTTCGCTTATAGCTGAAATGCTTGAAACGGAACGTGTAGGCGCAACCACCGAGCACAAGCTTCAGCCAAGCAGGCTCCTCACCATCTGTTTTGAGAAAGACTTCAAATGCCTCACCCATCGGGAGGAAGACGGCGATGCGTACCCACACCCAGCGACTAAACCGACTCAAAAAGCGTAAAAACGAGCTATGTGATCCAGGTCACAGACGGCAAGCGCAAGGCAGGCTATTTTCTTCCTATCGCCAACCTACCGTGTGATCCATGTCCAGACGAGAAACTGCAAAAAAACTGGCACTTGTTTGCCTCATTTGTATTGGCTTCTTTGTAGGCATCGGCTTACTGATTGAGTATGGCGGTACCCTGTTTACCTAATTTCAATTGAAGGAGAAATACCATGAACCTGAATATGGGCACCATCGATCGCGTCGTCCGCTTCATTCTGGCTGCTGTTGTAGGCGCGTTGTACTTCACGGGCCAGATTTCGGGCACGGTGGCAATAGTGCTGGGCATCCTGGCGGCAGTATTTTTGCTTACCAGTTTTGTAGGCACCTGTCCGTTGTACCTCCCTTTCAAGTTGTCAACGAAGGCAAAAGAGCCGGCCTAACGGGTTTAAACCTGGGCAAAATTCACAACACACCCCGCTGATTCTTTAACGGGTCAGCGCTCCTCTCAAGAGGGGATTTTTGATAGTGAGATTTCTTTGGCAAGCTTCGCATCTGGTAGCCAACCGTGCGACAAGTGTATAGCCTCTACCCCAATCGCACGTCACGAATACCCCTCTTGAGCGGAATGGCTATAGCGTCGGGGTGTGTTTGTGTTTTTGGGTTCTGCCCGGACACACCCCGGCCCAGACTTCGTCTGGGCCACCCCTCTCGAGAAGGGATTTTTTAGGGATGATTCTATTTTCAGAGTTCAGATCATCACTCTAAACGCGCCCCCCAATTCCCCCTGGTAACGCCAAAACAACCACCAATCCAACCCATCCCCTCTCGAGAGGGGACAGCCTGACATAGCCAGGCAGGGGTGTGTCTACGCCGCCCCGAACCGGCCGCGGATGTACGCCGGCACATCACGCAACCGTAAACTCGTCGTCGACGGCCCGGTCCGAATAAAAAACGCGTCCTGGTCGTCATCCAAAAAATACGCCGGCATCGATGCAGGCGTGCAGTCTACGCGTAACATTTCTTTCCCGTCGATGTCCTCAATCGCAAACTGAATAAACTGCAAGATGCAGGGCACCTATGCGCTCTTTGATCATGTTGGTCACGTGGAGCAGCATTTTATCGCTGTTTGTAAACTTGTCGTTATCCAATCCCAGTATTTCGCCATCATCACCCACACCAATCATCAAAATGCCGCCTTCAGAGTTGAGAAATGCACAGATGGTTTTCAAGGCGGCTTTTTCTACGGCGCGATCCTTTTTACCCGTATAAAGATTCATCCGAAACGTCGACTTAAACTCTACGTTTTCGGTCTCACCAAAGCGAATCAGCTCTGCCGTTGAGATTTGTGTACGCGAACGGAGGTAATTCGTGATGCGTTTGCTGAGTGCGCGGGTAATCTTAAGCGCAATTTCCGGTGGGACATAGTCTTTATTAAACAGCCGCGTCCCACAAATTTCGATTGCAGAAGCCGGCCCATCCGCAACAACAATCCCTGAGCGAAAATCGCCATTAATCACGCCAATCTCGCCCACCAATTGCCCCGGCCCAAGGGTCTTAAATTCGCCGTACGCGAGTTGTAAAGAGAACTGACCAGACGCGATCAGATAGAAGAAGCGAGGCTTTCGCTTGTTATCAAAAACCACCTCGCCATCACTAAAAGTCACACGCTCTACGATGGGCGACAACGCCGCTAATTCCTCTTGAGATAGTACAGCAAATACGTCGTGCTGCGCCAACACCTGCAACGCTTCAGTCATACAATCGGGGTAAAGATTCCGAATGCAACTGCAGTGTCGCATCCTTCACCTCACATACTACCGATAGCCGCTACAAGGTCCTGGGATAATCCTGTGAGTGTGCTTTCCAGACCTGTCACCAGATTGGGGTAATTAAGGAGAACCGGCCCTTCCGTTGTTTGCACCGTGACACCTTGTTTCAGTACCGAATTTGTATCCGGATCCAATACTTTCCAGTAGGCTTCGAGATGCGCGTGCATGCCGGCTGATCCTGGCTGGGCCAACCGGGTGCCTTCAAACTTGGTGACAGAAATTTCAACGACGTAATCATGCTGAGCTCCCGTCGACCAGGGCACAACATCCACCTGCTTTACGTCTGCTTCCGCCGTCATCAACCCGGCCAATACACGGTTGATGGCAGGACTCAAGTCTTCCCCCCACCGGTGGGCATCCAGGAATTCGACTTCGTTTGCGCCGCGCCGGACAACCAGGTGCGGAGAATCCAGGTACGTGGCAAGCTGAAGCCGGCGCAATCCGACAACCGCACCCTCTGAATCACTTACAGGTGCCTGCAATTGCTGGCCGCCCAAGACGTAAAACCGGGTTTCGTTTTCTCTGGGCTTCAGGTTCACGCAGCCCTGCATCATCAGCACGGCGAGCAGAAGAACGAGTAGTTTAGATCCGTTATACATAATCATTGACCGCTGTTATTATCATCCTTTCCACGGATGAGCATACTGGGATTCTGTTCGAGCGTGTTAGCAAGGACCTGTAATGCGTCGGCAGCTTTTGCCAGGCTTTCGAGTGTTTCTTGCAGATGGAAGCCCAGGCCACTGTCGGTCGTCATCATCGCGTTTGCCTGGGTCATCGACTCACGCATCACACGCAGCGTCTGATCCAGTTCAGCACTCGTATTATCAAGGCGCGAGGTAAGTGTTTGGGTTGATGCATTAAGCTGCTGTACCAGGATGCGGACATCTGCCATCGTCTGGGCAAACTCATCGGAAGCAGCCGGTAATCTGTCGACAGTAGCTTGCAACGAATCAGAACCGATGAGCCGGCGAATGGACGCTGCTGTCTGCATCAGCGACCGACTCACGCCTTCCGTATCCAGTTCATCAATTTTCAGGTTAGCTTTCACCAGCAAGCGCCGTCAGGTTTTCACTGATGGCATTCACATTGAACGACCGCAGGTTCGACACAAGCCCCGAGGCTTCGGAGCTCAGCGAAGCCATCGGTGAGAAGGTCGATGGAATTTCGTTGGTTGCCAGATCATCCAACACCTCATCTGATAGTGGTGGCGTATCAACGTAGCGCAGTTCAATGTACATCTGCCCCGTCACGATACTCTCCAACTGCAATTGCGCACGCAACCCTTTTTGGATGTGCTGACGCAACGCCTCGTACTCCGTCCACTTCAGTCCATCCGAAAGGATCAGATCGAGCCGTTCCATATCGATTTGATAGGTAACCGGTACCTGGAACGTCTCTTCATCAAGATCGATGAGCAACTGTAAGTCGGTTACTTCGCCGATTGGTACCCCCTGGCACTTCACTTTGGCACCGACGGCAAGGCCGTTCACAGACTCACGGAACGAACTCTGAAACTCAGCTTGCTCCCTGAACAGGCTGTTCGACGTAAAAGCAACGATACCCAGGATCGATAGCATCAATCCTCCCAGCAAAAACATGCCGATCATCGTTGGATTTGCGCGTTTACTCATTGGCTCACTGCGTTTTAATTAAATCGGTTATATGCACTGTAGACATGCATAACATTAGTCCATGTCACCACTTCGTGTCAGGAAACGATGTACTTCTTCGTTGGGCGGATTCGCTTTCAAATCAAACGGATTACCCAGGCCCGTCATCGTCTTTACCGTGCGATCGAGAAAAACACCGCGGTCCGCTACTTTGAAGATGCTCGACAAATCGTGGCTCACAATAATGATGGTCGTTCCGAGGCCGTCGCGCAGCCTCAGAATCAGGTCGTCGAGACGGCCGGCAGAAATTGGGTCGAGGCCTGACGAGGGCTCATCGAAAAATAGAATTTCGGGATCAAGCGCCATCGCCCGTGCTAATGCAGCACGCTTGTTCATGCCGCCGCTGATTTCAGCCGGATAAAACGTCTCAAAGCCTTTTAATCCAACCAGGGAAAGCTTCAGCGAAACGAGTTCAGCGATTTCCTCGCGCTCCAGGTTGGTGTAGACCTCCAGCGGCAGCGCTATATTTTCAGCCAGCGTAAGTCCACTCCAGAGCGCACCATTTTGGTACAGAATGCCGATGCGTTTTCTGACGGCGTTTTTCCCCTCCTCTTCCATATCCCAGAAACTCTGACCGTCGTACAGCACTTGCCCTTCTGCCGGCGCTTTGAGTCCAATCATGTGTTTCAGCAGCGTGCTTTTTCCACTCCCGCTTCCGCCCATGATGACAAAGATCTCCCCTTTCTGGATCGTAAAATCCAGTTCGCGCATCACCACGTAGTTGGCATACGCCATCGTGAGATTGCTAATGCGGATGGCAACATCCTGGCTATGTGGGTGATAATCCATCATCTCAAATCTCCACCACGGCCGCGAGCCAGTCGATGATGGCATTGGCCAGGATAATATGGGTGATGGCGGTAACTACAGCAGAGGTGGTAGACACACCAACGGCACCGGCATCATTTCCGGTCTGCAACCCGCGCATACAACCGGCTAATCCAATAATTGCCCCAAAGATTGTGGCTTTGAACAAGCCCACGAGCACATCAAGTATAGAAACAGGCTCCAGAAAACCAGTGATAAACTGCGTCATGCCCACGTCAAGCATGCTGAGCGCAACCAGCACACCGCCTATTACACCGATGAAGTTTGCATAGATGGTTAGCAGCGGCAGGGTCACAAATATCCCCAAAAACCGGGGCAAAACCAGGAAATCCATGGGTGAAATGCCCAGCGTTTCGAGCGCATTGATTTCTTCGGAAATTTTCATGCTCCCGAGTTCAGCCGCAAAGGCAGCACCGGTACGGCCGGCCATGATGATTGCCGTCATCAACGCCCCCAATTCGCGCAAAATGCCGTAGCTAACGAGGTACGATACGTAATAATCTGCGCCAAATCGCTTGAGTACAACCGCACCGAGGAAAGAAAGAATCAGTCCTACGAGGAAGCTGATCAACGTCACAATCGGTAACGCCCCCGAGCTATTCGACTGAACAATCACCCAGAAATCGCGCCAGCGCAATTTTACGCGGCCGAACAGAAAACCTGTAAACGTCTGTGCAAACTCACCCGTGAAGCGCGCAAAAGCAGCCGTCTCCCTGAACAGCTTGATTCCAGCCTTGCCCAAACGGGCCAACAAGCCCGCATCTTGTTGTTGGTCAAGCAGTTCAGCCTCAGGTACAGCCTGCGACAATTCAATCAGGCCGGCGATATTTTCTGGCAACGTGTCTGCACGAAACCGAATCCCGTTCGATGCGCAGAATTGCATGGTGTCCAGTACATACGTGAGCAGGCTGCTATCCCAATGACCAAGTTGGGATGCATCAAATCCAATGGCCCGTACTGGTCCACGCTCCTCCCACTCAGAAAATGGCGGCACAAACCGCTTCAGCGGCTGATCAATAGACCAGTCCCCTGCCAGGTGCAGCACGAGCGTGTCTCCTTCGTATCGGGCGTCAATCTGCATGAGCACGGCGGGAATTGCCGCAAATCAGTAAACTATTGGGTGGTCGCGTACGTCGAAATCCGTGGGCTAATCATACAATAAGACAGAATGGGACCTGATGCACAGCGTTTATGCTTATTCATTCCATCTACATGGAACAGCTAAAAATCGCAGGTTACAGCGTATTGGGCGTAATCAGAATCAGGCCGGCAGTTGGGCCTCCAGCACCATCGTTTCAAAGGCATTCATTGCCTCGTTTCCCATTCGTTTGCCATGCATTTCCAGTCCAGCAAGATGCGGATCACTGCTCTCGCCGACCTTGCATACGTCGACATCCATGAAGCCGGCATTCCGCAACGCTTCCGTCAAAAAGGCTTGATCGTAAATGAACTGATGCCCCCAATTGCGAAATGCGTTGTTGATAACCATAACATCGCTGGAAGGACCCGTGTCGGGCAAAAAACGGTTGGTGATCCACGCGATGTATTCCTGCTGCACCTGCGTCTTTTCTGGGCCATACAACGCAAGCAAAACAGCTAAATCAGGGGTTGCTATCCTGATTTTCCCGCCAGGTTTTAACACGCGAGCACACTCGGCCAACATGCCGGCACCTGCCTGGTAGTTCAAATGCTCAATCATATGCTCCGTAAAAACATACTGAAACGCATTGTCTGGCAGAGGAAAAGGCAGCGCTGCATCCATAAACACATACGACTGGCCAGCCTCCCCATATCCGTTATGCGGCATGAGGTCAGTATTCAGCCAACCCTTCATGTAATTGGTTGCACACCCAAGTTGCAATCCAGGAACGACTGCCTGCTCCAGGTACAACTCGATGATGATGTTGCGATCCATCTAAAAAACGCGGCTAAAGCAAAGAGTTAGTTGTCATTTCCACCTGGTGGGCCGCCTGGACCTCCAGGACCACCGGGGCCACTATGATGCTCCTCATAGTGCGTTTGTAGCCAGTCTTCGCCGTAATCGTTTTTCGGGTCGCGCACAATGGTGTGCACATGGTTGGCGGCTCCTTCAGCACCACCTACCGCCCGCTCGCGGATATATTCGATGAGGATGGAAGGTCCGTGCACGCGGTAATAATACCGCTTAGTAATGTCATCGGTGGGTCCGATCCACGAAAAGTAGAGTTGCTCCATACCATCCGCAGCTATGTCAGCCAGTTGCTGCTCCGCTGCATCGTGGTCGGCATTCCTTACGTACTCTTCGATGAGGTGATTGAGCAGCTTCTGCTGGTGGGCATTCATCGCGCTGCCGGCGAGCCCCTGGTAGGTCTCCAGGCTTTGCTTTCTGCCAGGCCCTTCCAGCACGTCGCGCGGGATGTCCGTATCCAAGATCACCGTGGCTTGCTGATCAGCAGATAACGCGTGCAGTAATTCAAAACCACGTTCTACTTCGTGTGACAATGCGCGCCAACCGGCAAAGGTACCTGTTTCAACTTCGTACGGCTCCGCCCCCAAAAACATCGGCGTGAACGCCACTTTGTTATCCACTACGGTAAAGCTAACGGCCAGGTGGTGTCCGGTGATCATCCATCCCCAGCTGGCATCAGTCGCTGGATCGCCGAAAAACGAAGCCCAGTAGTTCTCAGACCGCCAGCTATCTACGAGCCGCACCATAAAGTCATCTTCGTCTGCTGCCGCCAAACGATCTTTAAACCGCACTTTCGCCTCTTCATGGAGGATGTCTTCCATCCAAAAGAGCGAAGACATTTTCAGATACCCCTGGCTGCTGGATGATGCCCGCATCAAGTCGTGAAAGAGCCGGCGCTGATCGTCATCCAAATCGCCGAGCCGGATGCCGACGCGTTCGTACATGGATGCCGGCAGGTTGCTCCACGTTGTGCGCGCATCGCCATCATCCAGCGCAAACATCCCTTCAGCGCGTAATTCGGGCGACAGGGAAGCAAGGAATGTTGTTGATGCTTGCTTCATTTGCTCGGCGCTACCGGACGGGACGGCTACCGCAGTCTGTGCATTTGCGCCGGATGTCAAAGACACTGTGGCTTCTTCATGGGAGGAGGTTTGACATCCTACGAGTGCTGCTACTACGAAGGAAATTGCGAGCCGGCTAATCATAGTCGTGCTGGGAAATATCGAATAAATTTTTTGGTGGATTGCAGAAAATATGCTTTTTGAATCAAATAACACAGGCCGGTAATTCGGTGATACTCCATTTACCAGGACAGGCACCGTAACGTCCAAGTCTGTGGACGTACCAACCCAGTACATCAATACTATCAAATGATTCCTGTCGCGAGTAACTTGTAGGGAATGCCCGAGAGGCAACCCGTTTCTTTTCGACTAGCCGTAACCCACCTTACTAATGATACAGACTGTTACCTCCCTCTTCTTTTGTGTACTGCTACTTTCTGGCTGCCAGCCCAACAACGAAACCCCAACCGCTGAAGCAGCGCCAGTTGAAGCTACACCAGGGGAACCCTCAATGGATGCCCTGGATAAAGCCCTCGCTGCACACGGTGGCCTCGACACCTGGCGTTCGATGGGCACACTCGAGTACAACGTTTTCAAAGGTGACCGAGAGGAGCATCACCTGGTTGATCTGCAGAGCAGAAATATCTTACACGCCGGCACGAGCTACGCTTTCGGGTATGATGGCGCGGACGTTTGGGTTTCACCCACCCGCGACGCGTACCCCGGCAATCCACGTTTTGCCAATGGCCTGGATTTCTATTTCTTCGGTATTCCCTTTGTGCTCGCTGACCCTGGGACCAATCGTGAATACCTTGGACAAACTACGGTTAATGGGGTAGATTATGAGACGGTCAAAATCAGCTTCGATGCCGGCACAGGTGGTTCACCAGACGATTATTACATCGCGCACTTCGATCCTGAATCGCACCAACTCCACTCCATACTTTATACCGTCACGTTTAATTCTCAAACCCCTAACGAACAATACTACGCCCGCATGTATGACACCTGGGAAGAAATTGACGGGCTCCTTCTGCCGACGAAGATGACGGCCTACGCCTGGGATGGCGAGACACGCACGACGGGTGAAATGTATCGTGAGACCACATTCAGCGATATCAAGCTATCCACAGCATCTCCCGACCCTGCCATTTTTGCTATACCTGAAAACGCTGAACTGGCGTTGCCTGATGAAGAGTAAAGGATCGCTGAATGTGGATTCTCCACCACGTCATCCCGGACTTGATGTGGGTCCATGGCTGCTTGCGCATCGCTTCGGGTAACACAATTGGGCTGCTCGCCCAGATGCTGCTCTGTTAGACTTATCAGCATAACGTGGTTGAGGAGTTGTGCGAGTCCGGCAAAGATCCTTAGTAGAGCTCAGGATCGTGGGGATAGAGCAGATCAACAATCCGCATTCAGCATTCTCCAATCAATCCTCCTCTCTACACGACCTGGACACCATACGTGTTTATTCTCCCGTCGTGGATGCCTATACTTACCCTACTTTCCCACAAGGTAAACAATTGCCCATGCGTCGCTTCCCATTTTCTTGCGTTATTGCCCTCTTCATTTTCCCCCTCGCTTGTGCCGCTCCTCAGGCAATTGGCCCCGACACGGCCATAACCGTCGAGCAGGGTACGTTAACAGGTATTGCCGGCGATAACGCCGCCATCACCGTTTTCAAAGGCATTCCGTTTGCCGCGCCTCCTGTCGACAGCCTCCGCTGGGCGCCACCTCAACCACCCGCTGCATTTATAGACGGCATGTACACAGCAGACACCTTCGGCCCAAGTTGCATGCAAAATGCACCGGAGGATCGCCTCCCCTGGACGATGGAATACCTGATTTCCAACGAAGTCTCAGAGGATTGCCTGACGTTAAACATTTGGACGCCAGCTAAAGATATAGCAGCCGGCCTCCCCGTGTTTGTCTATTTCCATGGCGGCGGATTTGTTGAAGGCTCCGGCGAAGTACCCCTCTACAACGGCGAAGCCCTTGCAGCGCAGGGTATCATCGTGGTTACGGTTAATTATCGCCTTGGTATTTTTGGCTTTCTCGCGCATGCTGAGCTAACCGCAGCGTCTGCCCAAAACGCATCGGGCAATTATGCATTGCTCGACATGGTTGCTTCATTGGAATGGATTCAGCAAAACATTCAAGCGTTTGGTGGCGATCCAAACCAGGTGACGATAGCTGGCCAGTCTGCCGGCGCTGAATCCGTGCGCGCCCTGATCGCTTCGCCGCTTACTAAAGGACTTTTTCATGGCGCGATAGAACAAAGTGCAGTTGGCGCCTACACACCACCGCTTGCAGAAGCAGAGCAAATTGGACAATCTTTGCTGGAAGCACTGGGCGCCAGTTCGATTGCAGAACTGCGAGCGCTATCTGCCGATTCTCTCCACAGACTCCACGCCCAACGAGCCAACGTCCGGGTCGGCCCCATAGTAGACGGCTTGCTCTTACAAACATCAGCGCTTGAAGCCTACGAAGCCGGCACCCACAACGATGTGCCAATGCTGAAGGGCTTCACGGCTGATGAGTTTGCCGGCATTTTCTTCAATCCCGAAGAATTGACTGCAACAGCTTTTTACGCCATGGCAGAGGAAAACTATGGCGCAGCAGCGCTCGACGAATTCAAAGCCCTTTATCCAGCCGATTCAGAAGAAGCCTTGCAGCACGCTTTCAGTCTCCAGCAGCAAGATACCTGGGCGCTGCGGATGTATGAACTCGCCCAACTCCGAGCCAACAGCGGGCAGGGCTTGACCTTCAACTATATCCTTGATCGCGCTACCCCCTGGCCCGAGCATCCCCGCTATAAAGCTTTCCACTCTTCCGAAATCCCGTACGTATTCGCCAACCAACACCTGATCGACAGGCCGTGGGAGGAAATTGACCGCACACTCGCTGCCCAGATGTCAGCCTATTGGGTGAACTTTGTTACTTCAGGCGATCCAAACGGCGAAGGATTATCAACGTGGCCGGCATCCACAGACCAATACCTCCGCCTCGACGAAAACATCCGCATGGATGAAATCATAAGTGAACGCAAACGCGCCTTTTATGCCGCTTATGGTGGCTAGTAAAGCACCGGGGGTTCGTATTTCCGGGTCTTCAAACAGCAATCGAAAACCCGGAAGCACGAAACCCCGAAAGCACACTATATCATCAATAAAGAAACGTGTAATTCAGCTTGATCAGGAATGCGTTTTCCGGGAAGATATCAAAGGTATTGCTGAACTGGTCGTTGAGCGACTGCTCGTAGGGAGAACCAACCCATGGTGCAAGCGGATTGAGCTCGTTGTCAGCCCGCCGGCCGTGTGTCCATACAAAAAACAGCGACGAACCCGGGCGATACTCCCAGCGCAATACCACATTGGATTGCAAACTGCTGAACGAGAACTCATCGCGTTTCGGGAAGGCATCGAAGTCTGCCAGGTTGTCGCGATCCTGTTGAATCTGAAAATCTTCATACCGCCCCCTTGCTGCGAACAACTGGCTGTATAGCTGAATAGAAAGCTGTGGCGTCAACGTTACGGTACCACGCAAGGTGAAATCCATAGAGCGCGTGTCCCTCGCCCCAAAAACTGAAGCAAAGTACACATCAGTATCAAACGGTGTCAGTGGCGCAAGAATTTCTTCGAGTGCTTCGCCATTTTCAATCGGCACATAGTCTGATACCCCCAGTTCATCTGGCGCATCGCTTTCCAGTCCGATCAACCAGCCATCACCGAGCCGGCGGAATGACTCGTTGCCAGACCATGCAACAACGCTCTGCTCCCACTCCCCTGCAATTTCGCCTTCCAATGAGAACCGTGCACCGGCGTTCCAGCGCCCTTCCATTACCACTTGAGAAATCGTACCACCATTATCAAGAAAAGACATGGCTACAGCTGGCTCAATCTGCCAGTTACGGCGCGCGTCCGTTTCAAAATCAACTTCAAAGCCTACACCTGCGGGTTGCGCCCAGGGCAATAAGCCACGGGTCTCAAACTGGTTGTATCCACCGAAGATGTCATCTAATTCAAAATCTAAACCGATCGTCTGAAAACCCTTCAGCGTCCAACGTGACCCAAAACTCAATCGCTGACCAAGGCCAATGCCTTCATCATACGTATACCTTTGCGCTCCATAAAGTCGGAACCCTGCACGCAGGAAGGGTCCAAAAGGCTGTCCACCGTTGATTTCGTGCTCCCAGCGCGAGGTGAACGCGATATAATTATTCTCGCGAAGCTGGCCCAGATCGTTTGGGTTAAAGCTATCGCTGTAAAGATCTACGCTCGCCGACCCGTTCCAGGCGCCTTGCCTTTTACGGCCTTCGATGCTGGCAGCATATCCATTTTCACTGCCGATAAATGCGTTATCCCAGTTTCTTCTCGTCGTCGCCAGAAAACCTTCAATACCATACTGATTGTCTCGCAAGCGAAGATCCCAATCAGCGCCGGCCACAAATGTATTCAGGCCCCCATCGTCCAGGTTGGTCCCGTTAAAGAACGTCCCGATGGCCCCAACGCTGGAATAGGTACCTATCTGCTGCCGCAAACGGGCAACGCCAAATCCGCGAGTAGGGTCAAAGTCGCTGCCCGTTGCAGCGCCAAGCACCCCAAACGACAAACCAGAGCCTGTACGACCGGAAAGTTTCGTGGCACCAATAATCGGCGCATCTGCACCGATGCGGCGCGTGTACAGCAAACCACCGCGACCTACATCAAATTCGTAGATATTGATTCCTTCTACAAAGAAAGGCCGGCGCTCTTCAAAGAAGTTCTCAAAAGCCGTCAGGTTGAGCACAGCCGGATCTGCATCAACCTGACCAAAATCCGGGTTGATGGTCGCGTCCAGCGTAATGTTTGGTCCGAGTCCAATTTTAAGGTCTCCCCCAACATCAAACGTACTACTGCTTGCGGTTTTACCGCTCACATTTTCGTCTTCTTCCGTGAATACACCGGTTACCGTATACGGCGAGACCTGGATATTGCGGCGTGGTTTTACGTTTTGGATTCCTTCGAGGGCGCCAAACTGCGCAATCAGGTTATCGCGTTCGATACGCGGTACGTACGGCCACTCGGTCTGCTCACCAAGCCGTGGATTGCGGCGCGTAAAGTGGATGCCCCAGGTTTGGATTGGCGTGTCAGCAAAGCGAAGCATGCTGTAGGGGATGCGCGCTTCAACGCTCCATCCATCACCCGTTGCCTTCACGTCAGAATACCAGATGGCGTCCCACGAAGGATCCATGCCCCGCGGTGCATTGCTGCCACCACCGCCTGGTCCCGGACCGCCCCCGGTCGACTGGATGGCATCAAACTGTACGCCGGCTGCATTTACGCCAAATACATACGCTGTGCGTTTTTCGAAATACGCATCGATCGCTACAAGAAACCAGTCAGCCCGGTTATAGTCATCGCGCCGGCCCAGCGTTTTCTCGATCAGTTGGGGCTCATCATCATAAAGCATGGCACCAACGTAGAGGCTGTTTTGCCCGTACAACACGCGGACTTCCGTTTTCTGAGAAGCATCCGCACCATCAACAGGCTCAAATTGCCGAAAACCGCTGATGGGTATTGCTGACTGCCAGGCTTCTTCATCCAAAAATCCATCGAGCGCAATATCTGCAGAGACCGCCTGCGCCTGCATCCGGTCTTGTATTTCAGGTAGCGCGTCTTCACGCGACTGTCCTACTACACCGTCCACTGTTGGCAGGACACAAAACAGCAACAACGCAAAGGCAATTAATCGTTTACTACGGGCGAGCATAGCCAGCACTTTATCTTTTATTGTTCCATAAGTAGCGGTGCAAACAGGGCATATCAACCTCTTCACATTAACGCTCTGCTGCACCTCGCATCCAATAACGATAACGCCTAATCCACGTGTTGTTAAAAATTGTAAATAAAAATTAAATCAGCATTAAAAAATGCGCCTTTAAACCTGTAACAATGTGCATTCCGGGGGGAATACGGGTAAGTTGTAATGATTACGTTAAATGAGAAACAAATCAATTCGTACCCAATTCTCCATAAGACACGGACTATTGGGTATTGCCAAACACTCCTCACCTATTTTCCAATTCAATGAAAGCTTTTCGTCTGCCCCTTCAACTGCTGGTTGGTGCCTGTCTCTTCACCGCGTGTACAGGAGAACAACCGGACACCACTTCGTCTGCCGTGCCGGCGGTTAACGTTGCATCCAATCCTTCCACAGCTAATGATGAGTTTGGTGATTACTGGTATCAAGGGGAAGCAGAATTAACAAGCTACAGCCTGGAGCAATCCCGGTACGGCGAAACGCGCGAGGGCACTGCCGTGCTGATTTTTGTGACGGAAGACTTCTCAAAATCGAAACAGGTAAAACTCGACAACCCATCGCGCGCCGGCGATGACAAAATCAGCGTACTCAAACTCAACGCCACGCGCAATTTCACAACGGGCATCTACCCCTATTCGATGATGTCCTCTGTATTTACGCCCATTCCAGGGAGCGAATTTCCGCGCACGCTCAAGGTGGCTACTTCGTCGCAGGAATGGTGCGGACACACCTTTACCCAGATTAATCGAGATGGCAACAAATACCATATTGAAGGCCGGTCATACTTCGAAAGCGAAGGCGACCAGGATGTTAAACTCGATGCGGTTATGCTGGAAGATGAGGTATGGAATGCCATCCGCCTCGATCCCGACCGCTTGCCAACCGGCAAGTTTAAAATGATTCCCGGCACCATGATTCAGCGGCTCGATCATATGGATTTTGAGATACTGGATGCGGAAGCCGCGCTGGAAGAAGCCGGCGACAATATGATGCAGTACGTCATCGAGTATCCCGTCATTCAAAACACGCTGCGCATCACGTTCACCAAAGATTTCCCGCATGAAATTGAAGGGTGGGAAGAAACCCGCATGGTGCTCTCTGGTCCCCGTACCACAAAAGCAACCCGCAAAGAACGGATGATGCTGGCCTATTGGAATCACAACAGCAATGCGGATCTTCCGCTGCGCGCCGAACTCGGCCTTGAATAGCCGGCACAAGCTCCCCCAACCTCGCCACCTTGAATCATGAGCAAGATCTCAAAAAACGACATCACCCAGGAAGTCTACGACCTCTTCGACAAGTACGTACACGGCAACATGGACCGCCGGACGTTCCTCGAAAGGGTTTCACAGTATGCCGTGGGTGGCCTCACAGCCACTGCTATCCTCGACTTCTTGTCGCCCAAGTATGCCACAGCTCAGCAAGTACGGGCCGGTGATACGCGGCTCGATGACAGCTATATTGAATACAACTCCCCCAAAGGTGGCGGTACCATTCGCGGGCTGCTTTCTATGCCGGCAGGTAACGAAACGAAGCTACCGGGTGTCGTGGTTGTGCATGAAAACAGAGGGTTAAACCCACATATTGAGGATGTTTGCCGGCGCGCTGGCCTTGCCAACTTTGTTGCACTCGCTCCTGACGCCCTGTGGCCCCTTGGCGGCTACCCCGGCACCGACGACGAAGGACGCGTGCTGCAGCGCGAACGGGACCGTGGCGAAATGCTTGAAGACTTTATCGCTGCCTTCGACTACCTCAAAAGCCACCCGGTTTGCAGCGGCCAGGTAGGTGTGGTCGGCTTTTGCTTTGGTGGTTGGATTTCCAACATGATGGCAGCGCGCGTGCCAGATTTGAAAGCAGCGGTGCCGTTTTACGGCGGGCAGGCACCTGCGGAAGAAGTACCCAATATCAACGCCCCCCTCCTCCTCCATTTTGCAGAGAACGATGCACGGGTGAATGCCGGATGGCCAGCGTACGAAGAAGCCTTAAAAGCGCACAACAAAACGTACACGGCACACATGTACCCCGCCGTGAATCACGGCTTCCACAACGATACCACGCCGCGCTACGATGAGCCAGCAGCGAAACTCGCCTGGGAACGCACCATCGCCTTCTTTAATGAGCACCTGAGTGCCTGACATGCGGTTGACGTTACGCTACATATGGCTCCTGCTGGCCTTGATGCCGCTCAGCGCCTTTGCGCAGGAGGAAGAGGATACCAGTCCTTACAGCAGTGCCGTCCTGATTGCTGAGCAAGATGCCATTCAGCCGGGCGTACCCTTTACGCTCGGCCTGCACATGCGTATGGATCCCGGCTGGCACAGCTACTGGCAAAACCCTGGCGACTCCGGGGAGGCGACAGAGATTGAATGGGCGCTGCCGGCCGGCTTCACAACTGGTCCGATGCAGTGGCCTTTTCCGGAAAGCATTGACGTCCCGCCTCTGCGATCGTACGGGTATTCAGATGAAGTCTTGTTGATGACCGAAATCACCCCACCGGCAGACGTGCAACCGGGGACCTCCGTTGAACTCTCCGGCATCGCATACTGGCTGATTTGTGAAGAGATTTGTTTGCCGGCTGAAGAAGCTATTTCGCTCACATTGCCTGTCCGCGAAGCAGCTGATGACGTTGCAGCTAATGCCAGTCATTTTGAGGAGGCTCATGCCAACTTGCCAGTAAAAGACTTCAACTGGTTCGTTGCCGCAACACGCAATACGGGCAGCTACGTGCTGCAAATCACACCACCGGGTACGTTTACAGACAGTCTCGAAGCACTCTACTTTTTTTCAGCTGAAAATACAGCCATCGAACACGCAGCTCCTCAGCCGCTCACACGAAACGGTGATACGTATTTGCTGGCCATGCAGCAGTCGGAATATGCCACGGGACCTGCCAACAGATTGCAAGGTGTTCTCGTTGCAGATGCACAGGCATTTGGTGCAGGCGCTCGGGCACTTGCTGTAGATGTGCTGGTTCAGGATGCCCGTGACATCGCTGCCGGCATACCTGAAGGTACAACACCCGATGGCTCATCAAACCAATCATTACTCGGCTGGCTGGCACTTGCTCTGGGTGGTGGCTTGTTACTCAACTTGATGCCGTGTGTCTTCCCCATTCTGTCACTCAAAGTGTTGGGGTTTGCTGAGCAGTCAGAAGCAGCGGCGTCCAGCATCCGCAAACAAGGCTGGTGGTTTGGCCTCGGTGTACTGGTTTCTTTCTGGATCTTAGCCGGCTTGCTGCTTGGACTCCGCGCTGCCGGCAGTCAGATTGGCTGGGGCTTCCAGTTGCAATCACCCCTCTTTGTTGCTGCCATGGCCTCGCTGTTTTTTGTGATTGGTCTCAACCTGATGGGTGTGTTTGAAATTGGCCTGTTTACGTCGCGTATTGGCGCAAAAGCACATGGTGAAAGCGGACAACGGGCCTTTATGGACGGTGTGCTTGCCACATTAGTCGCCACACCTTGCACCGCACCGTTCATGGGCGCAGCGCTGGGTGCTGCCATTGTGCTCCCCACAGCGCAGGCGCTGTTGATTTTCACTGCGCTGGGCGCCGGCATGGCTCTGCCCTACGTATTGCTCGCCAATATGCCGGCCCTCGTCCACAAACTCCCCAAACCGGGTGCATGGATGGAGACGCTCAAACAGGTCCTCGCTTTCCCCATGCTTGCAACAACCATTTGGCTTGTCTGGGTGTTTGGCAATCAGACCAGCGTAGACGGTGCCGCGTTGCTATTGCTTGGTATGTTGCTGATTGGCGCGGCCTGCTGGATTCTCGGCCGGTGGCCGGCTATTCAGATTTCTACGGCTACGCGGCTTACTTCCAGAGCCATTGCGATTGCGCTGGCTGTCCTCGCTTTCACCAGTGTGTATGCCGGCACACAGTTTTTGCCGGCCGCTGGTGCAGCAACGGGTGCTTCATCTAACGCTACATCGGACTCCGTTTGGCAGCCTTTCTCACAGGCGCGGGTAGACGCCCTGCAAGCTGCCGGCACACCAGTCTTTATCGATTTCACGGCTACCTGGTGCATCACGTGCCAGGTGAACAAACGCACTACGTTAAACAATAAGCCGGTACTCGACGCGTTTGCACAAAAAGGGGTGACGCTCTTCCAGGCTGACTGGACAAATGAAGATCCTGAAATCACGGCGGCACTGGAAAAACATGGTCGCAGCGGCGTCCCCATGTACGTACTGGACGCAGGTGACGGATCATCCCCGATACTCTTGCCCGAAATTTTAACCGAATCTATTGTACTCGAGGCACTGGCCAATCTGCCCAATGCTACTAACGAATCTGACTAAATGCAAACACATAAATCTTCCAAGATTTATGTGTTTGCTGTTGCAGGTTGCAAGTTAAAGGTTGAAAGTTTTTTGCCTCAAGCAACTAATTTGCCTTGTAGACTCAAGCACAACGCTGAAATCTAATTGTTCATACTTCGCTGAAAAGCTAACACTGCAGACCAACCAATTAATCAACATAAAAGACCAACATGAAATCCAACGCTCAGATATTACCTATTGCACTGTTTGTCATGGTGGCCGTCCTCTTTACCGGCTTCATCATGCCCCGCCTCAATGATTCAACGGCATTAGCTGCTGACGACGCAGTTGTTGGCCAGGCTGCCCCAGGCTTTACCCTCCCTGGCACCGATACGGAGTCGTACGCGCTTTCAGACTTTGAAGGGAAGTTTGTAGTACTTGAATGGCTGAATTTCGGCTGCCCATACGTGAAGCGCCACTACAACTCAGGCAATATGCCAGAACTACAGCAAGAACTGATCGATCAAGATGTGGTTTGGCTCTCCATTGTATCCTCTGCCCCGGGTAAGCAGGGCTACTACGAGGCAGCTGACATGAACATGCAGAACGAAAAATTTGGCGGCCAGCAAACTGCGATCCTGCTCGACCCCGATGGTGACGTAGGTCGCCTGTACGGCGCCAAAACAACGCCGCATATGTACATTATCAATCCGGAAGGCACGCTGATTTATAAAGGGGGCATCGACGACAAACCACGCGCACGCGAAAATGAAACCAAAACGGCCAACAACTACGTACGCGCGGCACTGGCTGAAGCCATGAGTGGCCAGGAAGTTTCTGTGTCTACCTCGCGTCCCTACGGGTGCTCGGTGAAGTATTAGGAGTTTGGAGTGAGGAGAGAAGAGTGAGGAGTGTTGTGGGGTGATACTGGATCCCGTAAACCCGAGAACACGAAAGAACGCATAAATCGGTATATTAAACCGCCGGCCTCCCCTACAGCCGGCGGTTTTTTTATTAACTCACCAATCCCCTACCACCATGATTTGGGACAACCTCTACAAGTATCGCGACCATGGCCTGCTCATTTTCAGACTCGGCTTTGGCCTTGGCTTCTTATTCTTCCACGGCTGGGGCAAGCTCATGGGTGGACCTGAAAGCTGGGCTGGATTAGGCAGCACGTTGGAAATGTTTGGGATCGGCTTCGGCCACACCTTTTTTGGATTTCTAGCAGCCTTTGCAGAATCAGTTGGCGGCGTAATGATTGCAGCCGGCCTGTTCTACCGGCCTATCGTAGCCTTGCTGGCCGGCACCATGCTGGTTGCTACGTTACGGCATGCTATTTCGGGAGAAGGTACGCCGGCGCATGCATTCAAAAACATGTTTGTCTTATTGGGTCTGCTCCCACTCGGCCCCGGCAAATACAGCCTTGATGCCATGATGGCTAAATCAAAAGCAGAAAAAGAAACAGCTGCGGCGTGAACCATTCCCGAGTAAATGCTGTGATTTAACATGTCACACTCCCTTATATCGTATACTAGTCCATGAAAAAGCTAACACGTAGACAAGTTGTACTGGGTATTGGTGCAGCCGGCGCTGGTGCAGCCCTTGCACCACTCGCCCTGCGAGAAAAACAAGTTGCTGCCATCTCCCCTTCTGCGTTACCCTCCTGCACCGTAACGCCGCAACAAACGGAAGGTCCGTTCTACTTCGACACCAAGATGATCCGCCAGGATATCACGGAGGGCCGGCCAGGCACTATCCTGGATCTGAAGCTCAAAGTTGTGGATGAGGCCTGCGAGCCCGTGCGCGATGCAGTGGTTGATATCTGGAGTTGCGATGCCGGCGGTATTTATTCAGGTTATGAAACCGTCTATACCAAAGACGGCGAGTTCAAGGAGCAACGCGGACGCCCCATGGATCGCTCAAAACCGGAAAACAAAGACCGCCCGCGTTTCCACCAGGAGCCCAACAACGAAGAAACGTACCTGCGGGGTGCCCAGGTAACCGACGCGAACGGCGAGGTAGCGTTCAAAACCATCTACCCAGGCTGGTACCCTGGCCGAGCCACGCATATTCATGTCAAGGTGTACCTGGATAACAACGACGTGTTTACCAGCCAGATTTACTTCCCTGAAGAGGTAAACGAGGCGGTTTACGCTGCTGATGAGTACAGCGCAAAATCAGGTAAGCGCACGATGAATGCCAAAGACGGCATTTTCAGGCGTGCTGATAAAGGCCCCATGGCCGAAATCACCGAGGTAGAAGGCGGATATGTTGGGACGCTTACGTTTGGGATCAAGCCGGCCTGACACGCCCTAATTCCCCAGAGCCCCTGTGCGTACTTCGTTCAGGGGCTTTTTTAATGTTTTAGCTTTTTGAAAATGGTTCTTAACAAAGCGCTTAAACTGCCTTAACGCTACAGAAGCACTGGCTTTATGCGCAGCCAACCATTTCATAAAGATATGATGACTGCCTCATGCTCCCCCGGTAACACGCTCGCCATACCATTTAAGGTAACGACAACCCACCTTCCCCCAATGGTATGAAAAAGCTAGACAACATCACCTTCGCCAGCAAATCACTCCTGCTGAGCTTCTTTTTGGTGCTTATTTCGCTTCCCCAAGCAAACGCCCAAACCTATGACCTCCGAGGCGTTGTGCTTGACGATGCCGGCAGGCCACTCCCCGGCGCCAATGCCATCATCAACACCCTGAATACCGGCAACGTAACCAACCTCGACGGTGAATTCCGTATTTCGGGACTCGAAGCCGGCACCTACACGCTGCAGGTATCTTTCATCGGATATGAAAGCAATACGCTCGATGTTCAAGTTCCCCAAAATGAACCGCTCAGTGTAACACTACAACAATTTGCCCTGGAAACCGAAGGCGTTGTAGTCTACGGCACGTTGACTCGTGGCCAGGCCAAAGCCTTGAATGATCAGCGCAACGCACCAAATTTGCGCAACGTGGTTGCCTCTGAACAATTTGGTATTTTCCCCGATGTAAGCCTTGCTGAAACGGTTCAGCGTATCCCTGCGATCTCGATTACGCGAGACCAGGGTGAGGGTGAATTTGTCCAGATTCGTGGCATCCCCGAGCAATACAATGCCCTCACCGTAGATGGCATTCGGATGCCGGCCATGGAGCCCGATGCCGGCCGCTCTGTAGGTCTCGATCTTATCCAATCCAACCTCGTGGAACGGGTCGTGGTCACCAAAGCACTCACGCCCGATATGGATGGCGATGCACTGGGCGGCTCGGTTGACTTCCAGATGAAACGCGCTGGTGAGCGCCCGGAAGCAAGTCTGCTGGTGGGCGCCGGCATCAATGACCAGGCGTCAGAAATCCGCGATATACAGGGACGCGGCATCGAGGCTGTATCTGCACTGGCCAGTCGGCGTTTTTCGGGCAACAAGCTCGGTGTATTGCTAGCTGGCTCCTATAACAACACCGACCGCGGCTCCCTCTTCAAATCTTGGCGATATGAAGACGGAGTAAACTGGCGCCACCGCATCACGGATTACGACGTAAGCCGGATTCGCTATGGCGCCGTCGCTTCGGCTGACTACAAGTTCGACGCGGATAACCGTATCGACTTCCTCTTCAACCTGAACAGGTATCGCGACGATGAAATCCGCCGGCAGGCCCGCTACCAGTTCAATAATGGACGTGAAGAACGGCGTACGCGTAACCGTATTGAAGATCAGGATCAGTTCTTCACACGGCTCAGTGGTACCCATCGATTTGGCAAAGGCATTCAACTGAACTATACCGGCGCCTATGCACGCGCTGAAGAAGACCTGCCAGACAGGACAGAATTCAGGTATCGGCGCGACGATGTGCCAGAACTCCTCGGTATTGCAGATACCCAGCGTCTCGTTTTTGCAGATGGTTTACAAACCACAACTGCACTCAATGCGCCTGATCCCCTTGCGTTTAACCGGGTCGAATTTGATCCGCGTAACGTTCGAGAATTCACATCGCTTGCCAAATTGGATCTAACCATTCCCCTCGATGCATCGGAGCGTGTGTCGTTCAAAGTTGGTGGTAAATTTTCAAACCAGGATCGCAGGGTTCGGAGCAGCGAAGCCCGCGGTGGTGTGGTGGACGCCACATCAACGTCGATTGCAACGATTGGCGACGGCTCCTTTGGATTCCCCGATATTCGCTGGACTGATAGTGACTTCAGGGCGCTTGGGTTTGAACAGCCCATTGAAGACGATGAAGGGTACAATGGTGAAGAGCAGATTGTCGCCGGCTACCTGATGAATACCGCACAACTGACGCCACAACTCACCTCGCTGATCGGGGTTCGGGTTGAAAACACCAGCCACGAATACGCCGGCCTGGATGTCGATGAACAACTTGATGACGCAGGTGACTACACAACCGTGCTACCATCAGCTCACCTGACGTACCGATTCGAAAGTGGTCTCCAATTAAGAGCAGCTTTTTCGACTGGACTTAGCCGGCCTGAATACACAACGCTGCTTCCGTTTGAAGATGTCTCCAGCGGCGACGACGACGACATCTTTATCAGAAGAGGCAATCCGGATTTGGACCCAACCCTCGCACGTAGCTTTGATTTGATGGGCGAGTGGTATACCAACCGACTCGGCCTCTTCAGCTTCGGCGTGTTTGCCAAACTGCTGGATGATGTCATTGTATCCACGGTCTTCAGCGAGCCCTTTGAAGGTCAGACGGCGCAGGTACGCCAGCTCCGTAATGCCGGCAAAGCAGACCTATTCGGGATAGAAATTGCGTTCCAGCAAAGCCTTGCAGCGCTGAATGTCGCCGCCCTTGCACCCTTCCGCGTAAATGCCAACTATACGTTTACCACCTCGGAAGGCGACAACCTGTACGGAGATCTTGGTTTTACGCCTTCCACGTTCAACCTCGATGATTTGCCTTTGCTGAACAGCCCAAGACATGTAGGCAACTTGTCTTTGACATACGACAACAGCCGGCTTACCGCCGTACTGGCAGGTGTTTATCGCTCTTCCATCTTTAACAAGTTTGAAGATGAAATAGACATCTGGCTGGACGAGACCTTCCATCTTGATGCCTCGCTGGCCTACGCCTTTCCCCGGCAAAACTTGTCCGTCGTACTTGCGCTCAACAACCTGACAAACCAGGCCAACAGCGAATACGAGCACGACCCAAGTGAATCGATCAGCAGATTGCATGAAAAAGAATCGTATAGCTTCTGGACCACGCTTGCGATCAAGTACAATTTCTAGGATCTGATTGTTATCAACAGGCCGGCAGGGACTTGACACCTTGCCGGCCTGTTTTATGTCTTCCCGAATTCCCCCTGCCATGCGCCAGATTTTCTTTTTGCTTGTCATCTTCCTCATTACCCCTGCCCACGCGCAAGACCATGCATTTGAGGAGCTCTATCGATTCCAGTCGCAAGATGCCCGCCAGGCGCCAGCCGTGGACGCGGCGCACGTGTATGTCATCAGTAATTATTCAATCAGCAAACACCACAAAACGACTGGCGAATTGGTGATGCGGTGGGAAGGTGAAGAATACAAACCATTCATTCATCTGAACAGCGGTATTGTACTGAATGATACGCTTTTTGCTGCGCATTCGAATTACCCGGTCATCCCCATGGCCAGCAGCATCGAAATGTTCGATCCGGAAACGTTGCAGCACATTGGTTCGCACAGCTTTGGCATTGGCTATGGGTCAGCAACCTGGATTGACCGAAAAGACGGCAACTGGTGGGTCGGCTTCGCAAACTATGAAGGCCGCGGTGGTGTACCGGGTAAAGGGCCGGCATGGACCAACATTGTAGTATTTGACGCGCAATGGCGCCGCGTTGGTGGCTACACCTTCCCGCAAGCCGTGATTGATCGCTTCCTCGACCGCTCAAACTCGGGCGCAGCGTTTGGCCCGAAGGGTTACCTGTATGCCACAGGGCATGATGCACCGGAAGTCTATGTCCTGAAGCTTCCCGAAGCCGGCACTATCCTCGAACTGGTGGCCATCGTCCCTGTTGCTGCAGAAGGTCAGGGCATAGCCTGGGACCCGAGTGATCCCGAAATCCTCTACACCTTGATCAAAAAGGACCGTAGCGTCATCGCTTCGCGGTTCAAACAATGATCCCGGCTTTGATAAAGAAAGACCACCGGCAGCACAACTTGCCGGCGGCCTTCTTTTTGAGGCGATGTACATTCAATAATTATCACGTACCCTCTCGAGAGGGTCGACCGTGATTCATCACGGTCGGGGTGTGTCTACCATCCTACTTCAACAACACCATTGTCCGCGACACGCGCACCGGCCCAGCTGTCAGGCGGTACACATACGTACCCGAAGCCACCGACTGACCAGATGCATCGCGGCCATCCCAGGCTGCTTCGTGGAATCCGGCTTCTCTTGCCCCTGAGACAAGCATTTGCACCCAATTCACCAAAGAGCCTCCAAAAACATAAGACGTGGTTTGTGTTCAGGAATGCTCACCGGGTGCTCACTTCGAGTAAATAAGCTGTCCGTGTTCTATTTTGCCCATTCCACGATGTGTCGAAAACCAGACTTACCACTGCTATGCACCCCGCCTTTCGATCTGTCTTGTCCTTGCTGATCCTCTTCCCTCTCCTCTCCCACGCTCAACCTTCGCCGGCTGAAATGATCGACGAATACGATGGCAAGCCGCGCGTGTTTGTGCTCAGCGATATCGGCAACGAACCCGATGATCAGATGTCGCTCACGCGCTTCCTCGTGTACGCCAACGAATTTGATATCGAGGGGCTCGTTGCGACCACCTCTACCTGGCAACGGGACATCGTCTCGCCGGAGATTATGCATCGTGTCATCAACGGCTATGCTGAAGTACAGGAAAACCTGAACAAACACGCCGCCGGCTTTCCTTCAGCAGAGGTGTTGCGTGAGATGGTATCATCCGGTCAGTCGGCCTATGGGATGGCAGCCGTAGGTGAAGACAAGCTATCCGAAGGTGCGCGCCGGCTAATCGCGGCGGCAGACCGGGATGATACCCGTCCGCTTTGGGTAACGGTTTGGGGTGGTGCCAATACCCTGGCCCAGGCGCTCTGGCACGTGCGCGAAACGCGGTCAGCAGATGAAGTGGAGGAGCTGGTTGCCAAACTTCGGGTGTATTCGATTTCCGACCAGGACGACGCCGGCCCATGGATCCGCAACAACTTCCCTGATCTCTTCTACATCGTCTGCCCTTCCTCCCCCGATGGCGCCCAGTACGCCCTGGCAACCTGGACGGGCATCGCCGGCGACGTGTATTATGACAATGCGCCCGGCGCTGACTACACCACGGTCACCAACGCGTGGCTCGATGAACACATCCGCAGCAAAGGGCCGTTGGGCAAAGCGTATCCCTGGTACCTGTTTATCATGGAAGGCGATACGCCATCATTCTTGAATCTCATTCCAAACGGGTTAGCCAGCCATCAGCATCCCAATTGGGGCGGCTGGGGTGGCCGGTATGTGTATCGGACGTATTATGGAGAATCCAGCCCGCTCTGGACGCAAGGGGGCGACTCTTATCCCGGATCTGTAAACTCAAAAGATCGGGTTGTAGGCGTTGATGGAAAAACCTACGCCACCGACCACGCAACCATCTGGCGCTGGCGCGAAGCGTTCCAACACGACTTTGCCGCACGCATGGCCTGGACCATCGAGCCGTTTGAAGATGCCAACCACAATCCTGTGGTTATCGTAAATGGACAAGCAGGAAAAGCACCCATCCGAATTGACGCAACGGTTGGCGAACCGATAGTTGTTGACGCTGCCGGCACGATGGATCCGGACGGCGATGCAGTCACGTACCATTGGTTCATGTATGCAGAAGCACAATCGAATATCGCGAACCGTCCTGCAGCGCAGTTTGAAGGGGAAGAAGGGCGAGAAGAATTTGTTTACTTTGGCCCCCGGGTTTCCGTCACAGAGCCAAACAATGTTCAGGCTACGCTCCTGCCCAATCGCGCCGGCGAGACGCATGTTATTCTCGCCGTCAAAGATACCGGCACACCCAGTCTGACATCCTACCGGCGCATCATTTTGAATGTCAGTGACACCAACTGACCCAAGAAGTCCTTAGTCGACATTTGAAAGCAGAAAGCCCATCCCGGTCGTTGCCAGGACGGGCTTTTCAGCATATTTCTTCCACAAAAACCCTGCTTCCTAGAAGCGCGATGCAGTCAGGGTGACATCAGCTTGCGCCCAGACATTGTCAAAGCGCTGCTGCACGTCGCTGGCGTCTTTGCCCTGTGCTTCAAGCGCCTGAATCAACCCAAACATTGCCCAGCCATTGCGCGGGTATTGCTCCAGGTCGGCTTCGTATACCTCCTCTGCGCCGGCTGCATCATTTACAGCAAGCAATGCTTTACCAAGCGTGTGCCGCGTTGGGTAATACCAGAATGGCGGTTCGGTGTAAGGCAGTTCATCCTGCGTTGCAACAGCCGTTCTGAAATGTGTAATGGCTGTGTCCATGTCGTCTTCAGCCATCGCAATTTCGCCCTGCACCAATGCGTCAGCAATGGTCAGCAATGAGGTAGCCGGATAGTAAATGGTATCCAGATGTTTGACATCAGCTGCTTCGCGGAGCGGAGTGAGTTTGGCGTGCTCAGCACGAGCGTTGTCCAGTTCCCCTTTACGCGCATAAGCGGTGGCCCGAACGTAATGCCAGATGGCGGTTGAGAACTCAAAATGCTCCGGTGGCGCCGGCTCAGCCAGTACATCATCCCATTGCCCAAACTGCGTAAGGGCCAACAACGGGATGGTATGAAAGAACTCAACACCCGGAAATTCTTCAATCATTTCAATTTGCACATTGGCCGCCACTTTACGCGCAGCCTCGATGGCAACAGCGCTCCGCCCTTCCATGCTCGACGCCGCCCACAAAAAATGGATGTTGTGGGGGTAGTACGCCGCAGGATAGAAGCCTTGCGCGTTACAGGCTTCGATGTAGGCTTCGTCTACGGCAGCAGCCATTTCGTTTACCTTTGAGGCATCGGCGTAACGCCCTACACGCCAGTAAATATGGGATGGCATATGCACCAGGTGGCCGGCGCCGGGTACAAGATCTACCAACCGATCTGCCGGTGCTTCAGCGCGTTCCGGCGTAGATGAGGCTTCAACAGCGTGGATGTACAGATGGATTGCCAGCGGGTGATCCGGCGTGCGTTCCAATACCGTCTCTAGCGCATCGATTACCTCAACCGTAAGCGGCTTCGGATTATCAGGGTCCACCCAGTAATCCCACGGCATCGTGTTCATCATCGACTCAGCAAACAAGGTTGCCGCTTCGTCATCATCCGGGTATTTTTCATACAGGGCACGCATCGCATCTACATACGCCAGATCCAGGGCCTCCCGCGGTGATTCAGGATCTCCGTTGTACCTCGTTGCTAATGCATCAATAAAGTCTCCTTCTTTTTCAGAAGCGTGCTCCTTCAACGCTACAGCCTTCTGTATAGCCGCATACGCTGCAGTACGCGACGCAGGGGTCATCACCACTTTACCATTGCTGGTTACATTGATGTTGGGCCCCAGCGCAAGGGCTTCGCCCCAGTAGCACATGGCACAGAGCGAGTCGAGGGTTTGCGCGGCTTTAAACGAACGGACGGACTCAGCGTGGTTAAACGCAAAATCGATAACAAGTCCCTGATCAAAATACCGCTGGGCATCCGGATCGTTTACCGTAACGGTGCGATGGTATGTACCCATGCCATCAAAAAGTGGTGCGCCGGCACGCTGCGCCAATTCAGCGCGAGCCGCGTCTGATTCAGCGTTTGCCTGTTCGGGCGTTTTGTTGCCCGCACACGCCGTGAGCGTAATTGCTACCAGCAGGCAAAGGATGTTGGTTAACGTGTTCCAGTTCATGATTCCATTTAACTAATTAAACAGTGGGTGGCCCCCGATGTACATAGAGGGCGTTTAAGAAGCGCCAAGAGATGGGAAAAGCGTCTCACATGAGAGCCTTGAAATTATTTAGCACCCCAGGTTATGCAGACAATTAGCAGGGAAATCAATGTTTTTGAAGCATATAGGATATATCAAGGCGTTTTTTGCAGCGTGATGCAGCGCATTCCTGAATCCAGTTCAGGACAAGCTGTGTGAGGAAAAGAACGAAGATATATGCAATATGGGCAAAAACAGTCTTCTCAAGTTGATTGTCTACACGACCCAAAATACGTTTAGACTCCAGTGTCTGATTTAGAATAACTTTATTAAATCAGCAAATCAATAATACGAATACAGGATAAGGTTAAGATTCTTCGCTTCTATGTTAAGATTGCATTGGCTATTTTCAGCAAACGCCACCCATCAAACTGCCTGTACTGCACCATGAAAAAGTCCCTCCTCTTCTGCATTACCTTGCTATTCACAGTGTTGAGCAGTCCTGCTTTTGCCTCGATATCTACGGATGGCGAATATGGAATTGTAATCGAGGGCTACGACTGGGGGCCGGCTGTGAGCAAAGTCATGCTATCGCTGGACAAACCGGTCACAACAGTAAACTGGCGCAATTACGAGGTCCTGGTACAACGGTCGTCAGATTGCGAAAACATCCCTGCCAGTCAGCGGCTGGGTAGCCGGCGCGTGATCACCGGGTATGTATCAGATGCAGCCGGCAACCGGTTAACCGAAGGGAATCATGTCACGCTCGTGTTAGCCGTAGCGCCCAATCTACCCATCGGATCACCCATGCAGTACTCACAGGCAAAAGGCTGCCCCGGCAATGCCTGGGTCGACTATAAAATGACCATCAGGGATGAAACGAGCGGATCAATCTGGGACAGGGAAGTTAATCGCATCATGCCCATTATTGATCGTTTTGATCTTTCGGGTGCGTTTTCAGATGATAGCGGTATTGCCCTTACCTACGCCGCATACAGCCCCGAAACCAACAACGAAAAATCTCCCCTCCTGATTTGGCTGCACGGCGGCGGCGAAGGCGGCACGGATCCGTCCATTCCCCTGGCAGCCAACCGCGCAGCAAACTATGCATCCGACGAAATCCAGGCGATTATGGGCGGCGCTTTTGTGCTTGTCCCGCAAACCCCAACCCGCTGGATGGACAGCGGCCAGGGCACAACCTGGGGCGAGGTTGATGATATGTATTTCGAGGCGCTCCAAAACCTGATTGAAGCGTACATCGCCGAAAACCCGACCATAGATCGAGATCGGATTTATGTAGGCGGCTGCTCCAATGGCGGCTACATGACCATTAAATTGTTAATCGAGTATCCCGACTTCTATGCAGCTGCATTCCCAAGCGCCCTAGCCTTTTCGAGTGCATACCTGACGGATGCACAGCTAGAGCGGATTAAAGACATCCCGATGTGGTTCATCCACTCAAAAGATGACACGGTTACCGATCCAGAGCAAACAGTGGTACCGGTTTACAAAAGATTGAAAGCCGCCGGCGCATCCGACGTGCACTTCTCCTACTACGACCACGTGGTAGACATCACCGGCTTTTTTGGTGGCGACGACTTCCATTACAACGGCCACCTGAGCTGGATCTACGGCCATGCCAACGTCGCGCGGACGGATTATGATGGTAGCCTGGTAAAGGTAGACGGGAGGGCTGTGACGATCATGGAGTGGCTGGCTGCGCAGTCGCGGTGATTGATGAGTAGCTAAAGCTACAAAGCAGCCACCAGCGGCTTCCATGTTAGACCAGAGCCAACGACCGGACTTGAACCGGTGACCTGCTCATTACGAGATAATCGACAAACGAATATCGTTCAGAATGGGAAGGAGACCGCCAACATTTAGGTCAAAATTCAATTGTTGTTATGGCCGCCACTCATAATACTAACCGATTGCTCGGTTTTGATCAAAATTATCCAGGCATTGATTGAAATTGTCACTTAATACAGAAAAATTGATATCACACTTCTGTCTTTTTGATTGGATATTCCATATACCATGACTCAATAAGCAATCGATTGGGTTTAGCAGCATCGATGAAAACACAAGTCGGCATTATTGGATCGGGACCAGCCGGCCTTTTGCTTGCACACACGCTGGCAAAAGAAGGGATTGAGTCAATTGTATTGGAGCGTCAAAGCCGCACACATGTAGAAGGCAGGATCAGGGCCGGTGTGCTAGAACAGGGCACTGTGGATATGCTCCGACAGATTGGTGTCAATGAGGAGATGGATCGCAAAGGGATTGCTCATGCAGGGTTTTCACTTGCGTTCGATGGCCGGCAGGAACGCATAGACCTGTCAGAAAATGAAGATGGAAAGTCCGTGATGATCTACGGGCAGACGGAGATGACACGCAACCTCATCAAGGCCCATTTGGATGCCGGCAACACCATTCTGTTTGAATCGCCGGCCCTTTACGTGCGCGATTTCGAATCTGGCAATCCCGTGATTGTTTATGAACAGCACGGCAAACAACACGAACTTCAATGTGATTTTGTAGCCGGCTGCGACGGCTTTCGCGGGATCTCTCGCCGCTGCGTTGATCGTGCCAAGATAAGTAGGCTCGAAAAAGTATATCCTTTCGGCTGGTTAGGCCTTCTGGCAGAAGTGCCTCCAGCAGACGAGGAGTTGATTTATGTGAATCACGCACGAGGATTTGCACTATGTAGCATGCGTTCACACACGCGTAGTAGATACTATATCCAATGTAAACTCGATGATCGCGTAGAAAACTGGACCGACGATGCTTTCTGGGATGAACTGCGGCGTCGACTTCCAAAAGAAGCGGCAGAACGCGTCACAACAGGATCGAGATTGGAGATGAGCATTGCCATGCTTCGGAGCTTCGTTGCTGAACCTATGCGCTTTGGCAACCTGTTTCTAGCCGGCGATGCAGCGCATATCGTCCCACCTACAGGAGCAAAAGGTTTAAACCTCGCAGCATCTGATATCTACTATCTATCCCGCGCGCTCATTGCCTTTTACAAGGAAAAGCGCACAGATCTGATTGACCGATATTCTGAAACTTGCTTACGACGCGTATGGAAAGCCATCCGGTTTTCCTGGTGGTTTACTTCCATGCTGCACAAGTTCGATGAGGACCCTATCAATCACCGACTGCAACTGGCAGAACTCGACTACTTTACGGGTTCGCCGGCAGGGCGAGCAACCATTGCAGAGAATTATGTGGGACTGCCTTTTGAGCCATTTGATTAGGGCGTATGGACAATCAGGATGCATCTATGAGCGATAACGTATATCTACAGATTAATGGCGTCACGTTGAACGGTACGGTAGATGGCGGAACAGTTAATGAAAAAAACTGCACCCCGATTATTTTCATCAACTCACTTGGCTCCGACCTCCGGATTTGGGATGCTGTAATTAGATCGCTCAACCAAAGCCCAATCGCGGCCTCACACCAACTTTTGCGCTACGATAAGCGCGGCCACGGCTTATCGGATTGCCCATCTCCCCCCTACGCATTACGCGATCATACCGATGACCTTGCCGGCCTGATTAAGGCTCTTGGATTTGATGAAGTCATCCTTGCAGGCATTTCCATTGGCGGCATGATTGCCATGGATTACACCACACGCCACCCGGAAAAAGTAAAGGCACTGGTGTTATGTGACACCGCCCCAAAGATTGGCTCCGCTGCGGGCTGGAATGTACGCATCCAAACCCTGCGGGCACACGGGATGCCTTACCTGGTGGATGCTATTTTGAGCCGCTGGTTTGCCCCAGATTTCAAGCAGCAGTTTCCCGCGGCATTCAACATATTTCGGAATATGCTGGTGAGAACACCACTCGCCGGCTACACGGGATCGTGTGAGGCAATTCGCGACGCCGACCTCACTGGCGTTGTTGCAGACATCCCCCAACCCACGCTGGTCCTCTGCGGCGAAGATGACCTGGCAACAACGCCAGCCGTATGCGAGGCGCTATCGGATGCCATGCAGCACGCACGATTCGAAATCATTCCGGATGCCGGACACCTACCTTGCATCGAACAACCCGCGCGTTTTGCGTCTTTGCTATTAACCTTCCTACAAACGCTAAATCAATCGTGCCCATGAGTGACTCGAAGTTCAACGACGGAATGAAAGTCCGCCGGCAGGTGCTGGGCAATGATCATGTCGATCGCGCCGAAGCCAACAAAACAGACTTTGATGCTGCTTTTCAGCGGTTAATCACGGAGTTTGCGTGGGGAAGCGTGTGGACAGGCGAAACCATTGACCGCAAAACGCGCCACCTGATCACAATTGCCCTGCTGGCTGCGCTTGGACAGGAAGAGGAATTGAAAATGCATATACGCGCTACAAAAAACACGGGAGTTACACCAGAAGAGATCAGGGAGGCATTGTTGCAGGTTGCGGTTTATGCCGGCGTCCCGGCTGCAAATGCGGGGTTTCGGGCAGCGAAGGAGGAGTTTGGAGTGAGGAGTTTGGAGTGAGGAGTTTGGAGTATTGGGATTAATCTATAGAGAGATATTATGAGTGACAATAAACCTGGGGAAGGCCGGCTGGACTGGGGCGTGCAACCGCCTTACCTTCATCCCCCTTATAAATCAACCGTGAAGCGCGCACCGGGACAGCCGCTGGTGCCGCTTGTGCATTCGCTTTCCGAATTAACCGGTCCCGTATACGGCGAGACTACAGTAAAGCCCATCGACAGTGATTTAACGCGCAACGCGGTGGTTAATGGAGAAGCGATTGGGGAGCGCATTATCGTAACCGGGCGGGTGCTCGACGGGCAGGGACGCCCTGTTCGGAATGCGTTGCTCGAGGTGTGGCAGGCCAATGCTTGCGGTCGATACATCCACAAACTCGACCTCCACGACGCACCACTGGATCCCAACTTTACAGGCGCCGGCCGGGTGATGACCAACGAAATGGGTGAATACACCTTTACGTCCATCAGACCGGGCGCTTATCCGTGGAAGAATCATGCAAATGCGTGGCGGCCGGCACATATTCACTTCTCCGTATTTGGCAACAGCTTTTTGCAGCGTATGGTCACCCAGATGTATTTCCCAGGTGATCCGCTCCTTCCATTAGACCCGATTTACAACGGCGTGCCCACCGAAAAAGGCCGGCAACGCCTGATTGCAAGCTACGACCACAGCGTCACAAAGCCCCTCTGGGCACTCGGCTACAGATTCGACATTGTACTGGCCGGCGCATCTCAAACCCCTTTTGAATAGGCATTCTTATGACACCAGAGCATCACATACAGACCGGCAGCCAAACCGTCGGCCCCTTCTTCCACTATGCATTGATTGAAGCAGGGCAAAATATCCTGGTCAATGCGCAAACTGCCGGCTCCCGCATTACCCTCACAGGAATCGTTACCGATGGCGATGGCGAGCCCGTTCCCGACGCGTTCCTTGAAATCTGGCAAGCCGACAGCCAGGGCGTCTACAACCATCCCTCCGACCCGAAGCGCAACGCCGCTGACCCCAATTTCAAAGGCTTTGGTCGAGCTGCCACCGACGCGGCCGGGCGCTATCACTTTGAAACCATCAAGCCAGGTGTAAATGAAGCTACGGGGCCGGCGCCCTACATCAATGTCAGGGTGTTTGCACGGGGTATGCTGATTCATGCCGTCACGCGCATTTATTTTGATGATGAACCAGCCAATGCAGAAGATGCTGTGCTGTCATCGCTGGATCCTGCACGGCGCAATACGCTGCTTGCAACCCTCGCGCAGACAGTAGGCCGGCCCCATTACCAACACAACATCAGACTCCAGGGTACAGACGAGACCGTGTTCTTTGATGTATAAGCTTTCTTTGATGTATATCTTTGCTGCATAAGCGATCGCTATGGCATTCTCCCCAACCGATTCCCAACTCTTCGGCCGGCTCTTCAGCGATGAACATATCATCCAGCTATTTTCGGATGAGCAGTTCCTCAAATTTATGGTCGAAATTGAGTGCGTACTTGCAGAAGTACAGGGTACGTTGGGCTTGATACCTGCGGATGCAGCACTGGAAATTGGCAACTTGCGCGAACGTGTAGCACTCGATCTGGCGCAGCTTCAACAGAAGACGGAGCGCGCCGGCTTTCCTGTTAAGGAGCTTGTTCGACAATTACGCACTGCCATGAGTGAGGAGGCTGCACAATACGTGCACTGGGGCGCAACTACGCAGGATATTATGGACACAGCTTGTGTGCTGCAACTGCGTGATGCTGCCTGCACACTGGAGGAGAAACTGAAGCAGATAATCCAGAACCTGGTCGGTTTACTCAACGAACACCGGAACACATTAATGGTTGGGCGGACCCACGGGCAACAAGCATTGCCGATTACATTTGGCCTTAAAGCAGCCAATTGGCTGATGCCGATCATCCGGCATGTCCAGCGACTGCGCGACTATGCCCCTCGGGTATTTGTCGCGCAGTATGGTGGAGCCGCCGGCACGCTTGCCGCTACAGGTCCCGATGGCCTGGAGGTATTAAAACATCTGGCAGCAAGGCTCAGCCTGTACGAACCTCCCATGCCCTGGCACACCCAGCGCGATGGCCTCGTAGAGTTTGCCGGCTGGCTTTCGATGGTCAGCGGCAGTCTTGCAAAAATGGCGCAGGATATCATTTTACTGGCACAAAACGAAGTAAGCGAACTCCACGAAACGTCGGATACAACAAGGGGCTCATCGAGCACGATGCCTCAAAAACGCAATCCGGTAGTCAGTGAACTGGTGATTGCCGCCGCACGGTCAAATGCGGCATTACTTTCAGCCATGCACAACACACTCATCCACGAGCACGAACGCGGGACGCACGCGATGCAGATGGAATGGCTCAACCTCCCGCAGATGGTTGCGCTGACAGCAACTGCAATAAATAAATCGCTCTACCTGACTGAGCACTTGCAAGTTAACGGCATACGCATGCGCCAAAATGTAAAACAAACCCGTGGCATAATGCTCGCAGAAGCAGCCGCGTACAAATTGCGTGCGCATATGAGCGCAGAGGAAGCTAAAAGTCTGGTCACGCGCGCCGTGCACAAGGCCCTCGATTCACATACCCACCTCATGGATGAGCTTGCAGCAATGACCAACGCAGAAGTTGACTGGGAAAACTTAAAAGATGAGTCTGCTTACCTGGGCGCCAGCGAGACACTAATCAATCGGGTGCTCGCTGAAGCTGAGCGATTAAACGCTGAGTCATTAAACAACGAATAAAATGTGATGGCAAAGGTAATTATCACGGCAGCGATATGCGGTTCTAATCCAACCAAAGAAATGAACCCGGCGGTGCCGTACACCCCCGAAGAAATTGCAAACGAGGTGGTAGCCTGCAGCGAAGCCGGCGCCGCCATCGCCCACGTCCACGTCCGTGACCCAGAAACTGGTGCACCATCTCATCGGCAGGACCTCTTTGAGGAAGTAGTGGAACGAGTCAGAAGCCAATGCAATATCTTGTTGAACTTGACTACGAGTGGCCTAAATCTGTCAGGAGATGATATTACAGAACGACGTCTCGAACCGGTCACCTTAAAACCTGAGCTAGCCTCGCTCGACGTTGGGTCGGTGAACTTCAGTCGGTTTACATTTCATAACCCTCCAGAGTTTGGTGAGATTGCGGCACAACGCATGCGAGAGCATGGTGTGAAGCCAGAAATCGAGGTTTTCGATCTTGGACACATCGAGCAGGCCAGGGATATGATCTCCAGGGGATTGTTTGATGATCCGCCATATTTTCAGCTTTGCATGGGAATCCGTTGGGGCGTGCCGGCGACGCCTGAAAACTTGCTAGCCATGCACAGGAGCCTGCCGGTCAATGTGCCCTGGTCAGTATTGGGTGTTGGCAAGTCGCAGCTAACCATGATTACCATGGCGATGTTGCTAGGAGGAAATGTGCGCGTAGGTTTTGAGGATAATATCTACCTTCGTAAAGGCGTGCTGGCAAAGAGTAATGCGGATTTTGTGCGTAACGCTGCTGATTTAGCGAATATGCTTCAAAAAGACATAGCTACGCCCAAAGAAGCTAGAGAAATACTAAACATTTCTTGAGGGCACAGCTTAAGTTTAAATAAATCCGGCATTATTATGCTGTTGCTTCTACACCTACCCACCTTCAAAACTTGCAATCAGCTTCAGACATGAATCAGATAAAATCGTACTGGCAAACCCACCTGAAGTACATCATCATACTGATGGCGATCTGGTTTGTGTTTGGGCTGGGTTTTTCTGTGTTGATAACAGACCTGCTTAATCAGTTCAAATTTGCAGGCTTCCCACTCGGATTCTGGTTTGCGATGCAAGGCAGCATCATCGTGTTCGTTGTGCTTCTCTTTGTGTATATGCGACTGATGAACAAGCTCGACGAGAAATACCAGCTAGGAGACGAATGATCAAAATCTCATGGATGTAAAAACACTCACCTTCATTTTTGTTGGAACGACGTTCGCGATATATGCGATCATCGCTTACTTGAGTAAAGCTTCCTCAACAAGCGAGTTTTATGTTGCCGGCAAAGGCGTCCCGCCCCTCGTAAACGGCATGGCCACAGCCGCCGACTTTATGTCGGCAGCTACCTTCATTTCAGTGCCCGGAATTGTTGCAATTTTGGGGTATGATGCAGCTGTATATTTGATCGGTCCACCGGGTGGCTTTGTATTGTTGGGGATCTTGATCGCACCTTATCTCCGTAAATTTGGGAAGTTCACGATCCCCGATTTCATCGGCGACAGGTACTATTCGAATACTGCACGCAGCATTGCCATCATCTGCGCGCTTTGTGTATCGCTTACCTATCTATCTGGTCAGATGCGTGGTGTGGGTGTAGTGTTTTCGCGCTTTCTTGAGGTATCTATCGAACTCGGTGTTTTGATCGGAGCAGGTATTGTGCTGATCTATGCTGTTTGGGGAGGGATGAAAGGCATTACCTATACACAGGTCGCCCAGTACTGCATCCTTGCCTTTGCATTCCTGGTGCCCATCATTTTCATGTCAATCCTGGTAACGAACAACGCCATTCCTTTTTTTGGATTGGGTGACAAAATTGCCGGCGATAGCATCTATTTGCTTGACAAGCTGGATGATCTAAACCGGGAGTTGGGGTTCAGTGCATTTACAAGTGGCAATAAGCCAACCATCGATCTGTTCTGCATAGGCGCAACGCTGATGCTTGGTACAGCCGGGATGCCACACATTATCATTCGGTACTTCACCGTCCCAAAGGTGAGCGATGCGCGCAAGTCGGTCGCCTGGACCGTGTTTTTTATGGCGATTGTCCTATTGGCAACACCGGCAGTCAGCGCCTTCTCCAGAACCTATATCATCGAAACACTCAACGGAATCGCGTATGCTGATGTGCCAACCTGGTTCAAAACCTGGGAAAACATCGGACTCATTGCGTTTAACGACATAAATGGGGATGGCCTGATTCAGTACATCGCCGGCAGCGCCAATGAGCTGACTATCGACAATGATATCGTTTTCCTGGCAAGTCCTGAAATGGCACAGTTGCCAAACTGGGTAATTGCGATGGTGGCGGCCGGCGGATTGGCCGCAGCACTTTCGACAGCAGCCGGCCTTTTGCTGGTTATCTCAACTGCCATCTCACATGATTTTCTTAAGCGTTCCATTATGCCAACGCTTTCTGAAAAGAAAGAACTCCTGGCTGCACGCGTCTGCATATTGTTTGCCATCCTGGTTGGCATATACTTCGGCATAAATCCACCTGGCTTTGTGATCGAAACGGTAGCATTAGCCTTTAGCATCGCTGCATCAACCTTCTTTCCTGCCATCGTACTGGGCATTTTTCGAAAGAAGACGAACATGCAAGGGGCCGTGGCCGGCATGGTTGTGGGGTTATTATTCTCGGTAGGCTATATCGTCTACTTCCAATTCCTCGGCGGAAATGAGCACGGATATTGGATGGATATCTCACCACAAGGCATAGGACTGGTAGGCTTGCTGCTCAACTTGCTCGTAACGTTTATTGTAGGCCGATTCTTTCCCCCGGCGCCAGCGAGCATCCAAGAGATGGTGGAAAGCATACGGTTTCCAAAAAACATTTGAAGCGCTGATGCGAGGTTCACCTGCTAGGCACTTGCCACGTCCTGTGAGATCTTAGCGTGTGTTTCTTTTAATTGGGAAACGCAAACTAGACCAAGCAACGCCAGAGAAGCTGAAACCCATAAGAAAGCAGATGGGGCAATCAGGTCGGATAACGCGCCGGCCACTCCTGGAATGATAACACCTCCAACGACCTCAGCAATTGCAGTTGTAAGTCCAATTGCTTTTGCTTTCAGATGATCGGGTACGGCTTCGGATGGAATTATTGCCGCCACAAGTGGGATGGTCCCCATCATAAAGTAAGTAATGAACATGGCCGGCAAATGCAGCGCTGAACCATTTAGGTAGAAGACTGCAAAAGGGAAGAACAACCCAATGGTTATACCTGTGAGCAACGCTTTTTTCCGCCCAAGTTTGTCGGATAGCCCAGGGATAAGAATGGAAGATAGAAGGCCGGATACACCTAGCAATCCCATTGTCATCCCCATCTGATCAGCAGACATGCCCTGTGTGTTCACGAAATAGTTGGCAATGAAAGGCAATGTTGCGAACCACCATCCAAACACACAACATGCAGCGAGAATGCCCCAACGCATGTTGTGATACTGAAGCAACTCTTTGAAATTAAGGGTTGTGTTTGCTTGCTCCGCCTTACTTTCAGCTGTGGACGGCTTGATATAGTACCACGCAATTAGGCCCAGAATTAGACCAGGAACGCCCGCAATGAAGAATGCAGTACGCCACCCCATACTTTCTGCAATCTGTACTAGAATTACGGGGGCCAAAATGGATCCAAACAGTGCAGAGCCAACTGCCTGTAAAATTCCGACATTCAACCCAAGTCGGCTTGGTGTGGATTCACGTTCTACGAAGGTCTGCGCCAATGGAATAACTGGCCCTTCAGCAAACCCCATTACAACACGAGCAATCAGCAACGTCAAAAACGAAATGGCAAAACCCGAACCAAACGAACAAATAGAGAAAACGAATACAGCGGCAACAAAAGTCAGCTTGTTTCTATTGCGCGTTTCAGACCAGGCCGTTGTGAAGTAACTCGAAAAAGCCCAGGCAAGCGACAGTCCACCGGCCAAGAGACCAATTTGCGTGTTGTTCAACAGCAAATCTTCCGTCACAAATGGAATCAGGAAGTTGAGCGCGAGCCTGTCAAAAAACAGTGCACCAAAGGTAAACGCCATCAATGCGACGATGCCGTTTTCATACGTAAAGAGTTTTTTCATGGATTACTCCTTCCATTAAGGATCCAAGATGGCCACCGCTCTCGTCCATCCGCCACTGCCACCTTTGATTTTGGCGGGAAAACAAGCCACCTTAAAACCAAAAGGTGGCAATTGATCTAAATTCGCCAGCTTTTCTATCTGGCAATATTCTTTTTCGATACCCACGTAATGTGCCTGCCAAATTATGCCTGGCCGCGGGTTTGCACGATAATCTTCAGCTTGAATATGGAGCGGAATGTCCCATCCCCATCCGTCAGTGCCCATTACTTTGATACCCTGATCGATAAGCCAGTGGGTTGCTGCTGCAGAGGCGCCGACATGGATTTTTGTGTACTCTTCGTTATGAATCCGTTTGTCTGCATCGCAGCGAATCAATACGATGTCGAATGGCTTCAACGTGTAGTTAATGGCGGCGAGCTTTTCCTGGAGATCTTCCGGCTCAAACATGTACCCGTCGGGCTTATCCGTAAAGTCGAGCACAACGCCATCGTGGTAGAACCAGTCCAGTGGCAATTCATCGATAGTTCTGGCTGGATTGCCGCCGCAGGTGGGGTAATAGTGATAGGGCGCATCGACGTGGGTGCCGCAATGACTGGTAACTGTAAGAAACTCGCCCGCCGGCCCATTTCCATCAATGAAGACGTTCTCAAGTCCGTGAAAGAGGGCCTTACCCATCTTCTTCGCCCCTTCTTTGTGATCTTCATAGACAATCTTGGTAGGCAAAGGCTCTTTAATGTCTTCGGATATAGTAACCGACAGATCTATAATCTTCATGTGCTAAACTATTTTGTTTCTCAATACACCAATGCCTTCAATCTCCAGTTCAACTACATCACCTGGCTCAAGGGGACGATGCACATTAAAGTTATTTTCGATTAAGCTGCCCCACCCTACGGTGCCAGAACCAAGGATGTCACCTGGCATTAACGTCACGCCATTTTCAGATGCCCGCTCCACTTGTTGGGCAAAGGTCCAGTGAACGGTTTTGTAATTGCCTTCGCAAACCGTCACACCGTTGATGCGCGCTTCCATTTTTACATCAAAACGATCGCCAGTGCTCAATGGCATGGCCAAGTGTTCAGGATGTATTTCCCTTGAAATGGAGCAACGATATTGTTCAAATTCGTCCTTGGTTACGATGCAGGGTCCAATGGCATTGGCAAAGTCTTTCCCTTTGTGCGGCCCCAGTGGCACCGTCATTTCTCTCTTCTGAATTGCTCTCGCCGTCAAGTCGTTGAAAATAGTGTATCCGAAGATGTGCTGATCGGCTTCTTTTGCTTTTATACTTGTGCCCTTCTTCCCAATGACGACCCCCATTTCCAACTCTAAATCCAGTTTGGTTTCTTTTTCCGGTCGCGTTATCTCATCGTCAGGACCGTAGATGGCATGATGATTTGTAAAGTAAAAAATGGGCATTTCATACCATGCGTCACCTACCTGATGTCCGAAAGACTTGGAAGCGTTGAGCATATGCTGTTCAAAACCAACGTAGTCCCGGAAACTGCGCGGATTAGGCAAAGGAGGCAAGAGGGTTACGTCGGACAATCCATAGTGAGGATCTGCAACTTCAAGGTCTTTATCCTTAATGATTGTAAAAAAGGATTCATGTTCATCAATGAAGGTAAGCATATCTCCAGGCAGCTGCGGGTCGGCGAGTTGCATATCTACAACACCACCATTCTTCAGCCATCCGATGCGGACCTGTTGTTCAGGGTTTTTGAAGGTAACTAGCTTCATCTTTTCATTAAATAGGCGCCATCAGTCCGCCAATGGTTTTCCCGATTAATGCACCGATGTGCGCGCCCTCGGGCAATGGCTGGCCCTTGAATTCCAGTAGTTCCCATTCGGCAAGTGTTTCGGAAGCATTTACAACCATCATACAGCGATCATAGCGGCGATCCATAAAGGCTTCAAATGCACTCTGCACATCGGATGCTTTATGCAATTCATCACCCAGTACTACTGCATCTTCAATCGCCAGCGCAGCACCTGAACCCAACTGGGGTACGGTTGCGTGTGCGGCATCACCGATAATGACAACACGGTTTTTAAACCATGGTCTTGGTAGGTGGAGCGCCTCCAGGGGCCTGTAGTTGACCAGTTTATTGTCCGTTAGCTGTTCACTGGCATCCCGAGCAATTTGAACCGGATATTCCGAGAGGTAATCCCTCATCAAAGAAGCGTAACTGGACTTGTCCAGCCTGTAATCATCCCCTTCTGCTGTAACCATGAACATGTACATGCTTTCTTCAGACATCGGGACAAAACCGATTTTGCTTCGGCGGCCGTAGTAGATGTACCCTGTGTCAAGATCTTCATGGCGCTTGAAAGGATATCGCCATACTGAAAGTCCCATGTACCTGGGCTTCATCGGGCCAAACGTCATTTCACGAACCCTGGAGCTGATGCCATCTGAGGCGATCAAAATGTCATATGACACCGTACTTCCGTCGGTGAATGTGACCTGAACTTCATCCTCGCTATTTTCAATCGCTTCAACCGTCTGTCCCATGCGGTAAGGGATATTCAGTTGTCGGGCTTTTTCATACATCACCTCGTGCAGGGTTCTTCTGGAAATGCCATTGTGGCTAGGATATCGCCCCCCCGGAGGGGCGCCAGCCAAACCTACTTCGTGCCCGCCTGCAGTGAACATTTTGACCTGTCCATAAGGTAATCCTCTTTGCATGGTTTCTTCAGCCAGACCAATACGCTCAAGAGCTCGAAGTGCATTGGCTTGCTGAATGATGCCAACGCCATAAACATCAAATTCAGCTTGAATTTCTACGACTTCGACGTCAATACCTACCTGTGCAAGAGCGATTGCCGCGGACTGCCCACCGATGCCTCCGCCGACGACAAGTGCTTTTTGAACTGCTGCCATAAATTTTTCACTCTATGAATGCATATAAACGGTTTGATTCCTTTCTCCAGCTTCAAATCGCCCTGATTTATTCTTTTATCTTTTTCGCAATCCAGTCATACATATTGAAAGTGCGCGTGAAATCGTCAACCTGGCAATGTTGCGCACCGCTTTCGTCTTCAGGAATGATTTCCACAACATGCTCGCAAGTGAGCGCATCCCGCACGCGATGTGCATGACTGACAAAATTCTGCCGGTCTCCTTCCCCATGCAGTACATAGGTTGGCATCGAAATTTTCTCGGCAATACCGCCTTCGAGGGTGTATCCCTTTAATTTCTCCCTTGCCTCGGCCATGTTGGAGGCGCCCATAATGTGCTGGACAATCTCAGCCAAAGGATGGTGGTCTGGCCGGCCGGCCCATACTTCGTAATACGACCAAACAGCACCGAAAATCATACAAACCTTGAAGCGGGGTTCAAAGGCAGCACAACGTGCCGCCATATAGCCCCCCATCGAAACAGCACCAATACCTATCCTCGAAGTATCAATGACATCTCCGAGGTTATCGATACACCAATCCAAAACCGCCGTGCCGGCAACGTTGAAGTCATAGCGCGAATGAATATGGTTCAACCGCAAGGCCGCCCCCTGCCCCGGCCCATCAACAGCCAGGAGCGCAACACCACGCTCATTGAGGTGATGGGAAATTCCGAAGTACAGTTCTTCTGCTAGGCTGTCGAGTCCGCCAAACATGACTACTACTGGAGGGTTTTTGACGCCCGCCGGCGCAAACAGATATCCGGGCAAAAAAGAATCTTCAAAAGGAACTTCGACCTGTACGGGCTTCTGATCGAAATACTTGATGGCCCGCAGAAATGCTTCGCGGGCTTTGGTATACGTCTCGATTTTTCGCGGATCGCCCAGCTTCATAAAAAACTCGGCGGATCGGAGATAATTGAACGCGCGCAGGTACGTACGACGTGCGGAGACAAATGCGCCCCGCTGTTCATACTCCGCTGCCAGATCGTAAACTTCTTCGCCTTTAGCCAACCAGGCAACGTTGAACGTCTCCCGGTTTTTCGGGTCGATGTTGCCGGCTACTTCCAAAATCTCGGCAAACTCACCGCCCCCATAGTGCGCCTGGGTCAACGCCCTGTTTACCTGGTATGAGGGCATATACTGCCCGGGGAAATAGTGCCACATGGTTTGATTGGTTTTCGGTTGACGGTTGTTGGTTTTCGGTTGGTGTCTTCTACGAACAGAAAACCGTGAACAGTAAACGGTCAACAAATATCCTAGACGTCAGCCGGCTTTACCGTGCCGTCGGTCAGTCCGAGCTTCTTGCCTTTGGCCATTTCAGCAAACGGATTGGCGTGGCCCCAGGCGTCGTTTGGATTGTCTTTCAGATAGTGTACATCCTGGTGATCCGGGGCAAAAACGAGCCGGGCGCATGCGTACAACTCAAACAGAATACCACTGCCAGGATCTATGATGTAGATAAAGAAACCCTCGTCTGCTTTGTGGCGCGTTGGGGCTCCCATCACGCTTTTGAATCCTTTCTCCAGGAAATAATCCAGTCCAAGCAGTACTTCTTCTCTGCTGTCGACGTTGTAGCAAATGTGATTGAAGGTGGCTTCATTTTCCCCAATAGTAGGATCTGTAAACACAGCTATGTCGTGGGAGAGGTTTGCAATAGTCCACAGGCCGCCTACAGGTGGGATATCATCGTTAATGCGAATCTCATCCGGGTTCTTCAGTCCTAATCCCTGCCAAAAAGCTTTCTCCGCTGCATATTTGCCTTTCGCAACCATATAAGTCACGTGATCAAATCGCCGTGGATTTGCACCAATGCGTCGGTTGCTGGCATATCGATCAGCATAAATACTTCCTCGCTCACCTGTTTCCCGGAGCCATACCACATCCCAAAACACTTCATGGATATGTCCGTCGGGTGATTTGAATCGATACGCTTTCCCGTGTCCCAGATCACCATCAACCCATCCGATGCCGGCGCCAATCTGTTCGAGGTATACAACCGCTTCTTCTAAAGCTTCAGGGCTGTCAGCTCGCCATCCCAGATGTCCAAGTCCTGAACTTTCGCTCTCGGTGAGTTTCAACGAATGATGGAAGTAATCGCCCCACGCCCGTAAATAAACAGAACCGTCTTCTCGGCCCGTTTCGTCCATACCAACAACGTCCCTGAAAAATGATACAGATTTGTCAAGATCCGTTGTTAGCAGTTCAGCATGTGCCAACTGAGAGAAATAATGAGGATTGCGTGCCATCTGGTCAATGATAATGGTCTGTTGTTCCTGCTTTAATGGAATATCCAATCCTTCACGGACAATTGTTATATCATTTACCAAGCAATAATTGACAATTTCAATCAATTGCTACCATGCATACTAAAGAGACTGTTGAGATTTGAGGTTCACAATTGGGTGAGATGAGATTTTGAGCGATTTTGGGTACGACTTTTTGAGTGCATAGCAGCGCTACGTGCAAAAAAAGCGGGTTCAAAAGCGCCAAAAGATCGCTCAGACAATGTGAAGATTAAATCTCAACAGTCTCTAAAGCTTTCGATAAGCACCTGGCGATAAACCTGTTTTCCTTTTAAAAAAACGCGCAAAATCAGTTGCTTCCTTGCGGCCAATCTTAAAGGCAATTTCGTTGATTTTAAGGCTGGTTTGCTTCAGAAGAACTTTGGCTTCCAGCAGTAACATATCATGCAATAATTCAAGCGCAGACGTATCCAGCGTCTGCCGTACACATTTATTCAAATGGTTAGGTGTAACCGACAGTAAATCGGCGTAATCGGATACTTTTTGCTTTTCATAGATATTGCTTGCAAGTGCCTGCTTATACTGCTCTGTCAATACTGCTGCTGCGGTTGATCCTGCTTTCTGATCTGATTGCACATAGGCTTTTAGCTCTGTGAACAGCGCAATCAAATAGACCCTCAATATTTCTGTTCTGCACTGCGCTACCTTCTTATACTCTAGTTCCAGTCTTTTTAAAATCGATACAATTGCATCCCTCGCGCCGGCATCAATTTCGACAAGTGGATGACAGTTGAACTCGAGAAACGGAAAATCATGGAGGATATCTTTGAGATGAAAATGTGAGGTCAGGAGGTCCATATTGAAATACGAGTAATATCCTTTCGCATCTGGACTGATATATTCGTGGGTTGTTATCTCATAAGCCGGCGAAAAGAAAAATGTGTGATCACCGAACTGGTGTTCTGTCAGTCCCTTTCTTCTTTTGCTTTCCCCTTGCGTCATATAAAAAAAACTGTACACTGTCAGCTTTCGTGGGGTCAACTCCCCTTTCGTCGGAAAGTCAACCAATCGGGTATAATCCTCTATCCGGTTGATATGAAAGAGATGATGAGCCGGAAAAATAAACCCGGGAAGGCTGACGCCAGACTTTTGTAAATCAGCGGCAAGATCCGAGGGATCAAAAATTTGAATGTGGGGATCTCTGCGCATAAGACAAGATGGGATTAAACGTTGGCAATCATTGGCGTAATCGCATGATGCTCATGAATCACATTTCTGAGCAACAGCTCAAATTGATTGATATTGACAAGTAAAATAAAAAAATTGGTATTACTTTTCTCATCTATGGATTGGATATTCCATATAAGGTACTTCACAATCAACAGGATTATTCATGTCCCAAAAGCCACCGTTTCGTGCCGATCAAGTTGGAAGTCTGATGAGACCTCTTGCCATTCAGCAAGCACGACAACAAGCAGCAATGAACCGCATGTCCGTAGAGACATTGCGTACATTGGAAGACGAACATATAGCAAAAGCCGTACGGCAACAGGAAGCGCTTGGGCTTAAAAGCATAACCGATGGAGAGTATCGTCGTGCATATTTCCATCTTGATTTTCTCAAGAAGCTTGCCGGCGTCACGGTTACCGGTGCCATTGATGCCAGTTCAGACGCAAAGAAGAAAGTAGGCTTTACCCCGCCCAAACTAAGCGTTACTGGTAAACTTGAACACGTTCAAAATATTCAAGTGGACGATTTCATTTACCTTGATTCACAGGTCACACCCGGGCACACTGCCAAGGTGACTATCCCTTCCCCTACCATGATTCATTTCAGAGGCGGACGGGCGGCTATTGATATTGAATCGTACCCGGACATGGATGAATTCTTTCACGATTTGGCTGCATGTTACCGCAAGGAAATAGACGCCCTCTATCAAGCAGGATGCCGCTACATCCAGATGGATGACACCAATCTCGCTTATCTATGCGACCCTAAAATGCGGCAAGGAGCAAAAGATCGGGGCGATGACCCTGATGAATTACCTCGCACCTATGCCGCATTGATCAACAGCGTCATTGAAAACAGACCTGAAGATTTGCGTGTCTGCGTACATCTTTGCCGCGGTAATTTCAAAAGTACGTGGTTTGCAGAGGGTGGTTATGAGCCGGTTGCTGAAGTGCTTTTTAATGAATTGAATGTCGATGGCTTCTTCCTCGAATACGACGATGAGCGTTCGGGAGATTTCCAACCTTTGCGATTTGTACCCAAAGGCAAAAACGTCGTGTTAGGACTCATTTCGACCAAAATCAGTAAATTGGAAGACCAGACGGATCTCATTAAAAGGATTGAGGAGGCTGCAAAAATTGTAGATCTTGAACAATTATGCATCAGCCCACAATGTGGTTTTTCAAGTACACATCATGGAAATGATATCACCGAAGAGGATCAATGGCGGAAGCTGGCGCTTGTTGTTGATACTGCAAACAAGGTTTGGGGCTCGTAAAAAAATGAGTAACACGCAATTGAAACGCTTTTTACCTCTTTTCTATTTGCTGTGCACGATAGGATGCACAAGTAATTTGTCGGAGCCCTCAAGCTCAGAACCAGATTGGGATGCGCAGCCAAACATACTATGGCTAGTCGCTGAAGACCTGAGTCCCATCATCCCTCCGTTCGGCGACTCTACGGTTACAACACCCAATCTTAGCCGGCTTGCTGCTGAAGGCGTGCGGTATACACATGCTTTTTCACCATCAGGTGTCTGCTCGCCAAGTAGAGCGGCCATTGCAACCGGTATGTATCCAAGCCACATTGGGGCCAATCACATGAGAACAGGACCGTGGAGCATGCACGGTACGTCGCCTGGTTTTCTTGCATTTGCACAGCGCTATATGCCACCTGGCGTTCCACTTTATGAGCCCGTTCCGCCGCCTGAAGTTAAGATGCATAGTGAGTACATGCGCAGGGCCGGCTATTATGCAACGAACAATTCGAAAGAAGACTATCAGTTCAGAGCTCCGCTTACAGCCTGGGATGAATCAAGTGATGAAGCACACTGGCGGAACCGTACTAACGGGCAACCCTTCTTCGCGATTTTCAACTTTTTTGTGACCCATGAATCGCAAGTCTGGGGAAAGGCAGAAGATTCTCTCTGGGTCGATCCCAATTTGGATGTACCCGTCCCTCCATATCTGCCATCTACCGAGGTTGCTGTCAATGATATTCGCCGGGTCTATTCCAATATCAAAGAGATGGATGCCCAGGTTGGTGATATGCTCGATGAGCTGGAGGCAGATGGGCTACTCGAAAATACCATCGTTGTATGGTATTCAGATCATGGCGGGCCGTTGCCACGCCAGAAACGTTTGCTGTATGACTCCGGGATGCACTTGCCGTTGATCATTCGGTATCCCAATGGATGGCGTGCCGGTGAAGTTGATGACCGCCTGGTTAGTTTTGTCGATTTCGCGCCTACTTTGCTGTCCATGGCTGGCGAAGAACCGCCGGCACACATGGACGGTCAGGCTTTTGAAGGTAAGTACAAGGCTGAAACACCCCGCAAATACGTGCACGGAGCGGCTGACAGGTTTGACGAAGCCTACGACATGATCCGTGCTGTGCGAGACCACAGGTTTAAATATCTCCGCAATTTCCAGGCGGATAGTCCGTATTACTTGCCGCTTGCATTCCGGGAGCAGATGCCCATAATGAAAGAACTGCTGCGAATACGTGACGCCGGCGAATTGACTGCCGATCAAGCACAGTGGTTCAGAGCGACAAAGCCGTCAGAGGAACTCTTTGACACCGATGCAGATCCGTTTGAGCTTGTCAACATTGCAAACGATCCGCAATATGCAGACAAACTTAGCGAACTCAGAACCGAGGCGGATCGATGGATGACAGCAATCAATGACAAGGGCAGTCTTCCGGAAGTCGAGCTTGTCGGGACCATGTGGCCGGACCTTGTCCAGCCGACCACTGCTGTACCAGTGGCAGAATGGATTGATAACAACGTCTCGCTGCAAAGTGCGACGCAAGGTGCCTCCATCGCGTATCAATGGATAACAGCTGGAGACTCTACAGGAACGACATGGCAGGTTTACACGGCTCCAATGCCAGCGCGAGCGGATGAATCGTTGGTAGCCATAGCCCATCGGATTGGATTTAAGCCTAGCGAAGAAATAACATTCACTGAAGAGTAAATGCCAGGCAAAAATGATGGCAATAAACATAACTATTAATTTCCCTTTGTCCTCTAATTCCCCACTGTCCTCAAGGTCTTTAATGATGCGCAGCGCTCCTGTTTTCCTTTTAATTTTTGCGTTACTATCCGGCTGTGAACCCGGAATCAAGTGGACAGAGACGGGTGAAGGCGAGATTCGCACGGTCACCAACAAACGCGGTCAAACCCTCGGCTATTCGACGACTTCTGGCGTTACAATCCTGACGGTAGATGGCTATGGATTTAAAGACCTGAATAAAAACGGCACACTTGATCCGTATGAGGATTGGCGGCTCGGTGCCAAAGAACGAGCGGTTGATCTGGCAGAACGTATGTCTGTCGAGCAAATTGCCGGCCTCATGCTATATAGCAGCCACCAGTCGATCCCTTCAGGCAGTCGGGGCTTTATGTCCGATACCTACGGCGGTAAACCCTTTGAGGAAGCAAACGCACCGGCCTCAGATTTGGCTGACGGACAAATCAAATTCCTTACAGACGACAACTTGCGGCATGTGCTTATCACAAGCGTTCAAAGTCCGGCAGTAGCGGCGCAGTGGAATAACAACATGCAGGCACTTGTAGAAGGTATTGGCCTGGGTATTCCCGCTAATACCAGTTCCGATCCGCGCCATGGCACCGTGGCCAATGCAGAGTACAACGCCGGCGCCGGCGGCGCCATTTCCATGTGGCCCAATTCACTCGGATTGGCAGCCACTTTTGATCCTGAGCGCATGCATCAATTTGGTGAAATTGCTTCAAAGGAATACAGGGCACTTGGCGTTACAACAGCACTTTCACCACAAATTGACCTGGCCACCGATCCAAGGTGGTATCGGTTTAATGGCACTTTTGGAGAAGATCCCCAACTGGCTGCCGATATGGCGCGCGCGTACGTAGATGGCTTTCAAACTTCGTCAGATGAGGCAAAGCGGTATGATGGATGGGGCTATGAAAGCGTAAATGCCATGGTGAAACACTGGCCCGGCGGTGGCACAGGCGAAGGCGGTCGTGATGCCCATTACGGTTACGGGAAATATGGCGTATATCCGGGCGATGCCTTCGATACACACCTCATCCCCTTCATCAACGGCGCTTTCGACCTTGCAGGAGGCACAGGTATGGCATCAGCCGTAATGCCTTATTACACCATATCGTATGGCCAGGACACGAAAAATGGAGAGAATGTAGCAAACGCATATAGCTCATATATCATCAACGATTTGCTGCGCGAGAAGTACGGATATGAAGGGGTTGTCTGCACCGACTGGTCGACTACAGAAGATCAAACATCCATTGACGTATTCTTTACAGGCAAACCGTGGGGTGTTGAGTCACTTTCGGTGGCAGAGCGGCACTACAAAGTCTTGATGGCCGGAGTAGATCAGTTTGGCGGCAACAACGACATGGGCCCTGTTGTGGAAGCGTATCAGTTGGGTGTAGCAGAACATGGCGAAGAAAAGATGCGCGCCCGATTTGAGGCTTCGGGTGTAAGACTTTTGATGAACATGTTTCGGACAGGCCTTTTTGACAATCCGTATCTCGATGTCGATGCTTCTGAATCTGAAGTTGGCAATCCTGATTTTATGCAGGCCGGCTACGAGGCACAGCTTGCCTCGGTAGTCATGCTGAAAAATCAAGACGATGTGTTGCCACTCGAAAAGAACCTGACCGTTTACGTGCCCAAACGTTTCAGAGCGGCAAGTGTCAACTTCCTGGGATTCCCATCACCCGAATCGTTTGATTACCCGGTAAACCTCGACATCGTCAAAAAATATTTCAACGTAACTGACAACCCCGGCGATGCAGATGCAGCACTTGTGTTTATAGAAAGCCCTCACACTGGCGCCGGGTATAGCCGCGAGGATGCAGAAGCCGGCGGCAATGGGTACCTCCCAAAGACGCTCCAGTATAGCGAGTATACGGCATCTACGGCCCGGGAAACGAGTATAGCCGGCGGCGATCCTCTGGAATCGTTTACAAATCGAAGTTACCGCAACAAAACCGTCACAGCCGGCAACGCTACCGATCTTGAAATGGTGCAAAATGCTCATGCAGAAATGAATGGCAAACCGGTCATTGTCGTCATGGCCGCCTCAAACCCGGCCGTCATGGCTGAGTTCGAAGGGCAAAGCAACGCGCTTCTGGTTCACTTCGATGTCCAGGATCAGGCCCTGTTCGACATTATTTCAGGCACACACGAACCATCAGCGCTATTACCCTTCCAGATGCCGGCGAACATGGAAACTGTAGAAGAACAGTTCGAAGACGTCCCACATGACATGGAGCCCTATGTAGATGCGGAGGGCAATGCTTACGACTTTGGGTTTGGCATGAACTGGGCTGGGCCGATTTCTGACGAGCGTACAAGAAGGTATCAAACTTCAGATCTGTAAAGTACTACATCATTGCATCTTCCGATCTTTCTTCTTGCGTATGTCTTGCAAGTTCAACTACATGGTTAATACCAAAAGAAAGAAACCGCCGGCAAAATCAGCCTTTTCAGCTTCATTTGCGGCGGTTTCTTCCATGTTAGACCTGAGCCAACGACCGGACTTGAACCGGTGACCTGCTCATTACGAGTGAGCTGCTCTACCAGCTGAGCTACGTTGGCCGTTCGATTGCCGATTGTCGAGTGTCGAATGCCGATTGACTCATTTTGGCAATTGAGGGGCATTTCACGCAGGTGTTGCGCGTGAGATCCCAAAGGGTATGATTTCCTGTTGGGTACTCGATATTTCTTCACATGTATCAGGCACTACGGGATTTCCAACCTAATCACCTTCGATTCCGTCATTCCCAACGCGATTGGGAATCCACCGGCCACTTCTGCCTTGCCCTTTTGAACCAAAAGACCCCCTTACGCATAGACTGTCGTTGAGAACCAACAACCTGCAACTTGTAACCTGTAACCAACAAGTTGTAACAGCGAAAGCCACCCAACCATGATCGCACTCGACCAGGTCTCTAAAACGTACGATTCAACGGTGGCCCTGCATCCGCTTTCGCTGTCGATGACGCCCGGCGAAATCACCGTACTGATTGGACCCAGCGGGTGTGGTAAATCTACGCTGCTTCGCCTGATGAATGGCCTCATCGCGCCCACCACAGGGACCGTTTTGTTTGACGGTAAACCCATCACCCCCGAAAACCTGCAATCCATGCGGTATCACATGGGCTATGTGATTCAAGATGGCGGCCTCTTCCCTCACCTGTCAGCGCGCGACAATGTCACCCTCCTTGCCAACCAGTTAGGCTGGCCCAAAGATCGGCAAGAAAACAGGCTGCGCGAACTGGCTGAACTGGTGCAGATTCCACATGATAGGCTCGATAGCTTCCCACGCCAGCTTTCAGGCGGACAACAGCAACGCGTCAGCCTCATGCGGGCCCTCATGCTGGACCCCGATGTACTCCTGCTCGATGAACCCCTCGGCGCGCTCGACCCCATGATTCGAGCCGACTTGCAATCCGACTTGCGAACCATTTTCCGCCGGCTCAGCAAAACCGTTGTCCTCGTCACGCACGACCTGCACGAAGCCGGCTACTTTGCCGACACCATCTTACTCCTCCGCGAAGGACGCGTAGAACAACAAGGATCGTTCTCCGACCTGATTCATGCGCCGGCTACCCCTTTTGTCGAAGCTTTTATCAATGCACAACGAACGGTTTTCGATGCATAAACACTGGCTCCCCATCCTTTTCTTGTGCTGTCTGTGGGCGCTTCCTGCCAGCGGTCAATCCGGCGTCACCGTTGGCTCCAAGTCTTTTACCGAATCGGTTATTCTTGGGGAAATTGCCGCGCAGTTACTCAGCAATAATGACATCCCCACTGCCCATAAAGCACAGCTGGGCGGCACGGCGATCCTCTGGAACGGCCTCCAGGCCGGCGAAATCGACATCTATCCCGATTACACGGGTACCCTGATTCAAGATGTGCTCGCAAGAGAAAATATCCCTGATTTTGAGGCACTAAAAGCTTCGCTGGCTTCCCGAGGTATCCAGATCACCAATCCGCTTGGGTTCAACAACACCTACGCCATTGGTATGCGCGCTGATCGGGCATCTGCGTTGGGCATCACGAAGATCTCTGATCTGGCAAATCACCCCGAGCTTTTGGGCGGCTTCTCCAACGAGTTTATGGATCGGGAAGATGGGTGGCCAGGGCTACAAGGTGCGTACACCCTGCCCCAGAAAAACGTCCGCGGTCTCGTTCACGATCTGGCATACCGCGCGCTCGCGTCTGGCGAGATCGACATGATGGACCTGTATTCGACCGATGCCGAAATTGCCTACTATGGGCTCACGGTTTTGGAAGATGATCGACAGTTCTTCCCGGACTACCAGGCTGTGCTGCTCTATCGCGACGACCTGGAAGCTCGTTTCCCCAGCGCCGAGGCCCATCTCAAGAAACTTGAACGCTTGATCGATGAAGCCGGCATGACGGCGCTCAACGCACGATCAAAACTCGACAAAAACCCGGAAGCTGTTGTCGCAGCTGATTTCCTGAACGAGACCTTTTTTCAGGACAATCAGATCACGGTAGCGCAAGATTCCCGATTGCAACGGATCTGGCAGTTTACCCGCGAACATTTGTACCTCGTGCTGCTTTCGCTTGGCGCCGCGATTCTCCTCTCGATCCCGCTGGGCATTGTTGCTGCGCGGTATGAGCAACTGGGGCGTATTATCCTTGGTGTTGTAGGCGTAATCTATACCATTCCGTCACTGGCCTTACTGGTGTTCATGATTCCGTTGTTGGGCATTGGTGGTCCGCCGGCCATGGTGGCACTCTTCCTCTACAGCCTCCTCCCTATCGTGCGCAACACGCACGCCGGCTTAATAGACATCCCGCAATCTTTGCGCGAATCGGCTGATGCCCTCGGCCTCTCGCCGTCTACCAAACTGTTGCGCGTGGAATTACCCCTGGCTTCGCGTTCGATTTTGGCCGGCGTTAAAACCTCTGCCATCATCAACATTGGTACGGCCACATTGGGTGCGCTGATTGGCGCCGGCGGCTACGGACAACCTATCCTCACAGGCATCAGGCTCGACGATACATCCCTCATCCTCGAAGGAGCAATTCCAGCCGCGCTACTTGCGATCGTTGCGCAGGTGCTTTTTGATAGCCTCGAAAACGTCGTCATTCCCAAAGGGTTGCGCGTAGACTAGGCAAACACATTGGATGTGTTTGCTGTTTAAGGTTACAGGTTGAAGGTTTTTGGGGCTACCGCATTAATTACCAGTTAAGGCATATTGGGAGAAGAAGCGCCAGATTTCAACGGAGGCGTTGATGTCCTGGTTTGTGCCTGGTCCTTCGGCGCCTGGCCAGGTGTGGAAGCCGCCGGCTACCTGGTAGTGTTCAACCGCTGCATTTTCTGCGGTACATGGGTACGTGATATAGTCCACCGTGCTACCATCTGCGGTACTGGTATTGGCCAGATCAGATACTGTTTTCATGCTGCCATCACAACTGTTGAAGTCTACCCAATAGTCGAGTACGTCTTCGATGGAACGCGTCCACACGGCGCCGTTGTAGGGTACCACGTTGTCGTCTGTCCCATGGATCTGCAAAACGGGCGTCGGGTGTTGCGGGGCACAGGCATTGTAGGTCTCAGGCGTCATTGAACCTGTTACGGAAGCAACAGCAGTGATACGGTTGCTTAGCTGACACGCCAGTAGAAAACTCATGTACCCACCATTCGACATACCCGTGGAATAGACGCGGCTTTCATCGACGTTGTAATCTTCAATCAGTTGGTCGAGTAAAGCGGACGTAAAGCCCTACATCGTCAACAGTGCTTGCCAATGTCCAGCCACCCACGTTCCAGTGGGTACTGCCATCCAGTAAAGTCCCCTGAGGGTGGACTACAATAAAGCCGGCGGTATCCGCAATCGGCCGAAAATCGCCGTAGCCCATTTGCTCCGTTGCATTGGATGTGTAGCCATGGAAATTGAATACCACGGGCGCAGGGTCGTCACCGGTATAGCTATCGGGCACGTAGAGGATGTAGGTCCGGTCGCGGCCGTCGTGATTCAGGCCACGGGTGATGGTACCTTTTTGATCCGCCACCTCTACCTCAGGTTCAGGTTGTTGGGTACTGTTGCTACTGTCGCAGCCGGCAACAAGCATGAGGGCAAGCAAAAGGAAGGATACAGGCTTCATGGATTTAGCAAGTACTGTTAATGGGTGTACGTCAGGTACGGAATCATTTGGACAGAGATCCTTCGCGTTGCTCTGGATGACGGGATAAATGCAGATCAACATTCCGCAATCAACACTCCACATTCAACAATCAGCCAATCTGAGATCCTTCGCATGGCTCAGGATGACATTTGCCAGGAATGGCGGCATCCTGGATACATTCGGCATTCGACAATCGACATTCGGCATTCCAAAGGGATAAATGCAGATCAACATTCCGCAATCAACACTCCACATTCAACAATCAGCCAATCTGAGATCCTTCGCATGGCTCAGGATGACATTTGCCAGGAATGGCGGCATCCTGGATACATTCGGCATTCGACAATCGACATTCCAAATGGCATTCCAAAGGGATAAATGCAGATCAACATTCCGCAATCAACACTCCACATTCAACAATCAGCCAAGCTGAGATCCTTCGCATGGCTCAGGATGACATTTGCGAGGAATATTGCTAGTCCTAACACATTCGGCATTCGACAATCGACATTCGGCATTCCAAATGGCATTCCAATAGAACTCCATTGCCGGCCTCAAGGTATACCAATTCCTTTCATTGAAGCAACATAGAATCGTGAGCCCTATGGATAAAGCAGTTGATGCCCTCAAGTCACATCTCGGCCAGGTAAAAGACCTCGAAAACGCGGCCAACCTCCTTGAGTGGGATCAGGAGACATACATGCCGGCTGGCGCTGCTGGCGCGCGGGCACAGCAGATTGCCACACTTCGCAAACTCGCTCATGAACTGTTTACGCGAGATGAAACGGGGACACTGCTCGAAAAGGCGCGTGCCGCATTACAAAACACAGATCCGCGCAGCAATGATGCAGCCCTCGTTCGCGTTGCACAAAAGGACTTTGATCGCGCTCAGAAACTGCCAACAGAGCTTGTCGCGGCTTTAGCCGGCGCAGTCTCGCGCGGCAAACAGGCATGGAAAACAGCCCGCGAAAACAACCATTTCCCAACCTTTGCACCACATTTACAGACGCTGGTCGACTTGAATATCCAGAAAGCAGAAGCTTATGGGTATGATGAGCACATGTACGATGCCATGCTTGATCAATACGAACCCGGCATGAAAACCAGCGAAGTAGCAAGCGTCTTTGCCGACCTGCGCGAAAAGCTCGTCCCGATTGTCCAGCGCATCCAGCAAGCCTCACAGCCGGCTGATGACTTCCTGCACCTTACCTACGATCATCAAGAAGCAGTGGGACTTCGGGCTGGATGTGATCCGCGATTTTGGCTATAGTTTTGATCGTGGCCGGCAGGATCTATCCGCTCACCCGTTTACCACTTCGTTCTCTATTACTGATGTCCGCCTGACAACACGCGTCAACGAACAGTTCTTCCCAACCGCGCTATTTGGTACCCTGCACGAAGCAGGTCATGGATTGTATGAGCAAGGTGTTGATATCGCGCTCGATCGCACACCACTTGCTGAAGGGACTTCGTTGGGGATGCACGAGTCTCAATCGCGTTTGTGGGAAAACCTGGTGGGACGGAGCCGGCCATTCTGGGAGCATTACTACCCCAAACTAAAGGCTATTTTTCCAGACCAGCTGGCAGCCGTTTCACTGGATCAGTTTTATCCCGCCCTCAACAAAGTTGACCCATCGTTAATCCGGGTAGAAGCAGATGAAGTGACCTACAACCTCCACATCATGCTCCGCTTTGAAATTGAGCACGCACTTGTTGCCGGCGATGTGTCTGTAGATGATTTGCCCGATGTATGGCGCCAGAAAATGCAGGACTATCTGGGCGTGGTACCCGATACGGATGCGGATGGGGTGTTGCAGGATATCCACTGGTCGCTTGGTGTACTTGGGCTATTTCCCAACGTATGCGCTTGGCAATCTGATGTCGACGCAATTGTTTGACAAAGCCCGGCAGGACCTGGGTGATTTGGATGGACAGATGAGACGTGCTGAGTTTGGCCCTTTGCTACATTGGTTGCAGACGAACATCCATCAACACGGTAGAAAGTTGACGGCCGGCGAAATTCTGGAGCAGGTCACAGGTAAACGATTGGATAGCACGAGTTGGCTTACGTACGTAGAGAAGAAATACGGGGAGATTTACGGTTGGTAGTGCCTCCCCTACGTCACCACCGCATTTGATCCAGGGACACAGATGCCCTGATGCAGGGAAGCGGCTTGGCGTGTGTTGTGCTCACCCAGATCCTTCGGCTTCGCTCAGGATGACATCGGTGAGGGGCGGAGCTATTCTTCCAGAGATCCTGCACATGGCTCTGGACGATATGGGTAAAGCAGGTCCAAGTCTTCCAGAGATCCTTCGATATTCGAAATTCTACGGGCGTATTCAGTATTCTAACACCCCCGAAGAGATCCTTCGCTTGGCTCAGGATGACATTTGCAAGGAATGGTGGTATCCTGGATACACTCGACAATCGGCATTCAACCTTAAAAAAATCGCCACCCCTTTCTACCTACTTTAAGGGGCTAGCTCGCGGGCAGAAGGAGGTGGCTGGTAAAAATTGGTTATTTCGTGCGTCAGCTCAGCGGCAATTCGAACTGGTTGAGGTCAACTTTCTCGAAACCTTCTTTAGGGCTACGTACCAACAGGCGTTCACGAAGGAAAATGCCCATGATGCGCTGCGTATTTTCTACGCTGAAACCAAGATCCGATGCCATTTTAAAAAACTCTACCTGCTCAAAAGCGTGTGGCAGGATATGGAAAAACTTGCGTGCGGTTTCAGGAATCGACCGCGGCACCGAACGTCCTTCGTCCCCTGAAGCGATTTCCATTTCATTGTATAAACGTAAGCGCGTTACCTCGCCACGTAACACCATGTTTTCGCGGCGCAAATGTTCGTTCTCTGCGCGGAGGCGCTGTAATTCGAGGAGGAGCTGACGCGGACGGAGTTTGGATGCTTTGCTCCTGATGGCGGTACCGCTCTTTTCGATCATTTTCGTGATCATCGCAGTCTCTGTTTAATAGACCTAGTTTGATGTGCCCAGAAACGGGCGGGATAAGATCAAACAAAAAGAATTGTGTCACAAAGAATTGGTTAGTGACACGCGCAAGGTAGGTATTTTATCTCCTCCCTTGGGGGTTATTTATCCACTTTTTTTCCCATACTCATCCACATTGGCCGGCCTTGTGCACAAGTTATCCACACTATTCACCTACAGGCAATTTGCCTACATGAGATTTTATTTCTCGTAAGTCAATATTTTAAAGGACTTAGGCCACCTCTCGGTGACCTGTTTTTTTGCCTATTTTCGATGCCGATTTACGCTTAATTCGTGCTTATGCCGTCAGCAAACAGCATTTCAGCGCTCGTTGGCAGCATAAATTTGAATGTTGTCCCCTGATTCAGGGCACTTTGCACAGACAGGGTGCTGCCATGCAGTTCAAAAATGCGTTTAGCAATCGCCAATCCGAGGCCGGCACCACCGCCGCCGCTCGGTGTGCGGCTTTTTTCAACGCGGTAGAACCGGTCAAAAATGCGTGCAACGTCTTCTTCCGGAATTCCCTGTCCAGTGTCTTTCACAGCGACACTGACATACGATGTCTCGCCATTCGTCGGCATTATGCTTACCAGACCGCCTTCAGGGGTGTGCCGGATCGCGTTATCAATCAGGTTTGATATAGCACGTTCTACGAGCGCGATATCCGCATACACCATCGGAAACGGTCCCATGCCCAGTTCCGCCTGCAGGGTGATGCCATTTTTCTCAGCAAGCGGCTTGAATTGCATGACAACATCTTGTACCAGTTCAGCAATCGAGAAACGCTCAAAATGAGGTTCGATCTGCTTTGCATCAAGTTTCGAAAGCTCAAACAACGCTCCTACAAGCGCATTGAGCCGCTTGGTATTCTTTAAACCGACCGTGAGATAGCGCCGGCGCTCTTCAGCACTCAAGTCTTCCTGCTTCATCAGGATGGTCTCAAGATACCCCTGAATGGAGGCAAGCGGGCTACGCAGATCGTGCGATATGTTAGCAATCAGCTCGCGACGAAGTTTGTCGGCATTCTTGAGCTTCTCCATGTCGCTCACGATGGTATCTGCCATCTGATTAAACGACGTACCAAGCTGCCCCAGCTCATCTTTTGACCGGGTTTCGATGCGTTGCTCCAGGTCGCCATCCTCAAACGCTTTTACGACAGCTTTCATGCTGCGTACGCGGTTCGCGATAAAACCAAACAGTACCATACCAAGCATCAGGGTAAACAGAACGCTCAGCCCCACGCCAATCGATGCAGTGCGTACGATGTAGCTGTCCTGAATCATGGCTGCAACCGATTCGTACCGCTGCCCACCAAGAATGATGTACAGGTAACATCCTGTCTCCCCCATGATCTCAATAGGCGCCACACTAAAGGGGCGCATTTTACCAGCTTCGAGGGGGTCCTGACCCATAATTGGTAGCTCTGCGCCGGCCAGATACGCATCCAGCGGTGCTGTATCTACAAATTGGGTAACAGCTTCCTGCCCATCGTGCCCATAATAGGCTTTGATCATGCCGTCGCCACCCAGGAGGTAAATTTCGATCCGACGATTCAATCCCATGAAGTTCATGATCTCTTTCTGGATCATCTCATCATCGATTTTCTCGACTACCCATTCCTGAAACTCGACAGACATATCTGCGGCAAGCGTCTTATTGAGCTTCTGGTCGGTTTCAAGCTCAATGTCCTGTGCCGCACGGATGCTCAACCAGGATACAGATACCGCTAATACCAGGACAGATACCAGGAAAATGGCAAAAATCTTGGCGTAAAATGATTTAAAGATGGATATCATGTTAGTAATTCCTCCGGTTCAGCAAAGCGGTAGCCATGCCCCCAAACGGTTTTGATGTAGCGTGGTGTGGCTGGATCGGTTTCAATTTTATTGCGCAAACGGTTAATATGGGAGTTCACCGTGTGGCTGTATCCGCTGTACTGGTATCCCCAAACGAGGTCGAGCAACTCCTGCCGGCTGTATGCGCGACCCGGGTTTTCAGCAAATAGAACAAGCAGATCAAATTCTTTAGCGGTCAATTCCAACATTTGACCGCGAAGCAATACTTTCCTTTTTTCAAGATTTACAACCAGATCGCCATATTCCAGCATTTTCCGGTCGTCGACCTTTTTCTCCGTCTGCACCACTTCGATGCGCCGGAAAATGGCTTTTACCCTTGCAATCAATTCCCGAATGCTGAACGGCTTGGTCATGTAGTCGTCAGCACCAAGCTCGAGCCCAAGCACTTTGTCGAGCTCCTCAGCCTTCGATGTAAGCATGAGAATAGGGAGCGACCTATTTTCATTGCGTACCCGCTTACATACCTCGAAGCCGTCGAGTACCGGTAACATGATATCGAGGATAATCAGCGAGAATTCGCCACTTAAAGCCCTGCTGAGGCCAGTTTGCCCATCTATAGCTACTTCAACGTTGTAGCCCAAATCAGAAAGATGAATTTGCAACAACTTTGCGAGGTCGGGGTCGTCTTCAACGATAAGTATAGAAGACGCCTCAGGATAAGACGTGCCCATGTATTGTATGTTTAGATCGAATATTTCTGAATCGAACTGCATTCGGACGTACTATAGCTTCAGTGCAAGTTTCTTTTTGCCTGTTACATCGTGTCCGTTCGGTACTGAAGTACAAAAACAACTACGCGTGAGTTAGCAATCTGAAACCAATTCAGGGTCGGTATAGAATAAAAAGCTTTCTCAAGCCGGCTTCATCACAAAATAATAACAAAAAACAAAGAGAAGATGCCCGACGTGCATGATCAAGTGGCCCCGAACGGAACAGCAGCGCAGATGCACCATGCCACCCCGTCAGATTGGACGCCCGATTCTTGGCGGTCCAAAAAGGCATTACACCAGCCTGTATACCCTGATCAGGCTGAACTTGATGCAACCCTACGGCAGCTTTCGGGCCTGACGCCATTGGTGACGTCCTGGGAAATCCAGTCGCTCCGCAAACAACTTGGCGAAGCTGCCCTCGGCAAACGCTTTTTATTGCAAGGTGGCGACTGTGCGGAGAGTTTTAATGAATGCAGTTCAGATATTATCACGCGCCGGCTCAAGGTCATTTTGCAGATGAGCCTGGTGCTCATTTATGGCCTCAAGCTACCTGTTGTGCGCGTTGGTCGTTTTGCCGGTCAGTATGCAAAGCCACGGTCGGCCGATGAAGAGACCGTCGGCGGTGTTACGCTGCCTACGTATAAAGGGGACATGATCAATGGCCTGGGCTTCACCCCCGATGAGCGCACGCCATCACCGCAGCGCCTGCTGATGGCACATAGCCGCTCTGCCATGACACTGAATTTTGTGCGCGCCCTTGTTGATGGTGGTTTTGCTGATCTGCACAACCCGGAGTACTGGGATCTCGACTTTGTACAACACTCTTCCCGTGCTGCTGAGTATCGGTCGATTGTAGATTACATCAGCGAAGCTGTCAGCTTTATGAAGGCATTTGGTGATGTTTCAGATACACCGTTTAGCCGCACCAACTTCTACACGAGTCACGAAGCGCTCTTTCTGCCGTACGAGGAGTCACAAACGCGGGCCGTACCTCACAATCCGGGTACCTTTAATTTATCAACCCATATGCCCTGGATTGGTATGCGGACGGCTTTTCCTGAGAGCGCGCACATCGAGTACATGCGCGGCATTGCCAACCCGATTGGGATGAAAGTAGGGCCTGGTTTGGCTCCGAAAGATTTGATTCAGTTGATCGACATTTTAAATCCGAAAAACGATCCGGGCCGGCTTACGCTGATTGCACGCTTTGGACACAACAACATCGAGGATCACTTGCCTCCGATGGTTGAGGCTGTTAAAAAAGCCAACAAAGTCGTGCTGTGGTCCTGCGATCCGATGCATGGCAATACGATCAAAACGGAAAAAGGCATCAAGACGCGGCCGTTTGAGAATATCCTGTCGGAGCTTGAGCAGTCACTGGACATCCATGCCAAGCTTGGCTCACACCTCGGTGGTGTACACTTTGAGATGACTGGTGAAGACGTAACCGAATGCACCGGCGGTGCCCGCGGCCTCGCCGACGCTGATCTCGAACGTGCCTATACCTCCCAGGTTGATCCACGCCTTAACGCCGAGCAAGCGCTAGAGATTGCGATGAGCATCGTGCGCAAGTGGCGCAAGATGGGGTAGACTGGTTTAAGGTTGCTGGTTAAAGGTTAAAGGTGATTGGAGTGAGGAATTGCGACCTTCCCCCAAGTCATACAGGACCCAGGCTGCTTAATTCGGTCACAGCGATAATGCACAGCAGATAGCTTACCCAGATTCTTCGCAGGCTCAGAATGACAGGGATATGGCATAGTGCTATTCTGATAGAGATCCTTCGCGTGGCTCAGGGTGACGGGAATGAAGCACCACGCCACTCCTGATCCACTTCGAAATTCAACATTCCTTGCTCGATATTCGTTATTCGAGGGGCTACAAGCCCCGAAGAGATCCTTCGCCTAGCTCAGGATGGCACGGATGCAGCATGGTGCCAACCCTGACACTCGAAAATCGGCATTCGACAATCGACAATCAACACTCGGCACTCCTACACAATCTCAGCCCGGAACGCATCATCTGCCTTGACCGATTGGCAGAAGGCGGTTAGGAGTTTAATTACCGACTCGATATCAGCCTGGTCTACCATTTCTACTGTAGAGTGCATGTAGCGCATGGGCAAGGAGACGAGAGCGCTCGGGACGCCGGCTCGTGAGACAAACACATCGTCGGTGTCTGTGCCTGTGAAACGCGAAGAAGCTTCGTGTTGGATGTTGATTTTTTGCTTGGCCGCTACATCCATCAATCGTTTTACCACAGCCGGATGGTTTGCAGTGCCGTGCGTCAAGCTTGGGCCGTTGCCTAATTTCACATCGCCGTGTTTGCTTGTTGAAATGCCGGGCGAGTCGGTGGCGTGGGTTACATCTAGCACCACGGCAACCGTAGGCTCGAGGCGATAGGTCACCATACGGGCGCCATTTCCTCCAATTTCTTCCTGCACGGCATTCACAGCGTAGACGCTCGCCGGCAACTTTTTACGCGACTTTTTGCGCGCCGCTGCGAGCCGCGACATAACCTGGGCGATAATATATCCTCCAATGCGGTTATCAAGTGCCCGGCCTACAAGCCGGTTTTTGCCAACCTCTTGCGCAGATTCAGCAAAGACAGCCGGGTGCCCGACGCGGATCCCCATCTTTTCGACAGCAGCCTTGTCTTTAGCGCCTATATCAATAAAGACATCTTCCCATTTGGGGATTTTTGTATCGGTTGCTTCCCGTAAATGGATGGCCGTGTTACCAATAACGCCTTTCACCTCGCCGGCATCACCCAGAATACGGACAATCCGTCCCCGCACAATCGCCCGGTCTGAACCCCCAATCCGCGTAACACGCAAATACCCATTTTCACCGATGTAACTGACCATAAAGCCGATTTCATCTGCATGCGCTTCCAGCATAATGCGAGGCCCTTTCGTTTTCGCGGAGCCTTCCAGCACTCCCCAAGTATTACCATAGTGATCGTTATCCACCAGATCCACAAATGAGCGAACATAGCCGGCCCATTTTCGTTGGCCTTCTGCTTCAAACCCGGAAGGGCTAGGGGTATCAAGTAGGTCCAATAAGAATTGTTTATCGCTCTTTTTCATTACACCAGTAATTTTTTCGATTACACCGCAACGGACTCTAAAGAGGCTGTTTTTTTAGACATGGCATCTTTAGTTGTAGGTCAGTAAGAACGTACCCTCTGTTATCCGCTTTCAGAAATAGATTACAATGAAGTGCTCTCTTAATTCATTAAGCCTCGTATTGTTCATCGCATTGTTCGGGATGGCGCAGCCGGCGCAAAGCCAGGAAGCTGCTCCCCTCGTTGTCATGAACCTTGCAGCACACCCCGACGATGAAGATGGCCGCACCCTGACCTATTACCGGCGTGCTAAAAATGCGATTGCATACAGCGTAATCTATACGCGAGGTGAAGGTGGGCAAAACGAAATTGGCCCAGAACTCTACGAGGACCTCGGCGCCATCCGGACCGACGAAACGGAGCGCGCCGCTCGCATCCTGGGTACGCAAACCTATTTCTTGAACTTCAAAGACTTCGGGTATTCCAAAAAAGCCAGCGAAGCTTTTGCATTCTGGGGCGGTGAAGACCAGGTAACTGCCCGACTGGTCTACCTCATCAGGAAGCTCAAACCCGATGTACTGTTTACGAACCATGACACCCTAACCGTTGGGCCGCGCGTACAGCACGGTCAGCATCAGGCGGTGGGGCTCTCTGCCTATAACGCATTTACGTTAGCCTCTGATGCATCTTATCATCCAGAGCAGCTCGAAGAACCGGGTGTTGATTTGTGGCAACCCAAACGGCTTTTTCTCCGTCGCTGGCGTGGGGGGCAAGAGCAACACGACGCGGTTGTCCCGGTGACGGCTATCGATGAAGACGCCGGCAAAACCTATAGCAAAATTGCAACGGAGGCCCTTGCTGAACACGCGTCGCAAGGGATGGGCATGTTTGCCACGTTCCGTCGGATGCAAGACAACACCTACTTCTCCCTACTACACTCAGCCACCGACGCGCCGCTTGATTCAACCGACCTTGCCGGCAACCTGGCACCAAACACAGCAGCTAAACCCGACGTTCGGTACTGGCTCGACTCCCAGCGCCTGCCCAAACCACCCGAGGGTTTTTTGCTACCCAACGATGAAGTTGTTGTGGCCGGCCAAACGCTCAAAGTGCGCGCTGATGCATCAATGTTTGATGTCCCGGTAAACATCACCCTGAGTGGTCCTATTGATACCACAATTGCGGTAACGGGCAATGCGTATGTCGAAACAGAAGTGCGCGTGGTAGCCCATGCCAAAGCTTCTATCCCCAAACCCGTCTATCAATACAATCGCTACCTCAGCAGCCCCCCCGTGGTGTATGCCGTTAGCGATGCTGCAACGGGTGAATTGCTTGCAGCCGACTACTTCCGCCTGGAAGTCGCCCCGCAGGTTGTGCTCACAACCATTCAAGACGTTATTCGACTCAAACCGGGCGCGAATAAAGTCGACGTACTGCTGTCACAGTTTGACCCTGAAGCAGACCTTTTGAACGTCCAGTTGGCTGTGACCCGCGATGCGAACCGTGATGTTGTTTACCAAAAGCCGTATACCTTCTCTTTTGAAGAATCGACGATTCTAGCCGAGAAGCTATCGTTTAACCTGCCGGCTGATATTGAAGATGGTAACTACACCATTTCCATCACAGGGCTGGCGGAAGACGCAATTACCGAAGTACAGCCGGCTACCGCGTTTATTGCCGGGCGCATATTCTCGGTTAACGTTGCAGAAGGCTTAAAAGTAGGCGTCATCGAAAGCTACGACAATACGCTGGCCCAGGCACTGGGTGAACTCGAAGTCGATTATGTATTACTCGACTCAATGGCACTCGCCAACAACCAGTTGAGCGACTTGCATACCATTTTGGTCGATATTCGCGCTTACCTCGTTCGGGAGGACCTGCGCACCTACAACCAGCGCTTGCTCGACTGGACTGAACAGGGGGGGCAGTTGGTTGTGAACTATCAGAAAATGTTCGAATGGAATGCAGGCTTTCCTGATCCGTTTAATCGGGAAGTCGAAAACCTCGGCAATTTCCCACCCTACCCCCTCGTATTGAGCAGGGATCGCGTTACAACAGAGGACTCCCCCGTATCCGTGCTTGAGCCGAGCTTACCGCTGTTTCACCAACCTAATGTGATCGATGCGTCGCTGTGGGATGGATGGGTACAGGAACGCGGCCTCTACTTCCCTGGCGAATATGATGCGCAATATACCGAGCTGTTTGAGATGAATGACCCGGGGGAAGGGCCGCTGCGCAGTTCAACGTTGGTAGCCCCCTACGGCGCCGGCACCTACATGTACACAGCGCTCGGCTGGTATCGACAGTTGAAAGTGTACCACCCGGGCGTCTATGCTTTCTTCGCCAACCTGATCAGCCAACCGCTTATTGAGGCGCAGCAAGAAGAATCGCCATGACGGCGAGGTAATTTCGTGCTTCCTCCCTCGTCATGCCCAACTTGATTGGGCATCCACCGGCAAACTGAACGCGTCGACACTTTAATCTACCACCGATTGCTATTCCTGTGGATCCTCAGTCAAGCTGAGGATGACGGGATGCTAAAACGCAATCCCTAGAGCTTCTGTATCTCCAGAATCTCGATGGTCTTCCCCCACATCTTGGTGCTCATGATGTCGTTCCGGCTTTTCATGGTAAACATGATGCGCAAACCGTCTTCTTTGTACTCTTCAGCCAGATTAATCGGCAGATAACTATCGCCGGCGTCGCTTTCAATGCCGTAAAATCCACCTTCCAATTCGATGTAGCGCACGGTCGCTTCGATGCCATTTTCCATTTCAGGCATCGCAGGTGCTTCGGGCTTCGATGATTTGCAGCCGGCTGCCGCGATACCAAATAGCAAGAACAGTATGAATAATCGCATGGCGCTTTAAGGTTGTGATTTAGCTGTTGCGGGCTCACCTACTGTTTGAATCCAGCCGCCGGCAAGCACATCTTCGCCGTCGTATAATACCAGCGATTGCCCCGGCGTAATGGCTTTGCGCGATTCAGCAAACGCTACCGTCAACTCGTCATCGCCCGACTCCCATACCAGACACGGACCTCCAGCATCTTTGTAGCGCACTTTCGCCACCGCCGGCATTTCTTCTGGTATCGACGCGTATTTGATCATATTGAGCTGCTTCGCCGTGAGCGTCTGCTGCATCAAGTCTTCTTTACGACCAATCGTAATCGTGTTGGTGTCCGCATTGATGTGTGTCACATATGCCGGATAGCCAAGCGCAAGTCCAAGACCATGGCGCTGACCTATGGTATAGAATGGATAGCCTTCATGCTGCCCGATTACAGTACCATCGGTTGCTACAAAGTTGCCGCCACTCACCTGCTCTTTCAAACCAGGGACGCGGTCTTTGAGGAATCGCCGGTAGTCATTATCGGGGACGAAGCAGATTTCGTACGAATCGGGCTTATCAGCTACCCGAAGCAACTCATAATCAGCAGCCATTTGCCGGATCGCCGGCTTGGTGTACTCGCCCAACGGGAAAATAGAACGGGCAAGGTGATGCTGCGGCAAGCCCCAAAGTGCGTAGCTCTGGTCTTTGTTGTTGTCCAGGCCTTTCATCAACACGTGCCGGTTCAACTGCTCATCGTGCCGCAAACGCGCATAATGCCCCGTCGCGATGAACTCACAATCGAGATCATCTGCACGCTTCAATAGCGCAGACCATTTGATGTGGGTATTGCAGAGCACACACGGGTTGGGCGTGCGGCCGGCGAGGTATTCACTGGTGAACTTTTCAATCACCCAATCCCCAAATTCCTCGCGGATATCCACAATGAAATGGGTAAAATCGTGTTTGAGCGCGATGGAGCGGGCATCGTTCATCGATTCCAGGGTACAACACCCCACTTCTTTCCCGCTTTTACGGCCCCCACTCGACTGGTAATCCCACGTTTTCATCGTGATACCAATCACCTCGTATCCCTGCTCGCGCAGTAGCACAGCAGCGACGGAAGAATCGACGCCTCCGCTCATTGCAACAAGAACACGTCCTTTAGCACTCATAGGTATTCACTATTGTTTGATTGGATGTCCCTTGAACGGAATCGCGATTTGAGCGTTCCGTAGGTATCTATCCTATAAATCTTTTATACCCATGGCCAAGTTACTTTGCACATCCATCGCTGTTGTCCTGATGTCTTTTTCGTTCATTCAATCGGGGTATAGCCAGGAAATGGCATGGTCCCAGATTTTACAAGATGTCCGTAAACAACACCCAGATGTTGTGCAGCTTTCAACCGACTCACTCGCACAATGGTTGGCAACACCCGATGCTACACAACCTTTGCTTATCGATATTCGTGAGAAAAAGGAGTATGAAGTAAGCCACCTGGCCGGCGCGATGCACATGGATCCCGATACACGTAGATTCAAAGCACTCAAAGGGGTAGATAAAGACACGCCGATTGTGGTCTACTGCTCGGTGGGCTATCGTTCATCCAAAATGGCCGAGAAGCTTGAAAAAGCCGGCTTTTCCAACGTCGCCAACCTGGAAGGATCTATTTTTACCTGGGCCAACGAAGGCCACCCGGTGATGCGCGGCGAAGAGGAAGTGAAGGCCGTGCACCCATACAACCGCGTTTGGGGCATGCTGCTCAAAAAGGAACTCCGCAGTTTCGATTAGGCGCACACCAGGGCGCGTAGACAATTAGCCTCCCATAACCCGTTTTTCTTGTAAACGCTAATCTTTCCTGTCTCTGTAACCCGTCAACAAAGGGACGAGGTGCTATAGGGCTTCAATGAGGCGCTGTTTTTGCGCACAGAGGAGTACATAGCATCAACACCCCTGGTTTGGGTAGACTCTACAATGGCTAAATTTATCCTACTTTTTTGCATGGCCTGGCTTGCCGTGCCTACGTCTTTATTGGCTGACGATACGTTCTACGTCAGCACTTCGGGCAACAACAGCAATCCCGGCACCGCTGCACAACCCTGGCGCAACATCACCTTTGCCGTCACCAAGGTCTCCCCGGGTGATACTGTATTTGTCGACGACGGTGTCTATCGAGAAAAAGTGATTATCACCCGCTCAGGTACACCTGACAAGTACATCGTGCTCAAATCCATTAACAAGTGGGGTGCGAAGGTTGAAGTGGCTGAATCAGGCCAAACGGATGGTATCAAGATCGCAGCCAACTACATCACAGTGGACGGTTTTGAAATCTATGATCCCAACCTCAACACGTCGAGCCATGGAAACTGCATAACGGTTTGGGAGAACCACCACGTCAATATTCTGAATAACAGGCTGCACGACTGTGGTGGGGCCGGCATCCAGCTAGGGCGTTTCGACTATGTGTTGGTCGAAAACAACGTGGTCTACAACAACGCAAAATACAACCCGGTGCAATCCAGTGGCATTGGTATGTTTCAGGCGCGTGCTTTTGATGATGCGCCGGGCTACCACATTATCATCAGAAACAACCGCAGCTACAACAACATCAACATCGTGTTGTCAGGCCGGCCCATTGGCACCAGCGATGGCAACGGTATCATCGTTGACAACTTCCAGAATGAGGGTTCTACCAACGTAAATTACCCGCACCGCACGCTAATCGAAAACAACCTCAGTTACAACAACGGCGGCAAAGGGCTTCATCTCTTCAAAAGTGATTTTGTAGATGTTTTCAATAACACGGTGTACCACAACAACACCGACACGCAAAACACAGGTACGTGGCGAGCTGAGTTGAGCCTTGTGTATTCGAAGGACACCGTCTGGCGCAACAACATTGGCGTTGCCAACCCTGGCGCAGGCATTTTAGCCTGGAATCGGGGGATTTTGATTGCGCGCTCTGAAGACATGGTGTGGGAAAACAACATCTCATACGGGGGCGCTGCCGGCGACATTTCCGTAAACTTTAGCGGTACCTCGGTCACTGAAGCAGATCTTGCCAACAACCTGCTTGGTGTTGATCCCCTGTTCCGCAATCCCGGCGATGCCGATTTCAGTTTGCGTCAGAACAGCCCGGCCATCGATGCGGGTAGCGATCAGATTGTATCGTTCTGCGATATCAACTACAACGCCCGCGAAGCCGGCCAGGTGGATATCGGTGCCTTTGAACGCGACGGTGCTTCTGCTACAGGCAACGATGATAAAGGCATGCCCAATGCCGACGAAGTAGCTACCTCCAGCTATCCCAACCCGTTCAGCAATCGCACAGAGATCACCTACGCGACATCCAGGCCTGACGTAGTTCGCATTGACGTATACGACAGCCTTGGGCGCCACATCAGAACCCTTGTAGATGCTGCGCAGCCTGCCGGCAATCATACGGTCGCGTTCGATGGGACCGGGTTACCCAACGGTATGTACTACTACCGCATTGTTACACCGCTTGCCGTGCAGACGCACGCCATGGTACTTGCCAGATAGCGTGCTTTTGGTTTATAGGGTTTGATGTGTTGATCTTTGCCGGTTCTAGTCGGACGGCACCGCTGACCTTGCGTCTAGCCGGCGCTGGTCGACTACCTGGATGCACAGGGCACCAAAGATGATGAGGGTGCCGGCTACGATTTCGAGCATGCTCGGGGCATCCCCCAACACAATCCAGGCCAGCAACAGTGTTACGGGTGGCACAAGGTTGCCGTACAAGACAACGCGTGTTGGGCCGAGCGTCCGTAATGCGCGTACTTTCACCCACTGTCCGATGCCAACACCGATACCACCACCTATCAGGATGGCAACCCACGTCCAACCACTCAGTGTGAGCCATTCCTGCTGAATCAGCGAAGCGGAGGCGATTACAAGGTAGCAAGCGCCACCAATCAGCGTCCGAGCGGTGACGATACCTGTAGGTCCATACTTCGTAACTAACGGCTTGATGAGGTGTAGTTCAAGGATGGTGCAGGCCATTGCGGCAATCAGCAACAAATCGCCCAGCCAGTACTGATTTTCCGATCCCAGGCCATCTGCTGCCAGGCCAAAGGTCCCCAGGCCAGCCACTACGAGGCCAAACACGCCAAATTTCCCAAGGGTCTCCGTTTTCATGAAATACCCGAGGCCGGCACTTAATACCGGACAAAGAGCCAGCCACAACGAAGCGCGTCCACCAGAGGTCAGATTCAATCCCTCGATGCCTAGCCAGGGTGCAAACGCAGCACCTACCAACGCAACAACAACTAAGCGCGGCCAGTCGTTGCTTTCAACAGCAGGAAAAAGACGTGCTTGCCGGCCGCCTCGACGCGCTTGCAAAAAAAGAATAAGCATCAGCACGAGCCCGGCCATGAGGAAGCGAGACACGCTGAAAGAAATAGGCGAAAGCTCTCGCAAGGCCACTTCTGCGAGCACAAAGTTGCCGGCCCACATAAACGTGAATAGCACAAGCAAACTATGGTGGGTGCGCGGCAACACACCGGGCACGCTGGTAGCGCCCGGTGAAAGCGTGGTATTTAATTCCTGAACCTTGTTGAGCACTACGTCTGCGGTTCGAAACTCGAACTGAGTTGCCTTTGGGTTTTGAATAGAAAGGGGTGTACTTGTCATGCGTTTACGTCATTATCTGTAGATGGTGCTACAGATTAAGACGTGAAAGTGACGTGTATCACCCAATGCATTAACTATTCGTTACGCACGCCGCTAAGTTATAGGTACGAACGTAAAAAGCACGTAAAATAAATGTACACTCGGTTGTAAAGTCCCGGCGCGAGAAACCACGCAATCCCGGCGCCGGGTGCACTATTCGATCAAGGGAAAATTCCACTTAATTCGTACGAGTAAGCCACTTTGTGTAAAGCAGATATAAATGCGGCTGTACGCAGATCAATCCCCTCTTCGTGCTCCAACCGCACAGCAAGGAGTTGTCTGTACGCCTCAACCATGGTGTCCTCGAGTCCAGAATACACAAGGTCTGCCTCGCTCGGACCATCTACGATGTAGTGTGCTTCCGCTTCGGAGATTTCTCGCCCTGTGAAGTCTTGTAATTTCTTGAGGATCTTTGTGTTGCTCCGCTCAACGAACCGTTTCTGAAGCCGGCCAAAGCGGACGTGTGAAAGGTTTTTTAACCACTCAAAATAAGATACAGTCACACCGCCGGCATTCAGATAAATATCTGGAAGAATGAGCACACCACGCTTAATTAATACATCTGCGGCATCTGCTGTCACAGGACCGTTTGCCGCCTCACCAATGATTTTGGCCTTGATACGATCGACATTGGCCATGTTGATCTGGTTCTCCAGGGCAGCCGGCACCAGGATATCACACGCAAGCTCGAGTGCCTCTTCGCGCGTATCCAGATGCGTGGCTTTTTCATACCCTTTAAACGAACCGTGTTCTTTGCGGTGCGCCAATACGTCATCCACATCCAGCCCATCAGGATTCATGATCGCGCCGTCATATTCAGCGATAGCGATGATCGTCGCTCCCTCCTCTACAAGAAACTTCGCGGAATGGTAGCCCACGTTACCGAGGCCCTGCACCACCACTGTTTTGTCTTGTAATCCCGTACTTAAACCCAACCGTTTCATATCCGACGGCACTTTACAGGCTTCGCGGATGCCATATGCTACGCCGCGGCCGGTTGCCTCAATTCTGCCCCGGATCCCGCCTTGAGGTACAGGTTTGCCGGTCACACAGCCGAGCGAATCCAATTCAGAATTTGACATGGAATTGTATGTATCAACAATCCATGCCATTTCGCGCTGGCCGGTGCCGTAATCTGGTGCCGGCACGTCGATGCCCGGGCCAATAAATTTTTTCTGCACCAGTTCGTACGTATAGCGGCGTGTGATGCGTTCGATCTCAGCATCCGAGTACTGACGCGGATCTACTTTGACTGCGCCTTTGCCGCCACCAAACGGGACATCCACCAGCGCACACTTGTACGTCATCAACGCTGCCAAAGCTTTTACTTCATCCATATCGGCATGCGGACTGTACCGAATACCACCTTTTACGGGTTGTCTGTGGTGGCTATGCTCAGCACGCCAGGCTTCTATCACCTCAATACTGCCATCATCCCGTTTAAGCGGGAATTGTATCAGGTACACGCTGTTGCAGATACGTATTTGTTCAATAAGCCCTTCTGGGTAATCCGTATAGGTCGCAGCCTTGTAGAGGTACTGACTTACCTGATCAAAGAAGGAAATTTTATTTGCCATTATTCAGTCAACGGGAGTATGTGATCTGTAAATTTGAAGGAAGTTAGAAGGGCTTCCAGACTTTAGCAATACGGCCAAGTCTTCAATTTGATCTCTTTTGAAAATAGATTTAAAAAACCGCTTTTCTGCGCCATATTCGTGGCTTTTAATTTTTCGACTTCCCCAAAGAATCTGCTACTGATTTCAGACCTGCGTATGCTTCAGGGGTATCTGCATCCTGCAGCACGTGTCCAGCCGTCATATCGACATAGGTGACGTGGTTGCTGTGCGCTTGCACAATGGGCTTACAGCCGAGTGGCCCATCGAGTGCTTGTATTGCGGCACGATAGTGCGCCGCCAGCAACACCGGATTTCCGGATCGTCCGGCATACCTTGGACGAACAATAGCCCTGGTATCTGATCGTATGGCATCATCAAACTGAGCAATGATCGCGTTGTATTCTGCTGTGGTGATTAATGGCATATCGGAGAGACACACCAAAAAGCCGCGTGTTGCCGGCCCGGCCTCTTGAACGCCGGCACGCACAGACGTCCCCATTCCGGCTTTATAGTGCTTATTCAATACAAACGTTACCGGCAAATCGTGTAATGCCTCTTTAACGACTTCTGCTTCATGCCCCAACACCACAATGCATTCCGCGATCTTGGCTTTGCAGATGCTCGATACTACCTGTACAACCATAGGTTTGCCGGCATACGGAAGCAGCAGTTTGTTTTCTGCCCCCATACGGCTCGAAGTCCCTGCTGCAAGCACTATGGCTGCGATCCCCTGCCCTGATGTGTTTACCACGGTACTCAACGTTTGTCCTGAATCATTCAGATAAATTTGTTATTAAACAGGGTACGAAGTGCAAACAAATAAATCTGGCGGTTTATTTGTTTGCTGTTGAAAGTTGCAGGTTCAAGGGTACAGGAACGTACCTTTTTGATTGTCCCATAAACATCTGTAGTATCTTTTGCCCCAGATCTTTGCAGTTTATACCCCATAGTAGCGGCACGCCATGAGAGAATTACAACAAATCCTGAAGCAAGCACGTCTGCTGACTGACGCCGGCAAACAATACGCGCTCGCTACCGTGGTGAAAATTGGTGGCTCCACCTATCGCCGGCCGGGCGCACGTATGCTGATCTCGGCTGAAGGTGAACGCTGGGGCGCACTAAGCGGAGGATGCCTGGAAGGTGAAGTAGCGCAACAGGCGCTCGAAGTAATAGCTTCCGGACACCCACGCCTCATTCCATTCAATCTTGCAGAAGACGATATCGTCCTGGGGTTTGGCACAGGATGCAACGGCGTTGTGCATGTACTGATCCAACCACTGCGTCCAAACGATCAGCAAACGGTTATCGCTGCCCTGCAACACGCTGTCACGCATCGTCGCACGAGCGTGATGGCAACAATCATCGAAGCAACTATTGATACTGCTAGCCTCGGTACACACCTACTAATCGACGAAACTGGCGTAACCGGCCCATCAAACCTAGACATTCGGATCCAAGATTTGCTGGTCGAGCAGAGTCACAAATTTCTGGAAGCAGAGCTGTCTAACCCACAGATGTACTTGTGGCACACGCGGACCTATCAACGTCCTTACGCTGACTACCAGGTGTTGTACGAATTTGTACGTCCCCCCATCAAACTCTTTATTTTTGGCGAAGGCTACGACGTGCATGCTGTCGTAACACAAGCTGCACTCATGGGCTGGGAGGTTGTGATTGTAGGCCGTAAACCTGTTGCTGTATTAACAGATCGATTTCCGCTTGCCTCAACCTGGCAATTTTTGATGCATCCCGAAGATGTGGAGGACCATCTTCAAACCGATCTGCGCAGTGCAGCATTGGTCATGAACCACACCTACAGTCGCGACCGCGCTATCATGCATCACCTCCTCAACACCAACATCCCTTACATCGGTATGCTTGGCCCACGTGAACGGACCCAGGAAATGTTGACCGGTGACGAGACCTACAACACGCCGCCTGCTGCAGTACAGCAACGCGTTTTTGGTCCTGTTGGACTAGATATAGGTACAGAGACCCCGGAAGAAATTGCGCTTTCTGCTATTTCTGAAATCCAGGCTGTCCTCCACAAAAGAGAAGGTGCCTCGCTGCGCCGGCGCAACAGCCCAATTCACAGCGCGCGCTCACCCCTAGAGGTTTCTTAGCGCCTTGTGGATGATGTAGGATATATCCCGCAAGATTTTTACCTTAGCAACCCTACCTGGCATCCCTACTCAGCAACCGTCCCTTTCAAACCAGAACCGAGACAAACGTGGACCTTAAAGGCGATCAATTACTGTCGGGTACACCGGCACAAGTGTATGACCTGCTACAGGACCCTGACGTACTGGCTGCAGTGATGCCAGGCTGCGACACCCTCAACCGCATCGACGATGACACATACGAGGGCGTCATCAAGGCCAAACTAGGGCCGATCTCGAGCACGTACAAAGCCAAGTTCACGCTCAGCGAAAAGAATCCACCCAACAGTTACCGGCTGCAAATTAACGGGCAAGGACCAGGTGGATTTGTGCAGGGTCACACGCTTATTTCCCTGACAGAAGAAGCTGATGGGACGCGCCTTTCGTATACCGGAGAAGCTACTGTTGGTGGAAAAATTGCGAGTATCGGCCAGCGCCTCGTCGAGTCAGGTGCAAAGATTATTATCAAGCAAGGATTCAAAGCACTGAAAAGCGAGATCGAAAGTAATCTGTAGCAACCTGCACCAGCGTAGTAACCTGCAATAGCAAAGCCTACTGAGACAGCTATGTCCTTTCAGACCCTGATTGATGCCCAAACGCTGGCTAAACATCTCAATATGCCGGACTGGGTTATTGTCGATTGCCGCTTCTCACTGAAGGATACTGCCAAGGGGTTGCGCGATTACCGGGCCGGCCACATCCCCGGAGCGCGGTACGCACATCTGGATAACGATCTTTCCGGCACCATTATTCCGGGCACTACGGGCCGGCATCCTTTTCCCGAAGCTGCTCCCTTTGCAAAGCAGCTTGGTTCGTGGGGCATCAGCAATACATCGCAAGTGGTGGCATACGACGATATGGGCGGCGCCATTGCCGCACGGTTGTGGATCATGATGCGATGGCTTGGACACGAACGCGTGGCAGTACTTAATGGCGGCCTGCCCGCCTGGACTGCTGCAGGTAATCCCATCTCCTCCACGCAACCTGAGATTACCCAAACGGTATTCACGCCGCACCCGCAAACCAGCATGCTCGCAAACACTGCGGACGTTGAGCAAGCAACAACATCAGACACCTGCCTGCTCGATGCCCGTGCCGCTGCCCGCTATGCCGGCGAGCACGAACCCATCGATCCCGTTGCTGGTCACATCCCATCTGCCCGCTCCTTTCCCTGGGCCGACAACCTGGACGCTAACGGCCTTTTTCTTTCTCCCGGAGCATTACGCAACCGATTTGCCGACGTAGCAACCGCTCAAAGCATCAGTTACTGTGGCTCAGGTGTAACCGCTGCTCACAATCTGCTTGCCATCGCGCATGCCGGTCTCTCCCTCCCCCGTCTTTATCCCGGATCGTGGAGTGCCTGGATTACCGACCAAACCCATCCAATAGCCAAATTGTCGTCTTAAAGGCAGATTTTCGCGTCTGCAAATTGAACCCATCGCTTGACATGCTGGGCGAGATTACCTATTTACAGAAACCGCTTCCTTCGCATTACCTTCACACATATAAATGTGCCGGTGCTGACGGTTATAAATACACAGTTCAGCCACCGAAAAGCACCCCTGAAATCCCTTCAATATTTTCTATAACCCAGCATCAATTATGTCACACACCATCAAAGTCTCCGTGAATGGCGTTGAGCGCACCGCGGAGGTTGAATCCCGTACCCTCCTCGTTGATTTTTTAAGAGAGCACCTGTCGCTAACAGGTACCCACGTTGGCTGTGATACAAGTCAATGTGGTGCTTGTACGGTGCATGTCAATGGCACCTCTGTAAAATCGTGTACCATGTTTGCCGTCCAGGCTGATGGAGCTGACGTGACAACCATCGAAGGGATGGCAACGAATGGTACGCTGCATCCGCTGCAAGCCGGCTTCAAAAAAGAGCACGGGCTGCAATGTGGATTCTGCACACCTGGCGTTATCATGGCAGCAGCTGACCTCCTCAAACACAACCCCGATCCTTCTGAATCAGAAATCAGACACGCGCTCGAAGGGAATTACTGTCGGTGCACCGGCTATCAGAATATTGTCAAAGCCATTCAGACGGCAGCTGCAAATATGTAGTCCTCATGCTTCTAACGCATCCCTTTTAAGAACCTCCAGAATTTAGAGATACCATGTCAGGATATATTGGATCAGCAGTAAAACGAGTTGAGGACAAGCGGTTTGTGACCGGACAAGGGCAGTACACCGATGATATCGTGCTGCCAAACATGACGTACGCGTACATCATACGCAGCCCACACGCCCATGCTACAATCAATTCGATTGATGCAAGCGAGGCGATGAAAATGCCCGGCGTTGTGGCATTTTTCACCGGTAAAGATATGGTGGATGATGGCGTCCTATCCCTCCCCAATGGTTGGGCCATTGGCGAGGACCAGAAAGAACCACCGCATTACCCGCTTGCACCAGACAAAGCACGCCACGTGGGCGACAGCGTTGCGGTAATCATTGCGGAGACCAAAGCGCAAGCCATCGAAGCAGCTGAGCATGTGATGATCGATTATGGTATCCTGCCGGCTGTCACGGATTCTGCTGCCGCGCTCAAGGCAGACGCTCCGCAGGTGCACGACGGCGCACCAAACAATACATCGTTCAACTGGGAATTGGGCGACAAAGATGCTACGGATGCAGCAATTGCCAGCGCACACCACGTCACAAAACTCAGTTTCAAAAACCAGCGGCTCGTAGCCAATGCTATTGAACCCCGTGCTGCCATTGGCGACTACAACGCAGCCCGCGACGAACTGACGCTTTACACCAGTTCACAGAACCCGCACCTCATCCGCTTACTCATGTGCGCCTTTGTCCTGGGTTTGCCGGAGCACAAAGTACGCGTGGTATCACCGGATGTAGGCGGTGGATTTGGAAGCAAAATCTTCCACTACCCCGAAGAAGCCATTTGCTCCTGGACCACACGTAAAATCGGCCGGCCTGTTAAATGGACCGCTGTGCGCAGCGAAAGCTTTATCACCGACGCCCACGGCCGCGACCACCAATCAGATGCTGAAATGGCGTTTGATGCTGACGGCAACATGGTTGCGCTTCGCGTTAAGACCCTCGCCAACCTTGGCGCATACCTTTCTACGTTCTCGGGCGCTGTGCCAACCTACTTATACGGCACGCTGTTGGCCGGCCAGTATCGGACGCCAAACATTTATGTCAATGTACTCGGCGTGATGACACATACCGTCCCTGTTGATGCGTACCGTGGTGCTGGTCGTCCTGAAGCAACCTACCTCGTGGAGCGTCTGGTAGATCTGGCCGCCCACGAAATGGGCAAAGACCCGGCAGAATTACGCCGGCAAAACTTCATCCCATCCGACGCTTTCCCGTACGACACACCGGTCGCCCTGCAATACGACAGCGGCAACTATGAAGGTGCGCTGGATAAGTCGCTGGACATGATCGACTACAAGGCACTCCGTGAGAAGCAGAAAAAGGCACGGGCTGAAGGCCGGCTGATGGGTATCGGGTTCTCCGCATTCATCGAAGCTTGCGGTATTGCGCCATCCAAGGTGGTAGGGCTGCTCGGCGGTCGCGCCGGCTTGTACGAAAGCGCGTCCATTCGCGTACACCCTACCGGCAAGGTGCAGGTCTATACCGGCTCGCATTCACATGGTCAGGGTCACGAAACCACCTTCGCCCAGATTGTGGCCACCGAGCTTGGCGTAGATCTCGGCGACGTCGAAGTCGTGCATGGTGATACTGCGCAGATTCCATTTGGCATGGGGACCTACGGTTCACGGAGCCTCGCCGTTGGTGGTAGCGCCATTGTGAAAGCCCTCGATAAAGTAAAAGCCAAGGCACGTAAAATTGCCGCGCATAAATTGGAAGCATCCGAGGACGACCTCGATTTCTCTGACGGTAACTTCTCCGTCAAAGGCACGGATCGCTCGGTATCGTTCGGCGATGTTGCGCTTACCGCGTACATCCCGCACGATTATCCCGAGGGCCTGGAGCCCGGTCTCGAAGAAAACGGTTTCTACGATCCGGTCAACTTCACCTTCCCCTTTGGCTCACACATTTCTGTTGTAGAAATCGACCCGGAAACGGGTAAAATAGACCTGCTGCGGTACGTTTGTGTAGATGATGTGGGCAATGTAATTAACCCCATGATCGTAGATGGCCAGGTGCATGGTGGCCTTGCCCAGGGTATCGGGCAGGCGCTGTTTGAGGGCGCGCATTATGACGATGCCGGCCAGTTGGTAACAGGTTCGTTCATGGATTACAATCTGCCTAAAGCAGATAATTTCCCACAATTTGAAACGGATCGTACCGTCACACCTTGCCCGCACAACCCGCTTGGTGTAAAAGGTGTGGGCGAAGCCGGCGCGATCGCTGCTACAGCATGTGTTGCCAACGCTGTGATTGATGCACTCTACAGCCACGGCATCCGCGATATCGACATGCCAATGACACCTGAACGTGTTTGGCAGGCGTTGCAAAACGGGAAGTCATAATCCTCCCGCTCGATTCCCTTTCTCAGAAAAGACCAAATTTTATCTTCACATATTATGACTCCCAATCCATTTGAATACCAGCGCGCCGGATCTGTCGAAGAAGCAGTTGCGCAATTACAAAACGCCGGTGGTGAAGCCAAATTATTGGCAGGTGGACATAGCCTCATTCCAACAATGAAGTTACGTCTGAATGCGCCGAGTCTGCTTGTTGACCTGGGAGGCATTGCCGGCCTCGACGGCATTGAAGCCTCTGGCAATCAGGTACACATAGGCGCCATGGCGACGCACCGCGCTGTTGAAATGTCGGATATCGTCAAGCAGCATTGTCCGGCCGTTGCAGAGGCCGCGGCTGGTATCGGCGACCCGCAGGTGCGCAACAAAGGCACCATTGGCGGAAGCCTCGCCCATGCGGATCCTGCTGCTGACTACCCGGCTCTGGTACTCGCTCTCAACGCGACAATCACCGTACACGGCCCGAGTGGTGAACGGCGCATTGCGGCTGACGACTTCTTCACAGGCATGTTCGACACCGCACTCGACGAAGCAGAAATTATTACGCGCGTTTCATTCCCGGCACATAGCGCAGGGTCTGGTTCAGCGTACGCCAAGTTTCCGAACCCTGCATCCCGGTTTGCAGTAGTCGGCGTAGCGGCCCACATTGTGATGGACGGTGGTACATGTACAGATGCACGTATTGGCATCACGGGTGCAGCACCATCCGCATTTCGGGCAACCGCCATGGAAGATGCACTGAAAGGCAGTTCCCTCAATGGCGAAAGCATCGCCGCTGCATGCCAGCATACACCCGATGAAGATGACATGCTGAGCGACCTCAGCGGTAGCGCAACATATCGCGCGCACCTTTGCGGTGTAATGGCCCGGCGCGCCATTATGGCTGCAGCCAAAGCTGCCAGAGGTTGACCTGCATAAACCATTAGTAGAAACATCCAGGGTGCATAGTTACCGGCCTGCAACGAAGCGTGCATGTCCGGCGTTATGCCCCTGGATGTTTTTTATTTCCCCATTCAGCGTCAGTGTACCATGACATACGCCAGCATAGAAGCTGTTCAGGCAGGGTTGCGTACCCACAACTACATTGCAGACCGAGGACTGGCTACGACCCTCTTTCTGGCCCTCAAAATGCAACGCCCCTTGTTTTTGGAAGGCGAAGCCGGCGTAGGTAAAACGGAAGTGGCGAAAGTGCTGGCCGGTATGCTTGGCGGCCAATTGATTCGGCTGCAGTGTTACGAAGGGTTGGATGTAAATACGGCAGTATACGAGTGGAATTATGCCCGGCAGATGTTACAGATTCGCATGCTCGAAGCGGACAAACAAGACCAGGATGCTATCCAGCAAGAAATCTTTGGCCCCGACTACCTCATCAAGCGACCACTGCTCACAGCCCTCGAAGCCGGCACCATGGACAGCCCGGTAGTCCTCCTCATCGACGAACTCGATCGCGCGGACGAAGAATTCGAAGCCTTTTTACTCGAACTGCTATCCGATTTCCAGATTACAATCCCTGAACTGGGAACGATCAAAGCAACCGTCCCCCCCCCATGTCATCATCACCTCCAACAGGACGCGGGAAATCCACGATGCACTGAAAAGACGGTGCCTCTATCATTGGGTAGATTACCCGTCTTTCGAAAAAGAACTAGCCATTATTCAGATGCGCGTGCCGGGACTATCAGCCGGCCTTGCGAAACAAGTTGTTGCGTTCCTGCACGAACTTCGTGCGGCGGATTTGTATAAACAACCAGGCGTAGCTGAAACCATCGACTGGTCGCGTGCACTCATGCTGTTGAACCAGGGCGAGTTGGAAGCTGATACCGTTGAAGATACATTGGGTACACTCCTTAAGTATCGAGACGATATTACCAAAGTATCAGGCTCGCAGGCAGCTACGCTTCTGGAGCAGGCACGCGTGCGACTGGCCGACATGCAGGACTAAAATCCGCACCGTATATTGTAAGCCCTAATCCTGGTGCGACCACACGCCAATTGCAGGGCCCCCAACGCCTTTTTTTGCTCATTGTTGGATACACATAATTCAGGATGTCAGAAATACTCACAGACACCTTCGGCCGCTTCCACAGCTACTTGCGCATTTCACTGACTGAGCGTTGTAATCTGAGATGCCAGTACTGCATGCCTGAGGAAGGCGTAAACTTGCAGCCCCAGTCGCACATTATGACGTTCGAAGAAATCGAACGGTTGGTGCGGCTCTTTGCTAACGAAGGCGTCACCAAAATCCGACTTACAGGCGGCGAGCCCCTGGTTCGCAAAGATGTAGATCAACTCATTGCCAGACTTGGACAAGTTGAAGGCATTAAGACTTTTGCCATCACCACAAACGGCCTCCTTGTCCCCAAGAAAATCAAGGCGATGCACGCTGCCGGCATCAACCTGATGAACATTAGTCTGGATACGCTCAACCCCAAAAAATTTGAGTTTATCACAAGGCGCAAAGGCTTTCACCTCGTCATGGAGGCCATTGACCTGGCACTTGAATATGGCTACGCACCCGTGAAGGTGAACTGTGTGGTCATGAAAAACGTCAACGACAACGAGTTGGCAGATTTTGTGTCCCTTACGCGCGATAAAAACATTGAAGTACGCTTCATCGAGTACATGCCGTTTGACGGCAACGGGTGGAATGACGGGCAATTCCTTTCGTACACAGACATGATTTCACGTATCGAGGAAGTTCACCCAACGCTTGAGCGTTGCCAGGATGCTCCAAACGACACATCCAAAACCTACCAGGTACCCGGTTATGTGGGACGTGTAGGGTTTATCACTTCGATGAGTGAGCAGTTTTGCGGCTCGTGTAACCGGCTGCGACTTACGGCAGACGGCAACCTTAAAGTCTGCCTTTTCGGGAAAGCAGAAGTGAGTTTACGGGATGCCATGCGCGCCGGCGCCTCCGATGAAGAACTTGGTACCATTATCCAGGCAGCTGTACAGCGAAAGAAAGCAGCGCATGCCGGCATGTACAACTTGAAAGATATGGAGAATCGCCCCATGATCCTTATTGGTGGCTAGTACTCTGACAAGCTGATACTGTCGCGTTCTGAATCCTTCTTTTTGCCCTCCACAGCGTTGCAAAATCTCGACTTAAAACCATTAGGCCTGCGATTTCGCGTCTTGTGGAAAACAAAAATAAAGATCCATTTACACGACATTACCAACTTGTCAGAGTACTAGGGCCTCTTAGCAATGAAAGCGCACGGTTTTTCAGATCACGTCGTAGCGTTTGGACGGGTACTCCGCCGGCTGGGTTTTTCGGTTGGTCCTGCTCAAATGATGCTCGCATTACAAGCTGTTTCGCACGTTGGCGTGACGCGCAAAGAAGATGTCAAGTATGCGCTAAAAGCATGCTTCGTCTCGCGTAAAGACGAGCAAGAACTGTTTGAGCAAGCGTTCAAACTGTTCTGGAAAGCCCCCACGAAATTCCCAAAGGTGATGCAATGGTTGCTGCAGCAAACCCAGATCCCCGTTAAAGCCAGCGCCGGCGGCTATCACCGCATTCAAGAAGCGCTACGCGAACACAAAGACCGGCAGAAACCCAAAAAGCGAAGTGAGCAAACGTCGGAAAGTGAAATTGAGCTGGAGCAGATCGTAACCTATAGCCCAACAGAAGTGCTCCGCCAAAAGGACTTTGCTGCCTTCACCAACGCTGATATCGCAGCTGCCAAACAGTACATGACGCGGTTTCACTGGCCCATACCGCCCTATGCGTCGCGCAGGTTTTTGCCGGCATCGCGAGGCACCAAACTTGATTTTCGAACCACAGCCAGAAAAAGCAGCCGTACAGCCGGCGAGCCTATACAACTAGCAAATCTGGCAAAAAAGCTAAAACCCCGTCCCGTGGTCTTGATCTGCGATATTAGCGGTTCAATGGAACGGTACGCGCAAATGCTGCTGTATTTTATGCACTTATTGACTGCCGACAAACGGAACGTGGAGAGTTTTGTATTCGGCACTCGCATGACGCGCATCACACACCTGCTCAAACACCAGGATGTTGATGCAGCATTGCACGACGTTTCGAAAGAAGTACTCGACTGGGCCGGCGGCACAAAAATTGGCGAGGCCATCAAGACATTCAACTACACGTGGCTCCGCCGTGTGATGAAAAGTAACAGCGTAGTACTCGTGATCAGCGACGGTTGGGACCGCGGCGATTCTTCCCTGCTCGCACACGAAATGCAACGTCTCCGCCGTAGCTGCCATCGCCTCATCTGGCTTAATCCTCTCATGGGCTACAACGACTATGAGCCCCTCACCCAGGGCATGCAAGCCGCCCTCCCCTACGTCGACCACCTGCTGTCGGTACACAATCTGGTTTCACTGGAACAGTTGACCAAAGTGCTCGCTCGCATTCGGTGAATGGGAGTGCCGAATGCCGAGTTTCGAATGCCGAATGTTGAGTGCCGAATGTTGAATGCATAAGGAATTGCGCCATCCTTCCCCCATGTCATCCTGAACCCAGTGAAGGATCTTTCAAGGACTAACAGAGCCCTCACCCATGCCATCCTGAGCCCTGCGAAGGATCTCTCAAGGACTAGCAGAGCCCTCACCCATGTCTTCCTGATCCCAGTGAAGGATCTCTCAAGGACTAGCAGCTCCTTCCCTCATGTCATCCTGAACCCAGCGAGGGATCTCTCAAGGCTTAGCAGCCCCCATCCCCCATGTCATCCTGAGCGCAGCCGAAGGATCTGTGCAAAGTAACCACTTACAGGCCGGCAATGCAGACAAAATTGTGTCGCATTGTCCAAGGTCAAACAACCAGCTACCCCCGAGCTCACAGGCATAATTGGATGGACTTGCTATGCTGAGATCCTTCGCGAGGCTCAGGATGACATGGGGGGAAGCAGATCACCTTTCCGCAACCAATAGCCCCTACCACCACGTCATACCGGACTTGGTTCGGGACCCAGTGCGGGCCGGCGATGCCGGGAGGTAATACAATGCTGCGTGCTCCCTCAGATCCTTCGGCTGCGCTCAGGATGACGGGAGTGAAGTGCTGAGCTAGTCTGATAGAGATCCTTCGCGGGGCTCAGGATGACACGAGGGAAGGATGACACAATTCCTCATGCACTCAACATTCGGCACTCAACATTCGGCACTCAACATTCGGCATTCAACCTCAGCTTCTAATCCTGATGGAATCTGAGAGTGCGTTGTTGAGCCGGCTGCGTTTGTCGAGCCAATCTTTGGCGGATTCGATGCCTTTGATGACGCGATGTACAGGCTCGGCGCCCAGGCCGATGATTAAGCCGCTTATCAGATGCTGGATGGGCACGCCGAGGGCATCCAGCACGGGAATCTGCTGGGGAGCCAGGGCTTGTTTGATGATTGCAATCAGGTTTACATCAGCAAGCAAGCACAGGCAAATGCCCATTGCCGAGGTGGCAAAAAAGGCGAAGGTTCGCACAAAGGCGTGCCGCACCGCGTGGCTCGAAAACTCGATGGTTTGGCCTGGACGGATATCCTGCTCCACATCGGTATACTGCCGGATCCGCCGGCTCAAGCCAAGCGAACTGAGGGTTTTCTTCCGCCGCTTATCTTCCACGCGCGCAGCGAAGCGCTTCATAAGCACCTCGGTACGCTGATTCCAAAAATGATGGGCCTGAATCCGTAGTTCTACCACGTTCCAGATCGTCATGATCACCTCCATCACCCGCTCAATAAGCAACGCCATGAGCAGCACAAGCATGTAGAGGTACGTAATTGTAAGAATCGTTTCCATGGTTTCTGTCCGTAGGTTCTATTCCTGGTATCAGGCAAAAATGCGCTGTTTTTGCTTGTAGAAAATCAGCTCAGTTTGGGCATCATGCGACTGCCAGGCTTCAAAGCAGTTTTTAACGAGGGCCTCAAATGCCTCGTAAGGAAAATTAGACCCCGAACACGCGGTTGGTCGAACCTCACGATGAGAAAGGATCGTCTCCCCAAAATCGACGGGAATGTTGTACAAATGACACCATAGCGCTACCACCTTGGCAGCGGATAGCAGTTGGATATCTGTAGGACGCAGGTTTCCAAACTGTCCGCTATCGTTGCTAAATGGATCTCCCGGGTCTGAATGGAAATTTCCATTGAGCGCAATCCCCAACGAACGGCTGTTTACGCCCAATGCATGCACCCCTGTGCGATCCCAGCGACAAAAATTATTGATGGTGCCGTCATCTGCTATCACGCTATGATATCCTGTAGACCAGCCCTTCACTTCTACAATTTCCCGAACTACATCCAAAAACGATGCGTCACTGTGCAGTGCGGTGTGGTGGTACACAATGAGATCGGGAGGCGCCGGCCTGAAATTTCGATTCTCCAACGATTCAGGACGATAGCCACCGTTGTATGGCACATCTAAAATTTTGAAAAAGGGGTCGGGATCATCACTCAGGTCCACAATGACGCCCGACGGCGTGACGATAGGAAGCACTTCAGGTGGGCCGGCTTCTACCACACGACGCTGGTTCAGGAATTTGATGAGGAAATGAATAGGCTGAGAGCCTCCCCCAATCAGGACGCCCGTCAGTACCCAATCGAGTCCTCCTTGCAAGCCATCAAAAGCGCCGAGTGGTCCAAACAAACCAAAATTTGCAATCCAGCAAAGAGCAATGCCCGCAGCAACCCCGACCAGCTGCAACCAGAAGCGCTGTACCGTTTCGAAGGTATTCCGCGGCTCCATGGCTTCCATGGTGAACAGAACAGGCGAGAACTGCTCATTAAAGTCCTCTTCAGTTAGGTGCTCGTCCGTTTGTTGCTGTATTTCCGGCAACACGAGCTCCTTCTGCTCAAACCAGTCGAGGTCTGAAAACGCCAGCTTTTTAAACAGACCATTGAGAAACTCGAGGAGCCGCTCAATTAAAAAAGAAAGCCCAAGTGCTGTACTAAGCAACAGCATGATGAGCATAAAACTACCTTCTTCAAGCATAATGCCTCGATGGGATTCATTTTGCAGCGAAGCAACTGCAAAACACTGTGGGATTACTTTTTCCTGTAGTAACCGTCAAACCAGGTCGTCCAGGTCTTACCATCATCTGTCGATTGCACAAAATGTTGCCGTACCCGACCGTCCTCCAGCCTGCTCCAGGTACCATTTAGCAGATAGCTGCTACCATCGGAATTAACCCATCTGCCTTTTAACACCATGCTACCGTCTTCCAGTCCCCCTTTAAAGTAACCAATGTTGCCGGCCACATCTACCCATACCTGGTGCCAGAGACGGTCCGATGGATCGTAGTAATTGATGCTCTGTCCCCAAGAACCACTGGCCGACGTCCAATTTTCTTGAAGCATGCAGCCATTGGTCTGGCGGGTAATGCTGTTCTCGCCGGCTTTGGTGCCATCAGCTGTTTCAACAACCCAGTCGCCCAGCCAAAAATCAAATGCCCGGTAAGCCGCATCGGTTGTACAGGGAGACGCCGTTTGCTGTGCGAGGACGGGAGCAGGTAAACAAACACATGGCAATACAACAATGGCTACCAGTTTCGCAGCAATATTCCAGTTCGTCATGTTAATCACAAAATAGGAGTTCTACATTGATCAGGCGGTTTAAAGCAGGTTTTTCACCCGCCCACCATCGACAACCATACCGATGCCGGTAATGTAGCCAGCCGGCTTGCTAACCAAAAACGCAGCTGCTGCGGCAAACTCTTCAGGTTCACCCAATCGTTTCAACGCATTGTCAGCAGCCCAACTGGATTCGATTTCAGCCTCTGTCTGGCCTGTCTGTGCCTGGATAGCATCGGAAAGATCTTTGAGTCTCGCCGTCTTGGTATACCCCGGCATAATGGTATTTACTGTGATGCCAAGTGGGCCGAGTTCAAGGGAAAGGCTTTTTGCAAAACCCTGGACCCCGGCTCGCGAAGTATTTGATAGATACAGGTTAGGAATCGGCTGACGCGCTGAAACCGAGGTAACCATCAAAATGCGCGCTACCGGATCGGGGGAAGCTGCAGCTTTTTTCAGTAACGGCAGCGCATGCCGGCACAGGTTGATGGTGCTGATGAGATTTAGCTCAAGCGCATCCCGCCATTGATCTGCCGAAAAATTATCGATGTAACCCGCCGGTGGTCCGCCGGCATTGGTCACCAGAATATCCAGATCCTCCCCACTTCTCCGTCGTTTCAAACATCATCCGCATGATGTTATCTTCACTGGTCACATCACATTCAACAGCCAACACCTTTTCGGCTGATACGCCACTTTCTTCAACCATGCGCTGCGCAGCTGCCTCAATTCGCGCTTTGCTCCGCGAACAAATTACCACGTTACATCCTTCTTTAAGGAGCGCCGTTGCCGTAGCATAGCCCAATCCATCGCTGGCGCCGGCAACCAGTGCAATCCGGTTGGTTAGACCTAAATCCATAAATTCTTTGAGTAATCTTCGTTTATAATATGCCTCTTCACACCGAAGTTAAGGTATCATAGATGACAAGTCACGTTCGGCCTCCATATTCCTACTAAACACGCCTGGCGTACCATCTTTTTAATGGCTTTAATTATGCGTTCGACCGTTAGAACTGATCAGGCCCCTGCTGCAATAGGCCCTTACAGCCAGGCCATTCTGGCCAATGACACCCTGTATTGCTCAGGGCAGATCGCCATTGATCCTGAGACGGGTGTGCTGGTTACCTCATCCATTGAGGCCGAGACAGAAATGGTACTCAAAAACCTGGGTGCCGTGCTTCGTTCTGTACAGATGGATTACGAGCAAGTGGTGCGGTGTACGGTCTATCTGACAGATATGAATGACTATGCGGTGGTAAACGAAGTGTATGCCCGGTATTTCAGGGAAGACCCGCCGGCCCGCGAAACCGTTGCCGTTCAAGCCCTCCCCCGCGGCGCGCGCGTTGAAATTTCCTGTATTGCGGTACGGTAAGTGGAGATAAATCAATCCTGCAAGATTGATTTGTTGTTGGTTGAAAGTTACAGGTTGAAGGTTTCTTGTACCTACGTCTTCATCACTCTTAAACGGGATTAGATACCCTCGACTTCTACGCTGAAGTCCACTTCTACTTCTACGAGAAAGTCATCGCTCGAGGAAGCGGCGCCTGTCACGTCGAGCACGCCCTGAAAACTGGCGGCGCGTGCAATGCTCCCGACATTGGTGCCAGTGGTAGAAAGGGCCTGTGTGCGACCGGTCCCCAGATCTGAGGCGTCCGCTACACGTGTGGTTGAGCCACCCGCGCGGAGCGACAGGGTTACCTCATCAAATACCGACAGATTTTCATCCCCTGGAAAACGGAGTCTGACGGAGACGTCTGTTACTTCAGCGCGGAGAATTTCATCTTTGGCAAAACCTTCGCCGGCGAGGAAATTGTCGAGATCCAGTACATCGGTTGAGACCACGGATTTACTGCCCCCATTTTCCAGACTATTAAACTCAAAGCATAACACGCGAGACGTATTGAGAATAATGCCATCGCCCGGTGCAACGTCGAGACTGTCGCAGGCGCTTCCGATCAAAAGTAGTACGAGGTATACGGCGATGTAGCGTTTAAAGGACGCCGGTTTTCGGTTTGTGCGTGTTGGTTTTTGTGTAGCTTGCATTAGTAGGTCAGGACAGCGTGAACAGTTTCAGAAAGCTTGGCTTTACCATTCAGGAAGGCCAGTTCAATCAGGAAACTATAGCCTAAAATACGACCCTGAGAGCGGTTTACGAGGTTACTGGTGGCTACAGCGGTACCTCCAGTAGCAATCACATCATCGTGAATCAGCACATTTTCGCCGGGTGCTATTGCATCCACATGCATCTCTAATTCATCGGTGCCATACTCCAGCGCGTAAGACTCAGCAATTGTATCGTACGGTAGTTTCCCTTTCTTCCTCACTGGTACAAATCCTGCGCCAAGGTGATCAGCGAGCATAGCACCCAAAATGAACCCGCGGGATTCCATCCCGACGACCTTGTCGATTTGCATGTCCTCAAACGGAGCAGCAAGCTCTTTTACTGCTTGCCGCAGCAGACTGACGTCTTTAAGGATTGGGGTGATATCTTTGAATTGGATACCAGGCTTGGGGAAATCAGGCACGGTGCGTACAGCACCAAGCAATTGGTCGATGGCCATGTAGGAAGCGTTCAGGGGTGAGAGCCTTGGGGTTTGGTCAGGCCCGGTTGGTGATACTAAAGCAATTTCGCGGGGTAGAAAAGGGAATAGCAGCAACCTGTGCAGGTAGGTGGCTGAAAACAAATGCAGCACATTTAGGACAAAACCTAGTTAGCTGCGGGCAGGTTGAGGCCCTTTTCGTAGTCACGCTTGAAATCGCGTACAGCCCTGAATATAGCACTTGCGAGGTAATCTTGCCCCTGTTCGCTATTGAGATAAGCCGCTTCGAATCGATTTGTGAGGTACCCAAGTTCAACGAGCACTGCAGGCATGGATGCAGCCCAAAGCACAATCAAGCCGGCCTGCTTTACGCCACGGCTCTGTCGGTTGGCCCGGTTAGCAAATTGGCTTTCGATTTCACCAGCCAATTTTTCGCTCATCCGCAGGTTTGCACTCAACGCCAGCGTCCTCAAAATGCTGTTCTGGTAGAATGCATTGTACTGATCAGGATTAGCCTCCATACTAACAACCGCGTTTTCACGCTCCATCACGTCTTTGGCTTTCTCTGTACGGTGCAAACCAAGGATATATGTCTCAGTACCCTTCACACTTTTGGAATAAGGTGCCGAGTTTGCATGTATTGAAATGAAGAGCTTGGCGCCCGCTTCATTTGCGATGTGTCCCCGTTCTTGCAGCTCAACAAAGTTGTCGTCTGTACGGGTATACACGACGTTGACCTTCAGAATCCTTTCGAGATAAGATCCTAATTTCAAGGCAACAGCAAGATTGACGTCTTTCTCCTTAACCCCGTTTGCAACAGCGCCGGAATCATGCCCTCCGTGGCCGGCATCTATCACAACCGTATCAAGGGTCCACTTCTCCGCCTTCTCCTCCGTAGTGAGCGCTACAGAGCTGAGCGGCATCGATTCAACAGCCTTTACTCCCCCGACGTCAGATTCTTTGGCCTCGGCCCGTTCAATGGCCTGGCTTTTTATTTTGTTGGAAGAAATCTCCTTCTTAGCAACTTCTGGTGCTTTCTTTATTTCAGCAGCCGGCCCTGTAGAAACCGGCTCTGTAGAAACCGGCTCTGTAGAAACCGTTTTAACTGCCATATTGGGCAGTTTTTTCCCACGATCAGCCGATTCTGAGGCTGCAACAACAGGTATTGCATTTGGCCGTTCTACACTGTTTTTTACGCGTGTAACGCCCACCAATAAATCATTCGTACCCTGATCAGGATAAGCAGCAGTTTCTACAGCGCTGGCGTCTTCCAGCGAAAAATTAAATACAAGATGTCCGTTTCGCTCGCTTACATCGAGGTCGACAACCGGCTCAAAAGGTGAATCAGATCTGTACGTAGGCGCCAGTTTGGCATTAAACAAAATGACTTCGATTCTATTGTCATCGTCAAAACGTGGTTCGCTGTAGGCGTTCAGTGGCGCTTTAGCATGCAAACGGATGACAATGCCCTGCCCCATCAGCACGGGAGGCAAAAGAAACGCGGCGAATTTCAGTCTGCGCCTCGGGTTGCTGGGCAGGCGTAAATCCGAAGCCGGCAACCAACAATACCAACACCAGGCGCTGTGCCCATCTATATATTTTACTATTTGTAACGACCGTATTCATCTGGTAACTACAAATGTCCTCTTTTTTACACGGTTAAACAGTTTTGTGTATGCAGCCAGCCCCCGGATATAGACGCTTCAATACTGCTCAGAATCACAATTAAATTCATTGCAAAACGAATTTCATCCGTAAAGTATGGCAATTTCACTGCTTAATTCTGCGCGTTTTTGACCAAAACAAGGCTGGATTCGACCCGAGCCCCGAATTCGACCCGCTTTTTTTGCCGGGCAAGACCTGCCGGCAATACAGATGCGTGCATACACTAACTTAAAGTAAAACTTTAAGTAATACAAGCTTGTTTAGGCCAAGTTTCATACCAGACTTTACGCACAAAGGCCTGATCAACCCGGGTGCGGGTTGATCAGGCACAAAATTCACTCGGCGGGCAAAAGCAAACGAATTACCTTGTTATGTTCGCCGCTCCTACCTATCCCCTTATTTATACATCAGCGGTATTCACTGATTACTTAACTAAGACAAGGGTGCGCGATTCAGAAAAAGAGTCGCCTTGTATGCGGACCATGTACATACCAGCAGCGAGTTGGGATGCATTCAGCTCGATGACATGCTTCTGATCTGCGGCAAGATAGCCGGCAAACGCCTGTTCTACACGGCGTCCGAGCATGTCGTACAGCGTTACCCGTACTTCCTGTGCGCGATTGAACCGCGACATTGAGACGCGCAGTATGTGCTGCAGGATTAGGGTAAATATCTAAGACAGGCGGTGCGTCAGGAATGCCGGCAGCATCTTCTGTCGACACAAGCAGCTCATTGCTGCTCCAACGCGCAATGAAGGCAGAAGCACCACCGCCGGCTACGCGAAAATCACCTCCCACCATCACGTCTTCTCCATTCGATGTCAACGCAAGTACGCGATCGTCAACGCCTGAATCCATAATCATCCAACTGCGATTTGCCTGCCAGATGGCAACGCGGTTCGCTTGCAAATCAGGTCCAGCCGCATTCCGCACGCCTCCAAAGTCACCAGCAACAATGAGGTCATCATCTGTGGCGCCTGAAATCGCGTATACACAGCAACCACTTACGCCATTGCTGTTAGTCGACCCGAGGGGGCACCCAGGCGTCATTCCTCCACTCGGCGATATAACTGGCTTCAGTTGCATTGCCCACCTGTGTAAACTCACCGCCCACATACAGGCCGCCACTTTCATCAACATGTAGTGCATGCACCGTCGCATCAAGCACTGTTGAAGCGGATAGCGGCGCCCACGCGCTGCCATCCCATTTTGCAAGATAAGCAGTGTTTGCAGCTGATCCAGCTTGTGTAAAAGCACCGCCGGCAATGACTTCGCCGGCATCATTGACAGCAAGCGCATACACCGGACCGTCCATTCCCCCACCGGGAGTCGACCACGCTGAACCATCCCACATGGCAATGTAATTACGCGCCTCTTGCTCGCTACCGTCCTGCGTAAAGGCACCGCCAATAAAGATGTTACCCGCTGCGTCTTCCACAATAGCATGTACATCACCATTCACTCCTGTGCCTAGCGTGGTCCAGGCGCTGTTTACCGCATCCCAGATGGCAAAATTATAGACAACAAGGCCCGTGCCGCTGGGCTGGAAAACCATGGAAAAATCACCCCCAACATACATCAATCGATTTGCGCCGGCATGCAACGCACGGACTTCGATGCCTTCGATGCCTCGGCCCAGGGATGCCCAGGCGTTGTCGACCCAGGCAGCTATGTGTGGTGTTTGGGATTGCCCGCCATACACAAAGCCTCCGCCCGCGTATAGAATGCCACTGCTATCAAAGCGCAAGGCCTTCACGGCACCATCAAAGCCCAGCCCTCCTGTGCCATCCCACTGCTGACCATTCCAATACCCTACCCCATTCACCAGCGTACCGTCAAGATGCTGTACATCTCCCAGTGCATACAGACCGCCACCCGATGCAAACGCAAGCGCATTGATACTTTCGAATAAGTTTTCATCATTCCCCGCCCCAATCGCTTCCCAATCGCCATTCAATCGTGCAAGGTGACGCATCTGAACCCCGTCACTGCGCTGGGTAAAGAGCCCACCCACGTGTAACATACCGCCAGCGTCGAAGGCCATAGTGGTGATTTCTCCGTCAAAGCCGGCACCAACAGTTTCCCAGGCAGTGCCGGTCCAACGAGCAATTCTGTTTGCGGGGAGTTCTGAGTCGTCGCTTTGGGTTACAGACTGAAAATTCCCCCCAACGTACATCACATCGCTGTTATCAAATTTAAGCGTATTGACAACACCCTGATGCCGTGCGCCGATGGCGGCCCATGTACTGCCGTCCCATTTGAAAATGCCACCGGCAAGCTCTGCGCCCCCTGCATGGAGATCACCCTGGCTATCAAACGCCAGTGCACGCACCTGCACGCCACTAAACGTACCCAATCCGTTGCCTACAGACGATAAGTTCGACCCATCCCAGGCGGCAATTTTACTCAGTTCAAATTCACCCGAACCATCCATCCCAAATTCACCGCCCATGTACAACGTGCCATTAGGCGCAACCGCCAATGAATAGACAGGCCCATCTACGCCTGTCCCAAGGGCTTCCCATGATGAACCCGACCATCGAGCCACATTAGCAGCCTCGATTACGTTACCGCTCGCCTGAACGACCTCTCCAAATTCGCCGCCGATATACAAGCTCCCATCGTTCCCCATGACCATAGCGTGAACGATGCCAGAAAAACCATTGCCAAGACCTCCACCAACTTTTGCCCACATTTCGCCATCCCAGCGCGCAATACCATCAGCAGCAATACCACCAGCTCGTGAAAACTCCCCGCCAATGTATAGATCACCTGCATTATCAACAACGCCTGTTAGCACAATGCCATCCACACCGTACGAGGCAAACTGATCATCCCAAACAGGTGTTGCCGACTGCGCAACCACCGACTCGGTACCAATGCAAAGCGACAACAGCGCCATGATTAAAAAATTGCGGCCCATGCGACGGATCAACGTGTTCACTACGTGGGGCGCGACAAAAGTAGAATTGATACTCATTTTCATATTTAATAGAAGCAATTCACAGGCAGACCCTGCTGAATTTGATAAGCTTGGTTGGTGTCCCGATCGGGAAAAAGGGGGATAAAGCGATTTCTAGATAGGCAAATATCGATCTCAAAAACTGCGCCAGAGAAACACGTTCAGCAAACTATTTCAGCTGAAGGTGCCGAAATATGCTTTTTTGATTCATAAAGGGTGATCTGAACGCCGTTTTTGGCTACTCAGGAGGTGTTTGTAACAGGTGCGCTACCGCTTCCAGGCTACCGTCGACTGGAGCCGGCGCGAGGGATAAGATATGGGCAACAAGCGGATACACGTGGATATTCTCAAAAGGAGCCACTTGCTTTCGATTCACAAATGCGGGTCCATCGGCGATGAACAGCGCATGCATGGACAGGTGTTGGCGATCGTAACCGTGTACACCTGGAGATAGCCTGGTGATACCGAGCTTATATGCGCCCCTGCTTTCCACAATTGACCAGCCTTCGTCCGCCATCGCAACCATCTGTGGGATGCGACGGTGGCCTTCCCAATGCCAATCTTCAGGATACGCCCCGCGTCGGTACACGCGTAGTGCCGGATGGGCGTCTTGTAGCTCGCTGTATACTTCCTCCGCTTTGCCAGCCTTAGGGTTGATCATGAGTGCCGGCGTCGTTTCGATGATGTGCACATCTTCAGGATCTATAAAATCTTCAATGAAGATGACTTTTTCCGGACTGGTTTGCGCCATACCATGGTCTGATACGATGATCATGTTGACGTATTGCGTCAGCTTCCGGTCGTCAATGCCTTCGAGCAGTCGGCCAATATAGCCATCAACCCGCTCAATGGCCGCTGCAACTTCATCAGATGCCGGCCCATGCTGATGCCCCTTCGAATCCACCTCACTAAAGTAGAGCGTAATGAATCGAGGGCGTTCATCCGGATCAAGATCCAGCCACGAAAGCACTTCATCCACACGTTCATTGCCAGGCACCATACCGTTGTATCGCTTCCACAGCGACGGACGGACACCTTTGATTGGAGCCTCTGAACCCGGCCAAAAATAGGTACCACTTTTAACCCCTTGCATCTCTGCCGTAACCCATAGCGGCTCTCCTTCCCACCACCGTGGGTTCTCAACTTCGTGCCGTTTTGCCATGGTAAAGGTCTCATCGAATACAGGATCGTACATCACGTTAGCGGCAATTCCATGGTTCGATGGATAGAGCCCGGTTACGATGGTGTAGTGGTTCGGAAAGGTCTTTGTCGGATGAGCCGGAATCATTCCTGCTGCGCGTACCCCCTTCTGAGCGAGTTTACGCAGGTTGGGCGTAGGATAACGATCAAAATAATCTGCCCGGTAGCCGTCAATCGAAACAAGTATCACGATGGGTTCGGTAGCGCCTGGTGCCGTGGCTCCTGCATCATCTGTGGCAATATCGGAAGCCGGCATCAGCCATCTGAATAGCATTAGCCCGAGAAAGACGAGAATAATGGTGGTCAGAACCCGTTTCATTGACCTGTAGACTGGTTTAATGTAAGGGTAAAAAAATACCGGGAAAGTTAGCAAACTCCCCGGTATTTATCCTTGCACGTATGCTACTATTATTTTTTCCGGCCCATCAGGTAGTAAAGGATACAACCGAGGAACGGGAAGAAGATGATCAGCGCAGCCCATACCAATTTATCGCCTGTACTGCGTGAGCTGCCCGAGACTTCTACAAGGGCAATAATGTCAAGAATGATAATGATGGCCCAGCAAATACCGTAGCTGCCAAAGTTAAAGAGCGAGTCAAACAGGTTCGGACCGCCACAACCTGAAATAAACAGGGTCAAGCCGGCAAGAATCAGAAACGGTACAATAGCTCTCTTTTGCGTTAACATGGTTCCAGAGGAATGATAAAGAATACGGTTAGCGAGTTAACAGCTGCTTTATTGAGGTATACGGGGTTTTCCCAAAAGGTTGTGTTTGCGGCAAATTTTCGTCGGAAACCCGCATTCGTTACAGGAACAGCCCCATCACGGCGTGTGTTTAGAGGCTGTTGATATGATCATTTATTGCTGCGACGCGCGCTTAATCAGCACATGTAATGCATCGCAGCCTGTCATCCAGCGCATCTCATGAAAATAGGTACAATAGATTTTGGAGAGAAACCGCTCTTCCTGGCTCCCATGGAAGACGTTAGCGATCCCCCCTTCCGCCTTATCTGCAAACGGCTTGGGGCAGATATGTTATACACGGAGTTCATCTCTTCAGGCGGCCTCATTTATGATGCGCACGACTCGCTACAAAAACTGGATATTTACGATAAAGAACGTCCGGTTGGTATCCAGATTTTTGGCGGCAATATCGACCAGGTGCGCGAGGCTACAAAAATTGTAGATGCCGTTGGCCCTGATCTAATCGATATCAACTTTGGCTGTCCGGTGAAAAAGGTGGTGTGCAAAGACGGCGGTGCCGGCATTTTGCGCAATTTACCCAAAATGAAAGCTATCACGGAAGCCGTTATCGAAGAGGCTACGCGGCCTGTAACCGTTAAAACGCGGCTTGGATGGAACGACCAAACCATCCAAATTGTAGAGGTCGCCCAAATGCTTGAGTCGGTAGGCGTTGCAGCCCTTGCGGTACACGCGCGCACCCGGCAGCAGATGTACAAAGGTGAAGCGCGCTGGCAGTGGCTGAAAAAGATCCGGGAAGAAAGCGGTATTTCGATGCCGCTTATCGGCAATGGCGACGCAACCTCGCCAGAGAAGGTAAAAGCCATGTTCGACATCACCGGGGTTGATGCTGTGATGATTGGCCGAGGCGCCATTGGCAATCCCTGGATATTCAAACACGCCAAGGCGTACCTGGAAACGGGCGAAATTTTGCCTCCTCCAACCTGGGAAGAACGTGTGCAGGTTGTTGCAGAGCACCTGGCCCTAAAATGTGAGTGGCTCGGCGAACGGAAAGGCGTCCTGGAAATGCGCAGGATGTACGGCGGCTACTTCAAAGGATTCAGAAATGCCAGCATGCTGCGCGCCTGCATCATGGAAGAATCCACGTTGGAGGGTGTGCTGGAAGTACTACTGAACTTTTCTGAAAACGAGCACGAGTTAAAGATTTCGCGCTTTAAAATGCCGAATCCTGTTACGGGCGTGAAAAAAGTGCAACTCCCTCCCAAAATCAAAGGCACCAAGAAGGCTAAACTTCCACCGAAAGTTGTAGCGTAGCCAGCTAATCATCGTTTGGCGAGAAGAAGGGTACTCGGTCCAGGTTTCTTTAGTCGGCCTTTGGTGGCGTTAGGCTTTTACGGCGACGGTATAAGATTTCATCTATTCCGTATAGCACACTACCGATAATCCCGAAAGACACCAACGAAAGCGTGGGTTGCCAGATCACCAGGCCGCCGATACATCCTAACACACCGCCCAGGTATTTGATGTAGTTGAGTTGCTCGTTGGTGGCGCGCTTGAGCAATTCTTCCAGTTTCCGGTCATCGTAGCGCTGCATGTTGCTCTCAATCATGCTGTAGAGGTCGATGTTATCTACAAACGTCGTGATCATTGTAGACGCTGCCTCTTCTATTTCCTGCGAGCGGGCCTCTATTTTTTCGGGCACCGCATCAAGCAAGTGATCCATTTCGTCAAGGAACGTATCAACAGAAGACGGCAGCTGTTCTACAGCATCTTCGATGCGGCGCTGGAAATCACCTTCGTTGATCATCCGATACGTACGGAGGGCAAAACCACCAAGCCCCTCGCCCGCATACTCTTCAATTTTGCCGACGATGAACTCTACAAGCCGGCTCCTGACATCTTCAGATCCTACCACCTCATCCACATAGTTTGAGATAATGCCTTTGAGCTCATCTCTGAAGTCGGGATCATCAATAACACTTTTGGTCACAGAGAGCGCCATTTCCCGATATTTGGGGATGATGCCACTTTCTTCAATTTTCTGTTTGATGATGTCAGCGTTGATGAGCTCTTCGGAAATAGTAGAGGCCATCCGATAAATCACCCGCTCGCGCTGTTCAGGAATAAGCCCCTGCCCAAACAAGGGCCGGCGTTCACGCGGATTAAAAAGCATCGTGATCGCAAGCCAGTTGGTCAGGAAGCCAATCATACCGCTTACCGAGATGATCCGAATCAGCCCTTCGAGTTGCAACGTGTTGCCAAACAGGTTGAAGGATACCCCATCAAAATCCCAAAATGCCGAAGCGGTAAACAAAGCAATAAGCATCCAGGGGATCAGCCGCATGAGCGGCAACAAGCGTGCATAGGAGCCGACCATTCGTGGCGGCTCGGGAAACGTAGACTCCTCCCCTACACGTTCGGGTAAATACCGCCGAATGTATTTACTAAACAGGTTTTTGAGATCGTTTGCGCGTTCACGTGTCACATTACGCACGACGGGCAACGTTTCAACAACCACATCGTTGGTTTGCTCAGGCGTTTCCGACGGATTTGCGTTTTCCGCCGTCTCTTTGTCTGCTTTCTCTTCTGCCATATAGTATTTGCAATCAGCTTAATCCTGGTGCATGACCGCCTGATGGAGCAACGCATTGGTTTGCGCAGTGCACTTAATTAACTACGTGTATTCACCTAAAAACCAAGTCGCTCAGCGTCAGCTTGCATGCCGGCTATAACATTCGCAATGTGGGTATCCAGGTCGATCCCAAGGTCGGCTACGCCTTCATGGATGTCTTCCCGGCTAACGGCAGCTGCAAAGCGTTTGTCTTTGAGCTTTTTCTTTACCGACTTTGGCTTCATACCGTTTAACCCGTCAGGGCGCACATACGCTACAGCAGTAATAAAACCAGCCAGTTCATCTACTGCAAATAGCGTTTTAGCCAGTCTGGTCGTACGGGCTACTCCGCTGTACGTTGCGTGCCCAAGAATCGCGTCCAGCATTACTTCGGGATATCCTTTGCCGCGCAGCACTTCTACCCCTACAAATGGATGCTCTTCTGGCGTTTGGTGCTTTTCATAGTCCATGTCATGCAGCAGGCCTGTCATACGCCACAAATCGAGGTCTTCATCAAAGTGTTTGGCGTAGAATGCCATGCCGGCTTCTACAGCGTAGGCGTGTTTGCGCAAACTCTCTGTTTGCGTCCATTCATGAAAAAGGGAGAGCGATTCGTCGTATGTAGGCATGGAATTCTTCTAAGAAATGCAAAGAAATAAAAAAGGCGCGTGACAGAAGCCACGCGCCCAAAACTTAGCTAAACAGGAATAGGATCCCGGTTTAGTTGCTCCAAGGTGGTACAACACCTGCAGAACGTGCATACGCAATCAGCTGTCCCAGGTGCTCATTGGCGTGGTCGCCAACCAGCAATACGAGGCGCATACGCTGTGTTTGGTTGCCGAAGAGGTCAATTTCTTCTTCCATAGATTCGAGCGACGTATTCTCGACAGCTTTACGGGCAAGCTCAATGGACTTTTTCAGCATTTTGCTTGCTTCTTTTTTCGTCGTAATCTTTGCTTCGAACTCCTGTGGGTTAACGCCTTCTGGCATGTCGGCGCCAAGCATGGAAGCGAAGAAAAAGTTAGCGCTGGCTACGTGCATCATGGCTTCAGATACAGAGCGGACACCCTCGGCTGGACGCCAGCTGTACTGGTCTTCAGCAAATGCGTCAGCAAGCTGCATGATTTTGCCGGTGGCTGCATCATAGCTGCTCAAAAATGTAGTGTGGAATGTAGATTGCGCAGAAGCATTGATTGTAAATGCGAATGCAATTACAGCGATAAAACCAAAGCGTTTCAACATTAAGGTTTCCTTTTGGTGACTGGGTTAACAAGCATACTATATGTGTACACTATGTACACACTAAGGTACGGCGTGGATCGGGTAAAAACCAATTAAAAAATGTCGACTAGCCGTAAGGCGCGCATGTATTTGACTGGATTCTCCTTGAGATCAACCAGCAGCGCGTTCATGTTGGTAACGGTCGAATCGATGCGATAGTAGAGTTCGGGATCGTTGACAAGCAATCCCAGCGTACCGTCCCCCCTGTCGATTTTCCCGAGCACAGAGTCCAGGCTATACAGCGTCGAGTCGATGGAATCGAGGCTATAAGCGAGTTGCTCCATGAGTTCGTTCATATTGCCTGTAATGTGGGCAAGCGAATCGCCGGCTGTCCCGGAGAGGGTACTGAGTTCTGTGGTTAGTGTATCTACGTTGGCGAGGACACTACTGAGTCGGTGCCGCTCACTGCGCAATAACTGTTCAACGGACGCTGCGCTGTTTTTGAGCGAATGCAGCAATTCCTGCAAATCGCCCCCCGGTTCGATCAGCAAATCGGCATTGTTAAGCGTTTGATCGAGGCCGACCAGGACACTATCGACCTGCCCAATTAGTTGGGGCGCTTTGTCGGTAAGGCTTGTAAAGATATCCTCCTCTTCGATGCCTTCGATAAATCCACCATCTTCTACATCAGGATTCTCTGACGGACCGGGATTGATAACGAGTTGTACTGCTCCCAATGCGTCAATCCCGGTAATCTCGGTTGTTGAGCCTTCAGGCACGCGAAATTTGGAATTGATGCGCATCTCGATTCCAACCCGGTTGGTTGTAGGGTTCAGACTAACGTCGAGCACACTACCTACTTTCACGCCACTAATACGGACAGCATTGCCTGTAATCATGCCACGCGCATCACTGAACTCGGTATTCAGGGTGTAGGTACCTTTGAACAGCGGAATATCTTCAAAGAACCGGGTGCCGAGGAAGAAAATGAGCAGGGAGACAACAATGGCAATCCCTACTTTTAATTCATTCGAGTAGTTCACAGACCAGTCTTTCAGTATGATGGTGATTTAGAAATTGAGCGCGCATGTGAGCGGCCAATCTGGTATTCGTTTGCCTTCACAAAATCCAGCAGCGTTTTGTCATCGCTTTTGTGCAGTTCATCCACCGTTCCAACCCAGTGCAGGTTGCCTTGATGAATAAAGCCGGCGCGATCAGCAATGGTTAACACCGAGTGCATATCGTGGGTTACCACAATGCTGGTAATATTGAGGCGTTTCCGGAGCCCCGTAATCAAATCATCGATGGTATTCGAGGTCTCCGGGTCAAGCCCTGTATTGGGCTCATCGTAAAAAATGTAATGAGGGCGCAGTGAAATGGCGCGTGCGAGTGCAACACGCTTTTTCATCCCTCCAGATAATTCAGATGGCATAAGCGGCCCAACATCAGGCAGTTCTACCATTTCAAGGCACTCCAGTACTTCGCGTTTGATTTCGCTTTCTGAGCGCTTGGTAAACGTGCGAAGCGGAAAAGCGACGTTATCAAACGCCGACATGGAGTCAAACAGTGCGCCCCCTTGAAAGAGTACGCCAAATTGCTGCCGTACCTTTCGAAGTTCTTTGTACGCCAGGTTGTTGATATCGAGCCCATCGATGAGTACACGGCCCGAGTCAGGCTTGATCAGGCCAATCAAGTGCTTCATCAATACACTTTTCCCTGAACCGGACCGACCAATAATCGCAAACGTCTCGCCGTCTTTGATTTCAAGGTTGATGCCCTTCAACACGTGGTTGTCGTGAAAGCTCTTATGTAGATTTTCAGTCTGTATCATATCATAAAAGCGTCATGGCCAGCAATAGGTCCGCCAACAGGATGTACACACAACTCGTTACAGCAGCTTGTGTCGTACTCCGGCCAACACCCTCTGCCCCACCACCGGTATAATACCCTTTGTAGCAGGAAATGGACGTAATAAGAAAACCAAATACGAGGGACTTGATGATACCAAATACAGGATCAAACGGATTGAAAAACTCGCGGGCGCCGTCAATGAACTCACCGGCGGCAAGCCAGCCACCGGCATCGGCAACAAAAATTCCGCCACCGATACCTACAAATACAGCTGCCAGATAAAGCACGGGAAACATAAAAACGCCGGCCAGCACGCGGGGGATAATCAGGTAGCCTATCGAGTTCAGGCCCATGGCCTCAAGCGCGTCAATTTGTTCGGTTACGCGCATGGTACCCAGTTCAGCAGCAATACGAGCACCCACACGACCGGTCAGAATAAACCCGGTTACTACCGCGCCAAGCTCCAAAATCATAGAAGGTGCAACAATGGCACCAATAATAGATTTGGGATACAAAGGAGAGGTGAGCTGATATGCAGTCTGTACCGTCGTTACGGCACCTGAGAACGCCGCAGCAAGCGCAACAATGGGAATCGACTCAATGCCGATCTTGACCATTTGGTCAAAAAGGTTCTTTCGATACACGTTTATCTCGTGTAGCGAACCAAAGGCTTGCGTCATGAGCAAACTGTATCGCCCCAATGCGCGGATGGGGAACAGCATGTACGCTTCAACTGCAGACATATATAACGTGCTTCAAACGGGATGCCCCGACGCCTCCTGCTAAAGACCAGGTTTTATATAAAATGGTAGGATAAAACCAAAAAAACCGATATGTTCATCCTCACATATAGTTCCGATACATATAGTTCGGCGGCAGCAATGACGACGGGCTGTCATAGGCCTGAATTAAGTTAACATACGGAAGATATCTGACACAGTTTGAGGGCATGTACCAGCAACTGTGGAAATACGATAAAATTCAGCAAGACCCTTTCGATTCTGTTCAAATCAGTTGCGGGAATGGCAAAAAGCAAAACCCAATTTGTATGCCAGGTTTGTGGTCATACCTCTTTTAAATGGCTCGGCAAGTGCCCAAGCTGTGACGCTTGGAATTCATTTGTAGAAGAATTGCAGCCGACCAAAGTGAAGGCCAAGGTAGCGCCTAAAGCCCGCAATGCACGGGTAAGCCGGCCCCTGCCGCTAAAAGAAATTACCCTCACTAGCGAGAGTCGTATTGTAACCGGCGTAAACGAGTTTGACCGGGTGATGGGCGGCGGAATTATGAGCGGCTCGTTTGTGCTGATTGCCGGCGACCCGGGTATCGGTAAAAGTACGCTAATGACCGAGATGGCAAAGTACCTGCCTAAAAGTAAGGTACTTTATGTTACGGGTGAAGAATCGCCGAGGCAGGTTAAAATCAGGTCGGAGCGGCTGGGCGTTAACAGCGAAAACATGTACCTGTTTTCTGAAACGAACGTGGAGCGTATTATCGACGCTGCCCAGGAAATAGAGCCGGATATTTTGATTGTCGACTCGATTCAGACCACCTTCCGCCCTGATATCCAGAGCGCACCTGGATCAGTGAGCCAGGTGCGCGAGTCAGCCGCAGCCTTGCTGCAGTTTTCCAAGTCATTTGAGACGCCCACGTTTCTCGTAGGGCACGTCACCAAAGAAGGCGCCATTGCCGGCCCGCGTATTCTCGAACACATGGTTGATACGGTGCTCTACTTTGAAGGTGACCGGCACCATGCGTTTCGCATTCTGCGTGCAGTAAAAAACAGGTTCGGCTCTACCAATGAAATTGGTGTATTTGAGATGCGCGCCAACGGCCTCCTCGAGGTGACCAACCCGAGCGAAATTTTCCTATCGGAACGCAGTTACGGTGCCAGTGGCTCAACAGTGGTATGTTCATTGGAAGGCACGCGTCCTATTCTCGTTGAGATTCAGGCGCTGGTGACATCCACATCGTATAGCACGCCACAACGCAATGCAACCGGACTCGATTCACGGCGCATCCAGATGCTCCTTGCTGTACTCGAAAAACGGGAAGGGTTACTGCGACTTTCAGGGCAGGATGTGTTTGTCAATGTCGCCGGCGGCGTCCGCCTCGACGAGCCGGCTGTCGACCTCGGGGTGATCATGGCCATCGCATCGTCTTTCCGTGACATCCCTACAGATACCGGGACCGTCCTCATCGGAGAAGTAGGCCTCGGCGGGGAAATCCGCACCGTCAGCCAGATTGAGCCCCGCCTCAACGAAGCCGCCAAACTAGGCTTCGAACGCGCCATCATCCCGGCAAATAACATCAAGGGTACCACAATTCCCAAAGGCTTAGAAGTAACCGGTGCGGATCGGCTGAGCAAGGTATTGGATTTGGTGTTGTAAGAGTGAGGAGTGAGGAGTGAGGAGTGAGGAGTGAGGAGTGAGGAGTGAGGAGTGATTAAATTTGCCTTCGATATTCGGCGTTCCTTGCTCGATATTCATTATTCGAGGGGCTGCAAGCCCCGAAGAGATCCTTCGCACGGCTCTTGATGATATGGGTGATGAATACTGCTAACCCTAATACATTCGAAAATCGGCATTCGAAAATCGGCAATCCTTCCCGGAACAACCCTCTGCGAAATAAATATTTCCACCCTACATACTAATTGGTATTTCCATCCGTTATAAGCCATATCAGACCCCGGTCGATGTTGGCTGACCATTTTAAACGCTGCCTCGTGGATGCATCCGAGTGACGAGCACTTAGTAACCGCCTACCTAGAACGTGGCGATCAACGCGCATTCAGTTTGCTCGTTGAGCGACATCAGGAACGCATATTTGGCTTCCTGCTGGGCATGGTGCGCGACCGTAGCATGGCCAATGATCTGTTTCAGGAGACGTTCCTGCGCGTGATCAAGGCGATGCACAACCAACGCGGATCGTACGATCAGCAAGGCAGATGGCTTGCCTGGGTGATGCGTATTGCGCGTAATGCGGCGCTCGACCATCTCCGTAGCAGAAAAAAATGGCAGGATGTATCAGATCATGGCGACGAAGAAAGTGCGTCTTTCTGGGATCGCCTGCCGGCAGATGACCTGAAAGCTGACGACCTGCTGCATAACAACGAACAACGCGACTGGTTAGCAGCGTGCATTGACCAACTATCACCGGACCAGCGGGAAGTTTTGCTTTTACGCCACGAAGCAGAACTCACCTTTAAAGAAATTGCGCAGATGACAGACTGCTCCATCAACACGGCCCTCGGCCGGATGCGGTATGCTTTGTTGAATCTGCGCCGGATGATGACTGATAAAAAAAAACGTCAGGCTGAACTGACGTCGTCCTGAAACCCTAGCATATATGGACAAGAAGCTACAATTAATACGGCACTTGTATGGTGAGTCAGAAGACCGCGATACCCCACTGCGCGATCTACTCCAGGATGAGTCCCTGAAAGAAGAACATCAGGAGCTCAGCGAGTCCAAATTCTGGCTGGACCATACCATGCACGAGCGTCCCGAACAGGATGTGCTCGACAAGATATTTGCAGCTGCGCAACAAGCAACCAATGCCGCAGCAGCAGCCCCAGCTGTATCGCCCGTGCAACATAGCGGTCAACGATCAGCCGGCCTGCGCCAACGCGCAGACCGTGCGCCCGTGGCAGGCAAACCCAAACCACGGCGGCGTCTGTTTGCGCCTATCGCAGGTGTGCTCATGCTATTTGCAACAGTGGGTATCGGTTATCAACTGATGTTTTCACCTGATGCTGCGTTCGATCAGGTTGCTACGCAGGAAGTCGCAAAATCGACAGCACCGCAGGCAACGGATCGGGCGACCTCTTCTTTTGCTGATAGCGACGTTATGGAAACAGAAGAAGCATCGCGTTTTGAAAATGAAATGCCGGCGCCAGAAGCGCTGGCAGCCGACATACAACTGGAGCGCCCATCCGGCCTTGGTGCAGGCCTCACCCTTAGCAGTGCAACCATTGCTGATACGAGCCTGCCTGCATGGAATGAGGATCTAGATGAAGTCCTCCGCGTCCAGCGCAGAATTGACATGCTCCTCGAGCAAAACCAGGATCTGGCATGGGATGAAGCCGCTGTGCCACTCGAAATGCTTCCAGCGGGCCGGCCGGCTAACCCAGCACTACGCCAGGCAGGCAGCAGAAGAAATTCTCCAGGCAACCAATAAATGATGATGAATCGCCTTTATATAAAGATCTGTCAGTGGGCCTGTGCCTTTGTTGCCGTGCTTATGTTTGCCGGCGCAACAGCGTCCTTTGCGCAGACCTACACCCTCACCATTCGCGATGGCGAGGTATATGTCAATGGTAAGTTACTCCCCAGGGATGAAATTCCTGCATCACTCGACGCAGAAACGCTCGAGGCTACCCTCTCCTTCCCCCAGCCGAATTTCGAATTCAACGGGTATTACTACAAAATAGAAGAGGACAAGCTGTTCGACGTCACCCCTGAAGCCCGTGCCGATAACAGGACACAGGTTATCTTTCGGAGTAACACACCCTCTGAAGCTGACGGCGCGTACAACGTCCGACGTGCGCGTAACGGCACTGCATATGCATACAGCACACGCGAAGGAGATCCAAACGTGGTGATGAAGCAGTATGTTATCGAGCTGCAGCAAAATGCCAGCGAGCTAAACGCCATGCGCGAAACGCTCCCACAGAGTAAAGCCCATGACTTGATCCAACAGGTTCAGATCCAGGCGGAACAAGCCGCTCAATTGGCGCAAGACCTCCCTTACCTGGAAATGCAGCGCTACTTTGCTACGGTTCGGGCTGAAGATGAGCTGCTCTATCAGCGACTGGTCACGGAACTTGAGCTTGAACGAGAAACCCATCGTTTAGCCACCCAGGTTCAGCAAATGTCCTCTGGCGACCGGCGCACAGATAAAGTAGAAGAACTCCGTGATAAGCTGGGTGAGATTCTTGAGTTGAAACAGGAAAACCGCCGACTCGAAATCGAGCAATTAGAGCAACAGCTTGCCATCCTCAAACAGCGTTTTTCTGAACGCGAAGCGATGAAAGATCGCATGATTGAACGGCGCCTGAAAGAGCTGATCGGTTCCGCACAGTAGATCGGTTCCGCACAGTAAACATTACGATTTACTACCTCCCACGCACCTGTTTCAGGTGCGCAAAGCAGCAACGAGAGCCCTGGCTTTGTCCAGGGTTTCTTCGTATTCAGCCTCCGGGTCGGAATCGCTCACGATGGCACCACCTACGTTGAAGAAGCACTGGTTCTCTGAAACAACAATGCTTCTTATCACGATGTTCAGATCCAGGGTGCCGGCAAAATCGATGTACCCAATTGCACCCGAGTAAATCCCGCGCTTCGATTTTTCAAGCGATGCGATGATTTTCATTGCCTCAATTTTAGGGGCACCCGTCATCGATCCGCCTGGAAAACAGGCTCTGATCAAATCAAAAAGATCATGGGACGTTTTGAGCTTGCCGCGAATAGCTGAGACAAGCTGTAAAACTGTGGCATAACGCTCAACGCGTAGCAACTGGGGCACATGTACACTCCCGATTTCGGATACGCGACTCAGATCGTTCCGCACCAGATCAACAATCATCAGGTTTTCAGCCCGGTCTTTTTCGGAGTGCTGTAGTTCATCTTCCAGTTGCAAATCGTGTAGCACCGTATCTCCCCTTCGGCGAGTGCCTTTGATAGGCCGGCTTTCGATATTCCTGTCCTGATCCAGATGTAGAAACCGTTCCGGCGATGAACACACCACCTGGACCTCGGGTAGTTGCAAAAAACTGGAGAACGGCGCCGGGTTTATTTTGCGAAGTGCCTGGTACAATGCCCAGGGCTCTTGCTGTTGCTCACACGCGTAGCCATGGGTTAAACAAACCTCATACACGTCACCTTCATGGATGTGCGCCTGTACCATTTTAATTGCGTCGATGTAGCTTTCTCTGGTGTGCTCTTCGCGTAATGCAAGCGACATTGAGGAATCCGATTTCCCCGCCACTATCTGCATCGGTGTTTCCTCAGCCGATACCGCAGTCGAGCTACGCTCCCCTGCAAATTCTTCAAGCCGTTTTTTTAGCGCAGCCAGTTGCTGCTTAGCCTGGCTTCGGGCGTCAGTTGATGTTTCCCCGCGACCAACAACAGACAGGTAGTACTTTCCTGTAGCGTGACAGTACGCAAAGGTATGATCTACCAGGAGAAAACAGGCAACGGGGAGGCCGGTGTGATCGACGGACGGGGTTGGAATTGCTTCGATCAGCGCGCCGGCTTCATAAGCCAGATACCCGACCGCGCCGGCGTAGAAAGGCAATGTGTCGTTATCGTAGTGCGCCGGCGCAATGTGGTAATCAGAAAAAACACGGCGTAGATCTTCAAATAAATCTGCGGCCTCGTGCGTCTGGCATGCAGCCTTCCCCGTACGAAAATCGCAATACTCAAGATCTACGCGCACTGCTCCATGTTGCGCTGATTGATCAACCGCCAACGGAAACGCACGATAGACCATAAAAGGATTGCTCCCCATGAATGAAAAGCGCCCCAGCGTTTCCTCTGCTAACGAGCTGTCGAGGAAATAAGCATAAGGATCTGCACGAAACACTTCAAAATACTGCCAGAAAGGTATGTTGGTCACTACCTCTTCGAGCAGATGAAAGACACTTCGTCCCGCTTGTTGTTCGTGCTTAATCCCCACCTGCTGCATAAATATTGCTAAAATCAGTCATATGGCCCACCAAATCATTCGGGATTACCCCAGGAACGCAATGTAGTTTCAGCTTTTTTTGGTAGTTTATCACTTGCTCTCACTGCGGATCAATAATTGATCATGAATGCGTTTCATCTGTTCAGGTACGGCTTCACCCTGCTAATTCTCATGGCTTTACCTGCACGTGCAATTGCGCAGCAAGCCATCCCCTCCCCCGTTGATGTCATTGGTTTTGAACCCGGCGCAGACTACAAACTCGCAAATTACGCCCAGATCACATCCTATTTTGAACAACTCGACGCAGCAAGCGATCGCGTACAGATGATCAAAATTGGGGAATCGGTACTGGGCCGGCCGCTGTTTGTTGTGTTCATTTCATCTGCTGATAATATCGCAAAACTTGATCGCTACAAATCGATTAGCGCCCAACTTGCCAGGGCACGTATTGATGACGATACAGCCTACGAACTGGCGCAAGAAGGGAAAGCCGTGGTATGGATAGATGGCGGCATGCATGCCACGGAGCGTGCAACGGCACAAATGACGCCGGCACTTGCCCACCGACTGGCCACCGAGGCTTCTGCAGAAATGGATGCGATACGCGACAACGTCATAGTCATGCTGATGCCCAACATGAATCCGGATGGTCTGGATATCGTTGCTGACTGGTACAAGACCAACCTAGGAACGCCTTTCGAAACGACGAGTCCGCCCTGGCTCTACCATCACTACGTTGGACACGACAACAACCGCGACTGGTTCATGAATAACATGCCAGAATCAGAAGCGGTTTCGCATATCATGTATAACGAGTGGTATCCCCAGATCATCCACAATCACCATCAAACCTCGCCGGCCTGGGCCCGCATCTTTCTTTCCTCCTTTTGCCGATCCAGTGAATCCCAACATCCACCCCGGCGTCACCACGGGCGTTAACCTGGTAGGCACCGCCATGGCGAATCGGTTTGCCATGAAAAAAATGCCCGGTGTTATTTCCGATTTTCAATACAGCATGTGGTGGAACGGTGGTATGCGAACAACACCGTATTTCCACAACATGATTGGCATCCTCACCGAGGTAGCCCATGCTACGCCAACGCCGCGTTTTTACGACCCCGCGAATAAACCCAACATCCTCGGCTCACGGCGGAGCAGCACTCCCACCAACGGTACTGATATTTTTTACCCGTACCCGTGGGAAGGTGGTCACTCTTCCTTCCGTGATGCTGTCGAATATATGATTACAGCCTCCATGGGCATTTTGAGTATAGCGGCAGACAGAAAAGCGAAGTGGCTGTATAACATCTATAGCATGGGGCGGGATGCGCAAACCGCATCGGCGTACCATGCCTATCTCATTCCTCGTTCACAATGGGACGCCGGAGAAAAGCCGGCGCCTTGTCGAGGTGCTGCTCAAAACAGGTATCGAGGTATATCAGGCCCAACGCGATTTCACAGCTGGTGGCGAACGATACAAGGAGGGGACGTTCGTAATCAAAACTGCGCAGGCATTTCACCCGATGCTCCAGGACTTGATGGAGCCACAATCGTACCCTGATCAGCGATTTAATGACGGCTCCCCCACGCGTACCTTATGACCTGGCCGGCTGGACGCTGCCCTTTGCAAATGGGCGTGACCGTTAAACGCATTGTAGCGCCTTTCAAAGCGCAGCTACGTCCCCTTTCCCCTAAAGATCGGCTGACTCCCGATGGGACCGTACCTGGTACGCCAGCCTATGGGTTATTTGCTCGGTTCAGGCCCAAACAACACAACCGCTGCCAGCAATGCCCTGTTAGCAACTGGCGAAGCCGTGTTCTGGATTGCTGACTCTTTGCGCGTCGGCAAAAAGGTCTATTTACCCGGCAGCGTTGTCATCGAGGCCGGCGAAGAAACGCACAGCAAGGTCACAGCGCTTGCTAAAGAATACGGCCTTGCTTTCGATGCCCTACAATCAGCCCCAGATGTTGCCATGCACCAGCTTGAACAACCCAGGGGTTGGACTCTACAAATCGTGGGTTGCCAATATGGACGAAGGCTGGACGCGCTGGTTATTGGAAACGTACCATTTCCAGGTTGATACGCTGCACAATGCAGATGTAAACAAAGCGAATCTCCAACAATACCACGCGGTTATTCTTCCGAGCCAGCGTCCGAACAGCATGCTCAACGGTTACGCTGCACAGACAATGCCGGCTGCTTACACCGGCGGCCTGGGGCTCGATGGCACACTCGCACTAAATGAATATGTAGAAAACGGTGGTACTCTTATCGCCCTCGATGCCGCCAGTGATTTTGTTATTGAACAGTTTGGTTTGCCCGTAAAAAAACGTGGTAAAAAAACCTGCCACAAGATGTATTTTTTATTCCGGGTTCGCTTATTCGAGCTAACGTAAACCAGAATCACGTACTTGCCTTTGGCATGCAGTCGGAGGCCGCGCTTTCGTTCCAACGGAGCCGCGCTTTTGAAGCAGTTGTCCTGGATCGAAAAGGTGAAGGTGGCGAAGAAAACATTGAAGTAGCGCCTATCCCCAATGTACAGACCGTTGTGTCTTATGCGGATCGGGACCTTCTATTGAGTGGTTGGGCGCTTGGCGAAGAAACGTACATTCGCAACAAAGCCGCTATGGTGAACGTGCCGCAGGGACAAGGCAACATTGTGTTGTTCGGATTTCGGCCACAATTCCGTGGCCAATCTGGTGGCACCTACAAACTGCTATTTAATGCAATACACACCGCCACAATGAAGGAACAGCCCTTTCTTTCCGGCGAACAAAGTGCATTACCCCGTCCAGATAACGAATAGTATTATTCCAGCGTTAAATTTAATGTCGATGTTCGGATGTCGGATACCGATTTATGTATTTTGCGCACGTAAAGCCATCCGTACCTATTAAGAAAAATTTAATGGGTAAAAGTCCAACACCGTTAACCTGTAACCTGCAACAGCATGATAGATCGCCGTAAGTTTCTCAAATATTCAGCAATGGGCAGGTGCGTTTGCACCATCTCTTGGATCAGCTATTTTGGCAAATCCATATGCTCCGCAGCCGCTTTTGAAACGTGGTAAGCCCGTGCGGATTCGTGGTGTTGTGCAGTCAGACGGTCAAGGCCTGATCGATGTCAGTGTTTCAGATGGCAGGTCTGTAGTACGGACAGGCACTGACGGCACGTTTGAGATTATTTCTGACAGCCGGCAAGCTTTTGTACAACTGACCGTGCCCGGCGGTTTTGAAATCAACAAAAACCCAACGGGTACGGCTCGCTTCTACGCCCCCATCAAACCAGATGCTGCCGGCGAGGCAACTGCGTCATTCGAACTCTCCCCGTAAGCAACCGAAATAACGAGCACGCATTTCTGGTATTTGCAGACACCCAGACACAGAACGAATTCGAGACCGGCTTGCTGCATCAACAAACCGTTCCCGATGCCATCACAACAGTCAACAAACTCGGCGAGCAGCAAATATTTGGCGTAGGCTGTGGCGACATTATGTTCGACGACCTCGGCCTGTATCCCGAATACGAGCGCGCTGTAGCAAACATTGGCGTGCCATTTTTCCAGGTAGTTGGCAACCACGACCTCAACTTCGACGCAACCACAGATGAAGCTTCCACGGCAACGTTTAGCGAACATTTTGGCCCACGCTATTATTCGTTCGACCGCGGGTTTGTGCACTATGTCGTATTGGATGATGTGTTTTATCACAGCAAAGGGTACTTCGGGTACATTGATGACATGCAGTGGGAGTGGCTCGCCCAAGATCTTTCTTAACATCGAAGAAGGCCGGCCTGTCATCGTTTTTGCGCACATCCCTGCGTTGAGTACACGCCGGCTTCGACTTGGAGAATCGACGCCCGACATCGGCCACTCAATCACCAACCGTGAGCGCCTCTACAGAATGCTTGAGCCGTTCAACGCACACTTGATCTCGGGACATACCCACGAAAACGAGCACGTTTTTGAAGGAGGCATCCATGAGCACATTCATGGCGCCGTATGTGGCGCCTGGTGGAGTGGGCCTATTTGTTACGATGGCACCCCAAACGGCTATGGTGTCTATGAAATCAAGGGGAACGCGTAAGTTGGCGATACAAAAGCACAGGCTATGACCAGGACTACCAAATGCGCGTCTACCCGCTGGTGCTGATCCTGCCGCACCTACCGAGATTGTCGCCAATATTTGGGATGCAGATCCAGAATGGGAAGTACGTTGGTTTGAAGATGGCATACAGAAAGGACAAATGTCTCGCCGGCAGGGACGTGACCCACTTTCTATTGAATTGCACAGCGGTGAATCAATGCCGAGCCGCGCCCATGGGTTGAACCTATTGTGCACAATCACCTCTTCTATGCACCGGTATCTCCAGGTACCAAGGAGGTCCGCGTAGTGGCTACAGATCGTTTTTGATCGCACGTATGCAACCGCTGTAGAGTTGTCATAAATAAGACCGCGCGTAACTTCTCGCCAAAAACCCTGTAGGCCAGCAATAAGAACCACCGTTCAAACGCTATTTACTAAACTTTCGGTAGACAATAACTATGCGAAAAAGCATCCTCCTCACCCTATTACTCTTTTTAGTTGCAGCACCCCGCCCAGGCACAGTACGAAGAAGATACCAAGTCTGTTGATGCCATCATTACAGCGGTTTACGAATCCATTTCCGGGGCCGCCGGCGAGGCTCGTGACTGGGACAGGTTCCGGCATATGTTCGTTAAAGGTGCACAGCTCATTCCCGTAGGTGTAACCCCCGATACTGTTGCGGCTGTCTCTCCATAGTGTTGACGACTACATCAACCTTGTCACGCCCTATTTCGAGCAAAACGGATTCTTTGAGGTTGAAGTAACCCGGACATCCGAGCAGTATGGCAATATCCTCCATACCTTCAGCACCTACGAATCACGGGTTAATGAAGACGATCCGGCACCGTTTGCCCGTGGCATCAACAGTTTCCAGTTGTTGCATGATGGTGACCGCTGGTGGGTTGTCAACATCTTCTGGTTAGATGAGAAATCAGCCGGCCAACCGATCCCCGAAAAGTACCTGACCAATTAAGACAAACAGTTAATTCATTTGTTTGTGGTTGATGGTTAAAGGTACTTGCGGAACTGCTTTAGCGAGAAATTAAATAGCATCCAGAAGCTGTACCATAGTGCCGTTGTTGGTCTGTAAAGTATCGCAACGGGTAGACGTATTTTTTCAGTAACCTTGGTCTCCCTTATGATTCACGGGTTTGCCGCATCAACCTTTTTGCATGATGGCATCCAACACACGTTGTATACGCGTGGCTCGGGACCAGGGATTGTTCTGATCCATGAACTACCTGGTCTGACAAAATCCTGCATTGCGCTTGCCAATCGGCTGGTCGATGCAGGATACCGTGTTTATATGCCTTTGCTGTTTGGCAAACCCGGAAAAACAGCAATGAAGCGAAATCTCGCGCATGTTTGTATCAGCCGAGAATTTCGTGTGCTCGCCATGCGCAAAACCAGTCCGGTTGTTGCATGGCTACGTGCAGTGTGCCATAAAGCACATCAGGAATGCGGTGGCCCGGGTGTCGGTGCCATTGGCATGTGCCTCACAGGTAATTTTGCGATTTCGCTGATGGCTGATCCGGTGATGCTAGCGCCTGTATCATGCCAACCTTCGCTACCGTTTCCAGTTACAAAGAAAAGAAAAGCAGCACTCGCTGTATCCCCAGAAGAACTGGACGCGGCAAAAAAACGCGCCACCCAGGGACAGGAGCTAATGTGCTTCCGTTTCACGCACGACGCTACATCTCCCGAAGAACGTTTTTATGCACTGGCAGAGACATTTGGGCCGGCCTTTAACGGTACGCAGATCGACTCATCACCAACAAATAGCCACAACATTCGCCCAAAGGCACACGCCGTATTAACGGGCGATTTTGTTGATAAAGCGGGCCACCCCACCCGGGCAGCCCTGGATGCTGTCCTCGCTTTTTTTGAGACGCAGTTAAAGGAAAAGTAACACAATCGCGCTGCTGTTCTGTTCAAGCTTTTATTCTTCCAAAAGCGTCGTATCTTCCCTCCGTTTGAAAACAAGATTATCGCAACCATGCAGTTTACAACGCTCGGCAAAACAGAGATTCAGGTATCAACCATCAGTATGGGCTGCTGGGCTATCGTGGGGGGACTCAACTGGGGCCATCAGGACCAGGCTGAATCGCTTAAGGCGTTGCGTGCAGCGTACGACGCCGGCATAACGTTTTTTGATACCGCAGAAATGTACGGTGATGGCCTGTCCGAGCAATTAATTGCCAAGGCGCTCGGAGACATTCGGACTGACATCGTTATTGCTTCAAAAGTGAGCCCGCAACATTTTGCGCCGGCGGATCTCCGCCAAGCATGCGAGCGAAGCCTCAAAAACCTGAACACCGACTATATCGACCTCTACCAGCTCCACTGGCCGAACCGAACCGTCCCACTTGAGGACAGTATCGAGACGCTGATGCGTTTACAAGAGGAAGGAAAAATCCGAGCGTATGGTGTATCCAATTTTGGTCCCAACGATCTGAACACCAGCTTAAAGCAATCGGCGGAAATCACAAGCAATCAGCTTGCATACAGCCTGTTGTTCCGGGCCATTGAGTTTGACATTGCACCAATTTGCAAACGAGAAGACGTATCCATTCTCTGCTACTCCCCCCTGCTCCACGGCCTCCTGACGGGCAAATTTGCTTCCATCAACGACATCCCCGAAGACCGCGCAAGAACGCGGCATTTTAACTCAGGCGTGTGGCCACAGGCCCGACACGGGGAGCCTGGGTTTGAAGCTGAAATGATGGAAGTCATCGAAGGACTCCGTAGCCTCTCCGAGGGCCTGGGCGTCTCGATGGCCAACCTCGCCCTGACCTGGCTGATTCGTCAACCCGGTGTTGCTTCTGTAATTATGGGTGGTAGAAATGCCGACCAGGTGCGACGCAATGCTGAAGCTGCTAACACAGCGCTGTCAGATGAGGTAATCGAAGCGATGGATAGCATTTCAAGTCCGCTGAAACGGCTCATGGGACGGAATGCCGATATGTGGCAATCCGTATCGCGAATTGATTAAGTAGTAGACGTCATGCACGTACATATCGAAGACTACCCGGGCTTTGTGCCGGCAATGTTTACAACAACCTTCCCCCAACCACTCGCCAACTTTTCATCGCCCGACTGGTTGGTTTCCCATCTTGCACTCGATGCGGAAGCGCCCGTGCAACGCTCGGAGGAATGCCGTAAAGCAGTACGCGACCTGTTGCGGCACAAAGGCTATAAACCCACCGGACGCGGCAAGCCGGCGTCAGAGTACCTCGTTAAAGCCGCTGAAAACGATCGTCTGGGCACCATCAATGCACCGGTAGATGTGTGCAATGTGGTCTCGCTGCACAGTGGCTTGCCTATCAGTGTGGTAGACCTTGACCAAACCAATGGCACCATGCTCATCAAGCCCGGAGAACCTGACGCCAGCTATGTATTCAATCAATCGGGGCAGGAAATTTCTGTTGCAGGCTTGCTGTGTCTGCACGACGCAGCCGGCCCGTGCGCCAACGCCGTAAAAGATGCACAACGCACAAAGACCAGTGGTACTACGACACGCACGTTATCAATTATTTGGGGGCCACAGGCGTACAGCGACCATGTGCAGGCTACGCTAGCCTGGTATCTGGAGCTACTGGCGAAGATGGGATGTGAGACCGAAGGAGTGAGGAGTGAGGAGTGAGGAGTGAGGAGTGAGGAGTGAGGAGTGAGGAGTGAGGAGTGAGGAGTGAGGAGTGAGGAGTGAGGAGTGATTGAATTTTGCTTCGAAATTCTGAGTTCCTTGTTCGATATTCTATATTCAAGGAGCTTCAATCCGCAATCAAAAATCCACAATCCGCAATCAGTCCCTTCTCGCCATGCCCCAAAACACTGCCGCCTCCCTCCTACCGTTCGTATGCTTGCTCCTCCTGATCGGTTGTACCGAGCCGGCAACGGATAACTGGCAACTTGGCCCGTTTACCAAGCATACATCCAACCCGATTCTTCTTCCGCAAGGGGACACATGGGAAGCCAAAGACCTCTTTAACCCCACAGCATGGACGGACGGTGACACCATCTATCTCTTTTATCGCGCTGAGGACACAACAGGCATTGGCATCTGGAATGGCACGTCTCGCATCGGGTTAGCCACAAGCACAGACGGCATTTCGTTTGCGCGCAATCCCGATCCGATGTTAGCACCAACGGAAGAGTGGGAGCTACCGGGAGGTACTGAGGATCCGCGTATTACAAAAATAGATGACACGTACTACCTTACATATACCGCATACGACGGCAAGCAGGCGCGCCTTGGCCTTGCGACTTCTAAAGACTTTACCAATTGGGAAAAACACGGGCCCATCTTTCCTGATATAGAATGGACCAAAGCCGGCGCCATCCTCGACACGCCTGTGAATGGAAAATACTGGATGTACTTTGGCGACACACATGTATGGGCAGCCCATTCAGAAGATTTGCTCAACTGGACCTGGGTACGCGAGCCCGTCTTACCGCAACGCCCGGGGCAGTTTGACAGCCGGGTTGTCGAACCGGGTCCGCAGCCTATGATGACAAAAGACGGGATTCTGCTGCTCTACAACGGAGCTGACGACGACCTGGTTTACCGGAGCGGGCAAGCCTTGTTCGATGCGAACGATCCCACAAAACTACTCAAGCGTTCAGACACCCCTTTTCTTGTGCCTGATGCCCAATTGGAGCAGGAAGGGCAAATTGCCAACGTTGTTTTCATCGAAGGGTTGGTGCAATTTAAAGACACCTGGTATCTGTACTTCGGCATGGGCGACTCAGGTATCGGCGTGGCAACCTGTTCAGGGGATTGCTTCATGGAGCCGCCGGCTTAACATGCATAGTGTGCTTCGTACTCTTTAAACGCTGTTGTCCAATATTTCCTCGATCATGCCGGAAGCATCTTCCCTGACACACAACGAATTACTGCAGCTAAAGCGATGGAATACCCCAACCATTTACAACGGATGGGAGCAGGTAACCCGGCATGATCCGACACACGATGCAATCAATTTGAGACCCATGACTTTATGCCGCAAATGGGCCCTATGGTTGGTTTTGCAGTAACGCTGGTCATTGAACCGAGCAATCCAGCGCATAAAACCAACGGCTGGGCAGCTTACCGGGAGTATGTAGCCTCCTGCCCCGGTCCTAAAATTGTGATCGTGCAAGATCTGGACAAGCCGGACGTCCGCGGTTCAATGTGGGGTGAAGTCAATGCAAACACTCACAAAGCACTTGGCTGCGTAGGCACAATTACCGATGGCTCTATCAGAGACCTGGATGAAATGACCAACGCCGGATTTAAAGCCCTCGCTCGCCGGCTCTCAGTCGGACACGCCCACGCCACACCTGTCAGGTGGAATTGCCCGGTAGAAGTTTTTGGTCAGGTCATTCAACCGGGACAGCTTATCCATGCAGATAAACACGGCTTTCTAGCCATTCCGACAGGCGAAGAGGCTGACATACTGGAGGCCGCTCTCTTTATGGACCAGAATGAATGCAACACGGTCATTCCTGCAGCCCGCGATGTGCACGGCAAATCCACAACCGAAGTTTTGCAACAGTTGCAAGACGCCGACAAGGCGTTTCAACAAGCAACGGAGGCAAAATTTGGCCGGCAGGGCGAATGGTAAACCAATCATTCAAACTCTTCTTCATCCCACAACTTTTGCCACGCCTTGCCGATTGGCATCCGGTTATACCGTTCCGGGAAACGATCTTCCAGTATTTCACTCACCAATGGATAGTGGCTGGAATCCATGTTGGGAAAGAGGTGATGCTCTGTATGATAAGAAAAGTTCTCGTGCAGTCTATCCCAAAATGACGGCACAACAACTGAGGTACTACCCGTTACAGGGTCGTGGCTTTCGCAAACAGGATTCAAGTAGTGATTGGTGAATACATAGAACATGATGATTCCTGACACGAGTACAACCGGCACAGGCGCAGCCCAAACATACGTAGCCCACGATGCGCCACTTATTTGCCAGATCAATAGTTGTAATCCAACAATTACAACGAGTTCAAGTATCACGCGTATGCGCTCGCGCATAGAAAACGCGACCTTGTGGGGGATAACAGAAGGTTTATTTTGGCTTGGATAAAAGACACTGGCCACGTTGCGCAAGATGTAGGGTACAAAATGAGCACCTACAACAGGATTCCATCGGACTGCTTTTTTGCTGGGATAAAAGACGCGTGAATATAGGCGCGTCACCAGGCTTTCCTCTTTTTTCAGAAACCGTCTATCTGGGTCTTGTGGCGTGTTTGCGTGCGCATGATGTGAGCGATTATGCACTCGAATCCACATGGTTGCCGGGATTAGATTTAGGCCCCATAACAACACTTCCAACGGATAACGTAGCCTTGCTTTCCGCAAAATGGTGTTGTGAGACAGATCATGCGCTAAAAAGGCAAGGCATGCCATCAGATTTGCAATAAGCAAGGCAATGCCGGCACGAATCATCCAAGACATATCGAGCGAAAGCACCACATAGGCACCAATCAATGCCACCAAATAAACAGCAACTTTGATCAATTTAGCAGGATTAGGTGCAAAGGCTTTTTCGGGAAGCGCTGGTTTAAGCGCCTTTAAATAATGCCCATGCGGTAACAAATCAGTGGTCTGGTACATGGCTAATTTTCTATGTTCAGTAGTAGGTGTGGGCTAATTAATTGTGGGCGGGCATACGCTACCCGGTGTACTACATTGTTTCTATTGTCTTGCCAAATTGTGCGTCGATCTCCAGAAAGCGTTCACTAGACGAGATGTGTAAAAACAGGTTTATGCCCTCTGGCTCAGCAAGAATTTGAACACACTCTTTGCGTGCCCCGCAATCCAATGCGAGTTGCACAAGCTGCGTTGCGTTTCGATGGATCAAGTGCCAATCGCCAACCACCTCCATGTAAGCACGACTCGGATTTACGGGGGAAAAATTGCCAACAATCACCTCCCCTTCTTCATCGAGCATGGTAAGCAGGCGTTTTAACAGGAATCTGAATTGGTCGTCGTTCAGGTAATCGAACAAGCCGGCAGACCAGATGAAACGATAGGTTGTTGAAGGCTTGAAGCGAAACGCATTGGAGCGGATAAATTGGACGTACTCCTGGAAGGGTGCGCATAAGGTCTCAGCATAGGACAGCGCATGTTGATCCTGGTCGACACAATGAATACGGCAACGGGGATGCTTTACACGTTCCAAATATTCCAGCACATCTCTACCCGGCCCACTCGCAAGATTCAGCACAGACATGATCTGATCTGATGAAGCCTCCAACTGCTGCATCACATGTTTGAACAAGTTCTTTCGATTGCGCACAGCCCGAACGGCACCGCAATTTTGAAAAAACACATCCCAATCATAAAACGCCGGCTCTGTATTGTGGTGATTCTGGTAGATCAAATCGAGCATCTTAAAATCACCCGCATAGCCATACCGTTTTTCAAATGCGATACCCTGCATGGTTTTACTCGAAAGCGCTGGACCCAACAACTCCCTAAACGCTTCGAGGGCAACTTGAGAGACGGTCCCTTGCGTCAGGCCATCGTGCAGGTATTGCACCAAATGACCAAATCCTGAGACATCGATCGGGTGGGGTTCATGCGAAGTATTGAGGTGTGGGAACGCTTGATTGACGGCGGGTCGGTTGGTCATCATTCAGGAAAGTAGCGTTCACTGGCATCTCTGATTATGTCCAGAGTCATGCAGTAAACGTGTTGGGCACGAGGCAAATTTACCGGGAGTTTGCAGCGCGGATAGCTCCAGGTTAGTAAGAATTACATCTCCCAAACTATCGTCCTTTTTTTATTTATAAATCCCTGAATCACATGAAAAATACCCGTTTAAGCGTCATTAAGTAGCCCTCTTAACTCGAATTACAACAGTGGCATCCCAATTGCTCAACAAAAACGCATGGGTAAGAAACGTCGAAAAAAGGTCCATCTGAAGTTTCAGCATACCGAGAACAGAAAAAAAGACGCCCTTCGTTTCCTTATTGCCGGGCTGTGTTTTCTGATGCTGATTACGATCTTCTGGAATCAGTCCAGCACCCCGCTCAAAAGCCTGAGTGCGGGGTACCAGGGGTATGTGCTCAAAGGTACGCTGGAAGAGCAGATGGTAGATGAGGCTGGCGTTGCGCTGATCAAAGAATGGCTTGAACAACAGACATCGCCAACCCTTAACCCTTTCAAAATTCTCTTCCACTACCGACGCAGTACCAAGCCCATCGAGAACTACGACATGGCCATTGGTATGGCCCCTACTACAGAGGAAGATTTCAGGGAATACGCCATCTACCAGTCGGGCAATATCATCTACCTCCGCGTGGAGCCCATGGGCATAGATCGGGTGCTAACTGCCCGGTTTTCGCAAGCAGATTTAGAATCCGCCCTAAAGCCGTATATTACGGGCGAATTTCGTTCTACTTCTGCCCAAACTCCATGAAATACATAATCGCCCTCACACTCAGTCTACTCCTCTTCACCGCCTGTTCCGAACCCGCTCCACCTCCGCCGCCACCTACACCTGTTGCCAGTGCACAAACCAGCAACAGCGAAGCGCTCTTTATCGGGATCAGTGTAGTGGATAAGGAAAACGTATGGATTAGCGGTACAGGCGGCTCCTTCGGCAGAACAACAGACGGCGGTCAAACCTGGCAGATTGGAACAGTACGAGGCGCTGATTCGCTGCAATTTCGCGACGTACATGCTGTAGATGCACAAACAGCCTACCTGCTCAGCATTGGCAATGGTGACGACTCGCGCATCTACAAAACAACCGATGCCGGCATCAGCTGGTCGCGCCAGTTCACCAACGCCGAAGAAGATGGCTTTTTTGACTGTATGGATTTCTGGGATGAAAACAACGGCATCGCCTTTAGCGACTCATTCGAAGGTGCCTTCTACATCATTCAAACTACTGATGGGGGCGCCTCATGGACCCGCGTATCACCCGATGTGCTTCCACCAGCGCTGGAAGGCGAAGGTAGCTTTGCCGCGAGTGGCACCTGCCTCATGGTTCGCGACGAAAATACGGTTGACATCGTTACAGGCGCCGGCGGTAAATCGCGCGTGCTTACAAGCACAGACCGTGGCGCGACCTGGGGCGTTGTCGAAACGCCTGTAACCCATGGCACACCATCATCAGGATTGGCATCCATTTCATATCTGGATGCTAGCCATGGCGTGGTAGCCGGCGGCGAAATTGCCAAACCAGATTCTACAGCAGATTCTATTGCCCGCACGCTCGATGGTGGCAAAACCTGGGAAGTCACCGGGCACACCACGTTTACTGGTGCCGTTTATGGCATCACATATGTCCCCAACCAGCCCACGCCCACCCTCGTAGCTGCAGGACCCAAAGGGCTCGATTACTCACAGGATAACGGCGACACCTGGAACTCTTTGTCTACAGACAACTACTGGAGTGTGGCTTTTGACGAATCAGGCAGAGGCTGGGCAACGGGCACAGAAGGCAAGATTTTGCAAATCACTTTCTGATGCCAGCATTTTTGGTGCGACCCCACAGGCATTAAGACAAACATGATTGATCATCAGGCTGAACGAGACTTCAGCGAAGCACTCACCGCTAAACAGAAGCGGGTGCTGTTCCCCTGCGTAACCACGCTCTACAAAGATCCCATTGTTGTATCAGACGCTGAAGGCGTCTGGGTACGCGACGTACGCGGCGTAACTTACCTCGACTTCTTCGCAGGTATCCTGACAACCTCGGTTGGACATTGCAATCCTGATGTGGTTGCTGCGGTACAGGCGCAGGTTGGCAAGCTCGGTCATACCTCTACGCTGTATGTCACCGAAAACCAGCTCAACGTTGCAGCGCAATTGGGGCGGATTAGTCCGGGTGCATTGAGCAGTTGTTATTTTACCAACAGCGGTTCAGAGGCCGTTGAGACTGCCATTATGTTGGCCCAGCAATACACGGGACAGCATGAAGTCATTGCGCTTCGACACAGTTACTCTGGGCGTACGGCGCTGGCAGCAACCCTCACGGCGCAGTCAGCCTGGCGTCCACAGGCCGGCGGTATTGCCCACGTGCGGCATGCCATGGTGCCTTATCCGTATCGCACTCCGGGCAACCTTTCGGAAGATGAACTGGCAGACTTATTTGCAAACGATCTGGAAGAAGTCATCCGCACAACAACCAACGGTCGGCCGGCAGCATTTTTTGCTGAGACCATCCAGGGAGTAGGCGGTGTAGTAGTACCGCCGAAAGGCTACTTCCAGCGTGCAGCAGCTATCATCAGGAAATACGGTGGGCTGTTTATCAGCGATGAAGTACAGCCTGGATTTGGAAGAACCGGCGATCACTGGTTCGCAATCGAGCACTGGGGCGTTGAGCCAGATATTATGGTGATGGCAAAAGGCATGGCAAACGGTTTCCCTGTGGGTGCCACCATCACGCGACCAGAAATTGCCGCTGCCTGGAAAGCCAAAACAATTTCAACTTTCGGCGGCAACCCCGTATCTATGGCTGCGGCGCATGCAACGATGACGGTGATGGAGCGTGAAGACGTACCGGCGCGCGCTGCGGCGCGTGGTGCACAGCTCAGAGCCGGCCTCATGAAGCTCTATGACAAACATGAGTGGATTGGTGAAGTACGCGGCAAAGGACTCATGCAGGGCATGGAACTGGTGAAAGATCGCACCTCAAAAGAGCCGGCCCCCGAGCGCGTAAAAGCCCTGCTCGAAGCAACAAAAAAAGAGGGCTTGCTGGTTGGTGTAGGCGGCATGCACGGCCAAACCATCCGCATCGGCCCATCGCTGCTGATTAGCGAAGCTGAAATGAACGAAGCGTTGTCCAGGTTGGCAAATGCCTGCGATGTGGTGTAGGATTTTCGATTTTCGATTTTCGATTAAAAGATAATCACTTCGAAATTCAGAGTTCCTTGCTCGATATTCGATATTCAAGGAGCTGCAAACCCCGCAGAGATCCTTCGCGAGGCTCAGGATGACGGGTAGGAAGCAGATCACCATTCCGCAATCAACAATCAGCAATCCCCACGCTGTTCGCCATTATAAATCAAATCTGTTATCTTGCGACCGCTCGCGACCCCACACCTGTATTTCTTCAACCTGAGTATCTCCTATGTTTGAATGGATTGCCACCCCCGAGGGGTGGATCGCCCTCCTTACGCTTACGGCACTAGAACTTGTACTGGGCGTCGACAACATCATTTTCATCTCGATTCTGGTAGACAAGCTCCCTGAGAGCCAGCGGAATCGAGCACGCTTTATCGGCCTGGCGCTTGCAATGATTGCGCGCGTCCTGCTGCTCTTTTCTTTAAGCTGGCTGATACAGTTAACTGCACCTATTTTTACAGTATTAGGGAATGCAATATCAGGTCGAGATCTGATATTAATCATTGGTGGTTTATTTTTAATAGGCAAGAGTACCCACGAGATACACGAAAAACTTGAAGGGGCGCACGGGGAGCGCTCAGCTAAAATAGCACCCTCTTTTGCAAGCGTACTCTTCCAGATTGCCCTGCTCGATATCGTATTCTCCCTTGACTCGGTCATTACCGCGATCGGAATGGCGGACGAACTCTCCATTATGGTGATCGCCGTTATCGTCGCCATCATTTTCATGATGATTTTTGCACGGCCGCTGGGCGACTTTGTAGAACAACGGCCTACGGTAAAAATGCTTGCGCTCTCCTTCCTCTTGCTCATTGGCACAGCGCTCGTAGCTGATGGACTCGATACCCACATACCAAAAGGCTACATTTACTCAGCCATGGGCTTCTCTGTATTTGTCGAAATGCTCAACTTGCGGTTGAGAAAAGGCAAAGGCAACAAAGTCAAACTCAACAAGCGGTTTACGGAAGAATAGGAGACACTGTAACAAAACAGCCTCCTCGCGCATCCAGAGGATATGATTCTAGATCACAAAACCCTGGATTTGTTTGGCAAAATGCTGTTTGAAAAGGCGGTCATCGTAGCGCCTTTCAAGAAACCGCATAATATGGCAGACGAAGCCTGCTTTCTGTATGTGCTTGAGGGCACATACAACTCGGTTTCAGAAGACGAGGCGTTGTTGATCAAAAAGGACGAAGCTGTCCTGATGAAATGTGGCAATTACCTGTCGCAGATGCGGTCAACAACGCCCGACAAAAAGTATGAGGCTATCGCCGTCCACTTCTTCCCGGAAGTACTGAAACGCATTTATAAAAACGAGCCGCCGGCTTTTTTGCGGTCCACAAGCCGGCAAGCTTCGTTTAACATGGCGCGTATCGAGGCCTCTGTTCTGGTGCAAAAGTACATCGAGAGTATCCTTTTTTATTTTGAGAACCCCGCACTGGTCAGCGAGGAAATTCTAATTCTCAAACTGAAAGAAATCATTTTACTACTCCTCCAAACCCCCAATGCCCCTCGGGTCATGGAGATCATGTCCAACCTGTTTAATCCTCGGGAATTCGATTTCAAACAAGTGATCGAAACCCACCTATTTTCTACGGTCAGCATCAGCGAATTAGCGGCGCTAACCCACCGCAGCTTATCCTCTTTTAAGCGTGATTTTGCAAAAATCTACAACGACAGCCCGGGGCGATATATCAAACGCAAGCGGGTCGAAAAGGCGGCTAATATGCTCAAGGTATCTACAGAACCTATTGGCGATATAGCCTACCAATGCGGATTTGGCGACACCGCTTACTTTTCAAAAACTTTTAAATCCGTCTATGGACTATCCCCATCCAGTTTCAGGTTGAACCCATCAGACAAAATTCTGAACATATTGTCATAAGAGCCCTGCCTTATAAATGTGATCTTGGTTGTGTAACACTTGTCACCTACAAATCAAGATCACATGCAGAAATCAGAGCAAAAAGTACGTATTGCAGTTTCCTCTTCCCCAGCAGACGTATGGGGTGTCATAGGGCGTGTTTCTGGCGTCAATGAATGGCTGGCTCCGATGATCACGGCCTGCAGGGTTGAAGGTAGCAAACGCTATTGCAGCACCGAAGGCGGTGAATTCGAAGAAAACATCCTGAAAGTCGATCACGAAAACCGTGTTTTCAAATACAACATCCCGGAACAGCACATGCTACCTGTATCCAACATCGTGGGTACCATGTCTGTTTTTGAAGGTGAAGATGGCGGTGCTGAGGTAACATGGCACTGGACATTCGACGTTGCCAGTGACGAAGAAGCCCAGCAGGCCCGAGAAATGTTGGCACACGCCGGCGAGATGGGAATCAATGGCATCGATGCGCTTATCAAACGCGGAGAAGCCGCTGCAGTGTAACGCAGTCTACACTACCCAACAAGGCCGGCTCATGGTTGAGCCGGCCTTTTTTGCTTATGCAAACTCGTCCATCCGCACGGGTCGATTTTCGTCATACGACCGACGGGCAGCCAACCCCATCACAACCGGCACGCGTCCATCCAAACCAGACACCGGCACCGCTGTATCGTTGGTGACTGCATCCACAAACGCTTGTAACTCGACAATAAAACTCTGATTGTACCGCTCCAGAAAAAAGAAAAGCGGCTTCGCATCTGAAACGGCATTACCACCGCGATGCGTCACATAATCAGGCCGCAGGTTACTGCTTTCCAGGCTGCCGGCGCTGCCAAACACCTCCATCCGCTGGTCATAGCCATATACAGCTTCCCTGCTGTTATCGATGGTAACAATAGCGCCATTCTCAAATTTTAGCGTGATCACAGCCGTATCCACATCTCCGGCTTCGCCGATTTCTGGATTCACCATGACGCCGGCGGCGGTATAAATCTCCGTGGCTTCACAGCCCATCAGGAAGCGCGCCATGTCGAAGTCGTGGATGGTCATATCGACAAACATGCCCCCTGATCGTTCAACGTAGGCTATTGGAGGCGGTGATGGATCACGGCTTACGATGTGTAACCGGTGGACGGTGCCGACTTCTCCTGCTTCGATGCCGGCTTTCATACGCTGCGCGTTGGCATCAAAACGTCGATTAAATCCAATTTGCAGTTTCACGCCGGCTGCATCCACAGCTACAAGTGCAGCATCTATTTCGGCCAGATCAAACGCAATCGGTTTTTCGCAAAAGATGTGTTTGCCGGCGCGAGCAGCGTCTCCGATAAATGCGGCATGTGTATCCGTGGAAGAACAAATGAGCACCGCATCGACGTCTGGCTGCGCGATCAGTGCAACATGACTGTCAACTACCGTTGGAATCCCAAGCTTAGTTGCCGTTTCTTGTGCTGCCGTTTTATTTACATCTGTAATTGCTACAACGTTTGCGTTGTGAATATGATGAACCAGGTTGCTTGCATGAAGCTGCCCGATGCGCCCGGCGCCAATAATTCCAATGTTTACCACAAGTCCTCTATTAGGTGCAAACAGATCACTCCTGTCGGTTTGATCTGTTTGCTGTTAAAAGTTGAAAGTTACGGGTTTGGGCCACATGCCATTAACATCCAATGCGTCAATCCGCGGGATATACGTATTGGCATTTACACAAAATCTCGTTCTTTTTTTACCTGCTTTTCCCAGTTTTTGCGTGCTTCCTGCACACCGGGCATCGTACTGACTTCAGCAACAGGGACATCCCACCAACTTTCATAACCTGGTACTTCCTGATAGCGATCATTTTCGATGTGGATGACCGTGGTGTGGGTATTGGCATGTGCCTGTTGGAGCGCAGCAGAAAATTCGGCGTGCGTTTTACAACGAATAACCTCTGCGCCCAGGCTCTCTGCATTTTTTGCGAGATCGATGGGGAGTGGCTTTGCATCTATGCCAACATCGTCGGATGCCATCATACCTTTCTCTGGGTACGTGTAACGCGTACCAAAACCGCACTGCCCCAAAGATCGGCTCAACGCACCGATGCTTTTGTACCCGAAATTATCCACCAAAATGATGGTTAGTTTGATGCCTTCCTGGACCGCTGTCGTGATATCAGCAGACAACATCAGGTAACTACCATCACCAACCATCACATACACTTCCCGCTCGGGTGCCGCCATTTTGATTCCGAGGCCGCCGGCGATCTCATAGCCCATACAACTGTACCCATACTCCATGTGGTACTGTTTGGGGTGGCGAGCGCGCCATAACTTGTGCAAGTCGCCCGGCATACTGCCGGCTGCGTTTACCATAATGGCATCTTCACTCCCTGCATCATTCACAACACCAATAAGCTCACCCTGACTGATCAACGGTTCATGCCGGATGGCGTAGATCCGATCTACTTCGGCCTCCCACTTGTCGTGTAAGTCAGTTGCCTCGGCGCGGTATGCGTCTTCAACAGCGTAATCTTCGAGCAAATCAGCCAATTCTTCGATGGTCGCTTTAGCGTCCCCAATAAGCGGCAAAGCAGCGTGTTTGAAGGCATCAAATGCTGCCACGTTGATATTGATGAACCGCACATCCGGATGCTGGAAGGCGGTTTTACTCATCGTGGTAAAATCGCTATACCGGGTACCGATGCCTATGATCAAGTCGGCTTCCCGGCCAATGCGATTTGCAGCGAGGTTACCCGTCACACCGAGGGCGCCCATGTTGAGCGGGTTGTCGTAGCGGAGACTGCCTTTGCCGGCGTGGGTTTCTCCTACCGGAATACCTGTGCGGGCAACTAACCCGGCTAACTCCTCTGTTGCCTCGCTATAAATCACACCACCACCGGCTACAATCATCGGGCGCTTACTTTCTCTGATCCAGGCCGCCGCCTGCTTCAGTGCTGCCAGATCTGGACGATTTCGCGGTATCTGCCAGGTTTTCTCTTCAAACAAGGAAGATGGATAGTTGTGCGCCTCAGTCTGCACATCTTGCGGTAGCGCCAGGGTCACCGTACCCGTATCCACCGGACTCGTTAACACCCGCATTGCTTCAGGCAACGCTGTGACCAATTGATCTGCGCGATTGATGCGATCCCAATACCGGCTAACAGGCCTGAAACAGTCGTTGACAGAGAAATCCTGTGAATGCTCAGACTCCAGTTGCTGCAGCACCGGTGCAACATTGCGACGGGCAAAGATATCACCTGGTAACAGCAATACGGGTATGCGATTGATCGTGGCCGCTGCTGCCCCGGTAATCATGTTGGTTGCGCCAGGACCAATAGACGAGGTACAGGCAAATGTCTGCAACCGATTTTTTACACGCGCAAAAGCAGCAGCGGTGTGGACCATCGACTGCTCGTTGCGGCTCTGGTAATATCTGACTTCAGGAAACTCTTGTAATGCCTGGCCAATGCCTGATACATTACCGTGGCCAAAAATCCCAAAGCAGCCGGCGAAAAAAGGCTGGCGCATGCCGTCGCGGGCGACATACTGTTTGGAAAGATACTTGATCAGCGCCTGCGCCATCGTCAGGCGTTCGGTGGAAGCACTCATGAGGAATTGGGGCTAATAATTGGTGGTGGCACTAAACGGGGTACACAGGGACCGCGCTATTTCTGGTTGTGTAGGTCTCTTTAACCCAGGTGTACTGGGGGTCATCGACGTTAGCAAGCGACTGGGCGCTGCCGGCCAGGACGTTAAGGTAGTACGTAATGTACCCAGGCGGACTCACGACGGGATGATACCCTTCCGGCACAAGCACAACGTCGTTATTACGTGCCATCACCAGCGCATCAATTGGGTAGCCGGCCTGGTGTAGCGGAGAATGCTCATCCGTATAAACCCGCTGGTATGCGTAGCCTTCGGGTTTATTGATTTTGTAGTAGTAAACCTCTTCTAAATCCGCTTCGATCACATTGCCGGCTTCATCTTCGCGGTGTACGTCGTGTTTGTGCGGCGGATAACTCGACCAGCCGCCACTCGGGGTGTACACCTCACAAAGTACCAGCCGCTGACAGGCTGAGCCGGGTGGCAAAATGTCGTTGATCTGACGGGTAACGTTATCGCCTCCCCGAATTTCAATGCCCACGTTTGCGGGACTAATGCGCTGCGGTGGAAATTCCTGGTCTGCTTTTACCCAGGTCACAGCAAACTCAGTATCCGATTTTGCAGTGACGGTAAAAGATGTGTTGATAGAGAGATATAGAGAGTCGGCTGCTCCTTCAAAAACGTGCGCACGTTGTCCGAGTCCTGTCCAGCTACCGGTACTGGCTTCGACATCTACGGTACCGGATAACATGACAATTGCAAGCTCATGTCCGCCCGTTTCGAAACGCCAATTTGAGCCGGCATCAAGTTGCCGTACCTGAAAATTGATAAACTCCCAGCCCGCGAGCGCAGGCGTCACTTCTGTTATAAGTCCTTCTTTCCCAGCCCCATTGGGTCGAACAAGAATATTCTCCGGGGTATACTGCATGAACGCTCCTCCTAAATTGCATCCGTGGCTGATTTGCAAACGCGTACAGGGATGTTAGGAGAAAGCGATGTTTTGTACAACTATGTGGGGGATTTTTTTGAGTGAGGAGTGAGGAGTGAGGAGTGAGGAGTGAGGAGTGAGGAGTGAGGAGTGAGGAGTGAGGAGTGAGGAGTGAGGAGTGATTGAATTTTCCTTCGATATTCAGGGTTCCTTGTTCGATATTCATTATTCGAGGAGTAGCAAGCCCCGAAGAGATCCTTCGCAAGGCTCAGGATGCCAGGCGTGAAACAGATCACCATTCCGCGATCAACAATCCGCAATCAACACTCCACAATCAAAAATCCGTATTCCTCATCCCCCCTCTTCCTCGTTGCTAGCGGTTTTGGCCGACTTCCGATCATTCGCCCAGGTCTCGATGTTTTCGCGGATGAACTCACCGAGATCTTCGATTTCTTTAGCGGATTCTTTCCAAAACTCTTTGAAGGAGTCGTTATCGAACGCAGCGCCGTAAATTTTACCCCATGGGGAGCCGGCGTGTTTGATTTCGTCTTCAAAGTATGCAGCCAACTGCCGGCACGCCATCGCCACCACTGATAGTGCGTCATCATCACCCAGCGGCTGGAATACGGTACTGACCGAGTCATCCAGTTCTACCAACCGAAGCAATACGCGGTTGTACTGCGCGACCGTATAGGCACGCGTTTCTTCCTCGCTACCCGCCCAGCTCGACTGTTGCGCCATCCGCGACGTTTTGCGTAGCACATTGACCAACTTTGCAATTTCTTGCTCTTTTTCCATAGCTCGTTAAGCGTTTTGTTCTGTTCCAGATTGTTCTGTATCAGAGAAAAACCACATCATCCCTGGCAATAGCGCCATGGATGACCAGTTTTGTTTGTTGTGCAGGTATTCCAATAAGCGGCCGGCCATGTCTCTGGCAGCAACCCGAACCATACCAACAGAAGCCTTTGGAGAAAGCGGCTTAAACTGCGCCCCTAACTCGCGATCCAGTTCGGCCACACGCGAACAGATGTTGTTGTACTGTTCTACACAAAACAAACGGGTCTCCTCCCCTTCGTTTTGCAACAGGGCAAAGCCGGCATCTTTTGTAATCTGATGCAGCAGAAGGACCAATTTCTTTATCGATTTCTCCATGCTTCGTCAGCCCGGTCTAATCGTTTAATTTCGTCTAACAGCAGCGCTTTTCCTTTGTAGATGCGCCATTTAATGGTTGAAAGCGGCACGTCCAGAAACGAGGCAATTTTCTTCAGCGGAATGGCGTCGAAGAACCGCATCTTCATCACCATGCTGTAATCTTCTGGCAGCGCGTTGAGTGCCATGTTGATGCGTTCATCTTCATCAGCATGCGCCGGCTGTTCAGTAATAGCACTGAATTGCTCGAGCAGAAAAAGGTCCATTGGCATTTGCCTGTTGCGCTGTATGCTACGTTGTTTGCGATAGCGCAGCGCGCGATGCCTGGCGATGACCATCAGCCAGGAAGCAAATTTCTCAGGATTATCAATGCCGGGCAGCGACTTGAAAGCAAGCAGCCATGCATCCTGGGCGATATCATCTGCATCTGTAGGGCCGGCGATCGATTTGGCGAGCCGGAGTACCGGTTGCCGATATCGCCTTACCAACTCGTCAAATGCCTGCAAATCACCAAGAATTGCTGCTACAACGAGCACCTCGTCTTTTATTGCCTCCTTATCGTTTTCCATTCAAGCATTCTGGAACACGGGTTCAACGGAAAGCAAAAGATTATTCAACCTGCTGCTTACCCTGTTGCAACCAACTTCATCTATAAAGAGACACCTCGACCCTAAAAAGTTAGTGGCGCAACCATTTTTTTTACTTCTAGAATAATTCAAGACAGCGTAAATGTTTATTTTTAATGGATTTATGCCCTTTATATTGCATAGAAAGAATGAAGATCTAGTCTAATCGAATCGATATGGTTATATTCAGGGTTAAAGAGAAGCAGGGTTAAACCATAGACCCAATACGTAGAGACGAAGCATAATAATAATAGCTGTTCCCGATTCACCACCCCGTGCTCACTCCGTCAGCAATACGGGATCGGCAATCTTCTCTTTTCTGTTCGAATATTTCAACCGTGTCGATACATAAATCCATGAACAAAGCAGCATCTGGTGCGCAAACGCTTATAGATATTCTCCGTTGGCGAGCAACCAATCAGTCAGATAAACTGGCGTACACGTTTCTGAAAGATGGTGAGGAAATTGCAGAGCAACTCACCTATGCAGAACTGGATACCAAAGCGCGGGCAATTGCTGCGCACCTGCTTGCCCAAAAGGGCACAGGCGAGCGGGCCCTTTTGCTGTACCAGGCCGGCCTCGAATATATTGCCGCCTTTTTTGGCTGCCTGTACGCCGGCGTCATTGCCGTTCCAGCCTATCCCCCACGTAAAAATCGCTCGATGGAACGGATCACCGGCATTGTATCCGATGCCCGGGCCAAGTTTACACTCACAACCCGTCAAATTGGAAACGACATCGAGCGTAGATTCTCCGAGATCCCCGATCTGGCTAATCTCGATATCATCGCTACAGATGAACTCCCACTCGACGCAGCTGCCGTCTGGGCTGAACCCGATGTTAACAGCGACTCGCTCGCATTCTTACAGTATACGTCTGGTTCTACCGGATCGCCGAAAGGGGTTATGGTAAGCCATGGTAACCTCCTGCACAACGAAGAGCAAATTGCAGACGCGTTTGGTACAGACGGCAACGCTACCGTTGTAGGCTGGTTGCCATTGTACCACGACATGGGCCTCATTGGCAACGTATTGAATCCCATGTACCTCGGCTATCCCTGCTATTTGATGGCGCCCGTGGCCTTCTTGCAAAAACCTGTGCGGTGGCTGCAAGCCATTTCCAAGTATGGCGCGACCATTAGCGGCGGACCAAATTTCGCGTATGATTTATGCGCCCGCAAAATTACAGACGACCAGATGGCCGGCCTCGACCTGTCAACCTGGAACCTGGCCTACAACGGCGCAGAACCTGTTCACCCTGAAACCCTCGAGCGCTTTGCAGCCCGTTTTGGCCACACCGGGTTTAGCATGGAAGACTTCAATCCTTGCTACGGTCTTGCCGAAGGTACACTGTTTGTCGCTTCAAACAAGAAAAACTCAGCAATCCGCGTCAAGAAAGTCAAAGCTGCTTCGCTTGAGCAAAATGTTGTAGAAGCTGCGGCAGAGGGTGAAGAAGTACGTTCACTGGTAAGCTGCGGGGTGCCGTGGGAAAACCAGACGATCAAAATTGTAGATCCTGAAGCGCTTACCCTGTGCGATGACGGCAATGTAGGCGAAATCTGGGTCTCAGGTAAAAGCGTAGCCAAAGGCTACTGGGGCCGGGAAGCCGTGAGCGCACGCACGTTCAATGCTTCGATTAAAAATGCCAACGGCCAGACTTTCCTCCGGACGGGTGACCTGGGCTTTGTTAGTGACGGCCAGCTGTACGTAACAGGCCGGCTCAAAGACCTGATTATCATCCGCGGCCGCAACCACTACCCACAGGATATCGAGTACACAGTAGAATCCAGCCACGAAGCCCTCGAACAAGGAGCCTGCGCAGCGTTCTCATTTGATGTTGACGGCGTCGAGCGCCTGGGTATCGCAATCGAAGTCCGCCGCGTACACCTGAAAGGCCTCGATGCAGACGCTGTTGTGAAAGCTATCCGCAAAGCCGTTTCAGAAAAGCACGAATTGCAGGTACACGCAGTTGTGCTCCTGAGACCAAAGAGCATCCCCAAAACGTCCAGCGGCAAAATCCAGCGCCACGCATGCAAAGTGGGGTATCTGACCGATACACTGAAAGCAGTAGATAGCGATACGCTGGAATTTGTAGACAGTGATGAGGCGGAAGCAACGGAAGCATTCCTCGACCGTGGTGCACTTGCTGCACTGCCAGTTGCTGAGCGTAAAACGCTTGTTTCATTCTTCCTCCAACAGCTGGTAGCCAAAGCGCTCAAAATGAGCGTTTCGGACGTCGATCCCAAGCAGTCTCTCAGCACGCTGGGTATGGACTCGCTGGATACAATCGAGTTAAAACTGGAAATTGAGCGCAACCTCAAAGTCTCCGTCCCGATGGACGAAGCACTCAACGACATGAGTGTGGTCGAGTTGGCAGAGAAGCTTTCTTACCAGTTCTCAGCGGCAAGCGAGATGGAAGATGCGCCTAAAACAGAGGTAATCATCAAAGACCTCTTCGAGAAATGTGACGAAGAGGGTGGCTACTTTGGTAAGTACCGCTTGCAGAAAGACAACTACTTCACACAGCCAAAACTGGAAGGCGTACCAGGCCCCCGGATGAAATTCCAGGGCCGCGATGTGATTGTGTGGTCAATCAACAATTACCTGGGCTTGATTGGTGAAGAGAAGATTCACCAGTCTGCGATGGATTCGGTGAAAGAGTACGGCCTGTGGACGCCAATGGGCTCGCGCATGCTTACGGGTAATACCGACCGTCACCTCGAGTTGGAACGCCGGCTTGCGGCGTACATGCACAAAGAGGCCTCTGTCGTCTTCAACTTTGGCTACATGGGCGTGATGGGCACCATTGATGCGGTCACCGACGGCAACGACACCATTATCATTGACAGCCTCTCGCATGCGTGTATCGTTGACGGTGCACTGATTGCCTCAGCCGGCAAGCAATTCCGCGTCTTCCGTCATAATGACATGGAAAGCCTCGAAAAACAACTCAAGGCAGCCAACGAAAACCGCAAAGGCGGCATCCTGATTATTACCGAAGGCGTTTTTGGTATGACAGGCGACATCGGCAAGCTCGACGAGATTTGTGTGCTCAAAGAGAAATACAATGCGCGCTTGTTTGTTGACGACGCACACGGTTTTGGTGTGATGGGTCCCACAGGTGCCGGCGTTGGCGAATTCCTCGGTGTACAGGATAAGGTTGACTTGTACTTTGGTACCTTCGCCAAATCGTTTGCCGGCATCGGCGGTGTTACCGCAGGTGACGATCGGGTGATCGATTACATCAAGTACAACGCCAGAACCAACATCTTTGCCAAGAGCCTTCCCCTCCCCTACGTCGAAACGATGCTCACGACACTCGACTTTATCGAAAACGGTGATGAGTACCGCAATCGGATGTGGCACGTTGCGCGCAGGCTGCAGGAAGGACTAAGCGCGCTCGGCTTCAACATAGGTGATACCCAATCGCCTATCACGCCAGTATATGTGCCGGCTGGCGACGAAGAAACAGCCACGCGTGCGATGCGGCTTCTACGCACAGAATATGGTATCTTTGTGTCTGCGGTCACGTACCCTGTAGTACCACGCGGCGTTGTACTGTTCAGGTTGACTTCTTCGGCCTCCCACACCGATGAAGACATCGACATCACACTGGAAGCCTTCAAAAAAATGCGCGACCAGCTGAACCTGAGCAGCAACGAGACAAACACCCCTGTTACTGGAGACCTCGTCGAACCCACTAAATAATTCTCGACGCGTCTTCGCGCGACAGTTTAACAGCGTAGTTTATTAGCGCAACGCGGTTTTGCCAGGGACCACGGGTGCAACGCCCCCCGTGGTCTACCTTGCTACGCGGTTCACTCTTACCCAAAACCATGAGCTTCATAATTAGCGGCATCCAGCAGATTGGTGTCGGCATCCCTGAGGTCCACAAAGCGTGGGCCTGGCATCGTAAATTCTTTGGCATGGATGTGCCCGTTTTCGAGGAGCAGGCAGAAGCCGGCCTCATGACGCCTTACACAGGTGGCGAAGTACAGAGCCGACACGCGGTCATGGCGCTCAACATGGCTGGTGGTGCTGGCATGGAAATCTGGCAGTACACAAGCCGGCAAACGGCCCCGCCAGCGGTACAGACCGAGCTTGGTGATTATGGCATCTACATTGCCCGCGTGAAAAGTCGCGATGTAAAGGCAGCCTACTCATGGTTTTCAAAGCAGGACGTAAAGCTACTCAGTGCGCTTGTACACGACCCAGCCGGCAACCCACACTTTTTTGTAGAGGATCCATACGGCCTGATCTATCAGGTTGTCCCCGGAACGAGCTGGTTTACGCCGCCGCGCCATCATACAGGCGGTCCATCTGGCTGTATGATAGGTGTATCGGATATCGAGCGGGCGCGTACGCTGTACAGCGATTTGCTGGGGTATGACGAAGTGGTGTACGATGAGTCGGGGGTATTTGACGATCTTGCTGGCGTGTCCAATGGCTCACCCGTAAAGGTTCGCCGCGTGTTATTGAGGCACAGCCAACCCCGGAAAGGTGGATTTAGCCGGCTCCTTGGCGCAAGTGAACTTGAGCTGGTCAAAGTCTACGACCGCGTCCCCAAACCTATTTTCAAAGACCGCTTCTGGGGCGATCTCGGCTTCATTCATTTGTGCTTCGACGTACGCGGCATGGATGCGCTTGAGAACGCATGTACCGAAAAAGGCTTCAACTTCACCGTCGATAGTATGAACACGTTCGATATGGGGGAAGCCAGTGGCCGATTCAGCTACATCGAAGATCCAGATGGTACCCTTATCGAATTCGTGGAAGCACACAAAATGCCCATCATGAAGAAATGGGGCTGGTATCTCAATCTCAAAGACCGCGATCCGGAAAAGCCACTGCCAAACTGGATGCTCAAGGCGCTTCGTTTCAGTCGGGTTAAAGGATAAGCCGAAGGCAAAAGTACGATTAAAAAAAGCGGGCTAACATGCAGTGGTGCAGGTTAGCCCGTTTGTATTTTTAACCGATGCCGTATTACCAGCACTGCGCCATATAGGTAGCGAGGATAAACATCATCAGATTAACGCCCAGTATGGTGAGCAGGCAATTCCAGCCGGCGTAATTGTCTTCGGAAGGTCCCGTGTAGGTTCTGTCTTCAGTCTCCATGCTCGTCGGCTGTATCCGCTAAAAGGTGAACAATCCTCCAGAATCACTGGATAACCTCAGTTCCCCGCGGATTTCACGTGCTCCGGAATCTCACAGGTATCACGATGATTCGTGTCAGCAAGATAGATGATTTTCCAGCCGTCTGCGCTTTTGAAAAACTGCATCGAATTGACACCGCAGTGACTAAAGGTGTCTCCCCGATAAAAGGCAAAATTCATCCAGGCCGACGCTAAACGATCATCTACGTTGATGTCTACGTCCCAAACGCGTTCGTCCCATACTTCATCGCGAGGTTGCCCTATCACATTGACAAATGCAGCAAGTGGTGTTTTGCCCAGGGTAGGCTCTCCGGCGCTATTGGTCTGGGCACGATGGAATTCCATGTCTTCCAGAAAAACGGAAGCAAATTTGTCTGCATTCCCTTCACGCATCGCATCGAACAAGTCATCAATCACCTGACGAACAGCCTTCGCTTCGGCAGAAGCAGTCGGCTCTTTCTCATACGGCATTGGTTTTGGCGGCGGCGGCGGTGCCGTTTGTGCAGCAAGGGGTACTGTTGGCAACAAAAAGGCACTGAGCAGCAAACCAAAGCTGATCGATTTAACGCGGGATGGGAAGTTGGTTGAATAGCACATTAATTCGTTGTGTTAGCGTAATCTCTAGCGATTGTTTAGTATTAAACGGAACGATACAATAATTAGTATACCAATTCCTTTAGTGTGTAGTAGGGAGCGTGGCCGAATAAGTTGCAAAAAACGGCTGTTGCACCGCGTTCAATGAAGTCAAATAAAATATGCCCAGCTTTCATCTAGACCACATCGGCATCGCTGTAGACAACGTAGAAGCCGTCATTAAACTCTTTCAACAAATCCTGCAAGCTGCACCCTATAAAAGCGAAGAAGTTGCCTCACAGGGCGTGAAAACGCATTTCATCGCAGCCGGCGATACTGCAAAGCTTGAATTACTCGAAGCCACAACGCCCGAATCGCCAATCGCGAAATACCTCGAACGGCATAAAGCCGGCATGCATCACCTTGCATTTGAGGTGGATAACATCAAAGCAACCTGGCGAAAACTGGAAAAACAGGGTTTCAACTTGTTGGGTGATGGCCCCTCCCCTGGCGCCGATGGCAAACATATCTTCTTCATCCATCCCAAACAAACCCATGGAATGCTCATCGAGTTTTGCCAGTCACAACGCGTCCCGATTGAACCGATCAAGATACCATTCAGGGAAGGAAGCCTGGCTGCATATACGCTGGGTGATGAAAAAGCGCCACCTGTTGTGCTGCTGCACGGGGCTGCCGGCTGCCTGCACATGGAGTTGGAGCCGCTGGTACGCCGGCTTAGCAAACACTACCGCGTCTATACCGTCGACTTCACAGCACACGGCCAATCTGATCCGCTCCCCAATCACGACTTTACGCCGTCGCTATTCATCGACAACGTAGCCACTGTGTTTGATTACTTCGAACTGGAATCTGCCAACCTGTTTGGGTTCTCCCTTGGTGGGTTTGTTGCGCTCTCTTATGCGCACGCCAATCCAGAGCGCGTGCGCAAACTTGCCGTACACGCCACCCATGTATTCTGGGACGAAGCGCTTGTCGAGATAATGTTAACCCGACTCGATTATGAAGGCATCAAAACAGCAAGTCCAGAGCTAGCGCGGTACCTTGGCCAAATGCACGGCGATGATAACTGGGCTTCGCTTTTCGAGCGCACAAAGCAATACACGTTGAAAATTCCTGCTTTTGAAGCCGAGTACACCCACGTGCGCGATGTAAAAACACACACGCTGGTCAGTGCTGTCGATGAAGACGACTTGTTTTCGGTAGATTCGCCCGTTGGCCTGCACAAAATGCTGGAAAACAGCAACCTTGCTATCATACCGGGTAAGCGACATGCACTGCAGAATGTGAATCTGGACCTGCTGGTGCCATTACTGCGCCGGCATTTTAGCAGCCGAGGTTAATTCTTTTATTTATTTGAGGACTTGTGTATATCAGCTCTCGCGCTGCTTTATCGCAACCAATTCTGCTGCTGCGGGTAGCAAAAAGGCATGCGATAAACCTGGCTTCCTGTAGATTTGGCTACCAAAGACAACCCCATCCTGCAAAACAAACTGGCGAACCTGCCGGCGCGTCCTGGTGTGTACCAGCACAAAGATGAAAAAGGCAAAGTCATCTATGTGGGCAAAGCCAAAAACCTGCGCAACCGGGTGCGTTCCTACTTCCAGGAAGGCCGACCCCGAGAAGGTCGCATTGCCATTCTGATCAGTAAGATTAGAGACATCGAACTGATCGTGACGGACACCGAAGCGGAAGCCCTGATCCTCGAAAACAACCTGATCAAGAAACTAAAGCCGCGCTACAATGTGCGGCTGCGCGACGACAAAGCATATCCCTTTATCTGCATCAAAAACGAGCCCTTCCCCCGCATTTTCCCAACGCGGCGTGTGCAACGCGATGGCTCAAAATACTTTGGCCCCTACACGGACGTCAAAACGATGAAGCTGATGCTGCAAACAATCCGGATGATTTTCAAAATCCGCACCTGCAGCCTCAATTTGCGCCCCGAACCCATTGCCGCCGGCAAATACCAGGTTTGCCTCGAATACCACATCAACAAGTGCGCCGGCCCGTGCGTGGGCGAACAGGACGAAGCGTCTTACAACCAGACCATCAAACAAGTAGAGCAACTGTTAAATGGGCACACCCGTGAGTTGATCGGCCTGCTGGAAGATGAAATGAAGCAGTTGGCGGCCGACATGCGTTTCGAAGACGCAGCCGGCATGCGCGACCAGATTAAAGCCGTTAAGAAGTACTCCGAGAAGCAACGCATCGTGGCACAAGACTTTGTAGACCGCGACCTGTTTGCCCTCTCCCTGAATCGCGAAATCGATACGGCGTGTGGTGTACTTTTCAAAGTACGGGAAGGCAAAGTGATTGGCCGGCAGCACAAATATATGAAGCCGATCGAAGGGGTCGAGGAAGCGGACCTCATGCAGCGATTCCTGGAAAACTACTATACCGAAGCAACGTTCTTCCCGGAAGAAGTCCTCCTCGCGGTCATGCCTCCCTCCCCAGATCCATTGGAAGAGTTGCTCACCGAGCGGCGTGGCAAAAAAACCGTTCTCAAAGTCCCTGAGCGTGGCGACAAAGCCGGCCTGTTGCGCCTTGTTGAAGCCAATGCCAAGCTGCTTATGGACGAATACAGGCTGGAAAAAGAGAAGCAAGAAGAAGGGCGCATACCCCACGCGGTCAAAACCCTGCAATCCGATCTCTACCTCAAAACGCTCCCACGGCATATCGAATGTTTTGATATCTCACATCTGGCGGGTACGGGCACCGTGGCATCGTGCGTAGTGTTTGAAGATGGCCGGCCCAAGAAAAGTGCCTACCGTACCTACAAAATACGGAGCGTCGAGGGAAAGCCGGACGACTTCGAGTCTATGCGAGAAGTGATTAGCCGGCGCTATAAGAAGCTACTCGAAGAAAATGGTCCCTGGCCGGATCTCGTCGTCATTGATGGTGGCAAAGGGCAGTTGTCCAGCGCCGTAACCGCGCTTAACTCGGTAGATGTATATGGCAAGTTTGCTGTTGTAGGACTTGCAAAACGGCTGGAAGAGGTCTTTTTCCCCGGAGATCAGGAAAGTATGCAGATTGCCAAAACGAGTGCGTCACTTCAACTGCTGCAACGGATTCGCAACGAGGCGCACCGCTTTGCCATCACCTTTCAGCGTAAGCAACGCGCAAAATCGACGCTACACTCGGAATTGCATGAAATCCCCGGTGTAGGCGAAAAAACAGCGCGCAAACTGCTAAAACACTTCGGATCCGTGAAACGGGTGAAGGAAGCGCCGCTGGAAGAATTGAAGCAATTGGTAGGTCCTTCCGTGGCAGGCAAAGTGTTTGATCACTTTAAACCAGAACAAAACTAACTTTCATTGGGCCATGCCTGCATTGGCAAGCCGGCCTGGGCCTCAATGATCAGCAAGCGGTTGTACTTCGCAAGTCGCTCCGACTGGGTAATGGCTCCAACTTTGATCTGATGCCCTCCCCACCCGATGGCCAAATCTGCAAGCCAGTCGTCTTCTGTTTCTCCGCTTCGTGCACTCACAGTAACTTTCCAGCCGGCCTGTTTGGCCATCCGACAGGCATCAGCTGCTTCTGACAGGGTGCCTATCTGGTTCACCTTAAGAAGCAGGGCATCTGCAGCATCCAATGCCTGGGCTTTTTCGATGCGATCCGGATTGGTACACAGCAAATCATCCCCCAACACCAGCGCTTTATCTGCAATTTTCTTTTTCAATGCTGGCCAATGCGCCCAGTCTTCTTCTGCCAGTCCATCTTCCACGCTAACAATGGGGTATTTCGCTACCCAGCCGGCAACTACCTCAACCATGGCTTCACTGTCGATGGGCGCATCATCCAGCCAGTACCCACCCTCTCGGTAAAAATGGCTCGAAGCTACATCTACAGCTAAAACGACGTCTTCGCCAGGGCGATACCCGGCGGTTTCGATTGCTTCTACGGCCGTTGCCAGCATTTCGTCAGCGTTTGCAAAGGATGGCGCCAATCCTCCTTCGTCTGCGCGCAACAGGCGATACGCATATCGTTCTTCCGCCAGACGCGCAGCGGCGTAATACACCGCGTATGTCATGGCCAGCGCTTCATCCATGTTGGATGCTGCGGCTGGCACCACAAGCACATCCTGGATGGGTACCTGACCGCCGGCATGCAAACCACCGCTGAACAGGTTGATCGTCGGACGTGGAATCAGCAGATCGCTGTTGCCCATTTCGCGGGCATAGTGCGCGTAGAGCGGCAAGCCGGCCTCCGCAGCACAGGCCCTGCTAAACGCCAGGGATACAGCAAGGATTGCGTTGGCCCCCAAACGTGATTTGTTTGGCGTACCATCCAGCATCCGCAACGTAATATCAAAAGCATCCTGATCGGCAAACAACTGATTGGCTAACGCCTCTGCAATTTCACCATTGACGTTGGCAACGGCCTGCCGACACCCAAGGCCGCTGTATCGCTTCGGATCGCCGTCTCGCAACTCGTGGGCTTCTGCTTTTCCACTGGAGGCTCCGGAAGGTACGGAAGCAGTTCCCGTCCGCCCCGAGGCCAATTGGCAGCCGGCCATTACCGTTGGTCGTCCACGACTATCGAGAATTTCCCAGGCTCTGAGTGTGCTAATGCGAGGCATAGAATATCAGGTTAATAGTTCTGCTATTGTTTCGAGGAGTGCCGGCATGGACGCCGGCGGCGCTTGCATCAACGTGCAAACCATCTGCTGTTGTTTCTGTTGCGTCGATGCATCGAGATACTCAAGGGGCGATTTCCCAGCCACGCGCGCTAGCATACACGCCAACGTGTGCCGCACAGCGCGTATCTCTGACTCGGCAAACCACGAATAGCCCGAGGCGCCTTTTCGGTAAGCAGCCCAGTACTGTGTAGCCGCCTGCAACAGTGTATTGCGATACGCTGGCATGTGATGCGCCTTACTCAGCAAGTGCGTCATTGAAAATCCAACGTCAAACGCAGGGTCGCCCAGATGGATCACCTCATGATCCAACAGCACCATGCGCCCGTTGTGCACAAGCACATTTTTAGGGCTGTAATCGCCATGCACAAGAGCAAGCTTTTGTGAGCGGGTTTCAGCAACAAGCGCATGCAAGAAATCGGCTGCAGCTGGCACATGCGATGCTGTATAGAGATAATAGGGTTCGAGGCGGAGGGACTCAAAAAACGCCAGACCTTGCAGCATACCACCCGGTGGATACCCTTCGGGGTTGAATGCGTGGATGGCTGCAAGACAGACACCAAACTGCTCGACAACCCGGGTATCAATATGTCCCGAGAGCAGATCCTGCTTCCAGTTGGTGTGGGGCGCGGGTATGGCTTCCATTGCGAGCAGGTGGTTTGCCCGGTCTTCAAAAAGCAGCGCCGGCGTTGCGCCATCCGGGACGAGTTGTGCCAACAAACGCATGCCCTCAGCTTCGCGGTAAATACGGGAAGGATCGCTGTACCAATCGGCTTTCACGCGGAGCTTGGCAAGCGACTGTTTGATGACCATATCTGGCCCGTCCGTGCGCTGCACCAGTACGGTGCGGTTTGATACGCCACCCGACAAAATATGCACAGCAGGCGTTTCGTCTGCCTTGAGGTGTCCTGCAGCACGCAGATAATCGATAAGTTCGGTGCCGGCTTCGATGTCCACGGCTTCGATGTTCAAGGAATAGGGGCAGAATGTGGGTGGAGTTGTTACCGGCCAATATTGAGGTCTTTGAACCGGCGGGCCTGCGCCTCAATGGCTGGCTCAGCGGCAAGGCGTTCAATACTCGATGCCCCAAAAAAGCCATCGATGCCTTCTGTGCGATCCAGCACATACTGAACATCTTCCGGCTCAGCCAATGGACCGCCGTGGCATAGCACGATCACATCGGGCCGCAACTGCTTGGCGCGATCGTGCATTTCCTGAATCAATTCAGCCGCCCGATCCAGCGAGGGGGCCGTTGTGGAAACACCAATTGAGCCTTTTACCGTGGTGTTCATGTGTGTGACGAGCAAGTCGGCGCCGGCGTCGATCATTTTTTCAACCTGGGAGACATCAAATACATACGGACACGTCAGCATATCCAGCTTGTGTGCTTCGCGGATCATTTCAACCTCCAGATCAAAACTCATCCCCGTCTCCTCCAAAATCTGACGAAACGTCCCATCAATGACGCCTACGGTAGGGAAGTTCTGTACGCCATCAAACCCCATGTCTTTTAACTTGCGCAAAAATACCGGCATCATCCGAAACGGATCGGTACCGTTTACGCCGGCAAGCACCATGACATCCTTCACGACAGGCAATACTTCGCCGGCCATTTCTTCAACGATGGCGTTTGCATCACCGTACGCGAGAATCCCAGCGGCACTCCCCCGCCCTGCCATTCGGTAGCGTCCTGAATTGTAGATGATAATCAGGTCGACGCCGCCTCGTTCAGCAAACTTGGCAGAGATACCCGTTCCCGCACCAGCGCCGATGATGGGCCGGCCAGCGACAATTTCCGCTCTGAGGCGGCGCAAACTTTCTTCGTAAGGGATAAATGGCATAAAATCCTTGTTATTTAGATTCAGCGTCGCTGTACGGTGCAGCCACGAAGCGCCAATATATTATTTCCTTAGCAAACCCCCAACGTTTGTGTAAACACATCAAAGCATCGATAACAGCTTGTTTGCCATGGCATCAGCAAACGCCGGCTCGTTGATGTGCAAGTCCAGCTCAACCAGTTCCACGGAAGGACCAGCATGGGTGCGAATCGCGTCGAACAACGCGGCGTCTGCTGCAGGATCGTAAAAAGGCTCACCTTCCCGGGCAATCATGCTGATACCTTTTAAAGGTATAAATAACGCAACAGGCCCCTCCGCGGCATTCAGCTTTTCAGCTACGATTTGCCCCAGTTTTGCACACTCCTCCGGCGTTGTTCGCATCAGGGTAACGTTGGGGTTGTGTTTGTAGAAAGTACGCGATGCAAAGACCGGCGCAATTGTGTCCATTGCCTGAAAGTTCACCATATCCAATGCGCCAAGCGACACCACCTGCGGGATTCCTTTCTTCCCTGCAGCTTCCAGGCGCGTTGGGCCGGCAGACAATACGCCCCCAACAAGCTCATCACACCACTCTGTTGTTGTGACATCCGCAACAGCCGTGATGTATCCATCGTCAATCAGGCCTTCCATGGCGCGCCCGCCCGCGCCCGTAGCGTGGAATACAAGCACTTCGTAGCCGGCGGCTTCCAGTTGCTCGCGGATTCGGGTCACACATGGGGTGGTCACGCCAAACATGGTGGTCGCAATCAACGGCCGATCCGGCGCAGGGGCGATCTCCTGCTCCACCATGCCACAGATGGCGCCGGCAGCATTGGCCAGAATACGGCGGGAAATACGATTCAAACCGGCGATATCTACCACCGAATACATCATCGTGACGTCTTTCACTCCCACGTAGGGATGTACATTCCCTGAAGCCAGGGTAGAGACCATCACTTTGGGGACGCCTACGGGAAGTTTGCGCATGGCTGCAGTCCCCAGGTTTGTCCCGCCACCACCACCGAGGCTCAACACGGCGTCGAACGCACCGGCGGCGTACATCGTTGCGGTAAGTTTCGCTACGCCGGCAATCATCACATCGATGGCAGCGCCGCGGTCACCCGATACACGCAAAGCTTCCAGGCTACCGCCACCAGCCGCTGCAACATCGCTGGCTGCGACATCTGCCGGCATGGTTGGATCTCCCATCACACCTGCATCCATCATCAAAACCCGGTGGCCGCGTGCGCGAATGATGCCCTGAACATAGGCAAATTCATCGCCTTTGGTGTCAAGCGTACCGATCAACAGAATCGTTTTCATAGTGCATGGCGGGCTTCTTAATGGATAGACGATGTTATGAAGACCGTGCGGTAAAAGTCAAAACAGGAGTGAAAATCAAAATGATTTAAGATTGTCGCTCCCACACCGTAGATTGTCCTGCCTTTCATGTACAATCATTCAACTAGTTATGCTGAATTACATCTGGGCCGGACTGATCATTCTCAGTCTGGTCTTTGCGCTCATTTATGACACGCGTGATCTGTCGCGTGACACCTACCGTAACGGCACTGCCATTCCCGTTACGCTGGATTTCCCAGGTGGCTATGATGCTGAAGGCCGGCGGCTGGACGTTCAAGTCAAGCTTAACCCCGCAACAATCCAGCAGATTTATGGCATCGAGGCATCCATTGATAGCGTTTTCACTGGGGTACTTGTACAAAATCAGGATGGCCGGCAATTGCAGTTTGCCAAAGACGCTGCCTTGCCCGAGCCCCTCGCAACGATTCGCTCAATGACGTCGAAGCGTGACAATGATTTGCGTGGCCCGTTGACATTTTCCGGCGTACCCCAGGGAGCATCAGCGGCAGGTACCATTGCGTTCAAAGAAGTGCGGTTTGTCAAAATGGCTGCGATTACCCAGGCCGCCATCGACTTTGCTGATACAGCCGTTTCTATTTCCCTGGGACTCATCGGTGTGATCGCACTGTGGATGGGGCTTTTGCGCATTGCTGAAACATCGGGGCTGATTCACAGCCTCGTTCGGTTCACACAGCCCGTCTTTCGCAGGCTCTTCCCGGAAATCCCCAAAGATCACCCCGCACTGGGAATGATTATTCTCAACCTGACGGCCAACATGTTGGGGCTCTCGAATGCAGCAACGCCACTGGGCATCAAAGCCATGGAGTCGCTGCAGGAAATCAACGACAAAAAAGATACAGCTTCGAACTCCATGGTCATGCTCCTGGCCATGAATACAGCCAGTGTGCAGATTGTCCCCCCCTCGTTGCTTGTGGCCATTATGGGCCTGCAGGTCAATCAGCTCTTTTTCTCCATTCTGATTACAACATCCATTTCACTTGTGATTGCAATTGTGGTAACGCGACTGCTGCAAGGGATGGAGCGGTTTAAGGTTTAAGGTTTAAGGTTTAAGGTTTAAGGTTTAAGGTAGAATACGCATCATGGAAAATTTCAGATCATTAATCGATCTCTTCTCGGTATTTGTGTTGCCAGCGTTTATTATTGGTTTCCCGATTTACGGGCTATTAAAGAAAGTGCCTGTGTATGAGGAATTTGTAGAAGGTGCCAAAGAAGGCTTTAGTGTCGCTGTCAAAATCATTCCGTATCTCGTTGCCATTTTGTTTGCGATTGGCATGTTCAGAGCGTCTGGCGCACTCGATTTCTTAATCGATGGGTTGCGGCCTGTGCTTGCCCTCATTGGTTTCCCGGCAGAGCTTGTGCCTATGGCCATAGTTCGCCCCCTGACGGGTTCGGGTTCAGCGGGTATTGTCGCGGAGATGATTCAACAGTACGGCGAGGATGACATTCTGGTCAAAATGGCGGCAACCATGTTTGGCTCCACAGAAACCACGTTTTATGTGATTGCTGTATACTTTGGCGCGGTGCAGGTGAAGAAAACAAGGCACGCCGTGCCGGCGGGTCTGACGGCTGACATCGCCGCCATGATCGTTGCCGTGTGGGTCGTTCGGTGGTTATTCGGTTAAACTTTCAGGCAGAGGCCAATTGCTCAGACTTTGGGGATAGTTTTCCTGTACCCAAAACAATTGCTGCGGTAAATACCGTACCTTGCTGCAGTTGGCTCTCTACTGTAATATCACCATCCATTAGATGGCAAAGGCGCTTGCATGTCGCCAGTCCTAGTCCCGTACCTTCGTATTTGCGCGCGTAAGATGAATCGACCTGACTGAATGGTTGAAATATCAACGCTAATTTGTCTGGTGGAATACCTATGCCTGTGTCCTCAACAACGATGGCGAGTTTGACTTCACGAGGCGAAATGCGGTGCTTATCCAGCGTCAATCGAATACTTCCTTCTCTGGTATATTTAACCGCATTGGCGAGGAGTATATTCAAAATCTGGGTGACCATCCCGCGATCACCAACCAATCTGGCCGGCACGTCGGGTGCTATGGTGCTAGATAATTCGAGCCCTTTTTCAGACACGTCCTGTTGCACCTGATGTAACGCCGCATGAACAGCTTCTGCTATATCAAACTCAGTTTTTGTTAGCGCCAATTTTCCAGATTCCAATCGTGAGTAGTTTAGAATACTGTTTACAATTTCGAGTAAGTTCGCGCCACTTCGTTTTATTACATCAATGTACTCCTTTTGCTCACCGTCTACCTCGGTACTCTCTAACAAACTCGTCATCCCAACAATACCGTTCATTGGGGTACGGATTTCGTGACTCATCACAGACAAAAACTCACTTTTGGCTTTACTGGCTTCCTGCGCAGCTTTCCGCAAGGCCGTTTCCTGAACTATTTTCTCCTTAATCACGCGAGTTTGTTGTCCAACTTGCTGCCGTAAAACGGTTACCCAAATAAACCCTAGCAAAAGGACTCCCACCAATATAGCAATGGCAGTCAAGAGCAATTCAGCGGTAAACCATGGTGGATCTGCCAATACTTCGATTGACGCGCGATCTGATAAACGCAAGCTGAATCCGTACGAGTAGTAGCGCTGTAGCGTGTTACCTGTCTCAAGTACAGTAATGCCGGTAAGTGCAAGGGTACTACCAGGTTTTAGGTCATCCAATACGACGGCTTGATCAGCTACGTGTGCTCGGAATACATAATCGTCTGCATTGATAACAAGTACGCGATCATTATACCGTTCTTCGACATTAAGCAATTTGCCTGTAATGCGAACCAGTGCTGCATCATGGAATTCATCTAAGATTGCGGCTGGCGAGAGTTCTTTAGGCTGAAGCGGCTCGACAGAACTATGCTGTCTGACAATGGCATTTACGAGTTGTGAATTGTGGGTTTTATCCTTCCCCATCCCAATAAAACCAGCGACATCCACTACATCCCCGGCCGTAAATGCATGCGAATCGCGTGTTTCGATAAGTGTTGCACCAGATTCGTCCTGAATGTAGAGCTCTCTTCCGCTGTATTGTTGTGTTACGGTACCACGCACACGAACCATATGGCCCGCCTGTCTTTCGGGTACAAACTGGTTTAGCGATACCAGCGAAGAAAGTGGCAACGTAAAAGGATCATTATGGGCTGATGCATTGGATTTGATTTGTGCAAGGTCGGACACAAAGATACGTATCCCCATAAATTGCCGATTTGCATTAAACAGGGTTGCTGCTACACCCTCTAATTGTATCCGACTGTTGATCAGGTTCTCGGGAAGCGGGATATAAGGCTCAGCCGGCAATACAACGTGAAAGGAGCGCTGATCGTTAACTATATAGAGCATCGGATGCCCGCCTTTGGGCTTCCGATTCACAACCTCATCGGGGTCCATATCGCGTAGCCTTTTCACATCCTGTACAACACCCCAGGCACGGATATACTGGCTATCTTGTTTACCAGAAAATATACGTTCGAGTGACGAAGCGCCGGGTACAGGCAAAGGTGCTGTGCCGATGACCTGAATCGAGTCGACGATCACGCTTGGTACAAATTCTCCAGGACTCGTCCGGCCATCTACTACAACCAGATCTCCTGTTTTTATGCCGTACGCTGAACAACCCGTTGGCAGGTATATCCCAGCGCTTTCATCCTGCACAAAAGCGCTGGACCATGCATCATCGCAGTAGGTAATTACGCCACGTATTTTAACTGGCAAACCGCGACTTGCTTCTGCAATATCCATCACGCGGATTTCAGCAGCTTGCGTATACGTGTGTTGCGTGCCCGGCTCGTCTGATGTCTGACCAGCTACATCAGGTACACAAATCAAGCACAAAACAAAAAGTAGCCCGACACACGCAGAGCGGGTGTTAATTAATTTAAACATAACTAAAGTGCTTCAGGGTGCTTGCAGTAAAACTGATTCCCGAAGATTATAGAACGAGTAACCGCCTTACGTGGGCAACGCAGGGTTTACTCAAGATTTGACTGGGCTAGACGCTTTCTAGCACCGAAACTTGTAAGAAAAAAGGCGTTTCCAATACCTCGAATACCATTCCGAGGCGTGAGATCTGTCAAATTAAAACGCATCGCCGTCCAAAGAGGAATCAGCACATCTTGCAACTTATTAAGCGTTTTAATTATTTCTGTACTGCTTATCAAATGTCGTTCCGACCACCAGTATGGCCGATAACGCTTATGGGCATTTTATTCAGTAATCAACCTGCCATCAAGTTGTTTCTTTAAAAGCAATTTTTGGCGTCTTTTGATAGCAGCAGTGCGTTGAAACGCTTACGTCCGCAGACCCTGCTTAAACGCTTCCAGGGCTTCACGCGTAAACGCAGAGAGCACAAGCGCCCCGCTTGTTTTTGCGCGTTCGGCCAGAAGGGTATCCCAATGTTCTGTGCCGGCCCAAAATGCTTCTTTCATGGCTTTGAGCGCAGCCGGATTGTACGCAGCCAGTTGGTTTGCTTTAGCTACTACAGCTTCGTCCATAGCTTCTGCCGTATCAAACACCTCGTTGTAAAGCCCTTTCGCTTTTGCCCAATCAGGGCCGGCAAATGCTGTAGGCGTGAGTGTTAAATGACTGAAAGCCGCCAGCCCAATTTTTCGTTCGATCACTGGTCCAACCACAAAGGGACCAATCCCAATCGCAAGCTCGCTCAACTTGACTGAGGCGTACCTGGTAGCAAAGCAGTAATCTGAAGCCGCAGCCAGTCCAACGCCACCGCCGATGGCTTTTCCCTGCACGCGGCCAATGATGAGCTTGGGGCACCGCCGGCACGCATTAATCACATCAGCAAATCCCGAGAAAAACGCGGCACCTGAGGTTTTGTCGGTAATCGCTAACAATTCGTCAAAACTTGCCCCCGCACAAAAAGTGCGGTCTCCCCCACTCTTCAGGACAATAATTTGGACAGCGGGATCTTGTCCTGCGGTATGGATTGCCTTCGCCAGATCAGCCAATAAATGCGCTGGCATGGCGTTGTGTGCGGGATGGAAGAAGGTGATGGTTGAAACACGTGGGGCGATAAGCTCAACCCGCACATAACCAGCTTGCTCGGTCATCGTTTGTTATCGCATTGGCGTTCTACTGCCGGCTAAGAAACGCCGGTTGACGGAGGCTGAACCCACAATTCACATAAAGGTTTTCACCTGTGTGATCTCTACTTCGTGATCTCCTACTATTCGACACTACCAATTTGCGTCGAGTCGGGGGCAGCCGGCGTAGTCACCGTAGCAAGCAAATCAATCACGGATTGCTCGTCCGCATAGTCAAGGGCTGTCCGTCCATTTCGATTCTCCATGTCGGGGTCGGCGCCGGCATCCAGCAAGCGCTGAACCATCTCTAAATCATCATCTGCCGCTGCCAGTATGAGCGCAGTTCCCCTGCTCTCGTCTTTGGCATACGCATTGACATCTACGCCATTTTCAATCGCCCAAAATGCCAATTCACGGTTGTCAAGTCTGAGTGCCTCAATTAATACAGAAGCCCCCCTATCCGAAATGGGTGTTGCGCTAGCCCCAAGCGAAACCAGTTCATTCACGGCCTCCCAATTCTGCCGTTCGAGTGCCAACAGCAATGGTGTGTTATTCTGAAAATCTCTTGCCTCCAGGTCTGCACCAAATGCAACCAGGTGCGACATCAGGTTTGTCCGCTGTTGCAATACCGTCTGATGCAAAGGCGAGAAGCCCGCTGTTGTGTTAGGATCCCATCCTTCCGCGAGCAACTGACGCAGTTTCGTGGCCTGGTCTAGTTCAATGGTGTTATCCATGTGCCACGACTCGCGGTTCTGGATTTCATTACGTACCAGCAATTGAAAAACGACAATCACGGTGGAAAAAATAATTATGAACGTGACATAAGCAAAGAGGTACGCAAAACAAGTTTTTATCCCAGCCCAGATACTTCGGTTAAAGAAGGACCATGCTGCATACAAAAAGAAGCTCAATGAAACCGACAACCCTATGATGGTATAGTCCAATGCATTAAGATCCCAAATCAACAGAACCGGCATCACGAGTATTGAGATCAGCCCAGCGTGTGACACGGTATAGAGTGCAACAACTGACATTTCGGCCAGATTATAGCCTGTTTTTCGAAAGAACCACCGTAGAAAGAACGCTAAGGGAATGACCAACCCAATGTACGTAAGGTTGTTGTTCTGAAACGCAAACCCACTGGTCTCTGCCTGACTACGTATTTGCATCGGCGTGACAGACGCCCCGAAATCATAATTGTCGCTGCTCATCAGCATTTCTTGCAAATTAAAGAGTTGCATTGCAAAGAAAACCATGAGGCTGTTTAAGACCAGGTAAGAAAGCGGATGCATATACGCAGACCTGTTCCCTGCGATATACTCCTTGAGCATCGTACCTGGGCTTCGGGTGAGGCCTACGGCCGTATTTACCCATCCCTGCTCAATACTCAGAAATTTGCGCAATCCCTGTTTGAGGAGGTAGGCCATTGTCAACCGCGGAGCAGCTTCGATGGAGGTAGATGTCGTGGGGTTTGAGGCTTCGGTTGTTTCCATACTTACGCGAACGGTCTGATCGTACTGTCATGTAAGATACACCAACTTTAGCTTGGCTGCCTATGTCGTGTAAAAGGATGCGTTCTCGGGGTCTCGTGTTTTTAGTGCTTAAGCCGGCGCTGGTTGTAGTATATAAAAAAACCCGGACCAGCGTTAGGCAGATCCGGGGTTAGACAGTTTGCAATAACTTGGTAAATCAGTTGTACCGAGTCAAGATCCTTCGCTTGCGCTCAGGATACGGCGCTGGCTCTGGTTTTTTTATTCGTATCGAAACTTCAGTTGTACGAGCGAGATCCTTCGCTTGCGCTCAGGATACGGCGCTGGCTCTGGTTATTTTTGATTCTTTTCGAAACTTCAGTTGTACGAGCGAGATCCTTCGCTTGCGCTCAGGATACGGCGCTGGCTCTGGTTATTTTTGATTCTTTGGACAGCGCCTAGTTTTCGATGCGGAATACTGTTGTAAAGGTTGCCCAGGCTTTTACGGGTTCGCCGTTGAAGGTAGCCGGCGTAAACTGTGCTTTGCGCAACAGATCCATCACTACATCTTCGAGCCCCCACTTGAGGCCTTTAACAACTTTGATATCTTGAAGTTGGCCTTGCTCATCAACCATGTACCGTAAAATAACCCGACCGCTTATACCGCCTTTGAGTGCTGCAATCGGATAGGTAATCTGACTGCGAAGCTCAGCTTCGTTCACCACCATGACAGGCGTATCGGGCAAGAGGAAAATTCCGTTTCCATCGCGCACTTGCTCAAGGCGAGCTTGCAGCGAATCCTGCGCACGAACGGCTTGCTCCTCCGCGTTCATGGAGTTGGTAATTACCTGTATCTGTTCGTTGATATAGGTATCATCTGCATTGTATTTCAGCGCATTGCGATACCACTGAAGCGCCGCAACACGGAAACCCTGGTTCATGAGACTGTCACCTTGAACCCGGTAGTAATTAAAGAGGCTTTCCTGCTCGCTCAATGCGCGTGTTGGTCCCGAGTTTGTTGGCACCTCCGGCTCTTCGATTGCTACGCCCAATTCTTCGTCGGTAAAGAATACACCCTCATCAGATGCCGGCCCATCTACAATAGCTGCATCCTCCGTATCAGAAACTTGCTCCACGTCTGTCTCAACAGGCGATGCTTGCGCTGGTTGTTCAGCAACAGGATCAGGTGCCGGCGTTTCTACTGCAGGCGCAGGATCCTGTAGCGCTTCAAGCGATGCTTCAGCCTGCTGTTGTGCCAGCAGAACATCGCGGTTGGATGGTTCATCATTGGCTGACGTACGCGTTGCACCTGGGCTCTCTGATGCCGGCTCAGATTCAGCTTCTTCTTCTGCCCCCAAAGCTTGCAACGCCAGGTTTTCAGGATCAACTTCCTCTGCTTCTGTCTCGATGCCACTTGCAGCCATTGCTGTAGCAGGAGCCGCCGATTCCACCTGCGCAGTTGCCGCCTGATTGCCCGACTGTTGAAAAAGGGTTGGCCCTAAAAAGACACTACCAACCAACGCCAGCAACGCCAACACGACAACGCCAAGGATAAACGCCACAAACACCTGCTGCCACTTCACCATTTTTGTGAGCAACACTTCAAGCTCTTGCTCCCTTCCTGACGACCGCTGGGGCTGCGGGTCTGGTTCGTGTGCCGGCAACGCTTCGGGCGCGGGTGTAGCCGGAATCATCTGCGGGGGCGTACTTGGTACTACATTGGGCATCTCACTTTCCACCAATTCGTTTTCTTCCACATGTGGCACCGCCGCCGGCGCCTCCGTTTCAATTTTGATTTTTGCCGCTGTTACGTCTACCCCGTTTTGCCATACAGCTTCGTGTGGTGTCACTTCTGCTCCGTACCCTACTTCAAACTGAGGTACACCATCTCCTTCGTGCAGTTGATGGACCACCTTCTGGGTTTGCATCAGCAATTCGTGAAAAGCAGTAATGGATTCCGGCCGATCTTTCTCTTCAAAAGCAAGCGCTACGGCCAACACATCACACATTTCTGAGGACAATAGCGCATCGCGATACAGCGCTACTTTGATTTTACTTGAACTCCAGCCGTCACTGGCTGCCGGCAATTCCTGCCCTGTCAGCATATGAAACAGTGTCGCCGCAGCGCCATAGATATCCCACCAGGGCCCCTCCTCCGTTTCACACGTGATTTGCTCTGGCGCTGAATACCCCGGTTTGATAATTTCCCCCAAACTATCACATTCGCGTGCAAGTTTGAAGCGGGCTGCCTGAAAACCATGCAAGACAGGCACACCATTTACGTCGATCAAAATTGTTTTGGGAGAGACACCGCCGTGATAAAGTTTCCGTTCGTGACTGGCCTGCAGGGCTAGCAATACCTTTTCGATTATAGGTAAAGCTTCTTCTTCAGACAACTTCCCGTCTTGCTGCTTTAAGTAGGCAGCTAATGATGCACCTGCAACAAAATTGTTTACAGTGTACACGGTGCCATTCTGCTTAAACTGATCTTTGCAGCCGGCAACGTTTTCGTGCACCAGCTTGGACAACAATAAGCCTTCAGCAGAATACGCTCCTAAACCGTATTCAAATACATCTGCATCGTGTACCTCCAGCAACATTCCATCAGCTGCACGCTTGGTCAGCTGAAGTGGATAGTATTCGCGTACAACGACCTCTTTTTCATCTTTGAGGTCCCATGCCAGATAGTTGACATCAAACGGTCCAACTTCGCCTAGCACACTTTGAATCGTGTAGCGCTCATTAAGCACACAAGAATTAGCAAGTATCATTGTCTCGTAAAATCGCTGGAGGAACGAAAGCGGGGATGAGCGGGAAGCAAATCTGTCTATGCAGGAGGGTGTTTGACAGATTGCTTAAATTTGCAACTTTTCGACGTCGACCTTTTAGGACAATTGACCTTAAGTTGGCGGTCCATCGGTTGATTTTAGGGCTGCCGTTGGCTTTGCGCCGTGCGGGGGAAAATTAGTACACCCTTAATGACCCACCAACTCAAAAACGCATACCGCACAAGCCAAAGCGATGCGCCAAAACAAAAACCCACTCGCCGTACGCTTTTTGACAGATTTTGAAGCCAACACACGGTGTGCAATATCTACAAGGCATGGCCCGCCATTGCGTTAACCCAGCAAATCCCCCTACATTTCCCCCTACAGACCTATGCTACGTTTGCATGAGCCGCTACCTACCTTTAAGCACGAGAGCCAGAATTGATTAAGAGCGTGCCCTCTTCACGCATATTTGGATAGATACTCAAAATGATATTTCTACCACACACCACTTCGTTTCACCTTCTCCAAAGCAGTGGATCAAAGAATTGACGCAACCCACTGTACACATTTTCTCCGCCCCAATCCCCTCAAATTACACGATAAAGAGCTAATTCATTTTTTTCCAGGTGTAATAACCAGAGTTGGCACGCTTTTCGTTATTACCTAAATCAGCCAGAGTTTATTTCTCCTTTGACCAGAGCCTGACCCCGTAAGGTCGGGCTCTGGTCATTTTTATTGGAGCCCATTTTAATCGATGGATCCTACAGATCAACAATGATCGTTTCTGCGCGACGGAACAGTTCCATCCCGTCTTTCAAACGCCCCACGCTTCGCACCATCCCTTTGCCTTCTGCGTACACACGGCTAAACGTCACACCATTGTCTACATAGAAATCTTCCACGGCACGCGCACGGTCTGCAGCCAATTGATCTGGATTCTGTTCTCCCGGCACCGCGTATCCTTCTACCCGCACGGTCATGTTTGGACACTCTCGCAGAATCTGCAGATTATCTTGCAGAATGTTGCGTGCAGCCGGCGACAACACACTTGAGTGTTGCCCGAAATAAACCACGTTCAACTCTGTAAGCTCTCTACAGTACGAAGCCTCAACACGATCAACAATAATCACCATCGTCTGATTGTCAGATCCAGAGACGTTAGCCACTGACAGGTCAACCGTATACCGCCCGGGCTCCTGATAACGGTGCTTGGGGTTTGGATCGGTAGATGTAGTGCCATCTCCAAACGACCAGTTGTACTGGAACGGCTCGCTACCTACTACATTGGCGTCAAACGTGACTTCTGTCTGGGTATCAGGCGTGCCGGGGAATGAGTTCATGGCTACAATTTCAGCCGGCGCCGTTCTTGGCACCACGATAACGGTCCGCTCTGCAAGATCTGCGCTGCCATCGTTGCCGGCATTAAATGTAACCCGGTATGTGCCCGGGCTGTCATAGCTATGGCTTGCCCGTTGCAGCGGTGACGTGGTCCCATCACCAAAGTCCCAGCTATAGTATACCGGCTCCGTTGCTCGTCCCATATTACCTTCGGCAACAAAACTGCCCAACTCATCCACTTCGAGTTGCATTGGCGTCTCGATGTCGGAAATGTTTACTGGAATGAAGGCACGTTGACGAGAAAGATTGAACTGCATGCCCAGGCTCAAGCCGCTTAGTAAATCATGCTCGGCAAACAGCCCGCGGTCTGGACCATCAATGGCTTCATCAGGTACGGTAAAATGTGTATTCGCTTCGATAAAGAAGAGCGTATTAGGGCTGATAAGTACATCAAACCCCAGGCCGCCAACGGGTCCCCAGCCGGCGGCATCATTAGCCTGATCGCCACCAAAAGCTACGCCCACGCCGGCCTGGATGTAAGGTGCAACAGCGGCGGTTTTGCGACCAAAGACAAAACGCATGAGCGCCTGCACACTTGATAGGCGGGTATTGCCCCCTACCCGCTCAAGACCCGTTGCAGGATCTGGACGCAGCGCCGTTGTGTAGTCTCCAAAATTGTACAGGGTACCAATAGCAAGCTCAGGCGTGATCTGATACCCTACTTCGAACTGCCCTTTTATACCCAGTTGAGACAGGTCGATGTTGTTATCTCCTACATAATTGACAAACCCAAAGCTCGGGCGAAGAAAGATAGATTTTGCGGGTCTGCTCGATTGCGCTGATGCAAGGGTGACAGAACATACCATCATCAGCAATAAGGCTCCAGAAAGGCGGGTCCAGAACCGGGGAAGAATACGCTGCATACTTTTATGTTAAATGAGATGTTGCTACGTTTTTTTGTATGTAATTTCCCCCTAAACTACTGTGTTTACTTCTTTTAATCAAAATTTTTCTCCACACCGTTGCAGCTGAGACACACGCGTTGCAACTTTGCAAGAATTACCATCGAATCCCCCCCATGCATTACGGGCATAAAAAAACGCAGGATGACCAAAGTCATCCTGCGTTGCAGGTATACCTGCCGGAAAATAAAGCCTACAGCTCAATAACGCCGTTTTCGCAGAAGTAAGGATTGGCGGTGTACCAATCTGCTGCTTCGTCATTGCGCCAGGTAGAACCGTCTACGAAGTAACGAAACTCATGGATATTGCCAGGCTTCAATGAAATAGCTTTGGTCCAAACACCTTTCTTTTTATCGAAAGACATTTCGTGCTTGGATGTATTCCAGTCGTTAAAATCGCCGACAATGGCTACACTGTTTTGGGCAACTTCTGCTGGCAACTGGAACGTTACACGAACAGATTTTCCTTTGGGACTTGTCTTTTTATTGACCATGACTGTTGATATTCAATTTCAAATAGATGTACCGTGTCGAAGAAACGTCAAGTTGGCCCATTAGTTTTGCTGCGGAAGCGCTTCAGGTATAAAATTTAACAGAAACTTAAGCAGATCCTAATGAGGCACGGCTCTTGAACGTTGATGTCGTTTCAACTTCGTAACAAACAGTGTTCCCGCCGGCCAAAAGGCTCAAACAATTCATAGAAGCGGGAGATACTATTCTGCCTTTTGCAGTAGAATACGCTAAAGAACAATCCCGATAGCTATGAAGATTTGTTTTGCCTCCTCCGAATGCGTTCCGTACGTCAAAACGGGTGGACTTGCCGACGTGAGCGGCGCCCTTCCGAAAGCCCTTGCAAAGCTGGGGTGTGAGGTCAAAGTTTTTCTGCCTCTCTATAAATCGATTTCGACCATTGAACACAACTTACTCTATGCGTCGGATATCGAGAACATTACTGTAAAGGTGGGCGATAGCCAGCATTCATTTAACACGTGGTATGGCAAACTACCGGATAGCGATGTGGAGGTTTATCTCATTGACTGCCCCCACTACTTCCACCGGGATACAACGTACACCTCCCATGCTGATGAAGAAGAGCGCTTTATTTTCTTCCAGCATGCCCTGCTCCATGTCATGCAGCGATACAACTGGGCACCGGATGTAATCCACTGCAACGACTGGCAAACCAGTCTCCTCCCACCGCTCCTGCGCCTTAGCTACAACTGGGACAAACTTTTTGAACGAACGGCGACCATGTTGTCGATCCACAACATTGCTTATCAGGGGCGCTTTTCACCAAACGCTATCTACAAAGCCGGCCTGCCGCAGGATCAGTTTTTCCCCGGTGGTCCGTTTGAGTTACATGGGGCCTTCGCCTTTATGAAAGCCGGCGTCCATTTTGCAGACGCCCTCTCAACGGTGAGTCCGACGTATGCCGGGGAAATTCAGACGGCAGCCTTTGGCGAAGGTTTGGAAGGCATTCTGCAGTCGCGTCAACAAGATCTATGGGGTATCCTTAATGGCATCGATGGTGACGAGTGGAGCCCCGAAAAGGACAAACATATCGCCAAAAACTTCAGTGCGAGCAAGCTCAAATTGAAGCAAACCAATAAAAAGGCGATCGCCGAAGAAATGGGACTCCCCTATCGTGAAGACACGCCGCTTATTGGAATCATTTCACGGCTTACCGGACAAAAAGGGTTTGAATTGCTGCAGCCTATTCTGGGTGATATTCTTGATCACCAGGATGTGCAATTTGTTGTTCTCGGCAGTGGAGAGCAAAAGTACGAAGACTTCTTTAACTGGGCCCACGCAACCTGGCCTGACAAGCTGGGTGTCTATGTAGGATACAACAATGGACTCGCCCACCGCATCGAAGCCGGCGCTGATATGTTTCTTATGCCGTCAGCATTTGAACCCTGCGGCTTGAACCAGATGTACAGCCTCAAATACGGCACCGTACCCATCGTCCATAAAATTGGTGGCCTCGCAGATACCGTAAAAGATTTCCACGAATTCCATGGGGAAGGCAACGGGTTTTCCTTCTACGATTTTCATCCCCACGTGCTCAAAGACACAATCCTTCGTGCGCTTTCAATCTATCATCAGAAAGATGTCTGGAAAGGCATTATGAAGCGCGGCATGAAAGAAGACTTCAGTTGGCAGGCTTCAGCTGAAAAGTACAAAGCGTTGTATGAGCACGCGCTCCGCAATCGGCAGGGGTGGATCTAACCCTTAAATGTGAGTTGGCGTTTAGCGGCCTACAAAGCCGCCTACGGAAAGAAGCCGATCAGTGTTCAGGCGGATGTCGTTGAAATAGACCAGCGCGTTGTACAGATTATCAGGACGTGAAACCGTACCGCGTGGTAGCAGATCGCTGCCGGAAGCATAACGATAATCGTATTGCCCTTGTTTGAGCGTTACAACCGCCTCGTAGCGCTCCTCTTCATCGTTCCACGTCATGCGATACGCCGGGGTTGTCTGCCAGCCGTTGAAGCTGCCAATCAGGTAAATGTCACCGGTTGTTTTGCCGCCAGATGCCGTGACGTAGCTGAATAGCACCTCAACATATTCCGCTGATACATCTGGATCAGAGAACTCGGATACGACATCTGAAATAACGGTTTGCCCGTATAGTTCAGGATCAAGCGGATCACCAGGAAAACGTGCATAGTCCGGTTCCAGGGTTACCTGGATAGGCTCCTGATCAAAGGCAATTCTGGAAATTCGGTTGCCGAGGCGAAGGTCGCTGATGTCAAGAAAATAGTCGGCCGTAATGGGTTCAAATGCTTGATCTGGTGGAAGATAGAAACGTAGCGCCGGCTGCTGAATGAGGCTGGGTTGATCGATGCACCGCATTTGATCAAACCGACCGTTGCGTGCAAAGCAGGCCTTGTAGTCGAAGACGCTGCCGTCCAAACCAGGTGGAGGGATAAACACAACAGCCGGCTGCACCGCGGTAAATCCCCCTGAACCAATCAACAAATTTTCGATACCCAGTTGTAAACTGGTACGCTGTTCCGTAACAAAAAACGGACGCTCGAACAGGACGTTGTTTTCCTGCCCCATTTCTGTGATCCGCAAAATGTAATTGCCACTCACCAGGAACGATATACTTTCGTTGGGGAACTGGTACGCATAGTGCGTATAGCTGATATCTGTAGATCGGGAGGGCGAGAAATTGAGCAGGTCGTCGCGTTGAAAAACACCGAGGTACTCAGCCGGCGACAAATCACGCTGCCAATAGGCATCAGCATGATAGAAATAGATGGAAAGCGGACGATTCACATCACCTAACACGTCAAACTCTAACTGCAACGCATCCGCAGAATTGGTTGCAATAATAGGGAACTGCCGCTCAGCACCACTTGGCGTATCAAAATCACTGTTTGCACCGCGCGTGGTGAGGTACAACTGGATACTCTTTACGGTTGTATCCGTCTCAGCGAGCTCAAGCCGGCGGGGCTTTTCCGGTGTCCGCTCAATGATGAACGGTTCGTTGTCTTTTTTCCCCGCTTTATCCCCACCAGCACAGCCGGCAGCAAATAGAAGCAACAGGCCTACAATGGCACTATTACGCATGAAAAACCCCGTGAGCGATTAGAATCAGCGCTGTCTCTGATGCATAGGGTGTGACACAGACAGCCCCTGGTTTAGCACAAATCCTTGTTCTTTGTGCTCGATAATATAACGCATCTTGCGCGCAAAATCGGTGTAAACCAATGCAGTATTAAACGCCCCTTCCTGGCGAAGGGTATTTGCCAGTGCATCAGCCTCCGAAGCTGCACGGGCATGGTCACCGGTTATGTAGTGTAACTGCACCGCAAGCATCTCTACGAGACGTTGTATTTCGCTGGACGGTATGCCTTTTTCATGTTGGGCATATGCCTGTAGATAGGACATCGCAGCAGTTGGCGACTCGGTAAGCAGAATGAGGCCTTGCAACAACGTCACTTCTGGCGTTTCGCTCACCAACGTATCCAAAGCTTCTACTTTTTGATACGGTGAGCGAAGAGAACGATTGACGCGTTGGATATCGGCATTTGGTGCAAGGAGCCGCCGCAGCGTTACCAGGCCACGCTGCTGCCGCGCGTAGACTGGCAGACGTACACGTGCGCTGTCAAACGCTGCCTGCGCCCGCGTCACATCACCATCGAGCGCCAGCGCATCGCCATACTGGACCCACAAGCCAGCCGACATGGGCCGCGCCGGCGTAGCCTCTCGAAAATCAGCTTCTATTCGTTCAATGACAACTTCGGGCTCCTGACGGTTGGTTTTCAAGCTGGCCCATGCCTGTGTAGCCGCTTCAAACCCGGGCAGCATCGTCATCGCTGATTCGAACGCAGCGAGTGCTGCCAGCGTATCTCCTGCTACAAGCGCTTCCCCGCCGGCTCTATACCGTTGCTCGTGCGCAGGTACGTGGTGCGGGCATGTTTTCTCGAATAGCGAAGGAATGGAAAACCGCCGCGTTACATAAGCATGCGTGGCGCGATCAACGTGGGGTAGTTCTTGCAACGACGCTGCCCACCCTGCCACAAGGTTGTCGAGCGACACGCCAAATACTTCTTCAAAATTGCTGCGTGCATAAACAGCCATCACTTTATCATACCCGTAGGTCGCTGCCAGGTACGAGACAAAAGATCCCATTGTGGTATATGATACGGTCCCCCTACCCGTCCAAAATCCAAAAGGGGACAGTCGGGAAGCAAGCCCAATCACACCAGCCACATCGATTGAATCACCCGGGGTTGTGCTCAATGCCACGGCTGTTATCACTTGTTCGTGTGGTGTTGGCCGGCCATCAGCAGGTTCAAGCGCTACGGCAAGCCCTTCAACCAATCCTACAGACCATGAGGCGTTGATAACCGGCAGCCCGAACTCGCGCGAAAATACGTGCCCAAGCTCATGGGCGAACACGGCATCAAATGCATCAGCGGCGATGTGCATTTGTGGATCTGCTAACCAGACAGGCGCCACACTCGTATTGCGAGCCCCTGTGAGCCAGTCTTTTGTCTCAGGATCCGGATAGATGTAACTCTGAATCCGATCCGCGACGTCTATACCGAGTTGCTGCTGGATGAAATGGTACCGGTACTCATGCTCTGCCACAAGATGTGCAAGGGCTGTACTATCGGTGACCGCTGGACTATAGTAAATATCGAAATGCGCTGTCGCGGCATGCCCTTGAAGATGCGCCCGAATAAACCACGCCGGCGTGTTGATGCGCAGTTGCGCTGCAAATACAAACGACAACGCGATCACCAGCAGCAACGCGCTCCCCGAAACGACAAACCGGCCGGCCTGTCGAGTGCGTAACACCTCTCCTGCCATCCAGCAAGCGGCAGCCAGGAGGAGCGTGCGTACTTTGGCAGAAAGCAATCCCATCCGAATGAAAAGCTCTTCGTCGTAAATTGGCCCCAGCACACCGCCAAAGACATGACTGTAGGTGAAGAACTGCGGATGAAACCCGATATCGATAACAACCCCGCCAAGCGCTACAGCAAGCCCGGAAAGTACAAAACACCAAACCTTCCGACGGATACCGCTTTGCGCGATCAGGTACGCCAAAGCAACAGCAAAACATACAGTGGGAATTGTAAACAGCAGGTAGAACAAAAAACCCTGGCCATAGCTACAGTTTTCTTGCCAAAGCATGGACAGCGTCAGCATGAACCAGGGCACCAGGAGCATAGCCAGTTGGAGCAGGAGCATTTGCCCAAACGGACTACGTTGCTGAATGGGCCTAGGCCAGCCACTCGTTTTTTGTCTGAATCGGTGTAGTGCAGTGAGGCCGGCGGTAAAAAATGCACAGCATGCAATAACGGCAGATGACTCGGCGTGCAAGATTTGCAGGAGCGGCAAGAACCACAATACCACGCAGACTAACACATAAATTAACGCCGGTACCCAGACACCTGGTCGTTTATAGAAAGACCTGTTGTTCACGAATGCCTACCTCATAGATAATCACGCACGTTGCAACCGACCACAAAATAAAAAGGGCTATACCAGATGGTACAGCCCTTTTTATCGAATAGGTTTGCGTAGCCGTTAACCTTTCTTCATTTCCTGAACTTCTACGCGAATATCTTGTGCGTGTTTTTTCAGATCCTGCATGGCTTTGCGGATTCGCGTGCCAGCAGCTTTGTTACCCTTTTCGTAGAACTGTGAGAAGTCTTTTTCCAGTTCCTCTACAAAACCTTTGAGTTCGGTAAATTTGCTCATTTTCTAAACTCCCTGAGATGAATCGAAAATCAGAAGTGAGGTGTGGCCTCTCTTGCTCGATTAGCGCAATCAGAACGAGGTCAGATTGCAGATAAGAGAAGCCTAAATGCCTCATACTAGCCCAAATAGAGCCACACTGACACGTTGTTGCCGTCAGACAGTTCCGCTAAACCCCCAAAATTTCCGTTTTTAGCGTGCCTTCAGGTCACTTTTTTGCAAAACATCAGCCAGATCAGCCACTTTCAGTCCACCATTTATCCACATCCATTGACCCGAATCTGATTTTTCCTTTCCTTGATTTGCTGCCATATGTGTAATTGCTGTGTAATCCTTTTTCACTACGCAACAATTTGCCAGGCTGACGCTTTGATTGTATCCCGATACCACGATGTTGTACGGGTACTTTTCTTTCCTTTTGCTCTTTCGTTGCTATCTAGTTTCTGTCGGGCTGTTGATTGAGCCATTCCCCGTACCCCGGTGCCTGTTGCCGGCCTGGTACAACCACTATTGAAATCCACGAAGTAGTCAGGCCATGTGTGATTTTAGCCATCTTCACTGCCACACCCAGTACTCCCTGCTTGATGGTGCCGCCCGCATCAAAAAGCTCGTAGCCAAAGCCTCTGATCTTGGCCAATCGGCACTTGCAATAACGGACCACGGTAATCTCTTTGGTGTCCCTGAGTTTTACACGTCGGCCCAAAAAGCCGGCGTACAGCCCATCATTGGCTGCGAGTTTTATCTCACACCCAGTGGCATGCACGACAAAAGCGATCGTACCCGCTACCACCAGGTGTTGCTTGCCAAAAATGAAGCCGGCTACCGTAACCTCATCAAACTTTCTTCCCTCTCCTATTCCGACGGATACTACTACAAACCTCGGCTCGACAAAGAAATCCTCAAAAAACATAGTGAAGGGCTCATCGCCACCACCTGCTGTCTCCAGGGAGAGGTGCTGCAAAACATCCTGAAACACGGCGAAGACGAAGCAAGACGGATTTTTGAATGGTATATCGATGTCTTTGGTGACGACTACTACATCGAAATTCAGGATCACGGAATTGAGGATCAGAAAAAATGTAATGAAGTGCTCTTTCGGTGGGCCTCGGATTACGGCACTAAAGTGATTGCCACCAACGATGTCCACTATGTAGAGCAAGACGACGCCGCCGCGCAGGACGTATTGCTGTGCCTCCAAACAGGGAAAGACCTCAACGATCCCAACCGCATGCGCTTTGAGAACGACCAGTTCTATCTCAAAAGCACTGAAGAAATGCAGGCATCGTTCCAGATGCTCGACGCCGTGGTACGCGACGGTATGCTCGACACCACGCGTGAGATCGTAGACAAATGTAATTTTGAGCTACCGATGGGTACGCTGCTCATGCCGCACTACCCCATCCCCGAGGCGTTCAACAACGACATGGATGCCTACCTCAGGCACATGGTCTTTGAACGCGCCAAAGTACGGTACAAAGAGGTAACCCAAACAGTAGTTGACCGGATCAACCACGAATTGGGCATTATCAAAACGATGGGGTACGCCGGCTACTTCCTCATCGTACAGGACTTTACCACCGCAGCGCGGGATCTGGGCGTAAGTGTAGGCCCCGGGCGTGGTTCTGCTGCCGGTAGCGCCGTGGCTTTTTGTCTTGGGATTACCAACATCGACCCGCTCGAATACGACCTGCTATTCGAACGCTTCCTTAATCCGGAACGCGTCTCGATGCCGGATATCGATATCGACTTCGACGACCGTGGGCGTGGTAAAGTAATTGACTACGTTGTTCAGAAATATGGCCGCGAAAATGTGTGCCAGATTATCACGTTTGGTACCATGGGCGCGCGGTCCGTTATTCGCGATGTGTCGCGCGTGCTGGGTGTCCCGCTCTCTGAAGCCGATCGAATTGCCAAGCTGATTCCGGAGGGCCCCAAGGTCGACCTGGACCTGGCTTTCAACACAGTACCCGAATTTAAAAAGCTACAAAAAGACCCCAATCCGCAAATCCGTAACCTGATGCATTATGCCCAGGTACTGGAAGGATCTGCGCGCCATACCGGGGTACATGCGGCCGGCGTTATCATTGCCCCCGGCAAAGTTAGTGACTACGTGCCAATCTCTGTAGCAAAAAGTAAAGGCGATGAGGTTGTAACAACTCAGTACGACGGCAAGTGGGTTGAGGAATTTGGCCTACTCAAAATGGACTTCCTTGGGCTCAAAACCCTCACCATTATTGAGGATGCCCTGCGCCTCATTAAGGAAAATCGCGATATCGAGATTGATGTGGATACCCTGACCCTCGATGATGAAAAGACGTACGAGCTTTTCCAGCGTGGTGATACAGTGGCGGTATTCCAGTTTGAGTCTGAAGGCATGCGGGAATGGATGCGGAAGCTACAGCCAACCAGCATCAACGACCTCATCGCGATGAACGCGCTCTACCGGCCCGGCCCGATGGACCTAATCCCAAATTACATCGACCGCAAACACGGCAGAGAGTCTGTATCATACCCCCATCCTATTCTGGAGGGCATCTTGCAGCCAACCTATGGTATTCCAATCTACCAGGAACAGGTGATGCAGATGGCACAGGAAATGGGCGGTTACTCGCTAGGACAAGCTGACTTGTTACGGCGTGCGATGGGTAAGAAGAAACAGTCCGAAATGGACAAGCAGCGTATCATCTTTGTTGCAGGGGCGAGTGAGCGGGACGTGGAGGAAAAAGTAGCAAACGAAGTTTTCGATATGATGGCGAAGTTTGCCGGTTATGGCTTTAACAAGAGCCACTCTGCTGCTTACTCACTCGTCGCTTACCATACCGCTTATCTCAAAGCAAACTACCCGCCCGAGTACATGGCGGCTGCGATGACAAACGAGATGGGCGACACCAAGAAGCTGGCCATTATCCTGGAAGAAGCTCGCCGGCTCGATATTCCGGTCCTTCCGCCCTCGGTCAACAAGAGCCTTTCTTACTTCAATGTTGAAGACGGCAAAATTCGCATGGGCATGGGAGCCATCAAAGGCGCCGGCCTGGCAGCCATTGAATCGATTATTGAAACCAGAAATTCGAAAGGCAACTTCACCACCCTGTTTAGCATGGCCAAGTCGTTGGACTTGCGGCAAGTGGGCAAAAAAGCACTTGAGTGCCTGGCGGCTTCGGGTGCATTTTGATGAGTTAGAAGGGCACCGCGCGCAGTTGTTTGAATCGGTCGGGCACGCTGTACGGTACGCGCAGAAGATGCAGGCTGACGAGGCGGCCGGCCAGAGCTCGCTCTTTGGCGACGCCATGGGCAGCGGATTCCAGGCTGAGCCCAACCTGCCAATGGTTGATCCGTGGCCAACCTCGCAGAAACTTAAAAACGAGCGAGACCTGCTGGGCTTTTACGTATCAGGCCATCCGCTTGAAACCTATGCTGCGGAGGCGCGCGCGTTCTCGTCTGCAAGCCTTGGTGATATCGAAGGCATTAGCAAATCCGTCGAGCAAGCAGCTGCGCATTCAGGAGACGGCGCCGGCAGCTACCGGCAGCAAGGGCCCATTCACAGATTTTGTGGCATCATCACAGAAATTCAGCATCGTACAACGCGTACGGGCAAACCTATCGTGTTTGCATCAATCGAGGACTTTACCGGTCAGGGTGAGATCATCTGCTTTGCCAATGAATACGACCGATACCAACAGTACCTCAAGCAGGATGAAATTGTCTTTGTAAAAGGGAATACCGACATCCGCGGCGGTGGCGTCAAAATAAAGGTTGTGGAAGTGCTACCTATGTGGAAGGTGCGCGAAATGATCAAAGGTATCGTTTTGCGTGTCGATGTGCAGAATATGGAAGTCGAGGCCATCCAACAATTCCGTGAACTCTGCGACGAAAACCGGGGCAACTGCAAATTGTACTTCGACGTGACCGGCAAAGATATCCCCGGTGGCGTACAACGGATTCACAGTCGCAAGTACGTTGTAGAACCCACACCTGATCTAATGCAGGGGATTTCTAAAATATTTGGTAAAGACAATGTGCTCTTGGAAAGCGACGCGATGGGCTAGGTTATTCAATGGCGCTTACGAATCGCACAAAAAAAGCCCTCCGGACGTATCCGGAAGGCTTTCGGGAGGAGGGCTGCTTGCAGCAACTTAGTGCTTTATCTGGGGCAAGCGGACCACCTGTCCATTAGGAAGCACGGCGATTAAGCCAAAAGGCGGTTTGCTTCCTAACAGGCCTGTTGCAAGCACAACCGCGGCGCCACCACCAAGGTTACGGAGATCTGCTTTGAACGAAGCAGCCGTAGCGCTCTGGTCTGCAAGCGTTACATCGAGGATGTATTTCTTAGCCGGCACATCTACATAGCCCTGGAATTCTCCAAAAGAGAAATCATCAACCAGCGTAGCAACATCGCGTGCTACAACATCAACGGTTGGGGCATTGGCAGAGCCGTGGAATGCGAGCAGTGACACGAGGTCATGGTCGCCAGACTCTTTTTTAGCCGGTGCATAAGGGAACAGGTCAAACGCAGGACCATCGCTCAGGAGGCCTGAGGCAACTACCACGTAGTACTGATCTGGCTGCAGATCGAAGTGGAACGTTGCGATAGCGTCTTCAACGCTTTTGCTGTTGCGTGGTGCAATAGCTACACTCAAATCCGTAGGCAGCGCTACAAACGGAATCGCGCGACGGAATTTGAAATTGTCAATTGCAAGGTTGCCATTTACATATACGTCAACGAAGCGGGCGGCAGGATCAGAAGAATTGTGAATGACCTGCACCATGGCTGTTGAACTACCTGCTGCGATGCTTTTAACAGCGGCCGGCATCGTTGTCAGCGCTTCAGCTGCCTCGGTTTCGGCGTCTGGAGAAACTACGGTATCAGTACACCCTACAACCAGCAGGGAGAGGGCGATTAGGAAAGAATAAAATGTTTTCATTTTGTTGATTCGGAATGCGGGTTTAGGTTATGCGCGCACGAGTGGCTACGCAGGTTGATAAACCGGGGGAAACGAAATCAGAATGGCCATTCCGTGCCTGATGCACTTTTTTGCATGATTGGCCTTCTCCACAAAAGAAGCGCGCCAGACTGCCAATAGAACACGCAATTTTTCTTTTATGCACAGCGTCGGACATTTTTTTATTTTAGGCGCGCTCTGTAACTCAATCTTGCTGACTATGCGCCTCGCTCGCTTACTGTACCTCGTCCCTTTACTATTGCTTATGCACTGTGCTTCACCTCAAACACCAGCGCCATTGCAAGATGCTCCTGTAGCCATCTCCTGGCGTGTCATTTCACATCTTGATGCGCCCAATGTCTTTTCTTCGGCGCTTACGCTGACCAACACGTCGGACACGGCAATTCCAGCTTCCGGCTGGACCCTCTATTTCAATTTTATCCGTATGATTGATGCCAGTACCGTGTCGGATCAAGCCAAAGTCACCCACATCAACGGTGACTTTTATAAACTCGAGCCTACGGATGCCTTTCCCGCGCTTGAACCCGGCGCCTCTACTGAAATCACATTCGAAAGCGCATTCTGGGCCGTCAAAAAATCGGACGCACCCGGTGGGTTTTACATGGTCTTCGCTGACGCTGCGGGCGTGGATGGTGCACCGCAACCTGTGCGCTCGTATACCGTGGCCGACTTTGAAACGCCTGCACAAACGATGCGGTCAGCTGCTGACTTAGTACCTGTCCCAACCGCACTTTCCCGGTTCAGTGATAACGCTGGCCTGTCGCGTATACCCGCAGCGGACCTCCCTCCCGTTGTACCGACGCCTGTTAGCTGGGAAATGCTTGAGGGCACATTTAATATCACGTCAGAAACAACCATTTACGCAGACGCGGGACTAGATGCTGAGGTAGACTTACTCGCCGACATACTGCACGCTGGACTTAACAGCACAGGCATTTCTCGTAATGACGTCAGGGTGAATGCAAACATCCGCTTACGCATCAATGCAGACCAGATCGACAGCCAATATCCAGGTGGCTATACATTGCTAGCCTCACCAGAAGCGCTAACGATCACAGGTGCAGATGCAGCCGGCGTTTTCTACGGTATTCAGTCACTCCGCAGTATGATACCCGTTGAGGCCTTTGCGAGCCCGGTTCAAACCATTGCAATACCTGCCATTCGTATTACAGATGCACCTCGCTTTGAATATCGGGGCATGCATATCGATGTGGCGCGTAATTTCCACACCAAAGCCAGTATTCTAAAGGTATTGGACGTAATGGGGCACTATAAACTCAACAAGTTTCACTTTCATCTGACCGATGATGAAGGCTGGCGGCTCGAAATTGACGGTCTGCCTGAACTTACCGAAATAGGTAGCCGGCGAGGACACACGCTGGATGAAATGGACCATCTATATCCCTCCCTTGGTTCGGGCCCTAATCCTGATAATTCCAACGGCAGCGGACACTATACGCGGGGAGATTTTATTGAGATATTGCGTTACGCAGCAGCACGCCACATTGAGGTCATACCCGAAATTGATGTACCGGGACACGCCAGAGCCGCAATCCGGGCAATGGAGGCCCGCTATCATCGCCTGGCAGCTGAAGGTGACCCAGATGCAGGAGCATACCGGCTCACCCATCCCGATGACACCTCCACGTATGCCTCCGTTCAGTTGTGGAACGACAACGTGATTGATGTTTGTCAGCCATCCACCTATGCATTCCTGGAAAAGGTGGTTGATGACGTGGTTAAGATGTACGAAGAAGCCGATGTCCCTCTTGAAACTGTACATATTGGTAATGATGAGGTGCCGCAAGGCGCATGGCTAGGCTCTCCTGCCTGCCAGGCGCTTGAAACAACCGCATACAATGCGCACTTCCTGGAGAAGATGCATGCGATTTTGTCCACGCGAGGCCTCAATCTGGCCGGCTGGGAAGAGATTGCACTCACGGCAGATACCGCGCATGGTAGTGGTGCCAAGGTGACCAACACCGCTTTTGTGGATAGTAATTTCCGGCCTTATGTATGGAATGCTGTTTGGGGCTGGGGTGCCGAAGGGACTGCTTATGCGCTTGCCAATGCGGGTTATAAAATTGTATTGTCCAATGCGACAAACCTGTACTTCGATTTTGCCTACGACAAGGACCCCGAAGAACCCGGCTTCTACTGGGCCGGCTTTTCCGATACCAAAAAGGCTTTTGTCTTTAACCCGATGGATCTGTACCAGAATGCGGAAATGTCGCTTTTTGGCCAGCCCCTTGATGCTGCCAACGTGTACAAAGATTTCCCGCGCCTCACAGAGGCAGGCCGACAAAACATTCTTGGCATACAGGGACAACTTTGGAGCGAAAGCGCAAAAGGTGCCGCCGTGTTTGAATATCAGCTTTTCCCCAAATTAATTGGCCTGGCTGAGCGTGCCTGGGCGCCAGCACCAGCGTGGACCAGCATCGGTAACGCGAGCCAAAGATCCGCTGCGGAAGCGGCTGGCTGGAACGTTATTGCCAACCAAATTGGCCAGCGCGAACTACCGCGCATGGATGCCGTGTGGAATCTGGGTTACCGAATCCCGCCGCCTGGGCTGCGGATGAACGGTACGGATGCAGAGGCCAACGTAGCCTTCCCGGGGCTCACTTTGCGTTACACGACAGAACCACGCGCACCACTTGCCTCAGACCCAGAATACACAGGCCCCGTTGCGTTTGAAGGCGAGCTAAATGTAGCGGCTTTCTCAAGCACAGGACGAGCAAGTCGAACAGCCTCTCTCGGAACCGCTGGTGTGAGAAATTAGTCCCCCAAGGGTCTTTGCAAATAGCGGCAGAATTGTAATTAGAATATCACAAAACGTAATGATCAGGGATCATTGTGCCGGCATCGGCACCATGTATCCCTGATTTCATATCGAACACGCCCGCAGATTTCGTTCTTCGCCAAATCTACATAAAACACTCTCATTTTCATCGATTTACTGCACCCGTAGTACGACATCCTACCCATCCGGACAGGATCGAATGGGCCCAAAGTACCGGCTGTAAAAATCAACATTAGATTGCAGGTAAATGCGAAAGATTCTGTGACCAGTTCGTGACATGTCACGCGTTAGAATTCGCTAATTAATGTGTGCGCCATTAGCACTTGTTAACTGCTCATTAACAGGTGGCGACTGAAGCGGGGGGAAATCCAGGGTGCTACAATTTCGGCCAGCCTCTTGCATGGAATGCCGAATACACGACTAGCCCTACAAATACCCAATAATCTGTACGCATAAAGGGAAAAGCCTACCAAGGTAACGGCACTCCTTTCAGGCATACGTATCACCTGACGACACGGTGACATGCACTGTAGTGCCTACACATGCGTGGTTTGCAACGACGAATTGCGGCAGCTAATTATTGCGCGTATTTGTGACCACTGTACCAACACCAAATAGTCCAAACACTACCTGACCAGATTTTGCAATGGATGTCCGTATAGGCATAACAACCTCATTTGAGGACGGAGAACAGCGGCTCAGCCACGCCTATGTGCGTGCGGTTGAACAGGCCGGCGGTATCCCCATTATTGTGCCCATGCTGGAAACTGCGGACGCTATGGCAAAATTTGCACATCTGCTGGATGGCCTGATTATAACGGGCGGTCCGGCAATTACCCAGGGCCTTATCGGTGCCCTGCCATCAGACATATCAGAAACAGCACCTGAACGGGTCAAATCTGACACTCTGATCACGGATGCCATTGAGGCAGAGGAAAAACCGATTTTTGGTATCTGCTACGGCATGCAACTCCTGAATGCCCGTGCCGGCGGTACTATCTATGCAGATGTAGAGGCCCAGGTCGAAAAAGCTTTTACACACAGCGCTAAACGTGGAGCAAAAATGCACGATATAGAAATAGATCGTTCGTCTGCGCTGTTCGATGCTTTGCGACAACAATCCATGCGGGTCAATACCAGGCATATTCAAGCCATATCTAACGTTGGCGATGCTTTCCGAGTGACCGCAGTAGCTCCTGATGGAACGCCCGAGGCGATTGAAAACCAATCAGGATCTATTATTGGCGTCCAGTTTCATCCTGAAAACCTGGGCGACGCCATGCTCCCCCTATTCAAGCAATTCATCGAACGTGCGCGCAGCAAGCACCCGGAAAAAGCTTCACCTCTATAGCCCAATTGCCATGACACAGCTTGTTTCATCAGTCATAGCCTCAAAAAACTGGCAACGTCTCCGTCAGTTCAGCTATCCGGCCCTTTGGTCCGCGATTCTGTTGGCTACCGTATTTTTCATCGCCGGCTTCGTCTTCTCCGGGGATGCCCAAAATATGGTCATGCATGTAATCGAATCGACCGAACCCGTTGCAGAAGCTGACACTGAACCTGCAGCGCCGGAACCGAAAGAATCAACGCTATTTGCGCTGGTCGACCTCGATAACCATCCAGATGCGTTGCATGGCGCGTATACTGCTGCCCCGCTTATTTCGCTGGAGAAACACCCTGTACACGAAGAGCATCTGAGTGAATTCAGGGATTTGCTCGATATTTATGTTGCGCGCCAATCAAACGACGACAACTTTACCGTCCGCGTTATCGACCGCCGCTCTAGCGGGCTGCTCGAACGGTACACCCTGGAAGACCTGAAACAGGCATACCACGAAACGGGTGAAGCGGATTGGGAGGCCATTGATGTGCTGCGCGCCAACATGAGCAGCCGGCTTATTGGCAAGTACCGCCGCCGCGGTGTACCCATGGAAGACATTATGGTCAAATGGGGCCGGCTGGACCAGGTTAAACAAGCCCGCATGCGTGATGAGCCTTTCATTGCCTATGAAATCGGCCTCTCGCAAATGCTCGACCTTAGCCTGCTCTCAACTGAGCTTGGCACCGTTGAAACCTTCAACGACGATAAATTGATCTCAACCGTAGGTGCACGCAGTCGCTACCAGATTATGCCCTACATGCTTCGCCGCTTCAATATTTACACATACGATTTGTGGACCCCTTCGGGTGCAACGGTGACGGTAAACGAAGACTGGCATCCGCTCTTAACAATGGAAGCGTCTTTCACCATCATTAAAGGCTATAGCAACGCCGTAGGACACGAAATCCCGGGGATCTCGGCATACCATACAGGGCCGTTTAACATCTTCAAAATCTACAACATGTACCTGACGAGCCAGCAGGCCATGTTCAATCCATCAGCAACGGTGATGGATGCCTACTTATGGGCATTAACAGAAGGGTTTGAAGATGTAGCAGCTACCTCAGGCTTCCGTCAGTATTCGCGTAGCTACATCCCAACGGCATATGGCTCGCTTAAAGGCGCAGAGTTGATTCCTGTGGATACAGCGCGCACCGAGCTTGTTGAACGCGTGCAGACCGTTGCCGGCGAACGACTCTACCTTGCAGAATTGCTCGAAGCCCTCGCTGCCTTCGATGAGCGGCTGGATTGGGGCCGTGCGGCAGCAGATACCTCGTACTACGAGCGATTTAAAGTGCTGAATCCGCATATTGACCTGCCAGCGCTTTCACCGGAAGGTAGTGTGCCCGCTTCAGGCAACGTATTGTTGACCACGCGGCACAGCAGCCGGCCGGTTCGTTTTTTCCTTCCGCAAGGCGCTACAGGTATGCTCAGCGAAACTGGATTTAATAAACTTGATCCAGCAAAAACGTTTGTATTCAACCACGACACGTACAAAACAACGCCGGCGCAGATCACCGTATGGGATAAACAGTACAAAGCGCTCGTTGACGACATCAAACACTTTGGTTTCACCAACGAAAACCGCACACGGCTTTACATTTTAGCTGAGCGGTTTGAGAAGTTGTACGAAACGGATGCGTCACACTACCGCTACCTCCAGTTACAAATTATTAAAATGCACAAAAACCTCTGGAGAACGCGCTATTGGGGTGAACTCGCGCATAATACGGCAGCAGCATCAGGTCGTGTAGAAGTCAACACCCCACCGCCGGCGCCCATGGGGCTCACGCAGCGCATTACCTTCGACAGCAGCATGGCAGCTGAGGAAGATCTTTCAGAATCTGCCTCTACAGACTAGTACTCTGACAAGTTGGTAATGTCGTGTAAATGGATCTTTATTTTTGTTTTCCACAAGACGCAAAATCGCAGGCCTAATGGTTTTAAGTCGAGATTTTGCAACGCTGTGGAGGGCAAAAAGAAGGATTCAGAACGCGACAGTATCAGCTTGTCAGAGTACTAGGGCGTGTAGACAATCAGCTTTCAAAATGCATAACGTGCCCTTTTTGCCCATATCTGCGTTCCTTTTCGCGCCCGATGCGCTGCATCGAACACGAAAAACGCCTTGATCTGTACAAAAATGTCTTCGTATGCTCTTTTCCCTGCTAATTGTCTACACACCCTAAGTACAAGCAAATAAATATTGAGGGGGGCATAAATCTTATTCTGTATAACAGAACGGTAAAAGCCAAAAACCTTCAACCTGTAACTTGCAACCTGTAACAGCAAACAGATCAATCCTTCAGGATGTATTTGTTTGCAATTAGGTCGTGCAGCCAAATCTCAATGCCTTATTGCAAATTGGCAAAAAGTAAAAACGCGGGCGCCCATTCGGTGCCCGCGTTTTTTATTACATCTTTGTATGGCAACGCCTGGATAATTAGCCGGGCTAACTAGCCGGCGGCACCGCGCGTTCACGATTCGCGCGACGCATCAAGACTTCCTGAAAACCTGAATCGTACTCACCTTCTTTCGGCTGGTACAGCCTGTAGGTGCCATCCTCATCAAGCACCCATGCAGACCGACGGTCCTTGAGCGCAGCTCGCAAAGTGGAAATGATCCGCTCCTTGATTTTCTGGTCCTCAATCTCGGTCACAGCTTCGACACGATCATCCAGATTCCTGCGTTGCCAGTCAGCACTTCCCATGAACACTTTCGGCTGGCCATTCTGATAGAAATAGTAGATACGGCTATGCTCAAGAAAGCGACCGATAATACTGATCACATGGATATTCTCGGAGATTTTAGCCAACCCTGGTCGGAGCCGGCAGTGACCACGTACAATCAATTCAATCCGGACGCCGGCCTGCGAGGCCCGGTACAACTCGTGGATCATTTCCACATCATCCAGCGCGTTCATTTGCGCAACAATGTGGCCGTTTCCAAATTGTTTGTGGTTCTCAACTTCCTGATGAATCAGCGAAATAAACGCTTTACGCATCGATTTAGGTGCTACCAGCAGTTTCTCATAGTGTTGGTCAGCTACGTAGCCCGTCAAGACGTGAAAAAGATTGATAATTTCCAGGCCACGTGCTTTATCACACGTTAAAAGACCAAGATCGGTATAGAGCCGGGCGGTTTTAGGATTGTAATTGCCTGTGCCGATATGGCAATACGTCCGCAATCCATCTTCCTCTTCCCGAACCACCAGCGTAATTTTTGTATGCGTTTTAAGGCCCACCAGACCGTAGGTCACGTGTACACCAGATTTCTCCAGCATCTGCGCCCATTCGATGTTGTTCTCTTCATCAAACCGGGCCTTTACTTCCACCAGCACAGCCACCTGCTTTTCCCGTTCAGCCGCACGCATCAGGGCCTTGACAATAGGCGACTCATCAGAGGTACGATACAACGTTTGCTTGATTGCCAGCACTTTGGGGTCTTCCGCGGCAGCTTCTACAAAATGCTGCGTGGTGGCTTTAAACGACTCGTACGGATGGTGTACGAGCAGATCACCGTCGCGAATAACCTTAAATACGTTAGGATATTCAGGAGGATCACCTTCGGGCCGTAACCTGCGTGGAATCATCGGCTCCCACGGCTCATATTGATGCTCGGGGATGTTCAGGTTGGCTAACGCCATACACGCCGTATGATCGATCAGGCCATTGGCCGTCTCGTATACATCTTCCGGCTGCAGCCCGAGTTCGCGCATGAGGAGCAAGCGGACGTGATTCGGCGTGGCGCTCTGAATTTCCAACCGCACCACCGAAGCGTATCGGCGCTCCCGTAGCTCCTCCGAAATCATCTCAATCAGGTCTTCCGCCTCTTCTTCGTTCCTGCGGATATCAGCATTTCGGGTAATGCGGAACGGATAGACACCCAGGATTTCCATCCCTTTAAACAGCGCCCCGATATTGTTGGCAATCACCTGTTCGATCGGTACAAAGTGGTGATGCTCGTTTACAGGTATCCAGCGTTCGCGGGAGATAGGCACTTTGATGCGGGCAAAGTGCTCCGTTTTCTTGACAGGATGCCGCAGCATCACAGCAAGCGACAAACTAAGATTCGAAATGAAAGGGAACGGATGGCCCGGGTCCACAGCCAGAGGCGTTAGAATCGGAAATATTTTTTCCTGAAAATAGCTATTTACGGCGTCCCGCTCTTCCGGCGTCAGGCTCCCATACTCCTTGATGTGCACTCCTGCATGCTCCTGAATTGCCGGCTTCAGTTCATTCTTCCACACCTCGCCGATGGCTCGGTACAGGCCGGGCACGGCTTGCGCTATTAGCAACAACTGATCCTCAGGTGTGCGGCCGTCGGGCGAAAGCCGGCGCACACCGGCGGCAACCTGCCGCTTCAGTCCCCCAACGCGCTTTCTGAAAAACTCATCCAGATTGGACGACACAATCGCCAGAAACCGGACCCGCTCAAGCAGAGGCACTCGTTCGTCTTTCGACTGAAACAACACGCGCCAATTGAAATCGAGCCAGCTCAGCTCTCGATTGAAATACAGGCTGGGATGATTCAAGTCAATTTTACGAGGCACGCGCTGTGCCTTTGTGGCATGCTCCACATCAGGGGATACGTTCTCAGCTGTCGGTGCTGCCGGACTTGCTTCCTCTATATTTCGGGGGTCAAACACAGACCCTACATGCTCTTGCATATAGTTTGATTCTTCACTCCCGTCTGTAGTTGGGTGGTTATGCCTGTTTAAGCATAACCCTTTTCTGTGGTGTTACAGACGAAAATCTGTTCGCAGGGGTTCGGACACAAAACGCCACGTGCGGGTCACTTGTGGCGTTGCGTTACTCTTAAGATCGTAATTTTGAAGATTTATTTAAACTACGCATTCCAATCGAGAAATTCTCGTCTTTCGATTTGGCGTTGCAGGGAATGCAATGCAATCTGCTCCTGGAGGAGTTTGTTGACGTTGCCGCCCGACTGTTCAGCCCGGAAAATTTGTTGTTTAAGCTGCTCCATGGCCGCCTTGACGCGGTCTAACTTCAGCAGCGTCATAGCACCGGCAGCAACTTCATACGGGTCCTCATTGTAGCGCGGGACATTGATGTTTTGCTTCCGCCCCCAGTTTTTGGAAAGTTCATGGCGCTGCATGAGTACATCAGTAACCAATTCACGTACCAGGTGGCCGTGGGACCCTTCAATGAGTGTGTCTTTGTTTACTTTTCCGTCGTTATACATGGCCAGAATTGCTTCAACCGTTTTACGAATAACGCCGGGGCTAAACTCATCAATCGACATGTTGCCCATGATGTGCTCAACCAGCGGATTGCCGTGATCAAGCATGAGCAGAATAAGCATCCGTTCTTCTGGTAACACAATACCCGGCACCTCCATCTCGACGGTAGCTGATTCATCCGTATAGACATCTGGCATGGGAGGCATAGGCGGTTCCTCGACGGGTGCAGCCGGCGCCTTCTCGGGCGCAGCCTTTAACATCTTGCTCAGTTCGCCAAAAAGTTTGATATCTGGAATGCCTAATACATGGCTCGCACGTCGGATAAAAGGTTCGTGCATGGTTGTATCGGGCATCCTCGCAATCGAATTCAGAATAGAACGCGTGAGTTTGCCCTCCCCTTCCGGCGTTTCCAACTGCCCACTCCTTTTGGCAAGCTCATAGGTAAATGCGATAAAATCTTTGCGTTGCTCGACCATGTACTTCTCAAACGCTTCCGATCCATGCGTCCGAACATACGAGTCCGGATCATCGCCATCGGGGAGTTCGAGTCCATAAACAGTCATGCCCTGCGTTAACAGCAAATCAATACCCCGCAAGGCAGCTGCTGCGCCAGCTGAATCACTATCGTATAACACCAGCACCTGGTTTGTGTAGCGCTTCAGCAGCTTGATCTGATCAGGAGTAAGCGCGGTACCGCTTGTAGCGACCACATGCTCAATGCCGGCCTGAAACAGCGAAATCACGTCGGTGTAGCCTTCAACCAACAATACCTCCTCCCGCTTGCGAATTGCCTGTTTGGATTGATGCAAGCCGTATAACACGCGGCCTTTGTGATAGACGCGGGTTTCGGGAGAGTTGATGTACTTGGGTTGATTTTTCTCTGCTGTCAGGATGCGACCGCCAAACCCAATCACTTTGCTCAAGTGCGAAAAGATGGGGAAAATGACGCGATTTCGATAGCGGTCGTAGTAGCCAGACTTATCCTTCCTTGGAATGATAAGACCTGCTTTTTCAAGGTAGTCTACGTCAATCTTCTCTTTCTCGGCTGCAACGAGTAGTCCATCCCACGCTTCACGTGCGTACCCTAGTCCAAATTTCTTGATGGTTTCGGGCGTAAAGCCGCGGTCGGTGAGGTATTGAAGTGCTGTCTCTCCGGATGACTCCTGAGTCAGGTTTTGGTAGAAAAACCGGCCGGCAAAACGCAGGGCGTGGTAAATGCTCTCCACCTCCGAGCTTTGCTGCTGTTGCTCCTGATTCTCGGGGATGACAATGCCGGCTTTGGCAGCCAGAATTTTAACCGCCTCGGGAAATCCGAGGCTTTCGATCCGCATCAGAAACTGGAAGACGTTGCCACCCGCGCCGCACCCAAAGCATTTAAAAATACCAAGCTTCGGATTTACGTTAAACGACGGCGTTTTTTCTTTATGAAACGGGCAAAGCCCTATAAAATTTGTCCCCCGCTGTTTAAGCTGCACATAGTCCCCGACGACTTCTACTACATCGCTGGCAGCACGTATTTCTTCAATTTTGTCTTCAGGGATATACATCAAAGCGCAGGGCAAAAAGGGACTATCCTAATAAAACGATGCCGGCGAAATAGGTTCTCCTGATGGCAAAAAACAGCCACGAAAACTGCTCTAAGATAGTGGATTGATGACCATGCACAAAAGCCGGCCGTCTGTCGTTATTCTATAGCGTGACGATTAGCTGAAGCACCGGTACTACAAATCCAACGTGCCCGCACATCAAACCTCTGTGGGTACGCAAAAGAGCGCAGATCATTGGAAATCAAGATGGCAAACCCGTTACCTGGCTGGCAGACTCCACCGCCCAGTCTAACCTTAACCACGGGTGATGTACACGTCTGGCGGGCGTCTTTTCACGAACTCATGCCCTTGCTCCCCCATTTCAAGTCACTCATTTCTATGGATGAGCAGATGAAAGCCGGCCGGTATCGGTTCGATGACAATCGGAACGAATACATCATTGCACGCGGCTTGCTGCGCCACTTGCTTGGTAGCTACCTTGAACAAGAGCCTCATGCCTTGCGATTCTTTTACAACCCTTACGGCAAGCCCGCCCTGAATACAGAAGCCGGCCAAAACAGGTTAACCTTCAACCTGTCGCATGCCCATGGATTTATCCTTTACGTCTTTACACGAGGGCGCGAAGTGGGCATCGACCTCGAACGCATCCGCCCGGAAGCGGCACACGATGGTGTAGCAGAGCGTTTTTTCTCTAAACGAGAAGTAACCACCTTGCGCGCACTGCCACGCCACGCGCAGCCGATTGGTTTTTTCAATTGCTGGACGCGTAAAGAAGCGTACATCAAAGCACGCGGTGAGGGCTTGAGCATTCCACTCAACCAGTTTGACGTATCACTGGTACCAGGAGAGCCGGCCGCCTTACTTGAGTCTCGCGTAGATCCCGCCGATACCAATCGCTGGACACTTCAGTCAATCGACATGGGCACCCGTTATATCGCTGCCCTGGCTGTCGAAGGACAGGGGTGGAATCTTACATGCCTGGATTGGCGACAATAGTGCTTGCTTCTTCAATTGGCCCTACATCGGGCTTATCGGAGCATTGGCAAGCATTTAGCGTCAAACCGAGAAGCATGCATAAGGCGAGAAACAGGTTTTGCATTGTTTTTTGCATTGAATTGTGCCGAGACATTTGCATAGACTTTGGTGATAATTCACCGTTTTGAGGGTGAACTGGCTTTGATGTTTATTACATTAAGTAAGCGTGCGGTGCAATGAGGATGCCTTTTGTGTCGTCCGATGCAACCATACGTTAAACAACCATACGTTAAACTAGCCTTCTCGTAACAAAAACCAATCTATTCGTTTCTCTTATCTGTTGAAGAGATGTTGAATTACCAATTTTGACCAGGAAGCAACGTGGACATTCTAGGTATTGATATTGGCGGTTCGGGCATTAAAGGTGCCCCTGTAAATACGGAAACAGGCGAACTGATCGAAGAACGGTTCCGAATCCCGACCCCTCAGCCGGCAACGCCGGAAGCGGTTTCGCGCGTAGTAAATGAAATCGCAGAGCACTTCGCATGGAAAGGCGCCATTGGCTGCACGTTCCCGGCACGTATCAAACGCGGCGTTGCGCGCACTGCAGCCAATGTCGATAAATCATGGCTCGGCACCAATGTCGAAAACATGATTGAAAAAGAAACAGGGTGCCCTACTGTTGTGCTAAACGATGCAGATGCCGCCGGCGTAGCCGAAATGGCGTTTGGCGCAGGACGAGGCCGCGATGGCATGGTCCTCCTGCTTACTTTCGGCACCGGTATCGGCAGCGCGTTGTTTATGGACCAACGCCTGGTACCTAACACCGAGTTTGGGCATATCGAAATGCATCGTGGCGCAGCGGAGCACTATGCAGCTGACAGTGCGCGTAAAAAGCACGACCTGAAGTGGAGCGAATGGGCCATTCGCGTGCAGGAATACCTGGACCGGATTGAATTCCTGCTAGCTCCCGACCTTATCATCATCGGTGGTGGTGTGAGCAAGCCGAACAAAAAAGCTAAATTCTTTGGCGAACTTCGGACAAACGCTGATCTTGTGACGGCACAATTGCAAAACAATGCCGGCATCATCGGCGGTGCCTATCGCGCTGAACAGCTACTGGTAACAAGCCACTAGCTTACTGCTGCCTTGTATAGGCAGACAAACATCCTGACTTACAAGCAACGTCATACAGGACTCGGTCTTGTATGACGTTTTTTATAGGGGCCGTTTATGAGGCTGCAAAAGTTTATAAGGCTGCAAAAGGCTCTACTGCGGTACAAACGCTCTTTTATCAGCGTGCAAATCATGCTGTATCGGTGCTACCCTGCCACGTTCGCAACATAGTACTTCGGGTAAATTTCCACCTCAATTCTTGCCCATCGCGCTCTGACTCTCTTTGATTCGGCAAGGGTGCCCTTACACAACAAATAGGGTTTCCCCTACAAATTCTCGCTTAACGGTGGCCTGCAGAATGCGATATCAAAAGATAGTATTGCTTTATCAATCCCTTGTAAACTTTACTAAACCGGAAAAAAATGGGCCCCACAACCAAAACAAATCATACGTCCTTTGCTGAGAAGCTGGGCATCAATAACACGACACTCAGACTGAGGAAGTCATTTATTGGCCTGGGTGAAGAAGAAAAGGTCTTGATGACCGAATTGATTCCCTGGGCTAGAGAACACGCTACGGAAATCATAGCAGCATTTTATGACACGCAGTTCAACTTTTCGCGGACGACCGCTTTCTTTGAACAGATGGCTGCGGCCAAACAGTGTTCATTATCCGCACTCAGGAATTATCTGGAGCGTACACAGGTAGAATATTTTATCCAATGCTTCACGGGCGCTGAAGAGGATTGGGACCTTCACTATTTTGAAAACAGAATGCGTATTGGTGCTACCCACGACCGCATTAATCTACCGTTGAAGTGGTATATCGGGTCCTATGCAACACTGTTAAGTGTAAGCTTAAATCACCTGGTTGACTCATTTGAAGATCCAGGGTATGTGCAACGTGCACATAGTGCGCTGACAAAGGTGTTCTTTCTCGATATACAAGCGGTCGGTGACACCTTTCTCATGAGCACGATCGACGCGCTCGACTTTGATATCACTTCCATCGAACCGGAAGCAAACGCTGATCGCACAGAACATCTGGAGCAAATTAAAGAGATGTTACTGCAGAAGAAATTAAAGAATGCTGACTACGAAGGTCAGTTGGCGGCAATCAACAAAACGCAGGCCGTTGTGGAGTTTAATCTTGATGGGACGATTCGCCATGCCAATCCAAACTTCTTACGGACTTTCGGCTATGAACTCCACGAAATCGTTGGCCGGCATCATCGTATTTTTGTTGAGAAAGAGCACGCCGGCAGTGCAGAATACAACGAGTTATGGGCAGCCTTAGGACGTGGCGAGCACCGGGCAGGTGAATATCGCCGCATCGATAAGCAGGGCAAGGAAATCTGGATCCAGGCCTCCTTTAACCCCATTGTAGATCATAATGGGGTAGTGTTTAAAGTGGTCAAATATGCGTCTGATGCGACGCAAAAGGTCAAGCACCTCCAGGAAAGTGTCGATCACATGATGCATGTAGTAGATGCAGCCTCAGCAGGTGATCTCACTGCAAAAATTGACATCGAAGGCGACGACCTGGTAGGCATGATGGCGTGCAGCCTGAACCGACTGCTCGAGAACCTCAAATCTGTGATCAGTCAGATTGACGCGAGCGCGCAGTCGCTGTCAGCCGCTTCTGAGCAGTTAGCCGGCGTGAGCAACAGCATGGGCCGTAGCGCAAGTGACACATCGGAACAGGCCAGTGTTGTAGCTTCCTCTGCCGACGAAGTAAGCAGTAACATCCAGACCGTTGCCGCCGGCGCAGAACAGATGACAGCTAGTATTAAGTCGGTTGCCAGTAGCGCTGAAGAAGCATCCCGCGTGGCTAACGAAGCAGTTTCTGCAGCCGAGCAAACAAATCTAACGGTAGCCAAGCTCGGCGAAAGCAGCGTGCAAATTGGCAATGTCATCAAGGTGATTACCTCAATCGCACAGCAAACAAATCTGCTGGCCTTGAATGCAACCATTGAAGCAGCCCGCGCCGGCGAAGCAGGTAAGGGATTTGCCGTTGTTGCCAATGAGGTGAAAGAGCTTGCGAAGCAGACAGCCATTGCAACAGAAGAAATCAGTGGCAAAATTGCTGCTATCCAAACGGATTCGAACGGTGCCATCGACGCCATTAGCCACATTAGCGACATCATCAATCAAATCAACGAGCTACAAGGTACAATTGCTACAGCGGTAGAGGAGCAATCCAGCACAACCGCCGAAATTGCCAGGAATGTCCACGATGCCGCACGTGGTAGCACCGAAATTGCCAATCGCATTACCAAGGTGGCCACAGAAGCTGAGAGTACTTCGAGTGGTGTTCATGAGACAAAAGACGCAACGGTTGAGCTGGCCAAAATGGCGAATACGTTGAGAAGTGTGGTGGCACAGTTTAAGTACTAACAGGCACCCCCATGAATCCTAACGGATTCATGGGGTGGGTTGAAGGTTGCATGTTTAAGGTTAAAAGCTGTCTAAATAGAGGTGTGTGGCTGCATCATCGACGGTGCCTGCCGTTCGGAGCAACTCCTTGCTTCATGCGGCAAATATACCGGACACCTATGCAACGACCTTTTCTTTGAGCAGCGGTACCTCTTTGCGGTGCAACCATAGCACGATACCACAGGCTACAAATACAAGAATGCCAAGGCCAAACAGCAGGCCTCCATCCCCCATGATTTCGATGCCTAACACAAACAGGTGGCTAAGTATTGCGCCAGCCATTACCCCTAATCCCATCAAGGCGCCCAACCAGACGGTTCTTGGGTAGAGCAGGCAGACCGAAGCAACAAGTTCTACGATGCCCGACAGATAGCGGCCCCAGGGCTCAACACCAAGCGTTGAGAAAATATATATGCTTTCAGCTGCACCCGTAAATTTAAAAAAGAGCGTTTGTAGCAAGATGCCGGCGGCAACCAATCTGAGCGTCCAATCTAGCGCACGTTGCATGTTCTATTACTGCATAAGTGAAACAATCAGTAGCTTTGTGAGGCAACATGTGCACCTGTTACCTCGCAGAAGCTAGAAATCTGATTATTTCATCGAGTTGAGCCCAAACATGTTGCCTTCCGAATCCATGCACAGGCTTACCCAGCCGAACTCGCCGATGGAGAACTTGGGGCGCACAATGCTTCCGCCGGCGGCTGCAACCCTTGCTTCTTCTTCAGCGCAGTCTGCCACACTGAAATAGATGAGCGTACCTCCGACACCGGGTCTTGCGTGTTGTGCTTTGACAAGGGCGCCTGCTGCGCCATAGACGGCCATGTCAGCGGGGAAACTCATCATCTGGGTCTCCCCTGTTGGATCGTCCAGCTTTTCGAGTTGCTGTTGTAAGACAGTCTGGTAAAAGTTGACTGCCCGATCCATATCTTCAACGTAGATGTCAAACCATCCAATTGCGTTTGCTTTAGCCATGTGGTCACCTCATATAAAATTTAATGATGACCAAGTATAGGCTAGCAAAAGTCCGATGTATTGTATAAATCAGACATCGTACTTTCGGGCATATTTTCCTGGCGTGTAGCCAGTGGCTTTGCGGAAAGAATGGATAAAATGGGATTGATCTGCATACGACAAATAGTCACCATCAAGCGACTGTTGCAGGCGCAACACTTTGATAAAATCGTGCGGCGTGAAGCCCGTTAGTTGTTTGAGCTTCCGCTGTAACTGGCGGGGTGACAGATGTGTGATTTCTGCCATGTCTTTTACGCTTTGGATTTCGTCTATCTGGGCAAGGATAGCTCCCACCATGGGATTGGCAGCCACGAGTTGTTCATCGACAAGCCACTGCACCATTTCGATGAGGGCAGCTTGTTTATCAGCCAGGGTGTGTAAAGCAACCAGCTTACGGTTTGTATCGATGAGGGGCCATTCCCCTGTATACGGTCTATCGACCATGCCGTAGGCAATTTGCTCAGGATCACATTGCCACACACCGGGCAAAAAACGGATATTGACGTAATGAAAGGCCTTGCCCAGGTTGAGTTCTTCAGAGGTGGTTCGGAGTCCTGTTACGCCGGCAATGTCTGTATGTAGCTGGTCAAACACCATGTAGGTGCAGACATCAGGAAGCGCGTGAAACCGGTAGTCTGCATCGAGTGGCGAATCAGTCCTGAGCTCCAAAAACCGGTGTACGATACCGGCCAGCGCCGCCGGCGGTGCGACCTCCAGAAACTGTACTGTATCGACAGCTTTCTCTTTACCGTTTCCTCTCGGGTCATACATGGGGTTGAAGTAGAATCCATCTACTAAAATATATCTTCCTGCGTATCGTTTTACAATCCTTCCATGATTGTAAACGTACGGTTATCGATGGCGTCCAATATGTCGTTTGCCATTTCGTCCGTTTTCTCGGGGATTGAACGGTCGAGTTGATTTGTCAGAATCACCACGCCCACCTTCAATTCGGGATAGAGCACGATGCGGCTGCTATACCCGGGGATATTGCCGTCTTGCCAGAGCCGGCGCACGCCTTCGTGGCGCATCATCTGCCAGTTTAATCCGAGCATATACCCTTCCGCAGGATCGTCTGCATTCCCCCCTGGCGGCGTGTGTGATGCACGCACCAGCGGATCGCCCTCATCGAGATGCCATTGTACGTATTTGCTGAGATCATGGATAGAGCTCTGTATCGCGCCGGCAGCGCCGTACGCTTTAGCAGGCGGTGGCATCGCCTGCCCGGTATCGTCATAGCCCGTGATTCGGTTAGCCGCCGCTTGTGCGCTTAGTGTGATTCCTGTGTGGCGCATATCCAAAGGCTGCAAAATAACAGATGCCAGGAGTTCATCGTAGGTTTTTTCATACACGCGCTCCAAAATGAAGCCGGCCAGCTGCGGGGCCGCATTCGAATAGCTAAATCGGACGCCGGGTATGGTATCCAGCTCCACCTTATGCAAATCAGCGAGAAAGTCTTCTGTTGTATACTCCGCATGCACCATCGCTGTGTGATTCATCCAGGCTAATACATCGCCATTGTACCCCGGATAATCCGGATACATCGCGGGGTGATCCGGGAGTGTGTTTGGTAATTCGGAGACATGGTTAACCAGGTGCGCAGGGGTAATTGGCGTACCGTTGTATTCAAGATTGGGATAATCACCAACGAGATAGTCGCGGATGTCGTCGGTGAGGCGCAACTTGCCATCAAGTACAGCCTGGGCGAGAAGTACACCGGTGAACGTCTTTGTCAACGAAGCAATGCCGTAGACGGTGTTGTCTGTTGGCAGCACGCTGCCACCCGGCACAGTTGCGCCATAGTGAAAGCTGTGGATGTCCGCTGCTGTCACAACGCCAATCGAGAGGCCAACCGCTTGTGGTGTCGTATCGAAAAAACGCTGCGCTTCATCGTTGACAATACGGGCGATGGAGTCAGCCGGCAGGCTTGTGGTCTGATGGGTGTTTTTCGTTGGGCGTCTGAGAGGGGGTACAGGCGGATAGGCACATTGCGATGCCGGCCAGCAACAGTAGGGATTTGCGGGTGCGCGTCATTGGTCAGGGTATGGCGTGGGAGAAGTGCTAAAATATTAACACTTAGCGAGATTAGCAATCGGGATTGGTTTTAGGTTACAAGTCACAGGTTTAGAGACTGTTGAGATTTTGCAGACTGAGATATCTTGGTTGCCTGTCTACCGGTCCAGACTTTTTCGATTTGCTCAGGAGAATAGCGGGAAAGAATTTTGTCTTTCGGTAATCAGCAACCATTCGTGGACACTCCAGTGCTCTCCATGTGTGATTAAGAAATACAAAACGTATCTGATTCGCGCGCCCATATGAGCAAGAGCAAACAACAAACAAATGAGGCTTTATGTCCTTGATTGACATAAAGCCTCATTTTGGAAAATTAGCTGTAAAGCAAAACTGGCAAACGGATAGTGGCTGTACAATTTACGCTCGTTTCCAGCCGGACTTTAGCTAGCGCTCCCTTACTTCAAAAGCGTCATGCGATGCGTTTTACTATATCGCCCCGTTTCAATACGATACAGATACACGCCATTCGACAGCCCTTGGGCATTAAACGAAACAGCGTGCTCTCCACTTTCCAGAGTGGCATCTACCAACATCTGTATTTCTCTACCCAGCAGATCGTAAATACTCAAACGTACAAGTCCCGCTTCCTCTAATGTAAATGGTATCGTAGTTATTGGATTAAATGGGTTAGGGTAGTTTTGTCCTAGAGAAAATGTATAAGGCGTTTCTTCTATAATTTTCTCATCTTCGATCGATGTTACAATATTGCCATTAACTGCGATATCGTCGAGATAGAAGCCATCTTCGTCACCAAACGTGTTGAAGTCGGCATCCCCGATCTGTTGGAAGCGAACCACAAACGTTGAGCTTAAGGTCAGGTCATTGTCCGTTGCAAGCGCATCAAGATCAACAACATCTTCGATATAGTTATTATCGCGTGTTTCCGTTTCAAGCGGTATTACGAATTTAAACGTAGCACCTCCATCGTCAGAAAAATAGAGGCCATCGCCATCAACTTCCTCGTTTGCAAAATCTCTCAGAGAGAAGCTAAGCTCTACATCGTTTTGACCAGCAAGGTCCAAATGAAGATCAAGTGCGTTCGTCGTCAGTGCGCCATCGGCGTCTCGGCCAATTTGAGCAGCAAACGTCCCTGAATTTGCACCTGTATCAACGACCTGCACACGACCACTCAGACGAGAAGGAGCTAAACTCGGAGCAGTAGGTTGACCGACTGCAGGATCTGTTGCATCGGTTTCCTTCCACATGGCCCGAAAGGAGCCTTCTTCAAAACCCTCTGTAAACGGTAGGCCGGCATAAATCACCTCTTGATCCGTAACAGATACGTCATCTATGTGGAAGCCGTCTTCGTCTCCGAATGTATTGAAATCAGCATCCCCGATTTGCTGAAAGCGAACCACAAACGTTGAGGTCAACTCAAGACCATTAGCGATCGCGAGTGCATCGATGTCAATGGGAGGCGGATTCATAAATATGTCGTTCGGCTCTGTGGCGGAAGAAAGCGAAAACACCTGCACAAAACTGGCGCCACCGTCATCGGAAAAATAGAGTCCATCTCCTTCTAATTCCTCATTTCTGAAATTTCTCAACCAGAAGCTTAATTTCACGTTCGATTTCCCTGCAAGATTGAGTCGGAGATCCAGTGCATTTGTCGTCTGTTCACCGTCTGCATCTCGTCCCATTTGAACTGAATACGTCCCGTTCCGTGCAACATCATTAACTACACCAACCCGACCACTTAATCTTGCCGGCGCAAACACGGGAGCTGTCGGCTGCCCAACTGCAGGATCTGTTGCATCGGTTTCTTTCCACGCCGCATCCATCACTCCGTCTTCGAAATCATCCGTAAACGGCACAGTAGCGTAAACCACGTCGGGAGCAGTTACAGAGACATCATCGATATGAAAGCCATCTTCGTCGCCGAACGTATTGAAATCAGCATCTCCGATTTGCTGAAAACGAATCACAAAGGTTGAGGTCAATGCAAGACCATTAGCCATCGCGAGCGCATCAACATCAATTGGCGGTGGGTTCATGTAGATATCGTTCGACTCTGTGCCGGATTCCAATGAAAATACTTGCACAAAATTAGCACCACCGTCATCAGAAAAATAGAGGCCATCTCCGTTGACTTCTTCGTTCCTGAAGTCTCTCAACCAGAAGTTTAATTCCACGTTGGTTTGGCCGGATAGATCAAGCAACAGGTCAAGCGCATTCGTCGTCTGCTCGCCATCCGTATCGCGCCCCATCTGGGCGGCATAGGTACCCGTACGTGCAGTTGAAGCAAACACACCAACCCTGCCGCTAAGTCTGGTTGGGGCAAATACGGGAGATGTAGGGGCACCAAATGCGGGATCGGTTGCATTTGCCACACGCCAGCTCGGACCCAAAAAACCATTTTCAAATCCATCCATAAAGGGCAACGTTGCATAAACAATTTCCGGTACCGTTACAGCAACATCATCCAGGTGCCAGCCATCTTCGTCGCCAAACGTATTGAAATCAGCATCTCCGATCTGTTGAAACCGAATCACAAAATTGGAGGTCAATGACAGTCCAAAGGCAGAAGCAAGCGCATCAACATCGATTGGTGGAGGATCCATGTAAACATCGTTTTGCTCCGTTTCTGATTCCAGCGAAAATACCTGAACAAAACTACCTCCACCGTCATCAGAAAAATAGAGCCCGTCCCCATCTATTTCCTCATTTCTAAAATCTCGCAACCAGAACCGTAGCTCCACTTCTGTCCGGCCGGAAAGGTCCAAGCTCAGATCCAATGCATTTGTTGTAAACCCGCCGTCTGTAGCACGCCCCATTCGCACTGAAAAGGCCCCGTTATATGCTACATCCGAAATTTCTACAATACCGCCAGAAGCCCCTTCAATACTGGGCCTGGCAGTCCAATAGGTGGGGTCCAATACCCCTGTCTCAAATCCATCTTCAAAAATCAGTTCTTGTGCGAAGCTAGAAAAAGGAATCGAGCTAAATAAGAATACAGTTAATAATAAACTGAAGCGTATCACTTTAGAAAATGTCATGTTCGATAATTGATTATTGTGTCGTAGAGATATCCCGCGACAACCATTGCCAGCTGGACTTGCGCTAAGTAGTGGTGAATTGAGGAAACATGATGACCTGGTTTCCATGTCACGGCAAAAGACGGTGACCCCTTTGCATTTTGAAAAGCCTTGTTGCTCTCTCTATAGAGCAAATCCAATCGAATAGGAGATAATTAGTATCCAAAGTGCTCGTCTCGCATGTGACTAAGACAGGCTAACCAACTGACGGCTGAATTTCTATAATGAAATCAGGTGATATTTGAGCGAGCTCGCTGCCCCACGGCCTGGCTTTGAAATGAACCATCCGTCTCCCACTGTACAGGAGTTTGCTATTTTGAAGCCTATTAAGCGAATACATTGAGCAATTCTGGTCAAGAAACCTCCGCTGTATCCGCGTGGTCTCATGGCAAACGTCCATTGGCCAACGTAAACACATGACCACCACCCATAGTGAGCGCAATACCGGTACCGAGTTGGACCTCGGCTGGGTGCGCAATACGCACATCAACCCGAGCGCCATTCGCCGGCGCGCGGCCTCGCTTCCCGGCAGGCGATCGATCAAAAAAGAATGGCAGGCTGCCTGGTTGCTGCGGGCTGTCACCTGCCTCGACCTGACAACGCTTTCTGGCGATGATACCCCGGGCAATGTGCACCGACTCTGTCGCAAAGCGCGGCAGCCGCTGCGCAGCGACCTTGTTGAAGCACTTGGGGTTGCGTCACTGAACCTTACGGTTGGTGCTGTTTGTGTGTACCATAGCCGCATTAAAGACGCCGTGGCTGCGCTTGAAGGCACGGATATTCCGGTGGCAGCGGTATCCACGGGCTTTCCCGCCGGCCTGAGTCCATACAAGTTGCGCATCAAAGAAATTGAAGCATCCGTGGCTGCCGGTGCGCGGGAAATCGATATTGTGGTCAGTCGCGAGCATGTGCTGCGCGGTAACTGGCAAGCGCTTTACGAGGAGACCAAAGAGATGCGCGCTGCCTGTGGGGATGCGCATATGAAAACCATTCTCGCAACGGGTGAATTGGGCACGTTATGGAACGTCGCCAAAGCGAGCAAAGTCGCCATGATGGCCGGCTCCGACTTTATCAAAACATCCACCGGCAAAGAACCCGTCAATGCCACCATCCCGTTTGGCCTTGTCATGACGCGCATGATCCGTGACTACCACGAACGCACGGGCAAAATCGTAGGCTTCAAGCCAGCCGGCGGCATCCGGAAAGCCAAAGAAGCCTTGCTGTGGCTTTCGCTGATCAAAGAAGAACTGGGTGATGGCTGGCTCAACAATGAGCTCTTCCGCTTTGGGGCCAGCAGCCTTTTAACCGATATCGAGCGCCAGCTTTCACACTTTGCCACCGGACGCTACGCGGCCCGTCACCACCAACCCATGGGTTAACACATCGTATGAACCTCACCGCCCTTTTTGAATCCATGCCCTACGGCCCTGCTCCCGAATCTGCTGCGTTTGCCCAGGCGTGGCTCGACCAGCACAAGCGTACGTTCACGCACTTTATTGGCAATGCCTGGCACAAGCCGGCATCAAAAACAACCATCGCAGTCCGTAACCCGGCTACCGGTGAGGCACTTGCAAAAATTGCAGACGCCAACGCAAAAGACGTCGATGCTGCCGTGAAGGCAGCGCGCAGTGCGTTTGATGCCTGGAAGAACACTTCTGGATACGAGCGTGCCAAATACCTGTACGCCATCGCACGTGGCATCCAGAAGCATGCACGCCTGTTTGCCGTATTGGAGTCGCTCGACAATGGCAAACCAATCCGTGAATCGCGCGACCTCGACATCCCGCTTGTTGCCCGTCACTTTTATCACCACGCCGGCTGGGCGCACCTGATGGATACGGAGATGGCCGGCTACAAACCGCTCGGCGTTGTGGGCCAGGTGATCCCGTGGAATTTCCCGTTGCTGATGCTGGCCTGGAAAATTGCGCCCGCCATCGCGATGGGTAATACGGTGGTGCTCAAACCTGCCCCGTATACGCCGCTGACGGCGCTACTCTTTGCCGAAATAGTAGCTGAAGCTGGATTACCAGCCGGCGTTGTAAACATTGTGACGGGGGGCGACGAAGCCGGTGCAAGCATCGTTAACCATCCAGATATCAATAAAATTGCATTCACAGGCTCAACACAAGTGGGTCGCATCATCCGCAAAGCTACCGCCGGCACCGGCAAACGGCTTTCGCTCGAACTGGGTGGCAAGTCCCCCTTTGTGGTATTTGAAGATGCTGACGATGATGGTGCCATTGAAGGCATCGTAGACGCCATCTGGTTTAACCAGGGCCAGGTCTGCTGCGCCGGCTCGCGGCTGCTGGTCCAGGAAAGCATTGCCCCCCGCTTTATCGAGAAGCTGAAAAAGCGGATGGCGAAATTGCGCGTTGGTGATAGTTTGGACAAAGCAATCGACCTGGGCGCCGTTGTAGATCCTGTCCAGTACGACACCATCGATGGGTGGGTAAAAAAGGCTGCAGAAGAAGGTGCAGCAGTCTATCAACCCGACGTAAAGCTCCCCAAAGGCGGGTGCTACTACCCCCCGACCCTGCTCACCAATGTTGAGCCGGCCTCCACAGTAGCACAAGAAGAGATTTTTGGCCCGGTCCTTACAGCCATGACCTTCCGCACCCCCGCTGAAGGCATCAAGCTCGCCAACAACACCCGGTACGGATTAGCTGCGAGTGTATGGACCGAAAACATCAACGTTGCGCTGGAGGTTGCCCACCGCATCAAAGCAGGCAGCGTTTGGGTGAATTGCACCAACCTGTTCGATGCCGCGGCAGGCTTCGGTGGCTACCGCGAAAGCGGGTTTGGACGCGAAGGCGGCAAAGAAGGCCTCTACGAGTATGTACAGCCCGAATGGGCCAGCCGGCCAACGCCTACAACGACCAAGCCGAAAACAAATGGCAAAGCCGCTAAAGATACGTGGGGTGCCTACGTCCTACAACGCCCTGCCGGCCTGATTACAGGCACAAGCGACGCAATCGACAGAACGGCTAAAATGTACATTGGTGGCAAACAGGCGCGGCCTGATAGCAATTACAGCCGGCACATTGCCGGACCCGACGGACAGCTCGTTGGTCTCGTGGGAGACGGCAACCGCAAAGACATCCGTAACGCTGTAGAAGCAGCGCATGCTGCCCGCGGCTGGGCAGATCGTACGCCCCACAACCGCGCCCAGGTACTTTACTACCTCGCAGAGAACATGGCCCCCCGTGCAGACGAACTTGCCGGCCGCATCGCAGCCATGACGGGTGCGTCCGCCAAGGCTGCCCAAAAAGAAGTGGATCTGAGCATCCAGCGCCTGTTTACCTATGCAGCGTGGGCTGACAAGTTTGGCGGCACCATGCAGGAAACCACGCTGAAAGGTGTTGTGGTAGCACATCACGACTACCTTGGCGTGATCGGTATTGCGTGCCCGGATGCCCATCCTCTGCTTGCGTTTGTGTCACTGGTTGCCCCAGCCATTGCGCGTGGCAACGCTGTGATTGCCATTCCTTCCCCTACTGCACCACTGGCAGTCACAGACCTCTACCAGGTCATTGACACGTCGGATGTGCCGGGTGGCGTGATCAACATCGTTACCGGCGACCGCGACCACCTTACAAAAACACTGGTCGAACACGAAGACGTAGATGCTATGTGGTACTTTGGTACTGCAGAAGGTAGCCGGCAGGTAGAAATGCGGGCGGCATCGAACATGAAGCGTACGTGGGTGAATTACGGCGTTGAACGGAAATGGAAAACAGAGGCGCAGGGTGCCGGCAAGGCCTTTCTGTACAAATCTGTACAGGTCAAAAACATCTGGATCCCAACCGGCGTATGACGCGGCTTCACGGCCCCTCACCAAACAAACCAGAAGCCCATGTCTTTGCAGGAACGCGTTGCCCAATTGGCCGCTAATCCCATCACCGATGAAAATCGCCAGGTTGTACAGGACGCGTTTGAAGCCGTTCGCGATGGACTCAACACGGGGACCATTCGATCAGCCTCGCGTGACGCGGAGGGTACATGGACAGCTCATACGTGGGTAAAACAAGGTATTTTACTCGGTTTTAAGCTTGGCGACCTTGTTGAAATTACGGATGCTGGTCTGCCCTTTTTTGACAAAGACACTTACCCTGTAAAACCACTCACCCTTGCTGACAAAGTGCGCGTTGTACCTGGTGGCTCAGCTATCCGCACCGCAAGTTATGTGGCGCCGGGTGTTGTGTGTATGCCGCCGATGTACATCAACGTGGGCGCTTATGTGGATGAAGGGACCATGGTTGATTCGCACGCACTTGTAGGCAGCTGCGCGCAGATTGGCAAACGAGTGCACCTGTCAGCTGCCGTTCAAATTGGCGGTGTAATCGAGCCCATTGGCGCACTTCCGGTTATTGTGGAAGATGATGTGTTTATCGGCGGAGGCTGCGGCGTCTACGAAGGGTGTATTTTGCGAGAGCGGGCCGTGTTGGCACCCGGTGTGATCCTCACAGGCTCTACGCGCATCTACGATTTAGCGAAGGAGCGGATTATCGAGCGAGAAGGCAATGCGCCGCTTGAGATACCCGCCGGCGCGGTCGTTGTACCAGGCACACGAAAATCAAATAGCGCATTCGGCGAAGCACACGGCCTTTCGCTGTATACGCCCGTGATCGTGAAATATCGGGATGAGAAAACGGATGCTGCGACGACGCTGGAATCAGCACTAAGATAGCCAGCGGTTACGGAATCGCTTCTTAACGACGGACGTTAATCTGGTCTACCATCACAAACGCCCGTGGGTAGTCCGAAATCATTTTGGTGAGGAGTTCTTCAGCAGATTCGCGCGTTGTGAAGTCGCCTACGCGGACCCTGAAATAAGGCTGCACATAGACGTTATACACGGGCAAGGGCTGCTGGAATACGGTGGTATCGGGATAAACACTGCGCATACGAGACAACCAGCCGTGTACATTATCTACCGCCTGATCAGCAACGGCTTTTTCACGGGCGAATACAACCTGAATCCGCCATCCTTGCTGCATCCCCGAAAGGTTTTGTCCGACGCTTCCAGCAAGGAGTGCTTCGGGTACGTCGTGCTCTACCTCCACATCAACGATGGGTGCTTCTGTTGGGTACGACGATTCGTCAAACGTTTCGGTAGACGGCAACGCCTGCAGCACATCTTCAAACGTAGGTGCCCGGTCCCCGTTGTCCTCCACTACAGTGCCGCCCGAACTGGAACAGGCAGCTACAAAAAAGACCAACAAAATAAATTGAAGAAAAAGAGATAATTTCATCGAATCAGATGATTACAGGTCAAGAGCGGGTCGCCAGGTGGATTCGGCCAGATGTGCACCATTAACACTATGAACACATCGACGAAGGACAGAAAACGATGAATGCCCTAAAGTGTTCATTCGGCATGTGCGCATCCAGCTGTTGGCAAGAAGTTACAACATGCAACGCATAACGTAAAACCATCCCAAACGCAGGCCATCGAATGGCCCACCTATTCACCGGAAAAAACGTCTTAAAGTTGCAGTTTAGTCTTCTACGGAAGCAAGATTTTTCTCTTCTTCATCGAGATTATACCGCTTTCGCTTCTCCCACAGTGTTTTTTTGGAGATTCCGAGTATGCGGGCCACCTCGGCATAACTGGAGTCACTGGTTTCGAGGATGTGACGGATGTACTGTTTTTCAAGGTCCTCAAGCGTTCCGCCGCTTTCGAATCGGAACAGGCCGCTTGCATCTCCCCAGTCGATAAAGTCGCCTGGTGACGCAATTTCCAGCTCCTCCGCATCCATGATTTCTTTGCTAGAAAAGATGATGGCGCGTTCCAGCACATTCCGTAATTCACGTACGTTGCCCGGCCACGTATGGGCACACAGCTTATCCTGCGCAGCCTGATTAAATCCTTTTACCGATCGCCCAAATTCTTCATTGAAATGGGAAAGCAGGCTGTTAGCGATGGCCAGCATGTCTTTGTTCATCGTCCGCAGGGGCGGCAAGTGCAGATTTACCACATTGATGCGGTAGAACAGGTCGCGGCGGAATTCTTTTTTGGCGACACTTTCTTCGAGGCCGGCATTGGTTGCGCAGATGATGCGCGTTGTAACCCGCAACTCCTCTACCCCACCCAGCCGGCGAAACGTACGGCTTTCCAGAAAAGAGAGCAGCTTGGCCTGAAGCGCCATACTCATCGAATCAATTTCATCGAGAAACAGCGTACCTCCATCCGCAACTTCGAGCAGCCCCGGCTTTGCATCACGTGCATCGGTAAACGCGCCTTTCTCGTACCCAAAAAGCTCAGCTTCGAGCAAATTATCAGGCAACGCTGCACAGTTGATTTCGACAAAAGCGCCGGCGTTGTACATCGAGTTCGAATGGATTGTCTTGGCAACCAGGTTTTTACCCGTTCCGGTTTCCCCACGGATAAGCACCGTGGTGTTGGGCACATCTTTCAGCGTCTCAATGGTCTGGCGTACCTTGATGATGGCTGGGCTTTCGCCGAGCAGGCCTGAAATTGGATGTTTGGCTTGCTGCTTGGTACGACGCACCTTGTTTTCCGGCTTCATGTCGTACATGTTCAGCGCTTTGCTGATCAGGGTACGCATTTCTTCCAGGTTTACCGGCTTTTGCAGATAGTGGAACGCGCCATGCCGCATCGCATCCACAGCCGTTTGAATTGATGAGTGCGCCGTCATAATGATGACAGGCAAGAGCTTTTGCCTGGTTTGCAGCGACTCGATCAACTCGATGCCGTTCATTTCCGGCATCATCAGATCTGTAAGAATAAGATCCGGGTCTTCCTGCTGCTCCACACGCTCCAGCAGCGCCTGAGGACTCACAAAAGACTGCGCATCATACCCGTCTCGGTTGAGTACGTTTACAAACAACTCACCGATTTTGGGTTCATCATCAACAATGTAGATTCTTTTTTTCACAGGATTCGCTTCCCTTTCAAGGTACAATTACAGAAATGCCGTTCTTGATCATCGTTACTTCAAGCCGGCTTACGTCGGGCGCGAGGATTTCGCCATCAGCATGTACCGGCAATCCCGGGTTGCCTATTTCTCCAACCCGGCTCATTGTTTGGCCCACTTCAATCAGAATATGCTTCGCTTTGCCGGCATGGTATTCTCTCATCGATGTATGGCGTCCACGCAACACCCGTGGCACGCTTGCCAGCAATCGGGGGACTGATAGTTGTTCAATTACACAAACGTCAAACCATCCATCTTCAATGGAAGCATCGGGTGTAAGCTTGAAAAGTCCCCCTGATGTGCTACCGTTTCCAACAGAAGACAACAACATCCGTCCAACAAAAAACGGGGTACTGCCCTTGTGATCACACGAGACGGTTACGTCCGCATATTGGAGTGTAAAAAGTGTTTTGAGTAGCGCTGCAAGATAAGCCCCAAAACCGGGCAGCGCTTTGTAAGAAGATGCACGGTCGCCAACGGCGGCATCAAATCCAATCCCCAACGTGTTGAAAAAACAACTTGCTCCTGCACCGTGCGTGCTTTGATAGGTTACTGTACCATAATCTACCGCTTTTCGTTTCCCCTTCGCAAGTATTTTTATTGCAGATTCTATATGAACTGGCGTGCCCGTCATTTTGATAAAATCATTCCCCGTGCCAAAGGGAATAAGCCCGAGCGGTACAGGCTTCGCGCCGGCAAGAATGCCTTTGGCGACGTGATGAATCGTACCATCTCCCCCAACGGCGGTCACTGTATCGGCCCAGGTTGTTGCTTCGGTGGCAAGCGTCATTGCGTGGTCACCACTACGGGATACCATTACGCGCGCATCTACGTTGGCTTCGCGTAGCATGCCGGCCAGTTTTTGCTCCAATGCAGCCGCTCGCCCGTTGCCTGCGGCCGGGTTCAGGATGACAGCACTTTTCATGGTCAAATTAATCTGAAGGGAACCCAAAGGTACAGCATGGTTAAGTATGATGCTCACCCTATCCTGCCCCCCACCACGTGTATGAACCTCTTCCGATGTGTCCTTTGCGGTGTCGTAATTTTCGTTGCAGGCTGTACGTCTGAAAACCAGCAACCGCAACAACCATCCGATGGCAGCTATTCGTTTGTTGATGACGTAGGACGTACAATTACCCTTCCTGCAGCTCCCAAACGCATCATTCCACTCGCACCCAATCTGACCGAACTGCTCTATGCCATCGGAGCCGGCGATTTTGTGGTAGCAGTGAGCCTTGCTGATGATTACCCGCCCGCGATTGACAGCCTCCCCCGCTATAGC
>CBDHHF010000006.1:0-14566 GCA_965263205.1 Rhodothermales bacterium
CGCAGCCGGCGCCAATCCCGCGTACAACTACGGGGTCTTCAACGCTACCGTCTACATTAACAACGAACTGTACAAATACGCGTCCTTCAACGCCGGCTTTCTTGGCAATTTCAGGATACTTGATCTTTTTCTGAATAGAGCCAAGACCACCGATCAATTCCGGCATGTCTTCCACAATCATGAAGATTTCTGGCTCTTCCTCTTCTTCTTCTTCAGCTGGCGGCGGAGGGAGGTTTACAATCTCCTCGTCGAGCTCAAGTGAAACGTCAAGGTCAAGGTCTTCGTCTTCAAGCACCTCGTCATCAGGCACTTCGATAGGCACTGGTGGCTTTGGTGGTGGAGGTGGTTTCTCAATTTGCTTGGTTTGCTGAATTTCCTCCATCTGTACAATTTCCTGTTGAACTTCAACAATCTGGAAATCAGATTCAGGAGTAAAATTGACCCGGAAGGCGCCAATCAGAACAACCAGTGCAAGAATGAGCCCGAGCTGCACAAACAGCGGGTATTTGCTGCGCAGGTCGGCGTTATCAGTTTTACGTAAGGCCATGGTTTTACCTAATACTTCTCCAATGCACTTCAAAGGTGAGATCAAGAAGATAACGAAAGTTTACGGGTAAGGTCAATTGATTTGACGCCGTAAACACGAAATTCGTGATCATTCAAGTAAAAGACCACGCCCCTGAGGCAAAGTTGCTGTTTCTACACTCGGTTTTTCATGCCAGACACTTTTCATACTAGATACATTTCATACTGGGCACATTTCATACTAAGCGCCTCCCGCCGGCCCGGGTTGATGCTAATCTGCAAAAAGACTAAACTAAGTAACGAATGCCGAATGCCGAATGCCGAATGCCGAATGCCGAAGTGCGCATTATGCTTTATAAGCAGCTAAAATTCACCAATTAAACCCCAATGCCATGTCCTCGCGTCGATCTTTCCTGAAAAAGAGCGCAGTTGCTCCCTTGCTGGCTGTGCCTTCGATTGTTGCCCCCCAAAAATCTGCCGACGACGATTTTATCGTACTTTTTGATGGGCAGTCTTTAGATGGCTGGCACATCAATCCCGAAAAAATCTGGCATGGCACTGGGGGGAACTGGTATGTGGAAGATGGTGCGATCGTTGGTGAGCAAGATCCTCCTGGGTCAGGCAATGGCGGGATTTTACTGACCGATGAGCAGTTTGGAGATTTTGAATTGCACCTCGAAATCAAACCTGATTGGGGGATTGATTCAGGCCTGTTTTTGCGCGGGCACGATGAGGGGAAATGCATCCAGATGATGGTAGACTACCTGGATGGTGGCATCGTTGGTCATTTGTATGGTGAGCGGACGGGGGCCTTCAATACCCGTTCGTTTAGCTTGAAGAGCAAAAAGGACGCAGCCGGTAACCTGGTTGGATTTGACAGTACGCCGCATGAAGCATACGCTGATGCACCCCTTTCACATGCCTGTACGCCCGAAGAATGGATTGATGCATGGAAGATCGACGACTGGAATCGTGTGCGCGTTGTTTGTGTGGGCGACTATCCGGTGATAAAAACATGGATCAACGATAGGCTAATTGCTGAATTTAACGGGGCTACCTACAGTGATCCTAAATATGACCGTGAGAATGTCCGGCAGTTGTTAGGTCGTAAAGGCTCTATTGCTGTGCAGATTCACGGAGGAAGCAATCGGTGGGCAACTGGGGCCAAGTGCCGGTGGCGTAACATTAAAATTAGACCGCTTTAGGGCTTCGCGTGTTTTTCGCGATGTTTACTTCTTGCGACCCGACACAATGATGGCTACGAGCAAACCCGTCATGTTAGCCATTGCGTCGAGTGGGTCCGGTGTGCGCTCCCAGGGTAGCATGCCCTGGTAGATTTCTGTACCCACGCCATAGAGAATGCCCGATATGCCTACCCACGCAAACTTACCGGGCAGCTTGTCTGGTAATGCACGCGCCCAGAGGAGTCCGTAGACGAGGAAAAAAGTGAAGTGAATGAGCTTGTCTTCTTCAAAGAGGTCAAAACCAATATTAGGAATGTCATTCCCCGGGATAGAACAGCCAATCAGGATCAGCAGGGTCCATCCCACAGCGAGGGCATAGCGACGCAACATAAATTCAGGATTTGTAAGTATTCATAACGGTGTTGAAATGCGCAATCAGATCTGATGCCAGCATTGTGGCTGGATGAAATTGTTGCGTATACAGGTTGGCGGCTTCACCGCCGAGGTAGAGGGCTGTCAGGGCAGCCTGTACTGCAGTAAGTCCTTGCGCTAGAAAGCCGGCGCAAAGACCAGCCAAGACATCACCGCTGCCGGCCGTTGCCAGCGCAGGGTTTACAATCGGGCTTATAAAAAGCCCATCTTTCGGGGTGGCCACAACAGTCGGCGCTCCTTTTAACACCAGCACACATTCCCATGCTGCTGCATACTTCGCAGCAAGACCTAAGCGATCCTCCTGGTTTTCAACATCGCCAGCCAACCGCTTGAACTCTCCCCAATGCGGCGTCAGGATGATGGGCTGTTGCTGCGCTTTAAGCATTGCTGTATGCCCTACAAAAGCATTGAGCCCGTCTGCATCGATTAGGGTGGGTAACGTGGTTTTTTCGACGAGGTTGCGGATGAACGATTGGGTTTGTGCTTTTTTACCCATTCCACATCCAACGAGGAGAGACGTAGCCTTTTTGCTGTGTTTTTCGAGTAGCGTCAACGCTGGTGATTCGTCGATACCCGCTTGTGTAGACGGCAGGCCGAGGGTCATGACTTCTGTCATTTTTGTAGCCAGTACATCCTGTAGTGCAACGGGTGCCGCGCATAGGACAGCCCCGGCGCCGCTGCGCGCTGCAGCCGTCGCGGCAAGGGTTGCTGCGCCGGCCATACCTGCCTGGCCGGCTACAACGATGGCCATGCCCTCCGCGTATTTGTGTGTGTTATTGCGTCGCTTGGGCAACCAGGTTGCAACGGATTTTTGCGTTGTGACATATGGACTGGGATGCACGTTCGCTGCCCGTGTGAGGGCGAAGCGTGGAATACCAATTTCAGCAATTGCAAGCGCCCCCGTATGGTCCGGACCCTCGTTCAGTATTAAGCCGACTTTCATGGCACCCATCGTTACCGTAAGTTCTGCTCGTACTGCTGTGTTAGCCACGGTTCCCAGGTCGGTATGAAGGCCCGTTGGTATATCAAGTGCTACAACGGGTGCTGCTTGTGCATTCACCCAGTCGACGATTGCAGCATAGGGAGCGCGCAAAGGACGCGATACGCCAGTCCCGAGTAGCGCATCTACAATAAGATCAAAGGGACCATGTGATGGCAGAGAGTCTGAAGCGTCGAGCACATAGTGCGTGACATTGAAGGTATCATCTAGCGTGGCATGCGCGATTAAAATGGCGAGGTTTTTTTTGGCGTCAGGTGACAGCGTTTGGGGTTCAGCCAAAAGGTACACCGAGACTCGAGCACCTGCGTTTGCCAGCACGCGTGCTACAACAAGTCCGTCGCCGCCGTTGTTGCCTTTGCCACAGAGGCAGGCTACATGCCAGTTGCTGAGATCGGTTTGTTGAATATTGAAATGGTCGTAAATCGCTGGCAGTACAGCGCGGCCGGCTGATTCCATCAAGGTAAATCCTGGAATTCCCAGGATGTCGATCGTATACCGGTCTGCTTCACGCATAGCTGCTGCCGTAAGGGCCGGCAGCATGTGTTCTGTTAGCTCCAGGGCAGACGGCATTTCGTTTTCCAGTGAGGAAGACATGTTATCGCAGTTTGATCGATAGCGTATCTGACAGGGTTTGCTCCCAGCGTGCGCGCACCTGCAGGCTATCGCTGTACCAGGTAAGTGGTTCGGCATTTTGATAGGGAATCACCTGTCCGCCATCCCAACGCAGGTTGCCATTGTAGTCTTGAAATGCGCGGAATCGGTATTGCGATTTGTCGGGCAGGCGAGAAAAGATAAACGTACCGGTGGTATCTGCAATCTGTACAGCAATGCGGTCTTTAGCCAGCGGACGGGTATTCGGGAAAAGCTCAACTATCGACAAGCCAACGCTGTCTTCTGATACCAGTTGTCCCCGAAGCTCACCAAGGTTTTCGTCTGTAAGCTGCTGAAACAGCATGGTATAGGTTGTATCAGGGACACCAACGCCGGCTCCTGCGACGGAAACGGTGTAAGGCATACCGGCCGGCAAGGCCTGAACCATTAGATTGTACGTCGAGCCATCTTTTGAACTGCTTTCAAAAGAAACTGGTGACTGGGTAGAGTCTTGTATCGTAACCAGCCCTGCGAGCGCATCGGACGTGATTGCCTGATTAAACCGGACGCCGGCGTAGACATCTGGCGGTAAAACGCGGGCACCAGATTCATTGGTTTCAAGATTCTCGGGGCGAAAACCGAGGAAGCGAAGTTGCAGCGTGTCTGCGTTTGCAGATGGCCTGAACACAAAGGCTGTCGAGTCAATGGGATTACCCGTAGAGTCGGTAATGCCGCCGGCTTGGATCAAATGGGTTGCCGCAAATAGCTGATCGGTCTCGAGGTAGATTTGCCTTGGATCTTCGGGGTAGAGGTAGAGATCTTGTACCGCGTATACCTGGTTGCTCACAGAATCTCTCAAGCTCCATAGGGCAGGATTTCGATCCGTGAATAGAATAGACTCGGAAAGTCGGAGCATAAACCGTTGATTGGAAAGCGCACGAATTCGCTGGATTTCCGGTGGGATCGTGTCTGTGCGGGTGGCTAGCCAGTCCCCTGCGTTTTTGCTACTTGCCGTATCTGCAAAGATGACAGGGGTGGGCGGGACGGCAAACGGTTCGATGCCATCGGGCGTACGGTTTCTGTTGAGGTCTTGTAGGGCAACCACAAAGTAGGGTTGTTCGCTCATGTAGTCGAATGCAAACGCACCCTGGTCGTCTGTCTGAATACGATAGGCGGGGCTGGCTGGTAGCGAGTCCAGCACGGTTGAATCTGCTAACGCATAAGCAAATACGTCATAGCTGGCAAGGCCTGTACCGTCTAATGGATTAATCACACGCCCCGAAATTTTTCCACGATTGATTACAGGGCCCGTGGCAAAGGCAAACGTGATTGGTTGCGTGAGTGCCACCCGGTTGACGTCGCGCAGTTTGGTGTCGAGGGTGAGGATGTAAGTTGTGTTTTCCCTTAGCGGTTCAGGAAACGTTATATCCACCCTGTTTTTGCGCCACTTATACTGGAGCGGCCGATCAAAGGCCGGCGTTACCGAAATGGACTGCGCAAACGAGGCCTGATCTACAAACTCGGAAAAAACAATGCGCACCCGATCAGTGGATACGTTGACGCTTTCAGCTGCCGGCTCAGCATCGACAATGACAGGCGGTTCTTTGTCTTGTGGCCCACCCGTAGGCATGACTGGAATAGCGCACGAGGTCAGGACAAGGACTATAGCGAGAAATAACGAAAAGCGTTGACCAGAACGATATGTGGGGCCAGCATCAGGTGTCATCACTGTCACTATCGCTCCGCAAAGCAAAAAACAAGTATACAGATAGCGAGGTGGCTGCTGTTAACATAATAGGCTGGAGAAAACGACGTACAAAGCCCGAATGCACGGTTGGTCCCTGGGTTTCACGGTATGCGCTGTTTTCGAGGGATTTAAGTTGTGCGATAGCCACCGTATCCACTGCCATTTCGGTGCAGGATTTGTCTGCAAGTAGTCCGCCGTTGGCATCGCTAAGCGAGGCAGAGGCATTGAGCGTGATGGAGCGTTGCGCGCGTTTCTTCTTGAGTCGCTTGTAATCTACCGTCGTTCCCGCAATTTCATAAGCAAGCGTGTGCAGATTTTCCGGTTGTGTGGTATATGCTGAATCAGCCAGGTAAACGCGCCGATCTGATGCAGTAAGCGTCTCTACAATTGCACTGCGTACGTACGGCATCCTGGCTGCCGGCGTATCGATGATCAGGTCATCGGCCCCGTCGTGAACAAACGCAATACACTGCAGCGCCAGGTCTTGAAACACGGCGGTGTTGGCAGGCTGGGCCTTGACGGGAATTGCCAGGCTACCAAGCAGGACAAAAAGTAGGGCAGGGTGTCGCATTTGGTGGAAAGCCATTCGAATTCCAACAAGTATGCCCATACCCGAATTCTGATCCGGATATGGGCAACAATTACAGCAACACCACAGACAAAACCTGTCTGCAATGCAACTCACGCATAGATACCGCGGACCCGAAGTGCGTTGGCAACCTTGTCGATGGATAGCACATAGGCGCCGATGCGCATCGAAATGTTGTGCTTCTCTGCAGTATCGTATACGCTGTCGAATGCTTCGCGCATCATGCGATCGAGCCGGCGATTTACGCGGTCGAGGCTCCAGAAATAGCCATGGCGGTCCTGTACCCATTCGAAGTAGGAGACGGTTACGCCGCCGGCGTTGGCAAGGATATCTGGAATGACAATGACGCCGTTTTCGTTCAGAATATCGTCGGCTTCTGGGGTAGTTGGTCCGTTGGCACCTTCTGCAATAATCTTCGCTTTTATTTTAGGCGCGTTAGCTTTGGTGATCTGGTCTTCTTTGGCAGCTGGTACGAGGACATCCACGTCGAGTGTTAGCAGTTCTTCGTTGGAGATTTTTTCTGCATTTTTGTAACCCTCCAGGCTGAACTTATTGGCTTTAGAGTACTCGATCATAGTTTCTATATCGAGCCCATCTGTGTTGTAATAGCCACCAGAGACGTCGCTTACAGCGACAATTTTGCAGCCTTGTTCTTGTAGCAAGCGCGCTGCAACTGATCCCACATTACCAAAGCCTTGCACGGCGACGGAAGCCGTAGCCGGCGACATGCCGATGCGCTCCATTGCAGCGAGTGTACAGCGCATGACACCACGTCCTGTTGCTTCTTTGCGGCCCTGCGAGCCCCCCAGTGAAAGCGGTTTACCTGTAACAACAGCCAAATCGGTGCGCCGTGAATGCATGGCGTAGGTATCCAGAATCCAGGCCATGATCTGCTCGTTGGTGTTCATATCAGGCGCCGGGATATCTTTGTCGGGGCCGAAGACCTCAAACATGCTCGATGTATACCGGCGCGTCAGGCGTTCGAGCTCGCCGGGGCTCATTTCGCGCGGGTTACATACAACCCCTCCTTTGGCACCACCAAAAGGCACGTTGACCACGGCGCACTTCCAGGTCATCCAGGCTGCGAGTGCTTTTACTTCCGACAGGTTGACGTCGGGCGCATACCGGATGCCGCCTTTGCTCGGGCCCAATACATCATTGTGGATTACGCGAAATCCCTTGAATACCTTGATTTCGCCATCGTCCATGACAATGGGATTGGAGGTGATGTGGATGTGTGCCGGCGCACAGAGGTATTCGTAAAAACCTTTCTCAAGCTCAAGTATCTCCGCAGCGATGTTGAATCGTTCGATCATCGCGTCAAACGGATCGTCCTTGTGAGAGAACGGGGAGGGCTCTTTATATACAGATTTGGCGTAAACGCCTTTCTTTGTTGGCATGTGTTAAGCTCAAAAAGATTGACAAGTTGGCTGGGGAAAAAGTCTCGACAACGTACGCCCTTTACCCATCGTGATTTAACCCATTCTAATCCGTTGCTACACGCTGTCGATACGCAAAAATTAAAGGGCAGAATATACGCACTGGAAGCGCTTTCTGTTTGGCCTCTTTCAATACGAACACATTCTTCAAAAAAGCGGAATATTTGTAACAGCCCGTTTGATCTTTTGAGAAATAAATCAGCCATAACTTCCTTTTAAGGGCTGTACAAAAATTTGGAAGCTGATTATGCATAGATCATTCCATTTGGGGAACGTATTGATTGTTGAATGCAGATTGTTGAATGCAGATTGTTGAATGCAGATTGTTGAATGCAGATTGTTGAATGCAGATTGTTGAATGCAGATTGTTGAATGCAGGTTGTCGATTGGTGAATGGGTGAGGAATAGCACAATTCCTTACAAATGTCATCCTGATAGGAGCGAAGGATCTCTTCGGGGCTCGCCGCTCCTCAAATAACGAATATCGAGCAAGGAACCAGGGGTGTTTAGAAAATAGTAGCTAGCAAAGATTCATTCGTTATTAAGCAAATCAGCGCGTGGACGTCCACCAAATGCGTGGCGATGTGTGGTGGGTGCTTTTATCGAAGCGTTTTCCTGATCGAAGGTCAGGATGGGATGCGCGAAAGGAGATAAAAGCGCGCGTTTTATTTGGTGGTGCCCTTTTCTTTGGTTCGTTTCTTTTGGGGCCCTGTTTTGTTTTCGGGTAAAAGAAATGAACGTACGCAACCTACACCAGGGAGCAGTTCCTTGCTACACAAGATTCGTATCTCTTGCTGGAATGGCCATGAGCGCCAACATTGGCTAAAGATTTTTTACGAACACTCCTTGCAAGGAACGCCGAATATCGAAGGCAATCACTCTTCTAGCCTCACGTGTGCTTTATGCAGCCAAATATTGTAGATTGACGTTGCGTGCAGTTTGCAGCATTTAAAGGGAGAGAGTGTATCCATTGAAACGCCGGCATTTATCAGAGCAACGCCGCAAGGCCATTACCTCGCTTACAAGAAAGAAAGGCCGACAGGTACACCGTCAGATGTTAATTGAAGGCTGGCGGTCGGTAGCGGCTGCGTTTGAGGCCGGTGCACCTGTGTTTGAACTGTTGATCACCCCAAAGATGATGGACGATCCGGCTGTTGCTGCGTTGGTCCTGGATCATGTGGTGGTGTACGAAATCTCCGAAAAAGTAGCGCGCCAGCTTTCAACCGTAGATACGGCACCGGGCATTATGGCTGTCGCTGGCATCAATGCCACAGATCTAAAGCAGCTTGAAGGCATGCGGAGGATCCTGGTTTTGGATGGCGTGCAAGATCCAGGCAATGTAGGCACTATTGTTCGAACTGCTGCCTGGTTTGGCATAGAGGCTGTGCTGGGCAATGCGGATACAGCAGACTTTTATAGCCCCAAAGTGGTGCGTGCGTCGATGGGGGGCATTTGGGACACTGCGTTGGTGCGCGAGCCGGCTTTCATCGATACGTTAATGGCGCTCAAAAACACCGGTTTTTCGCTGGTTGGAGCCGATTTGCAGGGCATACCGCTGGACACATGGCAGCCAGCAGGACGTGTTGCTCTGGTGATTGGTGGAGAGGCGAATGGCATTTCAACACCGGTTGCAGCACTGCTGGATGCTTGCATAACCATTCCAGGGCGTGGAGCGCGCCATGGAACTGAATCGCTAAATGCGGCCATTGCCGCCGGTATCATGATGCAGCACTGGACGAATACCTGATCATCAGTGCACGTTTTTTTGAAAAAAGTTGGTCAACTGTGTCCAAAAAGCTGCCGCTCAGACGTTAAGGGGTGTCGATCACAGATAACGAACAAAAAGCAACGGTTGTGATTGGCATACATCTTACAAAAACAGAGGCGTTTTATGTCCAAAAATTATCTATGTATCCAACGCAGTGAACCTGGTGACCATTCCGGAATGTCTCCCGCGCAAATGGAAGAATTGTACGCCAAATTCAACGCGTGGAAAGAGAAGTTTAAAGACAACATTGTAGATCTTGGTGGGATGCTTGGGGATGGAAGGGTTGTGCGCGTAGATGGCGCTACCGATGGTCCGTTTGTGGAAGCCAAAGAAGTCATTGGCGGATATATGCTTATCACTGCCGAAACCATGGAAGAAGCGGTGGTGGTGGCACACGAAAGTCCGGGGGTACATCCGGGGTCGAGTGTAGAAGTGCGGGAAATTGTAATTCCGGATCATGACTGATTTGGCGCCGCACTTTTTTCGGCGTGCGTATAGCCGGCTCGTTGCGCAGCTTTCGCGCCGTGTTGGTACTGCGTACATCGAAGACATCGAAGATGCGGTACAGACGGCGTTAACCAAAGCACTGGAATCCTGGGTTGCGGCGGACGTCCCGCCCAACCCGGATGCCTGGCTTTATCAGGTAGCGCACAACGAATTGATGGGTACATTGCGTCAGGCCACCGCACGCCGACGATTGCTGCAAAATCGGGCTGCTGCATTCGTTGAGCATAAGGACGCACCAGAAGATGCGGTCATATCAGAGGACGAAGACTTGTTGCGGATGCTTTTTGTGTGTTGTGATACACACGTTCCTGAGGCTTCCCAACTGGCTTTTGCACTCAAAATTTTGTGTGGTTTCGGCGTGCGCGAAATTGCGTTGCGGTTGTTCACCAGCGAGGCCAATATCTACAAGCGGCTTACACGGGCCCGTAACCGATTGCGTGAACAACCGCTCGAGATGGATGCTCTGGACAATACAACGTATGCTGAACGGTTACCGGCTGTACATCGCATTCTTTATCTTTTGTTTACGGAAGGGTACTTGTCTGCACACGCCACGCTCGCTATTCGACAGGAATTGTGCGAAGAGGCACTTCGGTTAGCCGGCCTGCTTGCTGCACACCGCGTGGGACAGGTACCGGAGACCTTTGCGCTGTTGGCGCTGATGGAGTTACACGCTGCACGGATGTCTGCACGCCAGGATGCATCGGGTGGTTTGTTATTGTTGGAGGAGCAGGATCGTTCGCGTTGGGATCAGGCGCGTATTGGCCGCGGGTTAGCCTGGCTTGCTAAATCTGCAGATGGGGATCGTTATTCCAGGTATCATGCGGAAGCCGGGGTAGCCGCTGCGCATTGCATGGCGCCTTCCTTTGAAGCTACCGAATGGGACAACATTGTAGCCTGTTATGAATTGCTCGAGCAGGTAGCCCCATCGGCCATACATCGTCTTAATCTTGCTGTGGCAATGGCTGAATGGAAAGGGCCCGAGGCTGGTCTGGATGTCTTAATATCATTTCAACCGCCAACCTGGCTCACGGGCTCGTATCTATGGGGGGCGGTGTTGTCAGATTTGCATCGGAGGGCCGGCCATTTGGAAGAGGCTGCTTCGTATCGTGTACAGGCGCTTAAACTTGCACCATCACCTTCGATTAAAGCACTTCTCGAGCGCCGGCTATGCAACAATGCATGATTCAAGCTCAAATCGAGGACTCTGGGGTTGGCTCCATTACATAAGGCTCCTCAAACGACGCCAACAGGAAAGCAATCAGCAAGCTGATCAGCAAATCCCGCATTTTCTCAAACGCCCGCTTAACCTGCATTTTGATAGCAGCTTCGGTCGATCCGACGATATTGGCAATCTCTTCGTATCGATACCCGTATTCGCGCAGTTCGATGATGCGTCGTGCGCGTGGCGAGAGGGCAGCAAGTGCCTTCTCCAAATCCATTTGGGTGGGGCGTAGGCATTTCGTCTGCATCCATACTGGGCGCATGATCCGGGTCGTAGAGTGATTCCTTGGCGCTATACCGGCCGCGGTAGAGATCCTGCAGCTCGAACAGGGCGGCTTTCATGGCAAAGGCTTTTAAACTCGACTGATCCTTCAAATCTTTCGAGGCCTTTATGGACACGCATGAGCGTGTTCTGAATCAGATCGTCCACTTCCGACTTAAACCCAATGCGCTTGATAAAAAAAGCACGCAACAGCGGATCAAGCGCTTTCATCAGATGCTCTCGAGCTTCAGCATCGCCTTGTTGCGCTTTTTTAACTAGCTTGCTATCGAACGCGTTTTTGCCGGCCATGACTGAAAATAGGGAACGGCGGGCAACTCTGCATCTTTCAAACCGGTAGTGTGGCTGTGTTCACCGGAAATACTGAGAATGCCGATTTTTGAATGCCGATTTTTGAATGCCGATTTTTGAATGCCGATTTTTGAATGCCGATTTTTGAATGCCGAATGTCGATTGATTTTTTGTAGCTGGTACGCATTAAATTAAGTCATTCGAAAAATCAGCATTCAATCCACGCTCCTTTAACCCACTACTTCACCCTTGCAAATCCCTGGTCCTGACATTCTTTTTGCCATCACGGGCGATCCTCGCTACAATTCGCGGGCATTGAAGCAATTGGATGTATTGTCTGCTGCCGGATATGAGGTGTTGGTCTTTGGGCTTGGGAGAGAATCGGCGACGGTGCGTTACAACGATCAGGTGACGTTTCGCGTGCTGCAGCGTCCTGCCGGCAGTGGCCCGCGTTTTTTTTGGCGGTGCCATCGCCTGTTTTCAGATGCGGTCGCGCAGGTTTCTGCGCGCGTATACCACGCAAGTGATTTGTACAATTTGCCGGCACTTGCGGCACAGGCCAAACGGCAAAAGGCGAAGCTGGTGTATGATGCCCGCGAACGCTACCCGTATGTGGCATCGACTGTTGGCCGGCCGTGGGTGCGTTTCTTTTGGGAAACCGTCGAATCACGGTACATTCGCCGTGCTGATACCGTCTATACGGTAAGCCAAAGCATTGCCTCTCATCTGGCGGGCTTCGTATAACATTGCGCTCCCTGATGTGCTTTATAACGTCCCGATGCAAAAGCCACGCGTTGTATCTCGCGTATTACGGGATGATTTGGCGATTCCAGAGGGCCAGTCTGTGATTCTGCACCAGGGAAAAATACAGAAAGCCCGGGGATGTCATCTGCTTGCGCGCGCTATGCAGTATGTCTCGGGGGCTACGCTGGTGTTTATGGGAGATGGGCCGCTGCGGCAGGCCGTTGAAGATGAGGTGATTGCTCTTGGTCTGACGGAACGGGTGAAGTTTAAGCCGGCGGTATTGCCGGAGCAATTACACGCATACACCAGTTCGGCCGATATCGGTGTCACCCTCCTCGAAGATACCTGCCTTAATCACCGATATGCGCTGCCAAACAAGTTGTTTGAATACCTGATGGCGGGTGTGCCGGTATTGGCGAGCGACTTGCCCGAAATTGGGGGCATCGTTGAAGACTTCGGTGTTGGTTGTGTTGTTGAACCCCGTGATCCCAAAGAAATTGGCCGTGTTTTGCAAGCCATGGTCGATGCACCTGGCGATCGAGAAAAATGGGCGACCGCAACACCCGCTGTGTTCGAAACTTTTAACTGGGAAAATGCATCAGACATACTCCGGCGAAATTACAAAAACCTTATTCCCGCATAACCACAGTGAAGCACGTTTTTCTCTTCTCATCATTGGGTTACTGATTTCGCCCCCCATACTCAAGGCGCAAACAGATAACACGCTTCCGCCCGAGACACCATCTGAACAATCTACTCAATCGCTCGATTGGATGGATTTTGGTGAGGCTCTCAAAGCAGCGGAAACGAGTGGACGTGCTGTTATGGTCGATGTGTATGCTCCGTGGTGTCCGTGGTGTCAACGCCTGCAAAAAGAGGTGTATGAAATTGACGAAGTTCGGACGTACCTCAATGAGAATTTTGAAACGGTACGCCTCGATATAGATGATGCCGAGAAAGTCATACAGTTTAAAGGGTATGAACTCAGTGCACCAGAACTTGCCTCCGGACTGGGTGCAGAAGGCACACCAACCATCGTTTTCCTTTCTTCTGCCGGCGATTACATCACCCGCGTCCCTGGCTTTATAGAAGCCGCCGATTTTATTCATGTTCTGCGCTATATCAACACAGGCGCTTTCCAAAAAGAGTCTTTTCAAGACTACCGCAAGCGCAATCCGTAAGAACAAACAAATCGGTTCTGATTTGTTTGTGGTTGCAGGTTGCAGGTTCTTTGCTTCCTGCTATCAGACTGGTGTAAGCGCCAAATATTAGGAGAGCGCCATGCCTCCCCAACGTCATCCCCAGCTTGACTGGGGATCCACCAGCATAGCTAGTGGTCTTTCACCGGTTTTATGTGGCGTATCATCCCTGTGGATGCCCAATCAAGTTCTGTCTCTATATCACAAATATGCAAAACGTCATCCTGAACTTGATTCAGGATCCAGAAAACTTAAGAAAGGGCTAATTTTGCTCAATCCTTCTCTGGATACCGGATCAAGTCTGGCATGACGCTAATGGTAAAAAGGAGTGCAGCGGCCTATTTTGACCAATGATGTTAGATGTAATATAGAGCCAGAATTAAGTTGGGCCAGACGGGCGAGGTATTATGGCGTAATGCTAAGTGGTTAGTCGTTTTTTGTGCTTCCGAATTTCGTAAATTATTCGGCATTCGGCATTCGGCATTCGGCATTCGGCATTCACCTTTCGCTCAGCATCCCATACTGATCTGCTCTACGGTGTTGGAAGAAGAGCTTCTTGGCTGGGGAGTCTGCGCAGCGCGACAGGTCCAAATCAGCATACAAAATGGCTTCTTCCGCTTTGGGAGCCTGCGCGACCAGTTGCCCGAACGGATCGGTGACAAACGATTCACCGGCAAACGTTAATACTGCCTCTTTCCCTACGCGATTGGCGAGGGCCATGAAGTATCCATTCTGGAACGAGGCCACTTTGAGTTCAGCTTCGTAGAGGCCGCCGGGCCATTCGTCCAGGGCGCCGGCTTGTGGCACGATTACCAATTCAGCACCGGCCAGAGCGAGTGCACGCAAGTATTCGGGATAGTGCCGATCGTAACAAATGGCAACGCCAATGTTGCCCACGGCAGTAGCATAAACAGGCATACCTGTGTCCCCGGGGGTATAGTAACCCTGCTCGTGAAATGCCTCGTAATCCGTAATGTGCATCATGCGCGTTCTTCCTAGCAGTGTGCCGTCCGCGTCGATGACCGGCGATGTGTCGTACGCATCAT
>CBDHHF010000007.1:0-10197 GCA_965263205.1 Rhodothermales bacterium
CAATTCGACGCAACCAATCTGCCAAGTGGTGCCTATTTCTACCGCATCGAAGCAGGTGAATTTGTCCAAATGCGACAAATGTTGTTGTTGAAATAAACTTCCCAAATCAGGAAGGCACAAAAAAAGCGCAGCGGTTCTGAGAACCGCTGCGCTTTTGATTTTGCGAGCATATCGCGTTTGGCGTACTACTTCAGCAGTGTCATTCTGCCTGTAGAAATCTCCGTCCCGGATGCCATAATGGCCTGCACCTGGTACAGGTAAGTACCTGACGCCAGCGAAGACGCATCCATCTGCACCTGCCGCGCATTGCCGGCAGCCAGATTTACTGCATCCAGTGCCATCACTTCACGACCAAGCATGTCGTAAACCGACACCCGAATCTCAGCCTGCTCTGGCAGGTCGAAAACAATCGTTGTCGATGGATTAAACGGGTTCGGGAAGTTGCCCGCCAGGTCAAATGACTCCGGCAACGTCTGAACAGCCATCGCTTCTGATCCAAGACGCAGTGCCGTCACGCGCTCATCGGCAATCACTACAGCGTCACCTTCAAATACCTGGTATTGCTCGATCACCTCATCCCCTGCCAGCGCTTCGAGATAAAGCGTAGCTGTTTGTCCGGCAGGCGCTGCGAGCACCTCAAACGTCATCGGGAAGGTAGCACCTTTCACTTTTACAACACCTTCTGTGCCTTCAAGCAGACGCGTGTGATCAGCAAAGCGAGCATCAAAGCCATACAGATTGAGCGGCGGCATATTGTACTGCGGCTTCACCGCTTTGTCAGCCAGTTCGCCTCCGAAGTACAGATCCTGGTTGCGCCCTTCTTCGTCACTGACACGCAAAGTACCAAACGTTGCATGCGGTGCCAGTTTGGGCTGTACAACCTCATGATCTCTTTCTGCAACCTGATCTGCCTCGCAGTTGAATGTAAGCGATCCGTCAGCGGTCACTTCGAGCCAGTAGCCAACATTGGGTGTCAGGCTCGTTGAGGCGACATAAGAGCCATCAAAACGGTAGAGGTTGCCCGGCACAATAATGCCGGCCTGGTCATCTGCATCATTTATATCAAAAATACAGGACGGACCACTTACCAGATTCCACCCGCTGGTTACTGACAGATCAACACTGGAAATTTCACTACCCAGAATAGTCACTTCACCGGCATCTTCAACATCCAGCCAGTAGCCAGTACCAGGGGCAAGATCGCTGGACTGAACATAGTTGCCGGCATTCCATGCATAAGGCGCCTGGGTAGGCGATGCATCGCCGTAGATGGCCTGGTAATCCGGGTTGTTTACATCATAAGAAATGCCAACCATGTTCCAGCCTTCAATCAACGTAGCAGAAGATGGTGCCTGCAACTCAATGACCAGCTTGTTGGAAATGCGGCTGCTAAAGTCGCTATCAAGCGCGGCAACGAAGTGGTTCAGCCCACCATCACCAAGGCCATCAGCCTTGTCCGACATGCGCAGCAGCACTTCAATGGTTACCGTGCCTCCTTCACCAATCACTGCAGGATAGGTCCAGGTATTGCCGATGGCCTCATTGGCCTCAAAAGGCTCAATATCAAATCCACCACCGGGTACGCCAGTCACGTTCAGTCTGCCATCAGACTGGAAGAGGCGTACGCTTTCGCCCGGCAAGCCGGCAACTACAATGTTCTGCACAGCCTCGGTAACCGTAGCCGTTGTACCACCAATACCATCCATGGTAATGCCGGGTGCAGGTAAAGCATTGGCGCGGACAACGGTTTCGCTGCCGCCGTTTGAGCCTTCAATGTGAAACAGCTCACTCTGCTGGGTTGACTCGTCCGAGAACGTAACGGTAACCAGACCGCCAATCATTTCGATTCCGCCTACCGAGCCGGCATCACCTACACCAGGATTGCCTTTGATGCTTGTCGGATCTGCATCTACAGAAAAAGTAAAGGTCTCGCCCGGCCCAAAATCATCAAACGCCATGGTAATCACATTGAAGCCACCCTCATTTGGATCGCTGAAAGGATCTACACACTCGTCTTCCGGCGTGATATAACCCGTTTCATCTGCACCGCTGTCTGGCGTGAGACACTTAAAGCCATTGTCGCCGGCAGTCCCTGTCGGGTCAAATACCATGTCAGGGTAGAGTGCATTTGAAAGATCAATCGATACACTTGTGATCTGCGAAGACTGTCCCGGTGAGTTGTTCTGAATTACAATGCTGCCAGGATTAAAGGTGCTTGCCCCCAGACCACCTTCAGGCGTTACCTGAACAAGTGCTTCGGGCACAGCAGCGAGTACCGTTACGCTGACTTCTTCCTCGACAAATTCATCCAGTTGATTGGTTGCGCGCACCGTGATCAGCGCGGTCCCTTCGTTTTCTGTTGAGTAGGCAAGGCGCAATGTTGAGCCATTCTCAATTGACTCAGTAACAACGGCCTGGTTGTTATTGCCTTCGAGGGTAAAGGTCAGGCCCTGTCCTGTGGGGTCACTAAATACGGTTGTCAGATCAAACAGATCATCTGGATCACCAAAAAGGCGCGTGTAATCCTCAATTGGATTTTCGACAAACGGATCACTGCTGGTAACCGTCCAGGTGAAGTTGTCAATTGCGCCGGCAGTCGGGAAACCGCTATCAAGTACAATCACGCGGGATTCATAAACATCTTCTGCATCTGATTCAATGACACCAGAGATGACACCCGTCTCCTCATTAATGGAAAGACCCGGCGGCAGGTTTTCTGCCTCATACGAAATAATAACTGCTGCGCCAACAGCGATGTCTCCCCCATCATTGTCACTCGCATCAACAGCAACGGATACTTCGTCGCCCGCAACATTGACCTGGTCTGGAATTGCTACAATTACAGGCGCTTCATTGCTACTATCCAGATAAACAATCTCGATAGCGTTGATAACAGCTGGCAATGTAGTGCCAGCCGGCGCTTCCTGGTTCACAAACTCGATGCGAATCGTCTCACCGGTTGAGAAAACGTCATAACTACGCTCAACGCCAACTTTCTCAACATTACCTGTTTCCTGCAGGATGTTGAAATTATCTTCTTTCAGTTCGCCATCGATCAGGATATCGAACTCGCGGGTTTCGAGTCCCTCGCCAAACAACTCGCTAAAATAGAGCACAACGCGGTAGTTGGCCTCTACCTCAACAGGGAAAGACCAGACCATGTTATCGTCTGGCAGGAGCGGATCCCAGCGTTGGGTCAGGAAAATATCTTCACCGGCTGCGGGGTTGGTGATGTTAACCAGGTTCTGTGCCTGGTTTTTACCCGCTGTCTGGTCGCCTGCAAACGCTTCGTTAACGTAGATAGAAGGCGTGCCATTCCGGGCAAAAGCAATAGGAGGCGGATCTTCTGCTGCCTGTTCGTCACCGGACCAGTCGGGATAGGTGACATCAGCAGCTTGCGCGGTGCGGCCGCCGGCATTTACGCGGTATACAACCACCTGCGCCTGTGCAGAGGTGGAGAACCAGGCAAACAGCACAAGAAAAAACAGCGAGAGAGAAATGTGGGGCATAGTGATGCCGCCGCAATCAGCAACTCTTTTCATGAGTGAGGTACCGTTTTGAATTGTCGTTTTCGGTTTTCAAGAGGTGGGCTAGGTTTTCATTGCACCTGAGCCAGACACGGTCTCTTTTTGGCAAGCGAACAGATGAGCCAGCGCCAGCAATGGCGCGATGGGGTTCAGCAGTACTGCCTGGTCAAAAAGTGAGCGGACACGAATACCTAAAGTAAGTAGGCACTTTTTCGAATCGAGGCAGCTCCGCGCCGAATCGGCTTACGTTTTAAGCATAAACCTCAATTCGTTTATGGCGCACAAAAAGTGGGTCTTACGCCTCTTCTAACTATGGTTTTTTGACCATAGCGATGGACTGTGGTTTATTAGTACTCATTACGCTCACGGAGACTACGGAGAACCTGCTATACTGCCTGAAAGACACAAAAAGGCCCGATGCATATTGCACCGGGCCTTTCTATTAACCAATCAAAAAAGTGGTTTACTTGATCAGGGTCATTCGGCCAACTTTGGTAACCGACTGAGACGCCATCTCTACCGTTACGTGATACAGGTAAGTACCAGATGCAAGGGATGCACCGTCGATTTGTACCTGTCGTCCAGCGCCGGCTGCAATATCCTGCGCGGGTATGCTCATCACGTTGCGCCCCAGCAAGTCGTACACCTCAACCTTCACCATGCCGGCTTCAGGCATATCAAATACAACCTGTGTTGACGGATTGAAAGGGTTCGGATAGTTGCCCTGCAGCGTGAACGTCTCGGGCACTGCTGCATCCAGTGCATCAACAGACTTGATGCGCAACGCAGTAACCTTGCTGTTGGTGATTGTCAGCGCGTCGTCTGCATCCATCCGATGCGATTCAACTACTTCGCCGCCCACCAATTCTTCCACAACCACAGCGCCAAACAATGCGTCTGGTTTGCGATCGAGGCGAACAACCAGCGGATAGTTGCTGCTCTGCAGGCGTACGATTTGCTCGTCTGCTTCGCTCAGGCGGCTGCTGTCGTTGAAGCGGACGTCAAAGTCGCCTTGCTGGCCACGCGGTGGCATGGAGAAGCTCCGCGCATCCTGGTTATCTGCAAGTTCACTGCCAAAGTATAGTACCTGGCTCATGCCGGCCTCATCCTGCACACGCAGCACACCAAAGCGCCCCAGTGCATCAGATTTTGGCGTTTCGATGCGACCAACCTTGCCGGCTGCGCCACAATCCATCGTAATCGAACCTGCAGCAGAGGTGCGCACCCAGTATCCTGATCCAGGCAACAGCGCAGAACTGTTTACATAGCCATTGCTGTAGCCATAGAGGGTTTCGTCAATCAGGATATTACCTGCATCGCTGATATCACCCCAAGGAATAACACAAGCAGGACCTGCGATCATATTCCAGCCTTCAACCAGGCTGAGCGTCAGGTCATTAACAGCTGCATCGCTGAATGACTGGCTGCCGGCTGCCGGCACCTTGATCCAGTATCCTACGCCGGCGGTCACTGTTGACGTCTCAACATAGTTGCTGCCATCCCAGAGGAAAGGCTCGGTAATAGGTGCAACGTCGTTAAATACATCTGTATAGTTTGCGCTTGCCGGGCTCGTAGGCACACCAACCATATTCCAGCCTTCATCCATTGCGCGGGAGATGCTGCCCACTTCCAACACTTCGATTCCCTGAATAACGGGATCATGCGAGATGTTGAGCAAGTCGATATCCAGGTTGCCATCGCTGATTAACACGACCGAACGCATCATACCGGTATCGTGGCCGGCTTCTTCATAGATGTTCAGATCATCCAGTTGCGGATAAACGACGCCGTCTATTTCTACATCAAACACGCGCGGCCATCCCTGGTCTGCCGGGACATCCGGTGCTTCAAAAAGTTGTTCTGCAAAATAGAGACGCACTTCAATTTCAGTGCCCGCATCTACAGGAATATCCCACTGCTGCGTTGGCAGGTTAAGGGGATCCCAGCGACCGCTGTTAAACAGTGAAGCTGGCGTACCCGGTGGTACAGAGAAGTCGGGTGTCACTGTATCAGCCCGACCAAAGGCCCAGTCGCCATTGGCAACGGAGTTAACATAGGGATGCGGCGTACCAATTTCAGTGGTGCCATTGTCATGGCCCTCGACGGCCGTCTGGTCTTCTTCCCAGTCGCCGTTCGCATCAGGAATCAGCGGCCCGCCGGCATTCACACGAAAAAGCACCGTTGTACCAGAACCACCAGAGGTGCCTGTACCAAACAGGTTAACCGTTGTGGGAGAATTAAGTCCATCGTGCGCAATGGCCATGGACGCAATTTTAGTCCCGTTGGAGCCTGGTGCGAGGCTAACATTGAAATTACTGAATCCACCAGCGGGCACAGCCAGCGAACCGGAAAAGTTGGTGCTAAACTCAGCCGCGTTGTCACCTGTAATTGTTACATCAGAGATCGTAATAGCCTCATCGCCGTCGTTATTCAACGTTACAGAGAGCTCTGAACTCAGACCAACTGCGGTCGGCGAGAACGTGACCGGATCGGGAGTAACAGCCAGAATCCTGTTGTCCCGCTCGGACTCAGGATGGATGTTCATTGCTGCCGTATCATAAGGCACTTTGAACGGCGCATCATTTTTCCAGATGTGGACGCGGTCCATACGGAAATTCCAGGAGCGGCCTGAAATATAGAACTTGTGCACGCCGGCATCGAGCTGGTAGGTAGGCTCTGAGAACGTCTCCACCCCATCAACAAACGTCACCCATTGGGTATGAAAAGTCCATCCTTCATCCTGGCGTGGTCCGGGATGTACGGTTTTAATCCATTCCCCGTCATCCATTTTTGTCCAGGCGTCGTTATTCTGATCTGGCTCCGGCGCGTCGAAGTGATTTGCCCACAAGAACATCTTGTACTCACCTGGATTGATGATCACAACATCAAACTCGAGGATATCGATGCCAGGCTCGTTGAAGTGGTTTGAGCCGATGTAGCGCAAATAACCATCTCCTACAAATCCTTCAATGGTGTCTTCAAATTTCCAGTTAAACGGCCGCTCAACGGATTCAACTTCCATTACGACCAGGCCATTATTCTCAATAAAGGCGCCGGCGCTCTGTGCGGTAGCACGCTGTGGCGCGGCCATGATGAAGAGGGCCAGCAAGCCAAAAAGCCAGCCGGTCTTGTTGAGGCTGCCCTCCGTGTTTTTTGCAACAGACTGCCCAATCCCCATTGGAGAAGGGCTTTTGGTAACGAGCTTCTTCATACGAATGATATAAACAATTGCTTTAAAAGATATGTGAACCGGCTTACGCGGTTGCCCGATTCTTACAATAGACTTTTCTACCCTTCGTGCCAGGGGTGAGGAATGGCGTAGTTTCTGGGATAGTCCTGCAAATTTAAAGCATCCCCCCTGCCCCGGATTAGCAATTAGACGCATCCGGTACAATCCTCAGGCGCAAACTGTTGTTGGTAAGATAACCTTCGATATTCAATATTCCTTGCTCTACACCAGAGGTATTCAGAAAACAATAGTTATTGAATGCGAGGGGATACTAGAAGATACAATACGCTTAATAGTTGTGTCCCCGGGGCCTTTTGTCCGTGCCAAAACACAGTAGGGCAAGCTGCACTCGCCTCTACATTAAGAGCCTATCCGAAAACCTCATTTGGGCTTCGCGTGGCTGCGCGAACCCTATGCTGCGTTCCGCTGCATCGACGTATCCACTGGATACGCCTGCTTCGCGCGCCTTGCCTATGATTCGTTCGCTCACGCTCCGGCACGCAAAGCAGGTTTTCGGATAGGCTCTAAAGGGTCGCGTACGTTCATTTCTTTTGCTTGCCCAAAAGAAACGAACCAAAGAAAAGGGCACCACCAAATAAAAACGCGCTTTTATCGCCATACGCACAGGGCCTCCTGAATTTTATTCAGGAAAACGCTTCGATAAAATTTCCCCTCGCACACCGCCACGCATTTGGTGGACATCCACGCGCTAAATTGCTAAAAACAAACTGAACGTTGCCAGCTACTTTTTTTCTGAACACCCCTGACTCGATATTACCCAGCATTTCCCAGGATCGCATCACCACCGTTTGCCACACCGGTGGCACCCAGTCAAGCTGGGTATGACAGCATGGAGATGGCACCCCCGACGTGAAGTTCGCCCCAATCCACATTCAACAATCCACATTCAACAATCCACATTCAACAATCCACATTCAACAACCCACATTCAACAATCAAAAAAAATCGCCGCCCCCTCTTGACCCTGACGCGACGTAAGGCCTTATTTTAGGTGCATATCGACTAAAACCGGGTATTTCGTATGGAAAGTGGATGTATGAAAGTGGGACAATTGGCCAAGGCAACCGGGCTAACCGTGCGCACGCTTCATTATTATGAAGAGATCGGTTTGCTCAGGCCGGCGCGGCGTTCTGAAAAAGGCTATCGCCTCTACGAACGCCCGCAAATCGAACGTTTGCAGCAAATCGTGTCGCTGCAACATCTCGGATTCCCGCTTGAGGAAATACGTATGCTGCTGGATGAATCGGGATACACGCTTTCGCGTGTGCTCGCACTCCACACCGCAAGGTTGCAGGAGCAAATTCATCACCAGCAACAATTACTGACCCGGTTGCAGTCGATTCAGTCGACCCTCAAGGACACCAACAGGGTATCCGTTGAGGAGCTTCTCGAAACAATAAAGGTAACCACAATGCATGAAAAATATTATACACCAGAGCAACTTGAAACCCTGAAGAAACGCGGCGAAGCCATGGGTACTGAAGGCATGCAAAAAGCCCAGTCTGACTGGACCGAGCTCAACAATGCCTTTAGAAGCGCCATGGAAAACGGTACGGACCCCGGAGATGCCGAGGTTCAGGCGCTTGTAAGCCGCATGAAAGAGATGATTCACGCGTTTACCGGTGGAGATGCAGGCATTGCGCGTTCCCTTGGCAATATGTACAAGGAAGAAGGCGCGGAAAAAGCCAGCCGCGGTGCAATTGATCAGGCACTCGCAGACTACATGGGTAAAGCCCGAGCCATCGCTGAAGGGGCATAAAACAACAGCAGCAAGTAGCCGGCTACTTGCTGCTGTTTAAACGTTAACACCTTGAAGGCCGAGTCGGGTTTACTGCTGCGCCTGTGGCCTCCTACCAGTTGCCATCATCTTCATATCCCAGTTTGATGAGCAAGTCATTGTAATGCAACTTGAAGTAAGCGATATGCTCATCGTTCAGATGATTCTTCCAATCGCCATGAACACCTTTACGGTAATGGCTTTTGATGTTTTCCTCCCCTTTTTTTCGGCCGCCGGCCATTTTCTTGAAGCTTAGGTTCTCGGTCACTTCTTCAAGTGCGCTCAATGGAAAGGTATGTACCGGACGCTTGGGCACCATAAAAATGGGCATTTTACCAGGCATGAAGCGTCGGCCTTTGTGGTTGAGGCGGTTCATTTTGAGGCGTAAGTTATGCATCTTCAGCCCCAGCCCTGTGCGTTCTTCCGGGTCAAACATCTCCAGGAACGTCAGAATCTCCTGGAATTTCCCAAGGGGATCTGCACTCAGTTCCTCCATTTTGATTTCCAGAATGTGATCCTGGTTGTAGTCCCACTCTCCCATCCGCCGAAACTGATCTTTGAGGTAATCCAGCTCAAAGAATAAACCTTCTTCTTTGGAAAGCCCACTCAGCTTGTCCCGCAAGGTATTCAGTTCATCCCAATCGGGTGCCTTGAGGCTGTGCAGGTGAGAGAAATAGGCAGAGACAACGATATCGCGCGGGTCACGCACTACGTGAAAAGCGCGGTATACTTTCAGATCGTGTGTATACCGCAGGTCCGTATTGATGTACGAGAGAAACTGTATGTTCTCCTGCTCAACCAAAGGGCCCAATGTGCCATATTTCTCGAAAGAATACGGCTGGTGCACAATTTTAAACGATCGCCCCATATGGAGCAATATTTCGCGCAGGATATTGTCAATCCAGCCGGTAGCGCACTTGTGATGCCCAAAAAACATGCGCAGCGGGAAGGTACCGTTTGTACCGGGTGCTGCTTTTGCAATCACGCTGCTTTTGAGGGCTGGAGGTACTGCTTCGCTAATATTCATGCCGCTAGGTCGTCGCCGGCGCTGGGGTCGGCTTTGCTGCTGGATCAAACTGCATCAGGAACTCGTCGAGTGACTCTGCAAGGTACTTCCAGTCAAACTGATCCACTTTCGGAATATCCGTTGGCGGTGGATTGGTGAAAGCCCTGACAATTCCCTCTGCGTAAGGCGCTGCATCCGGAGAGGCAAACACAAGATTGTCAAACCCGAGACGCTCTGCCTCGGTAATGCGCGGCACAACAATGGGTTTGCCGGCAGCAGTGTATTCAAAAATCTTGATTGGCGATGCAGCATCGTAGTATACAGCTTCATCTACCGGATACATCCCTACGTCGGTAGCTGCAAAGTAGGATGCAATTTCGGCATAGGGCACCGGACCTGTAAACAGGAAGGTGTCTTCCGCGTTTGGAATTTTTGCAAGCGCGGCTTCAATTGCCGGTGAATGCCCGACGAGCAAACACTTGAGGTCCGGCAACTGCTTTTTGGCCAGCAGCACAGATTCAAGGAAATACAACCGCGGGCTGCATGTCAATCCAATCAGGCTCACAACTTTTGCGTTTTCCAGCCCGAGCTTTTTACGCACGGCATCACCGGAAGCACTCCGCATTTTGTTGATGTC
>CBDHHF010000008.1:0-15844 GCA_965263205.1 Rhodothermales bacterium
CCAGCGAAGACCTGCAGAAAGCCTACCAAGAAGCTGCAGCAGCTGACGCCGGCGGCGACGGCGCCCCAGCCGGCGAAGGCGCTCCTGCTGACGATGACGAGGTGAAAGACGTCGACTTTGAAGTTGTCGACGAGGAAGAAGAGAAGTAGGTCTCGGTAGAGCTAAAAGTTGAAAGCCCGGCACTCACCTGAGTGCCGGGCATTTTTGTTTCATTACAATATGTGACTACTGCTCATGCTCTAACTCATTTCACTAAAACCATCGTCTTCGACTCGGTGAAAGTCCCAGCAGTTAGTCGATAAATGTATGTCCCATTCGGCAAATCATGTGCATCAAAACGAACGGCATGACGGCCTAGTACTTTGACAAGTTTATAGAGTCCGGTTTGTTTTGTAAACTTCTTGTATCAAACTACGAGATACGATGTCTACAAAACAACGAGTTAGATTAACCCAAGGTGAGCGCGCTCACCTTGAGGAGATTGTCCGCATCGGTCGTGCTCATGCTCGCACGATTAATCACGCACATATTCTTCTGCTTTGTGATGAATCGGAAGCTGGGCCCGCCTGGTCCGACGAGCGGATTGCAACTGCCTTAAGCTGCAACACCCGAACAGTTGCGCGAGGTCGCCGCCGCTTTATCGACGAAGGTATGGAAGGGGCACTGCGAGTTAGACGCAAAAGCAGAGGTCGTCCCTCGAAAATTGAGGGAGCTACTGAAGCACATTTGATTGCACTTGCTTGTTCAGCGCCACCTTCAGGACGAGCTCGTTGGACCGTTCGTTTACTAGCCGATCAGTTTGTCGATCTCTGCCAGCGCGAAGGACTCGAACCGGTAAGCCGAGAGACGGTGCGGCAAATGCTCAAAAAAACGAACTTAAACCTCATCGCAAAAAGCAATGGGTAATTCCGCCGAAGCAAAATGCTCAGTTTGTTGCACAGATGGAATCCGTACTCACGCTTTATGCACAGCCATATGATCCAATGCAACCGGTAATTTGCCTTGACGAACGACCTTGTATGCTCCATGGCGACTTACTGGAACCTTTGTCAATGAAACCAGGCCAGATAGCACGGTATGACCATGAATATATCCGTAATGGGTCCTGTTGTGTGTTGATGGCTTTTGAACCATTAAAGGCATGGCGCCACGCTTGGGTTCGACCTCAAAGGCGTCGTCTTGAGTTTGCTGAGCTCGTTCGATATCTGTTGGATCACGTTTATCCCAAGGTCAGCCAAATTCGCCTAGTATGCGACAACCTGAATACCCATTCGGCGGCTTCTTTCTACGAACGATATTCGCCTGCTGAAGCCAGAGCGATGGCTGAACGCGTCGAGTTTGTGTACACGCCTGTTCATGGCTCGTGGCTCAATGTCGTCGAAATTGAGTTCAGTGCCATGGTCAGACAATGCCTGGATCGTCGTTTGGCAACACTGAAAGATGTTGAACGCGAGGTCACGGCATGGATCACGGAACGCAATCGTAATCAAGACACCGTCGATTGGCACATGACAACCGATGATGCAAGAGTAAAACTGAAACGTCTTTACCCGACCTTATAAACTTGTCAAAGAACTAGAGCCTGCTCTTCATCCACCATAAGCAGCACACTCCGTCCAAGTAGATCAAATACTTCTAGCCTGACACGACTACCCACAGGAAGTTCATATTCGATGGTGGCTTGAGGATTAAATGGATTGGGGTAACTCTGTGCCAGATGATAATCTGCAGCTTCGACAACCAGATCAATGGTTTCACTATACGAGAAGGTGCCATCAAAATCGATCTGTTTCAGACGCAGTGTGTAGGAATTGGAAGCAACATCATTCAGTATGAATTCATATTGCTGAGGCAGTGTAGTTGTACCACCGCCCTTCACAAATCCAACCTGCGCAAAATCGCGGTCCGCTGTACGTAGCTCAACGACAAACCCTGCGTTGTTCAGTTCAGAAGAAGTCGCCCATGAAAGGTATATGCTTGCACTGGAAGCAACCGCGAGGAACGATGTGAGCTCAACAGGCAGCGGGCTTTCAGATCCTGTCAATTTCAGGGCCTGAGTCCAACTTGCGCCGTCGTATTCAAACACGTATACAGCACCGCGGTTAGCATCAAAACCCGGTGCACCTATCAGTGCTCGGTCACCTAGCAGGGACACACTCCACCCAAACTGATCTCCCGACACACCATCGGCGGCACTTAACCTGTGCACCTCTGCCCAACTGCTGCCATCGTATTCAAAAACATATACCGAACCTAAACCATCATCCTCTGGAGCACCAACCAATGCGCGATCTCCGGACAGTGAAACACTCCAGCCAAATTGGTCTCCTGCCATACCATCACTGGCATATAAATCCTGGGAAATCTCTGTATACATGTCTCCGAAGGAGTTCACACGCACGGTGCCCCCTACGCTAAGAATGTCAAAAGGAAAGCCCCAGAAAGAACGCATGTTGAGCGTATCCAGGCTATTAGCGTGTCCTTGCCGGCGCCACTCTTCATCAGGGGTCAGTGCATCGCTCTGGTTCCAGCTTAAACCGTCATAGTCCAACACATATGACAGCCCTTTCAACCCTCCACTGCTGTCTGCTTGATGTGCCCCGATATGCGCACGATTCTCAAACAAAAAGACACTCCACCCCAATAAACTCACACCCCCTTGCTCATTAGAAGGTAGTACCTGGACTTGAGAGAATGCCGAATTACCCGTAAAACCCGGCAGATTCAATGTACGATCCCTTACTGCGGAGATCGATTTGTCTTGCCCATTTGTCTGATAACCAGGACAACACAGCAATACCATCATGGTCAGTAGACCATATTTAAAGACTTCCCCAATACGCATAATGGTAAACGGGCTAAACTAAGATTTGCGCCGGGGGTGGTAATCAGAAGTGTTTAAAGCTTTCTAGGCAAAAGGAATGCGCATAAAAAGATTCGTTGCAAGCATAAAATGCTGCGTATGGCGCCTGTTCCAAATTGATGGGACGCTTACACAATTACGCTTTTGCCGATGCAACACGAAGTGCTAAATTATTTGCCCCGTAACCGCGCTTTCAAGCTTTCATCGAGCACGTCTTTCGTTTGGGATATGATTTTTTCACACAGACTGCTGCTTAACCGTCCTACTTCCCTCATAACTACACTGCTATCAGCGGTAAAGAGTTGGGTGTACAAGATGTAGCTTTTCTTGCGGAGGCTGCCGCTATCGAAATCAGACTCTTGCAAATATATTGCAGCCTCGTGATAACTCTGGCTCGTTACCTGGCAAAGGATGTAATTATCATCACCAATTCCTGCAACGACAATTGCGGGGCGGATTTTGGAGCCAGATAGATCAGCAAAAGGCCAATTTACCAGGACGACTGAACCTGTTACAAATCTTGCAGATGTGCCCAAGCCTCGTCCTCTTCAGGTAGATCCCAATATTTTGCTAGCGCTGGCTCACTCATGAGCGCAGATGCGTGTGCTAGACTTGCTTTCTCATTAGATGTACCTTCCCCGTCTCCTACTGTGGGCAAGATAGTGATTAGGACACGCTTTCCTTTGAGATCAACATCATCGTCGATCACCAGGCGACCGTCCTTATCAATGGTGGCTTCAACGGTTATGAGTGTCATGAGAGTTTACGATATTCTAACAGGTTAGATCGTACGTACGCTTGCAACCTTAACCGGGATCCTGGGAAGAGTTATTTGGCCAGATAAAAGGCCCCTGCCCTGCACTTCGTAGTTCGCATAGCAGAAGAACTTCGCCTTTCGCGCAGCAGAAGAACTACGCCTTTCGCCCCATTCCCAGAACATTGAACACTGTGTCATCTTAAGAAGTCAAAGACTTACCTGATAGCACAACGTTTAAAATGGAAAACAGGAAACGCATTCAACTTAAAATTGATGCCCAATCATTAGAGGAGCTGGAACAGCTATCCGAAAAAACCGGGATATCTAGAAAGGATCAGATCCTAGAATCGATTGGAATAACCTCTCTACTTCTGTCTGAGACCATGCCAGATCTACCTATTTCATATAAATTGGGAGATAAGGTCATAAAAGTAGAGAACACAAAAGCTTCTTCTAAATCGATATCAATTGCAGATCATCACGAGCAAAATAATTCAGGAGACTTCGGCGCTGAAGTTGAAACCATAAAGAAGGAAGCCTATAGGGATAAGGGCTCGGTTTGGAGCGCAATTTGGGATGCCCTTGAGCTAAAACCAAGTTTTTTCGGTATTGGCATTGACCTCAAGATTTTGGTGGGGAAACTATTCCCATCTCGTGTCGACTAACCGATGTCTCCAGAGGCTTTTTTAGGTTTTCGCATTCCGCAATTCACACGAAAAAGCTTAGAGAACAAACAGGCATTAATGCTTTTTAGTTAATGCAATGTTAATAAAAGTGGTAAAGATTACGTTTCGTTAATATCGTATCGACCGAGACGTCGTAGCCCTTCTGTTATGCATTCAACAATTTCTACCAACCCACCACCGTATTCATAGTCTATCCATTGAAATCTACGGAAATCGGCAGGTACTTCACATTGATCGAGCTTGACTGGAATTACATAGATGTCATCTAGAAGCTTTGTCTCCCAAAGTTCAAGCGCACGTTTGAATTCGCGTTGCACGTAGCCACGTTTTTTGACTGATTCTGTGGACAAGCACGCCAGAAAAAAATCGGCTTGATTCAGCGCTTTCATAACTCGCCGATCCCAAAGTTCACCTCCTACCAATTTACACACATCAATCCATGGGTCAAAACCAACCTCCGATAAGTGTTTGTAAATTATCTTTGCGTCTAACCGATCCTCGGAAGCGTAACTGATAAAAATATTTACCGACTTTCGTTCTTCGTATGGTAAGCGATTGAATTCACGTATACGAATAGTTTGATGTGATGCACGTTGAAGGATATCATTACAATTGCGTCGAAAGGCTTCCAAATCAAAAGGTAATTCCCGCCAACGGAATGCCTGAATACTACTCCCTTGGTAATACTTGTTTGTCAGACTCTTTTGTTCACTGAAAGAACTAAATAAGTCCATCAGGAAATCTTCCAATAAACTTTGCGACTCAAAAATCTCAAGGGAGACGGGCGAATATTTGGCGACTGTATTACTCTGCCGGGGGTCGAAAAGAATTATTGCAGGTAAATGTGATTCATTTAATCCTAGTGCCTTAGCAATCTGCAGGGATGGGTTGATATATAGCTTCGACGTAGCCATGAGTTGTTCTTTCGCATAGTGGATGGGCGGCATGATAGTTTCCATCCTGAAAGGTCTGTAATCAGCTGCGAACTGGGTCTCGCTTCGTGCAAAGAGAATAGAAATGACGCCTTTATTGAATGACAGCTCATCAAGCCACCCAGCGCATTTATTGAGATTATCGATAGCCTTCCTGTGCGAAGGGCGGTCGTCAAATGCAAAAAAACAGGCGAGGTGTATCGAATGCGCAGCTGCCTCGTCAAGTAATGCGAGAGCTTCTGATGGGTTACGTACTCTATATCCCATTTTTTCTATATAACATCTTAGGGCCTAAGCTTCTTTTCAACGTCTAATAGTTAACTGCCCCGTTTGTGAGTGATATGTAAGTTGTGCCAACCACAGCCTATCCTCTTCTGGCCGCGAGCAGGAAATATAACCATTTCCTGCAGCAATAAAAACCCGGCACTCCGTTTCGGGAAAGCCGGGCGCAAAACGAAGTTACTACCTGGTTTTGTTATTCTGGGATGACCTTTCCCCTGCCCAATTCAGTACTTCGCAAAACGCTATCGGTCGGAAGTCCATTTCTGATTACGTCGCCTTGTGTGCTAGCAGTTAGCGTGAATTACTTTTTCTTTCCATATTCTCCTAAATGACGAGTACGTATCACTTGCGTTTTTTTAAGTAATAGGCGATCAGCCATAGCAAGTGCTGGCTCTATAATAGCTTCTTCAAAGTAGAGCTTTAAATTATCAATCGAATCATATTCCAATACATCAAGAACCCAGTCGTATTTTTGCTGAAGATCCAGAAACATTGAAAATGGCTTCTCATCTTCATGAATGATGGGTACTAAAGGGGTCATATAATCCGGTACTGTTGCTTGTAATTCAAGGGGGCTTGATTTGGGGTTTGTTATATCTGCAATGATAAACCGGCTCATCCCTGCAAGGATTTTGATCGTCTCAGTGAAATCCTTCTGTTCTGGCTTCTCGAAGTCAAACATCATCGGTAAAAACCCTCTATCCCGTAACTTTTTGCGAATCGCATCGAGCACAACTTTTCTTTCAGGAGTGAACCTTCCAAGAATTAATACACCCTTTTCCCCAATTGTATTGATGACTTGCGTCAGTTTTTTATTATTGAGTAACAGATATATGAACTGCGCCACTTCAAGTCCATCAACGGTCACCTCGGGTTGGTTATGGGGTGTGATAATCAAGCCTTCTTGTATGGTGTTATCTAGTTTCAAATCCCACGCAGAGATGCCAAATACAAAGCAGCGTGATAAGTTCGCACCTGCAAAATTAGTTGATATAAGTACAGCTCCTTCCAAATACGCACCACTCAAGTCAGCACCGCTTATATCAGCACCACTTAAATCCACCCCGGCCAGATTGGCTCTTTGCAGGTTCGTACCAGATAGGTTTGTATCCTTTAACCTAGCCCAATTAATGTAGGCATGGGTCAGAATGGCATCACTGAAATCGGCACCACTTAGAATAGAGTTGTCCAAAAAGGCAAAGCTCAAATCAGCTCCACTTATGTTTGCTGCGGCAAGATTGGTACTGCGGAGTTGAGCGTGATTTAACTTGGCCTTACTCAAGTTGGCACCAAGCATGAAGGCACCATTCAACATAGCTTCACTTAAATCAGCTCCACTTAGATTGACCTTTGCCAAATTAGAACCTTCAAGACTGATATTTTCCAAGCTCAATAAGACACCGTTTACCTGCAAATCATATATCTTCCCTCCAGGATCAATTCTGGGAGGATGAAACTCGACCTTGTAATCTCGTAGAGAGGCCCCTCCTGGGTTTATGTCTCGTAAATCAGCACCACTTAGGTCAGGGAGAATCTCAGGATTATCTTTCCTCCAAGCATTCCATACTTCAACACCTTCATTGATTATCTCAAAATGCTTTTCATTTGCCATAGCTTGTGATTTGCTTAGTTGCTATGGTTGAAGATAGGGGCTCCCCTCTATTAAAAAATGTATCTCTGTAGTTTGGCCGCCAGAGCGAAATTTCTTGACTAAAAGTAACGCTTTCCTCACAAAAATTCTTGCAAAAGATCAGTTTCTTCGCTGCGTCTGAAGAAAAGCGAAATAGAATGAGCCAATTTTTCTATACCGTACGCAAAATATTGGCCTAAATGAAAGGGTCTTTTCGCATGGCTTCTTCGAAAGCGCGCTTTACCGCCAACCGAGAAGGACGGTAATATATTTGGGTTGTGCGCGGACTTTCATGTCCCAGAAATTTCTGTAGCAGGTTTTCCGGCATACCTCTATCTACCAAATATTGGGCAATGGTATGTCGGAGCAAGTGTGGGTACACCCGTTTCAGGATACCGACTTCCTGAGCCAATGCGCTAACCAATTGTTGTATGCGTCTTGGCGAATAGTGCTTTCCTCGTGGTGAAGGAAACAAATAACCCGTCCTCCGATCTCCCAGATGTAACTTTAGTTCATTTGCCAAGCTCTTGAGGATCGGAATGTCCCGATATTTCTGCCCTTTGTCCAACACGCGAATCTCGCGTTCTGCGTATGAGAATTGTTGTGCTTCCAGTTTACAAAAAGCACCTACACGGCTACCCGTTTCCAGCAGCGTACGAATCATCAAACCCGTCACGCCACTTTTTCGATACGCTACCTCTAATAACAATTCAAGTTCATCCCGGTTCAGTCGATCCACGCTACCTTTCTTCCGCTTCGGAGGCTTCAGCCCCATCGACTTTCGGGCTTCCATGATCAGGTACCGGGATTGCTCGTAGCTGTACCCTCGATCTCGCAGTATTTTGGCCAGACGCTTTACATCACTTTGCTGAACAGGTTGTCGTGGTTTCATACCGTGCTCCTGAAATGATCAATGCAGCAGCACGATAGGAAACGGCTCTGTCAACAACATGTCATGAGCATAAACAAAAAGAAGGACCTGACCAGTAACGTTAATAATTGCCGGCCTTCCTCCTCACCCACCCAGCCCAAACAGCTGCTTCGCATTGGCCGTCGTCACCGTAGCCACTTCCTCTACCGACACTCCTTTCACCTCTGCCAGCCTCTCCGCCACCAACCGCGTGTACGCCGGCTCATTCCTTTTCCCGCGATGCGGCACAGGTGCCAAAAACGGCGCGTCCGTCTCCAGTACGAGTTGCGATAAAGGTATGTCCTTCACAATGTCTGCAACACCACTATTCTTGAACGTCAGCGTACCGCCGATCCCCAACAGAAAGTTCAATTGTGCCGCCTCTTCGATTAACCACGCAGGCCCGCCAAAGCAGTGGAAAATGCCACGCAAGTTGTCGGCTTTTTCTTCATTCAGAATAGCCACCATATCACGGTGTACCTCGTCCCGGCCTTGTTTGTCGCGCATGTGCAGGATGAGCGGCAGGTCTTTCTCGATGGCGAGGCGGATATGCCGACGGAAAAAGTCTTGCTGCTTCGTATCAAAGGAACGGTCCCAGTAGTAATCCAACCCGCTCTCTCCTACAGCTACCACACGCGGATCATCACAAAAAGCTGCGATTTGCTCAAAGTCCTCATCTGTAGCATCTTTGGTGTCGCTCGGATGAATGGCAGACATGGCATAGAGCCCATCGTAAGCGTCACACAATGCCAGTGCGTTGTGGATGGAGGCCACATCGATGGCCGGCATCACGATGATTTCTACCCCCGCATCTTTGGCACGCTGAATCATTGCCGGCTGGTCGTCCAGCATCCGCTTGTGGTAGATGTGCGCGTGGGTATCAATAATCAGCGGGTGGTTCGAATCGGGCATTTACTTATCTTTGGGAATTCAGGTGTAGTAAGGTTTAGGGACTTTGTTACGGGTTGAAGGTTAAAAGTTAAAGGTATTTGCCCCTAATCTTTTGCAAGCTTTAACAGGGCTCAGCATTATAGGTCTGCTGATATTTACGATACACTCGACACTCGACACTCGGCAATCCAAAATCGACACTCTATTAAGCGTTTTATCCAAATAGCACCCATTGCAGTCCTTTTGCTGCCTTTTCTCGTACTGGCCCCCATTGGCCAGGTGATTTACGAGTGGGTGGAGTTTGCGCGGCTTGTACCACTTTCTACCGTGAGCGTTTCGGAGCGTGGATTCGATTGGGTGTACTGGCAGGAAAACGACGGTACCATCGAGGCGACATATGTATTGCCGAAAGGCCCGGGTGCGCGTGCCGGCATCGAGGAAGGCGACGTCTTCTTTTCGCTCGACAAACAACAGTATTTCAATGTCGAGCAGCTGCATGAAGCCATTGATGGCATTTCGCCGGGCAGTACACACGACTTTGTCCTGCTACGTGACTCAGGTGAAAGTCCGGAAATCAGTGTCAGATTCACCCGGTACCCAACCTTTCTGTACCCCCTTTCCATGCCCCTGTGGCGGTTCTCGGTCTGGGCTTTTACGCTGGCGGCATTCTTCCATCTTCTGGGCTTGCTGATTGTTGTGCCCGTTGCCCTGCGTCCACGCACCGCACCTCGCGCGCGGTTCTCGCTGATGCTGATTCTTGCGTCTTCGATCTGGATTTTTGGTAACTGGGCGCGGCTGTTGATTGTTGAGATTATCGGACCACCCGGCACCACGGGGTCTTTTGTTGATGATATTTTCCAGTCGCTCACTTTTTTCAGCATCGCCGGCTGGATTGCGTTTCCGCCCCTCGTGCTCCGCAAAGTGCTTGGCGATACCCGCCTCATTGGTGCCGGCCGGCTTGGAAAAGCGCACTACCTGATTTATCTCCCCACACTCGTCCTTGTAGCTGCCACAACGGTTTCTGCAGTGCGCGGCAGTATTGGTCCGTTCTCACTCAACAGCCTCATTGCACCCATCCTGTTTTATGCCTGTTGCTACGTGGCAACAGCCGCTGCGCTGATTTTCACGATGTACGTCATCAACCCCGAAGAAGCTGAAGAACGGCTGGGCGGTTGGAGTCGTACAGGAAGCGCAATCACGCTTGTCGTGTCGCTGCTCATGGCGCTGCTGGTTCTTGGCGTGTTGCCCATCTTTGGTCCGGTACCCGATAAAACGGCCGGCTGGCTTATTGTATCCGCACAACTTCTCTCTCTTGCCCCTGTAATCCTCGTTTCTCTCGCCACGCTGCGCCAGGGCAAAATGGATCAGGTACTGAGCCGCGCGTTAGCTTACCTCACCGTACTCGGCCTCATCTTTTTCACCTTTATCGGCGGGCTGGAGCTCCTGCAACGCTACGTCACCGGGTTTTATGTATCACAGAAAATCCTGGCGGCCTTCTTCGTGGTCTTTCTCTTGTTTGTATTCGAGCGTGTGGCGCGCCGGCTGCGCATCTACGCCAACCGGTTCTTCGCGACCGACCGCCAAACCCTCCGCACGCGGCTCTCGCGCCTGCAAGAGCAAATGGGTAGCATTCTCGGCATCTCCGAACTCGCGCAGCAAACCGCAACGGTGCTCGGCGAAGCGTATGGCGCCCGCTCTGTCCTGGTATTCATCCGGCCAACCGACAGCGCATCAACGTGGTTCTCCGGTGCTTTTCATCCCGAGCCGCCGTATTTCACGGAGCGGATTGCTTCACAAATCTGGGATGATCTGGAGAAAAATGGCCACCTGTGGTCGGCGATGCAGGAATTGAATGAAAGCGATATTTCACGCGCCACGTACGAGTTGTTGAAGGGCCGCAAGATTGCACTGGCGGTGCCCATTATGGTAGAAGACAAAATGGAAGGCCTGATTGTGATGGGCAACAAGAAGCGCCGGCGTGCCCTGTATAATCTGGAAGATGTGGATCTGCTTCGCGGCCTCAGTGGGCAACTCGCCCTCGCCATCGAGCGCTTGCTACTGGTTGAGCGCGAAAAAATGCTCATCCGTATGAGCGCCGAGGCGGAGCTTAAAGCGCTGCGCGCGCAGATTAACCCGCATTTTTTGTTCAATGCGTTGAACACCATCATTTCACTGATTGAAGAGCGACCGGAAGAAGCGGAAGAAACGGTACAGAACCTCTCAGCTATTTTCCGGCATACGCTGCAAACCAGTAGTCGGTCGTTTATTTCTTTGGAAGATGAGATCAAACTGGTCAATCATTACTTAAGCATCGAGAAAGCACGATTTGGAGACCGGTTGTCGGTTGAGGAATTCCTGGATCCGGGGCTGCGGTATCATCCAGTGCCGGCGTTTGTTGTACAGACCATCGTTGAGAATTCGATCAAACACGGGCTGGAGAAGAAGCGCGGCAAAGGCATCCTCAAAATTATTTGCAAACCCAACGACAACAACGAAGTTGAGGTGTGCGTATGGGATTCGGGCGTGGGTATTCCCAACCTGTTTGAAAACAAATCTGACACCAGCTTCTACGGCATTGGCTTGCAAAACATTGCCATGCGACTGGAAAAACTCTACGGACGAACAGACCTCTTCCAGATGACAAGCCTGCCCAACGAAGGCACAGAGGTTAAACTCATCCTCCCTGAACGCGTAAACAAAGAAGATGAACCCTCGGCACTCTATCCGGATTGAGTTTACCGGGTACTTAGTACCGATTGTTTGATCAACACGGATTGCTATTTATTATGTTGAAGACGATAATTGCAGACGATGAGCCTCCCGCGCGCAAACGATTGCGCCGCATGCTAAAACCGCTTATCGACGAGAAGCGGCTTGAAATCGTGGCAGAAGCCTGTGATGGCATCGAAACCCTCGAAATGCTCGAAAAACACGAGGTAGATCTCCTGTTTCTCGACATTCGTATGCCCGAGCTCGACGGCTTTGAAGTCCTCAAAAAGCTGCCGGCCGACAAACAGCCCGTCGTCATCTTCATTACAGCATACGACAACTACGCCCTCAAAGCGTTTGAAGCCAATGCTGTGGACTACCTCCTCAAACCTATCGAGAAAAAGCGACTCGCTGAGTCCGTTACGCGTGCAGAGCAACTGGTCCGTGCATCCAGCGAAGATGCACCGCGCGACGAGCGCTTAAACAAGCTCCTCGATTGGCTCGACAACCAGGAAGTTGCCGCCTTACCGAATGCTGAGAAAGACGGCAAGAACTACATGCGGCAGATTTCCATACCGTACCGTGATCGCATCCTCGTCGTACCTGTGCATCGCCTTGTTTCAGCAGAAATCAACGAAGGCATTACGCGCCTTTGCATCCTGAACGAGGCCAACGACAACCCGAAACAGCGTATTCGTCAGCACATCGTCAATTACACGCTTGAGCAACTGGAAGAGCATCTCCATCCTGACGCGTTTATGCGAATTCACCGCTCAGCGATCGTGCAGATTGATCACATTCAGGAAATGATTCCATGGTTTAGTGGGCGGTACAAACTTATTCTTTCAGGCAGCCACGAAGTGATTGCCAGTCGTGAGCGGTCCAAGTTGCTGAAAGAACGGTTGATGGTTGATTTGAAGAAGTAAGTCGTGAGTTAGTGAGACCAAACGGGTTCACCGTCGTAGCCTTCATGGTTCGAAATATTTACAACTTCAAGTGTTTCCAGGTCAACCACGTTGATTTCGCCATTGCCAGATGCGTCGCTTCGAAATGCGATACGTCGGCCATCGGGTGACCAGGAAATTTCGCCATCTTCAGCATCATTGAATGTCAATTGGCGCACATCATCGCCGGATGCATTCATGACATACACCTCAAGGTCTCCGTCGCGATCGGATACAAAGCCAATCTGCCGGCCATCGGGTGACCAGCGCGCATAGCGGTCGATGCCCGGGGTATTAGTTAGCCGGCGCACATCACTGCCATCAAACGCCACAGTGTATACCTCAGCATTTCCATCTCGCTCGCTAATAAACAAGATTTTTGTGCCATCCGGTGAGAATATTGGACGATAATCAATGCCTGGCGCAGGAGCGACGACACGCTCGCCGCCGCCGTCGAATCGCCAGATGTAAATATCTTGCTCGCCATCGCGTTCAGCAGCATTTGCAACGTACGAGCCGGACGGATGGAACTGGGGAAACATGCCAAAATCAGAATTGGAAAGCCGGCCCGGCAAATCGACGGCCCCTGTATCTGTACCGTCAAGATCTGCTTCCCATCGATCCCACCCTCCATCATCACGGGCGCGCTGTGAACGAAACGCCAGTCGGGTACTACCTGCTATCCATGCCGGACGATGATCTCCAGCGGGATGATTGGAGACATTTCTCACATTGGAACCATCCGGGTTCATCGTATAGATTTCCCAATTCTCTTCTCTATTCGAGATAAATGCAATCCTACCCGCACCGGTTGGAGCAATTGGTCGTTCTACCCTTGTATAAACGTATGGTTGATCACGAGGCGTCCATTCCCCGGCCTCACCGCGCGACTGCCAGTCGACCGTGAGCTGCTCAGCAGACACCGGCATATATACAAGCCTGGATTGAAGCGGCTCAATCACGTTACCGTTATAAGCGAACTGTTCGAGTACCAACTCGTTTTTATCGTTCAGCCCTCCTTTGAAGGTCGAGGTTGCGCCAGCCGATAAATTCTGTTCATATATCCACTGCTCAGCGGCTTTATCATAGACCATTGTAGCGGTAGCGGTGACCTGATTTGCATCGTCAACAATCGTTGTTTCAATCCATCCTTTACCATCTGGATTGGGCTGCATCACAACAGTGAGTGACAATCCATCTTTCACAGTAGACCAAGTCCCCTCCAAAAACGAAAGTGTTTCATCAGGGTCTACCGCTGGTGTGCATCCATGAAAAAGAAGCGTGATAAGAAAAGGTATAAAAAGACGTTGATTCATCATGTCAAGCCAGGCTTTCACTACGATCATTCTTTAAAAAGACGCCTCATAATACTAAACCTTCTCCTGCCAGCAAACTGATTTGCGACTAGCGGCTGTTTACGCACGTTGACTTAACTAAAAAACGGCATTTCACTTTAGAATTATTTATCTTACATTCAAAAGAAATAAAGACTTACCTCAGACATCATGTTTCGTTCTGCCCCAACAGATCGTATCTATATTTTCTTGTTGCTTTTCAGTTTTCTGCTGCCCTCCCAACTGTTTGCTTTTCAACAAGACAACGAGCCTATTCAGATCCGCCTGCTTCGTGACATCTCCCCTCGCACAATCATTGTAAGCACTACGGGTACGGCAAACCTCTACTCGGGCGATCCAACCAATCCGATTGCCCAGTTAGGCAACCGGCAAAAGCTCACGCTAACCACAAGCAATAACCAGGTGTATTTGCGCTCGGCAGACGGCGGCATCTATGCCCGCTCCCTGATTATCGAGCAGCAAGCCGGCGAAGAATTAACCCTCGAAGTTGCCGAGGCCCGTACAGCGGTGAGCCCGCGCGTTTACAAAGGCTCCTTCCTGATTCAGGTTGATCCGTCTACACCATCTACGCTCAAAATTGTAAATCTGGTACCACTGGATGATTACGTAGAAAGTGTCCTCGCCAGCGAGTTTGGCTTTGACGAACTTGAAGCGGCCAAAGCGATGGCAATCAGTATTCGGACCCTTGCCTATCGTACGCTGCAAAATCAGCACGGCCCTGATTATGCTGTGCCGGACAACGAAATGTGGCAGGTGTACAAAGGCACCAATGCCATCACCGAGACCGTTCGAGAGGCTGTTGCCTCCACAGCAGGTGAAGTCCTGCGTTTCAATGGTGAGTTGATTGAAGCCGTGTATTTTGCATCTAGTGGTGGACACACGGCAAACAATGAAGATGTTTGGGATGCAGCGAAAATCCAGCCTTATTTGCGTGGAAAAGACGATCCATACGATTTCAATTCTCCGCATCACAACTGGGAATCGACCGTATCACGAGACCGGCTTCTGCGCCTGTTGAGCGACGAATTTCGATTCACGGCCAATGGCATACGGATTTTAAATCGGAGTCGCGACGGCCGGGTTAGCACGATGGCCGTCACGGGAGAGAACGATCGCCAGGAAATCATGCGAAGCAATGACTTTCGCCTCATGGTGAATGAATGGTTCGGACGCGAGACACTGAAGAGCACCTTGTTCGAGGTTAACGTGCAGCCCAACATGTACATCTTCTCAGGCAAAGGCTTCGGACACGGGGTTGGTCTGAACCAATGGGGCGCCCTTCAGCTCTCCAAAAAGGGCAACCTTTACGACGAAATCTTAGCCTACTATTATAATGATGTCGATATCGACCGCGGTGGTCTCGTCAACCGCATGTTATCGGCCACGGGTGATGTGATCGAAGGCGCCTCGGATTACTTCTTCGACAACGAAGATTCGTATACGCCAAACATCGATGCCTATACTGTGGAAGATGAATACGGCGCGTATGAGGCACAGCCGGCATCCATACAGGGCGATGATCCATTTACTACGGTAATGGGCGTTGATGCAGACGAAGAAGAAGCTGAGGAAGAGCCGGCGCGCGGCCGCAAACGTCTTTTCCCGCTCCGTAAAGACCCCAACCGCAAACCTGCCACCCGCCGACCGGCAAGCAAACGAATTGGCTGGTAGTTATATTCAGCACCACCTGATTCTCCAATCCACAAAATAACCGTACATGCGAGGCATTATCCACCGCATGCTCGCCGCAGTATGTCCTGCCGTAGCGTGCCTCCTACTCGTTCCAGCGTCGCTTTTCGCCCAGGATACCACGACTGTTGAACTCCCACCTATCGAAGTTGAGGCGACCCGGGCAAACGCGCTGACGAGCGAAAACGTCCCGCTT
>CBDHHF010000009.1:0-192429 GCA_965263205.1 Rhodothermales bacterium
CCGAAACGACTGCGCCTGCCTTCAAACGAATAACGCGCTGGGTTTGCTGCGCGAGCTCGATGTCGTGGGTTACAACGACAAGCGTGGTGCCTGCTGTTTTATTCAAATTGAAGAGGAGTGTCTCAATCGTTTCACCTGTCTCAGCATCCAGATTACCCGTCGGCTCATCCGCAAACAAAATGCGAGGCTCGTTGATAAATGCGCGTGCAAGTCCAATACGCTGCTGCTCCCCTCCGGACAGCTGTGCCGGGTAATGCGACGCACGATCAGCAAGTCCTACGCTTTCGAGCAACGCCATGGCACGGGGGCGTACACCCGAATCGCCGCGAAGCTCTGCCGGCACCATGATATTTTCGATGGCCGTCAGCGTTGGAATTAGCTGAAAAGACTGAAAGACGAACCCTACGTACTTGTTGCGTACATCTGCACGCTCATCTTCAGAGAGTGCCTGCAGGTCGATGCCACACAGCCGTACCCGGCCCGCACTTGGTGCATCAAGGCCGGCACAGAGACCCAACAAGGTCGTCTTACCGCTCCCGGAAGGCCCGACAATCGCACAGGTCTCTCCTTCGTTTAGTGTTAAAGAGACGTCAGACAGCACGGTAAGCTGGGACGTCCCGCTCGGGTAGGTTTTGGTTAGTTTCTCAACTTCTAGAATCGAGGAGGTCGACATAAGTATCGGATTATTGAAACGGGCACAGGTGGAAACCGGGGAGCATACATTTCAACAGAAACGTATCCACAGAGAAATAGCCGTTTAAGAAACTTGGGCTATAGTATTCAGGTTCTGAAAGCGCAACCTTGCATTGAGATCCCGTGCCATGTATAAATCTGTTCGAATTTTATCTTTTGGGCTGCTGCTGGCCCTCCTTTTGCCAGCCTGCCAATCATCGGAAACTCCTACGGGAGACGCTTCCCAAACACCTTCACCAGAGCATGCAACAGCCAGCACCAATGGTGCTTCTGAAAACGATACACCTGACGCTACTGATACAACCAAAAATATCTTGATATTTGGAGACAGTATCACGGCCGGCTACGGCCTGGCACCCGAACAGGCATTCCCTGCGCTACTGCAGGAGAAAGTTGACGAGAAGGGCTGGGATTTCAACGTGATCAATGGTGGGCTCTCAGGTGATACATCAGCGGGTGGACTGCGCCGTATCAAATGGATGCTCCGCACCCCGGTAGACGTGTTTGTGCTCGAACTCGGCGGCAACGACGGCCTCCGGGGCACACCACCAGAAGCCACACGCCAAAATCTACAAGCGATTATCGATGAGGTCAAAGCATCAAACAACGATGCAACCATTATTTTGGCCGGCATGCAGATTCCGCCAAATCTCGGCCAGGACTACACCGAAGCGTTTAAAGATGTCTTCCCCGATCTGGCAAAAGCAAACGACGCCACGCTCATTCCCTTCTTACTGGATCGGGTGGGCGGCATACCTGAACTCAATCTACCTGACGGTATTCACCCCACGGCTGAAGGCCATGTGTTGGTTGCTGAAAATGTGTGGACTATCCTCGAGCCGCTGCTGGCACAAATGGTAAGCGGCTGAGACTGTATTTGAGGTTTCTTGGCTTCAAACCGTTTTTTTGGCGATATTGCTAGCATACGAACGCGTCAGGTATTCGCACAATAACCGTTTATAGACCTGATCCAGTACGTACAAACGAGGTTTTTTCGTTTTTATCGGTGGAAACGAATGAATTGATCATCGTTTGTGGCCCTTCAATTAAGCAATGTCGCAATTAAGCAAGGCATACCGCTTCAAGTGGTATAGCTATGCAGATTAATTCTTGCCTGAATGACCGCAGCTAACCCTGGAAAAAGAGCCGCCTGGACAAACCGTAGAGCGTCTTGCTCGTCACGACATACCTATCGTTGGTCGAGGCTGCTTTCCAATGCACCCATTAGCTGTCGGACAGCCTTTATTGCAAACCGATTGCAGGATGTCGCAAATTATTCGCCTGTCAAACCATCGTAATTCCCCCGGCTTTACGCGTACCGCGCGTTGTGAATAGTATATGTCTGACAACAAGGACCAATCACTGGAAGATCGTCTCGAGCATCTGGAGCAGCTCGTAGAAAAGCTTCAATACACGATCGAGCGTATGCAAGATCGGATCGGGTCCACTACACCTTCCCGACCGCCGCTGCAACGCAGCAACCGGCTTATCCAGCCTACAACACAATCACCAAAGCCGCGCACATCTGCTGCACCGGGGCGTCGGAACGTACCGCAACCACAACAATCAACAGATGAAGGGGGCCGCAAAACAACAAGTGCCGCAAGCCGGCCCATGTATGCCCTGAATGGCGAAGCGTGGTTGAACCGGATCGGCGTCTTCCTGTTGTTCATCTCGGTCGCCTTTGCGCTAAAATACACCTTCGACCAGCAGTGGTTTACTCCTGTTTTGCGCGTCATGGCCGGCAGTTTTGTAGGCCTGCTCTTGCTTGCGCTGGGATTGCACTTCCACAACACACGTCAGCGATTTGGACAGGTCTTGGTTGGGGGTGGCATTGCAACGTTTTACCTCACGGCCTTTGCAGCCTATGAGTTGTATCACCTCGTGCCGTCATGGATTGCTTTTGCCGGCATGCTGCTGATTACCATCCTGTCGTTTCCATTGGCTGCCAGGCGGGATGACTCCATTTTGGCCATATTGGCGACCCTTGGTGGCCTTGCGACGCCCTTTATTTTGCAATCAAGCGGCGATTACCTGTTTGTTCTCGTCTCGTATACCTCACTCATCCTCGTTGCTGCCGGCGCCATGTATTGGTTCAGGGGCTGGCGCAGCCTGCTGTTTGTGTCATTTTTTGGGGCCTGGCTCATCATCCTCTTCTGTTTTTTCAGTTTTGGATTTGGCTTTCAATCTGTTGCCACAGAACGCTGGACATTGCAGGCGGCCATTATCCTCGCCTGGGTTCTTTTTTGGATGATGCCTGTCGTGCGCGGCATGCTGCGCGCATACAACCCGGCTAAATGGCCGGCGCCACCACCCGTAAAAACGGTGGGGTATTTCTTCAACCACCCTGCCCTCCCATTGTCCGTTTCAACCCCGTTGTTGACAATGGGCATGTCGATGCTAATCTGGGACCTTTCAGATAGTCTCTGGGGCTGGATTGCGTTGCTTGCCAGTTCGATCTACGGTTTTCTTTACCTGTACATCCGCGGTAAAGAGCGGAAAGACCTCAACCACCTCGCCCAGATGCAGGGGCTTACGTCATCTATCTTTCTAACCTTAGGCCTTTTCCTGCTCTACAACGGACACGCTTTGCTTGTAGCACTGCTTGCCCAGGCAGTGCTGATCCGCATGGTAGCGCAGTCTATGAAGGACAAAACTGTTCTCCGTCGCCTCACACGCTTTATTTGGCTTCCTGTGTTTCTGGGTACTGCAACGGCTCACAACAATTCCAACAACCGGGACGCCGTACCTGAATGCGCCTGGACTCAGCGAACTCATTGTCATTGCGCTCGGCGCCAGCATGACGTTTATGCAGAAGCGCAAATGGTTGGAGATCAGTTATGCGACCATCGCGCATTTACTTTTCCTGTTCTGGCTGTACAGAGAACCCAGCATCCTGTCCAATGGCGCTGCGCTGGTTACCGTTTCGTGGGGTATTTATGGCGTGGTCCTTTTCCTGCTTGCCATGCGCCAAAACAGTAAGTGGCTGCGCCTTGCTGCGTTTAGTACGCTCGCGCTTGTTGTGCTGAAGCTCTTCCTGGTCGATTTGGACGAAGTGGAGCCGCTGCTCCGCATCCTGCTGTTCCTCGGCTTTGGCATTGTGTTTATGATGCTGAGTTACATCCTGCCGAGTGTGTTTAGGAAGCAGGCATCTTCTAAAGCCGGCGCAACCCCCAAGAAGGCTGCCCCTGAGACGGAGAAAGAGCCGTCGATGCAAAAAGGTTAAGGGTTACAGACACACTGTTGCCTTTCACGTCATCTGGGAGCGCGTTGCGCTTGATTGGTTACCTCAGACACCTCGGTCGTAGTGCTTAACCAGATTCTTCGCCAGGCTCGGGATGACATGTGCGAGAGATGATGCTGTTCATGGAGAGATCCTTCGCGTTGTTCAGGATGACCTGTGCGAGGGATGGCGCCATGCTGGACACATTCGACAATCGGCATTCGACAATCGGCACTTACTTATCCGACAAACCTGAACTCTTCCGGATGCCAGAACCAGGTCTGTGCTACGGAGAGGTGTGTGCCGCCGATCCAGCGGTCGATGGGGATGTAGTTCATGCGTTGCATTTCGCCGACCAGTACGTCGCGGCCAGCCGGCGTGAGCTGGAAGGACAGCTTCAGGATATGTGGATACGAAGGACGTTCTCCGGGTGGCCAGCTTACTCCATTTGACACAACCTGTGCCAGAGGTTGCCTGCCTTCACACAGCGTGCCCAAACACAGCATAAACGACCAATCACCCATAAACATAGCTTCCTCCGCTTCCTGGTTTTTTTGAAACAGGATGCCGGCATTTTTCGGGCCTTCTGCAAGCAGCGAAAGGATCTGATGTTCGGTCCGTGACAGGCCGGTATCAACGTTCGGGAAAGCTTCTGCCAACCGCAGCATCGCTGCGTGCATGTGCGGTAAAAGCGGCGTCTCATACCGCAACATTTCGCCCAGCTTTTGGGGCGATTCTGATGTAAATGCTTCCCAGTACTTCGTGGCAGCATCAATGCCAGCTTCGTCAACAGGTATTCGCGATTCATACGCCTTGCGTAAATCCTCAGGCGTACAGTACCCGATGTACGTTGGCGGCTCGGCCATGGTGATCCGCCCAGTGTATGAAACTTCGTGACCCAGTAAATAGAGTATTTGCAGCAATTGCAGTTGATCGTACAGGTCGTGCTCGAAAAACAGCACCAATTCGTCAAACGAGCGACAGCCTAACAGTTGCTCATTTCGTTTAACAAACGACGCATGAATGCCCTCAAACGACTGATCACCAACTGACGCGAGAAAGCGGGGCGCGCAATTCAGACAAGACAGCGAGTTCATACCCACCCGGCACCGGTCCGTCGTGTAACATATCGTCCCACGAAAAAATCTCTTCTTCAATGCCGGCAGCGCGAATACTATCTACACCACTTTTACCATTCGTCACGATGAGCGTAGCCATACTTCACCTGTTATGATTTGATTTTACGGGATGGCCGAAAAAAAGGCCTCCAGTATTTCTTTATCTAACGCACCGTTTGAACGGACCCCACTACATATATCAAGCCCAAAAGGCCGCACATAGTCGACGGCTTCCGCCACGTTGGCAGGTTTGAGTCCGCCTGCCAGGAATACCGGGCACTGTCGAACGCCGTACAATCTCCCTGCTGACTTCCCAATTGTGCGTCCGCCCTGTGCCGCCGAGCTCTTTCACGGAAAGATTGGGATTTCCGGAATCGAGCAGCAAGGCATCAACATGATCAGTATACGAAACGGCCTGTGTCACCGCATTGTCATCTACTACATGAACTACTTGTACAATTTTGATGCCCGGCAATAATTTGCGCAGTGCTGCTTGCTCTTCTGGTACAACATGATCCACTAATTGCAGCACACTCGTTGCACAACGTTTTTGTTGCTCAATAATCGGTGCTGCCTCAACTTCGCTGGTAAGCAGGAACGTGGCCACGGGTGGTGCAATTGCATCTGAAATTGCACGTATTTCTGCCTCTTCAATCACCCCGGGCCCGCTCGGCATGGCCGATACCAGGCCCAACGCATCGGCGCCGGCTGCGATGGCCAAATGCGCTTCAGCCAGGCTCGAAATACAACAAATTTTGACGCGTACCCGACTGGATATGTAGCGCATGACCTGAATTACGATGACTTATTCGAGTTCTTTGACTTCGTTGGCAAGTGCTGTAATAGAGTCTTTTGCATCACCAAAAAGCATACGCGTGTTGTCGTGGAAGAATAGTTCGTTCTGCACGCCAGAATAGCCGGGACGCATACTCCGCTTCAGGACCACTACATTGCGCGAGTTATCGACGTTTAGAATCGGCATGCCGTAAATCGGGCTGGACTTGTCGTGACGGGCAGCCGGATTTACTACGTCGTTTGCACCGATGATCAGTGATACATCCGTCGTATCAAAATCACCGTTAATGTCATCCATTTCATACAGATGATCATACGGCACGTTGGCTTCAGCCAGCAGTACGTTCATGTGCCCCGGCATACGGCCTGCAACCGGGTGAATTGCGTATTTTACACGGACGCCTTTGGCCTGTAATAAATCAGCGAGCTCACGCACCTGGTGCTGGGCCTGCGCAACGGCCATACCATATCCTGGCACGACAACAACCTGCTCTGCATAGGTCATCATAATTGCGACGTCTTCAGCAGATGTTTCGGTGATCGACTTCCCGTCCATGGAGGTGCCGCCCTCAACCGCGCCGGCCTCATCGCCACCAAAGCCGCCGATCAACACGTTCAGCAGCGAACGGTTCATGGCATCGCACATGATTTTGGTAAGGATCAGACCCGAAGCACCTACCAGCGCCCCACTCACAATCAAAGCTGTATTATCGAGCACAAACCCGGTAGCAGCAGCTGCGAGTCCGGAGTACGAGTTCAGCAGCGCGACCACAACGGGCATGTCTGCTCCGCCAATAGGAATCACCAACAAAATGCCCAACAGAAAAGCAACCGATACCAGGGCAATGGCGCACCAGAGTACAGGTTGTGTTTCAGCAGGAAAAGCGCCGGCATTCATTGACACAACTACAAAACATCCAATGGCTGCTGCTGCCAACAAAATCGTCAAAAAGCGCATACCCGGGAAAGAAATGGGATTCCCGCTTATTTTGCCACTTAGCTTTCCTACAGCGACAAAGCTCCCCGAGAACGTAACTGTACCAATGAGGATACTGAGGAGAATAGTAATACCGATGGGCACATCAAACGGCACAGATGCAAGCGTGGAGGCTGTGTTTTCAGAAAGGGTAAGGTACCGCGCGAGTTCGGCGCTGGCCACAAAGGTAGAGGCGATACCGCCCATCCATTGAGTATACCTACCATTTCAGGCATCGACGTCATTTCAACGCGACGGGCCATGATTGCGCCAAGTCCACCGCCAATTACAATCCCGAGCAGCATTTCAACCGGCGTCAGGATTTTTGCCACAAACAGTGTAGCAACAACAGCTATCAGCATGGCGATGGAAGACAACCTGTTGCCCTGCCGGGCGGTCGCCGGCGACTGCAGCCGTTTCATACCAACGATGAATAGCGAGGCTGCAACCAGATAGGCCAGATCAATGAGGGTAGCAATCATAATTCAGGTACTCTAAATATCTCTTGTAGCGCAGGACGGGTCCAGGCACCGTAATGCCCCAACGGGTTCAGGAAGATTTTTCGGTGGTCTTCTTCTTGAACATCTGGAGCATGCGATCAGTAACCAAAAATCCCCCCACCACGTTGATGGCAGCCACAATTAAAGCAGCAAAACCAAGCCATTTTGCCCAGTCTCCCCCTACCATCGCAGCAGCCATCAGGGCGCCAACAATCGTAATCCCACTGATAGCATTGGTCCCCCGACATGAGCGGTGTATGCAATGTCTGTGGTACTTTACTGATAACCTCAAAACCAATAAATGAGGCCAAAACAAATACAATCAGATTCTCCAGCATAACTTTATCTAACGACAGGTAAGTTATTGCAAAACAATATTTAAAGACTACCCAGCTAACAGGCCTTTAACACGCTCGTTGATGACTTCGCCATTGTGGGTGACGCACGATCCTTTGAAATCTCGTCTTCAAAGTTGTGTACAAAGCCATCTTCTCCATAAAACTCCAATACCATTGCCATCAGTGTACGGGCATACATCTGGCTGGCGTGGACGGCCATTTCAGAAGGAAAATTGGTGGTACCAATGATGGTGACGCCCTGCTGCACAACGGTTTTGCCCGTTTCGGTATAGGCGCAATTCCCACCGTTCTGCGCAGCCATATCCACGATAACCGATCCGGGCTTCATCGCTTTTACGGCGTCTTCTGAGATAAGCAAAGGTGCCGGCCGGCCTGGAATCAATGCCGTGGTCACCACAACGTCTGCTTTTCCAATATGCGGCACAAGCAGTTCTACCTGGCGCTTCTGCTTTTCTTCAGCAAGGGCCTTGGCGTATCCACCGGAATCTTTGTCGTCTTGCGCTTCGAGTTCAAGCTCAACAAATGTGGCCCCAAGGCTCTGAATTTCCTCCCGCACCGCATCACGGATGTCGTACGCCGAAACGCGGGCACCTAATCTGCGCGCTGTTGCAATGGCTTGCAAGCCGGCGACACCGGCGCCCAACACAAGTGCATTGGCCGGCTTCACGGTACCTGCTGCGGTTGTCAACAGCGGGAAAAACTTGGGCAACACATTTGCAGCCTTCAAAACGGCCAGGTAACCGCCAACAGCGCTCATCGCCGACAGCGCATCCATTTTTTGCGCACGCGAAATACGGGGCACCAACTCCATACTCAACGCAGTGACCTGCTGCTTTGCAAGGGCGGCTGCAATCTCGGGGTTATCCAGCGGACTCAACATCCCAATGTATACCCCCTGCTGCCTGAAGAGGCCAATTTCTTCGCTGGTTGGTGGCTGCACTTTCAAGACGATATCAGCACCAAACGCGCCCTTACGATCAACAAGGGTTGCCCCCTGGGCTTCGAAAGCTGCATCTGCGTAAAATGCAGCGTCACCTGCGCCCTTTTCAACAAGTATGCCTAGCCCTTTTTTCTTCAGCCGGCTGACAACGTCCGGCACGAGGGCAACGCGGTTCTCCCCGGCGGTGGTTTCACGGGGTACGCCTACGGTTACTGCCATAGTGATACAGTCTATGCGCGAGAATCAATAGCGGGATATACCAGCGTACGCGCAACTGGTGGAGCCAACGCGTACACTGGCATAATAGTAACCATCTGGTATAGTAAACAAGGATTCTTTTTAAAGAACCTACGTATCAGCCGTTTTTGCGCTCAAACTCATCCATAAAGGCGATGAGCGCATCAACCGCTGTGAGCGGACAGGCATTGTAAATTGATGCCCTGATGCCACCAACAGAGCGATGTCCTTTTAATGCAGACAACCCTTCTTCTTCAGCAGCAGCCACAAACGCAGCTTCTAATTCCTCTGAAGGCAAGCGGAACGTGACATTCATGATCGACCGCGAATCTACCGCCGCTGTGCCCCGGTAAAAATCACTGGCATCGATTCGCCCGTACAGCCGGCTTGCTTTTTCTTTATTAACCTGCTCAATCCCTTCAATTCCACCTTTGCCCTCCAACCAGCGCAGTACTTTTTCCACCATGTATACGGCAAATACGGGCGGCGTATTAAAGAGCTTTTCTGCGTGCGTGCCGTAATCCATGATGGTTGGCAATCCGCTTTTGCGCGATGCAAGAAACGCATCTTTCACCAGCACGACGGTCACCCCGGCCGGCCCGATGTTTTTCTGCGCGCCGGCGTAAATCAGTCCATACCGGTCCAGTGCAAGATTTCGGCTCAGGAAGTCACTCGATGCGTCGCATACCAGCGGCGCAGCAACGTCAGGCTCCTCGTGAAACTGGGTACCACAAACGGTATTGTTCGATGTGTAGTGCACGTACGCAGCATTGGGATCGAGTTGCCAGGTATCTGCTGCTGGTATGTACGAGAAATTTTTGTCTTTGCTCGACGCGGCTTCGTTGACGCCACCGATCATCTTTGCCTCTTTCACCGCTTTGACAGACCATGTGCCCGTGACAAGGTAATCCGCACTTTTGTCAGCCGGCAAAAAGTTTAATGGCACCTGGTAAAACTGTGTAGAAGCACCACCTGTCAGAAACAAAATATGCCATTCACGTCCCAACCCGAGCAATTTTCTAAGCCGCGTCCGGGCCGACTCCGCGATCTCCGTGTACGTTTTGGATCGGTGACTGATTTCCATCACGGACGACCCGATGCCTTCGTAAACCGGGATTTCGTTTTTCACTTCATTCAATACCGCCTCGGGCAACGTACCAGGGCCGGCAGAGAAATTAAATCGACGCAACGTTGGCGTTGTAGTCATGATTAATTGTACGTGTCTATGTGTGATAAGCCGCCTTGCGCAGCACCCTGCGGGCCCGGCGCAGCAACGACTTTTTGTGACGGTAGAAAAACCTGCAACGATTCGCGCAGCTGGTAAGATCACCTCTGAAACTTACCTGACCAGCCGCACCGAATGCGCAAAAAGTAAACGGGAGAAATTAATCCATCAGGTGAACCAGAAGGCCGCTTCGCAGCTTCGGCTCAAACCAGGTAGATTTTGGCGGCATCAGCAGGCCGGCGTCGGATACATCGAGCAATTCCTCAATGCTTGTCGGATACATCGAAATGGCCAATGCAGCTTCGCCGGCATCTACCAACCGCTCAAGCTCATCGGTTCCACGGATCCCGCCGACAAAGTACATGTTGGGATCGGTTCTTGGATCGTGGATATCGAGTAGTGGTTCGAGCAGGTGTTCGCCAAGCCTGGCCACATCCAGTGTATCTGCAACGCTTCCGCGCCCGGTAGCGGGCAGGGTGACACTGTACCATTTCCCTCCAACATACAGGCAAATGCTACCCGCATCAGCCGGCACCGCTTCATTGGTTTCAACCAGGCCCAACGCATCGTTCACAGAAGCCAGAAAAGCTTCCGCACCTTGGGGCAGCTTGTAGACGATGCGGTTGTACGCCAGAATGGCCATTTCGCTCATCGGGAATAGCACAGCGGGAAAGAAGTTACGCTCCTCCCCTACAGATCCATCGGACAGTGTATTTGCTGCAAGGCTAGCTGCTTTACATCGGTGATGACCATCTGCTATGTAGAGCTCTTCCAACTCATCAAATGCATCTACCAGCTCTTCGGTCTCTGCAACGCGCCATATGGTATGCTGCACGCCATCGGGCGCCTTGAAATCATACAAGGGCTCCGCGTCCTGCGTCTCCTCAATGATCTCCTGCACTGCACCGTGATCCCGAAACGTAATCATCACGGGTTCGGCGTGTGCTTTTTGCGTCACAATATGCCGCGTGCGATCTGCTTCTTTATCGGGCCGGGTTTTCTCGTGCTTCAGAGATCACGTTTTCGTTGTAATCCGACACCGCCACGCATCCGTAAACTCCTGTTTGCGAACGGCCATTCATGATGAGCCGGTAGACATACAGCGCGGGACGCGACTCCTGGATGGCATTGCTGCCATTTCGGTATGCATTGAGATTCTCAGCCCCCTTCTCGTAAACGGCATCGTCATGTTCATCGATGCCGGCATCAAGATCGATCTCCGGGCGGATGACGTGTAGAAAACTCAGGGGTTTGCCGGCAGCAAGTTGCCGTGCTTCTTTGGTATTGATGACATCATAGGGTACACACGCTACTTCGGCTGCCTTGGCAGGCACCGGCCGGAGGGCGCGAAAGGGATGCAAAATCGCCATGTATGAAAAAGTGTGCGTTCAAAGATTAACAGGTACCAGATGTCTCAAGCGAATGATTCGAAGTACGGAAGGTACTACTGAACAAATTAAGGCGCTACGTTACCCGTAAAAGTTCGCAGCAAATATATTTTAAATTCATCGGGATCCGAATGGGAAGTAGCGGGTTGTACGGTGACTTCAAAAAAATACATCGCGGGGTGGAGCAGCTGGTAGCTCACCGGGCTCATAACCCGGAGGTCGTGGGTTCAAATCCCACCCCCGCTACTAAAAAAGGACAATCCAAAATGGGTTGTCCTTTTTCTATTTACAGCTTTTGTTAGATAGGTCTGTTGCTCTCGCAAATCCCCACCGGTATCATTACGCCTTCTCAAGCAACACTGTCTTTGACCAGCATGTGGTCTGCCCCCCACTCACGCATCGCAATCATGATGGGCTCCAGTGTCCGACCGTGTTCGGTAAGGGCATATTCGACGCGCGGCGGCACTTCAGCAAAGACTTTTCGCGATACAATCTTATCGCGTTCCAATTCACGAAGCTGGTTGGTTAACATTCGCTCGGTAATCCCCTGAATGCTCCGTTTAAATTCGCTAAATCGCAAAACGTTGTGTTGCAAGAGATGGAAAATGATAACAGGCTTCCACCTGCCACCAATGACCGACACGGTTGCTTCAACAGAGCAACCAAAAGGTTCATGAAATTTTTTTTCTTTTGTACGGGCCATAATAACCTCATTTACCCAATACTTACAAAAACGTAAGTACCTGCAAAGTTTGTATGTACTTGTAAATATTTGGGTTTCCTGCGTATCGTTGGGGCAGTAAATAAACCCGACAACACATAAAAGTCAACGCTGCCGCAAAAGGCATCAACATAAATGAGCAACAAAGCAATCGGCTACACGCAGGCCGGCCCAATTTCCGAGCCCAACGCCCTGATCGAATTTGAAGCCCCTGCACCAACCCTTCGGCCACGCGATCTACTTGTGGAGGTCAAAGGTATTTCAGTCAACCCGGTAGACGTAAAACTCCGCGCCAACAGACCGCCAGCGGAAAGCTCGGCCATTCTTGGTTATGACGCTGCAGGCATCGTGAAAGCTGTAGGTTCAGCCGTAACCAAATTCAAGGTCGGTGACGAAGTCTTCTATGCCGGCGACATTACCCGTCCTGGTACAAACGCAGCACTCCACGCCGTTGATGAGCGCATTGTTGGCCACAAGCCTGCTTCCCTGGATTTTGCTGAAGCAGCAGGTATGCCCCTGACCTCGATCACGGCCTGGGAGATTTTATTTGATTCGTTTCGATTCAAAGAAAATGATGGCCATGGCGAATCGTTACTCATCATCGGAGGCGCGGGCGGTGTAGGCTCAATCCTCATCCAACTCGCTAAAAAACTAACAGGACTCACGGTGATTGCAACAGCTTCTCGCCCGGAAACAGAAGCCTGGACAAAAAAGATGGGCGCGGATCATGTGATCAACCATCGTGAATCACTGACCGACCAGCTCAACGAACTGGATCTTGTCCCGCGTTATGTTGCGGCACTCAACGCAACGGATCAACACTTTCCGGCCATCCTGGAACTCATAGCGCCCCGGGGGCACGTTGTGTTCATTGATGACCCGGAAACGCTGGACATCAAGGCCGGCAAAGGCAAAGCCCTGACCTTCAGTTGGGAGCTCATGTTCACGCGATCCATGTTTGAGACATCCGACATGATCAAACAGCACGAATTGCTGAACCGGGTCTCGGAAATGCTTGATGCCGGCACCCTTCAATCGACGGTGACCAACAACCTCGGCCGAATGGATGTCGACACGCTCACAGCAGCCCATAAAGCACAAGAAAGTGGGCGCGTTATCGGGAAAAATGTACTGCGTGTAAGCTAGCTCCTCCTCAACACCCTGTACTACAGTGCTTAGGCGCTCAACGTGATGGATGAACAAACAAAAGAAGCCCAGGGCAGCTTCACCGCGCTCAACAAAGCATACAGCAGCACCTTTCGGTTCAACAAGCTGTCGGTAGGCCTTGTCGTACCGATCGAGCAGTATGCTACAGGTCCAGTGCCTACGATGCAGGACCACCTCGCGCGCGTTCAACTCGCTGAAGAACTGGGGTTTGCAGCAGTGTGGCTGCGTGATGTGCCATTTAACGTCCCCTCGTTCGGTGATGCCGGCCAGCCTTACGATCCGTTTGTCTACCTCGGCTACCTAGCGGCTAACACCTCGCGTATTGCGCTTGGCGTGGCAAGCATCATTTTACCGCTTCGCCATCCGGCGCATGTGGCCAAAGCAGCGGCAAGTGCCGATGTATTGTCGGGCGGCAGACTGCTATTGGGTGTAGCTTCAGGGGATCGGCCGGCTGAGTACCCTGCCATGGATAAACCCTTTGCAACGCGCGGGGAAAGCTTTCGGTCGAGTTTTGATTACATCCGCCAGGTAGCCGCTGATTACCCAGCCATCGACAATGCCTTCGGGGCGCTGAACGGACAAATGGATATGCTTCCCAAGCCAACCGCCGGCACCCTGCCGCTATTGATTACCGGCGGCAGCCAACAAACCCAGGAGTGGATTGCAAACCACGGCGACGGTTGGATGATCTACCCGCGCAGCGCTGCCATCCAGCGACATACCATCGGCGAGTATCGATATCGTGTTGCAAGAGCAGGTCGCCCTCCACAACCTGTCATGCAGCCCTTGTACGTAGATCTCGTAGATGACCCGGCTGCAGCACCCCAGCCCATACACCTTGGCTTCAGACTCGGCACTCGTGCTCTACTCGATTACTTGCAAGCCCTGGAAGCAATCGGACTCAACCACATTGCTATCAACTTGCGTTTCAACCAAAACGATATTGCGCACACGATGCATCAGTTGGCAGAAGACATCCTGCCGGCGTTTTCATCGTAAGCACAACCAGATAAACCTGACACGAATATGCAGAAGACCATTTTATTGACGGGTGCCACAGATGGTATTGGCAGCGTTGCAGCAAAGCTCCTGGTAGAAAAAGGGCATCATGTCCTTCTCCATGGTCGCAACCCGGGCAAATTGGCTACAATTCAAGCTGAACTTGAGGCAGTCCCGGGCGAAGGTCGTGTTGAGGGATTCATTGCTGATTTTGCTAACATGGATGACGTGCTGTCGCTTGCTGCGGACGTTTCAGACAAACACAGCAGACTGGATGTGCTGATCAATAACGCCGGCGTCTATCGCACGAGCCGCCCCATTACCGGAGACAATCTGGATGTGCGGTTTGTGGTGAACACCATCGCACCGTACGTGCTTACACAAAAACTTCTCCCGATGATGGATACCACCGGGCGCGTAGTGAACCTGTCCTCTGCTGCCCAGGCCCCCGTTGACCTGGATGCTCTGGCCGGGAGCAAACAGCTCCCGGACAATGCGGCCTATGCACAGAGCAAATTGGCCATCACTATGTGGACGGCCCTGATGGCTCAGACAATGGAAGATGGGCCGGCATTTATTGCACTCAACCCGGGTTCGCTGCTTGCCACAAAAATGGTCAAAGAGGCATTTGGCATCGAAGGTAGCGACATCCGGATTGGAGCAAATATCATCGTAGAAGCAGCGCTTGCTGACACCTTTCACAACGCCTCTGGCAAATATTTCGACAACGACGCGCGACGCTTTGCTCCACCGCATCCGGATGCGCTAAATCAGAAAAAATCTGAAGCTGTTTTAAAGACGATCGAAGCCGTTATAAAACGCATTCTTTGATTGGCTAGCGGGATAAGAACCTGAGATTTGCCGTCTATTCTGAAGGTTTGGTCGCTTTCAAAAATCTTTGCGCCAAAGACTGCAACGCCACGCTTACAAAATGCTTTAGCAAACGGCTGCAAGTGAGACGAAATTAAGTCGTTAATACCCGCGTGCAACAGGCCAACCCATGCTTTCTATTTTTGATAACATCATCGCAATCATGATTGCCGGCGTTGTCATTTTGCTGCTGTTCACGATCCAGCAGCGATCAACAGATTTTAATCTGGAGCAGAACATCGTCTACTCTTCCAAAAAGTTCTCACTGGATTTTGCAGAGTGGCTAGAAGGTGACTTGAGCCTCACAGGCACCAACATCGAAAATAGTGAAGCACATTTTTCGGCACTTTCATACGAAGGGTTAAACACCAAGTCGATCACACTTTTTCGTGACACATTGAATATCGACCCGTTGACCTTGAGTGTTGATTCCATTCGTGTCGAAACAAGGTATACGCTCGACTCATCTGACGTGCTCACCCTGCCGGATACAACGATCCAGCTCTATGAACTGACGCGGTATTATCGTGAAGAACAATCGCCCGGTGTATTCTCCGCCTGGAATGAGATGGGCAAAGGCCCGCAATGGATTTCTTACTTCCGAATCAATACCCTTAACGACCAGGGACAGGTTGTGGTCAATGAATCGCAGACGGCTTTTCTACAGGTAGCCTTTACGCTGGCCATGCCTAATGTATCGGGCAACGCGTATCTGCGCGAATTTAACTGGGGCTCAACAATCAATATCCGCCGCTATTAAGTACAATCTAACTTCGTGCTTTTTGCGGTAGTCTTTATGCGCCAAAGGCGCTATATGTTATACCGTGATTTTCCCTACACTATCACGGTACCCTTTTCTTCTCAGGGCATTGCAATTGTTACTCCCGCTCTCCAGAATTGCGTATTCAGGCAATTCGCCAATTGCAACAGACCTGTTCTTTATTGAATAACCCGAGGACCAGACCCGTTGCGACCTGGCCAGCTTGTGCAAAACCCGCCTGGTCAACTGGAAACTTGCCTCATCGAATATGCAACTATCATGGGCAAAGGTATAGCCGTCGTGGTGGTAGCAACCATGCTTTTTGTAATGGTAAAGCAAGGTGCTACATCAGACGCTCAATCACAAACTGAACACACCAAAGTAGAATACCAGGAAGACTACATCGCGCAGGAAATCGCCATGTCGGCGTTTTCAATTGCTGAGCGGCGGGCAGAGAAAATTGGCGGACCACGTGATTCAGTTCTCGCTGCATTTGATGGATATAAAAATGGTGCCCTTAACCCTGCGGGTTATGACCACGGCTCGTTCCAGGGTGGCACCTACGAGATTCGCGCAACACCCATGGGCGCCTCAGATGGCGACATCGTAAAGCTTGAAGTACGCGGCATGTACGGAGACGCTGTGCATTCGATGGAAAAAATGTTTGTGTCATACACAGAGCCAACTACAGACTGGAAATATTCCTGTGGCTCATCAACGGGTGCCAACTTTGTGGAAATCCAGGGTATTGGCATGGGCGACAATGGTACGCTCCTGAACAACGGTACAACCATCGCGCTTGCCGACACAGCCCAAATTCGCTTTTTGAAAGCACAGGTGGGCGGCCGGACAAACAGAATTGATGATGTGACCTTTGAAACCGTAGCCGGCCAGGATACAACCCTGGAAAACCCAACAGCTTCTGGCGACCACTCCATGGGCATTTTTGAAACACCGCTGATGCCTACTTCCGGTATCACAGTCGATGTGGACACGGGCTCAGGCAATGGCGCGCGCGGCTTTGTGGTTTATGCACACCGTCGTATTCCAGGCGCACACTTTAGCGAAGGCCGCTACCTGGATATGCGCATGTACCATTACGGGCATACCGAAACGTTCACCATCCCAGCGTCAACATCACCTCGTACGGTTTACGTAGACTTTGTGATGTATGATAAAGACGACGACGGCCGCACGGTGACGATGACCATCGACACAGGGGTTGCACAGGAATCGCGTACGATTGGATTACCAAACAAAGATCGCGAACTTTCCATCGAAACAGTAGCCATTTCCAATGTACCAGGTCATGTGACTGAAATTGATGTAGAAATCTACACAAACGACTCGTTGTACTGGAAAATGGCGCACGTGTACACTGCCGGCTGTAACTAGATTTATCAGATTAACTTTCTATCAGGCAGTAGATACGCGGTCCCGGCCCAACACCACGGGACCGCGTTAGACTGTCATCAGGATCGCATATCCCTATAGCTACTGCGCTATCCCAGACCCTCTAAATCCCTGACGTACCCAGCTAGATGCAACAAACACTCTTTGCAATCATGGCGCTTGCAATCACGCTGTTGTTGTCTTTCAACCAGTTGCAAAGCCACACCCAGTCGTACGCCAAACAAATTGACGACGAACTCGAAGTAATGGGCAGCGGCGTTGCCCGGCGTGTATTAGAAACTGCCAAATTGCTGTCTTTCGACGAACGCACCACGCCGGCCCAATGGATCGCTAACGGTAGTGTTGAACCCAACATTTCAGATTTTGAATCTGCCGGCGCGTTTGGCAATGTACCCAAATGTGACCTCGACGAACCAGCAAAAAATACAGTCGACTGCAATGACATCGACGACCTGGACACCGGTAGCGACTGGCAATCCATTCCTTTTATATTCCCCAATGGCGACTCGCTGCACTTCGAGGCCAACGTGCGCGTGCATTACGTGGCAGCCTCAGATCTAGACACCCCGCTCACAGGCAGTGCAAAAAGTGAGTACAAACTTTTTATTGTAAAACTGCGCAGTAATCTACACACAGAGCAAGGCCGCTATCTAAACGGCTTCATTACGCTAAGCCGCGTGTTTAATTACCAAAAAGACCTGGCAGATGACCGGGCCGGCGTAGGTCCATGATCGGGTGAAAACAAATAAATCCTTCAGGACTTATTTTTTTGGTTGAAAGTTGCAGGTTACAGTTTGAATGTATTTTAGCCGGTTACCATCAAATATTCCTAAATGAGCTTACGCTCGAATGTACGGGTACTGTACCACCTCTCACCTGCACTCCCCATCAGCCGGCTCCATCAGCGTTTATGGCACGGGAGTTGCCATTTAAATAATTGCATCAGTCTTCGCCAACATTTTGAGACGCAACGAAGGATTTATGGCGATTTGATTGATAGCATCATACTATGCTGCATCGCCCCTCCCTTTTTTAGCCAATCAAAACCCGACCAGTTGGACTTCAACGCGATGAATATCATGCACGAACTTGAAGAAGAACGCGATCCGCTTAAAAAACAGCTTTCCAATATTGAACAAATCTTTCAAGAGTTTGCTGATCAATATGACGCTGCAGCCCAATCTTTGAGAAACGGCTTTGTACCAGAGCCTATTCCCAGCATCCAACTGGAGGCAGCGCGCAAGGTTGTAACGGACACCTTTGCTGCCATCTCTGAAGCCGGCGACGTATTCGACATGGAAGCGCTGTCTGAAAACGCCTCACTCGCGGAGGCCGGCAACTACCTCATGCACGTACACGAAGAACGAAGAAAGGCTGAGGAGATCCGGAAAAAGCTCGAAGAAGCTGGTCAGGTAGTTGCCCAGGTTGCTGCGTTGGGCCACAATTCAGATCCTGACGTACTCGCTTCAGTGACCCTTTCAGTTGTTGAAATGACGGCAGAACTGGATGCCAAAAACCTTGAGGCTGCAGAAAACCTGCTCAGCGGCGAACATCCCATGACCATGTTAGCTGCGTATGCGCGCCACCGGGATACCCTGAGTGACACAGAATACGACAGCTTCCGGGAGACCATTCAGGCAGTCTACGGCCGTTCGTTGCTTCGCGACATCGACCGTGGTCGCGTCACGTTTGACGCTGGTAACAGTGACGATACACTCGAGCACACCATCGAACTGACAACCGAAATTCCAGTTGATGTAGCAGAAGGTGAAGTTGATGATTCTACGGTTTCATTTGATACAGTCAATGAAGGCATCGAAGAAGAAATCACCGCACCGGTTGACTTTGAAGGCATGGCAGAAATCGAGATTGATGAAGAGTTGTTAGAAGAGACAAACATCGACGTTAATCCTGAAGAGCTACCGCCAATGTATGCAGAGTACGACGCCGGCGAAGGCGAAGACACCCTGTTACCTTTCCTCGAAGGTGACGGTATGCAGTTGGACAACAACGAAGTACCAGAAGCCACGGTGAACGGCGAAGAGCCTGAGGACAAAGATCAGGAAGACATTTAAAAACAGCTTTAGCTTTTAAACAGGATGGATGGGCAGCGCGATTTTTTGTGCTGTCCATTTCTGTTTCAGCATATCCTGGAATATCCTAAACCATTTAGCCAAAGATGGTCGCGCTAATGCGTACAGAACGCGCTTCAGCATAGACCGGTTATTGATCCATCTCCTGATTTTTCAGATCTTGTACCCTACGCTATCTAGACACAACAGGCAGAGGCAATATGGGGCGAGATCATGAGTGGAACGACTTTTACAACACGTTCAGTTACGTATCCTCATCTGCTGTCCGCGACGGCTCACACCCACGCATCCTTGAGCACGAACGGCCGGCAGATAAAGCAATCATCCTGATTCACGGCCTAACCGACTCCCCTCACTTCATGCGGGCCATTGCCGACTTTTTTCATACCCGTCTGGGCTACAATGTGTACTTACCACTCCTTCGTGGTCATGGATTAAAAAATCCAACAGGTATGATCAAGGTGCGGCTCAAAGACTGGAAAGCCAACATTGCATATGCCATTGAAAAAGCGCAGGTGCACACAAATCACATTTCTATCGGGGGGCTCTCGGCCGGCGGTGCGCTTAGTTTTTACACGGCCGCAACCAACGAGCGAATTACGGGCTCCGTCTACCTCTTTTCGGCGGCATTGGACATTGCCGGTGGTATTGGCGGGTTATGGGGTGAAGTAGCAGAGCGGCTGCTGCGGACACCCGTTGCCAAAATGCTGTATCGACTAGACCAGAAAAAACCGCTTATCAACGCCAATCCTTTTCGCTATGCGCGGATGGATAAAGGCGGTGCTATCCAGTTGGGCCGGCTCATCAAACACACCGACAAAATCATGAGCGCGCACCGCAAAAAAGCACAACCCTTCCAGAAGCGGATTTTTGCAGCGCACTCAGAAGGTGACCACGCGGCACACATCGACGGCATCAAAACGCTGTTCGAAATAGCGGATCCCAATAAGGTCACGCTTTTCACGATACCAAAAACCGTATCGCACGCCAGCGTAGTATTAAAAGAACCCATTTACGCCGTCGACTGTGGCCCGGAAGATCCGCCACTCGAAGAAGCAAATCCGCTGTTCGATGAAATGATGGAAGCGTTGGCCGCCTTTGAGCAAGACGAGCGCTTCGAATGAGTTGCTGCTAAATCAGCAACGGATCCGCCATAATCTCAACCAGGCTTGGGCCTTCGTGCGCAAAAGCCTCTACCAGCGCTTGCTCCAGCTCTTCCGGTTGTGTTACCCGGATGCCCTGTGCCCCACAAAGTGCTGCGTATTTCGAGAAATCCGGGTTGTGCAATGCCGTTTGCCACACGTCCCACTCACCTGATCGCTGCTCTTTCGATATTTTGCCAAGTTCAGCATTGTTCAGCAAAATGTGCGTGATGTTCATCCCGTATTTAACGGCTGTTGTGAGCTCGGCAAGGTACTGCCCAAAGCCTCCATCACCGGACACTGAAACAACAGGCCGGCCTGCATAAGCCGGGTCCTCTTCCTGGGTTGCTGCCCAAGCGCCCATCGCAGCCGGGAAGGAGAACCCAATCGAGCCCAAATACCCGGACATCAAAATCGATTGCTGGCTGCACTCGAAGTAGCGCCCAAACGAGTACGTGTTGTTGCCCACGTCAACCGCGATGATCGCATTGTCGGGTACTTGCTTCGTCATTGCCGCAAAAATGACGGCTGAGTTGATCCCTTCCCCCCTGCTGTCGAGCAGGCGTCGATTTTTTTCTTCTCGCCAGATGTCCCACCGATCAGCAATTTCAGCGGTCTGGTCTTCCGCAACCAGCGTATCTAGCTCCAGATTGTGCTTAAGCAACTGGACCGTCACACCAATTTCACCCCACAGCGGTACATCGATGCTGTGGAAACGCCCCAGCGCCATGGCATCGTAGTCGATTTGAATGGTTGGAATTTTAGGCGTTATGCCGGTGTGGTTACTGAAACTTGCCCCCATAACAAGCAATACTTCCGCTTCATTCATGAAGTAGCTCGCAATGGGTGTCCCGCTACGGCCGAGCACTCCACACCCCAGCGGATGGTTGTCTGAAATCAACCCTTTTCCTTTGAATGTGGTAATGACTGGACACTTCAAGACTTCGGCCAGCGCCGTAATTTCTTCCATGTTGTACCGGCTCCCGTGCCCAACGATAATGACGGGGCGCCGCGCATGTTGCAACAGGTCGAGCGCCTGTGCCATGGCTGCGGCAGGTGGTGCAATGTTTCGCTGGGCTACGCGCCCTTCTGGCGAACCTGCTTTTGCGTTTTCGGCTGCCGGCAAGGTCTGCACTTCATCAGGGAAGACAAGGTGTGATACACCGCGATTCAGCATCGCGCTTTTGCAGGCAAGATTCATGAGTTCGGCATGCCGGCTACCATCCAGTACGGTTTGACTCCACTGCGCCACTTTACCGTACGCCGCCATAAGATCAACCTCCTGAAACGCGCCGGGCCCTAATACCTGCGTATCAACTTGTCCCGTGAGCGCCAGTACGGGCGCGCGATCTACGTTTGCATCCCACAAACCCGTGAGCAGGTTGGTAGCGCCTGGGCCGGCAATCGCCAGGCAGGCTGCAGGGCGCCCGGTCAGCTTGCCATATGCCGATGCAGCAAAAGATGCAGCCCCTTCATGCCGAATGCCGTAATATGCGAGTTCACCGGCTACTTCCTGCATCCGCAAGGCATCAGCCAATCCCAAATTTGAGTGGCCCACCATTCCAAAAACTACCTTAACCCCCCAATTCACCATCGTTTCCGCCATGACATCCGTGACCGTACGTACGTGCGGTGCTTCTTCTACAAGCCCTACGTAAACACCATCGTCTCGCACTTCAACGGGATACGTTTCTACGCCGTCATCAAAGCCGGGCGCTTTCCCAGAGAGTGGATCGTAATCCCAGCCATGCCACGGACAACGCAGCAAGCCATTTTCGATAGATCCTTCGCCTAGCGGCCCGCCTTGATGCGGACAACGGTTATCGAGCGCACCGTAGGATGCCCCCATGCGTGTCATACACACGGTTTTGTGTGCGCACGTTACGGGCTTCACGCGCCCTTCCGGTAATTCATTGGGCTCAAGAACTTTGTACCAGACGAGCGATTGGGTCTTCTCCTGCATTGTTCAACGATTGGGGTTAAGCTGCTTCTGAGGAATAAAATGTAGTACCTGCATGGATATGTTTGCGGAGCGATTCTGCCGGCATGTATTTCGGGCCAAACTTGTCAGCCATCGCTTCCATGTCCTTGACCACGGCATCTGCGCCACGGTGATCAACATACTTAAACGGCCCTGCAGTAAACGGCAAGAAACCGATGCCAAATACCGCACCCAAATCACCATCCATCGGTGACTCGATGATGCCTTCTTCAAGGCAAAGCACAGCCTCATTCAGCATCAGTAAGAAGAGGCGCTTTTGAATCGTTTCCTGATCCATTGCCTTGGTCCCTTTGCCTTTGAAAAACTGATATGCTGTCTCATCAGCCACATCGCGCTTGCCGGTTTTAGGATGGTATTTGTAGAATCCCTTTTTATTCTTTTTACCAAGCCGGCCGGCCTCAAACATGTTCACCACGCTTTTGCTGATTTCAAATCCTTCGCGACCTGCTACAATCTTTTCGCAACTGTGCACCACATGTGCGGCAATATCAAGCCCCACCTGATCAAAAAGTGTGATCGGACCAACTGGGAAGCCTAGTTTTCGCATCGCTCGATCGATGGCAACCATGCCCACCCCCTCGTCCATTAACAACAGCGCCTCATTCATATACGGCGCAAGGATGCGGTTCACATAAAAACCTGGTCTGTCGTTCACAACTATGCACGTTTTTACCCTGTGCAACGCCTAATGCGTAACACGTATCGATAACCCAGGAGGCTGTCTTTGGTGTCTTAACAATTTCCAGCAACGGCATTTTGGGTACTGGTGAGAAATAGTGCATGCCAATCACAAGCTCAGGCTTTGTTGCAAACTCAGCCATCTCGGTGACTGAAAGTGACGATGTATTGGATGCTATAATGACCTCAGATTTGCCGTGCGTCTGGATATCTTCAATAATCTTCTTTTTGAGCGCCATTTTCTCCACAACGGCTTCAACCACCAGATCAACGTGCTCAAAATTATCGTACGTCAACTGTCCCTGAAGCCGGCCCATGACCTGCTCCGACTCAACCTTGGTAATGGATTTGTACTTCAGCTTCTTGGCAATACCTTTCCAAATCTGCTTCCGGGCTGCAGTCAACACATCAGCATTGATGTCTTTGAGCAGCACGTCGTAGCCGTTGCTAACACTCACCTCGGCAATACCGCTCCCCATAAATCCACCCCCGACAACCGCAAGTTGACGCACGGGTTTTGCCGTTTCAGTTGATCGCCCTTTTTTATTGGCAGTCATCGCAAAAAAGAGATGCCGCATGGCATTGCTCTCGGGCGTGAGCATGAGATCCTCAAACAACTCAAGCTCCTTCTCATAGCCAGCCCGGATACCGTTTTTATAGCCAGCTTCCACACAATCGATAATGGCTGGCACAGCTGGATAGTTGCCTTGCGATTGTTTATACGCTCGCTTACGGGCCTGATTGAACAGCATATTGCGCCCTAATCCAGTGTCTTCCAATGCCCGGTTAAACAGCGACTTTTTACTTTTTCGCTCCAGCGGCTTTTTGAGCATACGGCGCACCATCATGGTTGCCGCCTGATGAAGCTTGTGCCTGTCCGTCAGCTCGTCAACCAGTCCCATTTTCTTAGCCTGGTATGCATAGATATTTTTACCCGTCAACATCATGTCGAGCGCCCGCTGGATGCCCACCAACCGCGGCAGACGCTGAGTGCCGCCCCCACCAGGCAGCAAGCCAAGTCGCACTTCGGGCAATGCAAACTTTGTCGATGGCTCCCGGGCAGCAATACGTGCATGGCAGGCCAGTGCGAGCTCGGTGCCCAGGCCCATGCACGCTCCCTGAATGGCAGCAATCACAGGCTTACTACTAGTTGCAAGCCGACCAAGCGACGCGTGGCCTTTCTCTTGAGCCGGCCTAAAATCACCTTTTTTCTCAATGGCAAAGGATTTGATATCCGCGCCCGCAATGAAATTATCTTTGCGGCTAATAATGATACCCGCCTTGGCTTCAGGATCTGCCTCGAACGCTGCAAATACCTGATCAAGGATATCAATGATTTCGGGCGAGACGATGTTTTGCGATTCAAGCTTGTGATCGAGCCAAAAGGTCGTTATACCATCTTTTTGCTCAGTTTGGATAAAGTCTTCTATGCGCATGGCACTGCGTGGCAATCAGGGTATCGTGCAAAAACGGGGGTATTGTGCAAAAATGGCGGAGTACATCAGGCGGTGTAGCGCTTGATAATCATGGCATGCCCGTGGGCACCGGCTGCACAGGCGGCCAGTAAGCCATAGGTACCATTTTCCTTGATCAGTCGGTTTGCGGTGGTTGTGAGAATTCGAGCGCCTGTAGCGCCAAACGGATGGCCGATTGAAAGCGAGCCGCCCCATAGATTGAACTTATCCATATCGATCTCCCCCACTGCAGCTTTACGACCCAGGTGCGTTTTGGCAAATTCATCAGAAGAAAGCGCCGCGATATTCGACAAAATCTGGCCGGCAAATGCTTCGTGGAATTCGATCACATCAAACTGATCGAGCTGCATTTTTCTACGCTTCAATACCTCCGAAACAGCGAACGTTGGACCAAGCAGTAACTCATCGTCCAGATCTTGCCCGGTAAACGCATAGTCTACTATTTCAGCCTTCGGCTCAAGCCCAAGTGCTTTTGCCTTCTTCTCCGTCATTAGCAAGGTTACGGCTGCACCATCAGTGAGGAATGAAGAGTTGGCAGCAGTGAGGGTACCAAATTTCCGATCAAAGGCCGGCCGTAATCGCTGCACTTTCTCCAGGGTGGAATCCTCTCGAATCCCATTGTCTTTGTCGATGGGCTTAAACTTGGGAGCAAGGGCAACGTCAACCATTTCTTCCTGCAGATGGCCGGCTTCATGGGCAGCGGCGGCAAGCTGATGCGAGCGAACAGCATACGCGTCTTGTGCTTCGCGGGAGACTTCAAAGCGGGCGGCCATGATATCACAGTCTTGCCCCATCACGCGGTTGGTACTGTACTCCGCAACCTTGGGGCGCTCAGGCGCAAAATCTGCCGGCCTGAGTGAAAAGACAAATTTCAACGTATCCCCTATGCCACGCAGCTTTTGCGCTTTAAACAGCTTATTACGCATGGCCTTCCGAAACTGAATGGGCGTATCGGATGTGTTGTCAACCCCGCCTGCAATCACTACGTCAGCCCGGCCCGTCATGAGTTCGAGGTATCCGTCAGCAATTGCACGATTGGCAGAGATGCATGCCTGAGAGACCGTGTGGCATGGCGTCGTATTGGGGATGCCGGCCGTCAATGCGGCTTCTCGTGCAACGTTCGGGGTTTTGATATTTGAAATCACGGCCCCAAGCACCACACGATCTACTGCTTCAGGAACGAGCCCTGTTTTTGAGAGCAAGCCTTTGATGGCAAACGCTCCCAATTGATAAGACATCAGATTCAGGTAGCTGGTGCCGGCGCGCAGGAAGGGCGTGCGACAACCATCAACCACAACTACTTTTCTAGGCATACTTGGTTTTTGTTGAAGGTTGCTGGTTTAAAGTTGAAAGTTATTGGTGCAATTCCTGAACGTGCAACCAGATCTAGCACAACCAATCGATATTAACGTGTTTGTTCTGTATTGTAGACGCCGCGGCCTTTGAGTTACAAAGTGAATCCGTTTAAGCTGACTTCTTACCATAGATATAACATTTGGCACCGGAAGTTAATAAAAAAGCCGCCTCGATGCTTCGAAGCGGCTTTGGGATACATTAGCATGTTGAAGCAAAGCACTAGCCTTGTTCAGCAACAGGCTTTGCTTTGCCGTTGGTTGCCGGCATGGGCTTTTCTTCGGGTGCCGGCTCCATGCCGAGAATCTGCTTGACGCGGGTTTTGATTTCTTCGCGTTGCTTGTCAGATTCTTTGAGCCAGTTTTTGGTAGCATCCCGGCCCTGGCCAATTTTCTGTTCGCCGTACGAGTACCAGGAGCCACTTTTCTGGATGATGTCGTTGTCAACAGCAAGGTCGATCAACTCACCCAGTGAAGAAATCCCTTCACCAAAGATGATATCAAACTCTACCTGGCGGAATGGTGGTGCCACTTTGTTTTTCACCACTTTGACGCGGGTACGATTGCCTACTACGTCAGTGCCGTCTTTGATCGCACCAATCCGGCGGATATCCATGCGCACGGAAGAGTAGAACTTGAGGGCGCGACCACCGGTTGTCGTTTCCGGGTTACCAAACATGACACCGATTTTCTCACGGATCTGGTTGATAAAAATGAGCACCGTCTTGGTGCGATTGATCGTGCCCGTAAGCTTACGCATGGCCTGGCTCATCAACCGTGCATGCAAACCCATCGCACTGTCTCCCATGTCCCCCTCAAGCTCGGACTGCGGCACAAGTGCAGCAACAGAGTCAATAACGACCACGTCAAGTGCGCCACTGCGTACAAGCATATCACAGATGTTGAGTGCTTGCTCGCCGGCATCTGGCTGGGAAACCAGCAAGTTGTCTACGTCTACCCCCAACTTCTCGGCATAGGTAGCATCAAACGCATGCTCTGCATCGATAAAAGCACACGTGCCGCCAATTTTCTGGGCCTCTGCAATTATATGTGTAGCCAGGGTTGTTTTGCCCGAGGATTCAGGACCAAAGATCTCAATAATACGGCCCCGGGGCACACCACCTATTCCAAGGGCAGAATCCAGCGCAAGTGAGCCGGTTGGTACACATTCGATGGTGGCAATGGGTGCATCACCAAGGCGCATAATTGAGCCTTTGCCAAACTGCTTTTCGATTTGTTTAACGGCTAAATCAAGCGCCTTTTGCTTCGGGGATTCGTTTCCTGACATGTTTTTATACGAAAGTTAGCTATTTAAATTCTTCTATTGGTCCTGTATGTGTCGCCCTGTGCATGAACTCAAATGTATGCCGGGAAGGCCAGCTTCAGACCCTTGGTGTTAAACTAAAAAAGCCGGATGACATCTCTATGTCATACCCTAAAATGTTGGTACATTTCCTTTCGTCTACTGCTTAAGCGTTTGTTAACCGAAAGAAATGCACACACAGTTTAACATCTTTTACACATATATGCAAGTATGGATCCTAAATTTTAAAACAACACGCCTTTATAGACGCACACATGGCATGTTGCATACCCTCGTGTCTGACATTCGATGTATGATTTAAGTAAGTTTAAAGAATGTAGGATCGTGTTTTCGGATTTCCGCTCTATGACCACATACTCGGTGAAATCATGAGCCCTACATCGAAATCCCGAAAACACAAAAACCCATACACCAATTCAAAACCTTGAACTTCGAATCCAGGTATCAGCGCGCGCCCATGCTTTTTCGAAGGCCGCGTAGGCTTCTTCAGCTTCCGGGCTGTGCTGCGCTTCGAGTGCCTGGGCTAATCCCAGCAGCGACCACCCATTGTACGGATGATCCGCAAGCGCTGCGCGATAGGTTGCCTCTGCATCCGCCGGCCGATCGAGATCGAGGTACAATGCCCCCAACCAGTGCCGTGCAGAAAAATTAAGCGGCTCTGGCTCATCATACCGCAATGAGTCTTCCAGTGCAATCGCCTCGTTGTACACTGCAACGGCCTGTGTTGCCTGCCCTTTTGAAACAAGCAACTCAGCTTTCAGCATACCACCCACAATACCCAGCAACTCGGCTGCGGTGTGGCCACGAAAGGTTTTATCGCGCGGTGTCTCCCGCGCCGTTTTTTCAACCTGTGCGAGATACTTTTCAGCCTGTTTTAAATCGCCCATTCGCACGTGTGCATAGCCTTTGGCGAAGTCCCACAAGCCTCGAAAAACCTCGCGTTTGGGCCGGCCCTCAAGTGCAAGCACCTCATCGAACCGCCCAAAGCGTAATAAAACAAGCGCCTCGTAAAAATTGCCGCCCTTTATAATTTTTGCGTAATCACGTGCAGCCTGGAATGCAATCCCTCCCTGTCCGTCCATCGAGGCAGCAAAGAGCAGCATGTGCAAATTATGCGAGGGATAAATAGCAAACCCTTCGTCAATTTCAGCTTTCAAATCCGAATGCCAGGCCTGGATATTTGCCCGTACCGCATCCCCCCACCGACCAATCCGATTGTAGGTATGCGACGGCATGTGATTAATATGACTCGCCCCTGGAATCGCGTCGCCCAGGTATTCAGCACACGCTTCTGCTTTTCCAGGTTCGGTTGTCGATTCTGTTGCATGGATATACAGGTGACAAGCGCCCGGATGTTTGATATCCAATGCCAGTACCTCTTCCAGCACACCATGTATCATTTGTACGTCGGGATCATCAATGCGCCATCGTCCGCGTCGCGGTTCAAGCAACATCAATGCCTCTGCGTACAACGTGCCGATGTCTGTGTCTTCAGGAAATTTTTCATACACCTCAGCTAAGGCGGCTGCATAGAGGGTATCTCGCACGGTGCGGTCTTCTTCGTCGTGCTCGGGTGCGTATCTGACCAGCATGGCGTCAATCAGGGCTTGCTCAATGAGCGGCGCATCTTCGCCTACGAGTCCTTTGGCTTGCTGGATGGCTTCGTACGCTGCCGGCACATCGCCCGCTTTCATTTTGCCATTCAGGTAGGGCCCCAACGACCAGGCCTCTCCCCAAAAACACATGGCGCACGTTGAATCGTGTTGCTGCGCCATGCGGAAGGATGTCGGCGCCTCGCTCGAGGCAAACGCGTACATCATCTGAAATCCCTGATCCATGTACCGTTGCGCCATAGACGATGACGTGGTCACCGGCCGATTAAACGAGCCCAACGCTGCTTCGTATATGGGCATGTCTTCTGCTGCTTCTGAAACAGGTGGCGTCACTGTACGCGTCGTGCCGCACGCTGCCAGTAAACCTGCAAAGCAGAGACACATCAGGTAGGTAAATAACTGTTCTTTCATGATGGGGTACGACTCGAAAACTGGTTTAATGCATACCACAGGGTATTCAGCGCATAAGATGACGCATATTTCTTATTGCGGATACGGTCTTTCTGGGTGAGAATACAGCGCGCGCGGACACCCATTTGATCAGCGAGTCCGATCCAAACCGTGCCAACCGGTTTTTCTTCACTCCCTCCAGACGGCCCCATGATCCCTGTTACTGATACCCCGATATCGGTAGCCAAAAGCCGGCGCACACCTGCTGCCATCTGCAAAGCAGCCTGCTCACTCACAGCACCATATTTATCGAGCACCTCTTCCTCTACGCCAAGAATACGATGTTTTACGTCGTTGCTGTACGCAACAACGCCGCCTTTGAAATAGGCAGAGGCCCCGCTAATGTTGGTGATCCGGTCACCAATGCGGCCACCGGTACAACTTTCAGCCAGCGCAACTGATTGGTGCGTGGCAACAAGTAACTGCCCAATGCGGCGCTCGAGCATGTCTTCATCGGTACCATAAATATGCTGCTTGATGCGCGCGCGTACCAGCGCCTCCATGGCTTCCAGTTGCCGGCCGGCTTCGGCCCAGGAATCGCTGTACGCCATCAGGCGCAACCGAACACCACCAATCTGTGGCAGGTAGGCCAGTTTTTGATCGGGCCCCAGCCATTGACTTGCATCTCCGAGGCGCTCCTGCAAATCAGATTCGCCAACCCCAACGGTCAGGATTGTGCGCTGCGCGAGCGGACGAATTCTATCATCCGCTGTAACGCGCGGAATCACGTGCTCTTCCATGAGGGTGCGCATTTCGTGCGGAACCCCCGGCAATGCGCATAACTTGATCAATTCGTTCTCAAACCACAATCCCGGTGCGGTACCCACCTGGTTCGGCAGCACCTCGCAGCCCACGGGCACCATCCCCTGTACCTCGTTGCTGACGGGCATTTCTTTACCGCGACGTGCATACCGCCCCCGGATGGTTGCGACCACAGCTTGATCAAGGACCAATTCTACACCAAGAAATGCAGCAATGGCGTTTCGTGTCAGGTCGTCGTGGGTGGGCCCGAGTCCGCCAGTAATAATAATGAGGTCTGCATCTTGTGCAGCATGCCGCAGTTCGCTGACAATCTGGTCGAGTTCATCGGGTACCGTCACCATCCGCACCACATCGGCGCCGCGGATGACCATTTGTTCGCCCAGCCAGGAAGCGTTGGTGTTCACCACTTGTCCGATCAACAGCTCATCGCCAACGGTCATCAGGTGGACTTTCATGGGGCTTGGGGACGTTAGGGTTGAAAGAAAATAATCAGGCCTGGTCTGACCACAATTTCGGGTTTTCGCGCCACTGTTGCATGGTACGGAGCTGATCCTCAGGCAGGTGGCCCGTTGCGCTGGCTACGCGTAGCAATGTATGGAAATTGGAGAGCGTGTGACAAGGTATGTCCGCTGCATCAAACACAGCAACTGCGCCATCAAACCCGTAAGAAAAAATAGCGAGCACGCCAACGACGTTTGCGCCGGCTGCTTGCAGCGCTTCGACGGCAGCCATGGATGACTTGCCCGTTGAAACCAGGTCTTCGATCACTAAAACGGACTGGCCTTCTGTCAGTGGCCCCTCAATCTGGTTTTGCCGGCCGTGCGCCTTCGCCTTGGATCGCACGTACACCATGGGACACGTCAATGCATGCGCCAGCCAGGCAGCATGCGGGATGCCCGCTGTGGCAGTGCCGGCCAACACGTCAAACGAAAAATTATGTTGTTTGATGGCAGCTTCAAAGCCGGCCGTGACCTGCGCCCGAATTTCAGGAAAGCCCATAATCATGCGATTGTCGCAATAAATGGGAGATTTTAACCCGGAAGCCCAGGTGTAAGGCGCTTGCGGACTCAGCGAAACAGCACCTATCGACAACAACGCCGTTGCAATCTGCTCTTCAACCTGTTCTCCAGAAATCGTTTCAGCCATCTACACTCGATTTGTTTTCAGTGGTAGGTGCGGGTCAGGTGCGTTCGGATCAGTTTTCAGAAGCGTCTGTGGCATTCATCAGGTAGGCAATACCCGTCAAAACGGTAAAACCGACAACAACCATCATGCTCCAGAAAGGAATGCTGCTCTCAAGTACCCAGTTTCCGACTTCCGATAAAACACCCGTCATTTTGCTGAGCGTAAGAAAAAGCAGCATGCCGATCAGAAAAACCAACTGCACGGTGGTTTTGGCTTTTGCAAGTGGCATGGTGCGCAAGCTACGGCCTTTTGATTCGTGCCAGGTGCGCAGGCCCGTAACAAACGCATCGCGCGCGGCGATCAGCGCAACGGCCCACCAGGGCACCAGATCTGGCATTAATACAGCAAAGGCGATAAAGGTGCCCAGGACAAGGATTTTATCTGCCAGGGGATCCAGAAACTTACCAAGCCGCGTCCCTTCCTGGAGCCGGCGAGCCAGTTTGCCATCGTAGTAATCCGTAATCGCCGCAATAATGAATACAACGAGCGCGCCAAGCTGCGCCTCGAAGGACTCCATAAAGAGTAACACCAGAACAACAGGCGTGAGTATGATCCGACTCACTGTTATGGCATTGGGGACATTCATCATGTAGCTTGCTCTTCCATTCATTCAGCTATCGCACGCACTGGGTTTATGTGCTACCGTTTTGTGCGCTACAGTGTAACAAGCCTATCACTGGGCCACAACCATAATATGAAAAACTGCCCGGATTTATCACAGGCTTCACTTTTTGCAGTTCAAATAGCTGTGACGATCCTTTTTCATCGATTCGGGGCACCGTCAATATGCCGCAAACCGACAGTAAAACGAAGGCGAGGTACGACAAAAAGGGCATGGATTCTGGCTTTTTTTCGCAATTATCTGCCAAGGTGTCACACTTTTCATGATGGCATTGTTATTGATGATGCCTCCGGCATACATATGCTTCAATTAGCACACAGAATTTCATATAACATTTGGCCATTTTAAAACTGGCATAGACGTTACGCATCAAGATGGGAAAAACTATTGGAATTGACCTGGGGACAACGAACTCGGTTGTTGCCGTAATGGAAGGCGGTGAACCCGTTGTTATCACGAATGCTGAGGGTGCACGCACGACGCCTTCAGTGGTTGCTTTTAAATCTGACGGCGAACGCCTCGTAGGTGCGCCGGCCAAACGACAGGCAATTACAAACCCGACAAACACCATCTTCTCGATCAAACGCTTCATGGGTCGTATGCACGACGAAGTGTCGGAAGAAATGAAAACCGTCCCGTACAAAGTTGTCAAAGGCGACGGCGGTACAGCGCGTGTTGAAGTGAACGATCGGGTGTACACCCCGCAGGAAATCTCTTCAATGGTACTGCAGAAACTGAAGCAGACTGCTGAAGACTACCTCGGCGAGAGCGTAACTGAAGCGGTTGTAACGGTGCCGGCGTACTTCAACGACGCACAGCGTAAAGCAACCAAAGAAGCTGGCGAAATTGCCGGCCTGACCGTACGCCGTATCATCAATGAGCCAACAGCGGCTGCACTGGCGTACGGCCTCGACAAAAAAGATGAAGACCGCATCATCGCGGTATATGACCTTGGTGGTGGTACCTATGATATCTCCATCCTGGAGCTCGGCGACGGCGTATTTGAAGTAAAAGCAACCAACGGTGACACACACCTTGGTGGTGACGACCTCGACCAGCGTCTGATCGACCATATTGCTGACGAGTTCAAAAACCTCGAAGGCATCGACCTCCGTAAAGATCCGATGGCCCTGCAGCGCCTGAAAGAAGCTGCTGAGAAAGCAAAAATTGAACTCTCAAGTGCAGCACAGACCACAATCAACCTGCCGTTTATCACGGCCACGCAGGAAGGTCCGAAGCACTTGAACCTCGAACTCTCCCGCTCAAAATTTGAGCAACTGATCGACGACCTGATCGAGCGCACCATTCCGCCCATGCAGGCTGCACTGAAAGATGCCGGCCTCAGCAAAGGCGAAATCGACGAAGTGATCATGGTAGGTGGTTCAACCCGCGTACCGCTCGTACAACAAACCGTTGAGAAGTTTTTCGGCAAAAAGCCAAACCGTTCCGTTAACCCGGACGAAGTAGTAGCTACCGGCGCAGCTGTTCAGGGCGGTGTCCTGTCGGGCGACGTAAGCGATGTTCTCCTGCTCGACGTAACCCCGCTGAACCTGGGTATCGAAACGCTGGGTGGCGTGATGACCGTGCTCATCCCGGCCAACACAACGATCCCAACCCGCAAGAGCGAAATTTTCTCTACCGCGTCTGACAATCAGCCTTCGGTAGAAATCCACGTACTGCAGGGTGACCGCGAGGTTGCCTCGGGTAACCGCACCATTGGCCGCTTCCACCTGGATGGCATTCCGCCGTCGCCACGTGGTGTACCGCAGATCGAAGTAACGTTCGACATTGATGCGGATGGTATCCTGAGTGTGTCGGCTAAAGACAAAGCGACGGGCAAAGAGCAGTCTGTACGTATCGAAGCTTCCAGTGGTTTGAGCAAGGAAGAAATCGAAAAAATGCGTACAGATGCGCGCGAACACGCGGCAGACGACAAGAAGAAGCGCGAAGAGGCAGAGAAAACCAACGCTGCCAGCGCGCTGATTTACACAACCGAGAAAAACCTCAAAGAGTACGGCGACAAAATCACTGCTGAGAAGCGCGCTAAAATCGACAGCGCCCTTGAGCGCCTGAAACAGGTGCACAGCGAAGAGAATGCAACCGAAATCGAGTCGGCCATGGACCAGCTCAACGAAGCCTGGGCCGCAGCAAGCGAAGACTTGCAGAAAGCCTACCAGGAAGCTGCCCAGGCAGAAGCTGGCGGCGACGGCGCCCCGGCCGGCGAAGGCGCACCTGCTGACGACGATGAGGTGAAGGATGTCGACTTTGAAGTAGTTGACGAGGAAGAAGAGAAGTAAGTCTCGGCTTGACTACAAGTTGAAAGCCCGGCACTCAGGTGAGTGCCGGGCTTTACTCGTTTAACTACTTATCCAGTAAAAGAATAACAGAAAACCGAAAAACAGACTGCCCATCGCTAAAACGTATATGAGGGAAAAAAGCGAGCTTGCTTCCACTTGCAGCATCAATTGAGAGTCGCCCTCCTACCGTCCCAAAAACATCGATTTCGCTTTCAGACTGGCTTCTTCCGTTGGATCTAGCCGATATTTCAAGTCTGGCGATGCCGGCTTCAATTTCAGGTATAAGTTCTACGCGCTCATTCAATGCCACTGCGTGTAGCAAACTACCATACAGGTAGATGTCATTGCCCGTCACATCAAAACCGGCAGCATCTAGAGCATCAAATGCGCCGCCTTTAAAGAACAAAAAACGAACAAACGAATGGATGCCTAACGTAAGCGGCGCGTCAGTTGATTGACGTAAAGGGTAGACCGAAATGTAAGGACCAACCCCTGTTACGGCCAGATCAGAGTTATCCGCTTCCTCTCGCATCAACTTAAGCCCCGCCTCAAAAAGAGGATTATATAAGCCCCCCAAATCGAGTTCAAATCTTGTTGTATTGTCAACACGCTGAATCGAAACAGCCCCGCCCCATCCTTTGGTACTCATGGCTCCTAATCCTTGCCCAGAAGCCTCCTGCGCGAAGAACATCAACGCACATAGTAGCAATGCTTTTTCCGTCATTGGTCTCCTCTTTTAGATAGCTAGGTCCTTTGCGGCCATCCTCACTTCTCACCAAGTCTGCAGCAGAAATGCAGGCCGCTAATGAGTGCCCTTGTTAAGGAGAAGGTAAACGAATAAGCATATGCTAACATGACGCGTTCGCGTCATAAAGAAAAAAGAATTGTGCCGGCTGTCAAACCAGCCCATTTTTGTAGGCTATGGCAACTGCGGCATGAGCAGAGCTGACACCCATTTTCTGATATATGTGTCTGAAATGGTTATCCGCAGTTGCATGGGAGATTTCTAATCGCACGGCTATTTCACTTTTACTCAGCCCTTCACACATCAGAGAAAGCACCTCTTTTTGCCGCTTTGTAAGGTGAAACGATACTTGCTCGTCTCTAATTCTCATGTGCCCGAGAAGATGGTCCCTGATGGGCTCAGAAATCAGGAGCATGCCATTCATCGAAGCCCGCAACTTATCAATCACCTTATCATATGGATCACCTTTCACGATGTAACCAACGGCGCCCGCTTGCATGGCAGCAACCAGGCTTTTTTGGTCATCATTCATAGTCATCATTACTACTGGGATATCAGGCATCATGGATTGCAATAACTTGGTAGCCTCATAACCGTTCATGCCTCCTTCGAGGCGGATATCCATAAGTATCAAGTCAGGGGCGACAGTATAGGCATGCGACTCAATGTGCGAAATCAAGTCTTCGGCTAAAAAGAAATGTTTGGTTAATTTTATATCCGAAATGTTAGTCAATATATAACTGAGCGATTCAGCAAATATGCGCTCATCTTCAACTAGCCAAACCGTTTTTTGCCTCTTATCCATTTTAATCTTGTGAGGTTTATTTCTCACGTATAATAAAGCAACAAGCAGTTGACTACATGACGCGATTACGGCATATCACAACTAAAAGAAACTGAAGTGCCTCCCCCATCTCCTCCAGAAACACGCAGATCTCCCTTCAATTCTTTAGCCCTTCTACCCATCGAAGACAAGCCACGGCCTCTTTTTTCGACATCCTTTGTCAAACCACAGCCATTATCTTTTATCACAAAACTGAATTTTTGAGAAGACACATTTAGCGCAATCTCTATCATACTTGCATTTGCATGCCGAATGATATTGTGAAGTGCCTCTTTATATATAAAATACACGTTACGACGCCAAACCATAGGCACGTTGATTGCGGGCACTTTTTCTGGAAAACTATAGTGCTGTTCATATCCTATGCCAACGGTCTCAGCAAAATGCCGCATTTTTATAATCAATTGATCAAGAGCGTCTTGATCAGAATCTACAATCCACACAGAATCACGCAATTCTCCTACAAGCTGCTGCGTAATCTCAACCTGCTGCTCAAGCACAGCAGCATCTTCCTCATTGAAGGATTTTTTCCTGCTAATAAAACTTAACGTCTGCGCCAGTGCACTAATTTTGCTGCCTATATCATCATGTAAGTCATCAGCAATAGTGCTTCGTGTGCGAGCGAGGCGTAAGGTATTTCGAACATTTAGTTCTCTAAAGATCAGCGCAACAATCAACAACGGAATCATGGCTAACAAAGCCTTGAACCAAGTTGTTTGATAAAAAAGCGGAGCTACCACAAAAGCAAAAGAGACAGGCTCACTCCATATGCCATCGTTGTTACTTCCTTGAACCCCAAAAGTATACTTGCCCGGATTCAGGTTGTCAAAGGGGCGTTCTCGCTGCTTGGATTGCTTCCACTCCTCCTCAAAGCCCTCTAATCTAGTCCTGTATTCTCTCCTTCTGTTCCCTCCAAAATCTATGGCTGCATATTGAAATGTGAAATTATTCGGTTTGCCAGTTTTGAACGTCTGTCCAGGTAAGATACGCTCATTTAATCCCTGAACACTAAATCGCTGTATTTCTACTTTGGGCTTCGTCAGATTGACGGAGACCTTGCCTGGGTCGATGTTGGCCACGCCGTTCATTGTGGCAACCCATAAATGTCCGTTCTTTGCAATTAATGCAGTTGAAGGTCCGCCAATGAGTTCTGCACTCGGCAATCCGTCTTCTTCTGTAAAGATTTGAATATCGCTAAGCTTTGCAGCCAGACCATTTTTCACCTCAATAAAACTGGAAAAGGGAATGCGAAACAGCCCATTTTCAGAGCCAAGCCAAACATGATCATGGTGATCTTCTAGTACAAAGTGTATATCTTCACTGGGCAAGCCGTGTGCTGAGGTAAAGTGATACGCTAGCTCTCCAATCTGCCACACAATCCCCTTATTGGTACTAAACCAATTCCACCCCGTTTACCTTCTGTGATGTCTTTTACACTCTGTTCTCTCAGTACATCATTATCTGGCCTCACCCAATTTCCACCCGCTGTTCGAATAAACAACCCGTCAAGGGTTCCCGTATAGAGTACGCCACGTGCATCTTCATACACGGTATAACTCCTTATCTTTTCCTCTGGCCAAACCGCCTCATAGACACCATTTGTAAACATATATAGGCCAAAGCTATTTGCTATCCATGTGAGCCCCTTACGATCACGAAATATTTGTCTTGTATATGCATATTCAGCACCCGGCTTAAGCTCGCCATAGGATACTGATCTACGATTTCCCCATTAAAAATTCGATCAATACCATTAATTGAACCAACAAGCATCGAACCATCTGGCTCATTCAAAAAGGACACTACATAATTTGATAATAGTCCGGATGTTTCATCGAATTCCAGGGTGCCCTTATTTGTAAGAACCTGTACACCGTCGCCCCAGAAGCCAACCCAAATATTTTCATCAGCATCTTCTTCCACTGCAAAAACCTGCCTTCCTTTCAACCCTGCGCCACTGTATAGACGTGCATTTTTCTTGGTGCCACGTGCAAAATACCCGCATCTGTTGTAAACCAAAATCCACCTAGAGCATCTTGAACCATATCAAGAGCAACCATCGCACCGAAACGTTCTATCCTAACCGGAATTAATCTATTGCGCTCTCCGACACGATACATTCTTCCTCTAAAGTAAGACTCCATCAAAAAAACAAAGATATCTTCTCCCTGCACATATACTTTATATCTTCCCAATAATAGTTTTTGAGAGACATTTATACTAATGGATTCCACCTCCTTGCTATTAATCGACAAGATCTGAAGCCCTACGTTTAACCATAATTTATTTGCATCAAATTGTGACCGAAAAATAGCAGAATCACCAAAAGACTTGGTTTTTATTAGTGACTTTTGTTTATACAAAAACAAATCTCCTTTTGCATAAACCATTACCTCGCCATATATATCACGAAATATATAATCTATTTCCTTTTCTAGACGCCCATATACTTCTAGCCCATCAACGGAATAAAACGCATAAAAATCACCTGATACAATCCAAAACTCATCTTCGCCCGTAACATAAACAAATCCTACCTCGGAGATAGGCTGGGGTAGTTCGTATTTTTTTGACACATCTCGGTCAACATGTAGTAGTACGCTATCTTCTTTCAGTACGACTAATCCCCTGTCATCTATACACTTAACCCTCAGGAATTCTTCGTATTGTAAGCGTACAGTATCCTCCGTACCCTCTATGTGTCTAAATGTGTACAAGCGTCTGGTTTGTGGACGATTACTCCCAAACCATAAATTACCGGCTTGATCTTCACAGATTACATCGACGCGGCTCTCACCAACCCATCCTTTTGTATTTGCTGCACTTATTGTATGGAAATCATGTCCATCATAGCGAGTTAAGCCATTCTCCGACCCTCCCCAAAGATATCCGTCTGCAGAGTAATACAGGGTCCAAAAGTAATTCGCAGGCAAACCATCTTTGGTTGAATAGTGCGTGATCATGTACTCACCTGGACTAGGAAAACCAGCATCATATGCTACCTGGGCAAGGCAAACAGGCATCCCACTATTATTTGCAATGAGAAAAGCAAGTACAAAACAAAAGCTATGTCTAGTTAGCCAAACAAGGTATTTCATATTCAATAGAACAGACATTTCACACAAATTATCAGAAGGGTATTCAATACTTCATAAACACAAAAAATCCCATATGTTATACAACACATGGGACTTGAATTAAATAAGATAGTGAAATACAATTATTCAATTATAATTGCCAATGCAAGTTCAAATTGACGCGCTTTAGCACTCACTAGATATTGAGGAGTAATCGCCAATCCCATGCCACCAGGTGAACCAACTTTAAGCGTAGTCATAAAAGAAGCAAACGGGAATATCGTGCTACCAGAGTCATCGAGCTCCTCACTTTCAATCCTCCATCCACTACGATGAAGCCCCAGTTTTGCCGAAGGTGTGATACGCACCAATTCCTGCCCATAGGTATAGGCAGCTACCGCGCTCAAAGATGATTCATTCCCTTTTATGTGATCTACGCACCCCCCATAAATTAAACTTCCATTACACAGCAGGCCTCCAAATGAAGCACCAAACCCAATATTGAAAGAATTGTTATACGCCTTGCGAAGTGGATAGTAGTATACAGAAAGACCAAACATAGTCCCTGTACCTGACGTAGCGCTTAACGTTTCACTCCCTAAATAAGCTCCAATTTCCAGGGACTGATGTATCATAGCAGCCATAGAAATCGAATTGGTTGTTGCATCGCTAAATTCTGATGCAAAACGGGTTACTTCAGGTGCACTGGCATAACTAAATTTAAGATAGAATTGAGCATCACCCAGAATACCTAGATTTTGTCCCTGAGCCGTATTGAAAGATCCTCCTGACAAGACAAAAATCAACAGTGACAACTGCAACATCTGTTTCATTGCGACAAACCTCTTTGAAACTTTTAAAAACACTTTCAAAAAGTTAGCCGACAATTAACCACAGCACATGACGAGATCTCGTCATGCCTCTACCGCAATTCTACAATAGACTTATTCGGTCCTCATTTCTCATAAAGAATGACCATTTACAGAGTTTTAGGTAAGAATAAAATCTCCTAACAAGATTTCCTCATGTACCAAAACAGTTCGACTGACGTGTCCACGTCATTTAGCTGATCACTTAGCTCTTTACTATTGTGTAAAAAATCAAAGGATACAACTAACACTATTCGCCAAGCATTCGAATTAGCTCCGACACCTCATTAGAGAGACGGGTCGAGATGATAGGAGTCTCTTTAGCAGTTTTCCAACTCACCGCCGGCCACCACCTATCCTGCGGTACGGCATCGGTAAACTCAACACTCTCCCCCGGCCTCGGTGTTGCGACTTCAATACCTACCTTTTGCGCGGCTGCAAGTACGCGCTCCACGGGCTCCGTCCAAGAGTGAAATGCGAGCGCAAACGTGCCCCAATGCACGGGTACCATTAGATTTCCCCGGACCATCTGATGTGCCGCGACAGCTTGCTCCGGCCCCATGTGCACATCCACCCAATCTGAGTTGTAGGCCCCGGTTTCCATCAGGGTGATATCGAAAGGCCCCAGGCGCTCGCCAATCTCCTGAAATCCGGGAAACATGCCTGTATCACCGCTATAGTAGGCCCTGCGCTCCCGACCAATGAATGCCCAGCCAGACCACAGCGTTGCGTCTCTGTCTGCCAGTGAGCGACCGGAGAAATGACGTGCCGGCGTACTCACAAGCCGTACGTCGTCAAGGGATACTTCATCCCACCAATCCAACTCCTTGATTTTCTCTGGCGCTACACCCCAATATTCAAGATGCGACCCCAATCCTAGTGGGACAACAAAGAGCGGCACTTTGTCTTTGAGTTGCTTGATCGTAGGCTCATTAAGATGGTCGTAATGATCATGCGAAATGACAACAGCATCGATGGCCGGCATTGCATCCAGCTTGATCGGCGGCGCATGGAATCGCTTTACGCCAAAGATTCGTCCAGGCGAAGCGTGATCTCCCCAGACGGGATCGACAAGTATGCGCTGTCCATCCAGTTCAATAAAAAACGATGAATGGCCAAACCAGGTAATGCGCAAGTCAGACGGGGTTGTATCGAAAAAAACGGGATTTATCGGGTTCAGCGGCACAGGCGCGGCCGGCTCCTTGTCTGGCGTTTCTTCAAAAAACCACCTACGTAATACGCGGAAGAATTCAGGGTTCTTAGGAGGAAGCGGGTTGACAAACTTGTTGCCGGCATATTGTGGTGATTGCTGGATTCTGGCAAGCCGCTCCCCTCCCGGGCGCTTACCCAATGCCGACCATGTATCAATCATAATGACGCCTACCCCTACAGATGTGATTACCAACAGCCACAACGCATAACGAACCCACCGTCGAAGCCCCGTTTTATTTCGCATTCGGCCCACTTTCATTCTATCTAATGGCGGGTTGAGTTCTTCAGATTATCAATGGTTCGATAATTTAAAAAAAACATTTGGCTACGATGACACCGTCAACGCCGGTCACGCAATATCAATCAAGAAGCTACTATCGAACAAGACAAGTGTACTATTCTTAACATGAAAACGTGACTGTTAATGAAAGAAAGTCTAACCAACTCCCAGTACTACAGTTCAGAACCAAACATCTTTTTCTGAAAAATCTCGACCACATCTTTGCGAAGATCTCTAAGCAGTCGTTCTAGTCCAGCCTGATAGGCATCATAGAGTTTCCATCTTGTAAAGTCACCGATATGACGCGTCTTTCTCAGGTAAGCAGCCCAGCCAGCGTTTGTATTCATAACAGCATCATCGATTCTCACAGGAAATACAATTAGCTCTTTTTCTTTTCTTTCCCTCTCCAGTGCAGTTTCAACCTCCTGCTCAACCCACGAACTATTTACCGAGCTAGATGACAATACTAGTAACAGTTTTTCATGTAAATGAATCGCTCTATCAAGCGAATCTCTAATATTGTTACCTATTTTCATGTCCTCTGGAGCAAACCAACATTGTACTCCCTTGTACGTTAGATCTGAATATAAACGCTCAACATAATTTATGTCATCATTAGAATAGCTGATAAAGCACGAGTGATATTCATTGATTTTCAACTGCATTTCGGAATAACCGCATCCTTTCAAAAATTCACTAGGAAGTCCATTTGACAAAGAAATAGTTCCTAGATCTAAAACACTTGGTCCATTGTGAACACAAAACTTAAGTCCAACGGTCTTATTGAAATCTGTCTCAATAAAATGAGTATTATCTAAAACTGAACGAGTCAGATTAGCCCATTTCAAATCCGCTCTTATAAATTTTGTTGATGATAAAATCGCATACCTTAAGTCTGCCCCCTGAAGCACTGAATTTTCAAAATTGGCTCCTGACAATATCGCTCCTTTGAGATTTGTATTTCTGAGAATTACACCTGAAAAGTCTATGCCGGTTAGATCTTTACAGGATAGATTTACATGTGATAGGTCAATCTTCGTGTCAATAAGACTGGAGCGCCATTGATTCCAAGATGTACGTCCTTGTTCCAAAGCTCTTAGCACAGAATCACTTACCATCAGCCATTAAACACAATACCTAAGTTTTTACTATCAATTTGCTGAATGGACTTTTTGGCAAAGTATTCTCAACAAGCTATAAATGTCCTGTCTTTAGCAAAATATTCCAATAAACATCAGCATGATGTAGCTACTTGATCTGAACATCCCAGATGTATCCTCGCAAACTGACTTTGGTATCTTGCGTTCCACAAAAAAATCTCTAGGAACTCAGCCGGCTAGCCCAAATAACTGCTTTGCATTTGCTGACGTAGCCGCAGCAACCTCATCCAACGACACTCCTTTCACCTCAGCCAGCTTCTCAGCGACCAACCTTGTATACGCCGGCTCATTCCGCTTCCCCCGATGCGGCACCGGTGCCAAAAACGGCGCGTCCGTCTCCAACACGATCCGAGACAGCGGGACATCTTTCACGATATCTGCCACCCCGCTGTTTTTAAATGTGAGCGTCCCCCCAATCCCCAGCAAGAAATTCAGCTTAGCGGCCTCCTCGATCAGCCACGCCGGCCCGCCGAAACAATGAAAGATACCGCGCAAGTTGTCGGCTTTTTCTTCTTTCAGAATGGCAACCATGTCGCGATGCACTTCGTCCCTCCCCTGCTTGTCTCTCATATGCAGAATAAGCGGTAAATCCTTTTCGATAGCGAGATGGATGTGCCGGCGGAAGAAGTCCTGCTGCTTCGCATCAAACGTGCGATCCCAGTAATAGTCGAGCCCGCTCTCTCCCACGGCCACCACGCGCGGGTCGTCGCAAAACGCAGCAACGGCTTCAAAATCCTCATCCGTTGCATCTTTGGTATCACTTGGATGAATGGCTGACATAGCGTACAACCCATCGTACGCGTCACAGAGCGCCAGCGCATCGTGAATGGAAGCAACATCAATGGCCGGCATCACAATAATTTCTACCCCCGCATCTTTGGCACGCTGAATCATTGCCGGCTGGTCGTCCAGCATCCGCTTGTGGTAGATGTGCGCGTGGGTATCAATGATGATGGCGTGGTTCGAATCGGGCATTTACTTATCTTTGGGAATTCAGGTGTAGTAAGGTTTAGGGACTTTGTTACGGGTTGAAGGTTAAAAGTTAAAGGTATTTGCCCCTAATCTTTTGCAAGCTTTAACAGGGCTCAGCATTATAGGTCTGCTGATATTTACGATACACTCGACACTCGGCAATCCAAAATCGACACTCTATTAAGCGTTTTATCCAAATAGCACCCATTGCAGTCCTTTTGCTGCCTTTTCTCGTACTGGCCCCCATTGGCCAGGTGATTTACGAGTGGGTGGAGTTTGCGCGGCTTGTACCACTTTCTACCGTGAGCGTTTCGGAGCGTGGATTCGATTGGGTGTACTGGCAGGAAAACGACGGTACCATCGAGGCGACGTATGTATTGCCGAAAGGCCCGGGTGCGCGTGCCGGCATCGAGGAAGGCGACGTCTTCTTTTCGCTCGACAAACAACAGTATTTCAATGTCGAGCAGCTTCATGAAGCCATTGATGGCATTTCGCCGGGCAGTACACACGACTTTGTCCTGCTACGTGACTCAGGTGAGAGTCCGGAAATCAGTGTCAGATTCACCCGGTACCCAACCTTTCTGTACCCCCTTTCCATGCCCCTGTGGCGGTTCTCCGTTTGGGCATTTACGCTGGCGGCATTCTTCCATCTTCTGGGCTTGCTGATTGTTGTGCCCGTTGCCCTGCGTCCACGCACCGCACCTCGCGCGCGGTTCTCGCTGATGCTGATTCTTGCGTCTTCGATCTGGATTTTTGGTAACTGGGCGCGGCTGTTGATTGTTGAGATTATCGGACCACCCGGCACCACGGGATCTTTTGTTGATGATATTTTCCAGTCGCTCACTTTTTTCAGCATCGCCGGCTGGATTGCGTTTCCGCCCCTCGTGCTCCGCAAAGTGCTTGGCGATACCCGCCTCATTGGTGCCGGCCGGCTTGGAAAAGCGCACTACCTGATTTATCTCCCCACACTCGTCCTTGTAGCTGCCACAACGGTTTCTGCAGTGCGCGGCAGTATTGGTCCGTTCTCACTCAACAGCCTCATTGCACCCATCCTGTTTTATGCCTGTTGCTACGTGGCAACAGCCGCTGCACTGATTTTCACGATGTACGTCATCAACCCCGAAGAAGCTGAAGAACGGCTGGGTGGTTGGAGTCGTACAGGAAGCGCAATCACGCTTGTCGTGTCGCTGCTCATGGCGCTGCTGGTTCTTGGCGTGTTGCCCATCTTTGGTCCGGTACCCGATAAAACGGCCGGCTGGCTTATTGTATCCGCACAACTTCTCTCTCTTGCCCCTGTAATCCTCGTTTCTCTCGCCACGCTGCGCCAGGGCAAAATGGATCAGGTACTGAGCCGCGCGTTAGCTTACCTCACCGTACTCGGGCTCATCTTCTTTACCTTTATCGGCGGGCTGGAGCTCCTGCAACGCTACGTCACCGGGTTTTATGTATCACAGAAAATCCTGGCGGCCTTCTTCGTGGTCTTTCTCTTGTTTGTATTCGAGCGAGTAGCGCGCCGGCTGCGCATCTACGCCAACCGGTTCTTCGCGACCGACCGCCAAACCCTCCGCACGCGGCTCTCGCGCCTGCAAGAGCAAATGGGTAGCATTCTCGGCATCTCCGAACTCGCGCAGCAAACCGCAACGGTGCTCGGCGAAGCATACGGTGCCCGATCCGTCCTGGTATTCATACGGCCAACCGACAGCGCATCAACATGGTTCTCCGGCGCTTTTCATCCCGAACCGCCGTATTTCACCGAACGCATTGCTTCACAAATCTGGGACGATCTGGAGAAAAACGGCCACCTGTGGTCGGCCATGCAGGAATTGAATGAAAGCGATATTTCACGCGCCACGTACGAATTGTTGAAAGGCCGCAAAATTGCCCTGGCGGTGCCCATTATGGTAGAAGACAAAATGGAAGGCCTGATCGTGATGGGCAACAAGAAGCGCCGGCGTGCCCTGTATAATCTGGAAGATGTGGATCTGCTTCGCGGCCTCAGTGGGCAACTCGCCCTCGCCATCGAGCGCTTGCTACTGGTTGAGCGCGAAAAAATGCTCATCCGTATGAGCGCCGAGGCGGAGCTTAAAGCGCTGCGCGCGCAGATTAACCCGCATTTTTTGTTCAATGCGTTGAACACCATCATTTCACTGATTGAAGAGCGACCGGAAGAAGCGGAAGAAACGGTACAGAACCTCTCAGCTATTTTCCGGCATACGCTGCAAACCAGTAGTCGGTCGTTTATTTCTTTGGAAGATGAGATCAAACTGGTCAATCATTACTTAAGCATCGAGAAAGCACGATTTGGAGACCGGTTGTCGGTTGAGGAATTCCTGGATCCGGGGCTGCGGTATCATCCAGTGCCGGCGTTTGTTGTACAGACCATCGTTGAGAATTCGATCAAACACGGGCTGGAGAAGAAGCGCGGCAAAGGCATCCTCAAAATTATTTGCAAACCCAACGACAACAACGAAGTTGAGGTGTGCGTATGGGATTCGGGCGTGGGTATTCCCAACCTGTTTGAAAACAAATCTGACACCAGCTTCTACGGCATTGGCTTGCAAAACATTGCCATGCGACTGGAAAAACTCTACGGACGAACAGACCTCTTCCAGATGACAAGCCTGCCCAACGAAGGCACAGAGGTTAAACTCATCCTCCCTGAACGCGTAAACAAAGAAGATGAACCCTCGGCACTCTATCCGGATTGAGTTTACCGGGTACTTAGTACCGATTGTTTGATCAACACGGATTGCTATTTATTATGTTGAAGACGATAATTGCAGACGATGAGCCTCCCGCGCGCAAACGATTGCGCCGCATGCTAAAACCGCTTATCGACGAGAAGCGGCTTGAAATCGTGGCAGAAGCCTGTGATGGCATCGAAACCCTCGAAATGCTCGAAAAACACGAGGTAGATCTCCTGTTTCTCGACATTCGTATGCCCGAGCTCGACGGCTTTGAAGTCCTCAAAAAGCTGCCGGCCGACAAACAGCCCGTCGTCATCTTCATTACAGCATACGACAACTACGCCCTCAAAGCGTTTGAAGCCAATGCTGTGGACTACCTCCTCAAACCTATCGAGAAAAAGCGACTCGCTGAGTCCGTTACGCGTGCAGAGCAACTGGTCCGTGCATCCAGCGAAGATGCACCGCGCGACGAGCGCTTAAACAAGCTCCTCGATTGGCTCGACAACCAGGAAGTTGCCGCCTTACCGAATGCTGAGAAAGACGGCAAGAACTACATGCGGCAGATTTCCATACCGTACCGTGATCGCATCCTCGTCGTACCTGTGCATCGCCTTGTTTCAGCAGAAATCAACGAAGGCATTACGCGCCTTTGCATCCTGAACGAGGCCAACGACAACCCGAAACAGCGTATTCGTCAGCACATCGTCAATTACACGCTTGAGCAACTGGAAGAGCATCTCCATCCTGACGCGTTTATGCGAATTCACCGCTCAGCGATCGTGCAGATTGATCACATTCAGGAAATGATTCCATGGTTTAGTGGGCGGTACAAACTTATTCTTTCAGGCAGCCACGAAGTGATTGCCAGTCGTGAGCGGTCCAAGTTGCTGAAAGAACGGTTGATGGTTGATTTGAAGAAGTAAGTCGTGAGTTAGTGAGACCAAACGGGTTCACCGTCGTAGCCTTCATGGTTCGAAATATTTACAACTTCAAGTGTTTCCAGGTCAACCACGTTGATTTCGCCATTGCCAGATGCGTCGCTTCGAAATGCGATACGTCGGCCATCGGGTGACCAGGAAATTTCGCCATCTTCAGCATCATTGAATGTCAATTGGCGCACATCATCGCCGGATGCATGCATGACATACACCTCAAGGTCTCCGTCACGATCGGATACAAAGCCAATCTGCCGGCCATCGGGTGACCAGCGCGCATAGCGGTCGATGCCCGGGGTATTAGTTAGCCGGCGCACATCACTGCCATCAAACGCCACAGTGTATACCTCAGCATTTCCATCTCGCTCGCTAATAAACAAGATTTTTGTGCCATCCGGTGAGAATATTGGACGATAATCAATGCCTGGCGCAGGAGCGACGACACGCTCGCCGCCGCCGTCGAATCGCCAGATGTAAATATCTTGCTCGCCATCGCGTTCAGCAGCATTTGCAACGTACGAGCCGGACGGATGGAACTGGGGAAACATGCCAAAATCAGAATTGGAAAGCCGGCCCGGCAAATCGACGGCCCCTGTATCTGTACCGTCAAGATCTGCTTCCCATCGATCCCACCCTCCATCATCACGGGCGCGCTGTGAACGAAACGCCAGTCGGGTACTACCTGCTATCCATGCCGGACGATGATCTCCAGCGGGATGATTGGAGACATTTCTCACATTGGAACCATCCGGGTTCATCGTATAGATTTCCCAATTCTCTTCTCTATTCGAGATAAATGCAATCCTACCCGCACCGGTTGGAGCAATTGGTCGTTCTACCCTTGTATAAACGTATGGTTGATCACGAGGCGTCCATTCCCCGGCCTCACCGCGCGACTGCCAGTCGACCGTGAGCTGCTCAGCAGACACCGGCATATATACAAGCCTGGATTGAAGCGGCTCAATCACGTTACCGTTATAAGCGAACTGTTCGAGTACCAACTCGTTTTTATCGTTCAGCCCTCCTTTGAAGGTCGAGGTTGCGCCAGCCGATAAATTCTGTTCATATATCCACTGCTCAGCGGCTTTATCATAGACCATTGTAGCGGTAGCGGTGACCTGATTTGCATCGTCAACAATCGTTGTTTCAATCCATCCTTTACCATCTGGATTGGGCTGCATCACAACAGTGAGTGACAATCCATCTTTCACAGTAGACCAAGTCCCCTCCAAAAACGAAAGTGTTTCATCAGGGTCTACCGCTGGTGTGCATCCATGAAAAAGAAGCGTGGTAAGAAAAGGTATAAAAAGACGTTGATTCATCATGTCAAGCCAGGCTTTCACTACGATCATTCTTTAAAAAGACGCCTCATAATACTAAACCTTCTCCTGCCAGCAAACTGATTTGCGACTAGCGGCTGTTTACGCACGTTGACTTAACTAAAAAACGGCATTTCACTTTAGAATTATTTATCTTACATTCAAAAGAAATAAAGACTTACCTCAGACATCATGTTTCGTTCTGCCCCAACAGATCGTATCTATATTTTCTTGTTGCTTTTCAGTTTTCTGCTGCCCTCCCAACTGCTTGCTTTTCAACAAGACAACGAGCCTATTCAGATCCGCCTGCTTCGTGATATCTCTCCCCGTACAATCATTGTAAGCACCACGGGTACGGCAAACCTCTACTCGGGCGATCCAACCAATCCGATTGCCCAGTTAGGCAACCGGCAAAAGCTCACGCTAACCACAAGCAACAACCAGGTGTATTTGCGCTCGGCAGACGGCGGCATCTATGCCCGCTCCCTGATTATCGAGCAGCAAGCCGGCGAAGAATTAACCCTCGAAGTTGCCGAGGCCCGTACAGCGGTGAGCCCGCGCGTTTACAGAGGCTCCTTCCTGATTCAGGTTGATCCATCTACGCCGTCTACACTCAAAATCGTAAATCTGGTGCCATTGGACGATTACGTAGAAAGTGTCCTCGCCAGCGAGTTTGGCTTTGACGAACTTGAAGCGGCCAAAGCGATGGCAATCAGTATTCGGACCCTTGCCTATCGTACGCTGCAAAATCAGCACGGCCCTGATTATGCTGTGCCGGACAACGAAATGTGGCAGGTGTACAAAGGCACCAATGCCATCACCGAGACCGTTCGAGAGGCAGTTGCCTCCACAGCAGGTGAAGTCCTGCGTTTCAATGGTGAGTTGATTGAAGCCGTGTATTTTGCATCTAGTGGTGGACACACGGCAAACAATGAAGATGTTTGGGATGCAGCGAAAATCCAGCCTTATTTGCGTGGAAAAGACGATCCATACGATTTCAATTCTCCGCATCACAACTGGGAATCGACCGTATCACGAGACCGGCTTCTGCGCCTGTTGAGCGACGAATTTCGATTCACGGCCAATGGCATACGGATTTTAAATCGGAGTCGCGACGGCCGGGTTAGCACGATGGCCGTCACGGGAGAGAACGATCGCCAGGAAATCATGCGAAGCAATGACTTTCGCCTCATGGTGAATGAATGGTTCGGACGCGAGACACTGAAGAGCACCTTGTTCGAGGTTAACGTGCAGCCCAACATGTACATCTTCTCAGGCAAAGGCTTCGGACACGGGGTAGGTCTCAACCAATGGGGCGCCCTTCAGCTCTCCAAAAAGGGCAACCTTTACGACGAAATCTTAGCCTACTATTATAATGATGTCGATATCGACCGCGGTGGCCTCGTCAACCGCATGTTATCGGCCACGGGTGATGTGATCGAAGGCGCCTCGGATTACTTCTTCGACAATGAAGATTCGTATTCGCCAAACATCGATGCCTATACTGTGGAAGATGAATACGGCGCGTATGAGGCACAGCCGGCATCCATACAGGGCGATGATCCATTTACTACGGTAATGGGCGTTGATGCAGACGAAGAAGAAGCTGAGGAAGAGCCGGCACGCGGCCGCAAACGTCTTTTCCCGCTCCGTAAAGACCCCAACCGCAAACCTGCCACCCGCCGGCCGGCAAGCAAACGAATTGGCTGGTAGTTATATTCAGCACCACCTGATTCTCCAATCCACAAAATAACCGTACATGCGAGGCATTATCCACCGCATGCTCGCCGCAGTATGTCCTGCCGTAGCGTGCCTCCTACTCGTTCCAGCGTCGCTTTTCGCCCAGGATACCACAACTGTTGAACTCCCACCTATCGAAGTGGAAGCGACCCGGGCAAACGCGCTGACGAGCGAAAACGTCCCGCTTGCTGTGACCACGATGGCACGTGCTGCCGTCCGAAGAGAATTAGAGCCGGGGCTTTCATTAGATGAAGTCCTCAGCGAATTGCCAGGCCTGTTTGTCAGTGATCGGGGTAATGCCACCCTCGGAGAACGTATCTCCATCCGCGGTATGGGTTGGCGCGCGGCTTTTGGTGTCCGCGGCGTACAGATCCTGCTCGATGGCATTCCCCTTACCATGCCCGATGGCCAGGCCGTTGCTGATATTGCTTCACCGTCGATGATCCAAAAAGCAGAACTGATTCGGGGCCCCTCCTCCCTGTTTTGGGGTAATGGTTCTGGTGGTGTGTTGTACTTGTCATCAGCGGGGACCTCGGCACTGCCTGGGGTCCGCGTCCGCGCGATGGGCGGCAGCGATGGGTTACAACAACTCAATCTGGAATCCAGACTCCAGCTCGGTAAAAACCGCTTTAACTTTTATGTGAGCGATGATCGACGCGATGGATACCGTGAGTATAGCAACAACCGGTTCACCCGCGCAGCCCTGCACGGTAACCTGCCTTTAAACAACCGGGCTGTGCTGACGCTTACATCGGCGGTTGCGTATCAGGATGCTGAAAACCCGGGCTCGCTCACGCAAGAACAACTCGACGAAGACCCTCGTCTTGCCAATGCGCGCAACGTGTCAACCAGCGCGGCCAAGCAGAGTCTACAATTCCAGGCCGGCGCCACACTCAACCAGGAATTGAATATTGGACAGCTATCAGCAACCGCGTATACGCTGATTCGCGACCTCGACAACCCACTCTCATTTACATACATCGACCTGAACCGCGCTGCATACGGCCTCCGCCTCGCCTTGCAGCAAACCTCCGAAAATGCCTCGTGGGGTATTGGCTTTGATGCCGACTTCCAGGACGACGATCGGCGCAATGTAAACAATGCGGACGGAGAACCGGGGAATGAAGTCTCGCTCGCCCAGGACGAACGTGTGCGCAATCTTTCAGTATATGGATTTGTCAATGCAACCCTTACGGGTCCACTGCAACTCACGGCCGGCCTGCGGAACGATCAGGTCCGCTTCTCTATGGATGATCGCCTCTTCGACAATGGCGACCAGTCAGGCAATCGCACATTTTCAGCACTGAGTCCAGCCATTGGCCTTGCACTCGCAACCGAAAACGCGCGCATTTACGCGAATTACCGCAGCTCTTTCGAAACCCCAACAACCACCGAACTGGTAAACCGCCCAGATCTCGATGGTGGCTTCAACCCGGATGTAGACCCACAAACAGTACAGGGCTTTGAGTTGGGCGTTCGGGGACACCTGGGCACCTGGAAAACGCGCTATGATGCAGCGGTTTACTCGATGAATGTTGAAGACTTGCTCATCCCGTTTCAAACCGAAGCCGGCGGCGATCGGACGTTTTACCGCAATGGCGGTCGCAACCTGCACCGGGGCATTGAGCTTGCTGTTACAACGCATCCTGCACCGTGGCTCACACTGCAGTTCACCCATACGTCTGGTAGTTTCCAGTTCCGAAGCACTGAGCTGCGCGACAACAAACTGCCCGGACTTCCCGATAGCCGGACGTACGTGCGTGGACTCATCAAAAGCAGTGGTTTCTGGATCCAACCCGTCTTCGAACACGTGGCATCCTTTTATGCGAACGACGAAAACAGCACCATCAACGATGCCTACGCGGTGCTCGACCTGACCATTGGCCATGAGGGCATACGGGCATCCACCGTAACCATGCGCCCGTTTTTCCGAATCAGCAACGTGACCGATGAAACGTACAGTGGCTCTGTTGTTGTGAATGCATTTGGCGGGCGCTACTTCGAGCCAGCTGCTGGCAGAACCTTCCAACTGGGCTTAAACGTATCGATCTAAAGGCAAACGCGTAAATCCTGGCGGATTCACATGTTTGGGGTTGAAAGATAAAAGTTGCAGGTTGAAAGTTGTTTGGATTTACCCGGCAGATTCTAAATCAAAGCGTGCGAGCCCGTATGCGTCTGGCCTTTTTATACATAGTTTGTTGCCTGATTCCTGGACTCATGCCCCAGCAGGCGGCAGCTCAGCAGCGCAGCTTTGACTATGGGATTTCGGCTGTACGTGTATTCGAAATGGGCGATTCGAGGCAGGAGGTTGTCGATGGGTTTGAGCGCTTTATGTACGATATTGGACCTGACCCACGCTTTGTGTTTGAGGTTGATGTGACGCAGACCCTGGGTAACAGCCGGCTTGCGCAACACAGCAAACTCGTGGTTGAAAGCTACATGCTGCTTGTCCGGAGTGGAGACAGGGCCTATCCCCAGCTCAGCGAATACGAAGTGGAGCAAGACACAGCTTGGGTTTATCATGGCCCCGTGTCGCTTACCTTTGATCGAGAACAGCGTGGCTCGGTCGTGACCTTTACGTCCGGACGCCATCAGTTGCCTTTTCTGAACCCAGATTCCCCCATCACCTTTGCCCGGCCGGCTGATTTCACGATCCTCGGCTTTGCGTACCGCTTCCTGCTTAAGCCAACCAAGCTGAACCTCTCAGATTCTAATCCGGCGGATAACGCGTACCAACTGACGTTCATGAAACCGTGATTGCGCTAGCCCTTTTTCACCGTCATCCCCAGCTTGACTGGGGATCCACAGGCATACCAACGATTCTCGGTCTACCATCTGCCATTCGGGTGGATGCCCAATCAAGTTCTGTCTCTATATCACAATTAACATCATCCGTTCAAAAGGACCACCCTGCCCATTTTTCCCTCCACGTCATTCTGGATCAAGTCCAGAATGACGGTTTGCTTTGTTGTGATGTATAGACAGAATCAAGTTGGGCATGACGCATAAAGTCATATGGCAACTTGCACCCTAAATCCGCACCCAGGTATCCCTGCCAGCACACCAGCCGCCCCTGGCCATGCGGGGCGTAGAAAATGCAAATCCACCTTCCCCGTTGGCTGACAGTAAAATTACACCACCGGTGGCCCCTTTTCCGTCTTTATTCTTGATCTGATCACCCAGTCTTTCGATCACCGTGCCGGCGGCTTCATGAGCGGCTTTGTGCGTTAATTCATGCACCGCGGCATAGCACATCGATACACTTGCGATGGCCTCGCCCCACCCTGTGGCACTGGCCGCGCCTTCAGGCGAAGCATAGAATCCGCACCCTGGCATTGGCGAATCGCCCACGCGACCGTCTGGTCGAAAAGGTGTACCTCCCGTTGAAGTTGCCGCAGCTAGCTTGCCGGCTTGATCAATAGCCACGCAGCCTACCGTGCCTCGTGGCACTTCTTCGTCAGCCAGGAAGGGATGACTGGTGTGATACGCGGCCTGTTCTACAAGCTCATTGTACCGCTTTTGCTCCCGTTCACAAATCAACTCCTCGTTTTTAATTCGGGTAAACCCGGCGTTTTCAGCAAAATTTTCTGCCCCTTCTCCAACAAAAAAACACACAGCGCGCTGCCCTTTTTCCAACACTTTCAGGGCAATTTTAACGGGATGCAAGAAGTGCTGAATTCCCGCTACTGAGCCAAAATGCCGGGTACTACCTTCCATAATGCCCGCATCAAGTTCTACCCTGCCAGACCGGGTGAGTACGGCACCACGGCCGGCATCAAACGCCCCATCAGCCTCCATCGCAGCCACAACCTCGGATACCACGTGAAGCGCAGTTTTACCTGCCAAGAGGGCATTTTTTCCCGTTTCAACCGCTTTCTGAAGGCCGGCAAGATGGGCGTCACATTCCTCATCCGGGATATTCCAGGCACCACCGTGGACGAGCAACATGGGTCCGCTCTCGTTGGCAGGCCGGCTAAAAGGTTCAACAACAATCATTTAAAGGAGGCGGATGCAGCCCGCGATAACTCTGGGATAAATCTTAACACAATCACCTTACTTCAGCTGTAACTATTGGTTCGCCGCACTCGTCCATTCGGCATAGTTGTTATGTAACCTTACATAAAAATAGTCCGTAGGCGAGAGCAACTTAACATCGGCTGACCTCTTCCTTTTGTTGTTCGCATCAGTTGATCACAACACCAATCAAAAAAACGCACCCAGTAGATCATGTATCATTTGTCGCGCTTAACCTACCTCCTGGCCTTTTTGCTTCTGGCCACCTACCAGATGGGCTGCAGCAATGCCCAATCCCAACCTCCTGAAGAAGAAGAGGAAGAAGTTGCTCCAGCCGTTCCCGTCGAGGCTGCGTTTGTTACGCGCGGTGATATCTCGGCCTTCTTCTCTGGCACCGCTTCACTTGAAGCAGAAGAAGAAGCAAATGTAGCAGCAAAAGCTGGTGGCGTTGTTACCAAAATTTATGTTGAAGAAGGTGATCGTGTACGCGCCGGCCAGGCCATGGCCCAGCTCGACGGCGAGCGCCTTGCCCTCGAACTTGCGCGCTCCGAAGTAAGCCTCAACAAATTAAAGCGCGAACACGAGCGCAACGAAGGGCTCTATGAGAAGCAGCTCATCAGCGTTGAAGAATACGAGCGCGTAAAATCAGAATTTGAAACCCAGCAGGCTGCATATAACCTCGCAAAACTCGAACTCGATTACACAACCGTTCGCGCACCAATTTCAGGCATCGTTTCCCAGCGGCCTCATCAAAGTGGGCAACACGCTTAATGTAAACGAGCAAACCTTTACCGTTTCTGACTTTGATCCGCTGCTTGCAATTATGTACGCGCCAGAGAAAGAACTCGGCAAACTGAAAGTGAAGCAGCATGCGCACCTCACAGTAGATGCACTTGCCGGCACCGTATTTACAGGCGAAATCAAACGCATCAGCCCTGTTGTTGACGCAACCACAGGTACGTTCAAAGTCACCATTGAAGTGAATGACCAGAGCGGCGTACTGAAGCCAGGTATGTTTGGCCGGGTACAGGTTGTGTATGATACGCACCTGCAAACGCTACTGGTACCGAAAGAAGCTGTCATCGAAGAAGACAGTGAAGTATCACTGTACGTAGTGCAGGACAGCCAGGCATTCCGCAAAGTAATCGACCGTGGCTACGTGGATGAGCTCTACGTTGAGATTCTCAATGGTGTAGAGCATGGCGCGCAAATCATTACAGCAGGCCAGGGAAGTCTGCGCGACAGTGCCCGGGTAGACGTTATCGAATAACGCCGGCACACTCGATCCGTGATGCAGGGCATTCGCACACTGTTTTGAACAGCGCTTCTGCCTTTACCTTGCGACAAATGAACAGCACAAGTTGACAGCATTGCGCTGCATCACGGATCCCGCTTATCCCGGTGGCACCACCCGCCGCCTTCCCAGACTCTGGACAACGATATGAAATTAATCGACCTCTCCATTCGCCGGCGGGTTACGATTGCTATGTTTACACTGGCAGTCCTCCTGTTTGGTACCGTATCCCTTTCTCGGCTCTCAATCAACCTGCTACCCGACCTGACTTTCCCCACCCTGACGGTCCGGACGGCCTATGAAGGCGCAGCACCTGCTGAAATTGAGAACCTGATTAGCAAACCCATCGAAGAAGCCCTCGGGGTTGTCAAGAACCTCGGGAAAATGGAGTCCATCTCCCGCACGGGACAATCAGATGTTGTCCTCGAATTTGCATGGGGTGTCGATATCGATCTTGCACGCATGGAGGTTCGCGAAAAGCTCGACGCACTCCAACTTCCGCTTGAAGCCGAACGCCCCGTGCTACTGCGGTTTGACCCGTCGCTCGACCCCATCATGCGCTTTGGTCTCTACATAGACGAAAGTGACGTACTGGTCGCCAGCGCTGATTCAAGTGTGATTCACACCCGGTTAAATTCGTCCTACAATCTCGACGAAGACGAACTAAAGTACATCCGCCGCTTTGCCGACGAACAGCTCAAAAAAGACCTTGAGTCTACTGCCGGCGTTGCCGCTGTGAAAATTAGCGGTGGGCTTGAAGATGAAGTCCAGGTGCTGATCGACCAGGACAAAATTTCACAACTTGGCCTCACCATCGACCAGGTGGTTCAGGTACTCAATGCAGAAAACGTAAACCTTTCTGGTGGCCGACTCGAAGAAGGCGTACAGCAATATCTTGTACGTACCGTCAATGAATTTGAGAGTGTTGGTGAGATTGGGAATGTAATTGTCGACAATCGCGGGCTCGCACCAATTTATCTGCGCGATATTGCCTCGGTAGATCTCGGGTATAAAGAACGTGAAGCGATCACGCGTATTGATGGCCGCGAGGCGGTTGAAGTTGCCATCTACAAAGAAGGCGACGCCAACACGGTCGAGGTTGCCCAGAACGTACAGCGCCGGCTAAATCGCATCCAGGAAGAACTACCGAGCGAAATGAAGCTGGTCAATGTGTACGACCAGTCCACTTTTATTGAGGGTGCAGTAAACGATGTTGTCTTCGCCGGCTTGATTGGTGGTATCCTTGCAATCCTCATCCTCTACCTTTTCCTCCGCGATTTCAAGACGACGGTTATCATTTCGGTATCCATTCCCGTCTCGATCATCGCCACGTTCAACATGATGTTTGGCAATGATTTGTCGCTAAACATCATGTCGCTTGGTGGTCTCGCGCTTGGTATCGGCCTCCTTGTCGATAACTCGATTGTGGTGTTGGAGAACATAGCCCGGCATCGAGAGCTTGGAAAAAACACCAAAGAATCTGCCCGAATCGGGGCAAGCGAAGTGGCACAAGCCGTCATTGCTTCAACGCTTACAACAATCGCGGTATTTTTCCCGCTCGTGTTTGTGGATGGTATTGCCGGCCAGTTGTTTAGAGATCAGGCGCTCACCGTAACGTTCTCACTGATTGCTTCTCTCGTTGTAGCCATCACGCTGATTCCGATGCTTGCCTCGTTTGGCAAAGACGGAAAAAACAAAGCAATTGAGCGGCCCGAACTCAAAGAGCCGCGCACCAAGTTTGGCCGCGTTCTCCGTAAAATCCGCGTGTTTATTTTCAACACGATTCCTACGTTTTTAGCGTGGCTGTTCATTACAGCAGCACGCAAAATCAGCGCCCTGATGCGCCTGTTATTCTCACCGTTCGCAAAAGGCGTGCAGGCCATGAATGATGCACTTTCTGCGCGCTATCCGGGCCTTTTGGGCTGGGCGCTAAATAGAAAAGCATTGGTACTCGTGGTGGCGTTTAGTTTGTTTGCCGGCACCATGCTCATGGTCCCCCGCCTGGGCGTAGAACTCATCCCGCAGCTTTCGCAAGGTGAATTCAACGTAGAGTTCAAGCTCGAGCCCGGTACGCCACTCGAGCAAACAGACATCGTCCTCAGCAACCTGCAACAGACCGCCAACACGGTATCTGAAATCAACACCACGTTTGCGGTCGCCGGCACGGGTAACAGACTCGATGCCAATCCAGATCAGGGCGGTGAAAACTGGGGTGAGGTGCACGTTGCGCTGCAAACTGATGCCGGCGAATTTGGCGAAGCAAATGCGATGGACGCCCTTCGCGATGTGCTCGAAACAGAGCCCGGCGTGCAGTACGAATTTAACTACCCGACCCTCTTTACTTTCGACACACCCGTTGAAATCGAAATTGCCGGATACGAGCTCGACAAGTTGAAACGCGTCTCGCAAGCCATTAAAGGCCGGCTCGATCAGTCGGATCGGTTCATCGACGTAAAATCTACCATGGAACGGGGCAACCCGGAAGTGCAGATTTACTTCGACCGCGAGCGCGCTGCAGCACTTGGTCTGGCTGTAAGCGATGTAGCACGGCGTGTTGTGAGCAACGTCCGCGGTGACGTAGCCACCCGCTACTCCTGGCGTGACCGAAAAATTGACGTCCTTGTACGCGTCAAAGAAGAAGACCGGGCCAACATTGACCGCATCAAAGAACTGGTGGTTAATCCGGAAAGTGATCGCCCCATTCCGCTTTCTACCGTGGCTGACGTGGTCATCGACGTTGGTCCGGGCGAAATTCGCCGCATTAGCCAGGAGCGGGTAGCCCTGGTAAGTGCCAACCTGAATTACGGCGACCTTGGTGCCGCCGCTCTGGAAATCAACGAAATCCTGGATGACGTGGCTGTCCCTCCCGGCGTTGAAGTCAGCCTGGGTGGACAAAGCGAAGAGATGAACAACAGCTTCCGCTCGCTGCTGTTGGCACTGGCGCTGGCAGTCTTCCTTGTCTACCTGATCATGGCCTCTCAGTTTGAATCATTGCTACATCCGTTTGTGATTTTCTTCAGTATCCCATTGGCCCTGATTGGTGCCGTTTGGGCGCTGTACGCAACGGGCTCAACAATCAGCGTTGTGGTGTTTATCGGATTAATATTACTGGCGGGGATTGTGGTGAACAATGCCATTGTACTGGTCGACCTGATCAATCAACTCCGCGAAAAAGGAATGCCAAAACGCGAAGCCATCATGGAAGCCGGCCGCTTGCGGCTACGCCCAATCCTGATGACGACGCTGACGACTACCTTAGGACTCCTCCCGCTTGCATTCGGCGTGGGTGAAGGCACAGAGATCCGTGCCCCAATGGCCATCACGGTAATCGGCGGCCTGCTGGTTTCCACGCTGCTTACACTGGTGGTTATCCCGGTGATGTACATGGTGCTCGACCGTCGACCCGATGTAAAACCGCAGCCCGAGCCGGCTCAATCTTAATAACCGTCCTACCTTGATCCTTTACGTGGAGTAACGCAATGCACGTTTCAGAATTCGCAATCAAGCGCCCGGTAACGACGGTAATGTCCTTCATGTCGTTCATCGTCATCGGCATCATAGCCTCAAGGCTGCTTGCGCTCGAATACTTCCCTTCCATTGACTTCCCCGGTGTATTTGTACAGATCCCCTACCCTGGTTCATCACCAGAGGAGATCGAAAAGCAAATTACCCGGCCGGCTGAAGAAGTGCTCGCAACCATTAGCGGCCTCAAGTCAATGAATTCGACCTCGCACGAAAATGGTTCTGACATCTTCCTTTCCTTTGAATGGGGAGAAGAAACCAAGATTCGCGCACTCGAAGTCCGGGAAAAACTGGACGGCATCCGAAAACAGTGGCCGAGCGACCTGGAACGGTATTATACCTTCCAGTTCTCCACAACCGACATGCCGATTCTGACGCTCCGCATTTCATCAGAACGCGATTTATCGGGTTCGTACGAAATGCTCAACCGTAAAATAAAGCGAAAGCTGGAGCGGCTGGATGGGGTGTCGCAGGTCGAGCTCTATGGGGTATACCCCAAAGAAGTGCGCATTGAGCTCATAGCAGACCGTGTCTCAGCACACAAGGTGGATCTGGTTGATCTTTCTACCAAACTGCGGGCCAGCGATTTCTCGCTCACGGCCGGCAAAATCAGCGACAGCAACAAGCGCTTTATGGTCCGCCCAATGGGTGAGTTACGAAGCATCGATGAAGTTGCCAATCTGACCATCAATGAACGCGGCCTGCGACTTAAAGACATTGCCGAGGTCTCTTTTGAAGAGCCCAAACGCGAAGAAGGTCGGCACCTGGATGGCAGCTACGCCATCGGGATGAACATCACTAAAGAATCTGAAGCAAATACGGTAGCTACTGCCCAACGTGTAGTGGCTGAAGTTGAGAAGCTCAAATCGGATCCAGAGCTCGAAGGGGTAAGCATCTATTACATGGACAACTCAGCCGAAGGCATTGTGTCTTCGCTGGATAACCTGCTGATGTCAGGCTTGATTGGGGCTTTCTTTGCACTCATCGTCCTCTTCTTTTTCTTGCGCCGGATGTCGACGACACTGATCGTGACCCTGGCCGTACCTATTTCGATCGTTATCACGCTTGGTGGCATTTACTTCCTTGGGCTTTCGCTCAACATCCTGTCGATGATGGGCCTTATGCTCGCGATTGGTATGCTTGTCGATAACGCGGTTGTTGTGACCGAGAGCATCCACCGGCACCAATTAGAAGATCCGGACAACCCGGTAAAGGCTACCGTGCGAGGTGTTAAAGAAGTAAGTATTGCTGTAACGGCCGGCACCATTACCACGGGCATCGTATTTCTACCCTTTATCGTGAGTCCGGCGGACGATGTTACGCTTTTCCTCAAGCACGTATCAATCTCCATTTGTATCGCGCTTGGGATTTCGCTGATTATTTCGCAGACCATTGTGCCACTCTTGATGGCACGCCTCAAGCCGGGTCCAAAGAAAGAGAAGGCCACGATCGTCGACAAAATGGTTGTCTACTACGACCGCCTGCTTGCGTGGCTTGTTAACCGTCGCTGGATTTCAGTAGGCTTGATGTTGCTTATTCTCTTCAGCGTAGCCATTCCAGTCAATTTTGTAAATTCAGACTTCTTCCCTGACAATGAGGGGACGGAGCGGCAGATCCGGTTGTTCTACCACATCAATGGTTCGTATACGCTCGAGCGGGTTGAAGAGGAAGTAGACAAAGTTGAAGCTTACCTCTTCGAAAACAAAGACCAGTTCGAAATTGAGTCTGTGTACAGCTATTGGCGTGCCGGCTGGGCATCTTCTACAATCATGCTCAAAGATGGTGATGAAGCTGAAAAATCAGTACAGCTGATTCAGGAAGAGATTCGGGAAGAGCTTCCCAAAATGGCGATTGCAAATCCGTCCTTCAGCTGGCAATCCAACAACCCGGAAGAAGGCTTGCGCGTGATCCTGTCGGGCGAGTCGAGCGAAGTGCTGGAAGAGTTGTCGCATGAAGTAGCCGGCGTACTCTCTCGCGTTGATGGATTTATCGATGTGCGATCCGAAGCTGAGAGCGGCGAGGAAGAGGTTCAGGTGGTTGTCGACCGCGAACGCGCCCGGCAGTATGGCTTCTCCACCCAACAAATTGCCAGCACCGTATCCACAGCGATGCGTGGCTTCAACCTGCGCCGATTCAGAACACCAGACGGCGAAGTGGAAATGCGGCTGGCGTTCCAGGATGCAGACCAGGCTTCGATCAATAACCTGCGCAATCTGTCGATCCAGCGGCCCGATGGTGATCCACTTAAGCTGGCTGCGCTTGCAGATTTTGAAACAACGCGTGGCCCGCGCGCCATTAGCCGGCAAAACCGCATCACGATGATGGGGGTAAAAATCGGGCTCGATGGCATTACCAAAGAAGACGGTACGGAGCGGCTCAATCAGGTCCTCGAAAATTACGAACTGCCGGCGGGTTATCAGTGGGGTTTCAGTCAGCGCCGGAACGACGAAGAGAATTCACAGCAGTTGATGATGATCAACATTCTCATGGCGCTCGTGCTTATTTACTTCGTGATGGCCGCGCTCTTTGAATCGCTTATTCATCCGGCTGGTATCTGGAGTTCGATTATCTTCGCTATTGTTGGCGTCTACTGGTTCTTCCTGATAACCGGGACAACCATGCAGATCATGGCATGGATTGGTGTATTGATCCTCATAGGGGTGGTGGTGAACAATGGCATTGTGCTCATAGACCATATAAACTTCTTGCGAGATAGCGGCCTGCCTCGTAAACAAGCCATCCTGCAAGCCGGCCATGACCGTTTCCGCCCTATCGTTATGACGGCGGCCACAACGGTGCTCGGATTGATCCCGCTTTGTATTGGCAATACCCAGATCGGTGGCGACGGCCCGCCTTACTTCCCAATGGCACGCGCCATCGTGGGCGGACTAACATTCTCTACGGTTGTAACTTTGGTGATCCTTCCAACGATTTATATTCTACTGGATGATTTGCGTAATTGGAGCCGGCGAACCATCCACGATGCAAAATCGTAAGGTTGCCGGCTGCACACGTTGCACTTGGCACACCTTCTGATGAAAGAGACCCTTACATCAACAACAACACACCTTACCGAAGACCCTGAAGCGGCGGCTGCGTTTATCAAACGCGGCGAGATTGTGGCGTTTCCGACCGAAACCGTATACGGGCTCGGCGGCGCGTACAACAACGCCGACGCCATCGCTTCCATTTTTGCAGCCAAGTCGCGTCCGCCCGACAACCCGCTGATCGTTCATATCACAGCCCTGCACCAGCTTGATGAACTGGTAACGGCTATGTCGCCCGACGCACACCGGTTGATTGAAGCGTTCTTCCCAGGCCCTCTTACGCTTGTATTTAAGCGAAATCACCTGGTACCCGACCTGGTAACGGCCGGCCTCGATACTGTAGCTGTACGGATGCCCGCGTTGCCTGTTGCTCGGACGTTCATAGAAGCCTGTGGTGTACCTGTTGCAGCGCCTTCTGCAAATCGCTCTGGACGGCCCAGCCCTACAGCATGGCAAGATGTTTATGCAGACTTGAAAGGTCGTATTCCTTGTATACTCAAAGGCGGTTTGTCCGAAGTCGGCATTGAATCTACTGTTGTTGACTGTACAGCTGCGCGGCCACTCGTTTTACGGGCCGGCGGCATTACGCTCGAAGCGCTGCAAGAAGTGGCACCGCATGCCACCTTGTATCAAAAAAAGATGGGTGGCCCAACACGGAGCCCGGGGATGAAATACCGCCATTACGCCCCCAAAGCAACGGTTCAGTTGGTTGACTCCCCAGAGGCGGTGCCGGCCTCTGATGCCCACGCGTTTATTGGCTGCACGTCGCACCCGTTTCCCGAACAGCTGGGCCTACACCTCAAATGCGCTGACCTTGCTGTTTATGCCCATGAACTGTTTCGCTTCTTCCGGAGAAGCGACCGCGCCGGCATCGCGCACATTTATTGCCAGACGGTTCCTCGCACAGGACTCGGCATGGCACTGATGGATCGACTCGAAAAGGCGGCAGCGCGATAAATTACCTGCGAAAGACTCCTTTCCAGCCCCGCATTTTTTCCTACAGCGGGTACGTATTTAGTTGGCACGTTTCCTTCCGATACTCCGGGTGCAAATCAATTTTATTATTGCGCCCCAGTACCGGAAGTAAACTGTGCACACAGGAAAACAAAAAGATCGGGACAAGATAAACCTTAACCTGATGCGGACCTTCAGCCTCTATGCAGGTCCCGTTGTTATTTTATACAGGTTCATTTTTCTGTATTCGGATCCTGATGCGGTGGATCCCTTGTGGATGCGATTCACCATCGCCGGCATGTTTGCCGCATTTTCTTTAGGCTGCCACTTTTTCCCTCACAGCATCAAAAAGCATGCTACAGCGCTGTTTAACACCATTCAGTACGCAACAACATTTTGGCTGGCGTATCTGGCGTATCTGAACAACCTTTCCTCGTCTGTTACGCTAGGCTTCATCGTTGTTATCGTCACCATTTACTTTGTTTTTCACACCAAACGCGCCCTTGCTGTCTATGCCTCGGTGGTTACCGGACTGGCCGTTTTAGTGACTTTTACGGCACCTGACCCACAAATTGTCCCGCTCTTTTTCCTCAGCACAATCATCGTCATCGCATTCTTTACCTACATCATCCTCCACTCGCGGCTGGATGCGATGGATGAGTTGGATAAAAATGAAGCGATCATGGGTACCGTCTTCCATGACAGTGGCGATGCATTCCTGGTCATCGATGCAGAGCAAGAAGCTGTAATCAGCCACAACAACACGGTATTTGAAACGCTGGGAGTCCGTACGCTTGAGCAGTTGCTCCCCAAGCTGGCTGAAATTGCAGCAGGTGCAGCACATGGTCTCGCCCCAAACCAGGCACTCCATCATCTGGTCGATAGCACCCCCCTCAAGGAGCGCATGCAATTGGATACTGATGATGATGATGATGAAGGCCGCTGGATTGATGTTCGCATCAAAGAACTGCCCAGCACGAACAGGCGGCTCTTGTTAGTAAAAGTGTCGGATATCACCCAAGGCAAACAAATCGACGAATACAGAATTGCGCGAGACGCAGCTGAGGAAGCCAACAGGCTCAAAGATAGTTTCCTGGCTACCATGAGTCACGAGCTACGAACGCCTATGAATGGCGTTATTGGGATGGCAAACCTGCTCAATTACACGGAACTCGACGAAGAGCAAACGGAGTACGTCCAGACCATTCACGCGAGCAGCGAGAACCTGATGAGCATCCTGAACGACATCCTGGAATTCACCAGGTTGGGCTCGGGACTGGCCGAACTTCATCCCCAGCCTTTCGCTCCTGTTAAGGTAATGGAAGAAGTAGCTGAGTTGTTTGCACTCGACGCCGGCGCCAAGAAAATTGAAATCACCGTACTTCCCGATGCAGCCGGCCACTGGCAGGTTGAAGGCGACAGCAAACGCCTCTGGAAAATCCTCATGAACATCGTAGGCAATGCAGTCAAGTTCACCCAAACCGGCGAGATCATCCTCAAGCTCGAGTCGAAGCAGACGACGGATGATGAAGTGGAACTGCACTTCAGCGTACAAGATACCGGTATTGGTATTCCGCCTGAAGGGCTCAAAACTATTTTTGACCACTTCAAGCAGGTAGACGCTTCCTTCTCTCGCAGTTATGAAGGCATTGGCCTTGGCCTTGCCATTACCCAACAGCTTGTTGAACTACTGGGGGGTACCATTTGGGCCGAGAGCATGTTGGGCAAAGGCTCCACGTTCCACTGGAAAGTGCCCATGAAGGCCATTGCGCAACCAGTTCAGTCAAACGAGGCAGAAACTACGCAGTCGTATTCGGTACTGCTCCTGGACGACAAGCCGGCGTCGATTCAACGCATGGAGCAGCTATTGAACCACAAAGGGGCTACGTGCTACAGCACCAACGACCCCTCAGAAGTATACGCTAGGCTCGACAACGGCCACGTATTTGATCTCGCCATCATTGACGTGTTCATGCCGGGCATCGATGCGTTTGAGCTGGCACGAACGCTCAAACAAAAGGCGACACCCCCCCTTCGTGTTATCCTGCTCGCACCGATGGGTGTAAAAACTGAGTTTTCTGCCGATGTGGCGGATGCATTGCTAACCAAACCTATTTTGGAAGATGCTTTCTATCGCCGGATTGAATCAGTTATGGCGCCGATCAATAAGCCGGCGCTACAGCGTTTGTTGAACAAACGCAAACGTGCAGCCGCCCTCCCCCAAAAACGAGACGTGCGCATCCTGCTCGTTGAAGATAATATCATGAACCAGACGGTGGCGCTGAGTACGTTTGGTGTTTTAGGCTACTACGCAGATGTAGCAGACAATGGCCAGCATGCACTGGATAAGCTGCAGGAAAAAGCGTACGATATCATTTTCATGGACCTGCAGATGCCCCTTATGGATGGGCTCGAAGCAACAAGGCAGATCCGCGCCAACTACAAAGAAAAGCCGCCTTACATTATCGCACTTACAGCCAACGCACTGGAATCTGACTATGAGCAGTGCATGGCTGTCGGCATGAACGATTTTCTATCAAAGCCCATCAACATCAAAGACCTGAAAGCCAAACTCGATGCGTTTGATGCACATCTGGCGCAGGCAGTACCACATCCTGATGGCAACAGCACGGCGACAACCGACGCTAACGCATAATCACCATCTGCCGAACGTGCGTTTCCTGCTCCGTTTGAAGCCGGTACACGTATACGCCGGCCGTGAAGGCACCCGTCGCTAAAGGCACAACATGCTCACCGGCGCTGTGATTGCCTTCCGCGAGCCTTGCTACTTCACGTCCGAGCAAATCGAATACAACAAGCGCTACAGACTGCGGTGTCGCCAGGGTAAACGTGATGGTTGTACGCGTCCGCGCTGGATTAGGGTAATTTTGCTTGAGACTGGTTTGCAATACATCGAAACCTTCGGTGGCAACGGTATGAAATTCGACTCCTGTGCCTTGCACCTGCGGATTGCCGTTTCCTGTTGCTACAACCCAATCGAGGTACGAATCTGTATCTGCCGCAAGCGAAGCCCGAACCAGGGATTCACCACGCCGTGCATTGGGTTCCAAATCGCTATTCCATGCCGCCGGCACACCCTGGCTTGCACCACCCTCCCAGGCTACCGCATCCATTACTTCGCCCGCTGGATCAATTAACAGCAAGGCATCCCCCGAGTTATTCAAGGCTGGAATGTTGTCGTACAGATCAGCAGGATACCCGTATAGCGCGAAGAAGGCAGCATCGTCATTGGCTGCCGTGAAGTAATTGCCCGAACCGAGCGTGATGCCCTCCGGAAACGTATACACAGCACCTTCGCCGTTGTTGTCAACCAGCGACCATCCCGACAAGGATACAGTCTGCCCACCAACATTGTAGAGTTCGATCCACTCTTCATCAGCATCTGTGCCTGGCGTGTCATAAAAAATTTCGCTGAATACCAACCGAGGTACAGTGAGCGAGACAGAGTCAGCATAACTCACAAAGTCGGCATAAACGGGCAAGTGATCCGAGGCATCGTGTAATGCCATGGCCATGGTATCGCTTACCACCAGGTTGGGCCCATCGGTAATGGCTTTGTTGAAGTGTTGCCCGTCGTTTCCGTATACCGTGTAACTGCCGGCTTCGAATACAATATGCGTGCTATCCATTACGCTTTGAGAGCCAAGGATAAAATCAAAGCGGTCATCCATGCCACCGCTTGCCCCCCCACCAAAGCTGGTAATACGCGGGCTCTGGGTGTGCACCGCGGCAAACGCCGGGTTATTGCGCCAGCGACCAATCAAGGCGGGTTCGAGTAAATCTACCAATTGTCCCGTGCTATCGATACCTGTACTTGTAAGTAGTTGATAAGCAGCTTCGTTGTCTTCACCAATATTAAGGTCGCCGGCCACAATGAAGGCAACGCTGTCGGGCAATGCATTTAAGTGATCGCGCAGGATTTCCGCTTCGTCGTAGCGCAGGTTTTCGTTGTAGGGTCCGTCGCCGGCTTTGAGGTGTGCGCTGTAGACATTGAAGGCGTTGCCGGCCACTTCAACCGTGTATTCAGAAAACTCGCGCAAGGCTGTATCCACCGTATCTTGTGCAATAAAACGAACCAGACCCCGGCGATAGAACAGCGCGTTATCTGTGTCCGCCCCATCGATAAAAGGAGCGCGTGCATACAGCGTATCAACGGCCTGCAGTGCAGCAAGTAAAATATCAGCCCCTTCAGCATCAACCACTTCCTGGGTAACCAGGATGTCTGGCTGGGTAGCAGCCATAATCAATTGCATGGCCGCCTGCCGATCCCCGTCATTGTCGGAAAGCCGGAGCACGTTGTACGTCATTACCCGAAAAGGAACAGGCTGCGCCCAAACCAAAGCGGGTAAACCAACAAGCAATAAAAGAAGCAGTATCGCTGTCCTTTTTAGCAACAGAAGCAGCATGGGTGATTGGGAGTGGCTTCGTATGATTGAGAAGAAAAAGCACTACATAGCGGGATCGAGACGTGGTGGAAGATCCTCCTATGCTTACGGCATATATAAATAATTTATAACGTCTTAACGGTAATTGCGAGAAGGGGTTTACGAATCCGACAATGTGCACAAAAGCTTAACATAGAACTTCGCCAAGGCACAGGCAAAGCAACTTTCACCATCTACAAAACTCTTAGCAGCATAGCATCCACCCCACAAACCAACCCGATTAGCAGTGACTCGTATTTTTCAGGCCCTGACACTATGTGCACTATGCGCGTGCATCTTTTCCGCCTGTGCAACAGGCCCTACGCTCCTAGCCGACCAGATCATTGGCAAGTGGGATATGCAGCGCATCGTGCAGGATGGGACATCAGACGTAAGCAGCGAACATAATCCCGAAGGGGATCGCTACATCATTTTTAACGCCGACCATACATTCGAAAGCGGCGGTGCGCCATATGGTAAAAACACGGGCGCCTGGACGCTGGATCAGGAATCCGGCGAACTGTTCCTGAACAGCGATGCCGGCGCAGATGACGACAGCTACTGGGTTGTACGATTTGATGGCAATGCGATGCACTGGCAAGGTGCGCGTTTTGAGTTTAACAAGCGCTTTAGTATTGAGCACAAACGTAGTGAATAAATAGAGCGAAAAATGAAAGCCGGCCTCCCCTTTTACCAGGGAAGCCGGCTGCTATCGATCCTATTTATTTTATCGATCACATACTAATGTGTACGATGAGGCATCTTAGTCATCATCGTCATCATCGTCATCATCGTCATCATCGTCATCATCGTCATCATCGTCATCATCGTCATCATCGTAGCTACGCGTAAAATCCCATTTACGATCATAACTATCATCAGAATTCGCCCCATCGCCTTCCGAACTGGCTGCTTGTCCGCTAAACAATTGATTCACACTCAATATGCGATTGGTGGTCCCGTAAGGCACATCAAGATCCTGGACAAGGGCAGCGCTAATCAGGGCCGCTTTCACGCTTGCTGGCGAAGCATTAGGATATTGCCCGAGATAGTGCACAACAGCCCCGGTCACATGCGGTGCAGCGAATGAAGTACCGCTAGCCAGTACGCTCTCAAACGATGTCGTTTCTTCGATAATGTGAGAAAGTGAAGCAATGTTATCGCCAGGAGCCAGAATATCGACAACGGAACCGTAATTCGAGAAGCCGGCAAAGCCGTTGTTTATGGTAAGTGCGCCAACGGTGATTACGCCTTCCACATGCGCAGGCGAAACGGTCGCTGCATTCTGACCGGCATTGCCTGCAGCAGCCACATAGACAACCCCGTTGGCAATCGAAGCTTCAATGGCCTCATCGAGCACGTTGTATCCTGTTGTGCCGATGTCAACACCAAGACTCAGGTTCACAACAATGGGACGATCAGGATTTGCGAGTTTTGCACGTGTTACGTAGTCTACCGCGGCCAGTAGCGTAGCAATATCTGATTGCCCATCAGCGGTAAGTACTTTGAGGCTATGCATGCGCACACCAGGAGCGACCCCAACGATACCGTGCAGGTTGTTTTCTGCCCCAATCGTGCCGGCAATATGGGTACCATGGCCTGACTCGTCGTAGGGATTTCCAGCATCACCCGGATCAAAGCCCGATACGTCAGGCGCGTTGTTTTCTTCCCACAACTCGCCGGCATCTGCATCAAACAACATCGTGAAATCTTTCTTCTCTACGTAGTTGAGATCGTCCAGCCAGGAGTCAGGCATCGCCCCCGAATCGAGGACATATACATGCACGGGCTGATCCTTGTTGTATGGTGCTGAGAACATACCAAAGAAGCCCGGTAGAGAAACGTCAATGTTGCTAATTCCCCACGGCGTCAACTGTTTGTCGTACCATTGTCCACTGTTTACGCCAAGCTCTGTGATGTCAAAAACAAAGTCGGGCTCAGCAAAGAGGATGTCTTCATCGTCTGTAATTTCATCGAGGAACGCATCGAGGTGCTCGCTACCAATTGCAATGGAAATACCAAGATGTGCACCATCAATTTTTACTTTTAACCGGATGGTCTGCGGATACGACTCTAATGCATTCAGGAATTCTTCAATCGATAAACCATGTTCGTTCAACAAGGCAGAGAGCTTGTTGAAGTCATTCAGATCTTCCTGTGTCAAGCCAGCTTCAGCAAGCATGGCGTCCGTAACGCCAAAGTCTGTCAACAACGCTGCGTTAATCTGATCACCATATTGACGCATCACGCGGCGGGTAATACCGTACTCATTCAAAATGCGGCGCGTTACATCGTACTGATTCAAAATACGGCGCGTAATGCCATACTCATTCAACACGCGGCGCGTGATACCATACCCATTCAATACACGGCGCGTGATACCATACTCTTGAAGAATACGACGCGTCACGTCATACTCATTGAGGACGCGACGGGTAATGCCGTTGGCTTCGTAAACGTTAAATGCGAGGAAAAGACTGGTTTCGAGGCTACTCGACTTACCGGCGGCACCAGGGACAGCTTTCTGTGCATCAGCCAACTTACCAGGATGCCTGAGTTTGGCATACGTGTCAGATACAGGCGCTTCGGCGCGGCGATCAACCTGCAGCGGCGTATCTTGCTCATCAGTTGAAAACAAATCGCAGCCTTGTAATAGCACAGGACTGAGAAGCAAAGCACAGGCAAACAGTAGTTTAGTCCCTATGCTTCGGGGGGCTTTTTTTGACATATAACTCTCAGGCTAAGGGGGATACTTGAGAAAAGCCTGACAGGTGATGTCCTCGAACGTGGGGTGTGGATTTGCCCTAAAAGCTAAAACTATACCAATTCTAAAAATGCCGTTTTTACTATGACATGAGTTCTTTTGACGCCAAGTGGGTAGAAAAAAAGTAACCCCTGAGTAGGTTTTAGAAATTGCCGGCCATAGCAAGGCCCATTCAAAAATCAGCAATCAACAATCCACATTCAGCAATCAATCCGCACCTGCGGTCGTACCAGGCAGCTGCCTCAACCCTGCGCGACACACCCCTGTCTGGCATCCCCATTCGGGGCTTCCAGACGGTCCCCGCTCCAGGGGGGATTTCTCGTTTATCGATGAGGAAGACTTGATAGTCCTAGGCCCAAAAACCTTAAACATGCAACATTCAACCTTTAACACAAAACACAGTAATCCGACAGGATTGTTGTGTTTGCACCTAGCAGCTTTGGGGTTGCGTTGCGGTTAATTCTACATCGCCATATGAAACCAGTTCACCTACGCCATCAAAAATAAACACGCGGTGTAGTCCGTTTTCTGTGAGCAGCGAAGAGTTGAACTGAAAAACATAGTCGCCCGGTGCACTGGCGTCGATGATGGTATCGAGGAAAAGAAAGGTATTGCCGTTACCAAACGAACGGAGCGAAAGGCTGCCCCGGACCCGATCAAACTGCAATACGCGAATATTAATGGTAACCAGCGTACTGCTAGCCGGATTTGGGGTGGCGCCCCGCTCGACCAGCACAATGCCGTTGTATACGGGCGACGTACGCCAATCGTCTTCATCTTCAGAACAGATGGTACCGCCAAAACTGTTATCGAGAATACGCGTAATGCCCGATGCCGGCGCACCTGCGGCGGTGACAAAGTCATCCTGTTGCTGCTGGGCATCGCACCCGGCATTTAGCGAAGCAATAAGAACAGCAAGACAACAAACGATGGGAAAAGCGACAGAACGTTTCAAGGCTGGGGTATGAATTGTTGTTTTTGCGGGATATATTTTGCCCTTCTTTGACCGCCTTCAACGCTGCTTTGTTCTCAAGCGATCAGAGCCAGCGCATCTGGCCCAACAACCTCATTTCAGGAAGCAGTTGAAAGATCTTTTTATCGGCGTAGACATCGGCACCTCGAGCACTAAAGTAATCGCTACAGACAAAGCATTACGCGCAATTCATAGCGCGAGCCGGCCTTATCCGCTGCTAACGCCCAAGCCGGGCTATGCTGAACAAAACGCTTCCGTCATTGCGGATGCAATCTTCGACGGCCTCAAAGAAGTCATTGCTGCTTGCGCAGCGCACGGTACCATACGAGCGGTGAGTCTTAGTAGCGCCATGCACGGGTTGCTGTTTCTCGATGCGGACAACAAGCCCCTGTCCAACCTGGTTACCTGGGCTGACAAACGGAGCAAAGCTGAAGCTGCCGCCTTACAAAATACCGAGGCCGGCAAAGACATTTACTACCACACCGGTACGCCGGTCCATCCGATGGCCCCGCTCAGTAAACTCGTGTGGTACAGGCAACACCAGCCCGAACTACTGCAGCAGGCCGTGCGCGTTGTTGGCATGAAAGAGTATTTTATCCTGCTCGCAACAGGCGCTTTTCTCACAGATCATTCGATTGCTTCAGCTACGGGACTGTTTGACATCACCAGCCGTACATGGTATGCGCCGGCGCTTGAAGCAAGCGGCCTTTCGCAAGACCAACTCCCTGCTCCCGTTTCAACAACCGCTGTGCTACCACCCCTCAAACCAGCTATTGCTGATCAGTTAAAGATAGATCCCGCAGTACCCTGGATCATCGGTGCAAGTGATGGGTGCCTGGCCAATCTCGGCGTTGCAGCAGACACACCGGCCAAGGCTGCACTCACCATTGGCACAAGCGGCGCCATCCGTGTAACCACGCATGAACCGCGTGTTGACCAGAAGCGCAGGTTGTTCACGTACATTCTCGATGACAACCGGTATATCGTTGGCGGGTCGATCAACAATGGCGGGATTATGCTACAGTGGTTCAAAGATCATTTAATGGGCCGGCCCGATGACCTACCCGCCCAGCTAGCAGCTACCACGGCTATTCCCGCCGGCGCAGATGGGCTTCTATGCCTTCCTTATCTCCTTGGCGAACGAGCTCCAAACTGGAACAGCTTTGACCGCGGCGTTTACTTTGGGGTACACTATCAGCATACCGGCGCCCACTTCCTCAAAGCGCTGCTGGAAGGCATCGCAATTACGCTCCGCAACATCGGTGAAGCCATGGCCGATACGTGTGGCCCGTTCGACACGCTGCTGGCAAATGGCGGCCTCTTGCGCTCTCCGGAATGGCTGCAGATTATCGCTGATGTCTTTGGAAAGCGCGTCGTAAAAACACCCGGAGAAGACGCCTCTGCTATTGGAGCCATTTTGCTAGCCATGCAGGCCATCGGAACAGAGACCGTAAGCCGAGACTTTGATGCAGAAGCAACGGACCACAGCATCTTGCCAAACAAGGCCGCGCATGCCCACTATAAAACGGTGGTTCCGTTGTTCAATGAACTCTACCACAAACTACAGGCAGACTTTGTCCGCCTGCCGGCAACGTGAACAACGCAATCTTTTCAGCCTCAACGTTGTCTGTGTACATCGATGGCACCCAGATTCTTGATAGGCTGAGTTTCGCATTGCCCGCCGGCAGCCTGATTGGGATTGTGGGACCAAATGGAAGCGGAAAAAGCACGCTGCTTCGTACCATTAGCGGGTTGCTGCCCTACGAGGGTGCACTTTCGTTTCAAGGCAAAGCAGTAGTTGACTGGGATGCAGGCATGCTTGCCAAAGCGATGGCTGTATTGCCGCAGGTATCCAGTATCACGTTCGATTTTCGTGTACGCGACTACGTCATGCTTGGCCGCCTGCCCCATAAAGGCTGGCTGGAATCTGAAAACTTGGAAGACAAGCAACGGGTACAATCTGTTTTACAGGATTTAGACCTGGATACGCTGGCAGACCGCACCTTGCCCTCGTTAAGCGGTGGCGAACGACAACGTGTGCTCTTGGCGCAAGCCCTCGCACAAGAAACGGCAACCTTGCTTTTAGATGAACCAACCACCCACCTGGACGTGTACCACCAGTTTGACCTGCTCAAGCGATTGCGCACGCTGGTTGAAGCCGGCCGAACCGTACTGGTTGTATTTCACGACCTGGTCATGGCAGCAAGATTTACAGATACCTTGCTGGCACTAAAAGACGGAAAGCTGGTTGCTGTTGGTGCTACGCGCGACATCCTTACAAGCCAGCTTATTCAGGACGTATTTGGTATGGAAGCCCGGGTAACGTACCCAGATAATGGCCCCCCTGCCCTCCAGTTTATCGATCAGATATGAAAATCTATACGCGTACAGGTGATAAAGGCACAACAGGATTATTTGGCGGAGGCCGGGTAAGCAAAGACCACCTCCGCATCGAAGCGTACGGAACCGTTGATGAAACCAACTCGGTCATTGGGATCGCGCGCGGTCAGCTCCCCACAGCAGGACACGAACACATTGCGGCTATGCTGCACCGCATCCAAAGCGAGTTGTTTATCCTTGGGGCTGACCTGGCAACACCTGTTGATGCAAAAGTGCAGGTCCCCCGTATCGACCCCAGCCACGTTGCAACGCTCGAATCAGAAATTGATACCTTGACCGGTGACTTGCCGCCGCTCAAGCACTTTATTCTGCCAGGCGGTTCGACAACAGCTTCAACCATCCACCTTGCACGTACCGTGTGCCGGCGAGCGGAGCGCAGCACCGTTGCCTTACAGCTTCAGGAAACGCTAAATGACCAGGCCGTGATATATTTGAATCGATTGTCGGATTTACTGTTTGTGATGGCCAGATGGCTAAACAAGCAGGCAGGTGTATCTGAAGAAGCCTGGAAGCCGGCGTGACATTTAATTTGGAATAGCTTATCTTTGGCTTCGTCGTAGCGTATTGATATTACTGGCTTTAGCCAAAAGCGCCATCTGCTTTAAGCTGAAGTCGACGTCCCCATCAATACGTCCCGCTCATAAAAAGCCGGCAAGATCGTTTTATCATAGAGCACCACCCACCTGCCCTCTGACTTAAAACTCGCTTCCCACACATGCGCATTCGTACCCGTCTGGCCCTCAGGGTGTCGCTCCTTGCTCTTTTCATTTCTGGCTTCCTGATTTTCAAGCCGGCCCCCGAAGCTTCGGTTGACCCGGAACTACTGGCCTCATCCGGTCTGATCGTACTCCCCGAAGCGCCTGAACCCGCACCTGTCGTCAAATACGACGAATTTGATTTTCGCGAAGATGCGTTCGACACCCAAACGCTCACGGTAAAACGCAACGAGACGTTCTCGGATATGCTCTCCCCTTTTGGTGTCTCCGGCAAAACCGTGCATGACCTCGCGGCCATGGCAAAGCCCATGATGGATATCCGTAAAATCAGAGCCGGCAACACATACCGTGTATACGATGCTCCAGAAACGGAGGCTACGGCAGACTTTCTTGTATACCAGCGCAACCCGATTGACTACATCGTTTTCGATCTCCAGGATTCCCTGAACGTGTTTACAGGCAAACGGCCCGTCGTTAAACAGGAGCGCCATACCCGTGGTGAAATCACCAGTTCGCTGTACGTCACCCTGACAGAGCAAGACGTCAACCCGATGCTTGCCATCGAGCTATCAGAGGTCTTTGCGTGGCAGGTGGACTTCTACCGCATCATGAAAGGCGACCACTTCAGCGTGGTGTATGAAGAAGAATTTGTGGGTGACAAATCGATTGGTGTGGGCGGCGTCAGAGCGGCTAAATTCCATCACAACGGCGAAGACTATTACGCATTTCCTTACGAAGTAGATGGACGGATCGAGTACTACGATCAAAACGGCAACAGCCTGCGCCGGCCATTCTTACGCGCCCCACTGCGTTATTCCCGGATCAGCAGCCGTTTTTCGCTGCGCAGATTTCACCCGGTACAGAAGCGCTACAAAGCCCACCTGGGCACCGACTATGCGGCCCCTACCGGCACCCCTGTCCAAACAACGGCGGATGGCGTCGTCACCGAGGCGGGGTACTCCAAGTACAACGGCCGCTATGTGAAAGTCCGGCACAACAGCACCTATACCACGCAGTACCTGCACTTCTCGAAGATAGCCAAAGGCATCAAGGCCGGCGTGAAAGTCAAACAGGGCGATGTAATCGGCTACGTTGGCAGCACTGGCCTGGCTACTGGTCCGCACCTTTGCTACCGCTTCTGGAAAAACGGCAAGCAGGTTGATGCGCTGCGCGAGAAGCTGCCTACAACGGTTGAGCCAATCAAAGAAGAGTTGCGGGCTGCCTTCGAAGCGCGCGTCGCTGTGCTGCGGCCGGCGTTGGAAGGCAATTCGGATGCAAGCGTGGAGTAGGTTCGAGTCACCCCTTCCTTCCACGTTATCCCGGACCCGGGTGGCCTTGGCGAGGAGCTGAAGTATAGTGTTGGGCTATGCTCGCCCAGATCCTTCGGCTTCGCTCAGGATGACGTTGATGAGGGATTGTGGCATTCCTGAAGAGATCCTTCGCAGGGCTCAGGATGACATGGGTGAGGAATGGTGCTATCTTGACACACTCGACATTCGGCACTCGACATTCGGCAATCGACATTCGGCAATCGACATTCGGCAATCGACATTCGGCAATCGACATTCGGCAATCAATCCTCCCTGGTCCAGGCAAACACACAGGTGTCCCTCAGCGAGCCATCCATATGACGGGCGTGGTTCTTAAACGTGCCTTCGTGGGTGAAGCCGAGACGCTCGGGGATGGCTTTGCTTTTGGTGTTGTCAGCGCTCATGCGGATTTCGACCCGGTTCATGTGCAATTCTTCAGCTAGATACCGCGTGATTTCGCGCACCGCTTCCGTCATGTAGCCTTTGCCGCAATAAGATGTACGCATCCAATAACCAATCTCAGCGCTCGGCACCGACCAGTCGATAGCGTGCATGCCACTGCAGCCGATAAGGGTATCTGTGTTTTTCAGGAAGATGTGTAGTCGATGGTCGCTACCGTCGGCAAAAGCTTGTACAGCCCGTTCGCAGCTTTCAATCGAATCAGCCAGTTTGGGGACAGACTGTGCCCAGGGCATCCACACCCGGAGTTCAGCCATACTTTCAGCAATAGCCTCACGCAATGTGCTCGCGTCTTCCAGCCGAGGGGCGCGTATAAGCAATCGCTCACTTTCGAGTTGGAGTGCGGTGGGAATCTGCGGTGTTATCATGGCTGGCATGTACTGAGAATTGCCTGAAGCTTCTCCTCAACTTACTCACCGCGACGTCCCCAGACAAGTGCCAAATGGAGCACTGATTGATGACACGCACTTCGATTCCTCACGTCATACCGGACTTGATCCGGTACCCAGTGTGTGGTGGCAATACGGGGAAGTTCAATGACGCTCGGTGCATGCCCAGATCCTTCGCGTCGCTCAGGAAGACAGGATTGGAGCAGATCAACAAGTTGAACATGAACGTGCTGTTTATGTCCTGCAACAGCGTGGTACAAACATCGATCATGCGCAAGACCACGTGTGCTGCCGAATGCCATGCCACTACTGCCCGGATTCCTCCCTGCGTACCGCGTCTGTAGGCACTTTCAAGCCTGGGTCATCCGGGATTTCTGGCATCCAGATGGTTTCTTCTATTTTCTTCGACACAAAGAATACGTCAAACATCGTTGTATCGGAAATGATGAGCGAGTCATTGCGTACCACGTAGAGCATATCGTACGCATTCACAGTATCGGGTTGTGCCGGCGGTGGCGGCGTGTAGCGGAGTGACTGCTCGTCGAAATCCCACATCTGGAAGGAAAACGCTTCGCCATCCCGCTCAAACAAAATACTGATGGGTTGCTCCAGGTAGTTGCGTTCGAGCGAGCGGAGCAAATCATATAAAATCGCCTGCTCAGCTTTCTTTTCGCTCGTATTGGCCTGCGGGTCCAATTCAGGGTTGTATACTTCGGCCGTCGCATTGGCCCCATCGTACTGCGTATTGGCTTCGAGTTGCCAGCTATTCATCAGGTCCTGCACATCAGCCGGCAAAACAGGTGGCAATTTGTGTGTTTCCATCGTGGGATGCACAACCACTACGTCATCCGGACCAAAACCATTGCTCGTGATATCAATCACCTCGAGCATGTCGGTTTCTTCCTCTGTGAGAATGATCAGCGCGTCCAGCATAAACGTGATCAGTTGGGGCTCGTTGATCTGAACCACGGGGCGTGTTACCTGGCTGAAGTCAACACGGGTATCAGGTTGCGCAGTTGCCGGCACCGCCAGGCAGCACAGCAAGACCAACGCTAAGAAGAGGATTTGAGGCTTCATCATACGTGCGTGTGCTACAGAATTACATAGAGCGGTATCGTTCCAGATACTTGCGAGCCTGGTCAAAATCACCTTCCGTACGATAGAAGGTAGCCAGCAGACCAAACAGCTCTTTCTGGTCTTCTGGTGTAAGCAGATCGAGTTCTTGCATTGCCTCTTGCGCGCGCTCTTTGGCAATTTTCACGTTGCTTCGCAGCAGTTTTGCGCTTTCGAGATACGCGCGCGGCCGGCCTTCCCAGGGAAACTGCACCGCCTGCTCGAGATACTTGAGCGCTGTTCGGTTATCCCGTTTCTCTCCCAGAAAAACCATGGCCTGGTTGAAGCAAATAGTACCAAATGTGTCGAAGTATCGACTATACGTAGAATCAACCGGGGCACCCGAGTCGGTGACGGCTGTACGCCGCAACAACTGCAGCAGTCGATCCGCCGCGACGTCGCCCTTCCCTAATTTGTACTGCACTGAGGCCAGGCGCCACTCCGTTTCATCCAACGCCTTTGGATTCTGCACCATACGCAGTAATTGCTCGTAGCCTCGCTCAGCCTCGGGAAGCTGATTGCCCTGCTCGAGCCCAATCAACGAATCGCGCGCAAAGCTGGCTGAAAGGTTGCCATTGTCCCAGTTAATCCATTCCATCTCCCCTTTGATAAACGCCACTTCTTCAGGATCGGGCGCAAGTGCAAGGGCACGGTCATAGGCCGTCACGGCTGCGCCGGCATCTCTACGCAAAACGTGTACATCTGCCTGACGCGACACGTATTGATACAACAATACCGAGTCAGGCGTCACCGGCTCATCGGTTGTTGTCAGGTCGTAGGTTTGCAGGTAGATTTGCTCTGCGCGTTCGTAATTGTATGCCGCCTCGTTCCACTTGCTGGTCTGGTAGTAGTTATTTGCCAGCGCCACAAACAGGTTGTGCTGATCAGGACGCAGACGCGTTAGCTTCTCCAATACATCGATCGATTCCTGAAACGCGTTTGCCCGACCAAGCCGCTGTGCTTGCGCCGTATACACACGTGCCAGCACAGACTGCGTTTGCAGATCAAACGGGTTGAGTTGGATGGCTTCTTCCAGCGACGACTGTGCCCGATTCAGCAAGGCTTCTTGCCGACGTACAATGGTGAGGCTGTCAAGATCAGCTGACTGGTTGAGTTGAATAAGCTCTTTAAGTGGATTCACGGCCTGGTTGGCTGCGCGTAATGCTGCTTCAGCCGCATCAGCATCAACGTTACCACTAGAATCTTGCGACATCTCCAGATAAATCCAGAGCGAATCGCTAAAGGCTGAGATATCGATCCCATCCTGTTTTTGTCCGGCAGCAACTTCCTGATCGGGAATCGACACAAAAGAAGCCTGGGCGATGGAATCAGCCACAGCGGCAACGGCACTGTCAACGCCGGCAGGAATGAATAGCGCTTCGCTGCGCAACGGATCAGATTTGAGGCCACCCGAGCCGGCGCAACCGGCCAGACCTACGAGCAGCAGTACAAAATAGACAGAGGACTTCATGGCAATATGGATAACACCTCCTGCAAAACCAGCAGAGGAGCCGGGCGCGTTTTGTGCGGAAACGCTAGCGGGGAAGCTACCAGATGGTGTAAGAACTACAGAATGTCTGAAAAAATACGTTTTACTTGGTCAGATCCTTCGCATGCGCTCAGGATACAGCTTTGTCTCTGTGGACGTTGGGTTTCTGAGACGAAGCCTAAATATCGTTCTTGGCGATTTCCCACCAAGAGAGAAAGAGTGCGTAAAATTCTTTGGAGCGTTCGTCGGAGGCTGCGCTTCGTTTGGAGTTGATAGCCGTAATTCCCTGCGCCTGTGTGCGTCCCACGCGGCCTTCACGCAAGTACGTGCTCAGCTTCTGGAAGCTACGGTCGATGAGGTAGGTGGCTTCGTCCTGGTCCACCAGTACGATATGCACTTCCATCAACCGTTCTTTACACATCAAAAACAGCTCATACCGTCTGCCATCGAGGGAAAATGAGGTGGCTGACGTTAAGAAAGCGTCCCGGTGCCGAACAAGTTTGCGAACCCCGACCGGCATGTCTCCCGGATTAGCTTTCATCCAGGCTATCAAATCCTGTACTTCGAGGTTCTCATAATCTGTGCCAAACGCGTCCAAAGACATGCGATCGACATTAAAATCTGCAGATTCAGCAACTGCAGCACGACGCGTATTCTCACCAACAACGTCTGTTGATGCCGCTGCTCCCGTATTGGTACCGGGTGAAACCGCCCCACTACCACTGGAAATCGCAATGCCACCACCATTGTTACCCGATTGCGCTTGCCGATTGGCGCGTCCGCGCGACGTGGGTACCGGTGCTCCTAAATCGTCCAATCCATCAAGGCTGCCTAAACCTTGCAAGCCACCCGACTGCACTTCGATTTGCGAAGCGTCGTTCTCCGCATTGCGCTGTGCATTACGCGCTGTTTCAGTAGCCTGAGCCGGCGCTAATTCGACATCCAGTTCATCCGGAAAGAGCTGCGTCAAATCTAGCTGATCCAACGACTGCGTACTGGCCTCAACAACCGTTGGCTCCGGCGTCTCCGTTTCATTTTCTGGCACTTCTGCGTCATCAGGTGTGGCGGTAAACTCAGGGGTAACGACCGGTGGCGCAAAACTCGCAAGATCCACCTCGCGAAATATTTTACGCGACGGCTTTTCAACCGTAAACGACGCAAAAAGCAGGCAGGCATATCCGATGGCTACAAGCACAATGGTGCTCAGAAAAGCCTTGCCTCGCTGATGAACAGCATCTCTTCTTGGTTCAGGAAGAATCATGTTGAATAATGTCTTATCTACAGGCCGAACGCCTGAATGAATAGCAGCCGGCAGCGTTACCCTTCAACAGGTACAGCAGGTGCAGGCGGATTGAACACGGCTTCGGTGTTAATATTTTTCTGGATCCCTAATCGCTCACATACATCGAGTACATCCACCAGCTTTTGCATTGGAGATGCCGGCGTGGGTTCGATCAGAATATTGAGTACCTGTTGGCGCGCCGTATGCTGATTGTCAAGTGTTTGCAGCACAAATTGAAGCTCTTCTGGCGAATTAATGCCCACATGCATCTGGGTGCGGTCAGCCAGGTTAATCACTTCGTATTTGCCATCTGGCGCGATGGTAATGCCCAGGTGTACCTGGTCGTCATTTTCTTCCGGATCGGCCGGCTCATCAGACTTCCCGGGCAAGGTTACCTGTGAGATTACCGTGATATCACTGATCATCAAGAAACCAAACAAAATGATGAGCCCGAGATCAATAAACCGTAATAAATAGCCTCGACGACGCATGAATAATCAATACTAAATAATGAATAGGGAGCGAGGGGAATCAGGAATCCTGGACTTTCAATTCGACTTCCAATGCCTTTGCCAGCCCAAGCTCGTCGCATAGCGCAGCAACAGCAAACGCGTCTTTGGCAGCGGCATCCCGGCTACTCCGGATACGTACCTTCAGCGGCACATCGCCAAAGGCCTGCTTGGTAGCAATGAGGTGATCGCGAAGCAAATCAACCGAAGTGACAAGGACAGATTCGTCTTCAATGAGATAGTTACCCTCGGGCAACACGCCGATAAATACCACTTCTTCGGTATCCATCGAAACAGGCGCCGTTTCGGTACTCTCTGGCAGGTCTACTTCCGTATCCTGCAAATTGGAAATGCTGATGAACCCAAAAAGGAGAATCAGAACAACGTCTACAAAACGCAATATGAATCCAGATGCGCGCATGTTCAGGTTGGTTACAGTGAATGGGGACGCTCAATCGGATCAGCAGCTGCAACAGCACCTGCTTCACCTGCATGGGATGGCGCTAGGCCATGGACATGGCCTGAAACTTGAGTTCTTTCACCACACCTTCCACTGCAGCCTTGACTGTATTGAAGCCTGGCTCTTTACCTACCTTGAGGTGCACAATACCTTCGCCATTGGCACTGGTTTTGACTTTCACTTCTGACTTTCCGTTGTCGAATGCGCCGCCGCCCATTTCAATGGTGAACGACACAGGCCACTCAGCAATTGGATTCTCAAATTCGTCGAGTACCTGGACCTTGAGCGGCTTCGGCAGTTTTTCGCCGGCTGCACCGCCCTGGTTGTTACCAAACTGCTTGAGCTTGCGTGGCACCCCTGGTTTTGTAAGGATACCGTGCGTGTAGCGCGTGCTTGGATCTTCTGCGCCCGGTACGCGGGCCGTGATGGCTTGCTTACCTGATTTGGTTGCAAGCTGCCAGTCGCAACGCACTTCGCCGTTGTTGTCGGTTTCCAGCAGGACCTGCTTCTGCGCGTCGTTGAGCAGCCCTTCGCCTTCTGCTACTTTGATCTCAACCTGCTTGCCGGCAATGGGGTCGCCTTCTTCATCCAGCAACCGGAAGCACAGGTTTTTGAGCTGCTTGCCCACGGTATCCTCCCGCACCGGATTTACGATCACCAATTCGCTTGGCACCTGACGGATTTCCTCTACCGAGTCGATCAGTGGTTTGCGAATTGCTGTAGCCGCCGAATCGCCTCCAAACGAATTGCCTGAAGAAAAGCGATCCTGAAATACTGCTTCTACCTGAGCAATTGACTTAGCTTCTTGCTGGACAGGCTGCGCCGCTTTGTTCGTGTTGGCTGAAACCCGTGCGGAGGAAGGCTTAGCCGGTGCCTTTTTTACGGGCGCAGGCTCTGCGGTCCGCTTCGGACTAACGGGTTCTTTGTCCTCTTTTACCCCTGCGGTCTCTTTGGCAACTTTGTGCGAGTTGCTTACAGGCTCACGGTGTGCTTTTGCTACTTTCTGGGGTGCATAATCAGGTGTTGTTGCCTGGCTCGCGGCATTATAGGCGGGCTTCACAGCCACAGGTGCCATCGCCATATCTACAGCTGGCACGGCATCCATTAATGTGTCTTCCGTGGTCATGGCCAACTCCATCAGCCGGAAACGCAGTTCATCAGACTTCTCTGCAATGCGGTCCAGCCGGCGGTTGAAGTAGCTCGAGATTTCTGTAGAACTCAGGTTGAGGATAATACTGACAATGATCCCAAGCAGCGTTGTAATCAGCGCAAAACCCATCCCGGTCAAAATCACCTGGTCATCGAGCAAACCCTGGGAGAAAACCGTAAAGATACCCCATACGGTACCAAGCAGACCAAGCGCACCTGCGGTATCTGAAAGAAAATCTACCCGCCGGCGGAAAGTATCAAAGCGGTCCTGCTGAAATTGCACAAAGTTGGCAATCTCGTCGTGCAGGTCAGCTTGCTGCTGCTGCGAATGAAAAACATTCAGCATGATAGCGTGCAAACGTGACAGCATGCTTTCGCGCTGGCCCGAAATGGAACGTACTATCTGCTGCAGGCCCATCGTCCGGAAATCCATGTGCTCAATTTCACGGGCTTCCCGTTGGTCGGCCATGAGCTCAAAGAGCTTGAAGCAAACGAGGAATACACCGATGACAAACACGATAAAAATGGGCCAACGAAGCGGACCCGCTTTCTCGGTCAGTGACCACAGATTGCTCATCGAGAACGATGACGTAGCATCCTGCGTACCGTCAAGTACCGATTGCCCGTCAACAGCGGCATCTTGCAGTACAGAAAAAACGCCGGCGATGGGCGCCAGGTCTGCAACGGTTGCTTCAGCCGCGACGCTAGCTGCAGGGCCAACAACTGCTGTACCTGCCAAGGTCAGCGAGAAAACGAATAATAATATGCGCATGGGGAGGGTTTTCATAGATATATACTTATTGTTGAATTCTAATCTCAACGGCATCCGCCTCTCTTCGGATAGCCTCGATATCTCTGGTAACTTCAATGGTAATTTTTCTGAGCATCTTCTGGACGTACAGCTTGCGCTCATTGGATTGATGGGTATTGCCCAACTGGTCGATCCATTGCAAACTGTACCGATACACGCCGGGCGCAATCAATTGCCCGTCGTCCGCCCGCCAGTCCCACGAAAGAGAGGCCGGCAGTTCGTCTGTTCCGCTGAACGTTTTCACAACAGCACCTTCCATCTGAACAATCTGCAATTCCCATGACTGAATATTCTGCATGAGTGCTGCACTGTTCAGGTAGAGCTGCGTATGATCTGGCTCGTACAATACCAGGTCTTCGCGCGGCACAAAGGGTGCGGGAGATTCTCCAGCACGTGGGTCAGTATTTCTAGGAACAGTAATTTTAATCTGATCTTTTGCAGCAGCATTTGTGTTCGCAATGGAGTTGCGCATGCCGGCGGCTTTCAACAGTTGCGACCCGGGTCCGGAAATGGTCAGGTCTTTTGCAGAGTCTGCCGCCAACGATCGGCCGAGTTCGCGAATCGAAGCTTCATAGAGCGAGGAGTACGAGCCTTGCAGTGCTACTTCTCCACTTATTTCGTCTATTATTTCTGGTGCAACTTCTTCTCGCTCTTGCACAAATGTGCTATCCAGCATGCCCAAATCTTCCCTCGAAAGGCGCTGTAATGCCTCATAAGGCACGTCCTGGTTTACTTTGCGCACAATTTGCTGCTCGTAGAAACGTACATAATCCGTAGATGACGAGATATAGACTTTTGGCGCTAATTGGGGCGTGACTTCGGGTATACTGTTGGAATAGAGATAGGACGGAATGTTGATCGGTTCGGGCAAATCTGGTGCACGGCCAAAATCGAATACGACACTAAATGTGTGCGACCCATTGGACGAAGGGCCGAGGTTGCCAAACGGCAATTCATAGCCATAATGCACGCTGATGGGCCCACCGACGTGTAATTGCCCTTCGAGCCGGCCCAGTTCAAATGCGGTGTTGCTCGAAAGCCGCACAAACGAACCCGATGTAGCTACCGCTTCGACGCCAAAACGCGTTTCAAGACCGTTGAAGGTGTCAACAAACTCAACCAAGGCCATGGCCGGCCCCAGGCCGTAGCCAATGCCGAAGAACGACTCGATATCCTGACGAAACGTATCGTCGCCAAGCGAGAGGTTTGGGCGGTTCAGATTTCTAAAGCCGGCAGACAATCGCACGTGCGGCAGCGGCTGGGCAAACGCACCAAGCGACGTGGTAAGCACCGTTTTCCCGAACCCGTTAGCAAATACGGGATCCGCAGGATCAAAGCCGACAAACTCATTCTGATTGTAAGAAACATTGAGCGCCTCAACGCGCACGCCAACCGATAAAAAGCGCAGTACGCGCGCTGACACCGACGCACCAAAAGCGGTCCGCTGGAAGATGGGGCTGTCGAAGTATTGGACGTGTGCCCCTACCCCAAAGCGATCAGACAGAAAGAAGGGCGAAGAACCAAGGGCATACCCCTGCCGCAGCGGTACACCGCTGGCGCCGCCAATGCCCAGATGGTATGCCTTGGCGCCAAGTGCGATGCGCGTCCGCTGGAATGACATCAATGCCGGATTTGCGAATTGCGACGACGCATCTTCCAGACTCATCGAAGGTCCCATGAGTAACGCCTGGCCACTGAGCAGCGCCGGCATGCATAGCCAGGCAATGGCTGCCATGCTACCCACATAAGCCAGGCGAGCAGACTTACGTCTTACTACGCATTGTAACAGTGCCTGCAAGCGTCTGATATGTGCACTACGTTTGAACATATGATGCGATGTCAGCAGATTAACGGGCGAGTGTGATATGTCCGGAAGCAACAACCCTGTTGTCATCCTCTACGGTAAAGAGATAAACACCTGGCTGCTGGTCCCGGCCCGATTCGTCCTGGCCATCCCAGCTCAACGATCCGTCTGTGAGTTCAGCCTGCGTTCGTATCAAACGGCCTTCAAAGCTGAAAATCCTCAATACCGGGGCCAGTAGCCCAAATTCGGTTACTTCAAAGGTGATTTCATCGTTGAACGAATCGCCGTTAGGCGTAAAAGGATTGGGTGTTACGGCCAGATCCTCGGGTACCTCAACCTCAAAAGCTTCCAATACAAACTCGTTGTTGTCTTCGGTCACTTCTGTTATTTCGAGGAGGCCATCAACAAAGAAAGAGAGGGTGTAGCTGCCTGTATCTGGAAATTCAACGGGTGCTGTAAAGGCTTCCTGAGCGCCGGCTGCCAACCCATCAAACACCATGCTGGCTACGGCCTGCCCATTGCTCCGAATTTCAACCTGAAACGGCTGCATCACGTCGATTTCGCCGTCGTTGCGCAACTCACCCGTGAACTCTCGCCGCTGCCCACGACGAATGGCATCTGTAGTGCCATCGGTCCTAAAGAGATTGGTTGCCACCAAATCAGGCAGGAGCGGGCGTACTTCAATCGGGTTCAGGCACGCCTGGTTATTATCATCACTTTGTTCTTCGATAGCAAGGTTCACGTCTACATCAAAACAAAACGTGTGTGTCCCTTCCTGCGTAAAACTGAACACATCGCTCAACAAACCCGGCAACACTTCGATGCCCATGCCTGGCGTTATAACATCGCCAAGGAATGCCGTTGAACCATCGGGCTGCAATACGGAGAACCGGCTCAGAAATGAATCAGCTACAGCAAAAAACTCGTTTTGAATGCTCACCTGGAGTTGGATCGCATCGCCCGTCCGCAAATCCACATCTGTAAATCCAGGCGCGACTACAAGGTCACGAGGCTGCAAATCAGGCAATGGATTGAGAGCCATTGCACGCAGCATCACTTGCAGTGTATCCTGGGTACAGCCATCGTTCGTAACAATATCAAGTGATTCGAGGTAGTCGCCGGCTACCGTCGGCTGGAAAGAGACCTCGACAGACCCTTGCGACATGGCGCCAACAGCTGCCGGCACGTTCGGGCTCAATACTGCAAAATTGACAGGATCGCTGAGTATGTACTCGGTAAGCTGCGCAGGTATATTCCCCAGGTTATCCAGCAGAGCCAATTCCGATTGCGGCGAACCAATTACCACCATCCCAAAATCGAGCGTATCCGGCGCAACCGTGAGCATGGCCTGTACGCCGCGCCCCACCAAAGGAATGGTTTGCTCCAGCACAAACGGCTCTACGTTGTCGCCACACGCTGTGGCATCAATGGTAGAACGCAGCACGAGCTCGGCTGCATAATCGCGTGCATCCAGCGGTAAGAATTGAACCGATACGGTAGATGACTCGCCCGGCTGTAACGATACGCTCGTGATGTCGGGTGTGTACACGCCTTCGTCTGGCCGAACGCTGACCTCTATGGTCAACGGATAGTTGGTATTGTTGGCGACAAATACCGCGCGGGTTGAATCTTCGTTTACACAAACTTCGCCGTAGGTTAGCTGATCGGGGAAGACAATCAGCGGCGCTTCTCGACCGCCCACATTGTACAGCACCCCAACGCTGCCCGAGTTGGTGTTCACAAAGGCAAGGTCCATGTCTCCGTCACCGTCAAAGTCTGACGCCGCAATATCCGTTGGATTGGCATCGACGGGTAGTTGTGCTGCGGGATAGACGGTTGGGAGCGCCGGATTGAATGTGTTGTTAGCGCTGTTGATAAAGGGACGAATTTCGCCGGCCAAAAAATGCGAGGAGACCAGATCCAGGTCATAATCTTTTCCAAGACCCAGTCCTTCTGCGGCAGTATCCGTGGTGTCGATATCCGCGAGAACGAGTCCCAGGGCCGGCGAACTTGTAGAATCCACCGCAAAAGTCACCGATGGCTGCAATGCTGCTGCATTGCCTGTATTTTGGAATACCCAGATGTCGCGGCTATCCTGCGCAGCAACCGCGAGATCAACTAGCGTATCACCATATCGGTTGTCGGTGACGCCGAGCAAGTCACCCGAAACAAGCGCTTCAGGTGAAAATGGTACGGGCGTGGGTACGGGCGCTTCAAACGTGCCTGTGCCGGTATTTCTAAGAAAATCTAGTTGCTGATCACCGAGGCTTGCTACGTACAAATCCAGATAACCGTCATTGTCCCAATCGCGGGCCAGCACGCTTGAAGGCGATGCCCCCACAGTGTATTGATCAGGTGTATCAAATGTCGCATCCCCGTTATTCCGATGCACCCAGAGCTCATCAATACCAAACGCGGTGACAACTATATCCTGGTCGCCGTCATTGTCCAGGTCAAACACAGCCGCACGTTTGGGCCGCTCCCCTGTCTCAATGGTAGATGCAGCAAAATTGCCATCACCCTGGTTCAGTAGCAACGTCATGGTGTTACCGAGCAGGTTGCTCACCAGGAGGTCAATCTGCCCATCGCTGTTCAGGTCGCCTCCCGTAATGCTAAACGGACGCATGCCTACCGTAACTTCGGTCACCTGGCTAAACCGGCGCAGACCATTGCGCTGATTAATCATAATCGAAACGGTACCCGTGGCGCTGTTGGCTACCGCAAGGTCTGCAAAGAGGTCACCGTCAAAATCCGCTGCGAAAAGGGACACAGGTTCGCGTCCCAGGCCCAGCGAAAACTCGATGGGGCCGTTGAACTCGCCTGTCCCGTAGTCGACCCTCGGCGTGAACTGCCACTGGTAGGCCGGCACCGTGGCGCCTGACGCCGACTGTATACCCGAAACAATCACGGATACCAACTCACCCTCTTTGAAGGTACAGGGCGGATCATATACAATGGTTTGTGTAGCAGCCTCGTATGACACGTCGCCAAGGCATCGCCCGCCTTCGCTACCATATACGGCAATGTCATCTACGCCTACCGAGGCCATATCAACGGCATCGGTAAACGTGATGCGAATCGGGTCGAACGGGCGCGAATCGCTACTATACGGACGCGGTACAACCGATTCAATTTCGAATGCCTGACCAAAGGCGTGCTTCGCGGTCATCAAACAAACGAGGAAAAAGATGACCAACCAGGGATTATTGAAATGCATCAATTTGCTCATCACATTTCACCTCCCAATTTTGAGAGTTTCGCCTGCCATGTTTTTGCCTGCTCAAACTGCCCCAGCCGTTCGTGTGCAGCAATGAGATTGCCAATGGCAGCGCGGTCGTCAGGGGCCCGGGTTAAGATCTGTTCGTTGACACCAATTACCTTTTTGAAGTACTGTAGGCCGGCGTACGCTTCACTCAACGTTTTGAGGAGCTCAATGGGTGGCGACGGGACAGCAGCAAGCGTCTCAAGATGTGGCACAGATGCTTCCAGTGCGCCCGTATTGAATAAGAAATAGGCATAATCACGCAAATCATCCTGCCCGGTGTTGAGGGCCAGCAACTGCTCAAAAATTTGTGTTGCCTGCTCATTTTCTTCCAGGTGCATGTGCGCATGTGCCAACCGGCGAAGCGCAGACGGATGCGCGGGATCAATTTTTAACGCCTCAAGCGCATAGTTGCGCGCTGATTCATAGTCCTGGTTGACAAAAGCGATATCCGACATGTTATGCCACGATTCAAAATCGTCGGGATCGAGCATCACTGCTTGGCGATAGGCCAGTGCAGCATCCGACAATTGCCCGGTTTGGGTTTTGGCGTAGCCAAGCAGGCGGTGCCCATCGTTGTATTCGGGTCGAATTTGCGTTGCGTAGGTGAGGTGCAATACAGCCGCCTCTGCATCTTTATTCTCAAAGGCATCCACGCCTTTTTGAAGATGCTCACGGTACGAGGACTCGAGTATAAATTGAATCGACTCGCTGAATCGTGCGGTCTGCTGCTCGACCGTATCAAACGCCTGCCGGCCATCAGCAAACACGCGGTCTTTGAACAACATCCGGCCCAGCCAGTAGCGGGCTTCTGTGTTATCGGGGTTGCGCTGCAACTCAGTTTCCAGGTATTGCCGGGCAGACGCAGTATCCCCAACCCGGTCATAATAACTGACCTGACGTACCAGGGTACTTTCACATCCAGCCAGTACACCGACTGCCAGCAAAAGAAAAACGTATTGATGGGCTTTCATGCATGTCCGACTCAGGGTCGAACGAACAGAAGAGATGAACCGGTAATGCGCGACGGGGGGATGTGCATTACGCGTTTCACCAAGAGTGCTTTGAACCATGCCTCCTGTTTGAATTGAGGGTCGTGATCTAAACTGCGGCCGGAGTGGCCATTAGTTTCACTTGCCCAATGCCTTCCTCAAGAACTGTGCCGACACAATGGCTCTTTGTGGCGGGGTATTTGCCCAATTACTAATTATGCCGTTTCAAGCCGCTTTGGGGGACATTTTGTGCTAAAGCCGTCAATCGTGAGGGAAACTGTTTCACCGCACAGCATCCCCCAACACAAACCGTAGCGTCGAGAATCTCGGACCTGTCTCGTATCGATTCACTTTTGCGACCGTTGACGCCGGGCGTATATCAAATCTTTGTAGAGCTAGAAAGCTGATATGTCACAATTCAGTTATGGTCAGTACTGTCCGCTCGCGCACACGCTCGATACCCTTGGTGAGCGCTGGACCTTACTCATCATCCGGGAGCTTATGCATGGGCCCAGAACATACAAATTACTGTTACAAAACCTGCCAGACATGGGCGCTATCAAGTTGTCGCGCCGGCTTAGCAAACTGGAACGTGGTGGCATCATCCAGCGCGACATGCATGAGCCACGGGCTGCTGACGAACCCTATCGTTTAACGGCAAGAGGCGCGCAACTCGAACCGATCCTCGTTGCCCTTGCATCGTGGGGCCTGGAATCGTTTGAGCTTCCTTCTTCATACGAGGTCTACTCCCCGTTGTGGTCGCTCCTGGAATTGCGTGCCCGGTTCAAGCCGGCGCTGGCTCGTGAGCTCAACATGATGTTCGAATTGCGCATTGACAACGAATCGCACCACGTCGAAATCATCCAGGGTGAAATTAAAACGCACGCAGGACCAGCAAGGACACCGCTCTTCACAATTACCACCGATGCAGCAAGCTTTATCATGATTCTGCGTGGTATGCTGCCGATCCGGGAGGCCATCCAAATTCGCCGGCTTGATATTGATGGAAGCCTCGCGGCGTTTTCTCGTACACTCGACATTTTTGGATTACGGGCACCTGTGCTGGAGGCACATGCACCGGTCACGGCGGAGCCGGCAAATCTGGAGCAGGACAATGCGGATAGCCCCGATGGCCCTACGGCTGCGCGTCCAGATGGACCTAAAATTGAAATGTATCCGGCCAGATAATCGAGTAAATCAGCCCAAAAAAGAAACAGATCCGCGTTCCCTAACTAAAAGCATGCTACACCCACCGCTGGCAACCCATTATTCCAACTGCTTACAGGATGAGAACCGTGCATGCAACCAGGTATGTGACCCCGCTTCGCGAAGGGGGATCACTGCCGGCTATTGTGGAAGCAGACGACGACGGCACATACGTCCTGAAATTCCGTGGCGCCGGCCAGGGGCCACGCGCGCTAATCGCAGAATTGATCGCCGGAGAGCTTGCGCGGGCTGTAGGCTTGCCCGTCCCTGAACTTGTATATATCGAGCTCGACACGGAGCTTGCGCGGACAGAACCCGATCAGGAAATCCAGGACCTGATCCGGGCCAGCGATGGGCTCAACCTTGCCCTCGACTATTTGCCCGGCTCACTCACATTTGATCCCGTAGTCGACCAACCAGGTAGCCATCTTGCATCAGAAATTGTGTGGTTTGATGCATTTGTGACCAATATCGATCGCACAGCCCGCAACACCAACATGCTGATGTGGCATAAACAATTGTGGCTTATCGACCACGGCGCTGCGCTCTACTTTCACCATTCCTGGGACAACCACGAAGAACGCAGTAAAGATGCATTTCCGGCTATCAAAAACCATGTATTGTTGCCCTATGCCTCAGATCTGGAGCATGCCGGCAAGCGTCTGAGCAGCAACCTGGATGGGCAAGTGTTCAGCGATATTGTCGCCAAAGTGCCAGACGCCTGGTTGCGCGTCAATAGCCCGTTTCCTAATCTTGCAACGCATCGGGCCGCGTACGTGTCCTACTTGCAAAATCGCCTTTCGCCACCCGTTAACTTTCTAGAGGAGGCGATCCGTGCCCAAGCAAAATCTGTATGATTATGCCATCATCCGGGTTATTCCCCGGGTGGAACGCGAAGAGTTTATCAATGCCGGCGTAATTTTATCGTGTAATGATAAGCGCTTCTTAAAAGCCGCCATCGCATTGGATCCTGAGAAATTGAAGGCGCTTGATCCGAATGTTGATCTGGAAATGGTGAATGCGCACCTCGAAGCCATCAAAAAAATCAGCGCCGGGACGCCTGATGCCGGCCCTATCGGCCAGTTGCACCGCCGCGAGCGATTCCACTGGCTTACAGCGCCTCGAAGCACCATGATCCAAACCTCCCCCGTCCACACCGGCCACTGCAACGACCCCGACGGAGCCCTGGAACGCCTCCTCGAAAAAATGGTCCGCTAGTAACGGGTAAAGAACCCGCAGCGTTCAACACAAACACATTGCATGCATTTGCCTAGTCATTGCTATCCTCAACAATGCCGTTTTTCCAGGCCCAGGCCGTGACTTCAGCACGCGTGTTGAGTTCGAGCTTCATGTAGATATTGCTGACATGCTTCTTCACGGTGCTCTCGGCAATGAACAACTCCTCGCCAATTTGCATGTTATTAAAGCCTTTTGCAATAAGCTGGAGCACTTCGAGTTCGCGTCGACTTAACTGCTGCAACGAGCTATCTACCTTGCGGCTTGGTCCGCGTCGCTGCTTCATAAGCGCTGCAGCAACTTCACGGCTCAGCCAGCCTTCTTCACCTTTGGATACACCGCGCACAGCGGCAACGATGGTATCCAGCGACTCACTTTTTGTCAGGTAGCCGGCTACAGCCCCGCTTTCGAGAAGCTTGGTGATGTATTCAGGGTCTTCGTAGGCACTCAACACGAGTACGCGAATTGCCTCGCCATCGTCCTGAAGCTTGGTTGCCACTTCCAATCCCGTCATCTCTGGCATTTCCATATCCAGCACAAGCAGATGGGGCTGCAAGGCCTTGGCCAGCTTGAGGGCTTCCCGGCCATTGCTGGCTTCTCCGATAACCGTAATATCCTCTTCCTGCTCCAATCGGGCCCGCATGCCGGCACGTAACGGTGGGTGGTCGTCAGCCAGCAGCACCTTGATCGGTGCAATCGCCTTTTCTGTGTACATAATTTATAAGTCTAGTCGCGCTGCCACCTAAGATACAAACTATTTGGCAGAACTCCTTTGTTTTGTGGGCTTTATGCATTGCTGCACGTTTACAACAGCGCCCCTGGTGGTACAGGGCCACTTTTATATCATGCGTAAAACCAGGATAAAACCCGACATGTACTGGAAAAACAAAGGCTATGCTCGCGGAGCACAGCCTCTGTAAAATAATCAAAAGGATTGTCAGCACATCATCCGAGGGTTACTCTTCCATGGCTGCATCTGCTTCATCTTCAGTCTCAACAAATGTATTGCCTACCAATTCGAGTACAATGCGGTCAGCATCGTACATATCGTCGAGTACCTCTAAAATCCCTCGAGCATCCACCGAAATAGCACGTGCGGTGTTATCGCGGTAGACATACTCATTGGGCAAAGACTCAACATTGCCATCGAAAATCAATCCGACAAGCTCCAGGTTGGCATTAACGAGGGGTGAACCGGAGTTGCCGCCCGTGATATCATTGGTAGATACAATGTTTAGCGGCGTTGATAAATCAAAGCCGGCAGGCCGATCACGCCAGCGTTCTGGCAAATCCCACTCGCTACCGGTACCATAGGTAAAGAAATGGTCGTACAGCCCATAGAACGTTGTTTTGTATGGGGCCTGCGTGCCATTGTAATTGTACCCTTTGACAACGCCGTCAGACAATCGCAGCGAGAACGTAGCATCGGGAGGGATGTCCTCGCCGAGCACATCAAGCCTTGCGCGTGCAAGTCGTGCGCTCAGGTTCTCTTCGCGATCAGCAAAGCTGCCATTTTGCTGCCCCAACGTAAAGTAAAGCGGTCCCAACGCGTTAATAATGGGCACCGATGCATCTTTACTCGACAAATAACCACTGTCTAGCAGTGCATAAAACGAACTCGAGTCTGTCAGCGCCGTGCTGTCTACCAACGTCGCGGCCAGTTCTTCAGGTGTTTTTCCCTGCAGGATACCACGCAGCGTGGGGTCAGTTGGGCCTAGATATTTTTTGATTTCATTTAAACGCGCCAGCACAAAAGCTTTCTCTACATCATCAGGGAAGTCTTTAATTTCAGCAGCATCGTTTTTGATGCCATTCAGCGTTTCCTGTGGCGCACCACGCTGTTTAAGCAACGCATAAGCATACCCGTAGAGTGCACGGGTAAACACGCGAGAACCTATCGAGGTGCCAAAGTAGGTAAGTGCGCCCGACTGCCGTGCAGTCGCCTTTTTGGAGGACTGTACCGCACGCAATTCATTGAGCACCATACCATATTTCTTTTTCAGACCGGTATCTGCATCAATGGCTGCAGCCAGATCTTTTTCAGCAGCGCCTTTACGGGCCATGAGGTACGGATCCTGCAAGCCTTCCAGTTGGCCGGCACTTGCCTTGATCGAGTTGGCGATGGAGAAATAGGTATTGCGCAATTCATCGATATCGTCATCGTCAGCATGTGCCTCGAGGTAGGCCTTGAGGATTTCAGAACGCGTTTCGAGGACTTCCAGCTGCTGCGGTAAGGCATAATCACGCTCATACTCGAGTTGGCTAACGGTATTGAGCCGGCTCGTCGAACCAGGATTCCCCACAACAAACACCACATCACCTTCACTCACACCCGCTTTACTCCAGGGAAAGAAGTATTCCGTCTCAAGCGGGGTGCCCTCGTAGTCATATACGCGAAAGAAGGTCATGTCGAGCGAATACCTTGGATAGGTGAAGTTGTCATCCTCCCCTCCAAATTTCCCAAGCTTCAGCTCAGGAGCTACAACAAGCCGCACATCGTAATAGCGTTTAAACGTATATGCGGAGAACTTGCCGCCATTATAGAGTGAGATCACCTGCACTTGTAGCGTGGTATCACGTCCCTTCGCGTCGTTTGTCATGCTCCGCTCAAGCGACTCAATGCGGCGCTTGCGGGCATCAGCTTCCTCTTCATCATTCTGGAAATCGGGCACGCCGTCGGTCACGCGTTTGGTAACATCCTGAATGTCAATCAGTTGGTCAACGTAGAGGTCTTGCACGCGACGTTCTTCGTCGATAGAACGCGCATAAAAGCCACGATCAAGCAACGACTCACCCGGCCGGCTAACGTCTGTAATGCTCTCTCGGGCACAGTGATGGTTTGTCAGTACCAGGCCATTGGGCGACACAAATGATGCAGAGCAGTTATCACCAAAACGTAGCGCGCCACGACTCGCCAGCTCAAACCACTGATCGGTCAGGTCGAGATTGTAAGCTTCTTTGAAATAGGTCAGCGGCGGGTTGTCGAACGTCCACATTTTGCCGGCATCAAACGTACCGGTTGTCACGGTATCCAGCGGAGATACCGGGACGTCCGCACGGGTTTGCCGTTCGGTCACAACCTGGTCTTCAGCAGACTTCTTCGGCTTTTCTGTAATCACCGCGGTCTCGCTGGTTGTCGTAGCACACCCTGCAACAACCAGTAGTGCAGCGACAACCAAAACCATGGATACGCGTTGCGGGAAACAGCCTTTGAGGCGTTGTGCCGCAACTGAAAATGAGTTAACCATCATATCTATCATTCAATATTAAAAATGGCAGAAACCGGATTACTGGCCGGCGCCTACCGCTGCATCGTCAGTAATCAATACATCATTGGCGAGTTCTTCAACGATGCGACCTGCTTCATACACGGCGTCGAGTGCTTCGAGCATACCACGCGAATCGACCGATATTGACCGCGCCCGATCAGGCAAATAAATGTAATTCCCGGACAGGCTCTCGATGTTACCATCAAAAATCAGCCCCACCAGTTCCAGGTCCTGGTTGACAATCGGCGAGCCCGAGTTACCGCCAATGATATCGTTGGTGGACACAAAGTTCACAGGAACTGAAAGATCGAGATCGTCTGGCGGGGTCTGCCAGCGCTCAGGCAAATCCCATGCGCTGTCGCTGCCATACGAATGGTAATGATCATACAGACCATAAAAGCTTGTAAAGGGTGATGCATAGGTCCCGTTGTAGGGATAGCCCTGTACAATACCATCTGCAATTCTCAGCGAGAACGTAGCATCTGGTGGAATGTCGTTTTGGTATACCGCGTAGCGGGCACGGCCAATTTTGCTGGCAATCTCCCCTTGTTGCGCCCCCAAACCGGCAAAGGCACTCTGATAGGCTTGATACGGTTCGATAAAGCCGGCAACAAGCGCTAAAGCCGGGTCAGATTCGTCCAGTGTGCCGGCATCGACGAGCGCAGTCAACTGTGCTTGTGTAGCCAAGCCTGAGGTTGTCACTATTTCTTCAGCGCGTTCCGCTGCAGATTTACCATTTAGCAAGGCGACAACCATCTCATTTTCTGCACCGTACGCATCAGCGATGGTTTGCAGGCGAGTTTTGAGGAATTGCAGGTCGAGGCCATCAGGCGTATCTGCTACCCCCAGCAACTGCTCTTTCAATGGCTCGAGTTGCTCCGCACTGCCGGCTGCTGCGCGATCAAGGTACGTTCTGGCCAATAACGCACGCCGCAATACCGCAGCCGAATACGCACCGCTTGTCAAAGCAAAAAAGGCAGCGTGGTCTTTATCGAATGCTTTCATTTCATGCTGAACAGCGGCCATGTCGTCAACAAGTGATCCATAATCGGCAGCCAGGGACTCATCTGCCTTTACAGCTGTTACAAATTGACGTTCTGCATCTTTTCTGCGCGCCATAATTACTGGATCCCGGAGCGCATCCAACTGGCCGCTATATGCTTTCTCGGCATTGAGCAACGAGAAGAGCTGATTGCGAACTGCGTTCTTTTCTGTCTCGGTACCTGCGGCCTCCTGGTAGTCTTTCAGTGCTTTGATGTGACTCTTGATAAATGCCAGCAGGTTTTTGTCGGTCATGTCCCGACGCCCTTCCAGTTGCGCAACCGTTTCGAGCCGGCTTGTACTGCCGGGATTGCCAATGACAAACACGGGTTCGCCGACCTGTGGACCATCCATACTCCACAAAAAGTAGTTTTCAGGCTCATACGGTGTGTCGTTGTCGTACACGCGGAAAAACGTCATATCAAGGGCATAGCGCGGGAAAGTAAAGTTATCCGCATCGCCACCGTAGTAGCCGAGTTGCAACTCAGGAGTAAACACGAGGCGGACGTCATCGTATCGTTTAAACGAATACGCTGCGTATTTACCGCCGTCGTAGAAGGGAATGATTTCTACCACAAAGCCGGCGTCTTCACCACCCAGTTCTTCCAGCAACATCCCTGTAATGGCATCAATGGTATCCTGGCGCGCCTGGGCGCGTTCGGCATCGGTTTGCGCCAGCGCCTCAGCTTCCCGAACAGCACGGGTCACATCTTCGATAGCAACGAGTTGGTCAGCATAATAACCAGGAACGCGGCGTTCTTCTTCCAAAGAGGCCGCGTAGAATCCATCTTCCGTAAGTCGTTCGCCGGATGCAGAAACCTGGGTTACGGCATTACGGGCACAGTGGTGATTGGTGAGCACCAGCCCATAACCTGAAACAAAGGAGGCTGAACATCCGGGAATGCGCAACGCACCAAGCCGGGCGGTATCAAACCAGGACTGCGATGGGCTAAAGCTGTAAGCTTCTGCAAAGTACTCAAACGGTGGGTGGTCGAAAGTCCACATTTTCCCGTTGTCAAACCGGCCGGCCTGCTCTGCTTGTTGGCTAAACGCGGGAGCCGGCGAAAAGGCAATCAACACCAGCAAACTAGCAAACGCGAGGCGCAATGTAGATTCAAAGAGTGGTTGTTCTTTTTGTTGTATCATTTTTCTGGATTTTCAGTGCGGGTTCGTCTATCCATGATCAAATAACAGCCGAGCTTCACACCGTTCAATCTTATAGCAATCATCTAGCAATAAAAGCCTTCCCTTCCGGGAAGAAAGCGCAAACGTGCACCTGGGCGCACGCTGTCTTAAACGTTAAATTCAAGTTGTATACCGGAACACGAATACCGTAAATTCATATAGTTGGCATCATTTGCGAGAGTGGCGGAATTGGTAGACGCGCTAGATTTAGGATCTAGTTCCTTCTGGGAGTGGGGGTTCGAGTCCCCCCTTTCGCACCATCGCATACGATGTTATAGTGTCCGGGATCCAGCATGGGTTACCGGACATTTTTTATGGATACAGCCCATCAGTTAACCAGCTTCTCGTACTTGGTAAGGTTGGCAGGGTCTATTCGAGAAAGCAGGTTAAAAGCCTCAGAACTAAGCGGTAGATTCTTCAAAGATGGCCGCAATATCATCGGCTTTTGCAGTGAAGAAGATATCCAGTACATACTGTCTCGGGAAACAGAATCATACAAGTTCATCCAGGCTTTTCAACGCTTCGAGAACGTTTAACTGGGCCGTTTCAGTTTCGCGGACAAACAGATCCAACCCGCCAAAATGAAAGTCAAAATAGGCTTTGGCGCAGCGCTTTAAAGCGAGGGTCAAGAATTTGATCGATTAGAGTCGTTCCGTCCCACTGATCGCCGCTCCTAAGTCGGACCAACCTACATGGCACCCTGCGACTTCGGCCAATTCCGCGATACGCCGTGCGCTTCTCAAAATGTGGTGTGCCTCCAAATCTCCTCAAACGTATCATAATCGTAGCCCAGCATCAGGTATGCATAGAAATCGAGGACAGAAGTAAGCGGATCAAATCGTTCAAGATCGTGAGATGAGCGGCGTGCCTTGAGCAAAACTAAACTGCCAGGAGCTCATCGCTGATTTGAATGATGGTGGTTTCCTGCGGTACCCCGTAGATGGGCCGGCTGGTTGAAAGCACTACCTTGCGCTGCAGAAATTGGTAAGGGTAAGCGCCTCTTCGAAATACAATCTGCATCAAACAATTGATGCGCTCAAAGTCCTGGTAGCGGTCCTGGGTAAAGGATCGTTCGTTCAGGTAAATCTCGAGCCCTTTCTTCCAGCTCAGTTCAGGAAATGAAAATTCGCTACCGGTTAATTGCTGATAGTTGACTGTGACTCGTGCAATTAAATTCTTGCGCAAAAACCGGCTGGCTTCCAATAACTACCGACAATAAAAATGCCGGCCGCAATACCAAACATTTAACTCTGTACATCGTTGACAGGACTACTCCTATTACAGAAAATGATGAAACGATGTCTGTAGCAAAAATACCCGCAAAGGCGGTGTACAGCGTAATACATGGTCAACTGACAGTGCAACGTTTAAAGCACCTTCAACTCTAAAGTACTTAGAATGATGTGGTGTTGCAATAGTACTTGAAATGATTTCGGCTGTTTCCGAAAAGACTGAATTCAGCAAGCCAAACGCATCGAAGGGTATGTAACCCGCATTCGAGCCGTCTTACCCTGTAAAAACATGCTATCTCAGGGTTTTCGATGCAACAGCCACTCCCCCAAAGCTATCTACCGGGTCTAGTTCTCCTGACCATCGTTTGCTCTTTCGCACCAGAAGCAACCTGGGGCAGGCAATTTGAGCCCATGCAAATGGGGCCATTACACGGCGGGCTCGCCCATGCCACGTTGGCTTTCCCTACCAGCGTTGCCGGCCCCAATCCAGCAATGCAGCATGTACCCGGCGTTCGCACGCTCACCCTCACTTCAGCGCGCCTGTACAATTTAGCTGCGCTCCGTCAGAATGGTATCTCCATTAATTTACCCGCAGGAAAGGCACAACTCAGCGGCACAGTGCAAGGCCTACGTTTTGGGCAATATCGCAGAGTACGCACGAGCCTCGCTGGGTCTTATCCATTCCGTTTCGGCACAAGCCGTGGAATACAAATCGGCATTCGGCTTTCTGCCACGCACGCACACGTTGGCTCGTACGGCACTGCCAAACACTATGCCCTGAGTATGGGGCTACTCACATCGATTTGGCACAACCTGTATTTCGGTGCTGCTGTACGCAACCTTATCCAGCTACATAACGCGATAGACAGGACAAGCATGCTGGGTGCCGGCGTTGCTGCACAAACACAGTTTCCACGTTTGTGGATAATGGGCAGCTATTTTACAGACTTCTGGCTAGCAATCCTTCTTTGCCAGACTTGGTATGCCGGCAAAAGTGCAGGCTCACAAAAGCTTTCTCAGTTTGCGCTACGGATTTACCACAAACCCTTACCGATGGACCGCCGGTGTGGGTATAATGTTGGGATTTCTGGAGACGCACCTGGCCATTGAACGGCACGTCCTCCTTGGATGGACACCGGGAATAGCCATTAACCTAGTCCAGATGCGTCAAAAAGATCTATAGTACCGTGTCAGATGCTGGTTACGATTGGGCGAGATGAGACAGCCCACCTCTAATGCAGCCCGTACATTGGTGCAACCTTCAAAAAACTCCCCGGCAAGCTGCCCCTCAGCGCCCCCATGTGTTTCGATATCTCCCCATTGTGATTCTTTTCACAATCGTGCTACGGTTGCAAACAGGCCTCCACCACGCGCCTTGTTTGGCCGCCGGCACCCGAAATCAAATGTTATCATGGAAGCAATATTAGAGTTGCTGCGCAGAAACGGGATTGAAGCCAAGGGACTTCAAGTCGAGAATCCAGCCAAAAAATCGAAAGTCTTCGCTAATTTCATGGCCGGACTCTGGTTCTTTTATGCAGTAGGCGCCTGGTACGGTTCAAAGTTTCTGTTGCAAGATTCCATCAGCAGGAACTGGCGACCCACTTCTTTTCGGCGCTACGTTCATCGTATGGTTTGTCGCTTTTTTTGGCCACGTCTCGTACGACCTTGTACGACGACGCATTAAATACGGTGCATAATCTCGCTGCTAAACGTCTTGGTTTTAAACTCTCCAAGACGTTTAGCACACCATGCCATTTAATGTGATTCTTTGCCTGGTAGGCCTAGGGTGCTTCACAGCGCTGCTTCAAGCGCCCGTGCTAGCCCAAACACCAGTTGACACGCTACGGATCAACGTTCGTCAACGCCATCACACGAGCTACCAGCATTTTGGCTTGCGCCCTTCGGCTTGGATTCCCAATTTGATGAAGAGCAGCTGGCCCATTTAGCATCGTTAATCAGGAGTCCCATTAACCTGAATGTAGCGCGTCGCTCCGACTTGCTTGCATTACCCGGCGTCAGTACACAGCAAGCAACGGCGATCCTCGCACACCGCCAACAGCATGGCGCATTCACGCGCATCTCAGCACTTCATGAAGCCGGCTTGTTGGACTTGATCACTTTCAAACGGATCGCACCATTTCTAACCATCCAGCCTATATCAAAAAAGACACAGCGCAAACGGGGTTCGTTAAAAATCCTGCAAGCTGCAGGCAGAAGGTTTGAACAAGATCCCAAGTATCGCTTGTCGCCAGCCGAAGGTGGGTATGCCGGTTCTCCCACGCTACTCTACTCCAGAATTGCTTTCGCCGGCCCAAACATCGACTTTCGGATGACGCTTGAAAAGGACGCTGGCGAACAATTATTCTGGCAGCCCAAGCGCCGTTCTTTGGGGTTCGATCATAGCATCGGGTACACTTTCCCTAAAGGGGCGACGAAGAATCAAGGAAGTTCTATTGGGCGATTTTCACGTCTTGGTGGGCGAAGGGTTGATGCTTTGGCGCAATCGCGGCCAGGGTAAAGGTACGCAGCCCGTTACAGATCCTGTCCGTACAGGCGCAGGCTTCAAGCCGGCTGCTTCTCGAGAGGAGAATCGCTTCTTGCGCGGCATCGCTCTCACCGCACAGCTTACTTCACGCATGGCCTTGCAGCTATTTGCGTCGCGGCGTTTCCTTGACGCAACTTTACAGCCAGCTACAAGCGGTACATTTTTTCATGTAACAGCGCTTGGCACATCGGGACTCCACAGAACAACAAGCGAACAAAATAGAAAGGCACAACTTGGTGTTTCGACAATAGGTGGCACATTAACCTTCCATGGACGCCTGCATACTACAAGTTTAAGCAGTTATACAGCTTCCTTTGAACACCCGTTTACCGCAGGCACAAGACCAGAAGACCTGTATGATTTCACAGGAAATAACATATCCGGCCTAAGTATCTCCACAAAGATTCGCACCCGGAATCTCTATGTTTTTGCAGAAGGCGCAACGAGTATGCCGGGCGGTTATGCTGTGTTGGCCGGGCACGCTGGCAGTTGCATCCACAGGACAAGTATTATCGGCGTATTTCGCAACTTTAGCCCAGACTATCACACGTTCCTGGGCAACGCTTTTGCTCACCAGCGCGCACGCGTAAAAAATGAGCGCGGGTGGTACGCAGGCCTGGAGTCACAAATCCATCGCCACTGGACAGCCAGTTTTTATACGGACGTTTTTGCAAATCCCTGGTTGGTGCAAACGGCCGGCATGCCTCAGTCGGGATTTTCAGGTTTTGGCAAGCTCACTTTCGCGCCACGCACCTGGCTTTCTGTCCTGTTGCTATACAGGCTGCAAAAAGGCCAGGAACGCGCGAATGGGTATAGCGATGTGGATTTCCCCGTCAGACAGTATGTTAATCACGTTGTACACAGTTGGCGATTTCGGGCAGCGTATTCCTTTTCACACATGCTGCAATTGCGCACGCAGTTTGACAGCCGCGTGTCACGCATGCCGATGAGCCGGCAAGCAGGCAGTATGTTATTCCAGGATATTATTTGGCGTCCAAATACAAACTGGCGAATACAGCTGCGTTTAACCGGATTCACAACACCTGGTGGTGCAGCAACTTTGTACGCTTACGAGCATGATCTGCAATACCGGTTTACAATTCGCGCGTTCAGTGGCGCGGGGCTCCGTAATTTTTTACTTTTAAGAAGGCGCGTAGGAACCCATCTCGTATTTGAAGCTAAGTATGGTACTACCCGCTACAGACAGGTATCGAGCAACGCCACCAATTCCATCTTCACCCCAGGCCGGCGTGTTCGTGAAGTGCAAGCCCAATTCATTTGGAACGTCTGACCTCCCTCCCAGCACCTAGTCGCCCTCTCAGACATCTGGATTAAGCATGAACGGTCATCAGGTTGATAATATCCTCGTTGTCGAAGACAATCCGGATACACAAATTTTATTGCGCTACTTGCTGCAATCTCGATACGCCATCCACACTGTCACACGCGTTGAGGATGCTCTTGCGCACATTGAAAAACACCAATACACCTTGCTCCTGGTGGACATTAACCTTGGCGAAGAACGTACGGGGGTAGATCTTCTTAATATCGTACGCGACAACGAGTTACATGCTGAGTTGCCCATGGTAGCCATCACTGCATACGCCATGCCAGGCGATGACCACAAATTTATCAGAATGGGTTTTGATGCGTACGTCAGTAAACCGTTTTCCAGAACAGAACTTTATACGGCAATTGACCAGGTCCTCGACCATCAGCGGACCCCATGAACAACTTGTAATTGACGTTGTCTACGCAAAAAGCCCTGACAGGATTGCCAGGGCTTTCTTCGTAAAACGGCTTAAGCAAAATCTCTCGCTGGCTTAGTTATCCCAGTTTCTGCTTGAACGGCATTCGAGACGGTTCTTTGCACGAAGCTGTCTTTTTCTGCTTTGATCTTCGAACATGCTCTCCATTTTCTCGCAGAGTTCTGGATTTGCATTGAGTACCGGACTGACAACTTCCATTAATTCGAGCAATGAATCAAAGTCTTCATCACTCCATTCGTGCTCAAGTTCATACTGCAACTCTTCAAGCTCGTACATGGCTTCCTCGAGTTCATACTCAGACAGCTTCAATTCATGCTCAAGCTCTGAAAGGTCTATCTTGTCTAATTCCAAGCCTTCGAGGCTATAGGCAACTTCCTGGAGTACGTCTGCAGTAAGATTTAACGACAACTCACCTACGGCCACGCCCAGTTGGCCGGCAGAAACTCCAATTTCAGCCATCGCTTCACCAAATGCCGAAGCACCCTGCCAGTTGTTTGAGTCCCAATCGCTGTCGTCATGCCAGTCGTTGTTGTCGTGCCAGTCGTTGTTACTATTCCAGTTGCTATCGTGATTGGCGTTCTTGTTGTCATCCCAACTATGACTGCTACCCCAGTCCTGCCCATTCCTGTCTTCGTTGCCATAGTCGAGTTCGCTTAATGCCATCGTAGCATAACGACGCACTTCACTGTTCTTGTCCTCCAACGCATTTGTCAACGCATCCACTGCAGCAACATCACCGATTTCACCCAGGGCGATAGCAGCGTATTTACGGATTTCAGGATCAGCATCGTTTTCAAGTAGCTCAACAAACAGCGCCATGCTTTCGTCGTCCGCTTTGTCTGCAATGGCCATTACAGCGTGACTGCGTACATCAGGATCGCTATCCTTCAGGGCCTTGCGTAAAAGCCGAAGCGCCTCATCGCTATCGTATTCGCTCAACGCCAACACAGCATATCTGCGGATATCGGGATCGCTATCGCGCAAGACTTTTGCAATTGCCGGCAATGCAGCCTCATCTTCCCACTCACCAAGCCCAAGCAACGCATGGCGACGAACTTCCGGATCTTTATCGTCAAGCATTTTAACCAAAACTCTGATTGGTGCGTGCATCACCATTATCGATGATGCCAACAAGCGCATAGCGTCGGATTTCCGGATCGCGATCATCAAGCATTTCAATAAGTGCATCAACCGCACGCCGATTATCAATGTCCGCCAGGGCAATGGCAGCGTATTGGCGGACCTCACGGTCGCGGTCATCGAGCGCTGCGATGAAGGTTTCGATCGCTTTGTTCTCGTCTAGTTCACTGAGTGCTATGATGGCAAAACGCCGGACCTCCGCATCAGGATCATCCTCAGCCAGTTTTGCGAGTGCCTCAAGAGCGCCCACGTCGTTCATCTCATTCAACGTAATAACAGCGTGCCGGCGCACTTCAGCGTTCTCATCAGCAAGTGATTTACGTAATGCTCTAATCGCCATTTTGCGTGCACGGCGTTGTTCTTCGCTCGTATCAGCTGCGGCTGTTGTACGATCAAGCTTCAATACGCGCTCGTCAGATATGGTCGCCGGCCATGTTGGCTCTTCCGAGAAGTTGGTAACTGCATCAGTATTGTCAAAAAAGGCAAAACCCTGAGCTGAACCTTGGGTCATGAGAGGCGAAGTATTGGACTCTGAAGCATCCCACGGACTCAACGCTGTAATCGGTAGCATTACTGCTGCTGCCAATACACAGGTCAACACCATACCTACGCGGTTTAATGTACGCCGCTTACGTGCCGGATCAAGAATGTCCAACCACACGTCCTTCCAACTGCGAGGGCTTGGCCATCGATATAGTGTTGAGTGGAGAAACCCATGACATTTTGAGGGAACGCGCAATATCAAGCAAATGTGATGCATACGCCGAAGCTTTCATCCCTTGCGAAAGGACGAGATCGTCACATGCTTTTTCCTGTTCGATGCGCATGCGATGTAATCCTTGCCACACCATCGGATTGAACCAATGCAACGCACAGGCCAATTGGGCGCCAAACTGGGTTAGTGTATCCCATCGTTTAACATGGGCCATTTCGTGGAGGAGCACATAGCGCCGGCGTTCTTCCGACCAATCATCAGCATCAACAGGCAACAAAATTACAGGGCGCCAGGAGCCCCATGTCATCGGAGACGAAATACCGGTGCTCATTTTGAGCTTAACCTCACGGTAAACCAGCAAACGATCAGCCAGCTCTTCCATCAGATCATCCCAGGCCTCATCTTGGGGATCGTGGGATTGGCGCGTGATCCACCACGCTCCAGCCAGGCCCGTGCATGTCCAAAACAACACCGCTAACATACCAAACCCCCAAACACTAAGAAGCAGCGTCGACCAATGCGCCTGTTTGATGAGCGCGAGGGCCGATGTCCAGATTCCGGTAGCTTCAGCGTTAGAAGGCCTGGCGGCGGGAAACACATTATCTGATGTCTGTGCCGGCCCTTCTGTAATTTCAGGTAACACGGGTGCTACAGCATCTGTGGGATTTTCTTTCCACACGGGCGCTTCCGCTTCACCAGCCGCACGATCCAATTCAGCAAAGCGAGGTACCTGCTGCTCCTCCATGAGTTCAGCCTGGAATGGCTGAGGAATGAACGGAACGGAGACGCTAGGAAGCACTACTGAGAACAGCGGAAGCAATAGAATCATCACCAATGCAGTTGCCCAGATCAGGTGACGGGCAGCAGCTGCAGAACGAGACAATAAACCGGTAAGAATGCGCGCGCCCAGCAATATGAGTAACCCTTTGACAAATAAATCTGCCAATAACATTACAATGTCGTAGAGGGGTTCATCAACAGTAAAGTTCATGACTAACGGCCTTCTTGTTTTGCGTTCTTGATGAGGGCAGAAAGGCGATCAAGTTCCTCTTCAGACAGATCGTCCGACAAATCGATCAAGGCTGCCATGGCTTGCGTAACGGAGCCTTCAAAGAAGGTGGTAAGCACATGGTTAAGCGCCGACTTTTTGGCGCGTTTTTGTGAAACCGTCGGTTTGTAGATGTACCGCGTACCCACTTTATCGTGTTGGAGGTGGCCTTTCTCTACCAGAATCCTCAACATAGCACGCACGGCTGAATAGCTCGGCGGGTCAGGAATTTCATCCATCACTTGCGCGGCAGTGGCTTTGCCTGTTCGGTAAATGGCGTCCATAATCTGACGCTCACGCCGGCTTAGTTTTTCGTGTAATGCTGAAGCCATAATTTTAGGATTTATGCTGTACCTACGGACAATGAGGAGCCGAGTTACAGAGATGCTAAATTTTTAACACCAAAAAAGTACCTTATTCACCTGACTAATGCAAGCTCCATGTGCTAAATTTTTAGCACAAAAAAAGGAGATCCGCAAAGCAGATCCCCTTCTTGTATATGGTAAACGCGGGATTAACCCGCTAGTATGATTCTAAGGCCTTTACTGAGGGAATTTATCAACAAGTGAATCCTTCGCGAATGCGCAGGATAGCTAGCTGTCGATACCCTATATCGTGCTCGACATGTGCAGTTAACAATTCCCGACAGTGCATACCTAGTTGGAGCAAATCGATTTCAGCACGCGCCGGCGACTATTCAGCTTCTCATGCCACGACTCCTCTTCAGTAGATTCGTCATCGACATAATACTCCCATAATCCCACCGCACTCTCCGCGAGCAGGACATGGCTACGCATGTGCGCAACACGTTTCAGTACGGGCGCCATGCCCATCTGGTGCACAAACGTGATTTTGCAATCACCGCTATGCCCCATTTCTTTAACTGAAAGCCAGTTGTCGCCACATACGTGGCAGGTGTAAAATCGTGATTCTTGTTCAGCGGCAACGAGTGGGTCACCATGCTCCTCCTCTTCCACAGCCACTTCCATCGGCATCATACTATAGCTGCCGCAAGCTTTACACTTAAGCCTTTCCATAAGCACATCTTTAGGGTCCCTGATGAATACAAGCGGATTCAGGGCATCGGGCAAACATACGTGGGGATTGCTGGTGCGGTAGGTACCAGCAATATAAATAATACCCGTAAATATCTCAGGAAGGTCGTTCCATCCTAAATCAGCTCAGGGTTTTGTAGAGCAATTCGTACAGCCTCACAGATTCAAACTACACATGGCGTAATTGTGGGGAAATTACGGATAGGGTCCAATGCTCGTTCGTAGAAATAACCCTGTGACGTGGGTTTCGGCCGCCATTCAGGTATACTTAAGACCGCATGTATACATTTTGTGACTAGGTCGTGTAGACACGCCCTAGCGAACATCGAAATCCCATGCGCGATCAGCATGTCGGAACGCGGCAGTAAAGCGCACATCAAAATTGAACAGATAGAACAGTCTGAACCGCGCACCTATCCCAACACCGCTCGAAACCAGTGCGCGCCGCTCACCTTCAGTAATTTGATCATCCGCATCTATAAACAAAGCTTTGCTATTCAACAGGCCTTCCGTAAAGCCGAATGCATAGAGTGCTTTGATATAGATAGGCAGCATAAAGAGCCCATTGTCCACAAACCAAAGCGGCTGGACATACTCAAAGCCGGCCACAACGTGATTGCCCTTACCTGGTGCAACCCTATCGAGATATCCTCGCGGCAGAAAACGGTCTAAATTATACACACTGCCTGTATTTTGGGTGAGCAAAGCTACATGCCCTTGCAGTCCCACATTTGCGCGTTGCAGCAGCGGCAGATAACCTGTCAATCTGCCTAAAAACGCTCGCGAAGCATTGCCTCCATCTCGCTGCAAATCAACCAGGCTCTGCGCTGAAAGTAACAGTCCCTGGTTCGGTATAATGTCGCGTGTATTGGCCTGCACCTTGTAAAAAGCTGTTGCACGTGGCTCGATAAACACGCGTTGTTCAAATGGCGGGGCTTCTTCAGCGAAAAACCGTGTGCCTTCGATGCCCACTTCGGTCCCAAGGGTGAGTCCGCTTTGAAAAACATTACGCTCAAAGACCATCGGCAACTGTGCCCCAACCGACGCGCCACGCCGCTGCCGGCCACTCTTACCTACAAACGTATTCCCGTCGATACCGGCAAAAGCAACACTCACCGTCGAAAGGGTGTGGTACGCCTTTACAAATGGCTGCAATGCTCCTGCACTGCCTTGCAATGTTGCGCTCCCCCACGCCCGCCCCGACTGATAGTACCCTAACAGATTATACCGCAATCGTTCGAGCGGATCGGTGCCCTGTAAACGCAGTCCTACTCCTGTATCGACTACGCGGCCAACAGCAACAGACGTTTCTGGACGAAGAACAGGTAACAACATGCGGGGCTTCATATAGCGCAACGCGCGATAACGGCTAACACTCCTGACAACGGGCAGCTTTACCTGCGGCACTTCCGCAAATAGTCCAGCGGGTGCAACCCTGGATGTGTAAAGTAAGTGCTGTACAGGCGTCGCGTCCCGCCATGTAAAAGGTAGCAGCACCAGCTCAAACTGTTCATGCGCATAGTTGATGTACGCAAGCGATTCGCCGTCGGGTGACAGGGCCGGCTCCAGTGCGCCGTACAGCGCGTTCGTGACTTGCCGCACCTCACCCGAAGCAACTTCAAGCACAAACACATTTGAAATTCCCCCGGGATCTGCCGAGAAGAATAGAAAGCGTCCATCTGCACTCCAACTCACATCATACACAGATCCTGCTTTAAATCGCACCAGCGGTGAAACCACAAGCTCTTCTCCCGCAGCATCAAGCTTGAACAAGCCCTGCCGGCCATTCACGTTGATCACAGCGGCGGTCCACACAGCACCTGGCGTAATCTCTTTAAACCTGACCCTGCTGTCTGTCGCCAGCGTATCGATTGCCCCTGTTGCTGAAAGCCGAACCAGGGTATTGGTCTGGCCTTTGGTCTGCAAAGCAAGGATATCCCCATTTGCTTCTGGCGCCGGCGCACCGAGGCGCTTGTTCGTTGTAAGACGCGTTTGCCGGCCCGTTTCAAGCTCTATTTCATATAGATCTACCACACGCTTGATGGCAATGAACGGATCTACCGTGTTGTGCGCGTACAGGAGGGTTGTTTTATCTGGCGTCAGATTGTACACAAAGTCGGATGTAGGGACTGTTGCTCTGAGTTGCCGCTGCCTCCCGGTTGTAACGTCATGTACATAAAACCCACTGCGCTTGTTGTATCCCTGCGCATAAACGACAAGCCGACTGCTATCCATCCATTGTGGCCGGCGGTAAGCCGTACCACGTTTGGCAGCAAGCACTTCTGGTGTAGAAAGGTTACCAAGCGAAGCTATGCGTGCAGCCTCCTGCTCGCGGGTATGCTGCAAGAACTCGCGATATACTTTGCCGGGCCACTTCTTCGCTCCATACCATAGCCCAAGGCCGTAGCCAAGGAATGGAATACGATAATTCAGATCGGATGATCGCTCAAAAAACTTCAGGCTGTCTTGTGCTGCCAGATAGTCAACCAAATGAGCACCGCCGAGATAGAAGCGATCAAAAGGGCGTGTATGTGCCGGCATCTCCACCAGTTGCGCCATCGACCAGGGCTTATCAGTTGCCATGGCAGCTCTAAAACGCATTGTAAAGAAACCATGATTTAATCGCCCCGCACCCGGCTGATGCCGGCTCTCGTAATGCACTGCAATGCCCTCACTGATCCCCTGTGGGATAAACAGGTTGAAGGCGCGCACAATATCGGGCGCAAAGGGGCGCAATACGGCACCAAATCCAAAGCCGCGCTGCACGTTCGCGTGGACAGCATGCACCAATTCGTGGGGCAATACCGTATCCATCCAGGAAGGATGTACAGGCGATAACGAGCGCCCTTTTAAATAGGGTATTTCGATTTCTTGCTTGAATGGAAGCGGTGTGACATAGCCATTGGACTGATCGTTAAATCCATTGAGCACAATGGGCATGTGAAGTGATCCATGGTGCGCCAACAATTCCCGGGTGGTGTGGACGTGTTTATTGAGCACACGCAGTGCTGCTTCCGCTTCTCCCAAATAGCCCGACTCAAAAATGATTTCAAAATGCTTCGATTGTAGCACCTGGTAGGAGACATTGGTAGGCCGGGAAACGGGACTGTATACAAAGAATTGTGCCGCTGCTGTCAACGGAAAGGCAATGTACAAAAAAACAGCAACGCACAGGCTACGCAAGAACGGACTCCTATTTTAGGCGGCCGGCAAAGACACTAGCATGACGATCCACAGAATACGATCTAGAGCAAAGTTATCTACGCGCCCACCACTTCACAATTAACTCGACAAGCTTCAGAAACTGCATGATGATCTGTTTCATGGCAACAGGTAATTATTATCGAATGCATTCTGCGCTTACGGAATAATGAAAGACAGGATGCAGCGGTTCCTTGAAATACAAGGATTAAAACTGATTTGCGCCTGCAAGAATCAGCCTATCGATCTTTCAACCGCCGTTTTAGATGCGCTTCTTCCTCGGAAAGTGGCGCTTCCTCGTCTAGCAATGACGCATCAATGCGGGAGACGGTGGGGCCAGCATCTTCATATGTCATTTCATCCTTTTTCACCGGCTGGTGTACACCGAGGATCTGTCCTAACCGGGTCCCCAGTTCTTCAAGCTCGACATGCTTCTTTTTTCGCCACGCCTTATCGGCATAGGCAATCATCGGTACAAACGCAGCCATGGCAATCGCGAACCACAACACCGCCCAAATCACCGCTTGCCCTACTGCTGCGCCAATACCGGAAGCTATCATGGCGAGGATCATGCCGTACGTAATACTTTCCGCCATGGTACCGCCCCACCCTACACGCTGGCTGAGCTTCACCTGCAAACTTTCTCCTCTGGGCTGCACAATTACTCGGGTTTCGATACCAGACATCGACATGTGCTTCCATTCTCTCGAGCGGCCAACAACACTCGCTTTACCGCGTCCATAGCCTTCGACACCCCCTCCCATCATCTGCCCCAAATCGGAATCATACCGATGCCGCAACTCAGACACTACTTCTTCCCAGCCTTCGTCGGTTAACTCGGCAACCACCCATTGATCAACATAATTGTGGCTCGCGCTGGTTGAGGACTTACCGTGCGAGATGGCTACTTTTTGATCGAACAACTGTGTAGCTGCTTGCCGTAAATGAATGGGATCGAGGCCAGCTTCCGCCGCGATCGTTTCCAATTCCGTCAAGGTTAGCCCTGAACGGTTATCTGCATTTTTTGCTGCCTTCGCCTGCAATTTTGATGCAAGCTCCAGCATCGAAGCCATTTCTTCTTCAGAATAGGTACGTTCTGCCATACTCGTATTTAGACGGTAAATCTGTGCCTAAAATCTGTGCCTAAAGTCCATATCCAGCAATTTATGCTGCCTGACAATCCTTCACTACGTATCCAGGCCCCCAGGGTTACTAAAGACATCATTGGACTGCATACGACCAATATAGCCCTTTATAGAGGGATATTCACACCGCAGGTATTACAACCTCGCCTGGTTTGACTACCCCAAAGCACGGTCAAGTACCTACGTGTGAGGTAGTGGGCATTACAGCATCCCTTCCAAGACGCCCACAGCAGACGCCAATGCCTCATCGAGTTTCTCCGGCTGCCGGCCTCCAGCGGTAGCAAGCTGTGGTTTACCGCCACCGCCACCTCCTACTTTTTTGGCGAGTGACCCAACAATGGCACCGGCTTTAATGCCCTGGCCTTTGATCAGGTCGTCTGAAACGGAAGCAACCAGGTACGCTTTATCGCCTTCTGGCGCAACAGTGCCTAATACTGCAACGGCTTTTTCTGGTAACCGGTCGCGAAGGGATTGCCCCAAATTACGCAGGACATCCATGTCGACGCCGTCAATGCGTCCTGTAATTACGCGATTTCCACCTACAGTGGCTGCCTGCTGGATGAAGCCATCCAATTGTCCTTCCAGCTTTTGCTGACTCTGTGTAGCCAGTTCTTTTTCGAGGCGCTTGTTTTCCTGAATCAGCGCAGCAATGGCCTCGCTTGGCGGGGTGTTCAGCACCTTGAACTGTCCACGAACACGATCCAGTTCATCAAGCGCGTCATTTACAAACGCTGTAACGGCATCCCCAACAACAGCCTCTACCCTGCGTACGCCGGCTGCTACAGAACCCTCTGACAAAAAGCGGAACGCACCCAGTTCACCTGTGGCATCAACGTGGGTACCGCCACACAACTCAATCGAATACGCTGGATCAAACATAATCATACGTACCGAATCGCCGTACTTTTCGCCGAAAAGCGCCGTTGCACCACGTGACATCGCTTCTTCAATGGGTACATTGCGTTCTTCATCACGCGTAATGTTTTGCTGGATCACAGTGTTTACACGATCCTCGATCTGACGCAATTGTTCAGGCGTTACACGCTCAAAATGGCTAAAGTCGAAGCGCAGTTTTTCGGGGGTAACGAGGGATCCTTTCTGGGCCACGTGGGAGCCGAGTAGCTCGCGCAACGCTGCATGGAGCAAGTGCGTTGCGGAATGGTGCTTTTGGATTTTGGCGCGACGCTCTCCGTCTACACTGGCGCTTACGGCACCACCTGGCGCAGCCGGCAGCTTATCGACAAAGTGCACAATGCGGCCCTGCTCTTTTTGTGTATCAAGTACAGCGATGGCTTCTCCAGCCACCGTCATGGTGCCTGTGTCACCAATCTGACCACCACTTTCCGCATAGAACGGTGTAACATCGAGCAGTAGTTGGTATAGTTTGCCATCGTCCGTATTGATTGTACGGGTAGCACGTATCGCAGCATCTTGCACAGTAAGCTGGTCATAGCCCACAAATGCAGAATCGTCACCATCAGAGATGACTTCCCACATATCAACGCTGCTCTGGTCTACTTTAAACGAGGTGGCAGCGCGGGCACGCTCTTTTTGTTCGAGCATCAACGCATCGTACCGAGGCTTATCTAATCCCAGGCCTTCTTCGCGAAGCATCAACTCGGTAAGGTCGACGGGAAATCCGTAGGTATCATGCAGTAGAAACGCGATCTCACCCGGCATGCTGCCCCTTTGGCTCACTTCCATGAACTGCTGAAGCATGTCATCGCGCGAGGTATCGCCGTACGCTTTGCCAAGCAGGTCGATAGCCTGACTGTCTTTGCGCAAACCGTCCAGGTCTTTTTCGCCGGCTTTGAACTGTTGCACATACGGCGTGAGGTTCTCGAAAAAGGCGAGCCCCATACCCAACGTCTCTAAAAAGCCTTCTTCTTCAGCACGAATGACTTTCTCAATGTAATCTTGCTGCTCAACAAGGGCCACAAATGCACCACCCATTTTGTCGATCACAGCGGGCACCAATTGGTACAGGAAAGGCGACTTGAGATCAAGCGTCTGATAGCCGTACCGGACTGCCCGGCGCAAAATGCGGCGGATGACGTACGATTGGCCGGCGTTACCCGGCGATACGCCATCTGCGATTGCAAAAACACACGTTCGAATGTGATCTACAATGACGCGCATTGCGATACGATATTTTTCCCGCAAGTCTGCATCAACGCTGTTCATGCCATCATACCCGTCAACAGCCTCAATGGGTGACAGATCAGCAACATGCTGCAACAGATTGCCAAACAGGTCCGTGTCGTACGTACTGCTTTTACCCTGTAACACAGCAACAATACGCTCGAAGCCCATCCCCGTATCAACGTGCTGCGCCGACAGCGGCTGCAACGTACCATCTTTCTGCGCATTGTACTGGATAAATACCAGGTTCCAGATTTCGATGACCTGCGGATGATCCGCATTGACCAGCGATTTACCATCAATTTTGGCGCGGTCTTCGTCTGAACGAAGATCAACATGTATTTCAGAGCAAGGCCCGCAAGGTCCCGTGTCGCCCATCATCCAAAAATTATCTTTGGAGCCACAAAAGAGGATATGGTCGGGATCGAGACTGGTCTCGGATTTCCAGAAGTCAGCAGCCTCATTGTCTGGCTCCAGGCCCAGCTTCTCGTCACCGGCGTGCACTGTAGCGTATAAACGGTCGGGCTCCAGTTTCCAATTTTTGACAAGCAGCTCCCATCCCCAACGAATTGCTTCTTTTTTGAAATAATCGCCAAAGCTCCAATTGCCCAGCATTTCAAAAAAGGTGTGGTGATACGTGTCGTATCCGACCTCCTCCAGGTCGTTATGCTTGCCCGAAACGCGCAGACATTTCTGCGTATCTACCGCGCGTACGTAAGGTCGCGTCCCGCTGCCCAGGAAGACATCTTTGAATTGATTCATGCCGGCGTTGGTGAACATCAACGTCGGATCGTTTTGTGGCACAAGCGAATCACTGGCAACAACTTCATGTTGTTTGTCAGCAAAGAACTGCAGAAAAGCCTGGCGAATTTGTTCAGATGTTGTTGGTCGAGACATAACAACGATGGAAACGGATTACTGAAATAACAGGCCCAGTAAACGCGACAAGTTCCATTTGGTTGTTATCCTTCGCTGCAGATTTGGAGAATATGCCGGCGGCTCATTCCAGGAGAATAATTCGCTGGGCCTCTACCGTTTTTTTGCTGATGGTATCCGTTACCCGCATCACCACCATATACGTCCCCGGAGGCTGCTGTGTGGTATCGAGAATGAAGTACTGCCCATCATCAGGCGAGGTGGTTGTATTTGTAAATCGGACCGAGACGCCTGTATTGGGCTTTCGTCGAAACGCTCGCTTCAAGAGTTTGGTCAGCCCTTTCTGGTTTTCGTACGCCAGCAGCACAGCCTCCACCTCATACGTGGCCTCCCGATTCTCATCCTGTCCGAGGTTATACGCCTCAAAATACAGATACAATGGCTGCGCTTTATTAAACACGCCCCAGGGAGCCGCCTGTATGATAAATCCATTGCGCTCAAACATACCCGGCGCTACGTCTTCATCGGGCAAGGCCTCTTCGATGTTATAAGCCAGCATCAAATCGCTCAGTTGCAATTCTGTTGCGCTAAAATCAGGTATCTCAAGACTGCTGCGATCAAACCCCTTCCCTTTGCCTGATTTGGTTTCAAATTCAACAGACAAATCATAGGAACCGGGCACAGCTTCCAGTTGTAGCGCGTCTATCCAAACGGACGCCTCTTTAAACATCGTTATGTCTTTCGTTTTGACTTTTTCGACACGCCGATGATTTTCGTTAACAATACCGTCTGTTGATGAGAGCAAGAACGCGCCGGCATGCAACGTAAGGGTTTGTTCGAGCTTGAGTGCACTTGTTTCTACGGGCACCGCATACGGCACATAGACGTCTGCCTTGCCCGACTCCCCTTTGAACGTGTTGGCCAGATACGGAAAGGACACCCGCTTACCACCAGCCTCATAATCATACCCCTCCGGCTTCTCATCGATATTGTCTTTGGCAATAATTACGTAGTCCAGCTCCGTTCCAATTGCACTTCGACCACTCATCACCTGTGAACACGGACTGTAAAAAACGTACTTATTCAGCTGGGGCCACAAGTTGCCAAAGACAAATCGAAAACCATCATATTCGAAGACATGAAACTGATCGTAGGTTGCGGCACCGCATTGTGCAATGGCATTCGACATGTAATACTCCAACACAGGCTTACCATAGCGAATGTAAATTTCGCCACGCTCCGAATCCCATCCGGTCAGATTGAGTTTGGGCTCAGAGAACTGCAATTCCGTGTATACCATGCGTGCGTAATGCTCCGTTAGTCGCTCGTTCTCCGGCGTCAACAGCCTCGGATCGCGAAACGACCAGAAGCCGGCTTCGCTATAATCAGGGTTTTTCTTTTTCTGCGACAACCCCTCCCGGTTCATCAACCGCTCTGTATCCATAAAAATGGCTCGTATACTATCGGGCATCTGGGCTAGTGCTTTTTCGAACTCGCCTTCTGCGATCACCTGATTGTCGAGATAGTGCTGCGCGTATCCTTTATATAAGTACGTGTGATAATCGTCAGGAATATGTTTGCGCATTGTATTAGCCATCTGGCCTAATGCTACCATGTTAGGACGCGTCGTATAGAGGCGCGCAAGATGCTTGTAGGCCGGCAGATTTTCAGGATCCCGAATGAGCGCACGTTTGAGAAATGCCTCAGCTACGGGATAAGCCAGATCCGCCCTCGGACTTAAGTCGATGATAGACTTCCCGGTGACTTGTTGGTCTTTCAGACTGAAAATATCTGAAGGATTGGTCATGTCTTTGGGGATGAGCATCTGATCCGAAAACAGTGCGGTCAGGTTTGCGCGAGATGGTCTCGTACTGCCAAGCCATCCATCTTCCAGCAAACTCATCCCATCCACCGTAATGCGCTGCCGCCATTCCATCCACTCATACGTATTACGCTCCCCCAATCGGAGGTTTGCCATTACAGAAAGTGAGTCTAGCGCCAATATTTTTGCCGATAGCTCGTCTTTGCGCGTCTGCCGCAGCAAATCCAGTGGCTCCCGGGGGAATCCAATTTCCAGTTGTAATTCCATATACGGGACGTGATCGGGACGGTGGCGCAATGCCCGAACAATGGAGCGATCAGCTGCCTTTATTTCGCCAAGCGCCCATTGCACCTGGGCCATGTGGTAGCGTGCTTCCGGATTGTCAGGTTCTTTGTCAATGATCCAGTCAAACGCTGCTTTAGCATCGTCCCAGCGCGCCTCTTCGATGGCCTTCAAGCCACGCTCCATCCAGGCAGGATGCGCCTGGCCACTGACATCACGCACGACGCCGGCAAAACATATGCACAAAAAGAGCGGCAAAAACCAACGCGAAAAACCGGCTAGGTGTACCTTAAGGGCGTAGATATGCTGCATAAATCTTGAAAACGATTTAAAATAGGTGGTGTGCGCCCGGCCTACTACTAAAGATATTGCAATATGCCTGCGTTAACAAGGCACTTTAAAAGTTACGCTTGAATCGATAGACGGTTTTGTATTGCTACGCATACCGCATAACTTCTCCAGGGAGAACATATTACCCTCCAGCTACGTTTTCGCAGCTCATACCCCACCGGATCGTTTACCGTCTATTGCTTCAAAATCCGTGAACTGCTCTCGCGTATTCTATCTACTTCTCACGCTGCTCCTCCTGCCTGTATTGACCGCACAAGCACAGGATAGTGTAGCTGTATTCCGCAAAGAATTATCGTTTACGGGCGGTAGCAACAGCGTGTTGCCTTTCTGGGTAGCAGCCAATCAGTTTGGGGTTCTTCCCTACAACCGCAGCAGCGCTGCCTTCCGGGCATCACTTATTCAACCGGTGAAAAAGCCTTCGCGCGTGGGTTATGCCTATGGTATCGATACGGTTGTACGTGCCGGCGAGGCGTCCAGCGTGTTTCTACAGCAAGTATATGGCGAGTTAACCTGGGGTCCCTTTTTGCTACGTGCCGGCCGGAAAGAAGAGACCATGGGCGAGGTTCACCCATTCCTCTCCACTGGCTCCATGGTGCTAAGCCAGAATGCCGCACCAATTACGGGTATCAGTCTATCATGGCCGGCGTATGTAACGATTCCTCGCACGGGCACCTTTCTGGCGCTCAAGGGGCATGTTAAACACGGCTGGTTTGGCGGAGATCGCATTACTACAGATCCCATGCTGCATGCAAAATCGTTTTTCATGCGTTTCGGCAAAGATGCCTGGCCCTGGAAAGCATGGGCCGGCGTGATGCACTACAACATTTGGGGCGGCCGGCACAAAAACGAAAATATTGGCGACCTGCCCAGCTCGTTCAACGACTTCCTCCGCGTCTTTTTTATTCAGGGAGCTAACAATTCGTTTGTTGTAGATGGTGAAGTGACCAACGTATTGGGTAACTCCATTGGGGCATACGATGTGGGCATTTCCTATCAGGGCACATCGTTCTTCCTGCAACTCTATCGGCAGTTTTATCTGGAAGACACCGTCTCCACGCGCCTTCGCAGTCCTGGCGATGGCCTTTATGGACTGCACTACCAGCTGACAGGCCGCAAGGGTATTATCGAACATCTGGTCTATGAACACATGAACACCCGCAAACAGGGGTCAAAGCGTTCAGAGATTCAGGGGACAGACAATTATTATAACCACTTCATTTACTCTACAGGATGGACGCATCGCGGCAGAACATTGGGCACACCGATGATCCTAATGCGCCCGGACCAGGTTGGTGTATTCAACAACATGTTGTTTGCACATCATTTGGGGATAGCGGGCTCGCTCTCGGCGCATACCCAATACCAGGTATTGCTAACCATGACGCGGAATTACGGGGTGAATTCTATTTTCCGTTCTACAGGGTTTGGTTTTACCATGGAGGATGCACGGTTTGACGGTGCAAGAGACCAATACTACGCCGGCCTCTCCTTCCTGCAATCATTTCCTCAGTACCCGCGGCTGCAGGTGTTCACCCGATTTGGCTTTGATTGGGGCGAACTGCTCACAGACAACAACTTCGGTTTCTCACTCGGCCTGGTGCATACAACACAAAACTAAAGGCACATTAACTCACTCTAGACGCCCAAAAGCATACGCTCCCAAACCCGCCATACTTTTGTGATAGGTTTAGCAAAGCTCTGACATACCCTAAATTGAGCCATCCAGTATCATTTTAGTAGTACTGGACGCCAGTACTGTAAAGGTCCTGTGGTGAAGGTCCCCCGCTCCCCGACCGGGCACCCCAGAAGTAGTATACCAGATCAGGCTTTTACCCCCCAGCCGTGTTCTTCAGCAGACATGGTCGTATAAGAAAGTTGATCACCATGACGAACAAAAAACAGCGCACGATCGAGCGAGAGATCAACGCGCGGCTGTACCGCAACCTGACGCGGGAAGGCATCCCGATGGATCACCTGGATCCCACACATCTGGCAGACTGGCCACTCATCGAATATCCGAGCAACAAAGCCGACTATGTAAACCTGTTGCCGCCGTCGTACCGCAATCCCTTCAGCCAAACCGTCAGCACAGCAACGGCTACCCGAAAGCCACGCACCAGCAACACAGAAGCCCCGGCGCAAGCGTTTAAAGAAAGCCTGGCCAACGAGTGGTCCATTACCAATAAACCTGAGATTGCCACGCTGCCAGAACCAGAAAAAACGGATGCGTCACTGTTGTTGATTACCATTGCCGGCATCTTGATGGCGGTGTCGCTTGCCCTAAACAGTACCTTGTTGACTCAGCTGTTTTTCTAATTAAACGATGTCCAACTCCTGGGCATTATGGGTTGATTGAAATGCCAAGTGCAACGGCAAAAACAACCCGTTCTATTTCTGGAGAATATCCGAGCCAAAGCCGGCTTCGAAGCCGCCCTTTTTCGTCATCGATGTAGTGCGCCATTCGAATGCCGGCTGATGATACCCTGAAATGAAAGATTGGCTCGTCCACATAGCACAAAAAGGCGGTCTCGCATCGTGTTAGTCCATGCCGATCACTCCGGGCATACACGCCTATACCCAATCCGCCACTATCATGGCGCACCACAGGGTGTTGTAAAATAAGTGCGTAGTTCTGATGGATATTCCCCATAGCCGTCACGTAGAGCTTTTCCCGAAACGCATACGTCCAATCGACTCCAATGCCGGCTCCGCCCACCGCAAATCCGATAGCACCCACACGTTTTGTGCTAAAGCCACGTTTGTAGCTGAGCGACCATAAATTTCTATCGAGCAGCCACATGCGTCCTGCGCCCGGGTTTTGGCGCAACGCATACTGCCGAAAGCCCGTGCGAGTCATCGCAGAAGAAACGGAAAGACCTTGCGTCGATTCCTCAGGATCTTTGTGCTGTTCGAATAGCATGATCTCGCTTTGCGGCACGTGCAACGCATTGCACCCTGCACACGCTATCATCAAACCGACAAACCATGCCAGTGTACTGTAAGATTGGTATCGCATTTTACTGGAGAGGATGATTTTGTCATGCGAGGCGCCGTGTACCTATCGAGACAACGCGAGGGGCTGCATCGGCGCATAAGGAGACTTGGGGAGCACCTGTCTATTAATCCGTCTACTAAAAAGCGGAGTATCCTGCCAAAAGACGACATCTGCCTTGTAACTTCTTCTTTTTGGTAGCCGTAAATCCTACATTACTCCTCAATTAATTATCAGATTACTGCTGCTGAGCCATGAGTCAATCATCACCCAAATCCGTTTCGACCCCTAAAAAGATTGCCCTGCTTGTACTGGGCGCGCTTACGCTGCTTACGTTTGTGAATATTCTTGAAGCCGGCGTCAGCAAGTTTCGCGGCGGGGATCGCGCTATTGCTACTACAGAAGAAGGAGACTACCTCCCTATGGACGAAGTAGCAGCGCGGACTGATGCAAATGATGGGGATTTGATGATTGAAGAGTCGTTTGATGTGTCGCCGGGCGACAACTTCGTAGTAGGTGTTAATGATGCAGATGTCATCGTTGAAACCGGCAATAGTACCGAAGCGCGCATCGAGGTTTTCCTGAAAGCCAACAACATGAACAAGGCTCGTGAATACTTCGATGACCAGGAATTTGAAGTGACCCAGGTTGGCGGTACGGTTTACGTTAAAACTTCTCCAAAGCGGAAAAGCTATGACTGGTCCATCATGCGCAATCTCCGCATCACAGTCAGGGCGAGCATTCCTGCTGATTTTAACGTCAAACTCAAAACAGCAGATGGCGACATCGTGCTTGGCGAAACCAGCGGAGAGATTATGCTCCAGACTTCCGATGGTGACATCGCCACAGAATTCCTCTCAGGTCCCTCGATCAATATTCGCACGTCCGATGGTGATATTGCTACCGAGTCGATGGATGCAGAAAAAGTCTCTGTTGCAACGTCTGATGGCGATATTAACCTGGAAGACATTGCCGCAGATGACATCTCTGTACGCACCTCGGACGGTGACATTGTTGCAGAGCAGCTTCTGGGTAACTCTACCGTTTCAACGTCTGATGGTGACATTCGCATCAAAACCATCGAGGGTGCAGAAACAGCTGTTCGTACTTCAGACGGCGATATTGTGACCGACGTTGTTGACACCAACGAAGCACAATTTCAGACGTCGGATGGTAACATTGTGCTACGCAATGTAGCCGGCGACCTTACCGCGAAGACGTCTAGCGGCAACCTTAATGTGGGCCTGACAGCCGGCGGGAAAGTGTACCTCCGCTCCGGCGATGGCAATATCCAGATCAGCGCACCAAGCGATTATTCCGCTGCATTGTCGCTCCGCGGGGAACGTGTAAAGATTTCATCCGGTTTTCAGTTCGACGGGAAACTCAAGAAAAATGAGGCAGAAGGTCGGATAAACGGTGGCGAATACAGCATCGAAGCCCGCACATCGGACGGCGAAGTAGTTTTTAAAGAAAACTAGGGCGTATCTGAAAAATAAGTGCTGCGAAGTCATATCCTGATCATGCGATCAGGGTACAGCTTTGGCACCACTTATTTGGGATTTTTCAGATAAAGCCCAGGTTTTTTTGCTCATTCCGGGTTTTGGTATTGATTCACGACCACCATTCTCCGAAATTTGGGCATGGCGAGAATTACGCGCCCGGCGCCTGACAAAGAGGTACGGGCTTTACAAAAGAAGTTTGACGTCGCTCCTTCAGGGCGCCTGTTCATCAGCGTCCCTGGCGCTGACCTAGATCTGGTAGCTACAGATTCCGACAAGGTTGAAGCTGAGGTCTATGTAAAATCCCAATCCAAAAATGAAGCGCTTGCACTCACGGACCGCATAAAACTGCGGCTCCGTGCTGTAGATAAACAAACGGTACGCATCGAGTCGAAGTCCTTCTACCAAAACGGATTTGTGGGCTGGAATACGGACGATGCCATCCAGATCCGGCTTCTTATCCGGCTTCCACGCGCGTTCAACGTGGATATTCAGGCATCGGGCAGCAATACATCGATCAAGTCGGTGGAAGGTAAAATCAGTGTACAGCTTTCAGGCGGTTCGTTTGCAGGAAGCGAACTGCAAGGCAAACTTGAAGTGTTTGGCTACGGCTGCACGCTTGACATCGACCAGTTCGAAGGTTCACAACTAGACCTTGTAGCTGCCTCCAGCGACTTGAGTGCCTCTAATGTAAAAGCAGGGCAATTGAGCATACGTGCCTCAGGCAGTACCTCCACCCTCTCACAAATCGAGGCCAACTCCTCACTGGCTTTTCACAGCGGTGAAGCAACAATCACCAACATCGAAGGGACCATCGACGCAGAAGCCCAGGGATGCGACGTATCGTTCCAGATCGAGCAATTTGACGACGCCCGCTTTTCGGTGTGCGGCAGCGAACTCGCACTCCACCTGAAGCCGCAACTCGAAGCCAAACTCTTGCTGGAAGCCGACAGTGTATTCCTCGACAAGGCGTTTACGTTCTCCGGTGACAAAGAAGAAGACCGGATCGATGGCCGGCTCAACAAAGGCAATAATCTCATCAAAGCACGGGCAGCTGCCGGATCAATCCGGTGTGTCCCCGTTTAACACGTCACGTCTATGCGTCATCCCCTGGCGCGTACACTTTTGTGAATCAATGATTAATGCGATATAGGGGTAGTCACACCTCCTCGCTACCGGGTACTGCTTTCAAAACAACGATCTGTTGAATCACTGAAAGAAAGGCCTTACCAAAATCATTGTGTCTCAATCAATCGTTTTAGCATATAGTTCAGTACCAACCACCAATAAGGGGATTACGGACAAGCCCAATATGGCTGCTGAGGATCGATTTTCCGATTGGTGTAACAGACTGAAAGCTTCTGATCATACAGCGTTCGAAGAGGTGTTTTCGCAGCTCTACGATCCATTGCTGAATTATGCAATGTATTTGATCAAAAGCCGGCCTGTTGCACTAGACCTGGTTCAGGAGACATTCCTGAAGCTGTGGGAAAAACGTGAAACGCTCAATCCGAACAAGTCTCTCAAATCGCTGCTGTATTTGATTGTCAGAAATCTGGCGTTCAATCATCAGCGGGACAAGGTGTCGCGAGACGCCAAGCTAGCAACGCTACCCGAACGGGGCGGCAGAGAAATCACTGCACCTGACGATGCGTTTGCCGGCGGTATTTTGAAAGACAAAATGGATGAGTGGATTAACGAGTTGCCTTTGCGCCAACGCGAAGCATTGATATTGAGCCGTTTCCAGGGGTTAAGTCACCAGGAAGTAGCGGCAATTATGGATGTTTCGCCTCGCACTGTGAATAACCACCTCGTCCGGGCTTTAAAGTACATCCACGGTCAAATTCAAGGATATGAACCGAGCTTGTTGGACTCATGAAAATGAACAATAATAAAAATAGTTTGCCTATTGAGGTGCAGAAGGCAATCTCGCAGGAACGCTCTTCCATGCAGGGGGAATTGTCGCGAGTCTGGGACCTCATGGGTGAAGCGCAGGCAGATGTACACGCCGGCGCTGATAGAGAAAAAGCAGAAATGTGGCTGCGTTTGAAAGAGCGCATTGCTGAAGACATCAAGACACCTGGTGTCCCCCATCAAACGACTTTGCGCCGCGTTGAGCTGGATCGTCCTGCTGTTAAACCAGGTCTCCAACTTATCCGCACTACGCGTTGGGTATCACTTGCAGCCTCCTTTGCCATTTTAATGGCAGCCGGCTTATGGTTCTGGAATATTCCAGTGACTGAAAACGGTGTTCCAGGCCAGATTGTAAACGTACAACTCCCAGATGGATCGTCTGTTGAATTGAATAGCGGAGCCACGTTAACATACCAGCGCGGATTCTCGGGAATCCCTTTTGTGGCTGCGAAACAACGTAATGTGACGCTTAAAGGAGAGGCTTACTTTAAAATTCACAAATCTACCGTGCCTTTTACAGTACAGACTTTTAATGCAGAAGTGAGCGTTTTGGGGACTGAATTTAACGTGCGTTCCTGGTCAAAAACGTTAAATAAAACAGCCGTGACGCTTGCCTCGGGACGGGTTGCAGTAACTGCAAACGCAAACCCTGGCAAATCATTGATTTTAAGTGAACCGGGTCATAGAATCGTTGTAGAGGGAGCTAACCCCATGCCCGCAAGTGTGGAGGAAGCAGATATCAATGCAACGCTAATTTGGCGCGAAGCTGGGTTCTCTGTTTACAATGAGTCGCTCAAGTCTGTATTTGAAGAGTTGGAGCGGAGATTTAATGTAGAAATTACAGTACAGAACCTTTCTACCCTGGATGATTCATTGACAATCATGTTGGCCAAACCTGGTACGATCGAGACCATTTTGGATGACATTTGCACATCCAAGGAGCTAAGCTACCGGTTAACGAGCAGAGGATACGAGATTTTTTAGCGATCCCCCGTTAGTTGTAACGCGAAGATCAATTCAGGAAAAAAGATATGCGAATGGATAGGATTCCTTCATTCCTACCAATGCTGTTGCTCACTTTCCTGGTGAGCAGCAGTTTTTGCATGCCTGTGCTGGCACAAGAGAATGAAGAGGAACGGTATACGCTCGTATTGCGCAACGTAGGGCTTGAACAAGCGCTCGAGCAGTTGGTGTTTACTACAAAAATGAACTTGCTTTATGATCCTGTCTTGATCAAGAAGCAAACTATTTTTTGTAATTCACGTGACGTACCCGCAGAAGATATTCTGCGCTGTATTACGAAAGGAGCAGAACTTGACTTCTATCAGCTCTCAAGCGGTACCTATGTCCTTGTAGAGCAGGCGCAAGAAGAGCCGCAATACGGCGACCTTGCCGGCATCGTTGTTGACATCGAAACGGGTGAGCCCCTCCCCTACGCCAACGTATTTCTGGCCGACGCATCTACAGGAACAGCTGCCAACAGTGCTGGCATGTTCAGTTTCACCTCGCTCCTCAAAGGGACACACGCCGTCGTCGCGACTTATGTTGGCTACGAGCCGGCACTGGACAGTGTTTGGATTCCTGCAGAAGGTCAAATTCGTAAAAGTATTGGCCTCAAACCCTCCCCTATTGTTGCCGATCCCATTGTCGTAAATGGCCTCCAGCAGCGCCTGCCTTCGGTGGATCTTGAAACTGAAAAGTTGACCCCTGAAAGCTTCTCACGATCTGGATTTCAGGGAACGGACGATGTATTGTACAACGCTGGCTCCTCGATGGCCGTTGGCATCCGTCCGCCTTATGTAGATTTGCATATTCAAGGTGGTGAATCAAGCGAGCATCAAATACAGCTTGACGGTGCACCTGTGTTTGAACCCGTTAGTCTGGGACGTTTGCTTGGCGCGTTTAGCCCACTTGCCATTGGACGCCTAACGGTCCACAAGGCTGGATTTGGTGCACCTGTGGGTAGTCAATTAGCGGGTATCATCTCAGCCCAGCAGCACATTGAGCCCAAATCTGGAGATAACGTTACGTTGCAGCTTGATCCCGTTAGTGCAAACGGACGCGTAAGCTTTGGCATTGATCTGCCTGGCGATGCGGAGAGCGCATTCATGTTTGCAGGTCGAACCAGTGTTTGGGATCTCTATAAGTATAATACGCTCGACGGCATGCTTGAGGAGTGGAACGTGATTGATCCTCAACTATCAGCAACTGCCCTTGGGGTTGATGCAACAGCACTACGTTTCACCCCGCACCGCCACGGTTCTGACGTTGGATTTTCAGATTTGCACGCTGCGGGCCGTATTACCCTTAACCCATTCCACAAGCTCTATTTCTCAGCTTATCAGGGCAAAAACAACATTGGTACAGAGTTGCTGTCATCTGCATCTTCAAACGCAGCAGAAGCAGATTTTATCTTGCTCACACGAGACAAGTATCGCTGGACAAACACAACGGCAGTTGTTAAACACGAATGGTTGCTTGGTGCACGCGCCATGGGCGTGCTCAAACTTAGCAACAGTTTGCATACGCTTCGGCATAATTACAACATGATCGACAGCGATGCTGTTACGCTTCCAGATAATATCGACACAGCAGGCATCGAACAAGCATTAACTACGCAACTTGATACGAGCGATGCACCTGACGATAAGAATCGGGTTCGCGAAACAACAGCAAGTGCACAGCTTGAGTTGAGCCTTACCAAGAATCATCATTTGATTACAGGCATCGAAGCGACCTCTGTTTCAAATCGTTTCAGCCTGGACAGCCCATTTTTTGTGCAACTGGAAACGGCAAACGACACGTGGCGCGCAGCCGGCTATGTGCACGATAAAATTGCTATCGGGCTCAATACAAACATCGAAGCTGGCACACGGTTGACCTACATTCCGGACCGGGAAACGGTTTATTTTGAGCCACGCGTTTCGCTGCGGCATGACGTTGTCCGCAGTGGCATCGGTTCTTATTCCGTTCATCTTGCAGCCGGCGTATACAGACAATACGTAAACCAGTTTGATTTGAGCAGCGTCGGACCAAGTGCTGCCGTACCGTCCATTCGATTCTGGCTCCCCATCGACGAGACCATTGCGCCTCCAAAAGCGATTCATTACACGGCTAATTTCCTGTTTGTACCCGTTGAAGGATGGAATTTCAGGATTGAGTCGTACTACAAAGATCAACCACAAATTCTGTCGCTAAAATATCACTCATTACTGGTACCGGGCTTTATCGAAGACCAGGAATCTGTACCTGAAAGTGAGTATATCGAAGAATCAGATGGCTTTGCGTATGGTGGCGGTCTGTTTGTCGAACGGCAATATCGCCGTGGCTTGATTGGCATGAGCTATAGCTATAGCGAGGCCAAACGTCGTTACCCGCAGTTGTTTGGTGAACGACTCGAAACAACGCCATGGAATGAACCCCATCGCCTTAGCCTGAATCACGAGCACGCGTTTACACAGCGACTCTCGACCTCGTTGCGGGCACACGGCATTTGGGGCCGAACGTGGGGCTTCCGCCAGGCATATTACGACTACCTGGCGACGCACAACCCTGACGAACAGCAGTATGCACCGTATGACCTGAAGAATCCTTCAGCGCATAAAATGGCGCCGTATTATCAGGTTGATCTTGGCATAGCGTATGAGCGGATGTTCAACAACGTAACCGTGCAACTTCGCGCAGATGTGTTGAATGTGCTCAACCGTAAAAACGTTGTCGACTGGAGTTTTGAAAACCCAACAGCCGCCTCCGGCTCACTCCAACGCGTCGAGCGAACCATGCCCGGGACCATGACGGCCATTTCGCTACGCGCCCAATTTTAAGCACAGCAATAACTGATTTAAAACACACCCTGATCCAACTGGTTAACGCACCGGTGTTGACGCCGTGGACAACGCCAATTACACAGATTCAAGGATCAGGGTGTGCCTCCCTCTTCTCAGGTTCTAATATTACCTTCCCCATCAGTTCGGCTCTTCCCTCTTCGTCATACCCAACTTGATTCTGTCTCTATATCACAACTAAGAAAACGGTCATCCTGACCTTGATTCAGAATCCAGACAGCTTTAAGCGGGCTAATTTACCCAATCGTTCTCTGGATACCGGATCAAGTCCGGCATGACGTGGAGGAGAAAAACGGGCGCGGTGTGCTTTTGAAGCGATGATGTTCATTGTGATATAGAGACAGAACTTGATTGGGAATCTACACAGATGCTACCAGGCCATACGTCTACCACTTTTTCCACTGGCTAAGCGCCATTCGGGTGGATGCCCAATCACGTTGGGCATGACGGTAGGTTGAAGTATTTAATGGAAATGTATGGTAGAAGTGAAGGCTCTACTTCAACAAGGTCATCAGCGAAGACAGGCTTGTAGTGTGCGTATCCAATCGATATACGTACACGCCGCTGGCCAGATTAGAAGCTTCAAAATTCACCGTGTAAACGCCGGCCGGCTGTTCCTTATCAACAAGCGTTTGGATCAACTTTCCCTGTAAATCAAATACGCGTACAAGCACGGGACCATCCGTTGGTGTGGTGTAGGTTATCGATGTCTGTGGATTAAAAGGATTTGGCGTGTTTTGCTGCAGTGACGCCTGTTGCGGGAGATCCAGCGTTACGGCAACCTCGCCCACATATTCGAATTGCCCATCAAAGTCGATTTGTTTGAGGCGATAGGTAATTGGCGCACCTGCTGCTGAGGCACCTGGCGCATCGGTGAAGGCGTAGTGTTGTGGTGCAAGGGTCGTCCCATTCCCGGAGACAAAGCCTACCTGCTCAAAGGTCCCCTCGTCAATTGCGCGTTCGACTTCAAAGCCGGCGTTGTTCGTCTCACTTTGTGTCGCCCACGTCAAGTGCACCTGCTCCTTATCCTCAATCCCTTCAAACGAAAGCAACGATACAGGCAACCTCACCTCTGATACGCCCAGGGTATATTCACCATCTAACGCTATACTTCCGCCAGCAAGCGATTCCCGTACAGCAAAATCAAAAACAAACTCGGGACCATCCACTTCGGGCAATAGCGGTACCCCTTCCATGTCTGTTACCTCGACAAAAACATCCTCTTCATCAGCACGATAGAGTAACCGCAATAACCCGCGCGATGTAGCATTTAACCCTCCCACACCTGTTAGCTCTGGATAAAAACGCATGTTGATAGTACCCCCATGTATGGGTGAAGGATCGGATATATCCAGACACCACGTTCTCTCCAGGCGAAAAGAAAGTCCGGCAACCATGTCTTCGCTCGACAAGCCGGCAGCTGGGTTATGCCCGAACACAACAAAGTCACCTTCTTCAACGAGGAAGCCCTGGTTTTCCAGGGTGAGCCCGCTAGACGTATCTGCAATCTGGCTGGACCAGATGGCACCCACAGCAAGCCGATCACCTACACACCCGGCACTGCCGATGGGCGCAAATGAACGCACCCATTCCGGATCATCTGAAGCCTCTCCTCCATCAAGGCCACGCACGCCATCTACACCACTTCCAGAAGCATCCAATACTTCTTGACCATTCCCTTCATTGAAATCCCAGTATGCAACAAGGCCTTCAGGCATCGTTTGTAGCGAGCGGTGCATTTCTTCCTGTATAGCGTCTTGCTCTAATGCGATATCCCATACACGAAATTCGTCGAGCACGCCCTTGAAATACCACGGACCATACAAGGTGCTTCGCCCTATTCTACCTGGCAACGCAGTGTGTACCATGGGTCCCCCGCCACCCTCATAATTGCCGTCGAGATTATCCCCGTTCACATAGAGCTCCATATCTTCAGCGCCACGCACGACAGCGGCGATATGATACCATTTTCCTATCAAGCCATTGTACGAAGTACGCTTAGAGCGTCGATTGGCAAGCCCTCCTCCCTGACCATCGCCGTAGTGAACCGAAATTTCATTGCCGTCCTGCATGTTAAAAATGAATCCAGAATGGGCACCAGAAACGGTCGAAGATGGATCGTCTGTACGCAAGACGATATAATCACCATCACCATCAAGCCGGACCCAAAAAGAAAGCGAGAACGGAATTGTGACATCGCCGAATTGATCCCCCAATTCAACAAAGTCATCTACCCCATCGAACGACAGGGCAAATGATGCCCCCTGTGCAGATGCTGTTCTTGGGAAAATGACCAAATAGAGACAGATACAGAAAAGTACTGGTACTAAACGTATAGTTTGCGCCGAAATACGAAAATGATGCATGACTACAGGGTTTTGCCTAGGAGTACAGCGATCCCGTGATACAATTGTAGCTACATGGGTTTGTTACTACAAGGCAAAATGCCTGATTGTCCATATTGATTGCGCGTGCTTCTGGCGCATTCCACGTGAGACTTTGGCGTAAGCCGCTCACTATCAGTGGGCTCCTCTACTGGCGCAAATCCCCACAAAAAAGGGCCGACAGGGATGCCTCCCCGCCGGCCTTTCTATTACCATGCGAACGTTATCTTTTACATTATTTCACCAACAACATCGTCTTGGTGATACTACCCTGCGGCGTTGTGAGCCGGTAGAGGTAGGTGCCCGTTGGTAATCCTGCTGCGTCAAAAACAACCTCATTTTTGCCGGCAGCAAGGGAGCCGTTGACCAGGGTTCTAACTTCGCGTCCAAGCATGTCGTACACCAGCAACTGCACATCGCCCTGCTGTGGCAGCGTGAAGGCAATTGTAGTGGTCGGATTGAATGGATTCGGGTAGTTGTCACCCAGTTCAAATGTGGAAGGCTGTGCATCGAAGCTCTCTTCGTCGAGTGCGATCGTTTCCTGGCCGGCGCTCTCTTCAGAGTGACCGGTGTGGATCAGATCCTGATGTGCAGCACCGCTTCCCGTTACGTTGATCGTTACAGAAAGCGCAGAACCTTCGTTGTCGCCATCAGAAGCAGGCGTAGCTGTGATGGTGTTTTCGCCATTTGCGAACGAACCAGCAAGATAATCGCCTGAGATATCGCCGAAGAGTGCAAAGGGTGCAACAACTTCAGTTCTCGTGAAGGTTGTTGGTCCTACTTCAAAAGAAACACTGCTTACTTTGTCGCCCGTTTCAGCGCGTACATTCAGGTGTGCAGGTACTGTCGCCAGATCCAGTTCCATGCCGTCTTCAAGCAGGAAGAGATCTTCGTTGGTATCTGCATCTACGAGCATAAGTGCGGTTACGGCATTGCCGTTGTTGACCACACTGAATGAAATCGATCCGCTTACACCAGCTTCTCCAGTTGAAGAGAATGCTGATGCCGTTACAACGTGCTCACCAAGTGGCAGATGGCAAGGCAGGTAGTCGCCTGCGATATCACCACAGAGTGCATACGGCGCAACGCTTTCTGTTCTGTAGTTCTCGATGTCGTTCAGGTCGAACTGTACTTTGCCTGTCTCTGCGATGTTAGCGCGGATGTTTACGTAGCTTGGCAGTGCGCTCAAGTCGAGTACTGCGTCCTGCGGCATTGGGTCAAAGGCAGGAATTGCTACGTCAGCCTGTGCGTCGATCAGCGTGAAGGTTACGTCCTGCACCAGTGCCGGCAGCAACGCAGTGGTGCCATCAGCAAATACGGCCAGGAGACCGAAGCCAGGATCGTCCATCGAAGCCGGCGCCAGGAAGCCTGAAGCAAGTACTGCGATGGCAGCGCCGTCAGCACCTGTCAATTCTGCTTCGAATGATGCGGCCGTAACGCTGTTGTCAGCGGTTTCAACGTCGATTTCATACCGCGCGCCAGGTACGCCGAGGTATCCATCGCTAAACTGTCCGAATGCGATATCATCCAGTACCGTACCCAATCCGCGAACAACGATGTCTACGGCTGGTGCGTCAGGTGAACCGTGGAAGACCAACAGGTCAACAACGTCTTCTGAGGCAGCTTCTTCCTGTGCAGCAGAGATGAACAGGTCGAACGCCGGGTTGCCATCGCGTGCCAGTGGGTCACCAGCTGCAACAACCTGCAAGGTTGCTTCAGGCAGACCGTCAGCGAGGTCAAGCGTGAATACAGGTGATGCATTATCCGTTGCAGAACCCGCAGCAATATCGATTTTCACAGGAACGCCGGCTGGCAGATCAAGAAAACCGGTAGCACTACGGAACGCAAAGTCATCGATTGCAAGTGCGTCGTTGATGTAAACATCTACTTCAGCAGCTTCTGCATACGGTGAGTTGTGCACAACCTGTACTCTTGCCATTGGCGGTACCGGCGGGTCGATGGCTGGCAGCAGTGCCGTGGTACCATCAGCAAATACAGCCAACAGACCGAAGCCTGGGTCGTCCATCGTTGCTGGAGCCAGGAAGCCTGAAGCCAGTACAGCGATGGCAGCGTCAGCAGCACCTGAGAGGTCTGCGTTGAATGATGCCGCGGTTGCGCTGTTGTCTGCGGTCTGGATGTCCAGATCGTAAGAAGCGGGAGGCACAGAGAGGTAGTCTGTGAACTCTCCAAACGAGATATCATCAACCAGAATGCCAACACCGCGCGCAGCAACGTCTACCGTTGGCGCGTCAGGGGAACCGTGGAATACAACGGCTTCTACGTTACCAGCTGTCTCAGCGGCTTCGCGGGCACCCGTGATGAAAATGTCGAATGCAGGATTGCCATCGCGTGCCAGCGGGTCACCAGCTGCAATTGCGAGCAGCGTGGCATCTGCCGGGAGGCCGTCTGCAAGATCAAGCGTAAATACAGGCGCTGAGTTGTCAGCAGCAGAACCGCCTACAACGTCTAGTTTCACAGCTACTTCTGCTGGAAGCTCGAGGAAGCCGGTGGCGTCGCGGAAGGCAACGTCGTCCAGTGCAAGTGCGTCGTTGAGGTAGATGTCAACTACGGCTGCTTCAGCATAAGGAGAGTTGTGTACAACCTGCAGTTTCGCCATGGGGCCTGGTGGCGGGTCGATGGCTGGCAGCAGTGCCGTGGTACCATCAGCAAATACAGCCAACAGACCGAAGCCTGGGTCGTCCATCGTTGCCGGCGCCAGGAAGCCTGAAGCCAGTACAGCGATGGCAGCATCAGCAGCGCCTGAGAGGTCAGCGTTGAATGACGCCGCGGTTGCGCTGTTGTCTGCGGTCTGGATATCCAGATCGTAAGAAGCAGGAGGCACAGAGAGGTAGTCCGTGAACTCTCCAAACGAGATATCATCAACCAGAATGCCAACACCCCGCGCAGCAACGTCTACCGTTGGCGCGTCAGGGGAACCGTGGAATACAACGGCTTCTACGTTACCAGCTGTTTCAGCGGCTTCGCGGGCACCCGTGATGAAAATGTCAAATGCAGGATTGCCATCGCGTGCCAGCGGGTCGCCAGCAGCAATTGCGAGCAGCGTGGCATCTGCCGGGAGGCCGTCTGCAAGATCAAGCGTAAATACTGGCGCTGAGTTGTCAGCAGCAGAACCGCCTACAACGTCTAGTTTCACAGCTACTTCTGCTGGAAGCTCGAGGAAGCCGGTGGCGTCGCGGAAGGCAACGTCGTCCAGTGCAAGTGCGTCGTTGAGGTAGATGTCAACTACGGCTGCTTCAGCATAAGGAGAGTTGTGTACAACCTGCAGCTTCGCCATTGGGCCTGGTGGCGGATCGATGGCTGGTAGCAGTGCCGTGGTACCGTCAGCAAATACAGCCAACAGACCGAAGCCTGGGTCATCAGCCGTAGCCGGCGCGAGGAAGCCCGATGCAAGCACTGTAATAGCAGCGTCAGCAGCACCTGAGAGGTCTGCGTTGAATGATGCCGCGGTTGCGCTGTTGTCTGCGGTCTGGATGTCCAGATCGTAAGATGCAGGGGGTACAGAGAGGTAATCTGCAGCCGTTTCACCGAAAGAGATGTCATCAACCAGGATGCCAGCGCCGCGCGCTACAACATCTACCGTTGGTGCATCAGGCGAACCATGAAATACCTGAAATTCTACGTTTCCGGCCATTTCAGCGGCCTGACGAGACCCGACAACAAACAAGTCGAATGCCGGGTTGCCGTCGCGTGCGAGGGGATCGCCAGCAGCTACCAGGGTAAGCGTGCCACCAGCAGGGAGGCCGGCATCAAAGTTGGCTGTAAAAACCGGGCTGCTGTTATCGGTTGCTTCAGATCCTGTGATATCGATCTTTACCGCTACACCTGAAGCGAGAGACAGATACGGTGTTGCATCACGGAATGCAAAGTCATCCAACGCAAGCGCATCATTGATGTAAACATCAACAACTGCAGCTTCTGCATAGGGTGAGTTATGGATGACCTGTACGTTTGCATCCTGTGCAAACACGGTCGTTCCTGTCTGGAGGTACGTCAATGCCAATAAACAGATCAGCATTGCGAATCGTTGTAAGTTTTTTCGCGCAATCATCATTGATACTTGGTGAATGGAGGTTAAAGAGGCAACCCGACTGCAGGTGATCAGGCTACAGTCGGGGAAAGTGTTTGTACATCAAGTTTGTCTGTGCTTAATGACAACATGATCAGTACACCACTTAAGAATCTGATAACTACCTGATTATCTAAAAACCCGGTTTTTTTATTAAAATGATCGAATAAAAATGCCGCATGGTGCTGTCGGATTTTTGCTAGAATTGCGCATATGAAGGAGCCTATGCAGGATTAAGGCATAGAAACAGTACCACCTAAACCATTTTTTTTCAGCTATTTACCAGTTACTGCGTGCAAATTGCTGATCTACATAGTGACCTGAAGCACACACTCATCTGGTGTTTGGCCGGCATTCTCTGTTGTGGAGTGCTGATGAGTTGCGGGCAAACAGGGTTGATGAAACGGAGCGAGCAGCTGTGGTCCCCGGAAATGCCTGGTGAAATCTCGAACAGGGCGCCGGCTTTGGATCTGGAAGAACTGGAATATCTCATCCACGAGGCAACAAACGAAATCAGACGAACCAAAGGCCTGCGTTCGCTCGTTTGGTCAGATACCATTGCCTATGTCGCGCGCAACCACAGCCTGGATATGGCAACAGCAGGATATTTTGGTCATGTAGACCGGGATGGGAATAGTGCAACTGAACGCGCGGCTGAAGCGGGTCTGTCGCGCCTGCAACGCGCCGGCTACATGGTGCTCCAGGGATTGGGCGAAAATCTGTTTGCCACACATCGGTATTCAGAGTACACGGTACATACCACAAACGATAACCGTGTCTACGATGTATCGTGGAAGACGGTAGAGGAAATAGCCAACGAAGCGGTTACCGCCTGGATGGACAGCCCGGGCCACCGCATGAACCTCCTCAGCCCAACGTATCGCAGGGAAGGCATTGGCGTTGCCATTGGCACAAACGGCACCCTGTTCGTAACACAGAATCTTTATTAAGCAGCAAAGCCATCAACCTGTGCGATTGATGGCTTTGCTGTTGAAAGTTTCAGATTATAGGCTCTTTGCTTTTCCTATAACCTTTCAATGGCGAGGGCTGTACTGCCGCCTGTACCGTGGCACAGCGATGCGATGCCGGATTCTTTATCGCGCCGGCGCAGTGCATGGACCAGCGTTACAATGAGTCGCGCCCCGGAGCAACCTATTGGATGGCCGAGGGCAATGCCGCCGCCATGAACGTTTAGCTGATCATACGACACACCCAACGACCGACTGAACAATACCGAGCTCAGCGCGAAGGCTTCGTTGTTTTCAAACAGGTCAAAATCTCCTACCGTACGCCCCGTTCCGGCTTCTACTTTCTTGACAGCATTGATCGGCGACTCAATAAAGCGCCACGATTCGCCGGCAGCCCAGGCTCCGCGAATGACCCGTGCCAGCGGCTGAAGACCGTATTTGGCAACTGCCGATTCTGATGCCAATAAAACGGCAGCCGCACCGTCGCTAATCTGACTGCTATTACCCGCTGTCAGGACACCATCTTTGCCAAAAGCCGGTCGTAATTTGCTGAGCGACTCCAGCGTGTTTTCCGGACGGATACCTTCGTCCTGCGACAATTCTTTTACTTCGCGCCGCGCTTTGTATTCAATCGGTACAATCTCTGCATCAAACGCGCCGCTCTGCGTTGCTTCATGCGCGCGTGCATGTGACATAGCTGCAACTTCATCCAGCATCTCCCGTGTTACGTTCTCTTCTGCTGCCAGGCGCTCCGTCTGATCCCCCATAGCTTCGCCAGACATGGGATCGGATAATCCATCACGAAGCAAAATATCTTCAAGCCCTTCCGGCTTACCCATCAAAAACTTGTACCCCCAACGCGCACGCGCAGATAGATAAAATCCAGTACCCGACATAGACTCCATCCCGCCAGCCAGGACCAGGTCCGCTTCGCCGGCACGGATCATCGTTGAAGCACTCATTACGCTCATCATTCCTGATGAACAAACCATATCGATGGCCATCCCATCCACTTCTTTGGGGATACCAGCTGCAAGCGCAGCCTGCCGTGGGACCAACTGCCCCTGGCCAGCACGCAATACATTGCCCATCACGTAAAAATCCAAATGCTCCCCTTCAACGCCTCCTTGCTGCAGCGCTGCACTCATAACATGGGAACCGAGTTGGGCCGCGGTGTGATCTTTAAGGGCGCCACCGAATCGCCCGATGGGTGTCCGCACCGCAGACACGATATAAACTTCCTGCATGTAGATGTCTATTAGCTATGCCCGCGACAAACTCCAGTGCCTGTTTATGCCGAAGTAGCCAACAACAGTGCACGTAATGCGTCCACACTTGTCACGGGTTGATTACAATGATAATTTTCGCAGACATATACGGTCGGCAGCCCATTATGTGCCTGCATTGCAGCGGTGTACGGCGCGATGTCTGCAAGCTGGGCTGCGGTTGCCCCGGTTTTCAAAAGCAGGACCCTGTTAGGGAGATAGGTTTGCTGAATAGCTTGAAGCAGACGTTGCGTGCGTTCATCGTCTTTTTCACCTACAACAACGATCTCATACGCCGGCCCAATGCCAAAATCAATTCCTGCAAGCATCGCTGTAAAACCGCTGGGTTGCCTGTTGATCGGGGCACCAAAGTATTGCAATAGCTTTGCCCCCATCACCTCATATGCAGGATCACCTGTAATCCGACCTATCTGTAACAGGTTACTCAGCGCAATTGAATTGCCCGAAGGCACTGCCCCATCGTATGCTTCTTTTTGCCGCGCGATCAGCTGTTCGCCGTCATCGGGTGTAAAGAAAAAACCACCGGCTTCTTCATCATGAAAACGGTCGATCATTTGTGTATTCAACGTGCGCGCGCGGACAAGCCATTGCACATCGAAGGTTGCCTCGTACAACGCGAGCAAACCTGCTACAAAAAAGGCATAGTCATCCAGATTTGCCTGTAGACCAGCCTCTCCTTTTCGGAAACGATGCATCAAACGCCCCTGTCGGTCGATCAATGTATCACACAAAAACGTAACGGCGCGTTCAGCAGCTCTTGCATACGCCGGCGTATCAAAAGCGACCGCCGCCCTGCTCAGCGCAGCGATCATCAGCCCATTCCAATCCGTTAATACCTTGTCGTCCTTAAGCGGATGGATGCGGTCCTCGCGGTGTGTAAACAGTTGTTGCCGGATGGCCTCCATCCTGGCTGGTAACGAAGTGGCCTCCGCTCCATTTGCTTGTGCATACGCCTGCAAAGCCTTTTCAAGAGGCGCTTTCAAGTGTGGAATGTTCTCTCCCGTTAACACCCCAGTTGCTTCTTCCCTGAAGTTACCCGCCGGCGCAAAGTTGTATACCGACAAATAGAGCGCCGCTGCGTCCTCGTCGAGCAGCCGTTTAATTTCGCTTTCTGACCAGACGTAAAACTTGCCCTCGACGCCCTCGCTGTCTGCGTCTTCCGCTGAGTAAAACCCGCCGGCTTCGTCGGTCATGTCGCGCAGTACATATGCGATAACGGAGTCAGCAATGCCTTTAAAAGCGACCTCTTTGGTTTTCAGATACAGATCAACAGCCGCGAGTACAATCATGGCCTGATCGTACAGCATTTTTTCAAAATGTGGGAGCAACCACTCACGGTCGGTGGCATACCGATGAAAACCAAATCCTACGTGGTCGAACACACCACCAAGTGCCATTTGCTGGAGTGTGTGCCGGGCCATGTCCAGGGCTTCCGGCTTTCCTGATCGGTTGGCATAACGCACCAAAAACTGGAGTTGGTGAGGGGACGGGAATTTTGGTGCCTCACGAAAGCCGCCGTAGGTTTCGTCGTAGGCATCAGCAAGCTGTTCAAACGCAAAATCAAGCACTCCGGATGCCGGCGCCTGGCTCGTCTCATTCCACGTACTCGCCTTCACTAAAGCCTCGGCATTTTGCCTGGCAGACGCAAGCACATCTTCGCGTTTTTCCTGCCAAACCTGCTGTATCCGGGGCACCAGGTCGAGCATCCCGATGCGCCCAAACCGACTGCTTTTAGGTAAATAGGTAGCGGAAAAAAACGGCTCCTGCTCCGGCGTCATGACAATGGTTAACGGCCAACCGCCCTGCCCGCTTGATAGCTGACAATAGGTCATGTACACCTGGTCAATATCGGGGCGCTCCTCACGATCGACTTTGATATTGATAAACGTTTCGTTCATCAGTGCTGCCACTTCCCGGTCTTCAAACGATTCATGCTCCATCACGTGGCACCAATGGCAGGTTGCGTACCCGATGGAGAGAAATATCGGTTTGTCTTGTGATTTAGCTGCGGCAAAGGCAGCTTCACCCCACGGGTACCAGTCTACTGGATTGTTCTGGTGTTGCAGGAGATACGGGCTTAGTTCTTCAGCTAGTTTGTTTGGCATCGCTACGTATTCATGAAAGAGGTATGTCCTACGCTGTTAAAATGCGTCACCAAAAAACAGCGCATTGATGAACAGCCTGTTGGTGCCGTACCAGAACGCCCGAAAGTTGGGGTTGTCAGCAAACGCAATGATACTGCCCCGCCCTCTGTTCTGCGCAACGAGTGCCATGCTGCCGGCCATGTTCTTGCGTTGCGGCTCTGAAACGTAACCACTCAATAACGGCGTCGACGTATATACGCCTACATTTGCACCTACAATATCCGATGGTTCGTAAAACGTGGTGCCACGTCGGAACAGTGGAATCGTATCCCGCAGACCAAAAGCGAGCGGGTGGGTCGTATCCAGCCGGCCTTCTGCAATCAAGCCGCCAATGCGTTGCGCGCCGCGCGCCTCATCCAGTTGATTGAATGGCAGGTCACGGTACAGTGAATCGGTATCCAGTGTTTTGCGCGCCAGATCGATCAGGTTACTACGAACGGCCCAATCGGTCGCTGAAGCCAGCGTGATGAGGCGTCCACCACCGCGCACCCACGTATTGATCGCCTCCGTGTTGATGCCGCTATAAAAGCCGCCGGCCATTACAATTGTGGTGTAACGCGATAGATCGACATCAGCCACATCTTCTACATCGAGCAAAGACACAGGGACTTCATACCGTTCAGCCAACAGATGCCAGACTTCACCCGCGTTGTACGCTGATGTACCAGATCCTGTAATGAGCGCAACAACCGGTTTATTCAAAACCGTTGCAGATCGTGTGCCCAGGTCACGCCCCGCAAGTGCAAACCCGCTCTCTGCAGCAAATACCTCAACGTGGTCATCTGCCACAGCCTGTTCGAGTAACGGCAATAAACCGGCATCCAGGTGGCGCAGCGCAGGGTCTCGGTGCACAGCCGGCACAAAAATGGTCCCGGGCCCAAAAGTCATCGCCTGCCCATCAACGGTAATGGTGGATGCATCTTGCAAGAGGCGCGGGAAATAGCCGGCATCCAGTAATTTGTAGAGTGTACGGCCGGCAAAGTATCTATTCCATTTCAACAGATATCCAATTTCCGATGCACCGCCTACCATCCGGCCACCGTCTGGCATTTCAGCCGTCCAGGCCTCACCAAGATACCGCGCCGGGTTCGAGCGAATTTCACTGTACTCCAGGTCGAACGCCAGCGGCATGGTCCATGTTGAGACATCATAAAATAGCGAGTCCTGGTACGTTGTCATTGTCTCGAACGCCGTCTGGACAAGACGGGCCTGCGGCTGCGCAACGGGCACCACAAACGCTTCGCCAGCACGATAGACCCGACCATCAGCGCGGAAGTCTTCATCCAGCACGTGCATTTTCACGCGGTGCCGGCCTAACATCTCACCCAACTTTTGCGCCCGCGTCCGGTCATGCATCAAGTCTACCACGTAGGCTTTTACTGGATTTGCACGGGCAACATCAGCAGCTGATGCATAAAACGACCGGTGGTATGCCAGCAACTCAGTGCGGAGCGCCACAACGCCTTCGAGTGTAGACAAAGAGGTAGCGAACTGGTTTTTAACGGTGAAAGCGTAGGTGAGATTTCCGTGATCCGTCTCGCTTTCGAGCGATCGGCTTGATCCCTGTTCAAATAAAATACCGATGGCACCATTTGCATCTGGATACGTCGATCCTTTTCCAGAATAGAAATCATCAAAACTCTCTTTTGAATAATAGAGTGATCCGATGTTATCGAGCCACTTTGCATGAAAGTCTGCGATGCCAGCCGTGAGTACAAAGTTTTCTTCCGGGGTAAACGGATTGTTACGGCTTGGAATACCCGGCATAAAAAAGAAGCTGGCAGTTCCTCCCATTTCATGGTGATCCGTCAAGACCTGCGGGCGCCAGGTGTGGAAGACATCCAGACGTGCCTGCGACTCAGGGTGCTGCGCGGGTAGCCAGTCGCGGTTCAAATCAAACCAGTAATGATTGGTACGGCCACCCGGCCAGGGTTCATTGTGCTCACGGTCGTTTGGATCTGTAGCATGCGCTTTGCCGCGGTTGCGATTTACCCAGTCCGTAAAGCGATCTCGTCCATCCGGATTAAATACTGGATCCAGGATGATTACTGCGTTATCGAGCAATTCTTCAAAGGCGGCTCCCTGCGCGGCCGCGAGATGATACAGATACAAGACTGCTGCTTCCGCTGTACTCGCTTCGTTTCCGTGTACAGCGTATCCCTGTGATACAATAACAGGCATTTCCTCTAGCTCTGCATCCGTAACACTCCCCGGGACGTCAGACAGCCGCTGGTTTTGCGCCAGAATAGCATCTAAACGTGCATGATTCGCAGGTGAAGTTACAATCGCATGGATAAGCGGCCTGTTTTCGTAAGAATATCCGTGGGTGTTCACAACAACTCGATCGCTGAGCGCTGCTACCGCCTCAAAATAATCGACAATCTGGTGGGGTGTGGTATGGTAGGTACCTATGGTGTGCCGCACTATATCCTGAGGCGCAGGGATATCACTATTGTAGCCGGAAATACCTGGTATTTCGATCTCAAAAGCTGCCGGCAATTTTTGCGCATTTAGTAAGTTTAGGCTCGACCATAATAGGACAACCGCAAAAACACGTACAACGATCTGCATGATGTAATCCAATTCTATTTTGATAAACTAGCGCGTTAGGCTGGAGAAAAAAGTGTATCGTGGTGGGATTGAGCGCAAAGTACGTAGCAACACTTTGTGGCACAACTCTTGCTAAACACTAATTCAGCTACGCTCTTCAACGCCCCCTGATGATTGCATAGCGTGTCTGACCTCAAGAGGCATAACATCAGCCGGGCGCATACAGTTCTTTTTTCATCTTCAAATATGATTTAAACCTGTTCACGTTTGAATCTGGTTTTGAGTCTTATCCTCGTACGATATCTGTGGGTGTGATTAAATTTAGCATTCTATCAATCGTCCTGTTGCTCAACATTTCTCCTGTTGCAAACAGTTTTGCAGCAGTCGACCCTACCGTTGGCAATATTTCTCCCGATAAAACGGCCCCCTCATCTGCTACTGCCCAGCCGGCAGCACAAAAAGCAAATGTAACGGCCACCGGAGAGTTCAAAAAATGGCATCCTATAACCATTTCGCTGGAAGGTCCTTCTGCAAGCGAAACCGGATCGCCCAATCCATTCCTGGAATACCGCTTTGAGGTGATCTTCTCACAGGCGGAGAAAAGCATCACCGTACCGGGCTATTTTGCAGCTGACGGCAATGCGGCTGAAACCAGTGCATCCAGTGGTAACATCTGGCGCGCGCACTTTATCCCCCCTACAACGGGTGGCTGGACCTATCGGACGTCGTTCCGCCAGGGTTCAAACATTGCAGTCAGCACCAATCCCAATGAAGGCACTGCCGTCGCAGATTTCGACAACATTTTTGGATCGTTTGACATCCAGGAAACTGACAAAAGCGGTGCGGACCATCGCGGCAAAGGTAAACTTCGTTATGTAGGAGAACACTACCTGCAATACGACAATGGCGACTACTACATTAAAGGCGGTACCGATAGCCCGGAAAACCTGCTTGCTTATGTCGACTTCGACGCAACGTACAACAACGGTGGCACAAACTTTACTAAAGATTGGGGCATCCACGTATCGGATTGGAACGAAGGCGACCCAACCTGGCAAAATGGCAAAGGCAAAGGCCTGATAGGCGCGGTAAACTATTTGGGTGAAAAAGGCGTCAACTCAGCCTATTTCCTGACCATGAACATCAATGGCGATGGTGATGATGTATGGCCCTGGACAGGTCCTGGCGAGCGCTTCCGTTTCGACGTGTCCAAACTCGACCAATGGAATATCGTTTTCGACCAGATGGATCGTAAAGGCATCATGCTGCACATCCAGACACAGGAAACAGAAAATGAATTGCTCCTGGATGGCGGTAACTTGGGCGTCCAACGCAAATTGTATTATCGGGAATTGGTGGCTCGTTTTGGATATCATCATGCGATTACCTGGAATTTAGGTGAAGAGAACGAGGACAATACAACCCAACAGCGCAAAGACTTTGCGAACTACCTCAACGAGCTCGATCCGTATGATCATCCCATTGTTGTGCATACGCTACCCGGACAGTGGAACGACATTTATACGCCGTTGCTCGACTTCCCAAGCTTTGACGGCTCCTCGCTTCAGGTAGGCAAACCTGAAGATACACACTGGTTAACGCTCGACTGGGTGAACAAATCAGCAGCAGCCGGCAAAAAGTGGTACGTGTGTATGGATGAGTCTGGCCCCTGGCAGTTAGGGGCTACACCAGATGGACCCGGTAACAACCACGACACAATCCGCAAAGAAGTCCTTTGGGCCAACTTGATGGCCGGCGGCGGCGGTGTCGAATGGTACTTCGGCTACGATTATCCCAACGATCACGACCTGAGTTCTGAGAACTTCAAAAACCGCGAAAACGTCTGGAATATTACGCGGTATGCGGTAGAATTCTTCCAGAACTACTTGCCGTACGTGGAAATGAAGTCTAATGACGGCCTCGCTACCAACGGCAACAGCTACACGTTCGCAAAAGAAGGCGAAGTATACGCTGTCTACCTGAAGAATGGTGGGACAACCAACTTAAACTTGTCGGGCGCATCTGGTACGTTAAATGTACAGTGGTTCGACCCGCGGAACGGCGGTGCCCTGCAAAATGGTACAGTCACACAGGTTAACGCCGGCGGCTCTGTTTCTATCGGCCAGCCACCCAACAATACCAATGCAGACTGGGTGGCGCTGGTGAGTACGCAGCCAAACACCACATTCGGCGATGCAACCAATGACGGTGAAATCTCAGCACTGGATGCCTCGCTCATTCTACAGCATTCCATCGAAATTATCATTCTGCCGGGTAGCATTACACCAACAATCGATGTATCGGGCAACGGTGAGATCTCGGCCTTCGATGCTTCGCTAGTACTCCAGCACGTCGTGGAGTTGATCAGCTGCTTCCCGGTCGATCCAACATGTGGCAGCGGCAAAACCAGTGCTATCACCACATCGGAAGCACTGCTTCAACGCGAAGACGGTAGCGATGGCCGCTTCAACGTACATGTTGGACTTGACGCAACAGGCAGCAACCAGGCCATCGAATTAAAATTGACCTACAATCCGGAAGCAGCAACCCTCAGGGACATCGAAAGCCGGCTCCCCGACGGTTGGCAATTGCTCAGGAACGAACAGCCTGGTGTAGTACACATCGCAGGTGCTGGATTACCGGCAACACTCTCAGACCGTGTCTTGTCGCTTGAGTTTGAGCGATTGGGTACTGGCACTACCGTAAACCTTACAGGGCATGTTGCCATTGATGAAGCAGATGCGCAGCCTTTCACCCTGGCTGATGAAAACCAGCAACCTGCTGCATTCCTCCTTGGCGACAACTATCCGAATCCGTTCAATCCAGAGACGTCCATCCAGTACGCTATTCCTGCGCAGGAGCATGTTAAGCTAACCGTCTTCGATATGACGGGTCGCGTGGTGGGTACGCTCGTGGATCAGGTCCAGGCAGCCGGCAACTATGCCGTCCGTTTTGACGCAGCCAACCTGCCGAGTGGTACGTACCTGTACAGACTGGAAGCCGGCGCGAATGTGCAAACCCGCAAGATGACGCTGATCAAGTAGTCAATAGTCTATTCGTATTTCCATTACGCCATGCCGGACTTGATCCGGTATCCAGATTTCATCCATTGAGTCCAGGGTACCGAATCAAGTCCGGCATGACGCGTTTGATACCCTTGGGCTTATTTATAGTGAAATCGTGCCTGTAGGAAGACAACACGGTGTTCTTCGATAAGGTATACCAGGCGGTCTTGTTTGGTTATGCGTCGCGACCCAAAGCCCGACCCGAGATATTTGAGCGCTTCTGGCTTCCCAATGCCACTAAACGGATCGCGCATTACAGCCTCAACCAGGTCGAGCACCCGCAGTGCTGTTTTACGGTTAGTCTTAACCCAGAAATAAATGTCTTCGATACAGTGCGGTGCAAATACTGCATCACGCTTCTTCTTACTCGTCATTGGTGGCGTTCAACGCTTCACGCAAAGACGCAATGCTCAACGGTTCACTGTGCTCTTCTTCACCGCCAGCTCTCGCCCAGGCAACAGAATCGAGCAATCGGCTGGCATTGGCGGGTGTACTCAATAGATAGAGGGTTTCTTGCAACGCTGACAGATCATCTGCCGGCAAAACAGCCAGATCTTCTTTGCCTCGCCGCTTCAGGATAACGGTCTCGCGATCTTCAATAATTTTATCCCAAAGCCTGGCCAGGTTCTGCCGCGCGTCGCTGTAAGAAATTGTACTCATAATAAACCTGTACAGGATTGTTGTACAATAACTACGAACGCTAACTAAACGAGTTTCAACTGATCCCCGCCTCGCTATTCATATCTCAACTACTTCTTAAGACACAGGCGCTTACCACGATATACCTTTCGATCCAATCGCACATTTACTGGCGCATCCTGGATACCGGATTAAGTCCGGTATGACGTGTTTTTTAAGCGCGTTGAACGCGAAAAAGCTTCAAGTGAGCAGGAAATGATTAAGTTTTGATCTTCTTAGTGAGCGTTACGCTGGTATATCTTGCCTGAAATTGGTTTTACAAACAAGTTCAGCGGATAAATGTCTAGATCTACACACATTACACTCACTCTTATTGCCAGTCTGTTTTTCGCTACGACAGCACTCGCACAATCAACAGGTAAAATCACGGGCACCATCACCGATGAAGCAACCAATTTGCCGCTTGAAGGGGTGAGTGTCCTTTTGGATACGGAAGAACGAGGTACAGCCACAAATAGTCAGGGTGTTTACAACTTTACGCGCATCACTCCTGGTCAACACATCCTGACCATTCGGGCGATTGGTTTTGCGCCCGTTGAAGAGATGATCTTCGTGGTTGCTGATACTACAACCAAATACGACGTAGCCCTTTCGCCGGCGCCCATCACCCTGGACGAAATCCTTGCACAGGCAGATCGGCCCTTTTCGACCGCTTCTTCGGCAACAATCCGGGCATTTGATATTGCGACACGCCCTGTTCAATCTTCACAGGACTTGCTCCAGCTAACCCCCGGTCTGGTAACTGCACAACACGCCGGCGGTGGCAAAGCTGAACAGATTTTCCTCCGGGGCTTCGATGCAGATCACGGCACTGACGTTGCAATCACCGTCGATGGTATCCCGGTCAACATGGTTTCCCACGGACACGGTCAGGGGTATGCAGACCTGCATTTTGTGATTCCGGAGTTGGTTGAGCAAATCGATGTAAACAAGGGACCCTACGATGCACGCTTTGGCAACCTTGCAACAGCCGGCGCCATTGCATTCACCACAAAGGATCACCTCGACCACAACATGATTCGCCTCGAGGGCGGCCATTTCAACACGGCAAGTCTGACAGCACTGTACCAGCTTCCCGTTGTGACGAATGGCCACCAGGGCGCATATTTTGGCGGACAGTTTCGCAATACAGACGGCCCGGTCGAGCAGCCGCAAGGATTTCAGCGCTTTAACTTGTTTGGCAAATTCCACACGCACCTCAATGAATCAGCCAAACTAGCACTGGGTATTAGCGGATTTAGTTCAGCCTGGGATGCATCAGGACAAATCCCTGCGCGGGCCATCGAACAGGGATTGATCAGCCGCTTTGGCAGCATCGATGACCTTGAAGGCGGCACGACAGGCCGGCAAGATGCCAATCTCACGTACACCGCCCAAAAAGACAACGCGGCGTTTACCATCCAGGGATACGCAACCCGCTACAACTTCAAACTCTTTTCCAACTTCACCTTTTTCCTCGAAGACCCGATCAACGGCGACATGATCGAGCAAACCGACGACCGGCGGTTGGTGGGACTCAACAGTACATACCGATTCACCCAAACCAGTGGACGGTTTATAACAACCACAACGCTTGGAGGTGGATTCCGCGCAGACGACGCTGCTGTTTCGCTCTGGAAGAGCCCCTCCCGGCTCCGGCAGGTCGGCCTTGTCGATGCAACCATTGCTGAACGAAACTTGTCTTTGTGGGCGCAACAGGCGTTTGTATTTTCGACAGCTCTCAGATTACAACTGGGGCTTCGCGGCGACTACTTCACGTTTAATGTAGATGATCACCTCGAAGGTATGCCCGGTGAACTACCAAGAGCCTCAGGGTATGCGCAGCAAGCAATTGTAAGTCCCAAAGCCAGTCTGGTATATAGTCCCGCTACATCTGTTGACGTGTTTGTCAACGCCGGCAGCGGTTTTCACTCGAACGATGCCCGAGCCGTTGTGCAAAATCGCCGCGCCAGCGACCTGCTTCGTACATACCAGCGACGCAACCTGAGCACCGACGAAATCGAGCAAGCCTTCGCCGCGCAACATCTTGATGTTGCACAGGCTTCCGACAATGCACTGCCTCGTGCCATTGGGAGTGAGCTAGGTGTACGCATGCGGGTGGCAGATCGGCTGCACCTTTCAGCAGCTGCCTGGCTTTTAGACCTGGATAACGAGTTTGTGTACGTGGGTGATGGCGGCTTCACGGAGCTTAGCGGTCGCAGCCGGCGCTACGGCCTGGATCTCGAAGGCCGGCTGTGGATTACCCCCTGGCTAACGGCTGATAGCGATGTTAACCTGTCGCGCGGTATACTCAGGGATGAACCAGCCGATGCCAACGAAATTCCACTTGCGCCCCAGTTAACAAGCACCGGTGGCATCACCATCGTGCATCCGAATGGCTTTGAGGGCAGTTTGCGGTACATCCATATTGGCAGCCGGCCGGCCAACGAGACCGGCAGTGTGACAGCAGAAGGATACACCCTCTTCAATGCGTTTGCAGCGTATCAACTAGGTGACATCAAACTCTCGCTTGCCCTGGAGAATCTGTTCGACGTAGCATGGAATGAAGCGCAATTTGATACCGATTCTCGCCTATTCGGGGAGGTAACATCTACTTCAGAGCTTCATTTCACACCGGGCAACCCAAGAGCACTGCGTATTGGGGTGAGCTATGTGTTTTGAGTTTAAAAAGGCGGGCGATGCGGGCGTCACGTGACTTTCATCGCCCGTCTTATTATGTTTTAAGAGCCTATCCGAAAACCTGCTTTCTGTCCCCGAGTGCGAGCGAACGAATCATAGGTGTAGCGCGCGAAGCAGACGTATCCAGTGGATACGTCGATGCAGCGGAACGCAGCATAGGAATTTGTGCAGCCGCGCGAAGCCCAAATGAGGTTTTCGGATAGGCTCTAAGTACATTCTTTCCACAATTGCTGTATCAGCTTAAGCCCTTGCTTGAAATGAAGGCTCTCATTTCTGCGCTATTTTTTTGCGCTGTCCAGTGTTATGGTCGCTGACCTGTATGCACAACCCGCGGCGGTATCATCTCCTTGCCCCGGCTATACAAACACATCATCAACGGATAAAAAGAACGATATAGATCGATTCGATACGCACGTTGTACTGTTAACCAGTGCACTGACTACAGCTCAGAAAATGACCTGCCTGGTTACAGAAGGCATCACTGCCAGACTGCACAATCTTTTACAAGCAGACGGCCCGCTGTACAAGGTCGAGTTCCAAGATTGGGATAGTCTAAACTGGGTCCCCTCCCGGCAGGATACCTACACGTACAATACGGAAGGATTCGTTGAGAGTAGGACACGCAGTTTGTGGGATGCTGGTACTCAATCGTATAGCACAATCAACGCAAAAAGTAGTTATACCTATGATACCAGTGGTCTCATGCTGACGAGTACGTGGCAATCATGGAGTGATTCGCTGAATGCGTTTGCAAACGACTCGCAAAGCATCTTTGCCTGGGATGAAAACGGCGAGTTGGTCAGCACGCATAATTATGGATGGAACGGGACAGACTGGATATTGGGCGCTACATTAACCCGGACCATAGAAAATGGCGTTGCCATTGAGGAATTGAGGAAGAGACGCAATCAAGATACAGGTGCAATCATCGAGGATACCAGAGTTCTTTTTTGAGCATGATGACCAGCAGCGGATTATTCAACGTATTGATCAGGTATGGGACGCAACGCTTTCTCGTTGGCAAGACCAGCTACGAGAAAGCAGCTCTTATACAACACTTACGCGAACGGTAAAGGGAGATATCTACAACAGCGGTACCTGGCAGCCCACACTCATTTCCTTTACGCTTTTTAATGAGCAGTTTCAACCAATCGAAGAAAGCACTTCGCTGCCTGGAGCCCAGCCGTTGGGCCGGCGCTTTTACACGTACAATGCCAATGGTGATTTAATCGAAAAGCTGTTTCAGTTTTTTGACCCCATTACCGAGACCTGGCAAAGCAATGGGCTTTGGGTTTTCGATGTTGATGATGACGGCGACGTACTGGAACGTCGCACCCTGGAGCTCAATCTCTTTTTGCAAGAACTGGTTTTTGTTGGCCGGAGTATCTACACGTATTCACCAGCGGTAGACATTGCGGGAAGAACCTATACCCACCCCCGCTTCGCTTTCGCTCTATCCTAATCCAGCGTTGAACCACGTCAACCTTGCACTGACGTTAGTACAACCCACAGCGCTTCAGATCGAAGTATTTGACGTACTGGGTCGACGTGTTGAAACCATTGCAGATGAGCCGGCCGCCGTTGGAGTAAAACGATATACATGGATACCCTCAGATTTGCCAGCCGGCATGTATTTCGTTCGCCTCAATACTGACGACATGATCACTACCCGCGTGGTCACGCTGATCAAATAGCTACTTACAACATCAACGCGAACCCAGATACTTCGCCAACGTCTTGGCAAGCCTCTCTCCCCGCAATTCGCCTTCTCTTGCAATGATTACGCCATCCGGGTCTAACAGAAAGGTGGTTGGGTAACCTGTTACGCGGTATTGCTCGACAATCTGAAGCAGGGAAAGATCGTCTTCCAAACGCACGATTTGGGTCCATGGGAGCTGTTCTTCTTCTACGAACTTTTCCAATGGTTCGAGGTCGTCATTGGCGATAGCCAGGATCTCAAACACATCCCTCGGATAGGCTTCATATGCTTCGCGCAGCACAGGAACTTCTCCGATACAGGGCGCACACCAGGTCCCCCAAAAATCTAGCAACACATATTTCCCTCTAAAATCAGCAAGATGCGCCGTTCCCCCCTCTAGCGTCGGCCCCTCAAAATCAGGCGCGGTCATCCCGGTCCGGAGGCCTATTTCATCAAAGGCGGTTCGATTAAGCGTCAGGGTAGTTCCTTCCATATCGATGGCTGCCAGCTCAAAAGATTCGCCGGCCAGTTTTATCACGTCACCTATTTCATACGGCTCGGGGATTGATGGGTAATAGCCCTCGGGAAGTGGCTTTTCTGTCGTGTCCTTTACCATTTCTTCCCGGCGTGCCAGTTGGGCAAGCGGGCGCTCGGGAAAGCCGGCACCGTCAATTGGCTCAAACCAAACGCGGGTGTATTGTTTATCAAACAACCCCGACTTCACAACATCAGCAACCCACCAGGCATACTGTTCACCTTTAACCGTCAGGGTACCCGTGTGGTACATCTCGCTGCCAAACACCACCGCATTTCTGGATATGGCAAATTTATTGAGCGGATCTACAAGCACAGGCAGCGATGAGGTTACTACCTCTTCCCCATCGAAAAAGTCAAAACTAACTTCTACCCGCGGTAACAACAGCACCGTTTCCCGCCAGTCTCGCTCGTCATCCATCGCTGGAAAGGTGTGTACCACTTCATCTGCAAAGTCTTCATCGTTGTCCGTATCGAAGAGCACAACGCGTTGGCTGTCTGCCGTGAAAGCCATGACATACATAACTTCCTGATCCACATACGCAGCGGTGTACAACGTAGAATCATAAGATGCATCATCTGCCCAGGATGCGTATTCGGAGCTGTCCATCTCTCCAATGTGATAGCCGTGAAATGCAAGCTGCTCGATTTGCATGTGCTCCGCGTATAGCTCAGGCTGAAGCAAAGAATCTGGAATGCCAATCACCGCCGGCCGTATTCTCGCCCAAAAGTCATCCTCCGAAGGATCTTCCGCTTTTGAAAAGCCCAGCATGTGGGCAAAAGGGCTAGTACCATCTGCGCGGGAAAGCTGCACGGTCAGGGTATCCCCATCTCCCGTTGATGCCTGGCAACCAAACACAAAAAAGGGCACAACAATCCAGAGATATTTGAGCATTTCTAATTTACACGTTGGGAAAGGACATCCAAAATATACCCCTTTCCATGAGCAATAAAAATGTTGCGCATCTGCACCATACAAGCCGATTTGAAAGCTGAACCCCTGCAAGGCTTCTGTCACTTTTGTAACACCCCTTACAATCCTGCATCAAACCGCCACAACCGAAAAAAACACATGCACTAGCCTTCAAAGCAATGACTATATCAAAGCAAATAACCATTGATGCGCCGGCCGCAAAAGTGTGGCAAGTTGTGGCGCATGACTTTCACAAAGCAGACCAATGGGCGTCCTCGGTTAACCATTCTACATCGAGAAAAGCCGGCCCCGTCCCAGATGGCTGTCCGCTCGACGCAGCAGGCCGTGCCTGCGATACGTCCATCGGTGGGGTCAAGGAAGAAATTGTCTACTACAACGAAGCCGGCAAAAAATTTGGCTACCGGGCCACGGCCGAAAAAATGCCATTTTTTGTCAAAAACCTGGTCAACAACTGGCAGGTGATACCGCAAGGTGAGCACAGCGCCAAGGTTGATATGAAGCTAAACATTGACCTGATGCCTGTAATCGGCACCGTTATGAGCCCCATGATGAAAGTCCAGATGGGCAAACTGCTTGGCGAGGCTGTCGAAGAGCTCAAGTTTTTTATCGAGCACGGGAAGCCGCACCCAAGGAAAGTACAGGCTATGGCAAACGCCTCAGCTTAACCCAATACCCCTCTTTTATTAAACCCTAAAACAACAAAACCATGCCTACAATCAAAATTACAGTACCTAAAAATGCCTGGACCACAGAAGAAAAAGCCAAAATTGCTGAACGGGTAACCGACGCATTGAATGCCGTTGCCACTGAAAGCAATAAAGGAGACATCAAGCAGTACATCAACACCCATATCCACGAAACCGCTGAAGGCGGCTACGCGATGGGCGGCCAGGTTGTCGGCTAACACCTTCTTCGACATTTAATCACCAAGCGCCGCGGCAAGCGCGGCGCTTATGCTAACCTGACAAACATGAAACGATCAATAACTTCCCTGTTGCTCCTCGTGATATTGCTCCTCGCTGCTGTGCCGCAGACAGCAGCCCAAAGCATGAGCAAAAAATACAAAACCATTAAAGTTGAACGCGTAATCAATGCGCCGGCTGAACGCGTATGGCAGGCTATGGTGCTTGACTATGGCGAAATTTCTAACTTTGCGCCTTCCATTTACGCGTCAAACTACGAACGAGGCTCGCTGAAGGGAGAGCTCGGCGCAGAACGCAAATGTTCGTTCAATAAAAAAGGGACCCGATGGACCCATGAGCGTATCGGAGCTATCGATAATGAACAAATGGTGATGCGCAACTACATCATTGATGCCGGAAAATTCCCGCTCGATATGGACAACTCGCAAGCGTTCTACCGCGTGCAAGATAACGGTGATGGGACATCGACAGCGAGTTATGAATTTCAATACAGGGCCAAACCAGCATTTATGGGCGGCATTATGAAAGGTCGATTCAAAAAACAGTTGGCCGAAACTCTGATGGGGCTCGACCACTACGTCACCACGGGCGAAATTGTAAACGCGACCACAGGCAATTGGAAGGCTATCAAGAAAAAATACAAGAAAGGCTAGGCTTCCGGCAGTCAATTGCCAACGCTATGACAACGAACCTGGTATATCGACGCATCGTCAAGGTATACCAGATTCGTTGTTGGTAGTCACAAAACCGTTGTTTCGTCGCCCCTCTATCTATACGCTTATACAATGAAAAACCCTTTAACCTCTCAGTATTCAGAAGAAGAAAATATCCGACTCGTCGAACAAACACTCGCCGGCGATCGGAATGCGCTCGACACACTTGTTCATTTACACCAGCCCTTCATTTACAACGTGGCCTGGAAAATGACACACAACCCGGATGATGCGCTCGACCTGACCCAGGAAGTGCTCATCAAAGTCATTACCAAACTCTCTCAATTTAAATTCAACAGCGCGTTCAGAACCTGGCTCTATCGCATTGTGATGAACGAGTTTCTGCAAACCAAACGGCGAAAGACAGAAACACAGTTCACCAGTTTTGAAGCGTACGGCAAACAGTTGGATGCCATTCCTAACGGCGAACTCAGTGTTGAAGAAGAACTGGAGCAGGCTGAGCTATCAAAAGAAATGCAAATCCGATGTATGTCGGGTATGCTGATGTGCCTGACAAGAGAACAGCGATTAATCTACTTGCTAGGTGACACGTTTGGGGTGAACCATAAATTGGGCGCTGAATTGTTTGAGATATCGCCGCAAAATTTCAGGGTGAAACTGCACCGGGCGCGCAAGGAGCTTTACAATTACATGAACAACAAATGCGGCCTGGTGAACACCGCCAATCCATGCCGGTGCCCCAAGAAGGCCAAGACACTCCTGTCGATGGGTTTGTTGGATGAAAACACGCGGCAGTTCAACATCTCACACCAACACAAAATTGCCGACTATGTCGAAGGGAAACACGAGGCTGCCAAAGACTCTGTTGATGCCAAATACGCAGCCCTGTTTAGAAACCACCCAACCAAAGAAGACTTCAGCAAAACCACAATCATTGATGAAATACTGAACGACGAAGAACTGAAGCGGCATTTTGCCTGGTAGCTTATACCAGTGCTGTCATCAGCCATCATCTGTGTTTTGATCACAAGTCCAGGGCCAGTATCAGACAGGAGATGAAAAGCAGGAATGCTACCGGAGTGCCCGTTAAACGTTCTGGCTTGCTTTTAGAAACAGCATTTCCCAGTGTACTAAGCGCAAACATACAGACGAGGATCCAAAGCACAATCCCTGCGACTCTACCAAATCCTGCAACACCGATCCACTCTTTGGATACGAGTACACTTATGCTTCCGAGTACGGCGATGCCAATTGAAAAGAAACTGGCGATACGTAGTTTAATCGGCAGTTTTTTAGTCTGGCCGCCCCACGCCAAATGACCAATGGGTGCCCCCAGAGCCAATAAGGCTTGAAAAATGGCGAGGTATGCAAAACATGCAAGGGCGATGTAAGCAGCGATCTGGCTCATGAGCAGGATAATTGACGGTGCGAGCGTGAGTGATCAAGCATAATCAGCAATGAAAACGTCAGGAGGCAATTCCTGTACGGCATCCATTGCAATGAGTTGCTGGAGTACATAGTTAAACAGTTCTCGGGTAGATCGCAAGGCATCGAGGTCCTCAAGCAGTGGCCGGCTAGACCAGACCAGGATGTCTACATCCCCAGGCAATTTCTTCTTGAAGATATTGGCGTCTTTGTCTCGTATTTCAAGCAAGGCATTTTGTGGCATGGATGCCAAATGGGCCTGCATTGTTTTATCTGAAAAGAATCGTTTCACAAGCTCCTCATCTGTACCCCGCATGATAAATTGCGCATCAAATTCGGGATCTCCAATCTCCACATCTTTAAGTAGCTTCACAAACTTGAGTGCCGTTGCAAACAGTGAGTCGAGCTCGCGGTAGATTTTAAACCGAAAACCACCCGGATTGGAAATCAACGTTCGCAATCGGGTTGTGAGTCGTACAGGCTGGTTCTGTGCCCCTTGCGATACGATGGTGTCCAGTAGCACCTGGAATCCTTTGTACGTGTATTGTACTGTACCAGGCGCTGCGATTTGCATGATCGAAGGCCGGCTGTGGGGCCCCTCCGTAAAGACACCACCTACTTCTTCTGCAAAGGCTGCCCAGGTGGCAACAGCAGGTATTGGCTCGGCCTCATTAGCCATGATTAGCGCCCAATTAAGTTACATAAAAACCAATGGGCTGAAGCTACAGATACCAATCGAAGAAACCAAACGGCTTGCAACCGACTGCGAATGAACTGAGGATTTTTGTATGGCTTAAACTGTTTGTACCTGGAGCCCCTGCTGCTCTGTCACGTTTGAGATCACTTCTATAATCTCGTCGATTTTAAATGGTTTATATACAAACCCTGCCATGCCGGCTTCCAGACACGCCTCTTTGCTCCCTGTCATGGCATCAGCAGATAACGCAACAATTGCCGGCGCCCCCTGAATTGCAGGATCGGTCTGGATCAAGCGAGCAGCTTCAATGCCATTGAGCTTTGGCATATGTAAATCCATAAAGACCATGTCGTACTCATCCTTCCTGCATGCCTCAACGGCTGCCTCTCCATCAGCAACAACCGTTGGACTCATGCCGAGGTTAAGCAATACCTGGCGGATAACAAGTTGATTCACGGAGTTGTCTTCGGCAACCAAAATATTGCAAGGCACGAGCACCGGTTTTTCGTTTACATGCATTGGGTCATCAACATCCATTGCTACGGGCGTACAGGGCACACGCATTGTAAAGACACTGCCAACATCTACTTTACTCTGCACATCGATCCTCCCGTCCATCAGGGACAGTAAGTTTTTGCAGATAGACAACCCCAATCCAGTCCCGCCAAACTCCCGTTCAATAGAGTTATCCTCCTGTGCAAACTGATCCCAAATCACGTCCGTGTTTGCAATGCCTTTTCCGGTGTCATGCACTTCAATGACCAGCTCAACCTGCTCTCCGGCTAACGGCCTTGTCTTTACGCCAATCGTGACGGTACCTTTGTCCGTAAACTTGATGGCGTTGGATACAAGGTTCAATAATACCTGCTTTATGCGCTGCACGTCAAGGATTAGCAATGCCGGCACATCCTCATCGATGTCCAGATGGTAATGAATCTCTTTCGATTGTGCTTTTTCTTGAAACAGATCGTACACCAATTGAATGGCTTTTCTAACGTCTGCCTGAACAGGTTCTATCGTAATTTTTCCTGATTCAATTTTTGACAGATCCAGAATGTCGTTGATCACGGCCAACAAACCTTCACCACACGCCATAATCACTTCCGTCCACTCTTCCTGCTGTTCATTAAGTGGCGTTTGTTGAAGCAGTTGCAACAAACCGAGCATGCCGTTCAGCGGCGTCCTGATTTCGTGCGACATATTTGCAAGAAACAATGACTTTGCCTTCACAGCAGCCAGTGCTTTTAACTCCGCTTCTTTTTCCCTCGTGATGTCTGTGTGTGTACCCGTAAACCGAACGGCCTGCCCTTCCGCATTGCGCTCTACAACTCTGCCTCGATCCAGGATATACACCCAATGGCCATCGCGGTGCTTCATTCTGTGTACGTTCTCATAGAATTCCGTCTCGCCGTTCATATGAGCCTGGATATCCGCAAAGGCACTCGCCAAATCATCAGGGTGCACCAGGCGCTCCCAAGACGATACGGTCTGCTCAATATCAGCAAGATCATAACCGAGCATCGATGCCCATCGCTCATCAAAAATCACGTCGCCCGTCATCGGGTTCCAATCCCACATGCCAAGTCGCGTGCCTTCTACAACCAGTTCAAGGCGTTCTCTTTGCTGATCAGGCCCCAGCTCTTCAACGTTCAGCAGCATCTTTATTAACCATACATTTTACCAGTGTCCTTCATTATAATCGGAGGATCAACATTGATTCTTTAAAGGCAAGGAAAAAATGGTTAATCAAATGCTTTCATTTAAGCCCAGCATCGCACAGCACAGGTGCCACATCGGTATACATTGTTTGCAGTGGGAGGAACTACTTTATTTCCCCGAGGTGCTGAACCTACGCTGATTAAAAGAAAACAGGACTATCGGGCGCGTAGGTGAGTATGTGAAAGCACACACAGCTGACTGAATCGCTTTAGGCGAATTCTCATCCGCTGGGAGAAAAATGTTGAAAATCATATAGCCTTTCTACCTCTGGCTTTTGCCATGATTGTTTGGAGACATTGCCCGGGTTTTCGGAGAGGCTCTAAATACAGTCACATGAATTTTGATGGGTTGTTCGTAGGCCATGTTAAAGCCTGTGTAATGGAATAAGCCCCCAAAAACCGTCAACCTGTAACCTGCAACAGCAAACACAGCCCTCCGACAAAATCGATGTGTTTACACGTAGTACTTAGACAAGCCCATTCGCAAAATCTGTAGCCCTACCGACCAAAACACGTCAATGCATCAAATTAAATACATACTTGGAGCAGTTTATGACTTGCTAAGCTACAATTTTTCAACGCTCTTGCTTTACGTTGTACTCATCATTGGATGCACGCTCGTTCTTCCAGTTGTTCTGCGCCACTACGTCCGCCAGTGGGCAGATGAATTACATCCGGTTTTTGAGAAGGCGTACGTCTTAGCCGGCCTCATCACGGGTATTGTGCTCGTCTTCATTGACCGTGGCTACGCGCTAAACTCTTACCATTCCCTCGGCTTTGCTGCCTTCTTTGCTTTTGCAATCCCCTTAACGGCACTTGCGTGGGGTGCATTGGGGTACCTCAAAACGGAGTTTGTAAACGACAAGGTTAAGGCCTGGCTTCGCGCAGTCTTTTTGTGCCTCATCCTTGCATTAACAGGTAGTTTTGGCCTCCCAAAATGGGATGTATATCGCGGCAAAAACTGGTGTGAGCGGGCGTCAGCTTTAGAACCCAGGCAGCCTCACCCGAAAAGCATTGGCTTGGAGCCCTTAAACGTAAGATATTCATATCACAACGAGCGGAGTACAGTGTGTTGGGTAACGATACCGGGTAGTTTTTTATACTGGTCTTATCAAGACCGATCTGACACATGGTACCTGAATTGCTATTTTTGTTGATGTAACACAACCCCATGCCAATCAACAATATCTAGCGTAGCCTGTAAAGCAGCAGAATTTGGGAATATCTTAACCGTTCGATTGCCCCTTGCGGTTTTCCGCTTTGGTGTGCAAATTACCAGCCACACCATCATCTTAGTACCATGTATGTATCTCGTAAATCTGCCGGCTCCTTGCAGGGCCACAGCATGAATCGCCGCTCTTTCTTGTCTCGTACTGCGATGGGTATTGGTGCCCTGGCGGCAACTGCCTGTACAGACCCAAACCCGCCCGCCATGTCTGCTACCTCCGAGCCTGCACAAATTGCATTGCAACTTTGGACTGTTCGAGACGCTATTGCGCAAGACCCTGCTGCAACAATTGAACGCATTGCAGCGATGGGGTATCCGGCTGTTGAAACAGCATTTTTTCCTGAGAGTCTGTCGATTCAAGACGCCGCCAGATTGATACGCAACGCCGGCATGAACGTCTGCGCCTCGCACTGCGAGCTCCCGCTCGACGACCAAAGCCAGGCAACCATCCTTGAGATGGCAGAAGCGTACCAATGCAATCGAATGATCTGGCATGGCTGGCCGGAAGATCCGCGGTACAAAACGGCTGAAGGCACCCGCGAGCTGATTGAAGTGTACCATCAAGCCCTGATTTTTGCGCAGTCAAATGGCCTTGAGTTTGGCATCCACAACCACTGGTGGGAATTTGAAACGCACGACAGAGATCATCGCCCCTATCAGTTACTCCTTGAAGAACTTGACCCTGCTATTTTCTTCGAGCTCGACACGTACTGGATCAAAGTAGCTGGTCCTGACCCCGCTGCCATCGTTGGTCAATTCAGCGACCGTGCACGCTTTCTCCACATCAAGGATGGGCCTGCCAAATGGAATAGGGCCATGGACGCAGATGAGCCAGAACCCATGGTGGCTGTTGGCCAGGGAGTGTTAGATTTCCCGGCCATCGTACAAGCAGCTGCCGGCAACACGGATTGGATGGTTGTAGAATTGGACAACTGCGCCACAGACATGCTTACCGCAGTTGCTGAAAGCTATACATACCTCACGCAGCAAGGGCTGGCAAAAGGAGCTGTGTGAGGCTTTTCCTGAGTACGAGGTCCCAAAACATGTCCAAGGAAAACCGGTGTGTTCTATCACGTCATCCCCGACCCAGCGTGCATTGGCGATGTGCTGCATTAACACCTTGTACAGCGATTCCCCAGATCCTTCGGCTTCGCTCAGGATGACTTGATTGGGGGCTAGGCAGCATCCCTTAAGAGATCCTTCGCAGGGCTCAGGATGACAAGGGTGAAGGGCTGTGGTACTCTTGAAGAGATCCTTCGCGGCGCTCAGGATGACATGGGTGAAGGACTGTGGTAGTCTTGAAGAACTTCTCTTCCTCTGCTCAGGATACAGCTCTAGTCGAAAACACCAAATCCCGGAAGCACGTAAACACGAACCAAGAGATCCTTCGCTTTGCTCAGGATACGGCTATTGATGGTGTCAATAGCCTAATTAAACACCACAGGTGAGCCCATGCGGATTTTTACGGGTTCGCCATTTTTTCGGGCCGGCGAAAAGACCATGTCACGCACGGCATCTTGAGCAATTTGATCGCAGACATCGTGGATGCCGGCGGCGGTTGCCGTATCGAGCACAACGCCTTTCTCATCTATTACATAAACAATCGTCACCTTTCCCCTTACAGGGCACGGCGTTTTTGCAAGTCGCTCATTAACAGCTTTTTGAAGTGCGTTGAGTCCCCCCATCATTTCGGCCAATTGCAACCCCTCTCCTGCCAGGTTGTTTTCGATGCCTTCGATATGATCAAACGAGTAGTTGCGGGCCTCCGCAGCAACCAATGGTTTTTCCTGGGTTTCCGTCGTGGTATTGGAAGCGCCAGCGCATCCGGCAAACAGAACAACAAGGGCTATCGTAGCCATTAAAGACAATCTATCCACAATATTTTTCAGCTGATGAATTTGTACGTGCCTTATCAGACGCTCCCACCCGTATAAGGTTTAGGATTTATAAATACAGTAATACGAGATCCCCAAAGCGCCAACACACATCAACAATCAATCATCAAGGACCAGCCCTACCACAACATCCATCACATTGGTATGCGTGGGGCCTGGCTTGAGAAGTGCATTCATTTCGAGGAAAAAGGTGTAGGCATCATTTGCATCCAGATACGCTTGCGGGTCGCGTTTGCGTTGCCGGGCGTGTTGGAGCGTCAATGGTGTGGCGTAAGCGCCGGCTGCGTCTGTCGGGCCGTCGATACCGTCCGTCCCCCCACTGAGCAACAACAGCCGTTTGTTGGTGCCTTCAATTTTGAACGCGCTACCAAGCACAAGCTCCTGATTGCGTCCTCCCATACCTTTGCCTTTCACCGTAACCGTGGTTTCACCTCCCCAAAGATGACATACCGGTCCTTCTTCGTCGCTATGCATCATGGACTGTGCCAGCGTTTCGCCGGCAACACGGGCTTCACCTTCCACCCACTCGTCGTGTACTTTCACCTGGTACTGCCGACTAACTGCTTCGCGGCACGCAGCCTGCAATGCATCGCGATTGGTGCCAATCAACTGCGTCCTTACGTTCTTGAAAAGCGGATTGTCCGGCTTTGGCGTCTCGAGCGCGGCATCGTCTTTCCCAGCCTGGAGATGCGCACGAACGGACGCCGGCACGGTATCCCACAAATTGTACGTCCGCAACACTCGGATGGCATCTTCAAATGTAGTTGGATCCCCCACCGTCGGGCCGCTTGCGATAACACTCAGATCGTCGCCTACCACGTCAGAAATCACCAGGGCAATCGTTTCAGCCGGCATACCATGCTGCGCCAGCCGGCCGCCGCCCAGGAGCGACAGGTGTTTGCGAACGGTATTCAGGTCGCGAATATCAGCACCGCACCGCAGCAACTGCTCAACCGTCTGTTGCCCATCCTGAAGAGATATCCCGGCCGCAAAAGCCATCGTCAAGGCAGACCCACCACCCGAGATCAGTACAATGAGCAAATCTTCCGCTGAACATCCTGACGCCAGATCGAGCAGCACATGCGCTGCCTCTTCGCTGGTTTCATCAGGTACGGGATGTCCGGCTTCGAGCACCGTAATTTTCTGCGGACGTTTGAACGGATATGGGAGCGTCTCGCTGTATCCTTTGGGCACAACCACGCAGCCTTCGGTCAGGTGCTCGCCCAGCTTCTTCTCAACTTCCCAGGCCATGGCCATGGCAGCTTTTCCCATGCCGGCCACAACAACACGGCGATAGGCGTCCAAGGGCTTAACCGCCAGTTCTTCCCAATCGACCTGATCGAGCAGCACATCTGCCTGCACCCCTTGCACGGCTGCAAGAAAAATGGCACGGGCGTCGTCTATGAGTCCTTGCACCGTCACGCTATTGCTTTAATCCTGGATGATGAACCAAAAAGTGGGATTCGTATTATACTAAATAACCATTACGGAAATTCCGTGCCAACTATAAAACATTGACACGCACCTTGCCTTTTTTTGCCTATTTAACCTTAATTTGCAACTTTTTTCACTTTGCAATAACGGTTAATAACGCTGTAGACGACCCGTCTGCGACGCACACCGCAGCTCCTCCCTTTGAAGAACGTACAGTTCTTGTATCCAGCGACAACCCATTCATTACCTTCTCCCAAATTGGGACTGGTACCCCCAAGGCTACACCTCCCCTAACCACTGACACCCTCCGGGCACTCATCATTTTCACCCGCTTCCAGGATGATCGGGTAGCCGGCGACCCCAACGTGGCATTCCGTGATTGGCCCCTGTTCGACAACCCCAATCAGTTGCCGGCGTTTGCCCATGCCCTCCTCTCCCCAGATCCAGATCCACCCTTTGCGGACAGTTCACTCACCGCCTATTTGTACGAGCAGTCCCTCGGCAAATTCCTGATGTATGGCACCGCCTACGATTCGGTTCTCATCTCCGACCACCCCGAAGCCCGGTACCATCGAGGCCAGGGAGGCTACGGCCTCCTCACCAAAGAACTGCTGGATAAACTCGATCGGTATGGGTTTGACTTCTCAGCATACGATCAGAATAAAGATGGCTACATCGACTATTTGTTTGTCGTGCTTCGTGGTGATTCAGCACGCGACAAGAAGCGATTTGTATGGACCGGCGCCTCTTGCCTCGACGCGCGATGCAGCGGCTCCATGGCCGGCGGCGGACCAAGGGAATTGCCCCTTTATGACGGGATAAAGATCGACTGGAATTTCTCCGGATCGTACATCATTCATCGTACCCAGGGTAATATCATTCCGCACATTTACCATGTGCGACTCATGGCGCATGAATTAGGGCACGACTTGTGGCGCCAACACTTCGTCCATATCCCTTCCCTCCAACAAAACGATGTACCGCGCTCACATAACCGGGGACGCGGTAAAGACTGTATCGGGTATGTGTTGATGGCCGGTGCCGGTGGCGCGCAAGACTGTCAGGGCTCACAGACCATTTCTGCCTACGAGCGCGACTTGCTGGATTGGATTGACTGCACCGTACTGGATAGCTCAACAAAAGATTTGCCTCTGGGCGACCTCTACACCACCTCGGATTGTTACAAACTACACCTCGAAGCCAATCCCATGGGCCGGCGCATTTACCTCTCCAATCTGCAACGCGTAGGCTACTTCGACCAAATCCGTCGGGGGGGCATCAATGGCCAGTTTGATATGGGGCTCCTGCGCACAACCGGTATGCTTATCACCTATGCCCGAGGCTACAGCGCAGACATTTTGCCGGCTGATAACACCCTGCAATTGGTCATCGATAACAGCGCATACGATGGCGACTTATTTGGTCCTGGTACAGCTACGCAGCTTACACCGTGGACACGCCCGAATAGCAGCGGCTACAATCGGTACGCCGGAGACATCCAGCACACGTGGGCTGCCATCGATAACATCAGATACGACGCGGCTGACACGACACAGATATTATTCGATTTTGCACAGGACTTTCGAAACCACCCCGTTATAAGAGAAGACTCCTGGATGTCCGGCGGCCTCGAAGGCTTTATTTTCGATACCCCCGTCCGGGTGACAAACAACAGTACCCTAACCATCGAACAGGACGTCACCATTGCAAATACCCTGTGGCTGGATCGCAACGTTACGGTACATGTTGCTGAGGGCGCAACGCTTCATCTGAATCCATCGAGCACACTACACATGCTGGGAAGTGCGCGCATCACGGTAGCCGGCACGCTGGTGATGGACGGGCTCGTCCAGCGATCCATTCACACACCCATTGTACGCGTGGACAATGGCGTAATCCGTTCGAATCTGGTGGATTAGCCTATTCTTTAACAGAGAAGTGTAACATCATGCCGGCTTCCAGATGCTCGGCAATATGGCAGTGCATCATCCAGTCGCCCGGGTTCGACATATCCACCAGCAAATCAATCGTCGAGCCGACGGGCATGAGTGCGGTGTCTTTCCAGACCAGGTTTTGATTGGGTACGCCGTCGATGGCAAGAACGAGGTACCGCTGGCCGTGGATGTGAAACGGATGATTCATGGGATGAAACGTCTCTGGATCGTTAAAAATCCGGAGCTTGATCACGTCTCCTTTTGCAAATTCCCAGTGGATGTCCATGTTCTTCAGGCCTGTATCTACCTCTTCCAGCATCCATTCGACCTGGTGGCCTGTCGACAACCAGTTCATCATAGGCATCGCATCGTTCCACTCGATAGGCGGCACGTACAGCGAGTCGGCTTCCATCGAGAGCATGATCGGTACCGGAAGGTCTTTGACCGCCAGCGTCAGCGCCAGCGTTTTATCAACCGGCTTATCAAAATAGCTGCGATACTGATTGATGTCTTCCTGTACGGTTGTGTGCGCACGTAGCGTCTCAAAGGGTGTGTTGAGCGCTTCAGCAATCGGTGTGTCACGCACAGTAATGATGCCGAGTGTATCTACATGCGGATAAAACTCACCGCGAAAATGATCAATGGCCTGAATCGTGTTGGTAAATACGTATGCGCCCGGCTTGTCAAATTTGACTTCAGCAACATACCGCTCAGCCGGCGCAATCGGAATGTTATCCACCCATGCCTCACGTTCAAATCGACTCACATCTGAGGCAATGAGCTTGATGGGTGCACCATCAAACAAGAGATTAAACGTACGCGAATTGGCTACGTTGGTAAGGTTGAAGCGCACCACTTCGCCCTGGTCAACGCGCAGCCGGTAATCAGGCCGACCGTTAACAAGCTTCACATTGCCAAATCGCCCCATCAACGCGTGCGTCGCCGTGTTGGCACCCCAGGCGATCATACCGCGCTGGTCAATGAGAATATCATCGAGAATCAGCGTTTCTTCGCGATGCACAGGGTTGTAGTATGCTTCCTCTGCGGGAGCAACGAGCATGTTGCCATACAACCCCAGATCCTGCTGGATATCCTCGCGCATGTGGGGGTGATACCAGTAGACGCCGGCATCTTCGAAGTACAATTCGTAGGTGAACGATTCTCCAACAGCTACAGGATTTTGGGTTACGTTGGGGATACCGTCATTCGGATTAGCAAGCCGCAAACCGTGCCAGTGTACGGTTGTGGGCATCTCGATGTTGTTCGTAAAATTGACAACTATTGTGGCGCCCTGCTGCACCTTGATAATGGGACCTGGATACATGCCATTGTATCCGTACATCGCAAAAGCTTGTTCGTTGAAGGTCCGGCGTACCAGTTTGGCTTCCAGATCGAGTGTATCGCCATCCGCCAGTTCAACAACTCGTGCCGGCTGCGCTTCGGGCAACATATCAGCCATCATGCCGGCGCCTGGCAAAAAGGGCTCGTCTGGTGGCAGTTCGTTTTCTATCCCCGGCATCATCGGCATCGACATGTCCATAGGCGGCATACGCCACTCGTCATCCGCCGCACCCATGTTGTGGCCATGATGCATGTCATGGTTCATATCATGCTGACCATACGCCAGGCCAGGCACAACCAGGATCATCAAAAAAAGACAAACCCAACGAACGCTGCTTGAGGAGTTCAAACGCATAACTTTTTGCTGTTAACAAATAGACAAGCAAATCAACAAAACACCGAATCGACGCATTTCAACAGCAAACACGGCAATCCAACAGGATTGATGTGTCTGCCCTTAGTACCCGTAGATCGCACAGGGTTCACTTTCATACGGACCATGGCCGGCCATCGTGTGCATGTACCCGCTTCGCGAGAGTCCACGCAATACCACAGGGCCTTTCCAGCGCGGCTGCTCCGGATCTACCGATTCTTCCAGCGTGATGATCACCAGAAACTTATTCCAATCCACTTCACCGCTGATTGTGTGTCCGGTGTCAAGCGGTCCCAGTTGCTTGATCGTATCCAGTTGCGGTGTAGATACCCAGGCGATGTAGTGCCCCTTCCGCGCCGGCGCCATCCGATCTACTTTGATATCTAGATTGTAAATATAGCTACCATCTGTCCCCACAGCGATTCCAAACGGCGTCGATTTATAAACCACGGTCCCAACCCCTGTTGCAGCACCTGCACCTGGCACCTTTCGAGTCGTAACCAGGTCAATCTCATAGTATGGAGGCGGATCTGGATCAAATTGTACACACCGGTCAGCAGTAACTGGTGTGACAACGGCATGCCCAGACGCCCCCCAAAGCCCCCACAAAATCAGCAAGACAACAAGTACATTCATCGATCGGTATATCGTTTGGTCGAGACTGTTGCGAAATCAGCCGGCTTTTACTGCGCGGCAGCCGGCCCTTCGTCAAAGTTTTGTACACTCGAAACATTTGGCATACCCCATTCAGCGCCGTGCCAGCCATTAAAGCCATCCATACGGAAAGTCCAGAACCCGGTCGACATATCGCTTACGACAATCAGACCATCCTCATTCCGTACATCCACACCAAACGCGCCGTTGAACATGGGGTACCGGTCTGAATTTGGCGGTCCGATGTAGGTATCATAGTATGCCACCGTTTGCGGGTTTTTTGGGTCGGTCATATCGAAAATTTGCAATCCGTCGAGATACCCTGACACAAAGACGTAAGGCCAGCGGACTTCGTGGTTATGCACGAGGTGCTTCCAATCGGCTGTCCATGCGCTAATGGGGGTGCGGATGTTTTTCCGTTCGCCGTCCAGTGCCGGCTTCAGGTCGAAGATCCGGAGGGGCGCGTATTGATATTCCGTTTCAGCAATCACATAGCGGCCATCCGGTGTTGGCGTGAAAGTATGCCCATAGCGAACACCTGAAATACCTGTAAGGGTTACAAGTAATTCAGGATTATCCAGATCCGTGATGTTGTACACGTAATAACCGCCTGTACCGCCACCGTAGAATCGGTCTTGTGCGGTCTCTACGTGATAGCCGGCATAGAAGTCGTGGTATCCGCGCCGGCCGCTATCATCAGGGTTCGGAATGCGCGCAATGAGTGCTTCATCCACATTGCCCTCAACAACCATCCCCATGTCATAGACGTGCGCATAAGGCCCGTTAACCGTGGTCATCAGCAGCACACGTCCATTCGAGTGTTTGTAGATAAAAATGTTGTGGAAACCGCCGGGTAGCGACGGTTCGCGCAGGCGCGCCACCTCTTTGACGGCGTCTGGATCTGGCAATCCGGTTACGTCGAGCACAACGGCACCGAGGTCACTGTCTGGTCCTCCCTGCCCAAATTGCAACGACTGTACAACGTAGTAGCGATCATCCCACTTGAAATATTTAACGTCCATTCCGCCTGTTGGCAAGTGCAGGTCCTGGTCTTCGATTCGCCAGCGGTAAATCACCTCTGGTTTGTTTGGATCTTTGATGCTGATGATGTCTGTACCCTTCGGCCCAAAATCGCCATACACCATGCGCGAGACATAGACATAAGGTCGATCAAGCTCTTGCTCCATATCGAGGTCTGCTACACTCAGGCGTGGCCCGAGGCCAATATGCCCGAGGATATCGATGTTCTCACTCCCGGGATTTGTTGGTGTCCACTGGGCTGCAGCCGGCAGGACTGGTAGGAGGACAAATGCAGCAGTTGCTAAGAAGAGCGACAGAAACGGTGGCAATTGATGAAGCCTTTTCATGAGTATAAAGGATTGGTGGTAGTGCGTCGGCTGCGCTGGCCGGCATGGGGCACGCGCGATGGTCAATCGCAACAAAAACCAGCTGTAATGCAACATGCACGGGCCCTTTGCCGAAAACGAAAAGGAGTTACAGGCATGTTAACAAGCCGGCGTAAAAGGTACGTATAAGGTACATATTTCGCATACGGTTTGCAGCCATACACCTGTTTTTTTGTCGGCAGACCACTATGTTCAAGGGATCAGTAATTACAAGGGAGTTGCGTTACCATGGGTCGTAAGTTTTCAAAAGAAGAAGCAGAGCGTATTTTTTCGTTGGCTGCTGAGCGGCAGCAAGCACGTCAAATAGATGATGCCAATCAGCTCAGCCTTGAAGAGCTCGAAGAAGCTGGACTTGCAGCTGGCATCGACCCGGCGTTTATTCGCGAAGCTGCCGGCGATCTGCTACGCCCCGACCGGGCAACCGAGCAACGCGACTTCATGGGTTATCCCGTTGAATTGCGCGAATCCCACGTTTTACCTATCCCCTTCGACGACGAAAACTGGCGACACGCGGTTGATGTTTTTGCCGGCGTATTTGACAAGCCGGGTTCCGTCACGGAAATCGGCACCACCCGCAGATGGCAGAGCGAACCGAAAGAAACGGGCATCCCTGTCACCGTCATCGCCGAAAAAGAAAATGGCGGCACCCGCTTTACAATCGAGAAGAAGTTGTGGCCGCTCACGCTAGGTTTTGGCATCGGCGGTGTTGTAAACGCAATGATGGGCCTCATCTTTGGCATCATTTGGCTGACCACAAGCGGAAACGAAGAACTGGTTTTCCCTGCAAGTATCATGCTCGGGATAGGCCTGCTGCTTGGACTCATTGGTGGTTACAGCACCAAGGCCATGGCAAAGCAGGATACCCAACGTTTTGAAGAAGTCTTCTCGTATCTGAGCAGGATGTCACAGGAAGCACCGGATGAAAAGCGCGAAACAGAACCAACTGCTTCGAAAGTGGCTGGTTCAACTGAGGGTTTGCTCGAGAACCTGGATGATGTAGAAGAATCAGCCTCCACAAACAATCGTACGAGGACGCGCGCTTAACCCAACGGCGCAAATACCTCACGCATTTCTTTTGTTGAGATCTGGTGCGCCTCCAGCGTACTCATGGTTGCCGGCGTCCCTTCTTCGACAGCTTGTTCGAGCACCAGCAGCGGCCGCAAATTTTTGCGACGCAGCACCTCTACCACGCCGGCATAGTCGATATCCCCATCGCCAAACGTTTCAGACCAGATCTGGTCACGCGACTGTCGAATGTGCAATTCGCTAATGCGGTGCCCGTACATATCGATCACATCGTACAGCGCTACGTTCGAATTTTCCGCGCCCCGATATACCCAGTGTACATCCAGACAAAACGAGACGTGCCGCGGATTGGTTGAGAGCATCATGTGATGGAATTCGCGTGCGCCGGCCCTGAATTCGCTGTCGTGCGTGTGGTAAGAAAGCAGCATCCCCCGGTTGTACAACTCAGCACCCAGTTGCTGTAAGGCAACTGCCTGCGTCCTCAACTGGCTATCAGTTTTGTTTTCGGGGCTATTCCAGCCAATGGGACTCGGATTTGTTACAATAATTTTGGTGCCCAGTGCTTTACATCGCTCGGCAACATTGAGCACTCGCTCAATGCTGGCATCAGCCTCTTGCGCCTCATGCAAATTGCTATTTACATAAATGGAGCGCATTTCCAGACCATGCTTTTCCAGTAAGGGTGCAATTACCCCGACCTGATCAGGAGATGTGATGGAAGGCTCGATGCCGTCGGCTCCGCTTGCAGCAACAGCTGCGAGGGCAACATCCCAATCTGCGTAGAAATCTTTCCCTTCGCGCCGATAGTAGGAAAACCAGGTATAAAGATTACAAGAGACGTGCTGATTATCGTTCCAGAATCTGTAATCCAGAGGCAGCGCCGTCAATGCGGTTGCGCCGGCACTTTGGGTGAGAAATCGACGACGGTTCATATTATCGAGGGAAAGTCTGTTCGCGAAAAACAGAGTATACAACAAATTTAATCCTGATTCTCTATCTCAGAATTGGAGCCCTTCCTCCATCATTTTTTGCCTGAATTGAAAGGTATCCAGTGCAACACGCCGCCCGGGTCGCCTGCTCAGTGTTGAACAACAAATGCCGAATGACCAGCTTCTCTGATTGCTTGACATACGCCGTGCGAACCGCTGCTTCATCAGGACGCTGCAACGTATCCAGAAAAGCCGTCTCGTAATACCTGCCACCAAGCGACTTCTTTCGTTCTAGCGCCAGATACCTCTGAAAAGCAGTGTCTTCATCCAGCCCTTCAGATTCGCCACGCTGCCCCATGAGATACGTATCAATCAGGTTGCCGCCACACTGGATTGCGAGACCAGTGCCAAACGACAGGTGGTTATCCACGTCTTCGATGCCAAGGTCTTTGTACCCAACCCGCGCATCCAGGTTTACCCGGCGGATGTTTAACCGCAATTGCGCGCCGACGTCCGAGTTCAGGTCGTTGTCGTTTGTCTGATGCGCGTCCGAGTACAATTCCAGTGTTGCAAAAGATGTTGTATACACAGGCAGCGCAATGCCAAACCGGAACGAAGCCCTTTGAGGAAGTAAAAGAAGAAGTAGCGCAGCATTATGAACAATCTTTGTATACTAACGCGTACCTTGAACTCTTGCCACAAGGCTACAATCCGAATGACGTGACGTTCAATCCTACTTTGTTATCGCGAGCCTATAGTCAATCACCCTGAGTAGTCCCCTATCGCGTTTTAGCATCTCCGACCCCACCAGGAAGCCGCGCTGAATCATCCTTCTACAGGATCAACACACTATGATTTATTTATTGATTGCCGCAGCTCTTTTGCTGCTCGTTTTACTGTACGACCTCTTCCAGAAAAAACACGCTATTCTGCGTAATTTCCCTGTTATCGGCCACCTACGGTATCTGCTTGAACGTGTTGGCCCCGAGCTACGTCAATACATCGTCACCAACAACAACGAGGAACGTCCATTTAGCCGAGACCAACGCCGGTGGGTCTACAGCTCTTCCAAAAAACAGAATAACTATTTTGGATTTGGCTCTGACAATGACTTTGAGGATACCAAAGACTACCTCATTTTCAAGCACAGCACCTTCCCGCTTTCGGGTACGCATCCTGGTGAGGCGGGATACGATGATCAATACCGTATTCCAGCGGCTAAAGTACTGGGCGGTTACAGAGAACGTACCAAGCAATTCCGACCGTCTTCAATCATCAATATTTCAGGTATGAGTTTTGGCTCGTTAAGCTCTGCAGCTATTCGGGCGATCAACGAGGGCTGTCGCACGTCGGGTTGTTTGCACAATACCGGTGAAGGCGGTGTATCGCCGTACCACTTAAAAGGCGGCGAACTCATCTGGCAAATTGGTACGGGTTATTTTGGATGCCGGACAGAGGATGGTGGCTTTAGCCTCCCAAAACTATTGGAGACGGTTGATAAACATCCGCAGATCCGAGCGATCGAACTCAAGCTTAGCCAGGGTGCCAAACCAGGGCTCGGCGGCGTTTTACCCGGCAGAAAGGTTACGCCAGAAATTGCCAGAATACGCGGGATTCCTGTGGGGAAAGATTGTCTGAGCCCCAATGGGCACCGTGCCTTTTCTGATACGGATGAGATGCTCGATTTGGTAGAAGAAATTGCGACAGCATCCGGCCTGCCCGTCGGCATTAAATCGGCCGTAGGCGACCTGCAATTCTGGCACGACCTGGCCAAGCTGATGGCCACAACCGATCGTGCTGTGGACTTCATTGCGGTCGATGGCGGCGAAGGGGGTACAGGCGCCGGCCCGCTGGTTTTTTCGGATCATGTAGCGCTACCTTTTCGTGCGGCTTTCAAACACGTGTACCTGGCCATGGCCGAGCAAGACCTGCAGGACCACATTGTGTTCATAGGCGCCGGCAAACTCGGCTTCCCGGAAAGTGCACTGCTAGCCTGCGGGATGGGCTGCGATATGATCGCCGTGGCACGCGAAGCATTGCTCGCTATCGGATGTATCCAGGCGCAAAAATGTGAAACGGGTAAATGCCCCACAGGCGTTACCACACACAACAAATGGCTGGTCCGGGGCCTCGACCCAACCGACAAGGGTGCACGCCTCGCAAACTACCTGATTACCCTCCGCAAAGAGATCAAACGTCTGTGTCATGCCGGCGGCGTAGCGCACCCCGCAATGATCACTTTAGATCATTTTGAGATAATGAACGGTCCTTTTTCGTCTCGAAATGCGCGTGAAGTTTTTGGTTACTCTGCGTTTCAAGATAAACCAGGTCCTAATGAAGACAACTACGTAAATAATATCTTCCTGAATAAAAATTAAGTTTAATTCGCCCAATATGAGCAGAAAAGCTCATTTCCGTACGCCTACCCCGACATGCATAAGTAATCAGTTACGCTCACTTCCTTTAACACAAAGCCAACACATCCATCATGTACGCTGAAATTTGGCACTATTTGTGATTTGGGTTGATGGTATTATTGAATACCCCTATAATAGAATTAATCATACCCCCACTTCTACGTTAGCAAAAGCAATAGCAACGACTGTTGTATAAGTAACCCAGATGTAGTGATTTTCGCCGTTTTATAACAGCGTAATTCCTGCACCCCTTACCGCCCCTCTCCCTACTGACACCAGGTGTCCTCCACCGTTTGTCTTGTACAAGCTAAACGCTCCTGGATCAACTGCTGCGCTTGAAGAAGAGAATTATGTGAGCGATATGGCTAACCCAGAACATCTTGCCATTTTAAAGCAAGGCGTTGAGGAATGGAATAAATGGCGTGATAAAAACCGCGATGTCCAGCCAGACCTCATCGGCGCTAATTTGCGTGGTGCAGATCTTAGCGGTGCCAATCTGAAAGACACAAACCTGTTTGCTGCAAACTTACAGGGTGCAGATCTCAGATGGGCCTACTTGATCAAGGCAAACCTGTTTGAATCGAATCTTAGCGGCGCAAAGCTTTTCCGGGCCGACTTAAGCATGGCCAATTTTGTTCGGGCCAACCTGTTTCGCGCAAATCTCTGCCGCGCGCGGCTTTTTAGAACCAACCTCAGCCGGGCCAATCTGTGCAGAGCAAACCTGCAAGAAGCCAATCTTCCTAAATCAATTTTATTTGGCGCGCGCCTTGTCGGTGCCAACCTAAAAGGCGCTGACCTGAGCGAAGCCAACATGAACAGTGTTGACCTCAGCGGCGCCATTATCGACAAAGACACCAATCTGCAAAAAACGAAAGATGTGGTGTCTGGTGTAAACGGTATTTACTCAAACAGTACCGACTCAGCCGCGCTCATTGTACTCTCGCCACGCGGCGACTCCATGCTGGGTCCGAGTGCCGATGCGGTGGTACAAAGCCTTTCGCGGGCACGGCGCTACCACGGATTTTCTATCGGTCTCGCCATCATCATGCTGGCTATTCTGATAATGAGTCCGCCTGATGCGGCATTATATAACTTTGGCAATTACAAGACGCCCATTGAGCGTTTTGCGCTGTTTGCCATGATTTTTACCGCCGGCATCCTGAGCTTTGTTAAAGCCTTCCTCGAAGACGCACTCGATGGCACCCGATGCCTCCGTGATCGCGACAGTGCCATGATTGTAGGACGCTTTCCGTGGATTCTAACGCGGTTTACTGGACACCGTTGGGACAAACGTGCGTTGTCGCTGGTATCTCGTGCTGCGCTGGCGTTGCATCCCGCGATATACCTCTTTGTGCCTCGAGAAACCATTGCCTGGTACGACTGGGTGCTGGGCGGCGTCATTCTCGTCTTCAGTGTTTGGATTCTGCTGCTGTCTCAGCAATACCAACGCCCGATCCTGTTTGACTCAAAAACAGAATTTTACAAAAAACGCGACCTCAATACGCTTACCAACCAGTTGGAAGAGTTGCTCGATGAAATTCAAAATTCCGAGCAGGTCCAGAAAATCAACCAGCCCAAGCAGGTGCAGCCGCACAAAAAAGTACCGCAGCTCAATCCGCACCAGCGTAAGAAGATTATTGACACCTTACTGCCGGCTGCCAAGCAACAAGTCACCGCATCCAAGTAAGATGCATCCTGTGCGCGTGCAGCGCGTTGGAAAAGGAAAGGACATACAACCTTTCACTTGTATCCCTCAACAGTAAACAAATCAACACCCGCTGCCATGTTACGTGCCCTCGACGATGCGTCGATGCTCGATCGATACATCGAAATCAAAGCCCAAATATCCGAACTCCAGGAAGAACTGGATCACCTAAAACCGTATTTGCTCGACGCCTTGATGGACGAACCTGAGCAGCAAGGCACGTATCGCGGATTCAACCTGTCCATCCAGCGCCGAAAGAGTTACACGTACTCGCCAGCTGTGACTGAATTGGAAAAGACACTTAAAGCTGAGAAAGAGCGCGAACGCGCAACAGGATTGGCAGACGTTGTAAAAGACCAGGCAATTCTTGTGTTGAAAACGGCGCGGTAATATTAACGTATCACGTGAGCTCAGCGAGCAGCGAGATGGCTATGGCTTCCCATTCTTCTTCGAGGGATTGTTGAGGCATGGGCTTTCTTGCTTTTCTGTACCAATAGCCGGCATTCCATTCATCACCTTCCACGCGATGGAGATACGCGTGGACCCAGGCGGCGTTTGCGCCCGGTTTATCATCCACCAGGTTGTGTGCACCATGCCAGTCATCCTGATGCGCCAGCCACAAAGCGCGAAGTTCGAGTGGTAAGTCAGCTGGCGGCGTAACCGCTGCAAAAGAGGCTTTGAATTGAGCGAGATCCATGGGTTAGGCTATTTAACTGCATTCACGCGCATAAGCTAGAAAAAACGGTTGAAACTTTCTGATCTGAATTACGCATTACCAACAAGTAAACGCACTCAGTACAAGAATTTTAGAAGGTTGTACACTGTCCTGTTTAAGGCTAGACTCCAGCATTTAAGACCAAAAACCTTCAACCTGTAACCAGCAACTTTCAACAGCAATCAAAAAAATCCTTTTTTGATTGCACCCGGCCTCCATTCAACTTGCCATAAGCCATGAAACGATCTTTCCGCGTAGGTACCTTTTCCGGCATCGATGTAAACCTGCACTGGACCTTTTCTTTGATGTTGGGCGGCCTCTTTCTGTTTTATTTGTATCAGACGGCTTCCCTGCTCATTGCAGCAGCCGGCATTGCGTTGCTGAGCACCGTTTTTCTATGCGTTGTGCTGCACGAGTACGGCCACGCACTGATGGCGCGCAAATATGGCATCAAGACCCTGGATATTACGCTTTACCCGATTGGCGGCGTGGCAAGGCTTGCTTCGATGCCCAAAGAGCCCATGCAAGAGCTTTGGATTGCACTTGCCGGCCCGGCGGTTAACCTGGCTATCGCGGGTATTCTGTACATGGTGGGCGGCTTCTGGAGTGGCAGCGTAGCGGTAGAGACCCTCGCCGCACCACCGACCAACATTATTGGTATGTTGATCTGGTTCAACCTCGTCATGGTCGGTTTCAACATGATCCCGGCGTTCCCCATGGACGGTGGCCGTGTACTGCGTGCAGGCCTGGCAAAGAATATGGGATATAGCCGTGCAACACAGATTGCCGGCGTCATCGGACAGGGTGTTGCTGTTATCATGGCTGCCTATGGCATCTTCACTGGTCAGTGGATGCTCATCTTCATCGCACTCTTTGTGATTGTTGCGGCCAAGCAGGAAATGGAACACGCCATGATGAAGTAAGAGGCCAGGAGAAAATTCGATCTCAACAGTCTCTAGACAATTCATTACCGTTTTACTACGACTCTGTAACAATTGCGCGACACTTGATGCCCTTGATCGTCGTATAATTGTGCATCCTCGAGTTTGATTGAGTGTCTATAGAAAAAGCCCATGGTCCCGTAAGACCTTGGGCTTTTTCTATTCCAGTAAACCTAAGAGGCCCCACCTCACCCATCGCTCATCTAAAGCCAGTTTTTAATCGGTTTACACGGCTTTCATATTCTGTCAGGACGCTACACTGTGGCGACCGTGTTAAGAAGAGATTATAATTCTTAGATACGTTTTAAGGTATATAAAATGGCGTACAGGTTTTACCCTTGCCTGTTCGTACGCCCACAGTAAGGTTTGACCCTGCCGGGTTCTCTACCCCTTTACATTCAGTGAACCGGCGCCTCAATCGAATAAAATGAATAATCGGCCTGTACATCCTTCAGTGCCGCAACCTATCAGTATGAAGCTGGCAGACTTGTTAGGCAAATGGTCTTTGCTGGAGCCGGACCGCTGTCAATATACGAGCGATCCCGACTCGGACGACCCCTGGTATACCATTTTATTCCAGACAGGTAAAGCCCACATCGAATTTAAACGAGCCACCCAGGAAGATCATGCCTTGTTACAGGCTACGGTGCAGAAAACGGTTGAGTCTAAAGGATGGCTATGGTCCGTCCTGTATTCCTCGAAAGGTGTGTATCGTGCCGGTGTAAAAATTGCCGAACGGTATATCAGTGAAACGGCCCGCTACCCGGCTTACGCCCTACTTGCCGCCTACCTAAAGGCCCTGGAGATGTCCAACGGTACGTCGGAAGATTCCAATCCCTGATTTGTGCGCACCACCAGTTTGCCGCCCCGGCTCTTTTTGATACGTGGAATATCACCATTCCTGGTCTCAAAAATATCATTTCGAGAACAAAGGTTGGTCTCAAATAGAAAGAATTTCCGCAATTTCTACCCAATTGCAAATTAAGAAGGGGCTTTACAGCTAATTTGGGCAGAAAATAAGAGAGATCTAAAGTTTGGTACGCGATTTGTATTTGATTTAGACAAGCACTTCTAAGGAGGACGGAGGCCTACATGGTGGGTATGGCCTCCGTCTCGCACCTCTTTTAGAAAGCACTTCTAAAACGCTTTTTCAGCGCGAGAGGACGCATTAGTCCAACTAATAAACAAAATTCCGGGCGCATTTTCAACCCCACATCCCTTCCCTACTGTAGCGCACACGGGCACCGTTTACCAGGTTTAGAATTCCACATCCCAGACTCTGGTCAATTTCTCCTACGCTTATCCATACACATGCATCATTACGCATGCACTTTCCTGACATGGTAAAGGGATCTGCTTTTTGAGACGTGACGGCGCGTGGCGCAATAAAGATTTCGTTTGTCACCCAAAGTCCGCGTTTTTCCAGTCTGGCCTGCGTTTCTAGTGCTTCAAATCGTTGTGTAGCTACCTGCTGTTCATCTACTACAGCAACTGCAAAGCCATCTTCAACCATTTTCTGGTTTATCCCGTAACGAATCTTCCCCTGTTCATCAGTAACGTATACCATCGCCGGCTTGTATGCTTCGTACCCGAGGTGTGCAACAAACACAGCGCGTACATGCTGCCCGCCAGCCATCGCAGCTAGATGCGCAGCAGCCTGCCGGCCCTGATGAATCACACGCTGCTCACTTTTCCCGTTGGTCAATGCGTCGCGCGATAATTTCTCCGAGGGATGTACCTCAGGCGCATCGATCCCGGCCAATCGAATTTTGCTACCATCCGATAACACAAGTTTATCGCCATCAACAACCATTGTGACGGTAAGCGGTTGAGCAATGGCTTCCCCCGTTGCCAGGTAGACAATAAGCCAACAGATCGGTATTATGGTCTGAAAAATTTTACGCATCCTGCGTATGATACCATGTAATCAGTTAAAACAATGCCGCTACACCTTTCTTTTTCTGATCTTACGCCAGAAGTTGCAAATGTTCTGACGCTTTTACTCCTGTTCTTTGTGATGGCAGGCTGTAATGAAAGCCAGCCACCTGCACAAGAAGCGCGTGATTTCGACGAACCGAGTCGTCCCCAATTTCATTTTTCGCCGGCTGAAAACTGGATGAATGATCCGAATGGCCTGGTGTATCACGCCGGTGAATACCATCTCTTCTACCAATACAATCCGTTTGGTGATAAATGGGGCCACATGAGTTGGGGACACGCGGTGAGTCCGGATCTTGTATCGTGGGAGCACCTGCCCGTTGCCTTGTATGAAGAGGATGGCGTGATGATTTTCTCGGGTAGCGCTGTTGTAGATCATCAGAATACCAGTGGTTTTGGCACCCCTGACAACCCGCCGATGGTTGCGATCTACACGGGGCATGAGGAAACTCGACAAACCCAACATATCGCCTACAGTACGGACAACGGACGCACGTGGACCAAGTATGCTGATAACCCGGTAATCGATCTCAACATGAAAGATTTCCGCGATCCGAAGGTGCTCTGGCATGAGGGCACAGCGCGCTGGATTATGGTTGTCGCGCTCCCGAAAGAGTACAAGGTGCAATTTTATGCATCGGATGACCTGAAATCGTGGGAATTCCTGAGCGATTTTGGGCCGGCCGGCTCAACGGCGGGTATCTGGGAATGTCCGGATCTATTCGAGTTGCCTATCGAAGGTACATCTGAAACACGCTGGGTACTGGAAGTTGATATCGGTAGCGGCGCCGTTGCCGGCGGCTCTGGAGGCCAGTACTATGTTGGTACTTTTGACGGGACTACGTTTACCAACGACAATCCCGACGATCTAACGCTGTGGATAGACTATGGCGCTGACTTCTACGCGGGTGTATCATTCTCTGACATACCGGAAAATGATGGCCGGCGCATTTTCCTGGCCTGGATGAATAACTGGCAGTACGCACAGGATATCCCGACTTCACCCTGGCGTAGTGCGCAAAGCATGCCGCGTACCTTGCAGCTCCGCAACACACCCGACGGCTTGCGCCTGACACAACGTGCCGTACGGGAGATGGAATCCCTCCGCAATGATGCGCTGGTAGCGGACGAACAAATTAGCGTCGACGGGACCGAAGCTATTGCGGGCTCAGAGGCTGGCTTATTGGAATTCAGTGGCACGCTTGCGCTGAATGACGCCTCGGCCGCCGGCTTGACAATTAAACATGGCGACGGAGACAAAGCCACCATAATTGGCTACGATGCAACGCGCGAAGTACTCTACGTTGACCGTACGCGTTCGGGCATTTCGGACTTCCACGAAGACTTTGCCGCGATACACGAAGCTCCTCTGAAGCTCTCAGACGGTCAATTAGCATTGCATGTATTTGTTGATCGCTCTTCTGTAGAGGTCCTCGCAGACGGTGGGCTGGTATCAATTACCGACCGAATCTTCCCGGAAGAAGCAACCCACTCGCTGGCCTTGTGGTCAAACGAAGGGTCTGTTGACGCCAACAGTGTTTCTGTGTGGTCACTGCGTTCGATTTACGAATAAGAAAGCAATCCTGTACACATGGCACTTGTACTCAGTCACCGTAAAGATAATGGATGTATGATGCGCTATTTTGTTGGCAGCAAGGCGTGATCAAGCAAACTCTATGGTAAAGGCCCAAAAACCATATACCTGTAACTTGCAACGTTCAACAGCACGCACATCAATCCGACAGGATTGATGTGCGTGCACTTAGGGCCGGTCGAACACACCTGTTCGTTCGGCCCAGCGTTGCCAATCGTTGGCCATTTGGTTTACACGGTCCGGGTATTGGGTGGCGAGGTTGTAACGCTCGTTGCGATCTGACTTCAGGTTGTACAGCTCCCATGCCTCCGCATTGCGGCCTTTGACAAGCTTCCAGGGCCCCTGACGCACAGCTTGTGCGCCCAGGTGCTCCCAATAAAGGCCATTGTGCTCCGGTGCGGTTTCCCCATCAAAATGAGGGCGCAAGCTGATACCAGGTAAGCTGTCATCCGGCTCAACACGCGCAAGCTCAAGGCTTGTGCTCATCAAATCTACCAGGTGACCGGGCTGGTGGATAATACGGCCAGGTGTTGAGATGCCGCGCATCCAATACACAATCATGGGGGTCGCAATGCCGCCTTCGTGTGTCCAGGATTTGTATTGTCGGAATGGCGTATTTGATACGAAGGCCCACGGCTCTCGATAAGCGGCATACGACCCTTTCTCCCCGATGCGCTTGCTCGCGTCGTGTAACTTTCGACCCGTTACATTCTCTGCAGAGCCGCCGTTGTCTGATAGAAAAATGATCAGGGTGTTGCGAATGGTACGGGTTTCATCGAGTGCTTTCAGGATACGGCCAATGCCCTGGTCCATGCGATCTACCATGGCAGCGTAGACAGCCATCCGTCGACTCCATTCTTTTTTGTTCTCAACCGTTTCCCAGGCCGGCATGCCCGCAGGGCGCGCAGGCAACGCCCACTGCCCATCGATAATCCCCGATGCCACCTGTCGTTCGTACCGGGCAACACGGATGGAGTCCCAACCAACATCGTACACGCCTTCATACCGGGCGACATCAGATTCGAGTGCATGGAGTGGCCAGTGCGGGGCTGTGTACGGGACGTACAGAAAAAACGGCTTCCGACGCGAATGATCTGCAACGTGGTCTTCGATAAATTGGGTTGCATAATCGGTGATGGCATCGGTCATGTAAAACCCTTCCGCCGGCGGCTCCCAGGGGTCATCGTCGAGCGCCATCTGCCGCACGCGAGGCTGATCTTTTATCACTTCAAAATAACTACTTGCCCCGCTGATGAGGCCAAAGAACCGGTCAAAGCCACGCTTTCGCGGCCAGTGGGCTTCTTTTTCTCCAACATGCCATTTACCAGAGAGGTAGGTGCTGTAGTTCGCTGCTTTTAACCGCTCGGCAAGGGTTTCGACATTCTCCTTGAGGTAGCCCTGGTACGGCCCAGATTCAGGATCGCTATCTATACTGCTCACCATGCCGCCCATGCCGGCTTCGTGCGGATACCGCCCCGTGAGTAGCGACGCCCGTGTAGGACAACAGCGCGCAGCGTTGTAGAATTGCGTAAAGCGTAGCCCACGCGAAGCAAGCATGTCCAGATAGGGCGTTTCAATTTCTCCGCCATAACTCCCCAGATCCGAGTATCCCATGTCATCTGCCAGAATGATGACAATATTGGGTACCCTTGCCTGATCAGGGGGTGGACTGACACCCTATCAGAATGAAGCAAAACACCAAAAACCCACACCGCACCCAAAGCGGAATGTATTGCATGGCTGAAATCGTTAAAGGTGGGTAACTTGCTCTGACCTTCTCACGAAACGAGCCGGAGGTCAGCACTACGCGAACGATTAAATGTCTTTTACTGTACGGAAGCCTACGTGAAAAAGGGAAGATTCAGGTGTTGAATGGCTCCGTGCAGATACCCGATATCCGTGGCAATAGCCAGGGTTGCAAAGGAACGACCCACCACGCTGCACCCGCTCACTTTGTTGCGTTGGTGTATAAGCAGCGTCGCGGTCCTTGTAAGATATATACCAGCTATCGGTCCACTCCCACACGTTACCGCCCATATCGGTCAACCCGAGGGGTGTTTTGCCAAAGGCTCCAACCGGCGAAGTAAACAGGTAGCCATCTGCGCCAGAATTGTGCACGGGGAATGTACCTTCCCAGGTATTGGCTTTCGCTTTACCATCAGCATAGAGCACGTTGCCCCAGGCGTATTGATGTGGCGCGGCTTCAGCGCCACGCGCTGCGTGCTCCCATTCGATTTCTGTAGGCAATCGTTTGCCGGCCCATGCCGCGTAAGCAACCGCATCATTCCAGGAGACCTGCGTGACCGGGTGGTTGTCTTCTGCCTTGTAGCCTTCCGGGCCCAGTGGGTATTGCCAGGTAGCGCCGGGAAGCAACATCCAGGCATAGGTTTCCATATTCAGAATGGCCGCATCACCAAATGACTCAGCCTGGGTGACGTAACCGGTCGCTTCAACAAACGCTCTGAACTGCGCAACGGTCACCGGGTGGGTATCCATGTAGAAAGGAGCAACCTCAGTTTTAAAGGTAGGCTTCTCCATCGGCAAGCCTTTTTCCGAACCAATTATTGTTTTGCCTCCCGGAATGTAGGTCATGCCTTCCGGGGCGTCAGGTGGGGGCTCAGCATCAAACCACATCATGCCCCCAAGGCCAGCGAGGACCATAATCAGCGGCAGGCCCAGGCGAATGATAACCTGGGTGATTGAGAGTGAGGTCGCCATCGTTATCTCCAAATAACGTATTGAGGGTCTCCGTTCAACACAACACAGGCCCTTGATCCTATAGAAAAGATCAGGCAATAGCTAAACCTTGCATTGTGAAGCGTACTGGAGGGTAGGAAGACAAAAAAAGAGGCAGCGCACTCAGATTCAAGTAGAATCGGCTATTTCCGCAAAAAAATTCAGACAGGTGGAGAAGACACGCGATATCCCTGCGCTGCTTTGCTTATTTGAGTACGGTAAATGGTGTTGAAACGGTGAAGTTACGCCCTTCAGCAACCACCAGGTATTTACCACCGGCAAGGTTTGATGCATTCAGCGAAAAGGTGTGGGCAATCTGCCCCACAAGTTGCCCCTCGTGCACCGTGGCTACACGCCGGCCCAGCATGTCGTACACGCCAATCGTGACCTCCTGAGATTGGGCGAGCGTCAGGGTAAATCGGCCTTCAGGGTTTAAAGGATTGGGATACACATCTCCCAGATGCACAGCGTTGGCAACCTGAATAAACACCATGGTTTGTGGGCTATACGCAAACGTACCATCAAAATCGATTTGCTTTAGACGAAACACATGCCGCCCTGGTGGCAAATCGGTCAGTGTAAACTGATAGTCTTGCACCTCCGTAGTTGTGCCGGCACCGCGCACAAACCCGACAGCGCTGAAACGCCCTTCAATGTTATGCTCAACCTCAAATCCCGCGTTGTTCGTTTCAGAGAGCGTGCGCCACCTAAGGGTGACTTCATTATTATTGGCCGTAGCGCGAAAACCGGGAGCCAACTCTACAGGCAGCACCGTTGCTCCGTCCGTTTCAAGCACTTCATGAGAAGTAAGCTCAGGACTCCCCCCTTTCATGCCTGAACCTGATGCGATGTAAATATTTTCGTTATAGAAAATCGCCTGGGTCCCATGCCGGCCGGTACCCAGTGCATCCATCGTAATCCAGGTATTGGTCAGCGTATTGAGTGCATGCACTTCATCGTGTGCCAGATCGCGTGTACTTTCGCCGCCAATCACAACCACGTAATTCCCAACTGCTACCGAGGCTGCACCTGCGCGAGGTATAGGCATGTCGCCTGATGAAGGCAACGTGCTCCAGGAGCCGGCGTTGAAATCATACACATCAACCTCCTCTACATTGTCGCCATTGCTCCCGTTGCGCCCACCAGTAACGTAGAGTTTGTCTCCAACAACAGCGGCATGCACATGATCGCGTGCAAAAGGCGCGTCTGGTAGTGTAGTCCAGGTATCCGTCACCGGATCGTATTCGTCAAATTGATTTTTCCTTACTGCGTTATTGCCATGCCCCCCCGTGCTTCCACCCACGAGGTAGATTTTCCCATTGTAAAGCACAGCCCCTCCTGATCCACGCCGCCTTGCAGCAGGTATCGTTGAGCCCACAACCCACTGATCTGTGTTTACCGCGTACTTCAGCACCTCTTCGACAGCGTTTTCATCGGGAAACGTATCCGTATAGGCCGAGATAATGTAAATGGTGTCGCCGATCGCTACTGCCTGAAAGTGATGAAGCTGCATGTTGTCGGGCGGCAGCGATCCTGTCGACCAGGTGCTGTCTGCAGGATCGTAAATCTCTACACGCCGGCTGCCGCGCCCGCCCATCAAGTAAAACTTGCCATTAGCCTCAACATACGCGTTTTCATGCCGTGCCTGCAGACTATTTTGATCATTTAGCGTACGCCACTGCAACGCCTTCTTTTTCTGCACAGCCTGATATCCAAAAGCCGCGCCCAGGAAAAGACAGGCGGTGAAGATGTATAAAACGACACGAATCGGAGCAAAAATGCTATTCAGCATAAAGGAAGTTGGGAAGAAAGGTGCGGCCGGCATGTATTTGACGGTGTTCGATAGGCGAACAAGTACTATGCCTCAACGCTTAAGAAAACGGCAAACAAACGGAATACTTTAATTACTGATGTTTGATAGCTGTGTGCAAATCGATTACCATCAGGGCTTTCTGCTTTGCCACAAGCCCGTTTTATGGCGTTGTTGTACACAACCTGCGTAACATGACTCAATTAACTATTCTTTTCGTTGCGTTAAACCTGTCGCTCAGCAACGCCACACAAAAAATACCACAAAGTAACGGCTGCTGCACGAATTGTCCTGAAATCGTTGTCAACCTGTGGATTTACTTCAACAAGATCTAGCGATGTGATGTTGGTGGATTTACCGGCCAGATAAGCAATGTTGTACAGCAGCTTTAGTGGAATCCCATCGGCCGCCGGCGCGCTCACCCCGGGCGCCTCAGCCTGTCGCACCACGTCCATATCTAGCGTAAGCAAAGTAGGATGCTCAAGGCCGGCAAAGTACTCTTGCACAAAAGCCAGGTTCATTTCATCACGCCAGTAGCAGGCACAATTGTGCGTTTCCATAAATGCTACGTGTGCATGCGCTACAGAAGTTGGCGAAAGTCCCAACACAGCATAATGCGCACAGGATCCGCTTTCATGGAGCAACGCCTGATAAAATGGGGAGCCCGAATGGGGCTGTCCGTCTCTCAGGGGGCGGACATCAGCATGCGCATCAATGTTGAGGATGTGCACGGGTTGTTTAGCGCCGGCATACCCCAGGAAGTGACCAAAAGCTGTTTCGTGCCCTCCGCCAAGCACAACAGGTACAATACCTTGCCGGATAAGGGGCGCAAGTACGCTGCCAAGCAAAGCCTGGTCGGCTGCGACGTCACCGGTAATCGCTACATTGCCAAGATCGGTCGTTTGCTCCAGTAAACTACACCAGTTGGCATATTGCCGGGCATCGGGTGTCAATCGGTACAGCAGCGTTCGGATGGCGTCGGGGGCTTGTGCCGCACCGGGACGCCCTCCGTTCCGCTTTACGCCTTCATCGCTCGGAAAGCCAATCAGTGCAACGCGTGCTCCTCCGGGCTGTGACTGATTGATAAGCCAATGGCCCAACCGCCGATCGTCATCGGCTGTATCAGGTGTAGCGATATTTGCAGGTACTAGCATCAGACAAATTTCTCTCTCCGGTGTACGATGTTGCCATTAATGGCGGTGAGCTGTGCTGCATTGGGTCGCAAATGCCCCATCCAGTGGTTTACATCGGGTGCATTGATAACAGCAAAATCAGCGTTGAACCCGGGTGCAAGGGTGCCCACCTCATTTTCCATTGCAACGGCCTTTGCTGCGTAGTGTGTTGCTCCTTTGAGTACTTCAGCAGGCGCCATGTATTGCATAATACAGGCCATATACATCGCGGTCGGTAAATGAAAACTTGGGGCTGAGCCAGGATTAAAGTCTGTTGCAACGGCCACTGGCACACCTGCGTCGATAAACGCCCGCGCCGGCATGGCGGGTTGGCGCAAGTTGAACGAGGCAAACGGCAAGCTCACCGCTACAACGCCAGCTTCTGCCATGGCCGCAATCCCTTCCGGGGAAGCAAACTCCAGGTGATCGGCAGAAATGGCATTCAGTTGTGCGGCAAGGGCAGCGCCTCCTCCATCGTGCAGCTGATCTACGTGCAGTTTTGCACGCAACCCGTAGCCGGCGGCTGCATGGCAAATTGCTGTAGCTTCTTCCGGCAAAAAAGCCGTGTCTTCAACAAAGACATCACAAAATGCCGCAAGCGACTCCTCTGCAACAGCCGGCAGCATCTTTTCGATAATCAGATCGATGTAAGCACGGCGGTTTTCTTTGAATTCAGGCGGCACAATGTGGGCAGCCAGGAGCGTCGGCCTGATACGTACAGGCTGCGTATCGGCCAGCCGGCGATAAACGCGGAGCACCTTGAGTTCATCTTCAAGGGTCAACCCATACCCGGTTTTACACTCAACGGTTGTGATGCCAAGCGCTACCATCTCGCGGAGTATAGCCAGGGCTTTTTCATAGAGCTCGTCTTCGGTAGCTGCTCGGGTGCTGGCCATCGAGGCAGCGATACCGCCCCCGGCTCGCGCGATGTCGAGGTATGGCCGGCCCAAGGCGCGCATCTCAAATTCGTCGGTCCGCCAGCCGCCAAATGCCAGGTGTGTGTGGCAGTCTACCAACCCGGGGACCACAAGCATACCTTTTGCATCGTGCCGGCGTGCCGTCTGGTAGTGTGCCGGCATGTCCTGCTGCCGGCCGACCCACTGCACGGTGCCACCTTCCCATACCAGTGCCGCCTGGTTGATCGCATGGAGTGCCCCCTGTCCACCTTCAGGCTTGCATGTAACCAGTTTGCCAATATTCACAAGGGCTTGTCGCATCATCGTAGCGCTCCAATCTCTTGTTCAACAGCAGCAACGAGATTACCAGACTGTACCACCTCCGCACATTTGATCAAGTCGTGCTTGAAGTAGTAATCTTTTTCGCCATGCGGGACAATCTTGCGGATGTAATCATGCGCAACTGCAATGCCTTTGCCGGGCACAAGTGGTTTCCGGAAGTCGAGCGCCTGTGCGGCGGTGAATAGCTCAACGGCCAGAATCTGCTCGACGTTTTGCATCACTTGCAAAAGCTTGAGCGCACCGATGCTGCCCATACTAACGTGGTCTTCCTGACCCAGCGAGGTAGGAATTGAATCAACCGAGGCTGGATGACACAATACCTTGTTTTCTGAAACGAGTGCCGCGGCTGTGTACTGGGGAATCATAAACCCGGAATTGATACCTGTCTCGTGCATCAGCAGCGCCGGCAAACCGTCGTGCCCCTCAAGTAGTAAGTACGTGCGCCGCTCCGAAATACTGCCCAGCTCAGCAAGCGCAATGGCAGCTAGATCGAGGACAAGCGCAAGGGGTTGCCCGTGGAAATTACCACCGCTTAAAATATCGCCGTTGTGAAATACAAGCGGGTTGTCGGTTACCGCGTTGATTTCTGTTTCGACAACCGATGCTGCGTGCCGGATGTTGTCACGTGACGCCCCGTGTACCTGTGGGACACAGCGCAGGCTGTATGGATCTTGTACTTTGCCGCAGTTTCTGTGCGACTCCAGAATTTCACTATCAACGAGGAGCCGGCGGACATTCTCAGCCACTTCCAACTGCCCCTGGTGCGGGCGTAATTGGTGAATGCGTGCATCAAAGGGTGCCACACTCCCCTGCAACGCTTCCAGACTCATCGCAGCTACTATATCTGCAAACTTCAGGTAGCTGAAGGCGCGTTGTAAGACATAAGCACCGTACGCTGTCATCAATTGCGTGCCATTGATCAGCGCCAGACCATCCTTGGCCCCCAACGTTACTGGAGCCAGGCCCTCATGCTCGAGTATGGTTTCAGCAGCGATGACATCTTTACCCGCAGCATCCCAGAAAAAGCCGTAACCAATAAGCGGAAGCGCCATGTGTGAAAGCGGGGCCAAATCGCCCGATGCGCCTACGCTTCCCTGCCGGGGAATAGCCGGGATCAGATCCCGCTCGGCGAAAAACAGCAAACGATCGAACGTCTGCGGTGAAACACCCGAATAGCCCTGCCCCAATGCATGGATTTTCAACTGTAACATCAGCCGGCAAATGGGTTTGGGAATCAGTTCTCCAACCCCAACCGCATGCGAGAGCAACAAGTTGTGCTGCAATGCAGAAACCTGGTCACGGTCGATGCGCACGTTTTTGAGGTAGCCAAACCCTGTGTTGATGCCGTAATGGGCGTCATTGCTATCAAGCGCATCGGTGACAACCGACCGGCTTGCTAGCACGGATTCTCCATCCTGCCTCAATGCGGTTATCCGCTCCTCAAGTGCAACTGCTAGGTGCTGCAAGGGCACATGTTGCAGGATTATATCTTGTACGACATCTGCCATCTCCCTCACCCATTAATCATTGGAAGATCAATACCTCGTGCATTGGCGGTCTCCACGGCCTCGTCGTAGCCGGCATCTGCATGGCGCATCACACCTGTACCCGGATCTGCGGTGAGTACCCGGGTAAGCCGCTCTCCTCCTTTGCGCGTACCGTCAGCTACAACCACCATCCCCGAGTGCATCGAGTAGCCTATACCTACACCGCCACCATGATGCAATGACACCCAACTCGCGCCACAGGCCGTGTTCAACATCGCGTTAAGCAGCGGCCAATCCGCAATGGCATCGGAGCCGTCTTTCATGCTTTCTGTTTCCCTGTTGGGTGAGGCAACTGAGCCACAATCGAGGTGGTCGCGCCCAATGACAAGCGGTGCTTCCACCTTGCCTTTCTCCACCAGCCAGTTGAAACGGGCACCAAGTTCTGCACGTTCGCCGTATTCCAGCCAGCAAATGCGCGCCGGCAATCCCTGAAAATGCACCTGCTCCCGGGCTTTGTGGATCCACCGGGAAAGCGCTTCATTCTGAGGAAACGTCTCCAGGACCATGTTGTCGGTCACCGCAATGTCATTGGGGTTACCCGACAAAGCAGCCCAGCGAAACGGTCCAGATCCACGGCAGAAGAGCGGCCGGATAAACGCCGGCACAAATCCTTCAATGTCAAACGCATCTGCTTTGCCGCGATGATCAGCCACCTGGCCGCGCAGGTTGTTGCCATAATCGAAAGTCACAGCGCCTTTCTGCTGCAGCGCCAACATGGCATCTACGTGCACAACCATGGAATCGAGTACAGCATTCCGGTATCCATCTGGATCACTTTCACGCAACGTATTTGCGGTTTCGATGTCCATGTTTGCCGGTAGATAGCCAACCATCAGGTCATGCGCAGATGTTTGATCGGTCAGCACATCCGGCACAATGTCACGCTGCACAAGCACAGGGAGTACCTCTGCAATATTGCCAACCAGCCCTACTGAAAGCGCCTCACCTCTTACCCGTGCATCGAGCACACGCGCCAGCGCTTCATCCAGATCATCAAGCATCACATCGCAATAGCCAGATTCCACGCGACGCTGAACGCGGGAAGCATCCACATCTACACCAAGGAACGCAGCGCCATTCATCGTGGCTGCAAGCGGCTGCGCGCCACCCATACCGCCAAGTCCGCCCGTCACAACCAGTTTGCCTTTGAGTGAGCCACCAAAGTGTTGGCGTGCGCACTCCGCGAAGGTTTCGTACGTGCCTTGCAAGATGCCCTGTGTACCGATGTAGATCCAGGAGCCGGCCGTCATCTGGCCGTACATCGTAAGGCCTAAAGCTTCGAGCCGGCGGAATTCGTCCCAGGTCCCCCACTTGGGCACCAGGTTCGCGTTGGCAATCAACACCCGCGGCGCTTCGTCGTGCGTACGAAATACACCTACCGGTTTGCCGCTCTGCACCAGCATCGTTTCATCGCTGCGCAGGCGCTGGAGCGTTTTTATGATGGCCGCATAACTTTCCCAGTTGCGGGCAGCTTTTCCGCTACCGCCATACACAATGAGCGATTCCGGATGCTCTGCCACTTCCGGGTCGAGGTTGTTCATCAGCATGCGCATCGCGGCTTCCTGATGCCAGCCCTGGCAATGCAGGGTGGTGCCGCGGGGTGCACGGATGGTTCTGGTTGTTGTGTTCATCTGAAGTGCAATTTGTCTTTAAGCCAGGGGAGTTCTTAAATAAAAGAAATGCAGATAGCGGCCGTAAAGACGGATCAAAAAGAAATCAGGTCGATATCCTTTCGGATCAATGTAATTTTCCTACTAACACTTTCGATTCCAAAAATCAGCATGGATGAATTGAACGGCCGCATAGTGGCCCTCTTACAAAAACAAGGCCGGGCGAGTTATGCAGAGATAGGCAGATCGGTGGGACTGTCAGCGCCGGCGGTAAAAGAGCGCGTACAAAAGATGGAAGATGCCGGCGTCATCACGGGCTACCGGGCAACGGTGGATCCTGAAAAGATGGGGTATACCGCGCGCTCCATTGTCCACCTGCAGGTAGACCGCAACCAGTTTGAAATGGCCATCAAAAAGCTGGATGCCATGCCGGAAGTGTTAGAGTGTTACCGCACAACCGGGACCAGTTCGTTAATCATGCTCACGGCGTTCACGTCCATGGCACACATGGAGCAGTTCCTGAACAAGCTGCTGGAAATTGGGGAGCCTGTGTCGTCCGTTGTGTTATCACACCCGATTACAGGCAAGATTTTTCAGCCCATTGTTTAATTGGACAGCGCAAGGGCTTCACCGGCCGGCTGGACAGCATCAGCCCGTTTCAACTGGAAGAAGCCTTCGTTTAGGCAGTGGGCATAGATGTGCGTTTCTGGTAATGAAAGTTGTAGCCACAATATGGTAACTTCGGACGAATTGAGTATTTAGGTAGTCCCCTGAAGTCGTACTCGATAGGCATCCCATCGCCACGTTGCATGCCATTCCGGATCTTCGTCAAATTACGGAATAGAACTGGTAGTAGGTCTCCGTCGCCACGACATTCATTGGAATCTGCTGTCCTTTTACGCCATCCATGTTGAATACCATACCCGATGGATTAACAACCTGTGTTGTATCAGGTAAGCAATCCCGGGAAATCATTATGTATGAATGGATTGGCGGATAATATCTGCAGCGAGCCGTCCATGTTGTAGCTTAGCAAACCGCCCCCCATGAGGCCGGCATAAACGAAAGGAAGTGCGAGCCATCGGAAACACCTTCCCCAATGAAAGCCCATACCATGGCCTGGATAAGGTGTGTCGTTTAATCAGATACCTTGTCAGGTTTGTCAGTACCGCAAATGCGCATGCTGCTTTTTCCATGCCGACTGCAGTATAGCTGTGGAAAAGGGCTTCAGTTTTCATGGATGCCAGCCAGTACACAAATGATCCATTATCTGCCACCATCGGCATCCCTCGCATGCGGCAGCGTCCATGTCTATCCAGACGTTCGACCATCCGTTGTAATTCTCACGATACTGTCTTGCTTCAGCTCCCGCAGATCCAAAGCTACTTCATTCTGACTTTAATAGCCGCATGTTTACCCCTCCACCATGCTTCACTCTTGCATATCATCAACTTTTAAAGCACATCTACAATACTAGCCCATCAGCAATACGCATATTTAATAACCGTACCAGGACTCTCCTGATCGAGCACATAGAGATATTCGCTCAGCAGCATCGACAACGGCGCGAACTGCTGGCGCTGATAAAATTCGCTGCAGTTGGTGTATCGGGGGTTGCAGCATTCGGGTGTACACGTAAACTGTTTCACCACAACAAACGCAGAATCTTCAAATACCCGCTCAGATACCGCTTGCGGCTGTGGGGCTACTAGCGAATCGCCCATCAGTAACTGCCCATAAAAAGGCTCCGGATATCCCTCTCCCAAGCGAAGTTTTCGCGGCCGCAGCCTGAGAGAATTAAACATACAACAAACAAATACCAGCGGCAGGACCGCATTCGATCGGGTGATAATATTGCATAGCTGTAAGGCAATAGGGAAAAACTAAAGATGGGGCAAAATTTACGCGACAGAGGCGTTTATTTGCAATATATCGACGTGTTGAGGAGCGAATAAAAATGTATACGTACGGGATATGTTAAAGGTTTAAGGTTGGAAGTTAAAGGTTGTTGTTGAACAGACCTTTTGATATAACTTAGGTTTGATTGAAGTACGTTGCCAGGGCTTTTGACACCGATGCCTTGTAACTCCGGCCGATGGGGAATTGCTTGCTGCCGACGGTTATTTCGATGGCGGAGTATGCCTTGACGTGGGCCAGGTTAACGACATAGGAGCGGTGGATGCGTACAAAACCGTGGGCTTCCAACAGCGATTCCATTTCGCCGATCTGGCCACGGGTTACAATTTTTTCTTCCGCGGTCACAATTTGGCTGTAGTCTTTCAAACTCTCCACGTACAGCATCTCATCGTAAAAGACCCGCACCATTTGTTTGTTGACGTTGAAAAAGCGGAATGGGCGTCCTTGAGGGGCTGGCCGGCGTTTCCGTTGCAAATTGCGCCGGCTTCGCTTTTCGGTCCAGCTTATTCACAGCTTTAAGAAAACGCGAGAACGCGATGGGCTTCATCAGGTAATCCACCACCCCCTCTTCAAACCCATCCAGTGCGTATTCGTGATAGGCTGTTGTCAAAATGGTTTGCGGCCGCTGCTGCAGGCTCCGTAGGAAATCTAATCCTTTTAGCTTGGGGAGATGGATGTCGAGAAAAATGACATCGACAGGCTCCTTGTGTAGATGCTCCAACGCAAAAACAGCGTCGGTGCAATGCCCCCGCAGGTCGAGAAACGCCACCTGATCGATGTAGTCGCGCAAGACCTCAGCCGCAATGGGCTCGTCTTCGATAATCAGACATTTGAGCGAATCAGGATCCATGGACTTCATCTAAATGGATGCGCAGGTGCACGTTGTAGACGTCGCCTTCGGGCGCAGCGCTTAACGTGTACTTGTCGCCATAAAGCAAGTTCAGCTGTCGTTTTACGTTCTGGAGTCCAATGCCGGCGGCATGTGCCGGCTCATCTTCCCCACGTGCATTGATTACATAAAAGTCGAGCACACCGCCGGCAATGCGAAGCTCGATCGTGATAAACGCTTCTTTCCGCGTCTCGCTTACCCCATGTTTAAACGCGTTTTCTACAAAAGGCAACAGCAAGAGCGGCGGGATCCTCGCCTGGGGATCTTCGAGCTCTTCGTTAAACACAACGAGCAAGCGTTCATCATAGCGTAGTTTTTCCAGATCCAGGTAATCCCGAATAACGGTGACTTCGTTAGCAACAGGAATCAGCGGACTGCTACACTCCTGCAGAATATACCGTACGATGTTCGACAATTTGAGGATGTAGTCGGCCGTATGCTCGTCGTCTTTTCGCGCCAGACCGTAAAGGTTATTAAGCGTGTTAAACAGAAAGTGTGGGTTGGTCTGGGCTTTCAGAAAGTTCAGCTCTGCTGCCCGCTTTTCTTCTTTAAGCGCAGCTTCTTTTTTGCGGAATGCCATGCTACCAAGCAGCAATTTTGCAGAGGCAGCAAGTCCGAGTGCCGGCAGCACATCGGTCGTTGTGTATAGTAGTCGTTTTAAACTATACACATTGAAATCCGGTGTTTCGTTGTACAGTACTTCGCTTATGGGAGCTATCATCGACCGGTACCCGACAACACAACAGGCCAAAATGAGGACAAAGAAAAGAGAAGTTTTAACGTAAGCCCCTTTGCTAAAGTAGCGCGGGATGAGGAAGTAAAATAGCGTATAAAACGGAATGGCCTTCCAGGGCAGCACGACCAGTTCGCTAAAAAAGAACCGCGCAATACGCTGGCCAAGCGGGTACACCAAATCAGAGGGTGGCGGGAAAAGTAGATCTCTGATCACATACAGCGTCACAAAGAGCAGCCAGAAAATGATATGTCGCAATACGCGTGTTTGCATCGCTCAAAGATCTAAAAAAAGCCGGACTATTCTCCGGAAAAGATCTGTTCGACAGGTTATTGCCGCTGAATAACCCATTCCGCCCCACAAGTGGCCAACATCTACACAATCATGCTCTATATCAGGACGTATCGTGTGTACTTCTCATTTGCCTGAGCCCGTCCCTAGCAGTGCCTATGTTTGCCAAAAATCACGAGGCAAACCATGTCCACGATTCCCGATACACGCGTCAACATGCATGACATCCGTTCTTATCAAGCATCGGCTATCACCTGCAAGAATATATCTCGCGTTACGTTCTTGAGCCTGTTATGCCTGGTTGTTGTGCTGTCACATACAACAGTCCATGCCCAGGTCTTTGTCAATGCATCCGACACTATACCCAACACGCCAACCGATAGCCGCAGTGTCAATTTTATCGATTTGAACAAGGACGGCTGGGATGACTTGTACATTTCCAATGGCCTGCAAAGGCGGCCAGAAAGACCTGCTCTATTTGAACGATGGCACTGGCACGCTCGTACAGATAACCGACATGGCCATCGTACAGGCCTCCTCCCCATCTGATGGTGCCAGCTTTGCAGACTACAACAACGACGGCAACCTCGATGGCATCGTTTCGAGTTGGTATGGCGCTGCAGATTTACTCTACCTCAACGACGGCGCGGGTTCGCTAAACTACAAAGGCAATGCCGGCATCGTCAGCGGCTCGTTTGCTGAAACAGCAGCCTTTGGCGATTATGACAACGACGGGTGGCTCGACCTCTACGTCACCAACAGCGGTACGCAGGCCAACAACTACCTGTACTGCAATCTGAAAAACGATACCTTTGTTCGCATCAACAGCCATCCACTGGTCAACGACAATGAACCCAGCCGTGGTGCAATCTGGGGCGATTTCAACAACGACGGCATCACTGATATCTTTGTTGCCAACGAAGGTGCAAACGCCAACGATCTCTTCTGGGGCACGGGCGGCGGTGGTTTCGAAAAGCTCACGGAAGGCCTGATTGTAACCGACAGCCGAGGCAGTATGACTGCTTCCTGGGGCGACATTGATAACGACGGTGACCTCGACCTGTTTGTCGGCAACTCGAACTTTTTCCGCCCACTACCCGACCAACTATTCAGGAATATGGGAGATGGCACTTTTGAAGCCATTAGCAACGATCCCATTACCAGCGCAAGCACCTGTTCTTTTGGTTCGGCGTTTGCCGATTACGACAATGATGGTGACTTAGACCTTGCTGTTAGCAACGGCTTTTGCAATAACAACCTCTCCAATGCCCTTTTTCAAAATCAGGGAGATGGTAGCTTCATCGATGTATCTAGCGAGTTCGAAGGGAACGAAGCTGTGTGTTCATTTGGTGTAGCCTGGGGCGACATCAACAATGATGGCGCCCAGGATTTGGCCTTTGCCAATTGCAAAAACAGCGCAACCAGTGACGAGCTGCCGAATACGCTTTTTATCAATGAAGGAAATGCAAGCGCTTGGCTCAAACTCAATTTGACCGGCATGGCATCAAACCTCGATGCCATCGGTGCGCGTATTCGAGCGCGTGCCGTGATTAATGGCGTTCCTACCTGGCAGCTCCGAGATATCCAGGCCCAAACCGGCTAC